>CAVSCS010000009.1:0-130735 GCA_963726525.1 uncultured Actinomycetota bacterium | reverse complement strand
GGCGCTCGCGGTCGGCGGTGTAGAGCCAGGACTCGCCGCCGTCGCGGGCGAGGGCCCGGCCGACGAGGATGACGGCGGCCTGCTTGAGGCCGGCGGCCTCGACCTGGTCGGCGATGTCGGCGAGCGTGCCGCGGAGGACGAGCTCGCCGGGCTGGCTGGCGCGGTGGACGACGACGGCGGGGCAGTCGGCGCCGTACTCCTCGACGAGCTCCGCGGCCAGCGCCCGGACGCGCGTGATCGCGAGGTGCAGGACCAACGTCGCGCGGGTGGCAGCGAAGGCCGCCAGCGACTCGGTGTCGGGCATCGCGGTCGAGCGCGCCTGCGTGCGGGTCAGGACGACGGACTGCGTGACCAGCGGGACGGTGAGCTCGCGCCCGACGAGGGCGGCAGCGGCGGCGTACGCCGGGACGCCGGGGCACACGTCCCACGCGACCCCGGCCGCGTCGAGACGGGCGGTCTGCTCGGCGAGCGCGGAGTAGAGCGACGGGTCGCCCGAGGTGAGGCGGACGACGTCGAGGCCCTCCGCGGCGGCGTCGACCATGACGGCGGTGATCCGGTCGAGGTCGAGGGCCTGGGTGTCGACGTGGCGCGCCGACGGGCAGTGGGAGAGGACCGCGGCGTCGAGGTACGTGCCGGGGTAGAGCACGACGTCGGCGGCGGCGAGCAGGTCGGCGGCGCGGAGGGTGAGCAGGTCGGCCGCGCCGGGGCCCGGCGCCGACGAAGTGGACGCTCACGGGGCCTCCACGAAGCGCGGCGTCCAGACCTGCCCGGCCTCGGTCACCCGGGTCGAGGAGGCGCCGACGATCAGCAGGCACTTCATGTCGATCGTGTCGGCCTCGAGCCCGGCCAGGGTCGTGACGGTCAGCGACTCCTCGGCGCGGCCGACGTCGCGGCCGACGACGACGACGGTGTCGGGGCTGCGGTGCTCGAGGAAGAGCTTCTGCAGGTCGGCGACCTGCGTGGTGCGGCTGCGGGACGCGGGGTTGTAGACCGCGAGGACCAGGTCGGCCTCGGCGATCGCGTGCAGCCGCTTCTCGACGACCGACCACGGCTTGAGGCGGTCGCTGAGCGACACGACCGCGAAGTCCGCGCCGACCGGTGCGCCGGCCTTCGCGGCGACGGCCTGGACGGCGCTGACGCCCGGGAGGACCTCGATCTCGACCTGGGGGAAGTCGACCGCCGCCTCGAAGACGGCGCTGGCCATCCCGAAGACGCCGGCGTCGCCGCCCGACACGACCGCCACCCGCTCGCCGCGGGACGCCAGGTCGAGGGCGAGGCGGGCCCGGTCGACCTCGACGGTGTTGCCCGAGCAGTGGCGGGTCAGGCCCTCGCGCTGCGGGACGCGGTCGACGTACGGCGCGTAGCCGACGACGTGGTCGACCTCGGCGAGCGCCTCGCGGGCCTCGGGGGTGAGCCACTTCTCCGGGCCGGGGCCGAGGCCGATGATGCGGAGGGGGTGTGGTTTCGAGGCTCGCTGCGCTCGCACCTCAACCACCGTAGGCTGGCGCTCGCACCTCGACCCTCGCTGCGCTCACCTGAACCAGCGATCTGTGCGGCGGCCGGTGGGGTCCTCGGAGAGGGTGTCGCCGGGGACGACGACGAGGCTGAAGTAGGGGACGGAGGTGGGGTCGACGTCGACCACCGGCAGCCAGCGCTCGGCCGGCATCGAGGCGCGCTCGACGTACATCGCGTGCTCGAGACGGCCCGCCTGGCGCAGGGCCTCGACGACGCCGGGGAAGGTGCGGCCGAGCTTCATGATGATCGCGCCGTCGGTGTCGGCGAGGCGGCGGGCGAGCTCGGGGACGGGCAGCGTCCCGGGGAGGACGGTGAGCACGTCGGTCTGCCGGACGAGCGGCAGCGCGAGCGTCGCGGTGGCGGCGGCGAACGCCGGCACGCCGGGCACGACCTCGGTCTCGAAGCGCGGCGAGAGCCGGTCGTGGAGGTACATGAACGAGCCGTAGAACAGCGGGTCGCCCTCGGCCAGCACGACCACCGTCCGACCGGCCTCGAGGTGTGCGCCGAGGCGCGTGGTGCACTCCTCGTAGAACTCCGCCATCGCGCCGGCGTAGCCGCCCGGGTGGGCGGTCGACCCCGTGGTGACGGGGTAGCGCAGCTCCTCCTCGACCGCGGTCGCCGGGATGAGGTCCGCTGCGATCCGGCGGGCGTTTGACTGCTTGCCGACGCCGGCGTGGAAGGCGATGACGTCGGCCGACTCCGATGAGCCGCGCGGCCTTGAGGGTGATCAGCTCGGGGTCGCCGGGACCCAGGCCGACGCCGTACAGCCGGCCGCTCACTCCTTCTCCTGCGCGAGGGCGTTGAGGGCCGAGGCGGTCATCGCCGAGCCGCCGCGGCGGCCGCGGACGGTGAGGAACGGGACGTCGAGCCCCCACGCGGAGGACGCCTCCTCGAGTGCCTGCTTGGACTCGGCGGCGCCGATGAAGCCGACCGGGCAGCCGATGATCGCGGCCGGGCGAGGAGCGCCGTCGAGCAGCATCTCGAGCAGGTGGAAGAGCGCGGTGGGCGCGTTGCCGATCGCGACGACCGCACCCTCGAGCCGGGGCTCGAGCAGCGACAGCGCGGCGGCGGAGCGCGTCGTGCCCATGAGCAGCGCGAGGTCGCGAGTGCGCGGGTCGTGCAGCGCGCAGAGCACCTCGTTGTCGCGCGGCAGCCGGGCGCGGGTGACCCCCGAGGCGACCATGTGGGCGTCGGTGATGATCGGCGCGCCGGCCTCCAGCGCGCCGCGGGCGGCCGCGACCAGCTCCGGGTGGATCACCAGGTCGTCGGTGAGGTCGGTCTGCCCGGTGCCGTGCACCATCCGGACCGCCACCCGCTCGGCGTCGACCGGCAGGTGGTCGAGGCGGGTCTCGCGACGGATCGTCGCGAAGGACTCGTCGTAGATCGCGGGCCCGTCGGCGACGTAGTCGTAGCGACGGGTGGGTCGGGCCAGCAGGCTCATCACGGCTCCTTGGGGTTCTCGCCCCTTGGGTGGCAGGTACGTCGCGGCGGGCAGTGTCTGGCTCATCCCCCGGTCGTGCTGGAGGACTGACAGTGGCGGAACCGCCCCGGACTCTCACCGGGTTCCTGCGTCGCGTGACGGGGGCAGCCTAGGGCCTTGCGGCCGCGGGGCACGTGGGGGAGGGTCCGAGGATGGACATGCTGCGGGGGAACCAGATCGCCGACGCCAGCCTCACCGACTGGCGCAAGCTCGCCCAGGGACTCCACGCGCGGTACCGCGTCGGCTCCTTCGCCGAGGCCGCGCGCTTCGTCGCCGCGATCGGCGAGGCGGGGGACGAGGTGGGTCACCACCCGCGCGTGCGGATCGGCTCCGGCTTCGTCGACCTCGAGCTGGTCACCGACGACGCGATCTACCGCGCCGACGACGGCACCGAGCACGTCGTCGAGTGGCCGACCCAGCAGGACGTCGACCTCGCCCGCCGGATCACCGACGTGGCCGCCGACCACGGTCTGGCCGCCGACCCCGCAGCGGTGAGCGAGCTCGAGCTCGGCCTGGAGGCGTCGGACGCAGCGGGGGTCGCGGCCGTCTGGGCCGCGCTGCTGACCGGCGACGCGGCCTCGCAGGGCCGCGGCTCACCGGGCGACGAGGTGCGCGACGGCTCGCAGCGCGTGCCCAACCTGTGGTTCGACGACCCCCGCCCCGCGTCCGCGGACGGCGGGCAGCGCTGGCACGTCGAGGTCTACGTCCCCGCCGAGGCGCGCGACGGGCGCATCGCCGCCGCGGTGGCGGCCGGGGCGACCGTCGTCGACGACAGCGAGGCGCCGGGGCTGACGGTCCTCGCCGACCAGGAGGGCAACCGCGGGGTCATCTGCGTGGCCTGATCAGCACCATGAAGGCAGTTCGCCTCGCTGCCGACCTCGCTGAGCGTGGATCAACGGTCCAGGGGCGCGAACTGCCTGCGTGGTGCTGGGTCAGTCGTCGAAGTCGTCGGCCTCCTCGGCCGCCGGCGGCGGGAGGGGCGTGCCGGCGACCAGCGACTTCCACGGCGTCGCCACCAGCTCCTCCGGCAGCGTGAGCGAAAACTTTCGGTCACACGCGCCACCCTCCACCGCGACGTGCTCGAGGCCCGGCACGACCTCGCCGGGGGGCGGGGCGCCGGTGGCGGAGGGCAGGCGGGGGTCGGGCTCGTGGGTGTCTGGCACCGCGGGCAGGTCGTCGACGTGCCAGGCCGCGTCGTCGCCCGCGCCGCGGACCTGCTGGAAGGCCCGCGCCAGGCCGGTGAGGCGGGCGGCGGCCTCGCCGATCGGGACGACCGGGCCCCAGTGGTGGGAGCCGATGCGCAGCTGCACCTCGTCCTCCGACAGCGCCACCAGACCGAGGTCGCAGGAGCGGGAGACCAGGTCGCCGCGGCCGTCGTCGAGCACGAAGAGGAAGCGGCCCGGAAGCCGGGCGAGCGAGGGCGTCGCGCACACCCGCTCGTCGAGCTCGTCCGTGACCGCGCGCAGGTCGGCGCGGCCGCCGTGCAGGCCGGTGAGCGGGGAGACCAGGACGTTGCGGACCAGCTCGTGGTCGGGGTGGGGCAGCAGCCCGGTCAGCCGGATCGCCTCGACGACCGAGCGCGGGAGGGCGCCGTCGTCGAGGGGGAGCGCGCGCAGCTGGAGGTTCGCCCGCTTGGTGAGGTGCACCCGCCCGTCGCCGTACGACTCCGCGACCCCGACCAGCGCGAGCAGCGTGGTGCGGGTGAGGCGTCCGCCGGGGATCCGCAGCCGGACCAGCGCGCCGTCGTCCGCCGGCCACGGACGGAAGACGCCCGGGCACAGGTCGCTGCGGGTGCGCTGCATGCGGCGGATGATTGCACGAGGTCTGGTTTCGAGGCTCGCTCCGCTCGCACCTCAACCAGCGGACGCACGGGGCGCTAGGCTGCGCGGACCACTCCGCGTGGGACCCAGGAACCCGGTGCGACCCCGGGGCGGTTCCGCCACTGTGAAGGGCCTGCGCGCAGGCCCGCAGCCAGATACTGGCCCACGCGGATCCCATCAGAGGGGCGAGAACCCCGAGGAGGATCCGTGCGGATCGCACTGCTGTCCACGTCCGACACCGACCTGCTGAGCGCACGGGAGTCCGGCGCCGACTACGTCCTGGCCAACCCGGCGCGTCCCGGTCACCAGTCGATGGCCGAGGTGATCGAGGGCTGCGACCTCGTCGTCGGCCGGCTCCTCGGCTCGCCGCAGGACCTGTGCTCGGGCTTCGCCCGCGTCGCCGCCACCGGGATGCCGGTCGTCGTCCTCGGCGGCGAGCAGGCGCCGAGCGCGGAGCTGATGGAGCAGTCGTCGGTGCCGATCGGTGTCGCCGCCGAGGCGCACCGCTACCTCGCCGAGGGCGGGCCGGCCAACCTCCGCCAGCTCCACGCGTTCCTCAGCGACACCGTGCTGCTCACCGGCGAGGGCTTCGAGCCGCCGCAGGTGCTGCCGCAGTGGGGGTACGCCGAGCGCGACGGGGTCGAGGCCACCGACCTGCCCCGGGTCGGGGTGCTCTACTACCGCGCCCACGAGGCCAGCGGGAACACCGCCTTCGCGCACGCGCTCGCCGACGCGGTCGACGCGACTGACCAGGCCGTCGGCGTCCCGATCTTCGCGGGCTCCCTGCGCTCCGCGCCCGACGAGCTCTACGACGCCTTCGCCGGTCTCGACGCCCTCGTCGTGACGGTCCTCGCGGCCGGCGGCAGCGTCCCCGCGGGCGCCAGCGCCGGTGGCGACGACGAGGCGTGGGACGTCGCGCGGATGTCGGCGCTCGACATCCCGATCATCCAGGGCCTGTGCCTCACCTCGAGCCGCGAGGAGTGGGAGGCCTCCGACGACGGCGTGAGCCCGATGGACTCCGCCACGCAGATCGCGATCCCGGAGTTCGACGGCCGCATCATCACCGCGCCGTTCTCCTTCAAGGAGATCGACTCCGACGGCCTGCCGCACTACGTCGCCGACCCCGAGCGCTGCGCCCGGGTGGCCGGCATCGCGGTCCGCCACGCCCGCCTGCGGCACATCCCGAACGCCGACAAGCGGCTCGCGCTCGTGCTTTCGGCGTACCCCACCAAGCACGCGCGCATCGGCAACGCGGTCGGCCTCGACACCCCGGTCTCCGCGGTCCGGATGCTGCGGCGCCTGCGCGAGGAGGGCTACGACCTCGGCGGCGACAACGAGGTGACGCGCATCCTCGCGATGTCCGACGACACCCAGGCCGGCGACGCGCTGATCCACACGCTGATCGCGGCCGGCGGCCAGGACGAGGAGTGGCTGACGCACGCGCAGCTCACCGACGCGCACGTGCGGATCACGCGGGAGCAGTACGCCGCCTGGACCGCGCACCTGCCCGCGACGCTGCGCGACGACATGGTCGAGGCGTGGGGCGAGGCGCCCGGCTCCCTCTTCGTCAACGACGCCGGCGAGCTGGTGCTCGCGACCGTCCGCGCCGGCAACGTGGTGCTGCTGATCCAGCCGCCGCGCGGCTTCGGGGAGAACCCGATCGCGATCTACCACGACCCCGACCTCGCGCCGACCCACCACTACCTCGGCGCCTACCGCTGGCTCGACGCCGCCGTCGAGGACGGCGGGTTCGGCGCCGACGCGGTGGTCCACCTCGGCAAGCACGGCTCGCTGGAGTGGCTGCCGGGCAAGAACGCCGCGCTGTCCGCGGAGTGCGGCACCGACGCCGCGCTCGGCAACCTGCCGCTGGTCTACCCGTTCCTCGTCAACGACCCCGGCGAGGGCGCGCAGGCCAAGCGCCGCGCGCACGCCACGATCGTCGACCACCTCGTGCCGCCGATGGCGCGCGCGGAGTCCTACGGCGACATCGCGCGCCTCGAGCAGCTCCTCGACGAGCACGCCAACATCGCGGCGATGGACCCGGCCAAGCTCCCGGCGATCCGCGGCGAGATCTGGCAGCTCATGCACGCCGCGGAGATGCACCGCGACCTCGGGCTCGACGAGCAGCCCGACGACGAGTCGTTCGACGACTTCATCATGCACGTGGACGGCTGGCTCTGCGAGATCAAGGACGCGCAGATCCGCGACGGCCTGCACGTGCTCGGCCAGGCGCCCGCCGGCGAGGCGCGGGTCAACCTCGTGCTCGCGATCCTGCGCGCCGCGCAGGTCTTCGGCGGCCAGGCGCAGGCCGTGCCGGGGCTGCGCGCGGCGCTGGGCCTCAAGGAGGGTGCCGAGGCCACCGGCGCCGTCGACGCGATCGAGGCGCAGGCCCGCGCCCTGGTCGAGCAGATGGACCAGGCCGACTGGGACGTCGCCCGCGCCGCGCAGCTGCACGACGACCCGGAGGTGCAGCGGGTGCTGGAGTTCGCCGCGACCCAGGTCGTGCCGCGGCTGGCCCGCACCACCGACGAGCTCGACGCCGTCGTCCACTCCCTCGCCGGCGGCTTCATCGCCGCCGGGCCGTCCGGCTCGCCGCTGCGCGGGCTGGTCAACGTGCTGCCGACCGGGCGCAACTTCTACACCGTCGACCCGCGCGCGGTCCCCTCGCGGCTGGCGTGGCAGACCGGTCAGGCGATGGCCGAGTCGCTGGTCGCGAAGTACGTCGACGAGACCGGCACCCACCCGCGCTCCGTGGGCCTGTCGGTGTGGGGCACGAGCGCCATGCGGACGTCGGGTGACGACGTGGCCGAGGTGCTCGCGCTGCTCGGCGTACGCCCCGAGTGGGACCCCGCGTCGCGGCGCGTCAGCGACCTCACCGTCATCCCGCTCGACGAGCTCGGCCGCCCGCGCATCGACGTCACCGTGCGGATCTCCGGCTTCTTCCGCGACGCCTTCCCGCACGTGGTCGCGATGCTCGACGACGCCGTACGCCTGGTGGCGGGGCTCGACGAGCCCGACGAGCTCAACTTCGTCCGCGCCCACACGCGGGCCGACCTCGCCGAGCACGGCGACGAGCGGCGCTCGACCACCCGGATCTTCGGCTCGAAGCCGGGCTCCTACGGCGCGGGGATCCTCCAGGTCGTCGAGTCGGGCAACTGGCGCAGCGACGCCGACCTGGCCGAGGTCTACACGGCCTGGGGCGGCTTCGCCTACGGCCGCGACCTCGACGGCGCCCCGGCCGCCGACGACATGCGCACCAACTACCGCCGGATCAAGGTCGCGGCCAAGAACATCGACACCCGCGAGCACGACATCGCCGACAGCGACGACTACTTCCAGTACCACGGCGGCATGGTCGCCACCGTCCGCGCGCTCACCGGCAGCGACCCGAAGGCCTACGTCGGCGACTCGACCTCGCCCGACGCGGTCCGCACCCGCACGCTGCAGGAGGAGACCAACCGCGTCTTCCGCGCCCGCGTGGTCAACCCGCGCTGGATCGGCGCGATGCGGCGCCACGGCTACAAGGGCGCCTTCGAGCTCGCCGCGACCGTCGACTACCTCTTCGGCTTCGACGCCACCGCCGGCGTGGTGCACGACTGGATGTACGAGTCGCTGGCGCGGGAGTACGTCCTCGACGAGACGACGCAGCAGTTCCTGCGCACCTCCAACCCGTGGGCGTTGCGCGGCATCGTCGAACGGCTGCACGAGGCCGCCGAGCGCGGGCTGTGGGAGGAGCCGGACGCCGGGGTGATGGCCGCGATGCAGCAGGTCTACCTCGACGTCGAGGGCGAGCTCGAGGACCGATGATCGAGCTGGACCCCCGCACGACGGTGCGGATCGTGGGGATCGGCTGCCATCCCCGGCAGCTGACCCTCGAGGCGCGCGAGGCGATCGCGTCGTGCGACTACGTCATCGCCGCCGAGAAGGGCCCCTCCGACCCGCTGCTCGCGCTGCGCCGCGCGGTCTGCGCGGAGCTCGGCGTCGAGCTGGTGGCGGTCGCCGACCCGCCCCGCGACCGCGACCCCGGGCTCGACGGGGCCGGCTACGACGGCGCCGTGCTCGATTGGCACGACGCGCGCGCGGCGGCGTACGCCTCGGTCATCGACGGTCGCCCGGGCACGGTCGGCTTCCTGGTGTGGGGCGACCCGGCGTTCTACGACTCGACGATCCGCGTCGTCGACCGCCTCGACGTGCCGTACGCCGTCTGGCCCGGCGTCTCCGCGCTCTCCCTGCTGGCCGCCCGCCACCGCCTGGTGCTCCACGAGGTCGGCCGCCCGGTGCTGGTCACGACGGGACGCCGGCTCGCCGACGAGGTGGCCGCCGGCCACGACAACCTCGTCGTGATGCTCGACGGCCGGCTGCACGCGGCATCGCTCCCGGGCGACTGGGACGTCTGGTGGGGCGCCAACCTCGGCAGCCCGCACGAGGAGCTGGTCGCCGGGCGGCTGGCCGACGTGGTCGACGCGCTGCGGGCCGCCCGGGTGCGGGCGAAGGACGCTGACGGCTGGGTGATGGACACCTACCTGCTCCGGCGGCGTTGAGCGCACCGGGGCGGCCCGGGTGGCGTGAGCGAGCCGGGCTCAGGCTCCCCCGCCACCTGCCTTGCGGCGGTGCATCGGCTTGGCCACGTTCTTGTCGTTGATCTCCGAGCCGTGCGCCTTGGCCGGCGAGCCGGCCCGGTCGTCAGGATGGTCGTGACCGTGCTTGCGGTCGAGGGCCTCACGCATCTTGGCCTTCAGGTCGGCGTTCGCGCTGTTCTCTGACATGGTTTCCTCCTGCTGGGGGCGGAGTGGGATCGGGTGCGGGCTTCTCGCATCGGGTACGCCGTCAGGACCTCCCGGAGTCGACGAGGTGGTGGTCGAGGGCCATCAGGTCCACGTGGTGGCGCCATCGGGGGTCGGTGGCGCCCGTCGGGTGCCGCAGCGCCTGCGCGTGGGTCGACCCGGTCGCGCAGACGTCGTCGCGCCCGAGGTAGGGGGCGAGGACCTCGGGGAGGGTGCGTGGCGGATCGGTGAGGAGCCGCACGCCGGATCCGGTGCCGAGGGCAGCGTCGACCACCTCGAGGGCGAGGTCGCCCACGTGGATGGTGCTGTGCCGGCTCGCACCGCCGTCGATCCAGCCCGTCGTGCGCAGCACCCGGCGCGCAGCCGGCACGAACCACCGGTCGTCCGGGCCGTGCACCAGGTGCGGCCGCACGACGAGGCCGCCCGCTGCCAGCACGGCCTCGTCGCCGCGGGCCCGGCTGTCGCTGACCCGCGAGGCCGGCCGGACGGGGAGCTGCTGCACGTCCTCGCCGCGCCACGGGCCGACGCCGTAGACCGACGCGGTGCTGATGCTCACCAGCCGGGTGCCGTGGCGGTGGCAGGCGTCGGCCACGCGCCGGCTGCCCTCGACGTTGGTGGCCTCGAGGTCGGCGTCGTCGCCCGCGACGAGGTGAGCGGCGTGGACGACCACGTCGACCCGGGCCAGGCAGCCGAGTGTCGTCTGGTCGCGCACGTCGACCACGGGCCCGGTGGAGGCGCGGAGCCGGTCGCGGTGCCCGCGGTGCAGCCGCACGTGGGGGCGCGCGGCGAGCGCGCCGGCCACGGCGGAGCCGATGAAGCCGGTCGCACCGAGCACCAGGACGTCGATCACGCCTGGTCCACCACCGCGGAGGCGACGACGGCACCGTCCTGGAGGAAGCCGACGCCCGTCCCGTTGTCCCGCGGCTCGACGGCGACGGCGACGTCGGGAGCGACCTCGGCGTACTTGTCGAAGGTGGCACGGATGGCGCGCGGTGTGGCGTCACCGGTCCGGAGGAGGTGGGACTGCACGGCTGCCTCGACGAAGAGCATCCCGGGGAGGTGGTCGGCGGCATGGTCGAAGTGCCACGGGTGGTCGGTGTCGACGACGAGGCAGTGGTCGGCGCCGGGACCCGTGGCGAGGAGGACGTCGCCCTCGGCCGCCCTGCCCACCTGACGTGCTGCCACGCGGGGCCCCGCGGTGCGGTGCCGGACGGGCGACACCGTGCCCCGGAGGCGCTCGTAGACGGCCGGGGGCAGCAGGGTGAGCGATCCCGCCCCGCGCGCGAACGGCCGCCCGTCGTGGACGAAGTCGAGGCTGATCTCCATGCTGCGCAGCTCGCCGCGGGCGACGACGACGTCGTGGCACGCCAGGTCGACGCGGACGTCGTGGACGGAGGTCAGGGCTGGGGGAGTGGCGTCGAGCTCGACCGACAGGGCCTTCATCACGAACGCGTGGTCGCGCGGGACGTCGTAGGCCGCGTGGCTGACCGCGATGACCGCCTGGCGCAGGGTCTCCGCGACGAGGGGGAGTCCAGGGCCACCGTCGTCGGTGGGAAGGTAGTGCGGGTGATCGGCGCTCCACTGCGCGGTGACGCAGAAGCGGTCGATCTCGGTGCGCCACCAGCGCCGCACGACCTGCGCCTCCGGTCGATGCTTGTGCGTCAGCCGGAGAGGCACGGGGAGGCCCACGTGGCGGGCGAGAGGCAGCGGCGTCAGGGTGGAAGGTCGATTCGTCCGAGTGCTCATCTGCTACCTTTGGTCGTAGGTCGCGAAGGTTGACCATAAAACGAAACCGTCCGCGCGGTTTTTTACCGTAGCAACGACATCCGTTGTCGACAACCAGGGTGGGGTGCGGACGCCAGTGGACTTCCCTTGTCGACAAGGAGCGGACAGTGAGCCAAGCAAGGGCTGAGGCGACCCGGAACAGCGTGCTGAGGGCCGCGGCGGCGGTCTTCGAGCGCAAGGGCTTCGCCGGCGCCACGATCTCCGACATCCTCGCGGAGGCGTCGGTCACCAAGGGTGCGCTGTACTTCCACTTCGACTCCAAGGAAGCGCTGGCCGCGGCGATCATCGAGCAGCAGGCCGACTGGCGCGAGGCGCACGCCCCCGAGTCGCGGTGGGCGATGCAGCGCATCATCGACCTGAGCTTCCGCTTCGTGCACGCGCTCCGGTCCGACCTCCTGGTCCGTGCCAGCATCCGGCTCACCCTCGAGCGCAACACCTTCCGCACCGACGACCCCAGTCCCTACGAGGGATGGGTGAGCTCGGTGGCGCAGCTGTTCGCCGAGGCCAAGGACGCCGGCGAGCTCAATGCGGACGTCGATCCCGACCGGGCCGCCGCGGTGGCGGTGGCCGCGCTGACCGGCACCCAGCTGCTCTCGGAGGCGCTGAACGGGCGAGAGGACGTGCTCGAGCGCGTGCAGCACCTCTGGGAGCTCCTCCTGCCCGGCCTGGCCCCGGCGCGCGTGCGCAACAAGCTCACCGTGCGGCCCCCGGCCCTCTTCTCGCGCTGACGCCCCCCCGGTCGTCCGGACGTGCCCGCTGCCCCTCGGGGTGGCGGGCACGTCTGCGTCTTTGAGCCTGTCCATTAAAAACCGACCAGACGGTTTGACACAAACCAACCGGACGGTATGGTCCTTGGAGTACCGATCGACCGACCGACGGGGGACCGCACGTGACGACGCAGCGCAGCGCCGACCAGGACCAGCTCCAGCGCGCGGTCAAGGCACTGCTGGCCGAGCGCCGGCGGGCCGATGCCCTCGAGGACTCGCTCCACGCCCCGGTCGCCATCGTCTCTGCCGCCTGCCGCGTGCCCGGTGGTGTCACCTCGCCGGAGGATCTCTGGGAGCTGCTGCGCGACGAGGTCGACGCGATCGGTCCGTTCCCGGCGCGGTGGGACGACCGCGACCTCTACGACCCCGACCCCGACGCCCTCGGTCGCAGCTACGCCCGCGAGGGCGGCTTCGTCGCGGGGATCGAGGACTTCGACGCCGAGCTGTTCGGGATCAGCCCCCGCGAGGCGCGCACCATGGAGCCCCAGCAGCGGCTGCTGCTGGAGGCGGCCTGGGAGCTGCTGGAGCGTCACGCCATGCCTGCCACCAGTGCGCGGCCGCGCAACATCGGCGTCTACGTCGGCGCGATGCGCGCCGACTACGCTGCCGGGCTGGCCCCCCACGAGGCGCTCGACGGCTACCACGGCACCGGCATCTCCGGCAGCGTCGCGTCGGGCCGCATCGCCTACGCGCTCGGCCTCGACGGCCCCGCGATGACGGTGGACACGGCCTGTTCCTCCTCCCTCGTGGCCATCCACAACGCCGTGCGTGCCCTGCGCTCCGGCGAGTGCGACCTCGCGATCGCGGGCGGCGTCACGGTGATGTGCGAGCCCGGCATGTTCGTCGAGTCCAGCCGCTTCGGCGCCATGTCACCCGACGGCCGGTGCAAGAGCTTCGGGGCGGAGGCAGACGGCGGCGGCTGGGCCGAGGGTTGTGGCCTCGTGCTGCTCAAGCCGCTCGCCGCCGCGCAGGCCGACGGCGACCGGGTCCTGGCCGTGGTCCGGGGGACGGCGGTCAACCAGGACGGCGCGAGCGCCGGCCTCACCGTCCCCCACGGGCCGTCGCAGGCGCGCGTCATCCGCGCCGCCCTCGCCGACGCGCGTCTCGCGCCCGACGACATCGACGCGATCGACGCCCACGGCACCGGGACGCGACTCGGCGACCCCATCGAGGCCGGCGCGCTCGCTCAGGTCTTCTCCCGGGACCCCGACGGCGCCGCCCCGGTGGCGCTCGGCTCGCTCAAGTCCAACGTCGGCCACACCCAGGCCGCGGCGGGCGTGCTCAGCGTGATCAAGATGGTGCTCGCCCTCCAGCACGAGACGCTGCCGCGCACCCTGCACGCCGACACCCCCAGCCCGCTCATCGACTGGTCACGCTCCGGCCTCGAGCTGCTGGCCTCCGCCCGGGACTGGCCCCGCGGGGCCCGCCCACGACGAGCGGGCGTGTCGTCGTTCGGCATCAGCGGCACCAACGCCCACGTCGTGCTGGAGGAGGCACCGGCACCGCTGGCGACCGACGAGTCCGCCCCCCGTGCCGAGGGCCCGCGCCTGCCGCTCCTGCTCTCCGCCGCGACGCCGACCTCGCTGGCCCGTGCGGCCGGACGGCTCGCCGACTGGATCGAGGGCCACCCCGCCACGTCGCTCGACGAGGTGGCGCACCTCCTGGCCACGCGTCGCACCGAGCTCCGGCACCGCGCGAGCGTGCGCTGGACCGACCACCAGGACGCGGTCGCCGCGCTGCGTTCCGTCGCGAGCGGTGACCTGGTCGCCGCTGCCACCGCCGCCACCGCCACGGACCGCGGTCGCACGACCTGGGTGTTCCCGGGTCACGGGAGCCAGTGGCGTGCGATGGGCGCCGAGCTCCTCGGGCAGAGCGCTGCGTTCGCGTCCGCGGTCGACGAGTGCGACGCCGCGCTGGCCCCGCTGCTCGGCTGGTCGGTGCGCGACGTCCTCGCAGGGAAGGACGACCCGGCCCACCCGTTCGAGCGCATGGACGTCGTGCAGCCCTTGCTCTTCACCGTCTCCGTCGGCCTCGGCGCCCTCTGGCGCGACCTCGGGGTCGTGCCCGACGCGGTCTTCGGCAGCTCGCAGGGCGAGGTCGCCGCAGCCGTCGCGTCCGGCGCGGTCTCGGTGCCCGATGCCGCTGCCATCGTGCATGCCCGCAGCGTCGGGCTCGAGCGACACTGCCGCGGGCGGGGATCGATGGCGATCATCGGGCTGGTCGCGGACGCGGTCGAGGAGCTCATCGCCGGACGCGACCGGCTCTCGGTCGCCGTCGTCAACAGCACGTCGTCCACCGTGGTGGCCGGCGACGAGGACGCCCTCGACGAGCTGGTCGCGGAGATCGTCGCCCGCGACGTCTACGCCAAGCGCATCGACGTCTCGGCGGCCGGCCACTCCCACCACATGGACCCCATCCTGCCCGGCCTCCGGCAGGCCCTGGCCGACCTCGCCCCCCGAGAGCCGCGGACCCCGATGTACTCCACGGTCCGCAGCCGTCTCGTCGCCGGGCCCGAGCTCGACGCCGACTACTGGTGCGACAACCTGCGCCAGCCGGTACGCGTGGACCGTGCGGTGCGCGCGCTGGGCGAGGCCGGTCACGACGTCTTCGTCGAGGTCAGCCCGCACCCCCTGCTCGCCGTGCCGATCACCGATGCGGTCCCCGACGCCGTCGTCGTCGGCTCCCTCCGGCGCGGTCACGGCGGGCTCGAGGACGTCTGGGCCTCCCTCGCCGAGCTGTGGTGCCACGGCACGTCGGTCGACTGGTCGCGGGTCGCGGGTGACCGGCTCACCGGGGCGCTGCCCGTCCTCCCCACCTACCCCTTCGACCGCACACGGTTCTGGTACGACGGCGCGCTCGTGCACACCGACGCAGCAGCCGCCGAGCCGGTGGCCGACGACCGCGCCTCCGGGCTGACCGCCGTGACGTCGCCCGAGGAGCGCTCGGCCTGGCTGGTCGATCGCGTGAGGGCCGCGGTCGCCGGCGTCATCGGCGCGGCCGAGCCGGTCGAGGCCGACCGCCGCCTCGTCGACCTCGGCATGGACTCGATCATGGCGCTGCGCCTGCGCAACCGGCTGCGTGCGATCACCGGCGTCGCCGTGCCTGCGCAGCTCGGGCGGTCGCACCCGACCCCGCGCGCCCTCGCAGCCTGGCTCGACGAGCAGCTCGCCGACGGCGTGCTGCAGCAGGCCGAGCCCGGTCCGGTCCGCCACCCCGGACGCACGACCTACCCCGCGACCGAGGGCCAGCGCCGGCTGTGGTTCCTGCACCGGCTCGAGCCGCACGACACGGCGTACACCACGCGCACCCGCGTGGTGCTGCCCCCCGGAACGGACCTCGACGCGCTCGGCACCGCGCTGGACCACGTCGTCGCGCACCACGAGGCGCTGCGCACCACCCTGCGGCTGCACGAGGGCGAGCTCGAGCAGGTCGTCGGCGTGGACCCCGAGCGGCGCAGCTGCACGGTCGACGAGCTGGCGGCGCTGGAGGGCGAGCCGTTCGACCTCGTGGCCGGCGGCCCTCTCGTGCGGGTGGTGCGCGCCGGCAAGGAGGACGGCAGCCACATCCTCAGCCTGGTCGTGCACCACGCCGTCATCGACGGATGGGGGCTCTCCCTCGTCCTCGCCCAGCTGCGTGCGGCGCACGCGGCGGCGGTGGCCGGCGACCCGCTCCCGGCCGTGCGACCGGACGTCCAGCTCGGCGACGTCGGCATCTGGGAGCAGGACGCGACCACCGCTGGTCACCACGACGACGACGTGCGCTGGTTCGTCGACGACCTGCGCGGCCTGACGCCGCAGCAACCCCCGGCGGCCGGCGACACGGACGAGTCCGGCTGGACCACCTTCGACGTCCCCGAGGCGACCCGCGCCGCCGTGGCCGGCTGGGCGCGCTCCGCGGGGACGTCCGAGCACGCGGCCTGGACCGTCGTGACCGCCACGACGCTCGCCGCCTTCACCGGCGTCGACGACGTCTGCCTCGGCACCATCTGGGCCAACCGCGACCACCCGCAGACCGAGACGTGCGTCGGCTTCCTGGCCACCACGCTGCCGCTGCGCTGCGAGGTGCCGGCGCACCGCACGGCCGCCGACGCCCTCGACGCGGTCGCCCGCCGCAGCTCCGCCCTGCTGGCTCGTCAGGGAACCCCGTTGACCGCAGTCGTCGCCGCGTTGCGCGAGGCCGACGTGGTCGGCGGCGGCGACCTGCCCTTCGAGGCCCTGCTCAACTTCCGGTCGCAGGAGCACCCCGACCTCGACGGCTGGGAGGTCGACGAGGTCGGCGTCTCCGGCATGGTCGAGGGCGCCGCCAAGGCGCCGGTCGGCGTCACCCTCGCCCCGGGACGCGACGGCATGCGCGGCGAGGTCGAGTTCCGCGGGGGTGCGCTGGACCGCCTGCAGGCCGCCGGCTTCGCGGCAGCGCTGGTCGCGGTCGCCGACCAGCTCAGCGCGCATCCCGAGCGTCCGCTCGGCGACGTCGTGCTGCCCTCGACGGTCGACTCGACGGTTCCCGCTCCCGACCCCGCAGACCCGTCCGTCGACGGCACCGAGCGCGCCGTCGACGCCCTGACGCGCGTGCTGGAGCAGGCCGCGACCACCCCCCACGCGGTCGCGGTGACCGGTGCCTCCTGCAGCCTGACCTACGGTGAGCTCGTCGACCGGGGGCGTCGCGTCGCCGCAGCCCTGAGGCTGCGCGGTGTCGAGGCTGGAGCGCCGGTCGCGGTGTGCCTGCCGCGCTCGGAGGACCTGGTCGTGGCGATCTTGGCGACGTGGCTGGCCGGCGGCGCCTTCCTGCCCGTCGACCCCGCCTATCCGCCCACGCGCATCGAGCACGTGCTCGCCGACAGCGGCGTCGCCGTGGCGCTGGTGGCGCCCGCGACCGCCGAGCTGCTGGTCGGTGTCGAGGTCGTCGACGTCGCCGACGCCGCGGCCGACTACGAGCCGCTCGCGTCCACGGCCGTGCCCGCGGACGACCTGCTCGCCTACACCATCTACACCTCCGGCTCGACCGGGAAGCCCAAGGGCGTGCTCGTCGAGCACGGCCAGCTCGCCAACTTCTGCTCCGCCATGGACGACGTCGTCGGTGGGGGAGCCGGCGACACATGGCTGGCCGTGACGAGCGTGTCGTTCGACATCTCGGTGCTCGAGCTGGTGTGGACCCTGACCCGCGGCTACGCCGTCGTGGTCGCGGACATGGAGGGCGCCGCCTGGTCGCGCGCGCTGCCGCACCGTCCCACCCACCTGCAGTGCACCCCGACGCACGCCCGGATGCTGCTCGCCGACGCCGTCGGGCGCGAGCTGCTCGCCGGGCTGAGCCACCTGCTCGTCGGCGGCGAGGCGCTCAACCAGGCCCAGGCCGCGCGCCTGCGCGAGGTGTGCCCCGGGCGGATCACCAGCATGTACGGCCCGACCGAGACGACCATCTGGTCCTCTGCGTGGGAGGTCACGCCGGGTGAGGTCTCGCTCGGGAACGCGATCCGTCACACCTCCCTGCACGTGCGCGGTGCCGAGGGCGCGCCCGTGCCGGACGGCGTCCGCGGCGAGCTCTGGATCGGGGGCGCCGGGGTCGTCCGCGGCTACCACGAACGCCCCGAGCTGACCGCCGAGCGCTTCGTGGTCGACCGCTGGACGGGCGAACGGCTCTACCGCACCGGCGACGTCGTACGTCGCCGCGGTGACGGGAGCCTGGAGTTCTGCGGGCGGAGCGACACCCAGGTCAAGCTGCGCGGGCACCGCGTCGAGCTCGGCGAGGTCGAGGTCGTGGCGCTCGGCTGCCGCGCCGTCGCCGACTGCGTGGCGGTCGTGGCCGAGGACGCGCTGCACCTGTTCTGGACCGCGACGGACGACGCCGGGACCGACCCGGGCCTGCGTGAGCACCTCGCGTCCGAGCTGGCCGAGGTCATGGTGCCGACCCACCTGGTGCGCCTCGACGTCCTGCCCACCACGCCGAACGGCAAGCTCGACAGGATCGGCATCGCCCGCGACGCCCGCACCCTGCGGGGCATCCCGACGGCGGCGCCCCACGCGACCACCGCCACCGCCGACACCGACACCGACACGGCGCCCGGCGCCTCGCTCGACCTCGTGCTCAAGGCCTGGGCCGACGTCCTGGGCCGCCCGGTCGACCCCGACCTGGGCGTGTTCGACCAGGGCGCGACCTCCGCCTCGCTCGTCACCGCCCACGAGGCGATCGGTCTCGCCACGGGCACCGAGATGCCGCTGGCCGTGCTCTTCGAGCACCCGACACCCCGGCGGCAGGCCGACCACGTCGACGCGCTGCTCGGCGCGCGGCCGGCCACGACCACCGCCGCCCGCGCCGACGCGACGCCCGGACGCGGCGGAGAGCTGGCCGTCGTCGGGATGGCGTGCCGCTTCCCGGGCGCCCGCTCGGTGGCAGAGCTGTGGGACCTCCTGGTCGCCGGCCGCGACACCCTCACCACGTTCACCGATGCCGAGCTGCTCGCCGCGGGCGTGCGTCCCGACGTCGTGGCCTCGCCCGAGGTCGTCCGCCGCCGCGGCGTGCTCGACGACGTCGACCTGTTCGACCCCGAGATGTTCGGGATGAGCGAGGCCGAGGCGCTGGCCGCCGACCCGCAGCAGCGTCTGCTGCTGGAGTGCGCCTGGGAGGCCCTCGAGGACGCGGGTCTGGACCCGCTGCGCTCGCGCGAGACGATCGGCGTCTTCGCGAGCGGTGGCTTCGGCGGCTACCCGCAGGAGGAGCCCGACGACCTCGCCTCCTTCTACCGCTCCCTCACCGGCACGCGCGGTGACTACCTCGCGACCCGGCTCGCCTTCGCGCTCGGCCTGACCGGCCCCGCGCTGGGCGTGCAGACCGCGTGCTCCTCGGGGCTGGTCGCCACCCACCAGGCGATGCGTGCGCTCGCCGCTGGTGACGCCGACGTGGCACTCATCGGCGCCTCGTCGGTCACCACCCCGGCCGTGCAGGCGTTCCGCCACCAGGAAGGCATGGTCATGTCCGCCGACGGCCGCTGCCGCCCCTTCGACGAAGACAGCGACGGCACCGCCTTCAGCAGCGGCGTGGGCGTCCTGGTCGTCCGGCCGCTCGCCGCGGCACGGGCCGCGGGCGACCGGGTGTACGCCGTGCTGCGCGGCAGCGCCGTCACCAACGACGGGCGCGACAAGGTCGGCTTCACCGCGCCGGGCGTCTCCGGGCAGGTCGCCGCCGTGACCAACGCCCTGGCCGACGCCGGACTCGCCCCGCACGACATCGGGCTGGTCGAGGCGCACGGCACCGGCACCGCGCTCGGCGACGCCGTCGAGGTGCGCGCCCTCCAGCAGGTCTTCGCGCAGGACCCGAGGACCGCCCCGCGCGCTCGGCTCGGTGAAGTCCAACCTCGGCCACACCGACGCCACCGCCGGAATCGCCGGCCTGATGAAGACCGTGCTCAGCGTCCACCACCGCACGCTCGTCCCGACCGCGCACCACCGACGCACGCACCCGGGCCTCGACCTGGACGAGCGCGTCTTCGAGGTGATGACCCGCGCCACGGCGTGGCCCGACGGCTCCCCCGTGCGTGCCGGCGTCTCGTCCTTCGGCATCGGTGGCACCAACGCCCACGTCGTCCTGGAGGCTGCGCCCCGACGTCGGTGACGCGGACCAGGTCGCCCCGGCCGTCGGCGGGCTAACCGCGTGGCCCGTGGTCGTCTCGGCCCGCACCCCCGCGGCGCTGCGCGAGCTGGCCGACGCCTGGGCCGACCACCTCGAGGCCCGCGGCGCTCCTCGCGGACGTCGCGGACGTGGCCCGCACCGCTGCGTCGCGCCCCGTGCACGGCGTCCGCGCGACGGTCGTCGCGGCCACCCGCGACGACGTCGTCGAGGCGCTGCGGGCCCTCGCGCTCGGTCGCCCCCACCCGCGGGTGGTCCACGAGCCGACCGGACCCGTCGGCAAGGTCGCGTTCGTCTACTCCGGGCAGGGCGGGCAGTGGCCGGGCATGGCGCAGGACCTGATCGCCACCAGCGTCGACTTCCGCGAGGCCGTCGAGGCCTGCGACGTCCACCTCGAGCCGCTCACGGGCTGGCGTGCGGCCGACCTCCTGGCCGACGGGTCGCCGACCGCACCCGACGACCTCGAGACGGCGTACGTCGTCCACTTCGTGGTGCAGCACGCCCTCACCGCGCTCTGGGGCGGGCTCGGCCTCGAGCCCGACGTCGTGGCGGGTCACAGCCAGGGCGAGGTCGCGGCCGCGCACGCCGCCGGCGCGCTGTCGCTGGAGAGCTGTGTGCGCCTCGTGGTCGCCCGCTCGCGAGCCCTGGCCACCGTGCGCGGCACCGGCGCCATGGCCTTCGCCGAGATCGGCGTCGACGAGGCCGAGCGTCGCCTTGCCCGCTTCGACGGCCGGCTCTCGGTCGCCGTCGTCAACACCCCCGGATCCGTGGTCGTGGCCGGTGAGGCCGACGACCTCGACGACCTCCTCGCCGAGCTCGACGACGAGGACCTGGTGTGCGGCCTCCTGGAGGCACCGGTCGCCTCGCACTCCGCCCTGGTGGACCCGGCGGTCGGCCAGCTCTCCGCGGACCTCGCCGAGGTGACGACCCGGTCGAGGACCGACGTCCCCTTCGTGTCCGCGGCCACGGGTCGGCCCACTGCCGCCACGGCGCTCGACCTCGGCTACTGGCTGCGCAGCCTGCGCGAGCCGGTGCGCTTCGACCTCGTGCAGGACCGGCTGCGTGCCGACGGCGTCACCCACTTCGTGGAGATCAGCACGCACCCCGGGCTGAGCATGCCGCTCACCGACGGCGGACCCGGCACGGTGCTGACCACGCTGAGCCGCGGCCACGGCCGCCGCGAGGACGTGCTCGCCTCGCTCGCCCGCGCCTGGGTGAGCGGCCTCGACGTCGCCTGGACCGAGCTCCTCGGTGCCGCCGGCCCCGACCGGGTCGACCTGCCGACCTACCGCTTCCAGCGCCGCAGCTTCTGGCTCGAGACGACAGGTCGCTCCACGGCCGGTCCGGTCTTGCAGGCGCGTGGCCGCGTGGGCGGTGCACCGTCGGCGTACGACCAGGAGTGGGAGCCGGTCGCGGCCTTCGCACCGCTCGAGCACCTCCGTGCCGGGACGTGGGCGCTCGTCGGCCCGGACGTCCGTGGCCGCGAGGGGATCGCCGCGGTGCTCGACGAGCTGGGCATCGACTGGGAGGCGTGCACGCCCGGTGAGCTGGCGGCACTCCAGCCCGCGATGGTCATCGCGACCTGCGGCACCGCGGGCGGCGCGACCACCTCGGCCGCCGAGTCCGCGCTCGAGGTCCTCGGGTCGCTCGACGACCTCAGTGGGGGCACGACGGTCTGGCTGGTCACCCGCGGTGGCGTCAGCACCGGCCCGACCGATCCGGCCGACGTGGCGCAGTCGCTGCTGCACGGCCTGGCCCGCGTCGCCGTCCTCGAGCACCCGGCCGTCTTCGGGGGCGTCGTCGACCTCGACGCGACCGCCGAGCCCGACTGGCAGACCGTGGTCTCCCACGTGTCCGGGGCGCACGGGGAGGACGAGCTGGCGCTCCGCAGCGATCGGGTCCTCACGCGGCGGCTCCGTCCCGCGCGGCACCTGACGTCGCCCGACACCTTCACCACCAGCGGCACCGCGCTGGTCACCGGCGGGCGCGGAGCCCTTGGACGCCACCTCGCCGGTTGGCTGGCCGCCCGTGGCGCCGAGCGGATCGTCCTCGTCTCCCGGACCGAGGTCGCCGACGACGGTGCCGACGCGGTGGAGGAGCTCGCGGCCTCGATCGCCGTGCCGGTCGACGTGCGTCGCTGCGACGTCGCCGACCCCGACGCCGTCCGCGAGCTCGTCGCGTCCTTGGACGCCGAGGGCCACGACCTGCGCGTCGTGGCCCACCTGGCGGGGGTCTCGCAGCCTGCCTCCCTGGCCGATCTGACGCCCGAGCGGCTGCGGGCCGACGTGGCGGCGAAGGCCACCGGCGCGAGCGCGCTGCACGCGGCCGTCGGCGACCGGGACCTCGACGCCTTCCTCCTTTTCAGCAGTGGCGCCTGGTGCTGGGGCGGAGCCGGCCAGGCGGCGTACGCCGCGGCCAACGCCGCGCTCGAGGCCGTCGCCTCCGTGCGTCGCGCTGCCGGTCGCGATGCCACCGTCGTCCACTGGGGCGGCTGGGCCGGTGGCGGCATGGTGGACGAGGCGGCGCGCGCGCTCGCCGCCTCGCGCGGGCTGCACACGATGTCGCCCGAGGCCTGCCCCGCCGCGGTGGGGTCGCTGCTGACCGCCGGTGTCCACGACGCCGCCGTCGCCCACGTCGACTGGTCGGTGATGGGTGAGGTCATGCAGGCCGCGCGACCCCGACCGCTGCTCTCGCGCGTGGCGGTGCCGGACCGCGTGCCGGCCGCCGCGGCCGACTGGCCGCCCGCCGGCACACCCGCAGAGCAGGCCGGCGCCGCGCTCGACCTCGTCGTGGCCGAGGTCGTGGCGGTGGTCGGCGACGCCAGCATCGGTGCGGACGACCCGTTGCGGCTCCGTGGCTTCGACTCGCTCATGGCCGTCACCGTGCGCACCCGGCTGGTGACGCGCACCGGCGCCGCGCTGCGCACCGCCGACCTGGTCCGGGCCGGCACCTGCCGCGCGATCGCCGCGCTGCTGGTGCCCGACGCCGGACCGGCCGACCCGCGGGCCGCGACGAGCCGTCCACCCCAGCGCGGGACCCGTGGCTGCGCACGCTCTCTGAGGCCGACCGCCCGCGGGCGCGCGTGGTCTGCATGGCCGGCATGGGGGCACGACCGGGTCCTTCAGGCCCGCCCGCTGACGTGCGCGACGAGGTGGGGGAGGACGTGGAGGTCCTCGGCATCCAGCTCCCCGGCCGCGAGGACCGCGTCCACGAGCCCGAGGCCACCGACCCGATGGTGGTCGCCGACCAGGTCGCGGCGAGCCTGCGGCCGACGACAGCACCCCGGCGCTGCTGGTGGCCACAGCCAGGGCGCCTGGCTGGCCTGGAGGTCGCCCACCGTTGGGCTGGCCGACCCGGCGCACCGACCATGCGATGGTCGTGGCCTGCTCGCTGCCGCTGTCCGAGCCGGTCCCGCCGAGCTCGCTGCGCTGACCACGGGCTCACCGGGGCCGATGGTGATGGCACGGTCGACGGCGGCACCGTCGACCTGCTCCGGACGGCGCTCCGGCAGGCGGTGGTGGCCGAGGACGAGCTGCTCCACGACGACCTTGTCCGGGTCGCGCCGACGCCGTGCTGGGCGACCCAGCACCAGGACGTCGTGGCCGGGACGACGCGTGGCCCGCTCGACATCCGGTCCGGCGGTCGCGGTCACCGAGGACCCCCTGCTGCCGGACGGCTCGATGGAGGTCTGGGGGGATCGCACCACCGGCGCCTTCGAGCTCGCCACCATCGCCGGCACCCACGCCGCACCCCTCGACAACCCTGCCGCCATGGCGGTCGAGGTGGCCGGCGCCCTGCGAGACCTCCTCGGCGGGCACGCCCACGACGACGGCGACGAGACCGACGACGAACCCGATGACGACGACACCCGTGCGGAGGCACGCCATGCATGACGCCACGACTCTCGACCTATCCACGACCGGCCCACCGACCGGGAGGTCGTTCTTGCCGGGGTGCCGGATGCGGGTGACCGTGAGCGGCAGCGGCCCGCGGACGGCGCTGCTCCTCGACGACCGTGTACCGCACGAGCCGGCGCCGGCGACTGGCCCCTGGACGGGCGCGGCCTGGGGCCACGAGGCGCGCACCGTGCAGTGCGACCTGCGCTGGGCGTCGACCGGCTCGGCCGGGCTCGTCCCCTTCACCCATGACCTGGCCGCGGGCGATCGCGTCGCCGCGCTCGACGCCCTGGGGTTCACCGACGTGGACGTCGTCGCGATCGGCGCAGGCGTGCCGCAGGCGCTCGCGCTGGCCGTAGCCGCCCCGGCGCGGGTGCGCTCGCTGGCGCTGCTCGACCCCCTCGTCATCGGTCCCGACCGGACGTGGGACGACCTCGCCGGGTCATTCGACGAGGCGATGCGGTTCGCGCGCGCCCACGGCTTCGAGGGCCTGGAGAACGCGCTCGCCGACGACCCACTCAGCAGCGCGGCCGGCCCGTTCGGACCGCAGCTCGCAGCCGACCCCGAGCTCGTCGGTGGCCTGTCCCAGCTGGGCCGCGAGCGCTACGTCGCCCGCGTCGTCGCGTTCCGCGACGGTCTCGTCCTCGACCGCACCCTGATCGGGTCACCCCGAGCAGGTCGCCCACCCCTACCCGGTGCTCGCACGGCCGACCCCGAGCGCACCGCGTCGGCCGAGGTCCTCGCGGCGGCGCTGCCGATCGCGGCACGCGGCCTTCCGGTACTGCCCCACGCCCTGGCCACCTGGCGCACCGTCAGCCAGTTCCTCACCACGGCCGTCCGGCCTGACCCGGCCCGACCCATCCACCCGAAGGAGCACCGTGACCACGCTCGACGACCGCCCCGACGTCACCGACGAGACGCGCTACGTCGGCGGCCATCCCTACGCCGACTTCGACGCCCTGCGCGACGAGGCCCGGTCCAGTGGACCGCCGTCCCGGCTTCGAGCTGTTCTGGGCGCGACCGGCCTCGCGGAGGTGGCCCATGTCTGCGCGACCCCGAGCTGTTCTCCAGCGCGCAGCGCGTTACCCTCGACCCGCCCGAGGCGATCGAGATGATCGAGGCGGACATCGATGCCGGGCTGCGATGTTGGGGTAGACCGCAACGATGGCCCCGCCCTGTCCTACATGGACGCCGCGGCACCGTGAGCTGCGTCGCGTGATGGCGCTGTTCTTCAGCGTCCGCGCCGTCGCGGCGCTCGAGGAGCGCTTCGTCGAGCTGGCCCGCGGTACGCCGACGACTTCCGCGCCACGCTCGCCACCGACGGCACCGGCGACGTCGCGATGGGACTGACGCAACCGGCTGCCGGTCGCCGCGATCTGCGAGATGGTCGGCGTCCCGGAGCAGGACCGCGACGATGTCCTGGCCTGTACCGAGGGCCTGGTGGGCTGCGCCGACCCGGAGCAGCAGCTCCCGGGCGAGGACGCGGCCGCGATGTTCCAGCGCAACATGATGGCGCTCGGTGGCGACCTCGCGGAGCACGTGCGGGTGCGCATGGAGCAGCCCGGCGGCGACGACATGGTCGGCGCGCTGGTCTCGGCCGAGGTCGACGGCCGTCGCTGGCCTATCACGAGGTGCTCTACACCGTGCAGAACCTGCTCGTCGCTGTCAACGGCACGACGCGCAACGCGATGGCGGCGGGAGTGCGCGCGCTGCTGGAGAATCCCGACCAGCTCGCCGCCCTGGCGCAGGACGACAGCCTGCTCGACGGCGCGGTCGAGGAGCTCCTGCGATGGTCGACGATCGCGGCGCACTTCGCCCGGACTTGCACCGCCGACACGAGCTCGGTGGCCGGAGCATCCGGGCGGGCGAGACGCTGGCCTCTGGTACCCCGGCGCCAACCGTGACCCGGCCGTCTTCGACGAGCCGCACCGCTTCGACATCACGCGACGACGAACCCCCACGGGCGTTCGGCGGGTACGGCGCCCACGTGTGCCTGGGCCAGCACCTGGCGCGGCTCGAGATCCGCGCCACGCTGCGCGCGATCGTGCCGCTCCTGCTCGAGCTCGAGCCGGTCGGCGTGCCGGAGTCGCTCGTGCTGCACCTCCAGGTCGCCGAGCTCAAGAAGGTCCTGGTCCGGACGAGGGAGGTGGCCGCATGAGCGCCACCCGCCCGACCACGCTGGCCGAGCTGACCCGCTCGGACGAGGTCGACCTCGAGGTCGTGATGCCGTGGACCGGCCCGGTCATCGCCGACGACGGCATGCTCCGTGCGGACGCGCTGCCGGAGCGGTCCTACGTCGCCACGTCGGCCGGCTGGCCGAAGGACGACGTGGCCGAGGAGGCCACGGCCCTCAACGCCGGCATCCTGGCCACGATCATGCAGCTCGACGGCATGCTCGCCACCAGCGTCGCGATCTCCCCCAGGAACTACGACGTCGCCCGCAACCTCGTGGTCTGGCGGGACGCCTCGGCGCTCAAGCGGTTCCTCGACACCCCGGCCCACCGGGCGGCGGCCGAGCGCACCCGCGACCTGATGTTCGACTGGGAGGGCGTCGGCTGGGTGTCCACCCGCGACGCCGGCCTGCCCAACTTCGCCGAGGCCCGCGCCCGGCTCGACGCGGCTCGCCCCACGGCCAGCCCCTGGGCCTCGTCCGACTGATCCCCGACCGCCCGCACGACCGACACGAAGGAGACACGTGCCATGACCACCACGACGATCGAGGCCACCCCGACCGGCGCCCACCTGGTGTCCGCGATGGACGCCGGCCACCAGCTGGTCTTGCAGATGGTCGAGGACTTCGACGACACCACCTGCAGCACGGCCCCGGCGGGCCACCGAGCCGCTGGTGTGGTTCCTGGGCCACCTGACGCGCGCCAAGGACTACTTCAACACCCTCCACCAGGGGATGCCCAAGGCCGTGACCGAGGAGTTCTCGGACACCTTCGCCGACGGGGCACAGACCGACTTCAGCATCGTCCCGCCCCTCGCGGAGATGGTCGCGCTCTACCAGGACACGCACCGCATGATCACCGACTTCCTGGCCGGGCTCGGTCCGGAGGACCTGACCCGCCGGTGCGCGATCGAGCCCGACCCGAACCTCGCGGAGTACGCCGCCCCGTTCATGGTCCTCGGCGACGTCATCGCGCTCACCCAGCTGCACGACTGCTTCCACGCCGGACAGATGGCGCAGATGCGCCGGGCGCTGGGGATGACCTCCCCGGTCTGACCAGCCCGCCGTCCGGCGTCCCGACCCGCACCACCACCCGACAGGAGCGACATGTCACACATCGCCGTCTTCAACTTCCGGCCATCGGCCACATCAACCCCAACCTCGCGGTCGTCGAGGAGCTCGTCTCCCGCGGCCACCGGGTCACCTGCACGGTGACCGAGCACTTCGTGGACGCCGTGCGCAGCGTGGGCGCCGAGCCGCGGTCGACGACTCGGCGTTCGGCGAGTTCACCGCTCGCCCTACACCGCCGATGCGCTGCAGGGCGAGGGCCTGCGCTGCCTCGAGGACGCGCAACGCGTCGTGGCCGCGGCCACCGAGCACTTCGGCTCCGACCTGCCCGACCTGGTCGTGCACGACTTCATGGCGTGGGGCGGGCGGTTCTACGCCTCGAAGCACGGCATCGCACAGGTGCGGCTGTTCCCGTCGTACGGGATCAACGAGAGCTTCTCGATCCAGGCGCGCTTCCCGCTGGCGACCTTCGAGGACGAGAAGGTGATCGAGATGGTGGGCAGGCTCGCGGCGCTGCTGCCGGAGTACGGCCTCGACCCCGACCCGATGGCGTTCTTCCAGGACATCCCCGAGCTCGGCGTCATCTTCATGCCCCGCTCGTTCCACTACGACGGCGAGACCTTCGACGAGCGCTTCGTCTTCGCCGGCCCCTGCCTGCGCGACCGCTCCGAATTCCAGGGCAGCTGGGAGCCCCGCACGCCCGAGCGGCCGACCCTCCTGGTCTCCCTCGGCACCGCCGCGACCGGCTGGCGGAGTTCTTCCCGATGGCCGTGAACGCGTTCGCCGAGAGCCCCTACGAGGTCGTCCTCGCGACCGGTGACCACATCACGCCGGAGGAGCTCGGCGAGCTGCCGGAGCACATCACCGCAGCGCGCCACGTCCCGCAGCTCGACGTGCTGGAGAAGGCGAGCGTCTTCGTCACCCACGGCGGGATGAACAGCGTGATGGAGTCGCTCTACCACGGCGTGCCGATGGTCGTGATCCCGCAGATGAACGAGCAGACCGCCAACGGCCTGCGGGTCGACGAGCTCGGACTCGGCATCCACCTCGAGCGCGGCGACGTGAAGGCCGAGGTGCTGCGCGACGCGGTCGACCGCATCGCGGGCGACTCCGACGTCGAGGCGCGCGTGCAAGCCCTGTCCGAGGAGATGCGCGCCGTCGACGGCCCCGTGGTCGCCGCGGACGCCATCGAGCCCCACCTGGCCCGGAAGTGAGGACCGCCCCAGCAGCGAAGCCTCCTCCAGCGCATCACTGCAGCCGTGGCCTCGTCGGCCGCGCTGGCCGTCGTGGTCGGCGTTCCCGGCTCGGGCTCCGGCTCCGCCTCGGCGACCCCGCGACGACGAGCGAAGACCGACGCCCCCGTCGGCTTCGGCTCCTACGGCTCGCTGTCGGCGCCGTCGGGCAAGGGCTCGTTCCGGTTCGGCGTGGCGACGTCCGCGACGCAGATCGAGGACCAGAACCCGCACACCGACTGGTACGACTGGACGCAGCCGGAGCCGGAGGGCCTCGGCCACGCGACGCCGGTGGGCGAGGCGGTCGGCGGCTACACCCGCGCCATCGACGACGTCGACCTGGTGGACCGCACGAACGTCGACTCCTATCGCTTCGGCGTGGAGTGGGCGCGCATCGAGCCGCAGCGCGGTGTGATCGACCACGAGGCGCTGCGCCACTACGACCGGCAGCTCGACGAGCTGCGGGCCCGCGGCATCCGCCGATGATCACCATCAACCACTTCGCGCTGCCGACCTGGGTCGACAACGCGCGCGACCCGGGCTGCGTCAACGGTCCCAGCGACGCGAACCTGTGTGGTCTCGACCACCCGCAGGGCGGCGCGATGGTCGTGCGGAGATGGCCGACTTCGCGCGGCTGCTCGCGCGGCACTCGGCGACCGGGTCGACGACTGGGTGACGATCAAGAACCGATGGTCTACATGCTGTTCGCCCACGGCTTCGGCGTGGGGCCGGCGGGCAAGGCCTCGCTCAACCCGGAGAAGTCCGACACCCGCTTCGTACCGGCAGTGCGCAACCTGCTCAACGCCCACGTGGCGATGTACCGCGCCATCAAGTCGGTGCGACCCCACGCCTCGGTCGGCCTGGCCAACAGCGTCAAGGCCTACGTGCCGGTGCGTGACGGAGAGGCGAGCGACGACCCGGCCGACAAGGCCGCCGTGGACCGGTTCCGCTGGTTCTTCGAGCGCGCCATCGTCGACAGCCTCGTGACCGGGAGTTTCTCCCACGCCTCGACGGCGCGCGGACCGAGCCGCACCCGGAGTGGAAGGGCCGCCTGGACTGGCTCGGCTCCAGCTCTACGACCGGACCGGCGTCACCGCGCAGAACGGCGCAGAAGGCACCCAGGCCGTCCCGATGACCGGCGTCTCCACGTGTGCCGGCCCGCCGTGCATGCCGCTGCTGGACCCGACCTACTGGAACCCGCACATGCAGTACGAGCAGGACCCCGAGCGCTCTACGGCGTCGTCAAGCGTTACAGCCGGGATTATCCGGGCCTGCCGCTGGTGGTCAGTGAGTCCAGCATCGCGACAGAGTCGGCAGATCGGCGCAGCGCCTTCATCGTTCGTGGCCTGCGCCAGGTCGCGAAGCTGCGGTCCGAGGGCGTCGACGTCCGCGGCTACTACTACTGGAGCCTGCTCGACGACTTCGAGTGGCTGCTGGGCTACGGCCCGCACTTCGGGCTCTACAGCGTGGACCGCTCGACGATGGCACGCACGGCCACCGACACGGTCCGCGTCTACGGCGACGTCGCCGCACGCCGTGGGCTGAGCCCGCGGGTGCTTCGGCAGTACGGCGCCCCCGGCCCGCTGCCGCCCGAGCCGGCCGCGCCCTGAGGCCGGCCCCCTGACCGGGACGGCCGCCGGGCCACTCCCCGGCGGCCGTACGCCCCCGGCCCCTGCCCCGCCCGACCGACCCCACGAGAGGAGTGCCTGATGTCCGACCCGACACAGCCGGTGCGCGAGGAGCTCGCGCGAGTGCTGGACTGCTCCACCGATGCGCTCCACGACACGACCCGTCTTGTCGACGCGGGCCTCGACTCCGCCGGCGCGGTGACGCTGGCCGCGCGGCTCTCCGAGCGGCTGGGTCGTGTCGCCCCGGCCTGGCTGGCGTGGCAGCACCCCACCGTCGGTGCGCTGGTCCGCGGGCTGGCCGGCCTGGCCCAGGGGGCGGGGCGGTAGGCGCGGACGGCAACCCGCGAGCCGGTCGCGATCGTCGGCATGGGCTGTCGTTTGCCGGGCGACGTCCAGACCGCCACCAGCTGTGGGGCTTCCCGGTCCCCGGTGGCGACGGGGTGATCGAGGTGCCCGCCTCGCGCTGGGACTGGTCGGCCTGGGCCGGTGCCGACGGCGAGCCCGGCACCAGCTCCACCCGCTGGGGAGGTCCTCCGACGTCGGGTCCTTCGACCACGAGCACTTCACGATCTCACCGGCAGAGGCCGAGCAGATGGACCCCCAGCAGCGCATCGCGCTGGAGACGGCGTGGTCTGCCCTGGAGGACGCCGGATCGACCCGCTGGGCCTTCGGGCAGCCGTACCGGGGTGTTCGTCGGCTCGATGTTCGAGGAGTACGCCGCGGCCACCGGCGCAACGGCCGTCGACACCGTCTCGCACAGCGCGACCGGTCGCGACGCGTCCGTTGTCCCGGCTCGGATCGCCTACACCTGGGGCCTGCGCGGGCCTGTGTCGACTACGACCGCGTGCAGCTCCTCGCTCACCGCCGTCCACCTCGCCGTCCGCAGCCTCCAGTCCGGCGAGGCCGACCTGGCGCTCGCCGGCGGCGTCAACCTCATGCTCGACCCGCGCACGACGGTGGCGATGACCGCGTTCGGCGCGATGAGCCCCACTGGTCGCTGCCACCCCTTCGGCGCCGATGCCGACGGCTACGTCCGGGGCGAGGGCTGTGGTCTTGTGGTGCTCAGGCGCCTCAGCGACGCGCTCGCCGCCGGTGACACCGTCCTCGCCGTCGTCGCCGGCAGCGCGATCAACGGCGACGGCGCCAGCAACGGGCTCACGGCCCCCAATCCCGAGGCGCAGGAGCTCCTGCTGCGCGAGGCCTGGACGGACGCCGGCCGCGACCCGCGTGATGCGACGTACGTCGAGGCGCACGGCACGGGCACCCTCCTCGGGGACCCCATCGAGGCCCTGCGCTCGCGACGGTGCTCGGCCGTCCCCGCGGGGACGACCGGCCCGACCTCGTCATCGGATCGGCCAAGTCCAACTTCGGCCACCTCGAGCCCGCCGCGGGCGTCGTCGGCCTGATGAAGGCCGCCCTGTGCCTGCACCACGGCGCGCTCCCGCCGAGCCTGCACGCCGACGCCCCCAACCCGCACATCGACTTCGCCGACTCCCGGCTCCGCGTGGTGCGTGAGCTCGAGGAGTGGACCGACCGTCCCCGCCTGGCCGGGGTGAGCAGCTTCGGCTTCGGCGGCAGCAACGCCCACGTCGTGCTCGCCGGAGCACCGGTCCCGGCCGACAGGGTGGCCACGCTCACCGCTCCACCCCCCCACGCCCGTGGCCGCGCGTACGGGGCGCCCGCTCCGGCGGTCGCGCTCTGCTTCAGCGGGCACGGCGCCCAGTGGCCCGGCATGGGTGCCGCGATGCTGTCCGTGCCGGCCTTCCACCGCGTCGTCGAGCGCGTGGAGCGAGCCTGCGGGCTGCCGCTGCGCCGACTGATCGCGAGCGGCGAGCCGGTGGTGGACACCGCGACGGTGCAGCCGCTGCTCTTCGCCCCCAGGTCGCCACCGTCGAGGTGATGCGCGGGCACGGGCTGCGTGTGGACGCCGTCTTCGGCCAGAGCGTCGGAGAGGCGGCGGCCGCGGTGGTCGCCGGCACGCTGACCCTCGAGGAGGGTGCCCGGCTCGTCGCCACCTGGTCCGCCGTCGTCGGCGAGGGTCTGGACCGGACCGGCGGCGTGCGGCTGTGCCGCTGCCGCGCCTGCTGGTCGAGCGCATGACCGCCGTAGTGGGCCCGGACGTGCGGTCAGCGCCGAGCTGTCCGCCGACCGCACGGCCGTCGCCGGGTCCGACGCGTCCCTCGAGGAGCTCGAGGCGCGCTTCGCCGAGCTCCGGGTGGGTTCAGGACTCTCCGTCGTTCCCGTCGAGATCGCCTACCCGGCCCACGGGCCGGGTGCGGAGGCCGTCGCCGACGAGCTCCGCGACCGGCTCGGCACTGTCCGTGCAGGACTCCGCGACCCCGTTCGTGTCGACGGTCGAGGGCCGCGGCGTCGTCGCCGGCTCCGGCCTCGACGCCGGCCACTGGGTCGCCAACACCGTCTCCCCGGCGGCCGTCGACGCCGCCGTACGCTCCCTGCCGGACGTCCTGGCCCTCGGCGACCGCCCGCTGGTGGTGGTCGAGGTCTCCCCGCAGCGGGTGCTCGCCGGCCCGTCTCCCGCACCCTGCGCGACGCCGGTCACGAGGCCGTCGTCCTCACCACGGGCACCCGCTCCGAGGATGAGCCGACCCACCTGGTGGAGGTTATCGACCGGCTCGCCGACCTCGGTGTGCTGGTCCCGGCGGCGGACGCCGGCACCCCGGGTGAGGGTGCTGCCGCTGACCGCCACCTCGCCGCGGGCGCTGCACGACCGCGCGGCGGCCGTCGCCGTGATGCTCGAGGCGTCCCCGGACGACCTGGCAGGCGTCGCCACGGCGCTGGCCGGCACCGTCGGGCGTGGTGAGCACCGTGCGGCCGTTGTGGGCCGCACCCCGCAGGAGGTCGTCGCCGGCCTCCGCGCGCTCGCCTCCGGCGTGGACCCGGCGCCGCGTGCCGTCGACGGCCCCGGCCCTGCTTCCACCGGCCAGGGCAGCCAACGCGTCGCGATGGGACGCGACCTGCGTCGCGACGTCCTGGCCTTCGACCGCCACCTGCGCCGCGTCGTGGCTGCGCTCGACGTCCACCTGGAGGTCGGCCTCGACGACGTGATCGACGGCGCGACCGACGCCGACGGCGCGCTGCTCCTCGACCAGACGGAGTACACCCAGCCCGCGCTCTTCGCCGTCGAAGTGGCTCTCGCGTCCTGGTGGCTCGACGTCGGCCTGCGTCCCACGGCCCTGGCCGGACACTCGATCGGCGAGCTCGCCGCGGCCCACGTCGCCGGGGTGATGGACCTCCCCGACGCAGCGCGCCTGGTCTGCGCCCGCGGCGCCTCATGGCCGCCTGCCGCGCCGACGGCGCCATGGCGTCCGTCGAGGCCACTGAGGCCGAGGTCGTGGAACTGGTCCGTGCCCACCGCGACCGGCTCTCCGTGGCCGGGCTCAATGGCCCGGCCCAGACGGTCGTCAGCGGCGACGCCGACGCCGTCGAGGATCTCGTGCGGCACTTCGACGAGCGGGGCAGGCGAACCCGCCGACTCCAGGTCTCGCGCGCCTTCCACAGCCCGCACATGGACGACGCGCTCCAGGCTTTCGGTGAGGTGGCCCGCTCGTGCACCTTCCACGCTCCGCGCATCCCGTGGTGAGCACCCTCACCGCCGACCTGCTGCCCGCTCCCGAGCACCTTGCCGACCACTGGGTCGAGCAGCTGCGCGGACCGGTGCGCTTCCTCGACACCGTGCGCCGCCTCGAGCGCGACGGCGTGGTGCAGTACGTCGAGTGCGGACCCGCGCCCGTGCTGGGCACGCTCGCCGCCACCTGCGTCGTCGCCGATCCGGCGGGCGGTTTCGTCGCCAGCCTCCGCACCGACCACGACGAGGCGAGCGCCCTCCACGAGGCCGTCGCCGCGGCGTTCGCGGCGGGTGCAGGGCTTCGCTGGGACTTGCTCGTGCCTTGGGCACCGACGCGGGTCCGCGTCCCTGGCCACGTCTTCGCCCGCGACCACCACTGGGCCACCGGGAGCGGCGTGCCCGCCCGCGAGAGCCGTCGCGCGGACGCGTGGTGGGACGCCGTCGCCGACGAGCGGGTCGACGACCTGGCCCGGATGCTCGACGTCCCTGCGGCTGACCGCGACGCCCTGGCGACCGTCGCGCCCTACCTCGCCGGGCTGCGGCGCGACCTCGTCGCCCCGCCGACCGAGCGGGACCCGGTGCTCGAGATCCGCTGGCTTCCGGTCGACCTGCCGGCGGCCGGGGTCTCCGGCAGCTGGACGGTCGTGTCCTCGCGAGCCGAGGGCGAGCACCTTGCTCGGGCTCTCCGCGTGGCCGGTGCCAGCACCACCCGCGTGCTGCCCGTGTCCGACGCGCTCCAGCTCGGCGTCCTCGAGGACACCGGCACCACTGGCGTGCTCGTCGACCTCTGTGACGTGTCCTGTGCCAGGCCGGGCGAGCTGGCCGGCGTCCCCGGCGTGCGCGACGCCCTGCGTATCGCGCAGGCCGCTGCCTCCGCACCGGCCGGACCGGTCGTGTGGGGCCTCACCTCGGCGTCGGCCGACGTCGTCGACGGGGACGTGGTCGAGCCCGCAGCGGCCTCCCTGTGGGGCCTGGCGCAGGTCGCCGCCCTCGAGACCGACCACCGCTGGCGCGGCCTCGTCGACCTCGGTGGACCGCTCGACGCCGACGCCGCCGCCCGCGTGGCGGGCGTGCTGGCGTCCGGGACCGAGGAGCACGTCGCCCTCCGGCCCGGGACCACCTGCGCCCGCCGCCTCGTGCCCGCCGATCTGTCCGGTCAGGCCTGGCGCCCGCGCGGCGCGGTGCTCGTCACCGGCAGTGGGGCCGTCGCGACGCACCTCACGCGCTGGCTCGCGCGCCACGGCGCCGACGACGTGGTGCTGGTCTCGCGCCGGCTGGACGGTCGACGCCGAGCCGTTCGGGTGCACGCCCGCTCCTGCGACGTCACCGACCGCGAGGTGGTGCAGGGGCTCCTGGCCGGGCTGGCCGACGCGGGCCTGACCCCGAGCGCGGTCGTCCACGGCGCCGGCGTCCTCGACGATCGGCTGCTGCCCGACGTGGACGCTGCCTCGGTCCGGCCGTGGCCGACCCGGAGCTGAGGGGAGCGGTCCTGCTCGACGAGCTCACCGCCGACCTCGACCTCGACGCCTTCGTGCTCGTCTCCTCGGTCGTCGGCGTGCTCGGCAACCACGGGCAGGCGACCTACGCCGCCGCCAATGCCGCCCTGGACGGCCTGGCCGCGCGCCGCCGCTCGGCCGGGCTCCCCGCGTCCAGCATCGCCTTCGGGCCGTGGGACGGCCCCGGCATGGCGTCGGGGGCCAAGGGAGCCCAGCTGCGCCGCGCCGGACTGGTGCCGTTGCTGCCGCGGCGGGCGCTGTCCGCGCTGGCTGGTGTGGTCGGTGCCGGCAGGTCAGCCGTGGTCGCCGACGTCTCCTGGCCCGAGGCCGGTGCCGCCTACGGTGCCGCAGGTCACCGCGCGCTGCTGCGCGACATCCCGCAGGCCCGCTCACCGCCGGTGAGACCGACGACGGTGCCGACGACGTGCTGGCGCAGCTGGCGGCGCTCCCCGCCGAGGACCGTGCCGCGACGGCGCTGGCGGTGGCGCGCGAGGAGGTCGCGGCCGTGCTCAAGCCCGGCCGACCCGGCGACCCTCGACGCCGACCGCGGCCTGAAGGACCTGGGAGTCGACTCGATGATGGCCGTCGCGATCAGTCAACGGCTCACCCGGCGCACCTCGGTCCCCGCGCCGCGCACCATCACCTTCGACCGGCCGACCGTCCGCGCGCTGCCGACTGGGTGCTCGAGCAGGTGCCGGACGCCGGGCGTCGGATGGTCCCGAGCGCGTCCTCGCGCACCGCGCCCGTCACGGCCGACGACGCCGTCGCCGTCGTGGGCGTGGGGCTGCGCATGCCCGGGGGCGCCCACGACCTGGACTCCCTGTGGGAGGTCCTCGTGGACGGTGCCGACACCGTCGTGGAGGTCCCGCCGACCCGGTTCGGCGGACGCCAGCCCGCCGTGGGCACGGGTCCCGCGCTCGCCTCGCTGCTCGACGACGTCGACGGCTTGACGCCGGCTTCTTCGGCATCAGCCCGCGCGAGGCGGTCGCGATGGACCCCCAGCACCGACTGCTGCTCGAGACCGCCTGGGAGGCGCTCGAGCAGGCCGGCGTGGTGCCCGGGTCCCTGCCGGGGACGAGCACCGGCGTCTTCATCGGCAGCGCCGGCGCGGAGTACGCCGCCGGCTCCGGCGACCTGCACTCCCTCACCGGGCGGCTGGCGAGCTTCGCCGCCGGGCGCATCGCCCACCACCTCGGCACCCAGGGACCTGCGTACACCGTCGACACCGCGTGCAGCTCCTCGCTGGCCGCCGTGCACGTGGCACGCGAGTCGCTGCTCGCCGGCGAGTGCGACCTCGCGCTGGCCGGCGGCGCCCAGGCGATCGCCGACGCGGGCATGTTCGACGCCCTCGGGCAGGCGGGGGCACTGGCCTCCGACGGACGGAGCAAGACCTTCTCGGCCTCCGCCGACGGCTACGGTCGAGGCGAGGGCGCCGGCGTCGCGGTCCTCATGCGGCTCTCGACGCGCTCGCCGCCGGCGCCCCGGTGCTCGGCGTGCTGCTGGGCAGTGCCGTCATGCACGACGGCACGAGCAGCGGCATCACCGCGCTGAACGGCGTCTCGCAGCAGCGGGTGATCCGCCGAGCGCTCGACGTCGCAGGCATCGCGGCCGACTCCGTGGACTACGTCGAGTGCCACGGCACCGGCACCCCCCTGGGCGACCCGATCGAGGTCAACGCCCTCGCCGCGGCGTACGGCCCGCGCGAGGAGGTCGGCCCGCTGCGGCTCGGCACCGCCAAGTCCGTGATCGGGCACCTCGAGGCCGCCGCGGGGATCGCCGGGCTCTGCAAGGTACTGGCCTCACTGCGCCACGGCGCGCTGCCAGCGACCCGCCACAGCTCACCCCGCAACCCGCACCTGCACTGGGACGACCTCGGAGTGGAGGTCGTCGACCAGCTCGCCCCGTGGCCCGTCGACGCACATCGTCCGCGGCGTGCGGGGATCTCGGCCTTCGGGCTGAGCGGGACCAACGTCCACCTGCTCGTCGAGCAGGCACCGGTCGACGTGCCGACGGCACCGACTGCACCGAATGAACGAACTGTCGACCTGATGGAAGGCGATCGCGATGACTGAGTCCGAGGTTTCTCGTCTGGAGGGGTACCTGCGTCGTACTGCGGGTGCGTTGGTGGAGGCGGAGGGTGCGCTGGAGGCGGAGCGTGCGTTGCGGTGTGAGCCGGTGGCGGTGGTGTCGATGGCGTGTCGTGCTCCGGGTGGGGTGCGGACGCCGGAGGAGTTGTGGGAGGTGTTCGCGCAGGGGCGTGACGTGGTGGGGGGTCCCTTCCTGTCGCGGTGGTCGGGTCTGGACCTGGTGGATCCGGATCCGGATGCGGTGGGGAAGTCGTATGCGGACCAGGGCGGGTTCGTGGAGGGGGTGGAGGACTTCGATGCGGAGTTCTTCGGGATCTCTCCGCGGGAGGCGCGGGCGATGGATCCGCAGCAGCGTCTGGTGTTGGAGTGTGTGGCGGAGGCGTTGGAGCGTGGGGGTGTGGTGCCGGGGTCCCTGGAGGGGTCGCGGACCGGCGTCTTCATGGGCGCGATGAACACCGACTACGGGCCGCAGACCCACGACATGTGGCTGATGAACGGCTACATCAGCACCGGCTACGCCTTCAAGCATCCTCTCGGGTCGGGTGTCGTATGTGTGGGGTTTGCAGGGTCCGTCGTTGACGGTGGACACGGCGTGCTCGTCGTCGTTGGTGGGGGTGCAGTTGGCGTTGGCGTCGTTGCGTTCGGGTGAGTGTGATGTGGCGTTGGCGGGTGGTGTGACGGTGATGTCGACGCCGCAGCAGTTCGTGGAGTTCTCGCGGTTGCGGGGGATGGCTCGTGATGGTCGGTGCAAGTCGTTTGCTGAGGGTGCGGATGGTGCGGGGTGGGCCGAGGGCTGTGGCGTGGGTGGTGCTGAAGCGGTTGTCGGCGGCGCGTCGTGATGGTGATCGGGTGTGGGCGGTGCTGCGGCGGCGGCGGTGAACCAGGACGGTCGTAGTCAGGGTCTGACGGCGCCGAACGGTCCGGCTCAGCAGCGGGTGGTGGAGCAGGCGTTGGAGCTGTCGGGTCTGTCGGTCGACGGGGTGGACCTGGTGGAGGTGCATGGGACGGGTACGTCGTTGGGTGACCCGATCGAGGCGGGTGCGTTGGCGGAGGTGTTCGGGGGGCGTTCGCGGCCGTTGTGGTTGGGGTCGTCGAAGTCGAACCTGGGTCATGCGCAGGCTGCTGCGGGTGTGTTGGGGCTGTTGAAGGTGGTCCTGGCGTTGCGGCACGGGTGATTCCGCGGACGTTGCACGGCGGGGGCCGTCGTCCCATGTGGAGTGGGGGACTTGCCGTTGCGGTTGGTGCAGGAGCCGGTGGCGTGGCCGCGTGGTGAGCGGGTGCGTCGGGCGGGTGTGTCGTCGTTCGGGTTGTCGGGCACCTATGCGCATCTGGTGGTCGAGGAGGCCCCCGCCGAGGACGCCGTCGAGGAGAGCTCCTGGGACGCCGGGCGCCCGACGGGCGAGCGACCAGCCCGACCAGACCGATCAGGACGACCAGACCGATCAGGACGACGCGAAGGAGCTGGACGAGGTGGACCGCTCGACGACGACGCCCACAGCAGACGGTGCTGGTGGCGGTCCGGGCCGCGACGAGGTCGCGCTGCGTGAGCAGGCGTCGCGCTGGGCGGGCATGGGTGCGTGCGCAGGCGCGGGGGACGGGGTGGACCTGGGCGCGGGGCGGCGACGGCCGCACGGCACCGCGAGCACCACCCGGTGCGGGGCGCGGTCGTCGCATCGTCGGCTGTCGAGCTGGCCGAGCGCCTCGACGCCCTGGCCACCGACCGCCCGGACCCCGAGCCGCCACGGGCCGTGCGACCGAGCAGGGCAAGGTGGTCTTCGTCTACCCCGGCCAGGGCTCGCAGTGGCTCGGCATGGGCGCGAGCTCCTCGCCACCGACCCCGCCTTCCGTGCGGCGGTCGAGGAGCGCGACGAGGTCATCGGCCGGCTCGCCGGCTGGAGCGTGCGCGACGTCCTCGCTGGCACGCCCAGGAGGGCGTCGACCCCGACGCCGTCTACGTGGTGCAGCCCGCGCTCTTCACGATGGGCGTCGCGCTGACGGCCAGCTGGCGGGCGAACGGCATCGAGCCGCGGCCGTCGTCGGCCACAGCCAGGGTGAGGTCGTCGCCGCCGTGGTCAGCGGCGCGCTCAGCCTCGAGGAGGGTGCACTGCTGGCCGTCGAGCGCTCGCGCGCCGTGCGCTCGGTCAGCGGCAACGGGGCGATGGCCCTGGTGGAGCAGCCCGTGGAGGCCGTGGAGGAGATCCTCGCCCCGGCTACGGCGAGCGCCTCTCCGTCGCGGCGGTCAACTCGCCCTCCTCGACGGTGGTCTCCGGCGACGACGACGCGGTCGACGAGCTGGTCGCCCGCTGGCCGGGGCCGACACGTTCTGCCGCAAGGTCAACGTCGACTACGCCTCGCACAACGCCCAGATGGACCCGCTGCTGCCGGGCTGCGCGAGCGGTTCGCCGGGCTCGCCCCGACGGCCACGACGGTCGCGTTCCACTCGACCGTGCTCGGCCGCGAGGCCGAGGGCAGGGAGCTGGACGGTGACTACTCGGCTCGCAACCTGCGCGAGCGCGTGCAGTTCGGCCGGGTCGTCGAGCAGTGATCGGCACCGGCCACACCGCCTTCGTGAGGTCAGCGCCCACCCGGTCCTGTCGATGGCGCTCTCCGACGCGGTCGCCGACCGCGGCGGCGTCCAGACCGGCCCCTGCTGCGCGGCGACGGGTCCCGTGCCCGGCTCCTGGCCGCGGCCGGCGCTCTCCACGTCGCGTCGAGGTGCCGTGGGACGGTCTGGTCCCCGCCGGACGCGTCGCGCTGCTGCCGACGTACGCCTTCCAGCGCACCCGCTTCTGGATGGGCAGGCACCCGACGGACGTCGACGGGCTCCCTGGCCGAGCTCTCCACCCTGCCCGCTGCGGCGAAGACCGTGGCGGGCGACCGCCGCACGGTGCTCACCGGCCGCACCGACCCCCGGACCTTCCGTGGCTGGCCCACCACCAGGTTTTCGGCTCGCTGCGTACCGACCGGCCTGCTCAGCTGGCGCTGGCGGCCGGCCCTGCGTGGGTGCCGACGAGGTCGTATCACTGAGCCTGGCGCGCCCGTTCGGCGCGGGGGAGGACCCGGGCCGACCGCCGGTGGTGCGCACGCCTGACGAGGACGACCACCGCGTCGAGATCTGGTCGGCGCCGCCCTCGAGGACGGCGAGTGGACCCAGCACGCGTCGGGTCGCCTCACCGCAGCCGGTTCGCTGCCCGAGCCGACCTCCTGGTCGCCAGGGCGCCGCGGCCGTCGACGTCGCGACGACGTACGACGCCTTCGAGGCGCAGGGCATCCACTACGGCCATGCCTTCCAGGGCCTGGTCGGGCTGGTCAGCCGCGGGCACGGGCTCGGTCAGGTCGCGCTCCCGACGGCGTGGGCGCCTCGGACTTCCTCGCCCACCCCGCGCTGCTCGACGCCGCGCTGCACACGATCAGGGCCAGCGGCGTGGCCGTCGCCGACGAGGGCGCGGTGCTGCTGCCCTTCGAGTGGAGCAACGTCCGGGTGGGCCGCACCGGCGCGGAGCGGCTGCTGGTGCGGGCCGAGCCCGACGGCGACGGTGCCGTGCGCCTGACGATGACCGACCCCGACGGCCGCCTGGTCCTCGCCGCCGGGGCCCTGGCCCTGCGCCAGGCGACCCCCGACCAGATCCGCGCCGCCCGCCAGACCAGTGACCTCTACGCGGTCGGGCCGCACCACCTGGCTGTCACCGCCGAGGAGCTGGCGGTGCGCGACGCCGCACGGCTGACCGTCGTCGGCAGCGGCCGGGCAGCCGACCTGCTGGCCGACCGGGCGAGCCGCGTCGACGACCTGGACGCAGCGGCGGCCGACGTCGCCGAGGGCCGGGCCTCCCACGTGGTCCTCGACCTGACCCGGCCCGCGGGCGGGGTGACGGACGCGTCCGGCGACGCGCTCGCCACGCTGCAGCGCGTGCTCGCCTGGGCACCCGCCGTCCCGGTGACGGTCGTGACCGAGGCCGCCAGTGCGGTGGGGATCACGCGCGCCGGCGATGTCGACATCGCCGCGGCCGCGGTCTGGGGCATGACCAGGTCCGCCCGTTCAGAGGCGGCCGACCTCGTCCTGCGCCAGGTCGACCTCGACCGGGACGCCGGCACGGACGATCTCCTCGCGGCCCTCGCCCCGCTCGGCGAGCCCGAGGTGCTCGCGCGCGGTGGCGAGCTGCGGGCCCCGCGCCTCGAGCGGGCCGACGGGGGCGAGGCCCGGTCGTGGGTGCCCGATCCCGATCGTGCCGTCCTCCTCACCGGCGGCACCGGCGAGATCGGACGGGCGCTGGCCGTCCACCTCGTCCGCACCTACGGCGTGCGACACCTGGTGATCACCTCGCGGCGCGGCGAGGCAGCACCTGGTGCCGCCGAGCTGCGCGCCGAGCTCTCCGTGGCAGGCGCCGAGGAGGTCGCGATCCTGGCGTGCGACGTCTCCGACGCCGCCCAGCTCGACGACCTGCTGGCCCACGCCAGCCGGCGTCCGTGGAGCGCTGTCCTCCACCTCGCCGGTGTGCTGGACGACGGCCTGCTGGCCGACCAGTACCCCGGCGCGCCTCGCGGCAGTGCTCGGGGGCAAGACGGTCGCAGCCCAGGCCCTGGTGGTAGCGCGCCGCCGACCTCGACCTGTCCGCGCTGGTGCTCTTCTCATCGGCCGCCGGCGGCGCCCGGCTCGCCCGGCCAGTCGACGTACGCCGCTGCGAACCACGCGCTGGACGTGCTCGCGGCATCGGCGCGCGCGGGGAGAAGGGCTGCCCGTGACCAGTTCTGCCCTGGGGGGCTCTGGCAACCCACAGGGGTCGGCATGACCGCGCACCTCTGGGGGGCCGACCGCAAGCGGATGCGCCGTCAGGGCATCGCGGGCTCTCAGCGTCCGCCACGGCCTCAGCCCTTCGACGCGGCGCTGCGCCACGGTGCGCCCGCGCTGGCCCCGGTCCGGCTCGACCTGGCTGCGCTGGAGCAGCAGGCGGCCGACGGTGAGGCCGTGCCGGGCATCCTGCGCGCGCTCGTGAAACGCCCCGCACCGCTCGAGGGCGATCAGGAGGGTGCGGTGGCGACGCGCGGACTCGGCGACGAGGTGGCCGAGCTTGCCCGAGCCCGAGCGTGAGCGCGCGGTGCTCGACGTCGTCGCGGCCGAGGTGGCCGCCGTCGCCGGGGTCTAGCGCCAGCCTCGCCCGTGGCACCCACCCAGGTCCTCAAGGACCTCGGCTTCGAAGTCTGTCGATGGCCGTCGGCTTGCCGGCGCCGACTCTCGGCACGGTCGGGCGTCAAGCTTGCCGGCCACCCTCGCCTTCGACTACCCAGCACCCCGGCAGATCGCCGGTCTGGTGCTCAAGCGGCTCGACCTGGGCGCGTCCCCCCCGGTGCGCCCGAGCCGGCCGCCGCCCCCGTCCGCGAGCCCGTCGCGGTCGGCACGGGGTCCGGCGGCCCGACGTCGCTGGACACACCGACGACCTCTTGAGCTTCCTCGACAGGAGCTGGGGAAGAACCGATGACCGAGTCCGAGCTTTCTCGTTTGAGGGTTACCTGCGCCGCACTGCGGTGCGTTGGTGGAGGCGGAGCGTGCGCTGGAGGTGGAGCGTGCGTCGCGGTGCGAACCGGTGGCGGTGGTGTCGATGGCGTGTCGTGCTCCGGGTGGGTTTCGGTCGCCGGAGGAGCTGTGTGAGGTGTTCGCGCAGGGTCGCGCGTTGGGTCCCTTCCCGTCGCGGTGGTCGGGCTCGACCTGCTGGATTCGGATCCGGATGCGGTTGGGAAGTCGTATGCGGACCAGGGCGGTTCGTGGAGGGTGTGGAGGCTTTCGATGCGGAGTTCTTCGGGATCTCTCCGCGGAGGCGCGGGCGACGTACCCGCAGCAGCGTCCGTGCCGGAGTGTGTCGCGGAGGCGTTGGAGCGTGGGGCTGTGGTCCCGGGAGTCCTCGGGAGGGTTCATGGGCCCGCGTCTTCATGGGCGCCCTGAGCTCGGACTACTTCCGGCACGGGCTCGACGCCTTCGACGGCTACGCCAGCACGGGGAACAGATGAGCGTGATCTCCGGTCGGGTGTCGTACGTGTGGGGTCTGCAGGGTCCGTCGTTGACGGTGGACACGGCGTGCTCGTCGTCGTTGGTGGCGGTGCAGCTGGCGTTGCGTCGTTCGTTCGGGTGAGTCTGACATGGCGTCGGCGGATGGGGTGACGGTCATGTCGACGCCGCAGCAGTTCGTGGAGTTCTCGCGGTTGCGGGGGATGGCTCGTGATGGTCGGTGCAAGTCGTTCGCGGATGGTGCGGATGGTGCGGGCTGGGCCGAGGGCTGTGGCGTGGTGGTGTTGAAGCGGTTGTCGGCTGCGCGTCGTGATGGGTGATCGGGGGTGGGCGGTGCTGCGGCGTGCGGCGGTGAACGAGGACGGTCGAGGTCAGGGTCTGACGGCGCCGAACGGTCCGGCCCAGCAGCGGGTGGTGGAGCAGGCGTTGGAGCTGTTGGGTCTGTCGGTGGACGGGGTGGACCTGGTGGAGGCGCACGGGACGGGGACGTCGCTGGGTGACCCGATCGAGGCGGGTGCGTTGGCGGAGGCGTTCGGGGGGGCGTTCGCGGCCGTGGGTTGGGGTCGTCGAGTCGAACCTGGGTCATGCGCAGCTGCTGTGGGGCGTTGGGGCTGTTGAGGTGGTCCGGCGTTGCGGCACGGGGTTATTCCGCGGACGTTGCACGCGGGGGCGCCGTCGTCCCACGTGGAGTGGTCGTACTCGCCGTTGCGGTTGGTGCAGGAGCCGGTGCCGTGGCCGCGGGGTCAGCGGGTGCGTCGGGCGGCTGTGCCGTCGTTCGGGTTGTTGGGCACGCATGCGCACCTGGTGGTCGAGGAGGCCCCCGCCGAGGGCGCCGTCGACACGTTGCCCGTCCAGGCCCGGCCGGCGACCGCCCGGTGCTGGCGGCGGTCCCGGGCCGTGACGAGCGCGCGCTGCGCGAGCAGGCGTCGCGGTGGGCGGCGTGGGTGCGTGGGCAGGACGCCGGTGACGGCGTCGACCTGGCCGCGGTCGCGGCCACGGCCGCGCGGCACCGCGAGCACTACCCGGTGCGGGCCGCGGTCGTCGCGTCGTCGGCTGTCGCCTGCCAGCGCCTCGACGCGCTGGCCATCGACCGGCCGGCCCGGGTCTGGTCCGGGGCACAGCGGGCAGCGGGCCGGTGGCCCTCCTCTTCCCTGGCCAGGGATCGCAGCGAGAGCGGATGGGCTCGTTGCTGCGCCGGGACCAGGCCTCGGCGCGACCTTCGACTCGCTCGCCGAGCCCTCGACGACCACGTCGGGCCGGCTGTCCGAGGTGCTCCGTGCCCAGGACGTGCACCTGGCGGCGCGGATCCACGAGACCGCCCTCACCCAGCCGGCCCTCTTCGCCTTCCACGTCGCCGCGGCGCGCGCCGGGCAGGACCGCGGCGTCGACCCGCTGTTCGTGGTGGGTCACTCGATCGGCGAGGTCGCCGCGGCCCACGTCGCCGGGGTCCTCGGCATCGACTGCGCCGCGCGGCTCGTCACCGCCCGGGGCCGGCTCATGCAGGCCTGCCGGGCCGACGGCGCCATGGCCTCGCTCGAGCTCAGCGTCGACGAGGCCGCCGAGGCACTCGCGCCCACGCCGGGCGGCTGGGCCTGGCCGGCGTCAACGGCGAGCGCCAGGTCGTGGTGAGCGGCGACCGCGACGCGGTCGCCGAGCTGGTCGCCGAGGTCTCGGCCCGCGACCGGCGCGCCCGCGGCCTGAAGGTGTCGCACGCCTTCCACAGCCACCACATGGACGACATGCTCGAGGAGTACGCCGAGGTGGCCGCGTCGTGCGCCTTCCACGCTCCCGACATCCCCATGGTCAGCACCGGACGGGCGAGGTCATCACCTCCTCCCTGCCCCGGGCGAGGGCGTGCCGACCCGGGGTACTGGGTGCGCCAGGTCCGCGAGCCCGTGCGCTTCGCCGACGCCGTGCAGGCCCTGGTCGACGCAGGGGTGCGCACGACGCTGGAGTGCGGGTCCGACCTCCGTCCTGTCCGCCTCGGTGGCCGGTACGGCAGCCGCCCGAGGGGCCGCGGTCCCGCGTCGGGCCGGATCCCCGCCTCGCCGACGACGAGCGCGCCGCCGACCTCGCCGCGCTCGGGACCGCCCACACCCTCGGTGTCGGCGTCGACCTCACGTCGGTCACCGAGCCGGACGTCTCTCCCGTGGACCTGCCGACCTACCCGTTCCAGCGGGAGCGGCTGTGGATCGACCCGGTCGCCGGTGACCGCCCCGGTGGCGCGCCGACCGCACCGGTCACCCGTGGCTGCACCACGTCGTGCCGGTCGCCAGCGAGGACCGCACGATCGTGACCGGCCGGATCAGCGTGCGCGAGACGCCGTAGCTCGGCGAACACCGTGCTTCGGCTCGTCCTGGTCCCCGGAACCGCCCTCCTGGAGCTGGCGGTGACCGCCGCGGAGCTCGCCGGCGCCGACGACGTCCGCTCGCTGCACCTGCACCGTCCGCTGGTGCTGGACGACGACGCGGCGACCTGCAGGCCATGGTCGACCACGGCGCCGACCAGCGGGTCGAGCTCTGGTCGCGTCCCGCGTCGCCCACCGGCGACGGCTCCTGGCGGCTGCACGCCTCCGCCGCCCCGGCGGCGCGCCACGCCGCCGATCGCGTGCACCGCGCACGGCGAACCCGTCGACCCTGCGGCGCTGCGTGCCTCGCTCGGCCGCCGCGGCATCGGCTACGGCGACGCCTTCGCCGGCCTCGAGTCGCTCCAGGGCGGCGAGGGCAGCTCCGCCGGCCGTGTCCGGCTGCCGGACCACCGCGACGCCGCCGACGGCGATCACGGCTTCCGCCTCCATCCGGCCCCCCTTGACGCCGCGCTGCACGTGCTCGGCGGGCTGGACGGTCTGGACGCTGGACGGCGCGGTCCTGCGCACGACGCCTCCTCGGGTCACCGACTCCGCGGTCGAGGTCCCGGTCTCGTTCGACGATGTCAGGGTCCACCGGCTCCCCGGCGACGTCGTCGACGTGCGCGCCGAGCGCACCGGTGCCGGCGTCCGGGTGGAGCTCGTCGGGCCGCGCGAGGAGCTGCTCGTGGACCTCGTCGTCGCCACCCGGCCGGTACGTCCCGACGAGATCGACCTCGGCCGCACCGGCGACATGCTCCTGCGCACCGAATGGATCCCGGTCGACGGGCGCTCCGACGGCGGCGGTGACCGCCCGGTCGTCGTCGACCTCACGCGGGGAGGGCGGCCCGAGGACCGTGTCGCGGCGGCGCTGGTCGAGCTGCAGGCCCTCGCGGACGACGACGCGGACGTGCTCGTGCTACGCGGGGCAGCGTCAGCGTCGATGCGGGGGACCGGCTCCGCGACCCGGCCGGTGCGGCGGTCTGGGGACTGGTGCGCTCGTGGCGCCAGGAGGTGCCGACCCGCTCCGTGCGGATCCTCGACCTCGACCGCTCCGCGCAGCACCCGGATCTGGACCCGCTGCTGGCCATGGCGGCCGGCACCGAGGAGCCGGAGCTCGCGGTCCGTGGCGGCCCGCTGCTCGCCCCGCGGCTGCGCGACGTCGGCGACGACCTCCTCGTCCCTCTGGAGGACGGCCCGTGGCAGGTCGTGCCACCGACGGGGGCCGCCTGGACCGGCTGGCCGTCGTCCCGCTCGCCCGGACCGGCCTCGGACCGCACGACGTCCGCGTCGAGGTCCACACATGCGGCGTGAACTTCCGCGACGCGCTGAACCTGCTCGGCGTCGTCCGGACCCCTGGCCTGGGTCTGGAGTGCGCCGGCGTCGTCGTCGACGCCGGTCCCGAGGTCGACCACGTGGCCGTGGGCGACCGGGTCATGGGGCTGGCCGTCGGCTCGATGGCGACCGAGGTCGTCACCGACGCACGCTCGTCGTCCGGGTGCCCGACCGGCTCACCGACGCCGAGGCGGCGACCGTCCCGCTCGCCTACCTCACCGCCTACCACGGCCTGGTCGACCTGGCCGGCCTCCGTGCCGGCCAGCGGGTCCTGGTGCACGCAGGCGCGGGTGGCGTCGGCATGGCCGCCATCGCCCTCGCCCGCCATCTCGGCGCCGAGGCGCTCGCGACGGCGAGCCCCCCAAGTGGGACGCCTCGAACCCCTGGGCTGATCCCCGACCGGTTGGCGACCTCGCGGGCGCCGGGATTCTCAGCCGGCTGGGCCCCGGTGGACGTCGTGCTCAACTCCCTCACCGGCGACATGATCGACGAGTCCCTGGACCTGGTCCGCGAGGGCGGCTCGTTCCTCGAGATCGGCAAGACCGACCTGCGCGACGCCGACGAGGTGGCCCGTCCCACCCGGGGGTGGCCTATCGGCCCTTCGACCTGATGGACAACGCCCCGCCGAGGTGCAGCGGATGCTCCAGCCGTGGCCCGGCTCCTGGAGCAGGGCCACGTCGGCCCGCTCCCGCTGGTGGCCGGCCACGTTCCCGCGCCTCGGAGGTGCTGCGTGTGATGTCTGGCGGGCACCACGTCGGCAAGCTCGTGCTGACCCTCCTGCGCCGGCTCGACGCGGACGGCACGGTCCTGGTCACCGGTGGCTCGGGCGACCTCGCCCGCGACCTCGCGACGCGGCTGGTCGCCGACCACGGCGTGCGGCACCTCGTGCTCGCGTCGAGGACCGGCGCGCAGGCAGACCCCGACGGGCCTGGCCGCGCGGCTGCGCGAGGCCGGTGCTCGCTCGGTGGACCTGGTGTCCTGCGACGTCGCCGACCGTGACGACGTACGCCGGCTCGTGGCAGGCCTCGAGCGTCCGCTGACCGCGGTGTACCACCTCGCCGGCGTCGTCGACGACGGCCGCCTCGAGGGGCAGGACCCCGCGCGTGCGGCAGCGGTGCTGCGCCCCAAGGCCACGGCCGCCCAGCTGCTGCACGAAGAGACGGCCGACGAGCCGCTCAGCGCTCTTCGTGGCGTACTCGTCGGTGGCCGGCACGCTGGGCGGTGCTGGCCAGTCGACCTACGCCGCCGCGAACGCTGCGCTCGACGCGCTGGTGCGCGATCGGGTCCAGCGGGCATGCCCGGTCTCAGCCTCGCGCTCGGGCCGGTCGACCAGGCAGCTACCGGGATGCTCGCACGCCTGCCCGACGCCGCCCGCGAACGGATCGCGGAGCGGGCTGCTGCCCCTGGCGCACGACGACCTCGGTGCCGCACTCGCCCGCGCGTTGCGGTCCGGCCACGCCGGGCTCGTCGCCGCGCGCACCGACCGCACCGGCTCGACCCGGCTGCGTCGCCCCTGCTGGCGCTGCTCGCCCGGCCGACGCCGAGCCGACCGGGGCGCGCCGAGGAGGCGCTGGCCGATGCCGTCGGCGACGGCCTGGCCGACCTGCCGCCCGCGGAGCGCCACGGCGTCCTGCTCGAGCTGGTCCGGTCCGAGGTGGCCGGCGTGCTGGGCCTGGGATCGGTCGCCGACGTGTCGCCGACGACCTCGATGCGCAGCGTCGGGCTCGACTCCCTGATGGCCGTCGAGCTGCGCAACCGGCTCTGCGCCAGCACCGGGCTCGACCTCCCGACGACCGTCGCGTTCGACGCTCCCACGCCCGAGGAGATGGCGCGGCTGATGGGCGACGAGCTCGGTGGGCCGACGGCCCGCGCGACGCACTTCGCCGGCCGGGAGCGTCCCACGAGCGCGACCTGACCGACGAGGAGATCGAGCTCGCCCTCTCCGGGTCCCCCTCGACTGACCCGACCCGACGACCCGACCCACGACCTGCGCCACGACCGCGCACCACGCGAAGGAGCGACCAGCATGACCACGCACGACACCTGCGCGCCGGAGCCGACTCCCCGGCCCGCCCGCGCGACCAGCGTCGCGTTCCTCTTCCCCGGCCTGGGGGACCACCACCTCGGGATGGGCGCCGGACTCTCGCGACCACCCCGTGTTCGCCGAGACCATCGACCACTGCGCCACCGTCCTGCGCCGCGACTGCGGCGTCGACGTCAGGCCGGTGCTCGCCGCGACGGGCACCGCCGACACGCTCGACCTGCGCGCGCTGCTCGGGCGCTCCACGACGCGGTGCGCGACGTCGACGACGCCGTCGCCCAGCCGGCGCTGTTCACCGTCGAGTACGCCCTGACCCGTGTCTGGGCCGGCTGGGGGTGCAGCCGTCGCTGATGGCCGGCTACAGCCTCGGCGAGTATGTCGCCGCCACCGTCGCCGGCGTGCTCGAGCTCGACGACGCGCTGCGGCTCGTGGGCCACCGGGCCGGCGAGCTGCGCGCGGCCCCGCGCGGCGCGATGCTCGCCCTCGGCGCCGGCGTCGCCGAGGTCGAGGACCTGCTGGTCGGCGACGTCTGGGTCAGCGGTGCCAACACGCCGGCCTGACCGTCGTCGCCGGTGATCCCGCGGCGGTCGCCGAGGTCGCCGAGCGGGCCACGGCCCGCGGGCTCACCCATCGCGCCGTGGCGTCGTCGTACGCCTTCCACACGCCGATGATGGAGCCGGTCGCGGCCGGCCTCGCGGCGGTCGCCGGCGGCATCACCACCCGGGCGCCGCGGATCGCCTACCTCTCCAACGTCACCGGCGCACCCATGACCGAGGCCGACGCGCTCGACCCCGGCTACTGGGGCCGCACCTCTGCAGCCCCGTGCAGTGGGGTCGCTCCCTCGCCGCGGTCCCCGCTGACCAGCTGCTGCTCGAGATCGGTCCCGGCCAGAGCCTGAGCTCGATGGCCAGCGAGGTCCGCGGCACCGACGGTGTCGTCGCCTCGATGCGCCACCCGTTCCAGCCCGAGGCCGACACCGCCGTGCTGCTGCGGGCGCGTGACCGCGTCCTGGCCGCCGGCGAGGCCGACGCGGCAGCACCGGGCCTCCCGTGACGCCTCGCCGACGCCGTCGTGGCGACCGTCGCGGGCCTGTGGGATCGCCTGCTCGACCTCGACGGACCCGCCCCGCTCGACGTGGCGTTCTTCGACCTCGGCGGCACTCGCTGCTCGCCTCGCGGCTCGCGCTGCGGATCCGCCGCGAGTTCGGCACCCACCTGACGCTGCGCGAGGTCTACGAGCACCCCACCGTCCGCGAGCAGGCCGCGCTGGTGCGCGGCGAGGAGGTCGAGGCCGGCCACCGTGAGGCCGGCGCCAACCTGCTGACCCTGCCCAACGGGATGGTCGTGAGCCAGCAGAACGAGGCCGAGACCCGCCACTTCTACGACGACATCTTCGAGCACCGCGGCTACGTCCGCCACGGCGTGCGCATCGAGCCCGGCGCCACGGTCGTGGACGTCGGCGGCAACATCGGCCTCTTCTCGCTCTTCGCCAGCGCCGAGGCCGCCGACGTGCGGCTGCTCACCTTCGAGCCCGCCCCGCCGATGGCGGAGCACCTGCGCGACAACCTGGCCCGCCACGGCGTGGACGCCACGGTCTTCGAGATCGGCCTGTCGGACACCGAGGGCGGGCGCAGCTCGCCTTCTACCCGCGCAGCTCGGGCATGTCCACGCTCGCCCCCGACGAGGACGAGGAGAAGCGCAACCTCCGGGCGATCATCGCCAACCAGGAGCGCCTCGGAAACACCGAGGCCAGCGAGCTCGCCGAGGTCAGCGAGGAGCTGCTCGACGTGCGCTTCACCGCCACGACCTACGACCTCCCGCTGCGCCGGCTCAGCGACGTCGTGCGCGAGCAGGGCGTCGACCGCATCGACCTGTTGAAGGTCGACGTCCAGAAGGCCGAGGAGGCCGTCTTCGCCGGCATCGACGAGGAGCACTGGCCGCTCGTGCGCCAGGTCGTCGCCGAGGTCCACGACGGCGACGACGGCCGCGTCGCCCGGCTCACGGCCGACCTCGAGCGGCGGGCTTCCGGGTGACCGCGATCCAGGACGACCTCTACGTCGGCACCGACATCCACAACCTCTACGCGACCAAGGAGCAGTGATGACCAGCCTGACCGAGAGCCCCACGACCGGGGCGCAGGCCAACGCCCCCGCCGTCCGCTTCCCACGGTGGGTGTCGTCGGTGCCGGCGTGATGGGCTGCGGCGTGGCCCAGAGCCTGGCCACCACCGGCCACCGCGTGGTGCTGGCCGACGTGTCCGAGGCGGTCCTCGAGCAGAGCCGTGCCACGGTGCGCAGCCAGTTGCGGGGCATGGCCCTCTTCACCGGCGTGCGCGTCGACATCGACGAGACGATGGAGCGCATCAGCCTGGTGACCGACCTCGAGGAGATGGCCGCCGCCGACTTCGTGGTCGAGAACGTCACCGAGGACTGGGACGTCAAGAAGGCGCTCTACCCGAGCTCGACCGGATCTGCCGGCCCGACGTGGTCTTCGCCGTCAACACCTCCGCCATCCCGATCACTCGCGTCGGCTCGGTGACCGCGCGCCCCGAGCGCGTGGTCGGCATGCACTTCATGAACCCGGTGCCGGCCAAGCCGATCGTCGAGGTCATCCGCGGCTTCCACACCAGCGACGACACCATCGCGCGGCCCGCCGCTTCCTCGCCGGGATGGGCAAGGAGGCATCCTCGTCGAGGACTCGCCCGGGCTTCGTGTCCAACCGCGTGCTGATGCTGACCATCAACGAGGCGATCTTCCTCGTGCAGGAACGCGTCGCCGCGCCCGCCGAGGTCGACCGGATCTTCCGGACTGCTTCGGGCACAAGATGGGGCCGCTGGAGACCGCGGACATGATCGGGCTCGACACGATCCTGAAGTCCGTGGAGGTGCTGCACGACGCCTTCGGCGACGACAAGTACCGCCCCGCCCCGCTGCTGCGCCGCATGGTCGACGCCGGCCACCTCGGCCGCAAGACCGGCCGCGGCTTCCACCGCTACGCCTGACCAACGCCCCCAGGGGCGACAACACCCAACAGGAGGACCAACCATGGACACCCGTCACGAGATCATCGGCTACCTCGCACACTTCCTGCCGGTCGACCAGCTCGCCGACGACGACGACATCTTCCGTCGCGGATTCGTCAGCTCGATGTTCGCCATGCAGCTGGTCGTCTTCGTCGAGGACCACTTCGGCCTCACCGTGGAGAACGACGACCTCGAGCTGAAGAACTTCCGGTCCGTCGCGGCGCTGACCGCCTTCGTCGACGCCAAGCGCTCCGTGGAGGCGACGACGTGACCGCGGTCGCCGACCGTCCCGTCCCCCGGGACGGCGACCTCGCGGCACTGGACCGGGTGGTCGACCTCGCCCGCGAGCGGATCGCCCCGCTGGCGGACCGGATCCACCGGGAGCAGACGACGTCCGAGAGCCTGATCGCGGACCTCGGAGGGTCGGGCGCGCTCGGGCTCAACGTCGCGACCCGCCACGGCGGTTCCGGAGCGGACCCGCTCACCCTGGGCCTCGCGGCCGAGGCCCTCGGTCGCGCCTGCTCGTCGGTGCGCAGCCTGCTCACGGTCCACTCGATGGTCTGTCACGTCCTGGATCGGTGGGGTACCGCCGAGCAGCACGAACGGTGGCTCCCGGCCCTCGCCTCCGGCGCGACCATCGCCGCGCTCGCACTCTCGGAGTAGCAGGCCGGCAGCGACGCCGCCGCGATCGAGACGGACGTGCGCCGCGAGGGCGACGAGGTGGTCCTGTCGGGCACCAAGCGCTGGACCACCTACGCCGAGCGCGCCGACCTGGTCCTCGTCGTCGCCCGCTCGGTCACGGGACCCGTCGCCGTCCTGGTCGAGACCGACCGCCCGGGCGTCCACCGCACGCCCGTGCGCGACCTCATCGGCATCCGGGGGTCGATGACCGCGGACATCCGCCTCGACGGCGTCCGGGTGCCGGCCGACCACGTGATCGGCCGCTGGGGCCTGGGCATCCTGCAGGTCGCCGCGACCGCGCTCGACCTCGGGCGCTTCACCGTCGCCTGGGGCTGCGTCGGGCTGATGGACGCCGCTGTGCGGTGCTCCGCCGACCACGCCCTCTCGCGACGAGCAGTTCGGCACCCGCATCGGCGACCACCAGCTGGTGCGCCGGATGCTCACCGACATGGCGGTCGACCACCGCAGCGCCCGCCTGCAGTGCCTCGACGCAGCGCAGCGACGCGCGACCGGCGACCCGGCCGCCGCGGACCTCACGTCGATGGCGAAGTACGTCGCCGCCCGGTCCGCCACGCGCGTCACGGCCGACGCGGTCCAGCTGCACGGCGCCCACGGGTGCAGTGGGGCGTTCCCGCTGCAGCGCCTGCACGGCGACGCCGCGGTCATGGAGGTCATCGAGGGGTCGAGCCAGCTGCATCAGACCAACCTGGCCGACCTGGTGTTCCGGGAGTACGCAACGAGCTGGAGGAGCGCATGAACACGATCAAGTGCGTGGTGTGGGACCTGGACGACACCGTCTGGGAGGGCACCCTGCTGGAGGGCGACGAGCTGCGGCTGCGCCCTGGGGTCGCGGAGACGATGCGCGGCCTCGACGAGCGTGGCATCCTCAACGCGGTCGCGAGCCGCAACGACCACGACACCGCGATGGCCGAGCTGGAGCGCTTCGGCCTGGCCGACCTCGTGGTGGCCCCACAGATCGGGTGGGGGGCCAAGTCCGCCTCGGTGCGAGCGATCGCCGCCGCGATCAACATCGGCACCGACACCCTGGCCTTCGTCGACGACCAGCCGTTCGAGCGCGACGAGATCGCACACGAGCTGCCCGAGGTGTTGTGCATCGACGCCGTCGACGCGGGCACGCTCCTCGACCGGCCTGAGATGCAGCCGCGGTTCGTCACTGAGGACTCACGGCGGCGTCGGGAGATGTACGTCGCCGACGCGCACCGGCGCCGCGACGAGGAGTCGCACGCCGGCCCGGCCGGCGAGTTCCTGGCCGGTCTCGACCTGAGGATGACGATCGCGCCCGCCACGGAGGACGACCTCCAGCGGGCGCAGGAGCTCACCGTGCGGACCAACCAGCTCAACGCCACCGGCTACACCTACTCCCACGCCGAGCTCGACGCGCTGCGCACCTGCGCCGACCACGACCTGCTCGTCGCGACCCTCAGCGACCGCTACGGCAGCTACGGCACCATCGGTCTCTGCCTGGTGGAACGCGGGGACGACGCGTGGCGGCTCAAGCTCCTGTTGATGTCGTGCCGGGTGATGTCCCGGGGCGTGGGGGGCGTGCTGCTCGGCCACGTGGTCACCACGGCCCACGAGGCCGGCGTGCGGTTGCTCGCGGAGTTCGTGCCCACCGACCGCAACCGGGCGATGTTCGTCACCTACAAGTTCGCCGGCTTCCGTGAGGTCGGTCGGTCCGGTGACCTGACCGAGCTGGAGCATCTGGGCGAGGTGGCCCCGCTGCCCGGGCACGTCGACCTGCGGGTCGTCGAGGCGGCCCCGCGATGACCGTCGCCGACACGGAGCCGCTCACTGCGACCGCGGTCGCCCCGCGGCGCCGCTGGCTCGCCTTCTCGGTGGTGCTGACCGGTGCCTTCATGGACAGCGTCGACGCCACGATGATGACGGTGATGGTGCCGACCGTCCGGGCCGATCTCGGCGCATCGGACGCCGTGACGCAGTGGACGCTCGCGGGCTACCTGCTGGCGTTCGCGATGCTGCTGGTCGCCGGCGGCCGCTGCGGAGACGTCGTCGGCACGCGGCGCACCTTCGTCGTCGGCGCGGCCCTCTTCGGCCTGGCCTCGGCCTGGTGCGGTGCCGCCCCCACAGGTGAGGCCCTCGTGCTCGGCCGCGTCGTCCAGGGTCTCGGCGCGGCGGCGATGGTGCCGCAGGCCGCGGCCATGGTCACGACCCTGTTCCCGCGCCGGGAGTGGCCGGCCGCCTTCGGGGTCTTCGGCGCGGTCCTCAGTGTCGGAAGCGTCTGCGGCCCGCTGGTCGGCGGCCTGCTGACCGCGGCCGACCTCGGCGGCCTCGGCTGGCGTACGGCCTTCCTCATCAACGTCCCGCTCTGCGTGCTCGCCGTCGTGGCCGCGCGGTGGATCCCCGAGGACCGGTCGGACAGCGCCCCCCGGCTCGACGTGGTCGGGGTGGTGCTGTCGTCGGCCACCACCTGCGCGCTGCTGGTCCCCCTGGTCAACGGCCGCGAGTCCGGGTGGCCGTGGTGGTCCTTCGCCCTGCTGCTCGCCGCGGTCCCGCTGGGCGCGGCCTTCTGGGCGCACCAGCGGCGCCTCGCGGCCCGCGGTGCGGCGCCGCTCGTGCCGCCGCGGCTGTTCGCCGGCGCCGGCTTCGCCAGCGGGCTGCTGGTCGTCCTCGTCGTCTACATGGCGGTGACTTCGTGCTTCCTGGTCGTCACGCTCGTCCTGCAGGGCGAGCTCGGCTGGTCGATCGTGCGGACCGCGCTCGCGACGGCCGCGTGGCCGCTCGGCATCGCCGCGACCTTCCAGGTCGCCTGGCGCGCGGGCGCCGGACGCGAGCGACTGCTCCTGCCTCTCGGCTGCCTGGCGATGGCCGCGGGCGTGCTGGTGCTCGCCGCGACGCTCCACTCCGGTGAGGGCGTGCCCACGTGGCGCGTCGTCGCCGGTCTCGCCACGCTCGGAGCGGGCATGGGGCTCACCAGCCCCGTCCTGACCGCCCGGGTGCTCGGCACGGTGCCTCCCGAGGACAACGGCGCAGGCTCCGGCGTGCTCAACGCCGTCGTCCAGCTCGGCGGTGCCACCGGCGTCGCCGTCCTTGGCACCCTGTTCTTCCTGCTCGTCGACCACCGGGCCCCCGGTGTCGCCGGGAGCCTCACGCTCGGTGCCGACGCCGCCCTGCTCGTGCTGGCCGCCGGGCTCAGCGCGACCGTACTCACACGGGGCCACCACGCCCCGGACGGAGGAGACGCATGACCACGACGACCGCACCCCACGTGCCCTCACCGCGCGCCAGCGACCAGGCCGAGCGGTGGATCCGCCGCTACGGACCGTCCCGCGAGGGCACACCGCTGCTCGTGTGCCTGCCGCACGCCGGTGGCGCAGCCACCTTCTACCGCCCGCTGGCCGACCTCGTCGGCGCGCACGCCGAGGTCTGGTCGATCCAGTACCCCGGACGCCAGGACCGGCTCCGCGACGCCTTCAGCGACTCGATGCACGACCTGGTCCGCTCCGTCGCGGCGGCCGTCCTGGTGGTCGCGGGCGAGCGGCCGGTGACCCTCTTCGGGCACAGCATGGGCTCGCTGGTCGGCTTCGAGGTCGCGCGCCTGCTCGAACGGGCCGGACGACCCGCGCGCCACCTGGTCGCCTCCGGACGGGGCGCGCCCTCCATCCCCTTCACCGGTGACGTCGCCACGGGGTCCGACGACGACCTCGTGGCCGAGCTCCTGCGCATGGAGGGCACCGACCCGGCCGTGCTCGGTGACCGCCAGCTCCTCGAGCTCGCCCTGCCCGCGGTGCGCGCCGACTACCGACTGATCCGGGGATACGCCGTCGAGCCGGACGCCGTGGTGCGGTGTCCGGTCACCGTGCTCCACGGCGACCGCGACCCTCTCGCCCCGCCTGCGGAGGTCGCGCGGTGGCGCGACCACACCAGCGGGCCGGCACGGGTGCGCGAGTTCCGTGGTGGGCACTTCTACCTCGTCGATCACGCCCGGGACGTGGCCGCGGAGGTGGTCCGGTGCCTGCGCTGACCCCGACCGGCCTGCTGTCCGGCCTCGTGCCTCCGGGCACGGTGGTCGCAGAGTCCCGAGAGCTCGACGACGACCCGTCGCCCTACGCCGTCGAGCGCGCGTGCGTCGAGCGGGCGATCGAGCGGCGGCGCCGCGAGTTCGCCACTGCGCGCCGGCTCGGGCGCGAGGTGCTCGATCGGGCCGGCGCCGCCCCCGGACCGATCGGGCAGGGCGCCTCGGGTGAGCCCAGCTGGCCGGAGGGCTACACCGGGAGCCTCACTCACTGTGAGGGCTTCGTCGGCGCGGTCGCCGCCGGGGTCGAGGTGTCGCGGTCGCTGGGCATCGACGCCGAGCCCGATGAGCCGCTCCCGGCGGGTGTGCTGCGCACCATCGCCCACGGCTCCGAGGCGTCGTCGGTCGCCACACTCCACGAGCGCTATCCCCAGGTGTCGTTCGACCGTCTGCTGTTCTGCATCAAGGAGGCGACCTACAAGGTGTGGTTCCCCCTCGAGCGGGCCTGGCTGGGCTTCGAGGACGTCGAGGTCGAGATCGACGCCCGGGGCGGATTCACCAGCCACCTCCGTGCCCCGGGGCGCCGGTCCGGGATCCGCCGGGTGCACGGCCTCTGGTCGGGCGGCTGCGGGCTGCTCGTCTGTGCCGCTGCGGCGCCGCCCGCCTGACCAGCGACCGGCGTGCCACGGCACGGCACCTGGAAGTTGAGGGGAATCGACTCAACTCCTGGCGCGTTGAGAGGGTACGGACCACAGTGGTCCCACGCGCACACACGGAGGAGATGAGTTGAGCACGTTCGGTGCCGAGAAGTTCACGACCCGCAGCCGCGAGGTCGTCGAGGCGGCCCAGCTGGCCGCGACCACGGGCGGCAACGCCAACACCGAGCCCGTCCACCTGCTCGTCGCCCTGCTGAGGCAGGAGGACGGTGCCACCCGCAGCCTGGTGCAGAAGGCGGGCGTGGACCCGCTCACCCTGCTGGCCCACGCGGAGAAGGCGCAGCAGCAGCTGCCGAGCGCCAGCGGGTCGACCGTCCAGCAGCCCAGCGCGTCCGCGGCGCTGACCCGGGTGCTGGCGTCCTCGATCGACCTCGCGGGGTCGATGAAGGACGAGTACGTCGCGACCGACCACCTGCTCGTCGCGATCGCGACCGTCGAGTCGAGCGCCCAGAAGGTGCTGACCGACGCCGGCCTCACCGCCGACGGGCTGCGCGAGGCGATCACGGCCGTCCGCGGCAACCGCCGGGTGACCAGCGAGAGCGCCGAGGCGTCGTACGAGTCGCTCGAGAAGTACTCAGTCGACCTCACGCAGGCCGCCGAGGACGGGCGTCTCGACCCGGTCATCGGCCGCGACGCCGAGATCCGCCGCGTCGTCCAGGTGCTGTCACGGCGCACCAAGAACAACCCCGTGCTGATCGGCGAGCCCGGCGTCGGCAAGACCGCCGTCGTCGAGGGGCTGGCCCAGCGCGTGGTCGCCGGCGACGTGCCCGACTCGCTCAAGGGTCGCCGGGTGCTCAGCCTCGACCTCGCGGCCATGGTGGCCGGGGCGAAGTACCGCGGCGAGTTCGAGGAGCGACTCAAGGCCGTGCTCGAGGAGATCAAGGACGCCGGCGGTCAGGTCATCACCTTCATCGACGAGCTCCACACGGTCGTCGGTGCGGGTGCCGGCGGCGACTCCGCGATGGACGCCGGCAACATGCTCAAGCCCATGCTGGCGCGCGGCGAGCTGCACATGATCGGCGCGACCACGCTCGACGAGTACCGCGAGCGCATCGAGAAGGACCCCGCACTCGAGCGTCGCCTCCAGCAGGTCTTCGTCGGCGAGCCCAGCGTCGAGGACACCATCCAGATCCTGCGCGGCATCCAGGAGAAGTACGAGGCCCACCACGGCGTCCGGATCACCGACGCCGCGCTGGTCGCCGCCGCCACCCTCTCCGACCGCTACATCACCGGCCGCCAGCTGCCCGACAAGGCCATCGACCTCGTCGACGAGGCCGCCTCGCGGCTGCGGATGGAGATCGAGTCCTCGCCCGAAGAGATCGACAAGCTCCGTCGCGGTGTCGAGCGGCTGAAGATGGAGGAGTTCGCGCTTGCCAAGGAGAGCGACGACGCCTCCGTCGAGCGGCTCGCCGCGCTGCGCCAGGACCTCGCCGACCGCGAGGAGGAGCTGCGTGGTCTCGAGGCCCGCTGGGAGCGCGAGAAGTCGACCCTCGAGGACGAGGGCGAGGTACGCCGCCGGCTCGATGCGGTGCGCGTGGAGGCCGAGAAGCTGCAGCGCGAGGGCGGCGAGGACAACCTGCGCAAGGCCTCGGAGATCCTCTACGAGCACATCCCGAGGCTCGAGCGCTCGCTCGCGGCGTCGGTCGCGGACGAGAAGTCCGAGCTCGAGCCGCTGGTGGGCGAGGAGGTCGGCGCCGAGCAGATCGCCGAGGTCGTGGAGGCCTGGACCGGCATCCCCACCGGCCGGATGCTGCAGGGCGAGACCGCCAAGCTCCTCGAGATGGAGTCGGTCATCGGTCAGCGGCTGATCGGGCAGCGCGACGCGGTCGCCGCGGTGAGCGACGCCGTACGCCGCTCGCGCGCCGGGATCGCCGACCCCAACCGGCCCACCGGGTCGTTCCTCTTCCTCGGCCCCACCGGCACGGGCAAGACCGAGCTGGCCAAGTCGCTGGCCGACTTCCTCTTCGACGACGAGCGCGCGATCGTGCGCATCGACATGAGTGAGTACAGCGAGAAGCACTCGGTCTCGCGGCTCGTCGGTGCGCCTCCCGGCTACGTCGGCTACGACGAGGGCGGCCAGCTCACCGAGGCCGTGCGCCGGCGTCCCTACAGCGTCGTGCTGCTCGACGAGGTGGAGAAGGCGCACCCTGAGGTCTTCGACATCCTGCTGCAGGTGCTCGACGACGGCCGGCTCACCGACGGCCAGGGCCGCACGGTCGACTTCCGCAACACGCTGCTGATCCTCACCTCCAACCTCGGCTCGATGTTCCTGGTCGACCCGCTGATGGAGCCGGAGGTGAAGAAGGAGCAGGTGATGGGCGTGGTGCGCGGGCACTTCAAGCCCGAGTTCCTCAACCGCCTCGACGAGGTCGTGATGTTCGAGGCCCTGACCAAGGACGACCTCGCCCACATCGTCGACCTGCAGCTCGCGCTGCTGGAGAAGCGGCTCGCGGTCCGACGGATCACCATCGCGGTGACCGAGCAGGCGCGGGCCTGGCTCGCCGAGACCGGCTTCGACCCGGCCTACGGCGCGCGTCCGCTGCGCCGGCTGATCCAGTCGGCCATCGGCGACCCGCTCGCCCGCATGCTGATCGGCGGGGAGGTCAGCGACGGCGGCGCGGTCACCGTCGACGTGGGCGACGACGGCCTGACGCTCGCGGCCGGCTGACCTGTTCGCTGGTCGACCGGCTGACCCACCGGGCGCTGTAACGCCGGGTTGCTGCTTGTACCCACCCCCTTGCATGGGGGTGGGTACAGCAATGAACCCGGCGTTACAGCGGCGCGCGCAACCGGCGGGCTCAGGGGTGGAGGCTGCCGAACGCCCCGCCGACCGCACCGTCGGTGCGCTCGTAGTCGCGGGCGGCGTCCATCAGGTTGTCCGAGGCGAGGGCCACGGCCCTCGATCCGGACCGCAGGCTCCCGGCGGAGCCGTGGAGCAGCTTCGTGACCGCTGCCGCGAGCGTCGCGCACCCCGGCACCCGACCGAGGTCGGGGCCCGTGACGTGCACGCCGGACACGGTGGTCGAGGCGGTCATCAGCCTGGCGGCCGGCGCGTCGAGCTCGTTGCTCGCCTGCCGCAGGGTCCCCGGCTCGACGTCGAAGTCCTCACCGAGGCCGAGCTCGGTGAGCGGCGTGATCGTCAGGAAGGGGTTGGCCCAGAGCTTGTCGTCGTCGTCGCCCTCCCACGGCCACCGGAAGCCCTGGTCCGTGTGGTCGTACTGCTCGGCCCCGGACTCGTAGAGCGTGACGAAGCTGCCGTCGACCTCGACGACGCCCTCGGACATGTTGGGCAGCTCGTAGGGCTCGCTGCGATCGCCGGTGTCGCGGTCCTGCACGATCAAAGAGCCCGGGTCGAGGCGGTTGGGCGAGGTGCTGAAGACGAGCTCGCCGTCGCGGACCACGACGCCCTGGCACTTCGGCGGGGTCTCGATCACCTCGTCGTGGCCGGACGAGTCCTGGGCGTGGACCCACGTCCCCGAGGCGTCCTTCTCGTAGACGTAGAGCTTGTTGCCGTCGTAGTCGCCGAGGTAGAGCTTGCCGTCGTGCACCGCGGAGTACGAGCCGCCCTTCACGGCGTCTCCGCCCGGCACCTGGTCCTGGACGCTCGTCGCGTGGACGTCGCCGCCGGTGCCCTGGTCGCGGACGTCGGACATCGAGTAGGTGTAGATCCTGCCCTTGTCGACGACGATCACCTCGTCGCCCTGCACGCTCACGCCGCCCGCGTGGGACGGGCCGCGCGGCGGTGGGTCCGCGTAGGGGTCGTCGACCCCCGACAGGTTGACGTCGCCGATCTCCTGGCCGGTCGTGGCGTCGACCAGCGCGATGGTGGCGGGACCGGAGTGGTGGTCGTCGGGGTAGTAGCTGATGACGTAGGTCCCGGTGCTGGGGTCGTAGGCCAGGCCCTGCGGGGTCAGGCCGCGGTCGTCGCCCGTGGCCGCGGTGTTGGGGATCAGCGGCCCGAACGAGCCGCCGCTCTCCTTGGCCCACTCCTTGTTCTTCTCCAGCCCCTGCTCGACCCACGTCCGGGTCTCGTCGTCGAGCTCGTCGAGGTCGACGTCGTCACCGGAGAGGACGGCGGCGATGCCCTGGAGCTGCTGGCCGTAGGTCGTGCCCACCTCGACGAGCCGGGCCTGCACGGCCAGGGCGAGGATCTGCTCGAGGACGCCGGTGAGCCCGGAGGGCCGGTTGCGCCAGAAGGAGATGTAGTGGTCGGCGTTCTGCGTCGCGACGTCGTACGCCTTCGCGGCGGTGTCGAGCGCCCCGCGGACCTGCGCGATCGCGGTGCGGTTGACGTTGACCCCGTTGGCCAGGATCACCAGCCGCGTCTCGAAGCTCGTGGCGGCCGCGCCGGTCCAGTCGGTGGCCTCGCCGGCCTCGTGGATGCGCGTCCGCGCGTCGTCGAGGTCGTGGCCGACGTCCCCGAGCGTGTCGGCGGCCCCCGTGACGGCGCCGGGGTTGCCCGACACCAGCCGCTGGTACTGGATCTCGGGGTCGATCACGACCCGCCTCCCGTCGCCCCGAGGTCGAGGCCCTCGTCGCCCGCGCCGACGGGGAAGCGGACGCGCACACCCTCGGTCCCGTCGACGGGCGTGCACGAGCCGTCGGGGACGTGGCACGTGACGAGCCTGGAGGTGTCGTCGGGCCCGAGGTCCTGGCCCTCGCCCGGACCGGCGATCGCGATGCCCACCACCGTCGAGTCGTCGAGCCACCACCGCAGGTCCCGCCGCGGCGTGTCGGTGCGGACCTGCACCGGGTCGCCGTCCGCGGAGACGATGCGGTCGTCGAAGCCCCGGTCCTCGATCGACCACGACCCGCCGGGGCTGATCGGGTCGGACGGCGACCGGGGGCCGTCGTCGGTGGGTCGCGCGGTGCCGTCGGGCAGCGAGACCGCCAGGTCGCCGAGCCCCTCGACGTGGGCGCTCCGGTCGTCGGGGAACCGCACGCGGAGGTAGGTCTCGTCGTAGTCGTGGGCCAGGTCGTCCTCGTCGGGGTCGCCCATCACCTCGGTGGACTCGAGCACCCGCTCACCCGTGGTGAGGTCGACGACGACCGCGATCCCCTGCGGCAGCCCGCTGAAGTCGTCGGGCTCACCGGACGTGGCGTCGACGAAGCCGAGGTAGCGGCCGCCGGGCGACGCCCCGAGCGACTCGTCGTAGACGGCGACGCCGGTCTCGGCAGGGCTCCCGTCGCGGTCGACGAAGAGGAGGGGACGCGCCGCGGGGTTGTCCTCGTCGACCTCGGCGTCGGGCGAGGTGAAGTAGACGCCGTCGCCGGCCACGACCCAGGTCTGCATCGGCTGCCCGACGTCGACGGTGGTGCCGTCGGGCAGGTGCACCACGTCGTCGGCCGAGGCCCACACGAGACCGCGGGTGTCCAGCGGGTCGGTGCTGGTCGTCCAGGACGCGTCGTCGCCGGCCCGCGGCGTCTCCCGCGCGTCGGCGCCGCCGTCGGAGCACCCCGACGCGGCGAGGACGACGGCGACCGCGGCGATCGCGGCGGGACGGGTGCGGGACATGGAGGCAGTCTGCCCGCCCGCCGTGCGCCGAAACGCATGCCTCCTCTCAGCCGCGCCTCAGCCGGCTGGGCCATGCTGGTGGCGTGAGCACGACGACCTACGCCGTACGCCCGTGGTGGCGGCTGCGCGACACCCCGGTCCCCGGGGGCGTGCCCGACCTGGCGCGGGCGCTGCTGTGGACCGAGCTGGCGCTGGTGCTGCTCGTCTCGCTCGGGCGCTCGGCGGTCTACTCGGTCGTCAGCATCGTCTCCGCCCTCACCGCGCCGGGCCCGCTGTCGTCGCAGGCGGCGAACCTCAACACCTCCCTCGCACCCGACCGCCCGTGGCTCGACCTGACCTACCAGCTGCTGCGCATCGGCTTCGCGCTCGTGCCGGTCGCCCTCGCGGGCTACCTCCTCGTCCGCTCCGGCACCCGCCTGCGCGAGGTGTGGGCGCGCGACGGCGGGTGGGCGTCGTGGGGCGACCTGGGTCGCGGCGCCTGGCTGGCCGCCGGCGTCGGGTCGGTGGGCGTGGTGTTCTACCTCGCGACCTTCGCCCTCGGCACCAACCTCACCGTCGTCGCGCAGTCGCTGCCGGGCGAGTGGTGGCAGGTGCCCGTGCTGGTCCTCGCCGCCGCCGAGAACGCGGTGCTCGAGGAGTACGTCGTCCTCGGCTTCGTGCTCGTCCGGCTGCGCCAGCTCGGCTTCGGCGACACCGCCGCGATCGGCCTCGCGGCGCTGCTGCGCGGCAGCTACCACCTCTACCAGGGCCTCGGCGGCTTCGTCGGCAACCTCGCGATGGGCCTGCTCTTCGGCCTGCTCTACCGCCGCTGGGGCCGGGTGATGCCGTTCGTGGTCGCCCACACGCTGCTCGACGTCGGCGCCTTCGTCGGGTACGCCGCCCTGGCCGGGCGGGTCGACTGGCTGCCGACGCTCTGACGCCTACGGCGTGCCGGAGGTCGCCGCGACGGGCCGGGTCTCCGGGGCGCCGAGCCACAGCGGGATCGCGAGCAGGCTGACCAGCGCGGTCGTGGCGAAGGCCCACCCGAAGCCGGCGGCGTCGGCGACCAGCCCGACCAGCACCGGGCCCAGGATCGCCCCGGCGTCCTGCGACATCTGGAAGGTGCTCAGCACCGTGCCGCCGCTGCGCCCGCTGCCGACCACGTCGGCGACGCTGGCCTGCTGGCCGGGGTTGACCAGCCCGGCGCCGATCCCGGAGAGGACCGAGAGCACGAGCAGCACCGCCAGCGAGTGGCTCAGGCCCAGCGGGCCGAGGGACAGGGCCGTGACGACCAGGCCGACGACCACCAGCGGCCGGCGGCCGACCGTGTCGGCGATCCGGCCGGAGACCTGCAGGGTGAGCGCGGTCCCGGCGGCCGCCAGCGCGAGCGCGACGCCGGCCACCCACGTGTCGTCGTGCACCGCCACCGCGAGCTGCGGCAGCACCGCGACCCGGACGCCGAAGTTGCACCAGCCGTTGGCGAAGCCGGAGCCCAGCGCCGCGACGTAGGTGCGGTGGGCCAGTGCCTCGCGCAGCCGCATCGGCGGCGCCTGGGGGCCGCCCGCGTCCGCCGGCCGGAGCCGGGTGCCGCCGAGCCGGACGCCGACGATCGCGGCCGCGACGACCAGCGCGACGGCGTACGCCACGAAGGGGGTGCGCAGCCCGAAGCCGGCGAGCGCGCCGCCGAGCACCGGGCCGATCATGCCGCCGATGAGGAAGGCGCTGGCATACGACGACGACACCCGCCCGCGCATGTCGGGCGGCGCGAGGCGCACCAGCAGCGCCATCGCCGAGACGGTGAACATCGTCGAGCCGATGCCGCCGAGCCCGCGCAGGACGAGGAGCTGGACGTAGGACTGCGCGAAGGCGGTGGCCAGCGACGACGCGGCGACGACCAGCAGGCCGACGAGGTAGACCGGGCGCTCGCCCAGCCGCTGGACCAGCGCGCCGCCGGCGGGGGCGAAGACGAGGCGGAAGAAGGCGAAGGCCGACACCACGACCGAAGCGGCTGCGACGCCGACGTCGAAGCTGCGGGCGTAGGCCGGCAGGACGGGGGAGACCAGGCCGAAGCCGACCGCGATGAGGAAGGCGGCGACCAGCAGGACGCGGATCTCCGCCGGCAGCCCGGGGGCTCCGGCGCGGCTGGGGCGGCTCACTCCCCGGTCTCGACCTCGTCGCGCTGCTGGGCCTCGGTGACCTGCGCGTGGCGGCGACCGAGCAGCCCGCCGCCCCACAGCGCGACCAGCACGAGCACGGGCTGGAAGAACAGGCGCACCAGCCGCGCGCGGTCGGTGTCGAGGCCGAACGCGTCGGTGCCCTCGACGTACTGGGCGATGTTGCCGGGGAAGATGGCGACGAAGAACGCCGCGAGCAGCGCGCCGACGGTGCGCCGGTGCTTCGGCAGCGCGACGAACGCCGCCCCGAGCCCGATCTCGACGACGCCGGAGGCCACGACGGTCAGGTCCTCGTCGAGCGGGAACCAGTCGGGGACCTGGGCCTGGAACTCCTGGCGCTGGGTCGTGAGGTGCAGGACGCCGGCGGTGACCATGAAGCCACCGAGCACGACACGTCCGAGGGTCTGGGGCTTCATGGCTCCAGCCTAGGACCCCGCCCGCGGGGGCAGCAGGACGCCGGGGTTGAGCAGCCCCTCGGGGTCGAGGGCCTGCTTGAGTGCGCGCATCAGGTCGACCTCGACCTGCGACTTGTACGCCGCCGCGGCGACCGCCTTGGTCCGGCCGAGGCCGTGCTCGGCGCTGATCGAGCCGTCCTCGGCCGCGACCGCGGCGTAGATCGCGGCCGACAGGTCCGCGGCCGCGGCGCGCAGGTCGTCGTCGCGGCTGGTTCCGTCGGGGCTGGGTGCGTTGAGGTTGTAGTGCAGGTTGCCGTCGCCGACGTGGCCGTAGGTCACCGGGCGGACCCCGGGGAGGACCTCCTCGAGCACCGGCGCCATCGCGACCGTCCAGTCTGCCAGCCGGGCGATCGGCAGCGTGACGTCGTGCTTGAGTGTCGCTCCCTCGATCTTCTGGACCTCCGAGATCCCCTCGCGCAGCGCCCACAGCGCGTCGCGCTGCGCCGGGCTGCCGGCGATCGCGGCGTCGCCGACCAGTCCGGACTCGACGGCCTCGCCGAGCAGCGCCTCGAGCGCCTCGTCGAGGCCCGTGTCGGACTCCGAGCCGGCGAGCTCGACCAGGACGTACCAGTCGGCGGGCTCGCCGAGCGGGTCCTGCGCGCCCGGCTGGTGGGCCAGCACGAGGTCGAGCGCCTGGCGGTTCGCGATCTCGAACGTGGTCAGGTGCACCCCCGCGTGCCGCTGGGCCACGCCGAGGAGCGCGACCGCTGACGCGACGTCGGGCACCGCCGCCCAGGCCGTGGCGTGCCGGGGGGTCGCCGGGAAGAGCCGCAGGATGGCGCCGGTGATGACGCCGAGCGTGCCTTCCGAGCCGACGAAGAGCTGGGTGAGGTCGTAGCCGGTGTTGTCCTTGCGCAGGCCGCGCAGCCCGTCCCAGACCCGGCCGTCGGGCAGCACCACCTCGAGGCCCAGCACGAGCTCGCGGGTCATGCCGTAGCGCAGCACCGCGGTGCCGCCGGCGTTGGTCGCGAGGTTGCCGCCGATGGTGCAGCTGCCCTCCGACCCGAGCGACATGGGGAAGAGCCGGTCGGCGGCCGCCGCGGCCGCCTGCACCTCGGCGAGCACGACCCCTGCGTCGACCGTGATCGTGCCGGCCACCGGGTCGACCTCGCGCACCGACCGCATCCGGCCCAGGCTGAGCACGACCTGCTCGCCGGAGGCGTCGGGCACCCCGCCGCCGACCAGGCCGGTGTTGCCGCCCTGCGGCACCACCGGGACCCCGGCGTCGTGGCAGGCGCGCACCACGTCCGCGACCTCGTCCGTCGACCCGGGCCGCACCACGGCCAGGGCCCGCCCGGCGTGCGTGCCGGTCCAGTCGACGACGTACGCCGCCACGTCGGCGTCGTCGGTCAGCACGTGGGCGGCGCCGACGGCCTCGCGCAGGCGGTCGAGCAGGTCGGTCACGGTGTCTCCTCGGGGGGTCGGGTGCTCAGCCCAGCACGAGCGCCACCAGCAGCGCCACCGGCAGGGAGGCGAGCGTGGTGACCAGGATGGTCTCGCGGGCGACGTCCTCGCCCACGCGGTAGCGCGTGGCGTGCAGGAAGATGTTCTGCGCGGTCGGCAGCGCGGCCGTGATCACCACGCCGAGCAGGGCCCGCCCGTCGAGGCCCAGCGAGACGCCCACCGCCCAGGCGACGAGCGGCATCAGCGCGAGCTTCAGGACCGCGGCCGTGAAGACCTCGGCGTTGTGGCCGGCCCGGCCGAGCGGCGGGCTGAGGCGCAGCGCCGCGCCGTAGGACATCAGCATCAGCGGGATCGCCGCGCCCCCCAGCATTTCGAGCGGCGCGAGCACCGGGTCCGGCAGCCGCCAGCCGGTGGTCGCCAGCACCAGGCCGACGACGGCGGCGACGGTGAGCGGGTTGGTGACCAGGCGCCGGAACGCGGCCCGCGCGCCCTCGCCGCGTCCGGTGATGCGGTCGAGCGCGACGAGCGCGACGGGCTGGACGAGCAGCATCTGGACCAGGAGCGTCGGCACGACCACGGTGAGGTCGCCGACGACGTAGGCGCCGATCGCGATGCCGAGGTTGCCGGCGTTGGCGTAGGACGACGACAGCGCCCCGATCAGCAGCGACCCGGCGTCAGGACGCCAGCGCAGCCGCGCCACCACGACGTACGCCGCGAAGCCCGCCGCGAGCGACACGGTCGAGGCGACGAGGTTGACCGCCGCCGTCTCGAGGTGGACGCGGCTGATCGTGACGACCATCAGCGCGGGGGAGGCGACGAAGAAGGCGATCTCGCCGAGCGTGCGCTGCGAGCCGCGGTCGAGCACGCCGACGTGCGCGAGCGCGGCGCCTGCGGCGATGACCACGAGGATCGTGGTGAAGCCCGTCAGCAGGTCCACGACCTCTCCTCCCCGTGCATCGTGCGATAGCGAGGGCGTCTTGGACGCGACGCTCCCGGCCCGGCAAGGATGCCGGGGTGAGCTCTGAGACCCCGCACCCGGTTCGTGTCGTGCAGCTCGGAGGGCTGATGCCCTTCGTGCGCGAGTGGCTCGAGGAGCGGCACGGAGCGCCCGCGCTGGCCGACCTCGCGGACCCCACGGGCGTCGACGTCGCGGTGGTCGGCGGCGGCGCGCGCGTGGGCGCCGCCGAGATGGACGCGCTGCCCGACCTGCGCGCGGTCGTGAACTTCGGGGTCGGCTACGACAACGTCGACGTCGCCGAGGCGCGGCGGCGCGGCGTCGTGGTGTCCAACACCCCCGACGTGCTCACCGACGCCGTGGCCGACCTCGCGGTGCTGCTCGTCCTCGACGTGCTGCGCCGCGCGAGCGCCGCGGACCGGTTCGTGCGCAGCGGCGCGTGGGCGCGGGGCGAGCGGATGCCACTGGCGCGCGACGTGCGCGGCGCCGTGGTCGGGATCCTCGGTCTCGGGCGCATCGGCACGGCCGCGGCCCTCCGGCTCGAGGCCTTCGGCGCCGAGGTCCGCTATCACTCGCGCAGCCCCAAGGACGTGGCGTGGCCCCGCCACGAGAGTCCGGTCGACCTCGCCGCGGCGAGCGACGTGCTGCTGGTGCTCACGCCCGGCGGCGCCGGCACCGTCCACCTCGTCGACGCCGCTGTGCTCGACGCGCTCGGCCCCGACGGTTTCCTGGTCAACGTCGCGCGCGGCTCGGTGGTCGACGAGGACGCGCTCGTGACCGCGCTCGAGTCGGGCCGGATCGCCGGCGCCGGGCTCGACGTGTACGCCGACGAGCCCCACGTGCCCGCCGCCCTCCTGGCGCGTGACGACGTGGTGCTGCTGCCGCACGTCGGGAGCGCCACGACCGGCACGCGCGAGGCCATGGGCCGGCTGGTGCTGGACAACGTCGCGGCGTTCCTGGAGCGGGGCGAGCTGCTGACGCCGGTCGGCTGACGGCACGAGCCACCTCCTGGGTCTTGACGTACTTGTCCGATGAGTTGCAAACTCATCATACAAGTTGGCCGAGACGACGAGGAACCCCCATGACCCAGACCCCGACCCCGCCCGCCACCACCGGTGACCGCATCCGCAGCGTCACGCTGTCCCACGTGGTGCTGCCGCTGCCCAACCCGGTCAGCGACGCCAAGGTGCTCACCGGCCGGCAGAAGCCGCTGACCGAGACGGTGATGCTCTTCGTCGAGCTCACCACCGAGCAGGGCCTCGAGGGCATGGGCTTCAGCTACAGCAAGCGGGCCGGCGGGAAGGCGCAGTACGCCCACCTGAAGGAGGTCATGGACGTCGCCATCGGCCAGGACCCCAGCGACATCGCCAAGATCTACGAGTCCCTGATGTGGGCCGGTGCCTCCGTCGGCCGCTCGGGCGTCGCCACCCAGGCGGTCGCCGCCCTCGACGTCGCGCTGTACGACCTCAAGGCCCGCCGCGCCGGCCTGCCGCTCGCCAAGCTGCTCGGCGCGCACCGCGACTCCTGCCGCGTCTACAACACCTCCGGCGGCTTCCTCCAGGCCTCGGTCGAGGAGATCAAGGAGAAGGCCACCGCGTCCCTGGAGTCCGGCATCGGCGGCATCAAGATCAAGGTCGGCCAGCCCGACTGGCGTGAGGACCTGCGCCGCGTCGCGGCCCTGCGCGAGCACCTCGGCGACGGCCCGCTCATGGTCGACGCCAACCAGCAGTGGGACCGCGCCCGCGCCCGCCGGATGTGCCGCGAGCTCGAGGCCTTCGACCTGGTCTGGATCGAGGAGCCGCTCGACGCCTGGGACCACGTCGGCCACGCCGACCTGTCGCAGACCTTCGACACCCCGATCGCGACCGGCGAGATGCTGACGTCGGTCGACGAGCACATGGGCCTGGTCGACGCCGGCTACCGCGGGATCGTGCAGCCCGACGCCCCGCGCATCGGCGGCATCACGCCCTTCCTGCGGTTCGCCACCCTCGCCGCCCACCACCGCCTCGACCTCGCGCCGCACTACGCGATGGAGATCCACCTCCACCTCGCCGCGACGTACCCCACCGAGCCGTGGGTCGAGCACTTCGAGTGGCTCAACCCGCTCTTCGAGGAGCGCATCGAGATCCGCGACGGCCGGATCTTCGTCCCGGACCGCCCCGGGCTCGGCTTCACGCTCACCGAGCGCATGCGGGAGCTCACCGTGGAGACCGCTACGTTCTCGGCATGAGCTCGCTCTCCGCGGCCGTGGTCGCCGGCCTCAAGGACAAGGTCCTGGCCGGCGACCTCGCCCCGGGCGCCAAGCTCCCCTCGGAGACCGAGCTCGCCCGCGAGTACGCCGTCTCCCGCACGGTCGTGCGCGAGGCCGTCACCCGGCTCCGGGCCGAGGGTCTGGTGGAGACCCAGCAGGGGCGCGGGTCGTTCGTGCTCGCGGTGCCCGTCGCCCTCCACCTTCACCATGGAGGCCTCCGCGATCCGCACGCAGGCCGACGTGCTCGCGATGATCGACTTCCGCATCGGCGTGGAGAGCGAGGCGGCCGCCCTCGCCGCCACCCACCACGGGGCCGACGACGCCGCCTCGATCGAGGAGGCCCTGGCGGGCTTCGTGCGCGCCGGCCACGAGGGTGCGGTCGAGGCCGACTTCGCCTTCCACCTCGCCGTCGCCCGCGCCAGCGCCAACCACTTCTACGCCGACCTGCTCGGCTCGCTCGGGCCGATGATGATCATGCTGCCCCGCACCCGCCTGTCCGAGGCGCACTCGATGACCGACGCCGTCCACGTCGAGCGGGTCCAGCGCGAGCACGAGAACGTCGCCGCCGCCGTGCTCGCCGGCGACCCCGACACCGCCCGCGCCGCCATGCGCCTCCACCTCGGCAACACCCGCCGCCGCGTCACTGTGTAGCTGGCTCGCTCCGCTCGCGTGTCCGCGGCGCTGGAGGGCGGCGCCTTCGTCGTCGTTGCTGCACCCTCCTCCGCTGCGCTCCCCCGGAGTGCACCCCTCCTCCTGCAGGCGCCGCCGCGCCGCGGACGGAACCCCCGCCGAGCTGACGCAACTGCACAGCGTTAGGCCGCCGAGCTGACGCAACTGCACAGCGGTAGGCCGCCGAGGTGACGCATCTGCACACCGGCGCGCGTGCAGATGCGTCAGCTCGGCACCGGTTCGGCGTGCAGATGCGTCAGCTCGTCACCAGCGGGAGGTGTTGACCTCGAAGTCCGGCTGGATCGAGCGCATGTAGACGGTGTCCTCGCGCCGGCGTACGCCGCAGGAGAGGTAGAGCTCGTGCAGCTCACCGAGCCGGTCGCGGTCGAGGGTGACGCCGAGGCCGGGGGTGGTCGGCACGGCCACCGCGCCGCCCTCGAACGACAGCACACCGTCCGCGATGACCTCCTGGGTCTTCCACGGGTAGTGGGTGTCGCAGGCGTAGGTGAGGTTCGGCGTGGCCGCGGCGAGGTGCACCATCGCGGCGAGCGAGACGCCGAGGTGGGAGTTGCTGTGCATCGACAGCCCCAGGCCCCAGATGTCGGTGATCTGGCCGAGCAGCGCCGACTTCCGCAGCCCGCCCCACAGGTGGTGGTCCGACAGCACGACCTGCACGGCGTCCTGCGCGATCGCGGGCGGGAGGTGCTCCATCGCGATCACGCACATGTTCGTCGCCAGCGGCACGTCGGTCCCGGCGGAGACGGCCGCCATGCCCGCGATCCCGGGGGTCGGGTCCTCGAGGTACTCCACGACCCCGGCCAGGCGGTCGGCCACCCGCAGCGACGTCTCGACCGTCCACGCGCCGTTGGGGTCGAGCCGCAGCGGCAGCGTCGGGAACGCCTCGCGCAGCGCCTCGATCGCCTCGCACTCCTGGTCGGGAGGGAGCACGCCACCCTTGAGCTTGAGCGAGCCGAAGCCCCACCCGTCGACCATCCGGTGGGCCTGGGCGACGAGCTGCGCGGGCGTGAGCGCCTCGCCCCAGGCGTCGTCAGGGAAGCCGGGGTGGCCGGCCCACTTGTAGAAGAGGTACCCGCTGAACGGCACGCTGTCACGCACCGCGCCACCCAGGAGCGCGCTGACCGGCACGCCGGCGGCGTGGCCCTGGAGGTCCAGGCAGGCGACCTCGAAGGGGGAGTAGACGGTGTCGACCGCGGAGTCGACGTCGAGCATCCCGCCGAACGACGCGCCGCCCCCGCCGGTCTCCCGGCCGAGCACGTCGGTGACCAGGCGGCGCAGGCCGTGCAGGTCGTACGCGCCGTGGCCGGGGAGCGCGGCGGCGACCGCGCCGAGGCGGGCGAGGTGCGCCTCGTCGGCGTACGTCTCCCCGAGCCCGACGAGCCCGGAGTCGGTGTGCAGCTCGACGATCGCGCGCAGCGCGTAGGGCTGGTGCACGCCGACCACGTTGAGCAGCGGCGGGTCCTCGAAGGCGACGGGCGTCACGACGACCCGGGACACGCGCAGGTGCGACACGCCGTGGCTCACCTTCCCGCTCACGCGGAGGGCTTGACCGCGAGGATCGGCACGTCGAGGTCGAGCAGCAGGCGCTGGGCGTCGCTGCCGGTGACGAGCTTGCCGACCGGCGAGCGGCGACGCAGGCCGATGACGACCAGGCGGGCCGACGTCTCGGCAGCCACGCGACGGAACGTCTCGACGAGGTCGTCGCCGTGGTCGGCGTGGTCGACGCGCGCGCTGACCCCCGCCGCGGACGCGCGGGCGACGAGGTCGTCGGCCGCCGAGGTGTCGATGAGGTCGGCGTCGACGGTGCTGCGCCGGCGCGGGCTGTTGAGGATGACGACGTCGTCACCGCGGACCGCGGCCTCCTCGAGGCCGGCGGTGAGCGCGGCCTCGCCGACGGCGCTGGGGACATAGCCGATCAGGATGGTCATCGCAGGGAGTCCTCTCGGTGGACGTCGTCGGTGTCGGCGGCCGGGGAGGCGGCCGGGTGCGCGGAGCGGGAGGACAGGAGCCGCTTGGCCAGCGGCCACAGGGCGACCACGAGGAAGGCCGCGAGGATGGTGCCGGAGATCGGGTCCCTCACGAAGCCGGTCGGGTCCCCGTCGTAGATGATCATCGAGCGCCGGACGTTGTTCTCCAGGATCGCGCCGAGGACGAAGGCCAGGACCATCGGGCCGGGCTCGAAGCCACCCTTCTTCATCAGGTAGCCCAGGACGCCGAAGACGATCATGAGGAAGACGTCGAAGGTCGAGTTGTTGAGCGTGTAGGCGCCGAGGATCGTGATGAGCGCGGTGATCGGGGCGAGGATCGCCGGCCGGATCCGCAGGATGCGCACGAAGATCCCGACGAGCGGGATGCTCAGCAGCAGCAGGATGACGTTGCCGACGTACATCGAGTTGACCACGCCCCAGAACAGGTCGGGGTTCTCGTCGACCAGCGCGGGGCTGGGCGTGACGCCCAGGACGAGCAGCCCGGCGAAGAGCATCGCCATCGAGGCGTTGGCCGGGATGCCGAGGGTGAGCAGCGGGATGAACGACGACGTGGCGGCCGCGTTGTTGGCCGTCTCGGGGGCGGCGACGCCCTTGATCGAGCCCCGGCCGAACTCCTCGGGCGTCTTGGAGATGCGCTTCTCGGTGGCGTAGGCCGCCAGCGACGACATCACCGCGCCACCACCGGGCAGCACGCCGAGGAAGAAGCCGATCACGGTGCCGCGGCCGATGGCGGGCGAGGCCTCCTTGAGGTCCTGGCGCGAGGGCCAGATGTTGGTGACCCGGGCCGGGACGTGCACCTTGCCGTGGCGCTCCTCGAGGTTGTGCAGGATCTCGCTGACGCCGAAGAGGCCCATCGCGACCACGACGAAGTCGATGCCTTGGCTCAGCTCGAGGCTGCCGAAGGTGTAGCGCTGGGCGCCGCTGAACTTGTCCTGGCCGACCGTGGCGAGGAGCAGGCCGACGGCGGCGGCGATGAGGGCCTTGACGGTGTTGCCGCTGCCGATGGTGGAGACCAGCAGCACGCCGAGCAGCGCGAGGGCGGCGTACTCCGGCGGGCCGAAGTCGACCGCCCAGCTCGCCACCAGCGGTGCGGTGAGGCTCAGCAGGATGATCGAGACGGTCGCGCCGATGAAGGAGCCGATGGCGGCGACGCCGAGGGCGGTGCCGGCCTTGCCCTGCTTGGCCAGCGCGAAGCCGTCGAAGACCGTGACGACCGAGCTCGCCTCGCCGGGGAGGCGGAGCAGGACCGAGGTGATGGTGCCGCCGTACTGGGCGCCGTAGTAGACGCCGGCGAGCATCACGATCCCCGAGATCGGGTCGCCGATCTGGATGACGATGGGCAGCAGGATGGCCATCGTCGCGGCCGGACCCAGGCCCGGCAGCACGCCGATGAGCATGCCGATGAGCACGCCGATGAGGCAGTACATCAGCACGTCGGGCTGGGCGACGACGGCGAAGCCGTTGAGGAACTCGTTCATGGGTGTCGGCTCCCCTCTCAGAAGTTCAGCAGGTGGGGGAGCGGGATGCTCAACCCGTAGAGGAACAGGGCGTAGAAGACGGCGACGGTGCCGACCGAGATCGTGATGGTGCTGCGCCAGGTCTCCCCGCCGAGGAAGCGGAGCCACACGACGCACAGGACGAGCGACGGGATCTCGAAGCCGATCAGCGGCATGAGCACGCCCAGGCCGATGAAGGTGAGCACGCCGATCGCCGGGAGCGTGCTGGCCCGGCTGAAGGACACGCTGTCCTCGAGCCTGCGGCCGGTGAGGAGCAGCACGACGGACAGGACGGTGATGAAGACCGAGATGACGAACGGCCAGAGGCCGGGCCCGGGACGCCGCAGGGTGTCGAGGCCGTAGTCCAGGGCGAGGACCAGTCCGCCGATGCCGACGGCGAGGGCGACGAGCGCGCCCACCGTCTGGTAGGCCGGGCCGCCCGGGGGCAGCTCCTCCTCGGCGAGGGTCTCGGCCACCTCGGCCTCGATCTCGTCCAGGATGTCCGGGCCACCTCGCGTGGTGCGCTCGTCGCTCATCGTCGGTCCTTACCTCATGCGTGCGGGGGAGGGTGGTGCTCGGTCAGCTGGCGTCGCCGAGGCTGATGCCGTACTCGTCGACGAGCGCGGCGTAGCGCTCGCGGTCGCTGTTGAGCATGTCGACGACCTCGTCGCCGGTGACCTCGAGCGGCGTGAGGCTGTTCTGCTCGTTGAAGGCCTGGTAGTCCTTGCTCTCGAACGTGGTCTGCAGCGCGTCGTAGAGGGTGTCCTTGACGTCCTGCGGGGTGCCCTTGGGCGTGGTCAGGAAGCGGTACTGGTAGACCTCGACGTCGAGGCCCTGCTCGGTCGCGGTCGGCACGTCAGGCAGGAACGAGATGCGCTCGGGGGCGAAGACCGAGAGGGCGGTGAGCTTGCCGTTCTCGATGTTCTCGATGGCCTCGCCGGTCTGGAGGCAGGCGGTGTCGACCTGGTTGCCGAGCAGCGCGGTGAGCGCCGGGGCGCCGCCGTCGAACGGCACGGCCTCGGAGGTGATGTCGCCGACCGAGTACGTCAGCGCGCAGGCGAGCTGGGCACCGGTGCCGACACCGGTGGTGCCGTAGGTGATGCGGCCGCCCTCGGCCTTGAGGTCGTCGATCGACGACCAGCCGTTCCTGGCGTTGGTGACCAGCACGTAGTCGTCGCGCGAGACGCCGCCCACGACGTCGAAGTCGTCGATGCTGGTGACCTCGTCCTCGGCGACCGCGAGGGGCGTGATCGCGAAGAGCGAGGCGTTCTGGACCGAGATGACCGAGCCGTCGTTCTCCGACGACTGCACCTTGTTGGCGGCCAGCGCGCCGTTGGCGCCGGACTGGTTGATCACCGGGAACTGCTGGCCGAGCTCGTCGGCGAGCCCGGTGGAGACCTGGCGCGAGATCAGGTCGGAGGAGCCGCCCGGGTCGGCGCCGACGTACATCTCGACGGAGCCCGAGGGGTAGGCGTCCCCGTCGCCCCCGCCGCCGGTGCTCGTCGAGACGCCGCCGCAGGCGGACAGGGCGAGGGCGGTGCCGGCGGCGATGACCGCGAGGCCGGTGGTCTGCTTGCGCATCAGGGGCTCCTTGCTCGGGATGTGATCACCGACACTAAGGAGACAGCACGATGCCCGTCCAAGCCCGTTTGGGCATGGACTGATCCAACGCGTGCATCGTAGGCTCGGGCGGTGATCACCCTCGACCAGGTCCGGTCCTTCGTGGCGGTGGCCGAGGAGCTGCACTTCGGACGGGCCGCCGAGCGGCTGCGGATGACGCAGCCGCCGCTGTCGCGCCAGATCCAGAAGCTGGAGAAGGCGGTGGGCGCGCGCTTGCTCGAGCGCGACAACCGCCGCGTGGAGCTCACCGGCGCCGGGGCCGCGTTCCTCGACGAGGCCTACCGGATGCTGAGCCTGGTGGAGGGGGCCGGCGACCTGGCCCGCCGCGTCGACGCGGGCGCGGCCGGCGTCGTGCGCCTCGGCTTCACCGCGGTGTCCGCGATCTCGATCCTCGGCCCGCTGCTGCGACGGCTCACCGCCGAGCTGCCCGACGTGGAGGTGGTGCTGTCCGAGCGGGTCACCAACGCCCAGGTCGACGGGATCCGTCGCGGCGAGCTCGACATCGGCCTGGCCCGGCCACCGTTCGACACCACCCTGCTGCGCTCGCGCGTCGTGCTGCGCGAGCCGCTCGTCGCCGTCGTGCCCGAGCACCACCCGCTGGCCTCGGTCGCGCGGCCGCTGACCCCGCAGGACCTCGACGGTGAGAGCGTCATCGGCTACAACCCCGACCAGTCGCGCTACTTCCACGAGCTGTCGGTGAGGTTCTTCGCCAACGCCCACCCGAAGGTCGACCAGCGGGTCCACCAGGTGCTGACCGCGGTCCTCCTGGTCTCCGCCGAGCGGGGGATCGCGCTCGCGCCCGCGTCGGCGGCGTCGCTGCACGTCGGCGGGGTGGTCCACAAGGAGCTCGCGCAGCACGGCGGCGACACCCGCCTGGACGCCGATCCCGAGCGCCCGGTGGAGCTGCACGCCATCTGGGCCCGCACGACGCAGTCGCCCGTGGTGCGTCGGGTGCTCGACGTGGTGAGCGCGGTCGGCGGCTGAGGCGCGTGCCCGCCGCGGCGTCACGGATTCCCTGACGGATTTTCGGCGACCGCGCCCACGATCCGCGATCTCCTGAGAGGGTGTTCGTAGCAGGATCGTCACCACGAGCGGGGCCCGGGGAGGTGCAGGTGCAACCGACAGCAACAGTCCGCCACGAGTCGGCCACGGAACCGTGGTCCGACGAGCAGACCCGTCAGCACCTGCAGGTGCTCGTCGAGGGCGTCGCCGTGCTCGCCGGCTTCGAGCAGTCCGCCATCAGCCTGCGCCGCGGGGACGAGTTCGAGGTCGTCGCCGGCGCGGGCGAGGGCGTGGTCGAGAACATCGTCGGCCGGCGCCTGCCGCACCACGTGGTCGAGGGCGAGCTCGCCAAGGCCGACCACTGGGACGCGTGGCGCTTCGTGCCGCACGACCGGGTCGGCGACGAGGTCCTCGAGTACAGCCACGTCTCCGAGGCCGGCGACCTCGTCGCCGCCGACGCCTGGCACCCGCTCGACCTCCTCACCGCGCCCGTCTACGACGACGAGGGCGTGCTGCGCGGCCTGCTCTCGGTGGACGGCCCCCAGGACGGGCGACGTCCCGGCCCCGAGCGGCTCACGCTGCTCCAGAAGTACGCCGGCCTGGCCCGCACCTCGGTCCTGCTCGCCCTGGAGCGGGAGGACCTGGAGCGGCGGGTCCGGCTGGCCGACGAGGCCCGCCAGATCGTGCGCAGCGCGCTCGGCGAGCCCACCCTCGACCTGGTCCTGGAGGCCTGCAGGGAGGCGGTGACCCGATCCTTCGGCGCGGTCGGCATGTGGCTGACCGCCTTCGACGAGAACGACCGCACCAGCACTGCGTGGTACGCCCTCGACGCCGAGGCCTCGCCGCTGTTCTCCGAGATCGACGACGTCGTCCTGCGCCTGGCCCACCGCTACTGGGCCGACCAGTACGTCGCCCAGTTCTCGCGCAGCCGTTCGGTCCACCCGGGCCTTCCGGACGCCGACGCCGACGCCCTGCTGACCTTCCTCGACAGCATCGGGATCGGGGCGGTGCTGTTCGTGCCGATGGGCGCCGGTCCGCGGTGCCTGGGCTTCCTCGCGCTCTCCCGGATCTCCGACACGCCCGCGTGGACCGACCTGGAGAAGGAGGCGGCCCTCGACATCGGCCGCGACCTCGGCCGCGCCATCGCCAATGCCCGCGCCCTCGAGGCCGAGCGCTCGCTGGTCGACGAGCTGCGCCAGCTCGACGGCTACCGCGTCCAGCTGGTCAACACCCTCGCCCACGAGCTGCGCAGCCCGCTCTTCTCGGTGACGGCCAACATCGAGATGATCGAGGCCGGCGGTCTCGACGAGGAGACGCAGCGCTGCCTGGCCGCAGCCGCCCGCGGCACCGCCCGGATGAAGTCGGTCGTCGAGGACCTGCTCACGATGGCCGCGATCGCCGACCCGCAGCGCGAGTTCGTGCCCGAGCGGGTCGACCTGCGCCAGGTCCTCACCGACGTGGCCGAGGAGTGCGGACCGGCCGCGCAGGCCCGCTCGCAGCAGTGCCGCGTCGACGTGCCCGACACCCCCGTCTGGTACTCCGGCCGGCCCGAGGAGCTGCACCGGATGTTCGCCAACCTCGGCAGCAACGCGGTCAAGTACTCCGACGAGGGCGGTGACATCGACGTCCGCCTCGTCGAGGAGCCCGACGAGGTGCGGATCAGCTTCACCGACTCCGGGCTCGGCATCTCCGAGGAGGACCAGGCCCGGCTCTTCGAGGAGTTCTTCCGCTCCACCAACCCCGAGGCCAAGTCCCGGCCCGGCACCGGGCTCGGCCTGGCCATCGTCGAGCGGATCGCGCGGCGCCACTCCGGCCGGATCGAGATCGAGTCCAAGCTCGGCGTCGGCACCACCATGACGGTCGTCCTGCCGCGCCCGGCGGCGGCCGACGCCGGCGGGCTCACCGCGCAGGCGCCAGCCTCAGCGTCATGAAGGTGCTGAGCGGGTCGTCGGCGTAGGAGCCGAACGGGCCGCACGGAGTGAAGCCCGCCGACGCGTAGAGCGCGTGGGCCGGGGCGAAGAAGTCCATGCTGCCGGTCTCCAGGGAGACCCGCTCGACGCCGCGCACGCGGGCGTCGGCCAGCACGTGCGTGAGCAGCCCGCGCGCGATGCCGCGTCCCCGCGCCCACGGCGCGGTGCGCATGCTCTTCAGCTCCTCGTGCCGGCCGTCGCCGCTCCCGGCGAGCGCGGCCAGCGCGGCCGTGCCCACGACCGTCGGCCCGTGGCCGTCGTCGCCGGTCGCCACCCAGAGGCGTACGCTGGGACGCTGCAGCGCCGCGAGGTCGAGCCCGTGGCGGCTCTCGGCCGGGGCCGTCGGCTCCATGTCGTCGAGGTGCGCCTGGAGGAACGCCGCGAGGTGCGGGTCGCTGAAGTCGGCCCGGGTGATCACCGGTCCAGTCTGCCCGGATCGTATTTCCGTCACGTGTCGATCGTGACGCGCGACGGCACGCCTGTCACCGTGGTCGCCATGACCCGCCTGCTGGACGTCGACCACCTCGTCGTCGGTGCCGGAGCCATGGGGATGGCCTTCACCGACGCGCTCGTCACCCACTCCGACGCCCGCGTGGCGGTGGTCGACCGGCGCCACGGTGTGGGCGGGCACTGGCTCGAGGCCTACCCGTTCGTCCGGCTCCACCAGGCCTCGTGCTTCTACGGCGTCGCGTCGAGCGTGCTCGGCGGCGGCCGGCTGCAGGAGGGTGGGCCCGAGGCCGGCCTGCAGGTCCGCGCCTCCCAGCCGGAGATCGTGGCCTACTACGCCGACGTCGCCCAGCGGCTCCAGGACTCCGGCCGGGTCGAGGTGCTCACCACCAGCGACGTCGTCGGGCGCACGGTCGTCTCGCGCGTCTCGGGGGCCAGCGTCGAGGTGCCGGCCTCGGCCCGCGTCGTCGACGCCCGCTACCTCGCGCCCGTGATCCCGGCCGAGACGCCGCCGCCCTTCGCGGTGGGAGCGGGCGCGCGGGTCGTGCCGGTCAACGACCTGGTGCGGCTCGAGGAGGCGCCCCGGCAGTACGTCGTCGTCGGGTCCGGCAAGACGGCCACCGACGCCTGCGTCTGGCTGCTGGGCCGCGGCGTCGACCCCGGCTCGATCTGCTGGGTGCGCCCACGAGACCCGTGGATGCTCAACCGGTCGCTGGTCCAGCCCGACCCGGAGGTCTACCTCGACGTCCCGGCGGCGATCCTCGAGGCGGCGGCCGCCTCGGCGAGCCTCGACGAGGTGTTCCTCCGGCTCGAGGAGGCCGGCGTGATGATGCGCATCGACCGCACCGTCACGCCGACGATGGCCAAGGCCCCGACGCTCGGCGAGTGGGAGCTGGAGCTGCTGCGGAGCATCGAGGACGTCGTGCGCCACGGGCACCTCGCCGCCGTCGAGCGCGGGCGGCTGGTCTTCGTCGACGGCACCACCGTCGCGGTCGACGACGACGCGGTCGTCGTGCACTGCGCCGCCGACGGGCTGCGCAACCCGCCGCTGGTGCCGGTGTGGGGGCCGGGGACGATCACCCTCCAGCCGGTGCGGGCCGGGTTCCCGTGCTTCGGCGCCGCGCTGACTGGCTACGTCGAGGCCACCCGCCACGACGACGCCGAGAAGAACCGGCTGTGCCCGCCCTCGCGCTACGGCGACTCCCTCGCGCAGTGGGCGGAGATGAACCTGCGCGGCACCCGCGCCGCGCAGGCCTTCGGCGCCGAGCCCGACATCGCCGCGTGGGCCCACGAGGTCGCACTCAACCCGGCCCGCGTCCCGTCCGGCCACCCCGGCTCCCCGCGGCTCGACGGGCTCCGCGAGCGCGTCGCCGCGGCCACCGCTCCCGGCCTGGCCGCGCTCGAACGGCTCGTGGCGGCGGGCTGACCCACCTCAGGGGCGGGGCGCCACCCGGGTCCAGGGCTTGGTGTCCCGGCGCTGGCCGGTCCCTGCGGCGCAGCGCCGGCACACCTCGGTCACGCGGTCGGCGTCGCGACCGGTCCCCGGCTGGGCATCGACCCACTGCACGTGGGGGAACCGGTGCAGCCGCGCCCTGCTCAGGGGCACGCCGCACACGGTCTGGTTCTTCCGGGGCAGCCAGGCGTGGACGAGCCCGGCGGGGGCGCGGAACCCGTCGGGGTCGGTCCACCGGTCGGTCGCGGCGACCGCCGCGTCGGTGGGCTTGGTCGTGCGGGGCATGCCGTCCCGGTTCCCTGCATCGAGCGCCGCATGCCGGGTACAGCCGGTGTACCTCCCTGCCACCGACGAAGGAGCCGACATGAGCGACGCAGACCAGACCCGCCAGGACCCCACCGAGCAGCACGAGCAGCCCGACACCGAGGGCGAGCAGCTCCCCGACCCGGGCGACGAGGCCTCGGTCACCGGCGAGATGGGGGAGAAGCCCGACCACGGCGAGGACACCTACGTCGGCCACGACCGCCTGCTCGACCAGGTGGCCGTGGTCACCGGAGGCGACTCGGGCATCGGGCGGGCGATCGCGGTGGCGTACTCCCGCGAGGGCGCCGACTTGGTGATCGCCTTCCTCGAGGGCGAGGAGGACGACGCCCGCGAGACCGCGCGGCTGGTCGAGGCGGCCGGACGCCGCTGCGTCCTGGTGCCGACCGACCTCGTGCAGGAGGAGGCCTGCCAGGCGCTCGTCGACCGGGCGGTCGAGGAGTTCGGGCGGATCGACCTGCTGGTCAACAACGCCGCCTACCAGATGGCGCAGCCCGGCGGCATCGCCGACATCACGACCGAGCAGCTCGACCGGGTGATGAGGACCAACATCTACGCGATGTTCTGGCTGTGCCGGATGGCGCTGCCCCACATGAAGCCGGGCTCCTCGATCATCAACACCTCGTCGGTGCAGTCGTCGTCCCCGTCGCCGGAGCTGCTCGACTACGCGACCACCAAGGCGGGGATCGTGAACTTCACCCGCGGTCTCGCGCAGTCGGTCGCCGAGAAGGGGATCCGGGTCAACTCGGTCGCCCCGGGCCCGATCTGGACGCCGCTGATCCCCGCGACGATGCCCCCCGAGCAGGTGGAGTCCTTCGGCCAGCAGACCCCGATGGGCCGTGCCGGCCAGCCGGCCGAGGTGGCCACCGCCTTCGTCTTCCTCGCCTCTCCCGAGTCGAGCTACGTCACCGGCGAGGTCCTCGCCGTCACCGGCGGCGGTCCCGTCACGATGTGACCGGCCTCGGCCCGGGGATCGTGGTCGACCCGGTGGTGGACTCCCCGCACGTGCGGGGAGTCCATCACCTCGTGGGTGTTGCAACACCCACGAGGTGCAGGACTCACCCACTCAGTACGCCGCCGTGGGCCCCCGAGGGCCGGCCCCCGGCGGCGGCGCGCGCCCCGGCGGTCAGGCTCCGGCGTACCCCTCGCGATAGCTGGGTCGGCTCGGCACCCAGCCCGTCGCGCGGAGGCGTGCGTTGGACAGCCGCTTGCCGTGGCCCTGCTCCGGGTCGGCGGGCGGCGGAGCGGGCGCGCCGAGGAGGGTGGCGAGGTGGGCGGCGACGTCGCCCATCTGGGCCGGCTCGTCGTCGGTGCCGAGCAGCAGCGGCTCCGGCGTGGCCGGCATCGTCAGCAGGTGGACCACGGCGGCCGCCGCGTCGGTGCGGTGGATCCGGTTGGTCCAGCGGTGCGGGTCGCTGACCCGGCCCTCGCGGACCTGGTCGAGCAGCCGCGTGCTGCTGCCGCCGTAGAGCCCCGAGAGGCGCAGCACGGTGCCGTGCGGGAGCCGGGCGTGGAAGGCCTCCTCGGCCGCGAGCAGCATCCGCCCCGGGCCGTCGGACGGCGCGGCCGGGACGGTCTCGTCCTCCAGGGCGGGCCGGTCGTGGCCCGGGTGCACCGCGGTCGACGACGCGAGCACGGCGCGCTCGGGCGGCTCGGCCAGCGCGTCGAGCGCCCGCGCCATCCCGTCGACGTAGACCGCGCGGTAGGCCTCCTCGGTCCGCGGTCGCGCGGTGAGGGCGACGACCACGAGGCGGGGGCGTACGTCGGAGAGGTCGGGCGCCGCGGCCGTCAGGTCGACCGCGCGACCGGTCAGCGGGGCCGGCACCTTCGCGGCGTCGCGGCGCAGCGCCAGGACGTCGTGCCCGCGCTCGGCCAGGCGCAGGCCGACGGCGGCACCGAGGTCGCCGCAGCCGACGAGGAGGACGTCATGGGTCACGTCCGGAGCCTAGCGACGGCCTCCATCCATGTCGCCAGTGCATCACTCGATCCATAAACGGGCTTGGACAGGCATCGTCACGGGTTCCTAGGTTGGTGAGCACCGCCACACCCCAGCCGACGACCCGAAGGACGCCGCGTGACGAACTACCGCCCCACCGAGCTGGTCGAGACCCTGGGCTCGGGCCTGCTCTCGTTCCCGGTGACCCACTTCGACGCCGACCTCCAGGTCGACGAGCCCGCCTATCGCGACCACCTCGAGTGGCTCAGCGGCTACCCGGTGGCCGGGCTCTTCGCCGCCGGCGGCACCGGCGAGGGCTTCTCGCTCAGCCCCGCGGAGACCGACCGGGTGGTCCGCGCGGCCGTGGCCGGTGCGGGCGGCAAGGTGCCGGTGCTCGCCCCGGCGACCGGTGCGACGGTCAACGCGATCGCGCAGGTCCGGGCGGCCGAGGAGGCAGGAGCCGACGGCATCCTGCTCATGCCGCCCTACCTCACCGAGGCCGGGCAGCGCGGCCTCGTCGAGCACATCAGCGCCATCTGCGCCGCGACGGACCTCGCCGTCATCTACTACTCCCGCGCCAACGCGGTCCTCGGTGCGGACGCCCTCGAGCAGGCCTGTGCCCGCAACGCCAACCTCGTCGGCTTCAAGGACGGCGTCGGGTCGATCGAGCAGATGACGCGCACCTACGCCCAGCTCGGCGACCGCCTCGTCTACATCGGCGGCCTGCCGACCGCGGAGATGTTCGCGCTCCCGCTGCTCCAGCTCGGCGTGACCACCTACAGCTCGGCGATCTTCAACTTCGTGCCGCAGTTCGCGCTCGACTTCTACGACGCCGTGCGCCGCCAGGACCAGACCACGGTCTACGCGATGCTCAACGACTTCGTCATCCCCTACACCAAGATCCGCGACCGCGAGTCCGGCTACGCGGTGTCCATCGTCAAGGCCGGCCTCGCCGCCGTCGGGCGCCCGGCCGGGCCGGTGCGCGCCCCGCTCGCCGACCTCACCGAGGCCGAGCGCGCCGAGCTCCAGACCCTCGTGGACAAGGTGGCAGGCTCTCACGCCTGACCTCCGCCACACCCGCAGAAGCCGAGAGGACCCCATGAGCGACCAGGCCACGTCCATCATCGCCGGCGCGGACTCCGAGCAGCCCGACGTCGCCGCGGCCACCGCCGCGGCCGCCGAGGCGTTCACCGCCTACCGCGCCACCAGCCCGGAGCAGCGCGCCGCCTTCCTGGAGGCCGTCGCCGACCGAGATCGAGGCCGACCGCGACGCGATCGTGCCCGAGGCGGTCCGCGAGAGCGGCCTGCCCGAGGGCCGCATCGCCGGCGAGGTCGGGCGCACGACCGGCCAGCTGCGGATGTTCGCCGGCGTGGTGCGCCGCGGCGACCACCTCGGCGTCCGCATCGACCCCGCGCTGCCCGACCGCGAGCCGCTGCCGCGCGCCGACATCCGCCAGCGGATGGTGCCGCTCGGCCCGGTCGCCGTCTTCGGCGCCAGCAACTTCCCGCTCGCCTTCTCGACCGCCGGCGGCGACACCGCCTCCGCGCTCGCGGCCGGCTGCCCGGTCGTGGTGAAGGGCCACCCCGCCCACCCGGTCACCGGCACCCTCGTCGCCCGCGCGGTCACCCGCGCCGTCGCGGCCGCCGGACTGCCCGCCGGCACGTTCTCCTTCGTGCTCGGCGGCATCGAGACCGGCCAGGAGCTCGTCGCCGACCCGCGGATCGCCGCCGTCGGCTTCACCGGCTCCCGCGGGGGCGGCCTCGCCCTCGTCCGCGCCGCCGCGGAGCGGCCCGTGCCGATCCCGGTCTACGCCGAGATGTCCTCCATCAACCCGGTCGTCGTCCTCCCCGGCGCGCTGGAGGGCGACGTCGAGGCCCTCGCCACGGCGTACGTCGCCAGCCTGACGCTGGGCTCCGGACAGTTCTGCACCAACCCCGGCCTGCTCTTCCTGCCGTCCGGCGAGCGCGGTGACGCGTTCCTGCGCGCCGCGGGCCAGGCCGTGGCCGGCGCGGCCGGCCAGCCGATGCTCACCCCCGGCATCGCCGAGGCCTACGCCAGCGGCACGGCGAGCCTGCGCGGCACCGAGGGCATCCGCGTCGTCGGCGAGGGCTCCGCCGCGGGCGACCACGCACCGGCACCGGTGATCTACGAGGCCCCGGCCGAGCTGCTGGCCCTCGACGACAGCACCGTCACCGACGAGGTGTTCGGCGCCTCGGGCGTGGTCGTCCGCTTCGACGACGTCGCCGACCTGCTGCCGCGACTGGAGGGCCTGGAGGGCCAGCTCACCGCGACCGTGCACGCCCGCGACAGCGACGCCGAGCAGGCCCGCGCCCTCGTCGGCGTGCTCGAGCTCCGGGCCGGGCGGGTGCTCTTCAACGGCTGGCCGACCGGCGTCGAGGTGGGCCACGCGATGGTCCACGGCGGCCCCTTCCCGGCCACCTCCGACTCGCGCAGCACCAGTGTCGGCAGCCTCGCCATCGAGCGCTTCCAGCGCCCCGTCGCCTACCAGGACGTGCCGAGCGCGCTGCTGCCCGAGGCCGTCCGCGACGACAACCCCTGGGGCCTGCGCCGCCGGATCGACGGAGAGCTCGAGTGAACACCCCACCGACTTCTCCTCCCCCGCTGCGCTCCTCCGAACACGTCGACGGGGACCCCGAATGACCATGAGCACCGAGGCGAGCACCATCGCGCGGGTCGAGGTGGTCCCGGTCGCCGGCCACGACTCGATGCTGCTCAACCTGAGCGGTGCGCACGGGCCGTTCTTCACCCGCAACATCGCGATCGTCACCGACTCCGAGGGTCGCGAGGGCCTCGGCGAGGTGCCGGGCGGCGAGGCGATCAGGGCCACCGTCGAGGACGCCGCGGCGATCCTCGTCGGACAGCCGGTCGCGCGCTTCCGCTCGCTCCTGCGCGAGGTCGCGACGCGGTACGCCGACCGCGACGCCGGCGGCCGCGGGCTGCAGACCTTCGACCTGCGCACCACGATCCACGCGGTCACCGCCCTCGAGTCGGCGCTGCTCGACCTGTCGGGCCAGGCGCTCGGCGTCCCGGTCGCCGAGCTGCTCGGCGAGGGCCAGCAGCGCACGAGCGTGCCGATGCTCGGCTACCTGTTCTACGTCGGCGACCCCGACCGCACCGACCTGCCCTACCTCCGCGAGCCGGACGGCGCCGACGACTGGACCCGGGTGCGCCGCGAGGAGGCGATGACGCCCGAGGCCGTCGTCCGCCTCGCCGAGGCCGCGCAGGCCCGCTACGGCTTCAGCGACTTCAAGCTCAAGGGCGGCGTGCTGCCCGGCGAGGAGGAGGTCGCCGCCGTCACCGCGCTCCACGAGCGCTTCCCCGACGCGCGGATCACCCTGGACCCCAACGGCGGCTGGCTGCTCGACGACGCCGTGCGCCTGCTGAAGGGCAAGGACGACGTCCTGGCCTACGCCGAGGACCCCTGCGGCGCCGAGGGCGGCTTCTCCGGGCGCGAGGTGATGGCGCAGTTCAAGCGCCGCACCGGCCTGCGCACCGCCACCAACATGGTCGCCATCGACTGGCGCCAGATGGCCGACGCGGTGCGCACCAACGCCGTCGACATCCCGCTCGCCGACCCCCACTTCTGGACGATGGCGGGCTCGGTCCGCGTCGCGCAGCTGTGCCACGACTTCGGCCTCACGTGGGGCTCGCACTCCAACAACCACTTCGACGTGTCGCTGGCGATGTTCACCCAGGTCGGTGCCGCCGCCCCCGGTGAGATCACCGCGCTCGACACGCACTGGATCTGGCAGGACGGGCAGGGCGTGACCGAGGCGCCGCTCGAGATCGTCGACGGCGCGATCGAGGTCCCGAGCACGCCGGGTCTCGGGGTCACCCTCGACCGCGACCGGCTGGCGGAGGCCCACGAGCTCTACCTCGAGCACGGCCTCGGCGCGCGCGACGACGCGGTGGCCATGCAGCACCTCGTCGCGGGCTGGACCTTCGACCCCAAGCGCCCCTGCCTGGTGCGCTGACGCCTGCCGGACGCCGAATGCGCACGGCCCCCAGGGGTACGGGGTGACTCCGAGCACCCGACCCCGAGGAGCACACGTGTCGCACGACGAGGGAACAGCCAAGGTGGCCCAGCTGGTGGACGACGCACGGATCGCCATGATGACGACGATGACGCCCGACGGGCGCCACGTGAGCCGGCCGATGGCGCTCCAGGAGGCCGAGTTCGACGGCGACCTCTGGTTCTTCACCTACGACGACTCCGACAAGGCGCGCCAGCTCACCCAGCACGACCAGGTCAACGTCGCGTTCGCCGACCCCAAGCAGAGCGCGTGGACCTCGGTGACCGGCCGCGCCGAGGTGGTGCACGACCGGCAGAAGGCCGAGGAGCTGTGGTCGCCGATGCTCGAGGCGTGGTTCCCCGACGGCCTCGAGACCGACGGCCTCGCGCTGATCAAGGTGCACGCCGACACCGCGGAGTACTGGGAGAGCTCCTCCAGCACGGTGGTCCGGCTCATCGGCGCGGCCCGGGCCGCGGTGACCGGTGACCCCGACAAGTTCCCCGCGACCAACGAGACCGTCGAGCTGTAGCCGGGTCAGCTCCCCGGCGAGGAACGCGTCGACCTCGGCGGCCGTCGGCGCCGACTGGGGGCCGCGGCGGGTCACCTTGATCGCCGCGGCCGCGTTGGCGCGCCGGCAGCCCTCGACCCACGGCGTGCCGGCTGCGACCTCGGCCAGGAGCGCGCCGGTGTGGGTGTCGCCCGCACCGTTGGTGTCGACCGGGGTCTGCGGGAAGCCGGCGACGTACGTCGTCTCCTGACCGACGTGCACCGCGCAGCCGCCCGGCCCGTCCCGCACGATCGCGACGGCGTCGCCGCGCAGCAGCGGGGCGATCGCCGTGGTGAGCTCGGCGAGGTCGCCCGGCGGCTCCTGGCCGACCTCGCGCAGCAGGTCCTCGGCCTCCTCGGCGTTGCTCGACCAGACGTCGGTGACCTCGAGCATCGCGGCGCGCACGTCGACGGGCAGGCCCGCGAAGGCCGCGCCCGGGTCGAGCACGACGACCACGCCGGGGTCGAGCGTCGGCAGCCACGCGAGCAGCGGGTCGCGGGTGGCGTCGAGGGCCAGCGAGAAGCCCGTGACGCAGACCAGGTCGCCGGCCCGCGGGTCGGAGGTGGCGAGCGAGTCGACCGAGATCCGGCGCTCGGCCCCCAGGGTCGTGACGAACGTGCGCTCCGCGCTCGGCTCGACCATGACGACGCAGATGCCGGTGTCGAGGTCGGGCACCGGCGCGGCCGAGGCGGTGATCCCGTCGGCCGCCAGGGCCGCGCGGACGAGGTCGCCGTGTGGTCCGGAGCCGTGGGCGCCGGCGTGCACGCACTCCGCGCCGAACCTGGCGGCGGCGACCAGCACGGTGACCGCGCCCCCGGCGTAGTCGGTGGCGGAGGAGGCCATCACGTTCTGGCCCCGCGCGGGCAGGTCGGGCACCTCGACCACGACGTCGACCAGCGCCTGGCCGGTGTGGATGACGCGGCTCACCTCGCCGACCGCCCCAGCACCTCGTCGGTCGTGGCCAGGGTGATCTGCGGCGGGTAGAGCGCCATCACGTCGAGCGCGGCCCTCTGGTTCTGCGCCGAGGAGCCGGCGCACGCGTCGGTGACGACGGTGATCGTCGCGCCGGCGTCCGCGGCACCCAGCGCGGTGGAGACCACGCAGCAGTCGGTCGCGACGCCGCACAGGACCAGGTGGGGGGTGGGGCCGGTGACCGCCTCGAGCTCGGGCCCCCACTTGCCGAAGGTCGGCACGGAGACGAGGTGCGGTCCGAGGCCGGTGGCCTCCGGGACCAGGTCGAGCAGCGGGTCGTCGGCCGCGACGTCGGCGAAGGGCCACGCCTCGAGGTAGGCCTTCCAGCTGCCGCGCGGCTCGGCCGCGGGCACCCAGCGGGTGACGACGGTGCGCTCGCCCGCCGCGGCGGCGAGGCGGCGTACGGGCTCGACGATGTCGGGGAACATCGCCGACCCCCACGGGCTGGCGGGGTCGGCGAAGATCCGCTGCGGGTCGATCACGACCAGCCAGGCGTCCGGGTGCATGGCGCCAGCCTGTCAGAGGGCGGACCCCGGTCGCAGCACCCGCACGTGCGCTGCTCGCCTAGGGTCGTCGGCATGAGCGAGCGGGTGGAGCACTACCAGCAGGTCGTCGAGGACGTGGACGTGGAGGCGACGACCCTCCTGGTCGTCGCCGGCGCGAGCGTCGCCGAGGTCAGGGACGTGATCGCCGCCGAGTCCGGCCTGGCCGACGGGGAGGAGGTCGCGGACGACGAGCGCTCCGCCTACGCCTTCCTCGAGGTGGACGGCGGCGTGCTGGCGGTCGAGTACACCGGGTACGCCGGCCCGTCGGTCGAGGCCCTCGTCCGGCTCTCGGCGGGAGGCAGGAGCGCCGCGGTGGTCGGCTCCGACATCCAGGCGCACGACAGGTTCGGGTGCGCCCGCGACGGGGTCCTGCTCTTCGACGACCCCGAGTACACCTACCTCGACGCCGGCGACCTCGCGCGGGTGCCGCCCGAGCTGCGCCCCGTCTTCGACCTGGCCTGGGTCGACCTCGGCGCCGACCTCGACGAGGTGGACGACGACGGGGAGGCCATCGCCTTCGCCGCCGGCCTGGCGATGGCCGAGATCGTGACGGGCATCGTCCTGGCCGCCGACGACCTGGAGCGCATCTGGGAGGTCCGGCCGGGCGAGATGATGGCCGTCCGCACGCTGGTCTACGCGCGCGAGCTCGACGCCCGGCGGTCCGCCGAGCAGTCCGGCAGCTGAGGCGCGAGGCTCCGCGGACAAGCGTCGGCGGCCACCGGTCCCCCGACCGGTGGCCGCCGACGTGGCGGAGGTGAGCAGAAGGGGACTACTTCACCTCGGCCCGCAGGACCGCGCGCAGGCCGAGGGCCAGCGGGATCCAGAGCCAGACGAGCGTCGTGACGGCGAGCTGCTGCCAGTTCTCGGCGGTCATGCTGTTGTCGAAGAGGTTGCCGGTGGCGTAGTTGGCGTCCACCCAGGGCTGCAGGTCGCGGAACCACTCCTGGAAGGCGGCGAGCGCTGCGAGGGCCGCCGGCAGCACGAGCGAGTAGACGAAGTAGCCGACGACCGCAGCGGCCGAGCTGCGCAGCAGCACGCCGAGCGTGAAGCCGATCAGCATGCCCAGGACGTTGGCCAGGACGATCTGCGCGAACTCCTGGACGGACACGTTCCAGACGGGATCGAGACCCGTGATCGCCGCGCCCAGCAGGTTGCCGAGGGCGCCGACCGCCAGCGCGAGGAACATCGAGGCCACGCCGATGCCGAGGGTGGCGATCAGCTTCGCGGCGATCACCCGGCCGCGCCAGGGCACGAGGGTGTACGTCGTGAGGCCGGTGCGCTGGCTGTGCTCGCTGGTGACCGACAGCAGCCCGATGATCGGCAGGATGACCGACAGCGGGAAGCCGATGGCGGTGGAGAAGTTCTCCTGGTCGATCTCGGAGTCGGGCGCCCAGAGGATGACGGCGGCGGTGGCGAGGACGGCGAGGATGCCGACGCTGGCCATCAACCAGAAGCCCGCCCGGGTGTCGAACATCTTGCGGAGCTCGACCTTGACCAGCCGGCTCGTCGGGATCGGGCGTACGACGTGGGCGGGGGTCGCCGCCTCGCCGGCGGGACGGGTGAGGGTTGCGGGCTGGATCGTGGTGGTCATGCTGCTGCTCCTTCGCGAGCGGTGTCGGCGGTGAGCTCGAGGAACATCTCCTCCAGGCCGGCGCCGTCGGCGGCGCGCAGCTCGCGCAGGACCACGCCTGCACGGTGGGCGGTCTCGCCCACGAGCTCGGGGTCGGCGTCGACGCGCAGGCCGCCGTCGATCGGGGTGGTGACGACGGACGCCTCGTGCAGGGCACGGGCGAGGGCGTCGGGGTCGGGCGTGCGGACGAGGGTGCCGGCGGCGGCCAGCAGCTCGCTCTTGCTGCCCTGGGCGACGATGCGCCCCTGGCCGATCACGACGAGGTCGTCGGCGATGACCTCGATCTCGTGCAGCAGGTGCGAGGAGAGCAGCACCGTGCCGCCGGCGTCGGCGAAGCCGCGCAGCAGGTCGCGCATCCAGCGGATGCCGGCCGGGTCGAGTCCGTTGGCGGGCTCGTCCAGCACCAGCACCTGCGGGTCGCCGATGAGGGCGGTCGCGAGACCCAGGCGCTGCCGCATGCCGAGGGAGTAGTCGCGCACCCGGCGACCCGCCTCGTCGTCGGTGAGCCCGACCCGGGCCAGCGTCTCGGCGACGCGCCCCTTCGGCAGGCCCATCGTCTGCTGGGCGATGGTGAGGATCTCGCGGCCGGTGCGCCCCGCGTGCTGGGCGGAGGCGTCGAGCAGGACGCCGACCTCCAGGCCCGGGTTGGGCAGCTCGCGGTAGTCGCGGCCGCTGACCGTGACGCGGCCGGAGGTGGGGCGGGTCAGCCCGACCATGACGCGCATGGTGGTCGACTTGCCGGCGCCGTTGGGGCCGAGGAAGCCGGTGACGCGCCCGGTGGCGGCCGTGAAGGAGACGTGGTCGACGGCCGTGAAGCGGCCGTAGTGCTTGGTGAGGGACTCGACGCTGATCATGGGTCAACCCTCGCGGCGCAGGCCCCCGCGCACATCGGGGAGCGTGCCGGACCGCTCCCCGAGGTCGACCCCGAGAGCACCCCGGGGGTCGACCCCGGGGCGGGCGGTCGTACGCCCGCGCGGGGGCGGGTGCGTCGCCGCGTTGGACGTCCTTGGGACACTGGTGGGGTGAGCGAGCCGATCAAGACGCGTCCGCCCCAGGTCACCCTGGCCTCGGGAATGGTGATGGCGTCCTCGGTGGTGGTGCTGCTGACCGCCTGGTCGCAGGTCGCCGCGCTCGGCTCGCTGGAGACGCAGGAGGCGATCGCCGCCGCCCTCGACGCGCCGCCGTTCGACTCCCTGGGCCTCGGTGCCGCGGCCCTGACCGACGCCGTCCGGGTGCTCGCGCTCGTGAGCGCCGTCTGCGCCTGCGCCACCGGCATCCTCGGCTGGTACGTCCGTCGCCCCGACCGCGCGGCCCGGCTCGCGCTCACCGCGTTCGCGGTCCCGGTGTTCGTCGCGGGCCTTCCGGGGGTGTGGCTCCCGACCACCGGGATCGCCGGCTCCTTCGTGGCCGCCGGTGCGGCGATGCTCTGGCTGGTGCCGGCCCGCGAGTGGTTCGCCACCGGTCGCTGGACCCCGCCGCCCCCGCGGGAGCAGGCGGTCGAGCGGGGCACGCAGAGCGGCACCGACCGCTCCGGTGCGTCGGGATGGCCCCCGCCCCTGGGCTCGCCGCCGCAGCAGCAGGGCGCACCGACCGGCGCGCCCCCGACGGGGCCGCCGCCCGCGACGCGTCCGTTCGGGGAGCACCGACCCCTCCCGCAGCAGCCGGGCCAGGGGCAGACGGCGCCGCACCCGCCCTACGGCCAGCAGCCCACCGCGCGGCACCCGCACCCGGCGGCACACTCCCGTCCCGGGGGCGTGGTGGCCGCCTTCGTGGTGACCGTCGTGGTCGCGGGCGGGATGCTGACCATCGCGCTGCTCTGGGTGGCGCTCGTCGGGCTCTCGCCGGACCTGCTGATGAGCACGATCGAGCGGCAGCAGCCCGACCTCGTCGAGGCCGGGCTCACCATCGACGACCTCCGCAGCGACGGCTACCGGGTCGGCGGCCTCTTCATCGTCTGGTGCACCGTCGCGCTGGTGCTGGCGGGCTTCCTCATGGCACGGCGCGACTGGGCCAGGCGCGGTCTGCTCGTCGTGGCCGGCCTCAGCGCCGGTGGCGCGCTCGCCCTCGCGGTCGTCAACCCGCTGCTCGTCCTGCCGGCCGCGGCCGCGGTGTCGGTCGTGGTGTGCCTGCGTCGCAGCGACGTACGCCGCTGGTCGTCGTCCCGCGTGCACTGACGCGGCGACGCAGCGCCCACGACCCCGGGCATGATGAGATGGGCACATGAGCGAGCAGGAGCCCGGTCCCACCCACACGCCCTACGGCCAGCCGTCCCAGGGGCAGCAGCCGCAGTCCTACGGCCAGCAGCCCTACGGGTCCCAGCCCTACGGCCAGCAGCCCTACGGCTCACCGGTCGGTGACGCGGGCAAGCGGCCCGCCACCGTCACCGCGGCCGCGTGGATCTCGATCGTCTTCTCGGCCCTGACCGCCGCGCTCTTCGGCGTGATCGCCTTCGGGCTGCTGGTGGCGCGCGAGCAGGTGGTCGAGGAGATCCAGAAGTCGCCCGACTACCAGGACATCAACGTCGACGTCGACCAGGCCTACGGCGTCGCCGTCGCGCTGATGTTCGGCATCTTCGTGTGGTGCGTCATCGCGATCGTGCTCGCGGTCTTCGTGCTGCGCCGCTCCAACGTCGCGCGGATCCTGCTGACCATCTCCGCCGCCGTGACCGCGGTCCTCTCGCTGCTCGGCATCGCCGGCGGCATCCCGGTCGTCACGCTCATCGCCGCGATCGCGGTCCTCGTGCTGCTCTACGTCGGTGGGGCCGGCGACTGGTTCAAGGGCGTGCCGAGCGGCGGCCAGGGCGGCGGCTACGGCGACCCCTACGCGCAGCAGCCCTACGGCCAGCAGCCCTACCCCCAGCAGCCCTACGGCCAGCAGGCGCAGGACCCCTACGGCCAGCAGGCTCCCCAGGACCCCTACGGCCAGGGACAGACCGGCTCCGGCTACCCGGCCCCGTCCTCGGACAACCCCTACGGCCAGCCGCCCACCGGCGGCACCGACCAGCCCCCGTCGTCGGACTACCCCGGCCGCTGACCCCGGCCGTCCCGGTCAGCGTCGCAGGTCGACCGCGGCGAGGCGGCGTACGCCCTCGGCGATGACCTCGGGCTGCTTGCAGAACGCCCAGCGCACGAGCTGCCGCCCAGCGTCGGGGTCGTCGTGGAACCCCTGCGTGGGGATCGCGACGACGCCGGCGCGCTCGGGCAGCGCCAGGCACAGCTCGCGCCCGTCGGCCCAGCCCAGATGGCTGACGTCGGTCGTGGCGAAGTAGGTGCCCTCGGGGCGCCGGGCCGAGAGGCCGGCGGCGGCGAGTCCGTCGCAGAGCAGGTCGCGGCGCGACTGGAGGTCGCGCGCCAGGGCTGCGGGCCAGTCGGGCTCGTGGTCGAGCGCGTGGGCGACCGCGTGCTGCAGCGGCGCGCCGGAGGTGAAGGTGAGCCACTGCTTGGCGGCCAGGACCGCCTGCACGAGCGCGGCGGGACCGGTGGCCCAGCCGACCTTCCAGCCGGTGAAGGAGTACGACTTCCCGGCGCTCGACAGCGTGAGGGTGCGCTCGCGCATCCCCGGCAGCGTCGCGATCGGCACGTGCCCCTCGGCCGAGAGGGCGTCGTCGAAGACGAGGTGCTCGTAGACCTCGTCGGTCACCACGATCGCGTCGTTCTCGATGGCGAGGTCGGCGACCAGCTGCAGCTCCTCGCGGGTCAGCACGGTGCCGGTCGGGTTGTGCGGGGTGTTGAGCAGCACCAATTTCGTCGACGGCGTGATCGCCGCGCGCAGCTCGTCGGGGTCGGGGCGGAAGTCCGGGGCGCGCAGCGTCACCGGGCGGCGGCGCGCACCGCACATGTCGAGCATCGCGACGTAGGAGTCGTAGTAGGGCTCCAGGACGACCACCTCGTCCCCGGGGTCGACCAGGCCGAGCAGCGCCGCCGCGACCGCCTCGGTGCAGCCGGTGGTGACGACCACCTCGGTGTTGGGGTCCAGCACGAGGCCGTAGTGGCGCTCCTGGTGGCGCGCGATCGCGGCCCGCAGCGGCGGCACGCCGATGCCGGGGGCGTACTGGTTGGCGCCCTCCTCCATAGCCCGCTCGGCCGCGGCGACGACCGAGGCGGGGCCGTCGACGTCGGGGAAGCCCTGGCCGAGGTTGAGCGCCCCGGTGCGCACCGCGAGGGCGGACATCTCCGAGAAGATCGTGGGCGGGATCGAGGCCACGCGGGCGGACATCGCAGGCATGCGTGCGAGCGTAGCCGCCACGCGGGCCGCCGCGATGGGGGAGACTCGGGCGCATGCCCGACCGCTCCCGCACCTCCGTGTGGCTGGGGCGGGTGGGGGCGGTGCTGGTGCTCACCGGCCTGTCCCTCGGCGGCTGGGTCGCCTGGCAGGTGTGGGGCACCGACGTGGTCTCCCAGCGCACCCACCACGCCCTGGTCGAGGACGCCGAGCGCAGCTGGGCCGGCGACGCTCCGTCCGAGGCGCTCGCCACCGACCACGGGCGGCTGACGTCGGTCGTGCGGATCCCGCGCTTCGGCGACGACTACGCCGTCCCGGTGCTGGAGGGCACCACCGACGAGGTCCTCGCGGCGGGGTTCGGCCGCTTCACCGACGGCGCGGCCGCGGGCGGACGGGGCAACTTCGCCCTCGCCGCGCACCGGATCACGCACGGCGAGCCGCTGCGCGCGATGCCCGAGCTGCAGCCCGGCGACGAGGTGGTCGTGGAGACCGCACGCTGGACCTACACCTACGTCCTCGACACCGGCGGCGACGACCTGACCGTCCCGTTCACGGCCGGCTGGGTGCTCGACGACGTCCCGCGCAACCCCGACGGCGGCGTGCAGCCCGCGCAGGAGCCGGGCCGGCGGCTGCTCACCCTGACCACCTGCTCGGAGCTGTTCCACACCGACGGCAGGCTGGTGGCCTTCGGCCACCTGGCGTCGAGGGAGCGCACGGCTCGCTAGGAGCCGCTGCGTCGTGGGGCGGTCAGCGGGCGGCGTGGTTGCCGAACGTCGCGAACGCGACGGCGAGCACGCTCAGCACCGCCACGAACGCCAGCCATCTCCCGACCACCGTCCATCCGTCCGCAGCGTCAGGTCGCCCCGCCGGTGCCACCGAGCCGTACGCCTGCACGTGAGCGAGCAGCGCCGTGCCGTGGTCGCCGTAGCGAGCAGCCGCTGCGCGGGCTCGCGTCTCCGCACGTGCCTCAGGCACCTGCCGGCGGACGTCGACGTCGATGACCTGGCGTGGACGGACCACGGCGGGCGGGACGGCCGGCGTCGGAGGGCGCACCACGAGCGACCGCGAGACCTCGCGCACGTCCACTGGTGCCGGCATGGACGTGAACCTAGGCGTCGACCCAGCGCGTCACCGCCCGGTGCGCGCGACGTACCCGCAATGGGTGACGCGGCGCCTCCCCGACCGACCTCCGCCGCACGTGCGGCTGGTCGTGCGCGTGGGCCCCGGCCGCGGCGTGACTAGGCTGCGGGCGTGGACGACGAGACGCTCGCACGTGACATCGACGCCGCCTGCCGGCTGACCGGGGAGTTCGTCCTGCGGTCCGGCCAGGTCGCCGACACCTACTTCGACAAGTACCTCTTCGAGGCGCAACCCGCGCTGCTCGACCGGGTCGCGACGCAGATGGTGGCGCTGCTGCCCCAGGACACCGAGCTCCTCGGTGGCCTCGAGCTCGGCGGCATCCCGATCGCGACGATGGTCTCGGCCAAGACCGGGACCCCCGCGCTCTTCGTGCGCAAGAAGGCCAAGGAGTACGGCACCTGCAAGCTCGCCGAGGGCCCCGACGTCGCAGGACGGCGGGTGACCCTGGTGGAGGACGTCATCACCACGGGTGGCGCCGTGCGCGACGCCACCCGCGCGCTGCGCGAGGCCGGGGCGGTCGTCGAGGTCGTGGTCTGCGCGATCGACCGCTCCCCGGCCGGGGAGGACCCGCTCGCCGACGTCGGCCTCAAGGTCCGCGCGGTCCTCACACGTGCCGACCTCGATAACGCCCACCGCTGACCCGTGAGCGGCGCACCAGCCACGCGCCGCTGGCCAGCAGCACCACGCTGAGCGCCCCCAGCGGGACGACCGGTCCGGCCAGACCGGTGTCGGGGAGCACCCCGTCGCCCCGGGGACCGTCGGTGCCCCCGCCGGCGTCGTCGTCCCTCCCGCCGTCCTTGCCGTCGTCGAGGGTGGCCTCCCGGCCCAGGACCTCGATGTCAGCGGTGTCCTGGGCCTGCGAGCTCACGCCGCCGGTGCCGCCGACCGAGGCGACCGCGACGTTCGCGATCGCGCCGCTGGCCCGGTCGGAGACGCGGGTGACGACCTGGAGCACGCCGTCGGCGCCGGGGCGGACCGTGCCGAAGACCGCCGTGACCGCCCGGCCGTCGGTGCTCACGCGCGCCTGGCCCGAGGTCACCGTGGCCGAGACCAGGTCGAGCCCGTCGTCGAGGTCGTCGACGACCGCCACGTCGCGGGCCGCGGAGGGCCCGGAGCTGGTCACCCGGATCGTGTAGGTCACGAGGTCGCCCTGTCCGGCGCTGCTCGGCGACGCGGTCTTCTGCACGCCGACGGCCGAGCACGAGACGACCTTGCCGGACGCCGTGGCGGGCACGCAGGTCCCGCTGCCGGACTCGGAGACCCGCGCTGAGTTGTCGGACAGGTCCGGGTCGGGCGTCGCCGCGGCGACGGTCGCGACGTTGGTGACCTCACCGGCGTACGCAGCGTCGATGCCGGCCACGAGCGTCACCGTCGCCGAGGCGCCCGGCGCCAGCGTGTCGAGTCCGCAGGTCACGCGCTGGCCCTCGATGCGGCAGGTGCCGCCGTCGGTCATGGCCGCCGAGGTCGCGCCGATGCCGGCGAGGAGGTCGTCGACGACCTCCACCTGCTGCGCGGTCGAGGGGCCGTCGTTGGTGACGACCATCGTGAAGACCACGTCGCCGCCGGCGACCGGCGCGCTCGGGGTCATCGTCTTGGTGATCGCCAGGTCCGCGCGTCCCGCGGCCTGTCCCGTCGCGGTGGCGCTGTCGTCGCCGGGCGTGCGGTCGGTCGGGGAGGCGACCGTCGCGGTGTTGGTGAGCGTCCCCGCGAAGTCCGGGGCCAGGGTGCCCCGCACGGTCAGGACCCGGCTGGCGCCGGCGTCGAGGTCGCCGAGGTCGCAGGAGACGCGTCCGTCGGCTACGGCGACGGTGCACGGGTCGCCGGTGGCGCTCACGGTCACACCGGTGACGGCGGCGGGCACGTCGTCGGTGACGGTGACCCCGCGGGCCGTCGAGGGCCCGCTGTTGACGACGCCGATCGTCCAGGTCACCGTCTCGCCGGGCACGGGGACCGCCGGGCTCAGGGACTTGGTGATCGCGACCTCGGCGCGCGGGGTGGCGGTGCCGGTCGTGGTGGACGTGTCGTCGCCCGAGGTGGTGTCGGTGGGTGACTGCACGGTCGCGGTGTTGTCGGTCGACCCGCTCCACCCAGCCGGGATCGCGCCGGCCACGGTGATCGTCACGGTCTCGCCGGGACCGAGGTCGCCGAGCGCGCAGGTGACGTCGTTGCCCGTCGCGACGTCGCACGGCTCGGGCGTGCGCCCGGTGGCGGCGGTGACGCCGGTCAGCGCGTCGACGACGTCGTCGTGGACCCGCACGTCGCGGGCGACGGACGGGCCGGCGTTGGTGACCGCGAGGGTCCAGGACGTGGCCCGGCCCGGCACGGGGTCGGGGCTCGCGGTCTTGGTGATCGACACCCCGGCCTCCGGGCGGGCGGTGCCCGTGGTGGAGGAGCTGTCGTTGCTCGCGTCGGTGTCGGTGGGCGAGGTGACCGTGGCGGTGTTGTCGAGCCGGCCGGTGAAGCCGGCCGGCACGCGACCGGTGATGGTCACCGTGCGGGTGGCGGCGACGCCGGCGACGCCGACGTCGCCGAGGGCGCAGGACACCACGTTGCCGGCGGCGACGGTGCAGGGTGCGCTCGCGGTCACGCCGGTCAGCTCGTCGACCACGTCGTCGAGGACGACGACGTCGCGGGCCACCGAGGGGCCGGCGTTGGTCACCCGGAGCGTCCAGGTGACGTCGGCGCCGGGCACCGGGACCGCGGGGGAGGCCGTCTTGACGAGGGCGAGGTCCGCACCGGGGCTGGTGGCGGGCGAGGCGGTCGCGCTGTTGTTCGCGGGGGTGCCGTCGGTGGGCGAGGAGACCGTCGCGGTGTTGGCCAGCGCGCCGGTGTGGTCGGCCGGCACGTCCGCGGTGAGGGTGACGACCGCCCGGTCGCCGGGGTCGAGGTCCCCGACCGGGCACGTGACGTCGTTGCCGGCGGCGATCGTGCAGGAGCCGGTGTCCGTGGAGGCGACGAGGCCGGTGACCCCGTCGACGACGTCGTCGCGCACCACGACGTCGCGGGCCGTGGAGGGGCCGGTGTTGTCGACCACGAGGGTCCAGGTGACGCCGCGGCCCGGCACCGGGACGGCGGGCTGGACGGTCTTGGCGATGCCGACGTCGGCGAGCGGCGCCGCCGTCCCGGTGGCCGTCGCGGTGTCGTCGGTCGGGTCGGTGTCGTCGGGCGACGCCACGGTGGCGGTGTTGACGAGGTCGCCGGTGAAGCCGGCGGGGAGCCCGCCGGTGAGGGTGATGGTCGCGGTCGTGCCGGGTGCGAGGTCACCGACGGGGCAGGTGACGACGTTGCCCGCGGCGATCGTGCAGGCACCCGCGTCGGTGCTGGCGGTGAGACCGGTGACGGCGTCGACCACGTCGTCGTTCACCACGACGCCGTGCGCCACCGACGGGCCGGTGGCGGTGACCGCGATGGTCCACGTGACGTCACGACCCGGCACCGGGGCGGAAGGCGAGACCGAGTTGGTGATCGACACCGCGGCCTGCGGAGCGCTGCCTGCGGTCACGGTGGCGGAGTTGTTCGACGGCGTGGTGTCGGTGGGGGACGAGAGGGTCGCGGTGTTGGCGAGGTCGCCGGCGAAGTCCGCGGGCAGCCCGCCGGTGAGGGTGACGATCACGGTCTCCGACGGCGCGAGGTCGCCGAGGGTGCAGGTGACGTCGTTGCCGGTCGCGACGTCGCACGGCTCCGGCGCGATGCCGGTGGCCGCAGTCAGTCCGGTCACCGCGTCGGCGACGTCGTCGTGCACGACGACGTCCCGGGCCACGGACGGGCCGGCGTTGTGCACGGTGAGCGTCCAGGTGGCGTCCTGGCCGGGGACCGGGACCGCCGGGCTGAGCGTCTTGGTGATCGACACGTCGGCAGCGGCGCCCACCTCGGTGGTTACCGTCGACTCGTTGTTGCTCGCCACCACGTCGATGGTGTCCGAGCTGATCCGTCCGGTGTTGACGAGGGAGCCGGTGAAGCCAGGTGCGATCGTCGCCTCGACGCTGCCGACCACGCGGGCCGGCAGGCCGGCCCGGAAGACCGGGCCGTTGCAGAACCCCGTGGGCGCCGTGGGGTTGTCGGCGGTCCCGGGATCGGTCGGCGGGCGCAGCTCGCACTCGGCCGTCGCGGGCTGGCCCAACAGCATGGGCCGGTTGATCACCACGTCGGTCAACCCGCTGGGGAGCTGGTCGATGAGCTGCGGGTTGAGCGCGTCGGAGGGCCCGTTGTTGTAGACCGACATGGTGTAGGTCACCCGCTGGCCGGCCACGGGGTTGGCCGGGGAGATGGTCTCGATGACCTCGAGGTCCGTCAGGCGGGTGATCGGGGTGGTCGAGGTCGAGGCGTCGTTGCCTGCGTTCGTGTCCGCGGTCGCGGTGGCGACGTGGGCGGTGTTGCTGAGGACGGATCCGGTGTAGGCCGAGGGCAGCGAGCCGACCACCTTGATCACGCGCTGGCCCGGGGCCCGGTCACCGAGGTCGCAGCTGACCAGCTGGCCGGTGATCGTGCAGGGGGTGGCGGTGCCGTGGACGGCGGACGTGATGGTCACCGCGTCCGGGACGGTGTCGGTGACGACGACCCCGCGGGCCGTCGAGGGCCCGGCGTTGGTGAACCGGATCGTCCAGCTCACGGAACGACCGGGCACGAAGCTGCTGCTGTCGGCGCTCTTGGCCACCTGCACGTCGACCCGGGCGACGAGGTCGACGGCGACGGCGGCGGTGTTGTCGTCCGGGTCCGCGTCGGCGGTCGAGGAGGCGACGGTGGCGGTGTTGGTGCGGGTCCCGGGCGTGGCCGCGGGGCTGGTGGACGCGTCGACGGTCACGATGGCCGGGGTGCCGGGCAGGACCTGGCCGAGGGCGCACTGCAGACGCTGCCCGGTGACCGTGCACGTGCCGGCGGTGGTGGTCACGGAGCCGGGGACGACGTCGGCGGGGAAGGTGTCGTCGAGCGTGACGTCCTCGGCGGCGGACGGGCCGCTGTCGACGACGGTGAGGGTGTAAGTCAGGCTCTCGCCGGCCGCGAGGCGGGTGGCGGACGCGGTCGTGACGACCTCGAGGTCGGCGTTGGGCTCCACGGTGCTCGTCGTCGAGGCGGTGTCGTTGGCGGGGGTGTCGTCGGAGGGCGTCATGACCGAGGCGGTGTTGGTCAGCGGCGTACGACGCTCGGGCGCCACCCGCACCCGGATCCGGGCCACGGAGGAGGCGTCCGGCGGGAGCACGGCCAGGTGGCAGGTGACCGTCTGGCCGGTCACGTCGCACGTGCCGCCGGGCACGCTGGCCTCGAGGACGGCGAGGTCGGCGTCGAGGGTGTCGGTGACGACGACCCCGCGGGCGTCGGACGGACCGTCGTTGGTCGCCGTGAGCAGGTAGGTCGACGTCGTGCCGGGGACGAGGGTCGCCGGGTCGGAGGCCTTCGCGAGCCTGACGTCGGAGCGCTCGGCGACCGTCGTCGAGTGCTCGTCGCTGTTGTCGGCACCGTCGGCGTCGGGGGTGCCCGAGGAGGCGGCCGCGGTGTTGACCAGCGTGGTCCCGGCTGCGACGGACGAACCGACGCGTCCGGTGACGGTCACCGTCACCGCGTCACCGGGGGCCAGGTCTCCGACGGGGCACACGAGGGCACCGTCGACGACCGAGCAGGACGTGCCGGCGGGAGCGCTGCTCGAGCCGACGACGGTGATGCCGCTCGGCACGTTGTCGACCAGGCGCACGGTCGAGGCGGTGGAAGGCCCGTCGTTGCGGACCGTGACGTCCCACGAGCCGCTGGTGCCGGCCGTGAGCGTCGCGGGGCCGGTCTTGGTGACCACGAGGTCGGCCCGGGCGACCACCTCGGTCGAGGCCGCCGCGGTGTTGTTGTCGGTCGACGGGTCCACCGGGGACGCCGCGGCGACGGAGGCTGAGTTGGCCAGCGACCCGGTCGGGGACGACGGCGCCACGGTGCCGGTGACCTCGACCACGAGGTCGTCGTCGGGGCCGAGCGTGCTCACCGTGCAGCTGACCTCGTTGCCGGACACCGGCGCGCAGCTGGCGCCGGGCGTCGAGGTGGTCGCGACGACGCCGCCGACCCGTTCCGGGACGGTGTCGGTGATGGTGACGGTGTTGGCCAGTGACGGCCCGTTGTTGTGGGCCGTGAGACGCCAGGTGACGGTCTCTCCCGCGACCACCGGGTTCGGCAGGACGGTCTTGGACAGGGAGAGGTCGGCCTGCGAGGCGGTCGGCAGCACGTAGGTCGCGCTGTTGTTGCCGGGCGCGGGGTCCGTGGTCGAGGAGGTCGCCGTGGCGGTGTTGCTGGCGCCGCGCCCGCTACCGTCGGCAGGGGTCTGCGCCCGGACGGTCACCGCCGTGGTGCCTCCTGGAGCGAGGTCGCCGGCCTCGCAGGTGACGGTGGCCGGTGACCCGGCGACAGTGCAGCTGCCCTGCGTGGTGGCGGCGGAGACGAAGCTCAGCGCGGCAGGAACGGGGTCGGTGACCTGGACGTCCCGGGCGACGGACGGGCCGTTGTTCGTGGTCACGATCGTGTAGGTCGCGATGTTGCCGTCGACGACCGGGTCCGCGGACTTGGTGACGGCCAGGTCGGCGCGGGTGGCGACGACGACACTCGCGGTCGCCGAGTTGTTGCCCATGACCGGATCGCTCGTCGGGGACGACGCGGACGCGGTGTTGACCAAGGTCCCGGTAACGGTCGGGGCGAGCTGGCCGTCGACGGTGACCTGCACGGAGCGGCCGAAGGCGATGGTGCCCAGCGCACAGGACACGGTGCCCGCGGCGACCGTGCACGAACCGGCCGTCGTCGACGCGGCGGCGGCGGTGAAGCCCGCGGGCAGCGGGTCCTCGAGCGTCACCGAAGCGGCGTCGGACGGGCCGTCGTCGGTGACCGTGACGACGTACTGCACCGGTCGTCCGGCGACGACCGGCGAGGTCGTGGTGCGCTTCGCGACGACGAGGTCGGCGCGCGGTGCGGACGGCGTGATGGTGGCGGCGGCCACGTTGTTGCCGGGGACCGGGTCGTTGGTCGTGGACGTGACGCTGCCGGTGCTGGTGAGGGACGCGGGGCCGGCGCCTGACGCGAGGGTGGCGACGACGACGATCTCCACGGACTGCCCGGGGTCGAGGGCGCCGGTCGCACACGCGACCTGGCTGCCGGTCACGGTGCAGGTTCCCTGGGCGGGGGTGGCCGAGGTGACGCGGAGCGCGGCGGGCAGGGTGTCGCCGACCTGCACGGTTGCGGCCCGCGACGTGCCGTTGTTGGTGGCCACCAGCGTGTAGGTCACCTCGGTCCCGGGCACCGGTGAGGCCGGGCTCACGGCCTGGGTGAGCGCGAGGTCGGCCTGCCGCACGACGGCGGTGGAGACCGAGGCGTTGTTGTCGGCCGGGTTGGGGTCGGACGTGGTGCTCGTGACGCGGGCGACGTTGGTGACCGAGGTGGCGTCGGAGTCGGGCGGGACACGTACCACGACACCGACCGTGGCGGTCGCCCCGGACGGCAGGCTGCCGAGAGCGCAGGTCAGCGTGCCCGAGGCCACCGAGCACGAGCCGGCGGACGGGCTGCTCGACAGGTACGTGACGCCGTTCGGGAGCGTGTCGACGACCTGCACGCCGGCCGCCGTGCTGGGGCCGGCGTTGCTCGCGGTCAGCGTGTAGGCGACCTGGTCGCCGGCCGTGACGGAGTCGGCGGACGCCGTCTTGGTCAGGGCGACATCAGCCTCCTCCGCGACCGGGGTGGCGACCTCGGCGGTCTGGTAGGTGTAGTCCTTGGCCAGCGTCTCGGCCCGGTAGGCGAGGGTCGCGGAGTTGCGCAGCGTGGTCCCCGCAGCCGTGGAGTCCACCCGCACGCGGAAGGCCACGGTGGCGGTGTTGGCCGACACCAGAGTGCCACCGGCGGTGGCCGTCGCGCCGCTGCCGATCCGGGCGCGCACGGTGCGGGTGGCGGCGTCGTACTCCGCCTGGTCGTCCCCGACCCCGTCGGTCTTGACGCCCTGGTTGGCGCCGGCGGTGATGCGCAGGGAGCCGGGCACGAAGGTCTCGTTGGCGGGCAGGGCGTCACTGACCACCGACCGGATCGCGGAGTCCACCCCGGTGTTGCTGAAGGCGAGTGAGTACTCCAGCACGTCGCCGACGCGCGCGGGCGAGCTGCCCGACAGGTTCGTGACGCTCTTGGTGCCCTGGATGGTCGGGGCGTACAGGTCGATCTGCGTGGTCAGGGCGGCCGGGTAGTAGAAGTCGCCGTTGGTGGCGAAACGGACGTTCGTCGAGGTGGCGCCGTTGGCCACGACACCCGGCGCGTCGACCACCTTGGCGTCGAGGCCCAGGTTGTTGACCCAGCTCGGGGTGCGGTTGGTGAGGTTGGCGCCGTTCGCGCTCACCCGGCTGGTGAAGAAGTTGGCCGACGGGCTCAGGGCGTCGGCCAGGCGGGTCTTGCCCACCTGGAGGTAGTCGCCGGTCAGGCCGTTGTCGCCCTCGTAGGCGACGGCGCCGAACTTGGCGCCGACCGCACCGGAGTACGGCGCCAGGAAGCCGGAGATGGTGGTGTCGACGATCTCGGTCTGGGTGACCGTGGCGTAGCCGGTGAAGACGGTGAGGTCGCGCAGCGGTGCCGCGGGGTCCTCGACGGCGACGACGAGGCTCCAGCCGGCGTAGCGGTCGGTACCGGTGGCCGCGGCGATGTCGGCGCCCCAGTAGGTGCCGGCGCCGGCGGACTGCACGAGCGAGGTGACGTTGCGGTACGAGGAGTAGTCGTTGGTCGCCGAGCTCTGGTTGTCGACGCGATCAGCAGTGAGCGCGGTGTAGTCGGACGTGCCCGGGGTGCGGAACCGGATCGTGTCCACGGGTCCGCTGGCCGCGACGCCATTGGTCCCGGCGACCCGGGCGGCGCCCCAGAACAGACCGGCGTACAGGACGCGTGCGCCGCTGGGAATCGTCAGGTCGGCGGACGAGGACCGCGACGTCGTGGCGTCGGCGTCGACGTCGAGGAACCCCATCGTGAAGTTGTTGTTGCTGCCCGCAACCGAGCCGTCCTGCGTCTGCGCGCAGTTCGGCGCCGTGCCGCAGCTCATCAGCGCGTTGCCGGTGATCTGGATCGAGCCGTTGGTCTGCTGGGAGAAGACGCGTGTGAACGGGCGGATGACCGCGGCGTCGGCCGGGCCGGCGGGCACCACGACGGTGATGGCCAGGCTGACGGCGACGAGCGACAGCACGGCGAGGATGCGCGGCCACGGGCGGGCAGCGCGGGACAGGCGTCGTAGGCCGGGCATGGGTCCTCCACGGTTCGCGGCGCCTCGGGCGACGGCCACGGGGGCGCGCCACCCGCCCTCGAAAGTGCCTCGGTTGGGTTACAGCAGGACCACACCGTAGGCGCGCAGGACGCGCGGAGTATGGGGATGGTCACAATTGGCCCACATGGGTGGTTGTCGCCGCCTGGACGGGCCAGCTCGGGCTACCGAACGGGCCGGGTGCGCGGTGCGCTCAGTCGAGGTCGCGACCCGAGACGTCCCGGTCGGGGCCACCGTCGTGGTCGCCGACCTCCGCGCCGGCGGCGTGGGTGCGTCGGTGCCGCCACCACTCGAAGACGACCGGGATCACCGAGAAGGCGAGGATCACGATGACGAGCTTGTCGATGCTCTCGCCGAGGGTGGGGAAGGCGTCGCCGAGGAAGAAGCCGAGCAGCGTGATCAGCGCGACCCACATGACCGCGCCCACGGCGCTCCAGAGGAAGAAGCGGCGGCGGTCCATCCGGGTCACGCCGGCCACCACGGTGATGTAGGTCCGCACGAAGGGTACGAAGCGCCCGATGACGAGCGCCTTGTTGCCGTGGCGGTCGAAGAAGGCGGTGGTCTGGTCGAAGTACTTGCGCTTGATGATGCGACCGTCGCGCTCGTAGAGCGGTGGCCCGATGCGCCGTCCGATCTCGTAGCCGCTGAGGTTGCCCAGCACGGCTGCGACCATCAGCGCGGCCATGCAGATCAGGACCTCGACCAGCGGCGGGCCCGGGAACAGGTCGAGCTGGCCGGTGGCGATGAACAGGCCCAGGGCGAAGAGCAGCGTGTCTCCCGGGAGGATCGGGAAGAACAGGCCGCACTCGACGAACACGATGACCAGGCTGATCCAGAACAGCTCGGTGCCGAACCGGTCCAGGAGCCAGTTGGGGTCCATCCAGCTGATGCCGAGCAGGAGCGGGTGGACGACGGGCTGGACGAGCTGGAGGTCCAGGAGTGCGGTCACGGCGACACCCTATGCCGGGCCCCGCCGCAGCGACGAAGCCGAGATCCGCGCTCCGTCCTAGGGTGCTCCCCATGCAGGAGGAGCAGCGGGCGCCCTACGACCCGATGCCGCACGGCCCGGCCGAGGTGGGGGTGGGTCCCTGGGAGGGTCCGTGGCCCGAGGGTGGGCACTGGGACCCCGACCTGCTCCGCGGGGGCGACCGCCGCAACGTCGTCGACCGCTATCGCTACTGGTCGCTCGAGGCGATCGTCGCCGACCTCGACACCCGACGCCACGACTTCCACGTCGCCATCGAGAACTGGCAGCACGACTTCAACATCGGCACCATCGTGCGCACCGCCAACGCGTTCCTCGCCGCCGAGGTGCACATCGTCGGCAACCGGCGCTGGAACCGTCGCGGCGCGATGGTCACCGACCGCTACCAGCACGTGCGCCACCACCCGGACGCCGCCGCGCTGGCGGCGTACCTCCACGGCCTCGACGGCGGGCCCGTGCGCCTGCTCGGCATCGACAACCTGCCCGGCTCCGAGCACCTGGAGACGATGGAGCTCCCACGACGGGTGTGCTTCCTGTTCGGCCAGGAGGGTCCAGGCCTGTCCGCGGGCGCGCGCGAGGCCTGCGACGGGACCTTCTCGATCGCGCAGTTCGGCTCGACCCGCTCCATCAACGCCGCCGCGGCGGCAGCCGTCGCGATGCACGGGTGGGTGCGGGCCTACGCCGACCTCGGCGGCCAGGACGCCTGGCGCGGCTGATCGCGGGGCGCCTGTCCCGCATCGTGTCCCTCCCGGTCCGTGGAGGGGTCCCCGTGCCGGCGGCCCTCACCGGGAGGACGCTGCAGGAACCGTCCCGGTTGTCAGCGCTGGCGGGCCAGCACCTGCTCGAGCGCGGCCAGGCCGCGGCTGCTGTGGCTCTTGACGGTCCCCTCCCCGATGCCGAGCTCCTGCCCGGTCTCGCGCACCGACAGCCCGAGCCAGTGCCGCAGCACGACGACCTTGCGCTGCTGCTCGGGCAGGGCCTGCAGCGCGTCGAAGAGGGCTGACCTCTCCTCCACCGGCGTCGGCTCGGCGGCCGCGACCTCGGGGAGGGAGTCGCTGGGACGCTCGCGGCGCCACGGTCGCCGCGACTCGTCGATGTTCGCGCGCACCATGATCTGGCGGCAGTAGGCCTCCTCGCCGCCCTCGTGGCGGATCCGCGGCCACGCGACGTAGAGCTTGGTCAGCGCGGTCTGGAGCAGGTCGTCGGCGCGGTGCCAGTCGCCGCACAGGGCGTACGCCACCCGGCGCAGGTGGCGCTGCCGCGCGGCGACGAACTCGCTGAAGGCCTCGTCGCGGTCGGTGCGCCTCATCGCAGGCCCGCGCCCGAGGCGTACTGCCCGCGCGCCCAGTCGAGGAAGTCGGCCATCGAGGCGAAGCGACCGCCGCCGGGGACCACGTCGAGGGTGCCGTCGACCACGCGGTAGACGGCGTACTCGGTCCGGCCGTCGACGACCAGCCGCACCGCGCCGGTGCGGGTCGCGCCGTCCGCGAACGACGGACCCAGGTCGATGCGCTCGCGCGACTCGGTGACGACCACGCCGTCGCGGGCCGCCCCGACCGATCCCTCGGCGGTCAGGACCAGCCACGGCCCGTCGTCCACGGCACCGCTCGACGGCGTGACGCCGTTGGCGACGTCGAGGGTCCGCTGGGTCCGCACCGCCTGGTCGAGCCACCCGGTGAAGTTGCCGGTGGCGGAGACCGTCGAGGTCGAGGTGCTCGCGCCGTCGTCGTAGGACGTCATCAAGGTGTACTGCTCGCGACCCTCGGACATCACACGGAGCCCCAGCGAGACGCCCTGGTCCGGCAGGTACGCCATCGGGTTCGCCACCCTCTCCAGCACCGGACCCGCGCCCGGCGCCAGCACGAGCCCACCGTCGGCGAGCGCGGCCGGGTTGCCCAGGAAGTCGACGCGGTCGGCCCCGGCCCGGCGCAGCTGCGCCAGGCTCCTGCGACGCTCCTCGCGCGCCTCGGCGCCCGACGACGGGGAGGGCCGGGCGGGGTCGGAGGCGACGGGCGCCTCGGTGCTGCGCGGTGCGGAGCCGGGTGCGAGCGACCACACCGCTCCGCAGACGACCACGGCGGCGGCCAGCCCGGCGAGGGCCGCGCCGGCGCGGCGCCGGCGTACGGCCCGGTGGCCCGCCTCGAGGTAGTGCCCGAGGTCGACGTCGGGGCCGTCTCCGAAGGAGGCGTCGAGCTCCTCGCGCCAGTCGGTCTGCGTGTCCATGCTGGTCCTTCCCCCGGGGTGAGTGTCGCACCGGTGGACACGGAGGGGCGGCGCGTTCGGTTGTCACGGCAGGCCGCGGTGTTCGGCCCGCGGACGACCCGCCGGTAGCCACTAGGCTGGGCGGCGTCGCCGGCGCCCAGGTGCGCCGCCGCTCCGGACCACTCGTTGCAGAGCTTCAAGGAGATCCCCGATGCCCATCGCCACCCCCGAGGTGTACGCACAGATGCTGGACGCCGCGAAGGAGAAGTCCTTCGCCTACCCGGCCATCAACGTGTCGTCCTCGCAGACCCTCAACGCCGCGCTGAAGGGCTTCGCCGACGCGGGCTCCGACGGCATCATCCAGGTCTCCACCGGCGGCGCGGAGTACCTCTCCGGCCCCTCGGTCAAGGACATGGTGACCGGCTCGGTGGCCTTCGCGGCCTACGCCGCCGAGGTCGCGAAGAACTACCCCGTCAACGTCGCCCTGCACACCGACCACTGCCCCGAGGGCAAGCTCGACGGCTTCGTGCGCCCGCTGCTCGACATCTCTGCCGAGCGCGTGGCCCGCGGCGAGGCGCCCCTGTTCCAGTCGCACATGTGGGACGGCTCTGCCGTGCCGCTGGAGGAGAACCTCCAGATCGCCGAGGAGCTGCTCGCCAAGTGCGCGGCGGCCCACATCATCCTGGAGATCGAGGTGGGCGTCGTCGGCGGCGAGGAGGACGGCGTCGCCAACGAGATCAACGACCAGCTCTACACGACCCCCGAGGACGCCATCGCCACCATCAAGGCGCTCGGCTCGGGCGACCGCGGTCGCTACATGACGGCGCTGACCTTCGGCAACGTGCACGGCGTCTACAAGCCGGGCAACGTCAAGCTGCGCCCGGAGATCCTCAAGCTGGCCCAGGAGGCGGCCGCCTCCGAGCTCGGCCTCGGCTCCGACGCCCGCCCCTTCGACCTGGTCTTCCACGGCGGCTCCGGCTCCACCGCCCAGGAGATCAGCGACGCGGTCGACTTCGGCGTCGTGAAGATGAACGTCGACACCGACACCCAGTACGCCTTCACCCGCCCCGTCGCCGCGCACATGTTCGCGAACTACGACGGCGTGCTGAAGGTCGACGGCGAGGTCGGCAACAAGAAGCAGTACGACCCCCGCGCCTGGGGCAAGGCCGGCGAGGAGGGCATGGCCGCCCGCATCGTCGAGGCCTGCCAGAACCTGCGCTCGGCCGGGACGTCGCTGGCCGGCTGACGTCCGACCCGACCGCCGCGAGCGGTGCGTGAGGGGGGTTCCAGAGACCGGAGATCCCCTTCACGCACCGCTCGCGTGCGTGAGGGGGACCGGGCGTACGTCGCTCAGGCGCCGGCGGCCGGAGCCGCTGCCTCCTGGGGTGCGGCGGCGGGCTCACCCGGTCGGGCCGCGAAGTGGCGCGGCCGCTCGAAGAACAGCGACGCGACCAGGCCCAGCGCCAGCACGGCCGGCAGCAGCAGGAGGGCCTGCGACATCGCGTCGGTGAACGGGCCGGCGACCTCGGCGGGGAGCGTACGGCTGCCCCCGGCCTCGGTCGGGGAGAACGTCAGCCCGTTGGCGGCCAGGCGGGCGTCGATCAGCACTGCGATCGCGGCCGAGCCGAGCACGGCCCCGACCTGGCGCGTCGCGTTGTAGACCCCCGAGCCGGCGCCGGCGCGCTGCGGCGGCAGGTTGCGGTTGGCGGTGGTGGCCAGCGGTCCCCACAGGAACGAGCTGCCCAGGCCCATCAGCGCGAAGACGAGGACGAGCTGCCACAGGGGCGTGTCGGGCGAGAGCGTCACCGCAAGCAGCGCGAGCGCGACACCGAGGCCGGCGAAGCCGCCGAGGGTCAGCACGCGGGGGTGCACCCGGTCGGTGAGGCGGCCGGCGACGGGGGCCGCGAGGACCGACGTGACCGCCATAGGCGCGAGCAGCAGGCCGGCCTGGGTGGGGGAGTAGCCCCGCACCAGCTGCGCCCACAGCATCAGCGGGAAGCCCATCGCGGTGAAGGCGAAGGACACGGTGGTGATCGCCAGGTTGGAGACCGAGAAGTTGCGGTCGGCGAAGAGGCCGAGCGGCACCAGCGGCTCGCGGCTGTTCCGCGCCTGCCACCACACGAAGGCGGCCAGCACGACGAGGCCGGCGACGATCAGCCGCCAGACCGTGAACGGGCCGGTGATGGTCGACCAGTGGTACTGCTCGCCCTCCTGGATGCCGAAGACGAGCAGGAACATGCCGGCGCCGCTGAGCGCGACCCCGAGCCAGTCGAAGCGGTGGTGGTTGGTCGGCAGCCGGGGCACCAGGCGCCAGGCGAGGGCGAACGCCACGATCCCGACCGGGACGTTGACGAAGAAGATCCACTCCCAGCCCAGGCTGTCGACCAGCAGGCCGCCGGCGATCGGGCCGACGAGGGTGGCCACGCCGGCCACCGCGCCCCACAGCGCCATCGCCGAGCCGCGCCGCTCGATCGGGAAGATGCGCGTGATGACCGCCATCGTCTGCGGCGTCATCATCGACGCGCCGAGACCCTGGGCGACGCGCGCCGCGATCAGCCCCTCGATGGTGGTGGTCAGCCCGCACGCCAGGGAGGCGAGGGTGAAGACCGTGAGGCCCACGAGGTAGAGGTTCTTCGGGCCGAAGCGGTCACCGAGGCGCCCGGTGATCAGCACCGGGACGGCGTAGGCGAGGAGGTACGCCGAGGTCACCCAGACGACCTCGTTGACCCCCGCCTGGAGGTCCTCGATGATCGCCGGCGTCGCGACGGTGACGATCGTGGTGTCGACCAGGATCATGAAGAACCCGAGGCACAGCGCCCACAGGGCGGGCCACGGGTCGGCATCGCTGGTCGCGGCGGGTGCGGGTGAGGGGGCAGCAGAGGTCACGACCCCAGTGAACACCGCGCCTCCGACATCGATTCCTCCCGGACGTGGCGAGGGGCGGTGCGTGAGGGGGACTCCCGGGCTCCGGGAGCCTCCTCACGCACCGCCCCTCCTCCCCGACCGGGAGCAGTGCGGAAGCCGCGCGAGCGGCTGCGACGTGCTTGCGCGACTAGCGCGCGGGCGCGTTGCCCGTCACGTCGTCCGGGTCGCCGTAGGGCTCGTCGTGCGGACCGTGCTCGGCGAGGTCCTTCTGCACGCGCGGGTCGTCGGCGTCGGCGAAGTAGTCGAACGGGATCGTCTCGTCCTGGCCGTTGGAGACCTTCACGGCGTTGAGGATCGCGCTCAGCACCACGGCCACCACGAGGTTGATCGTGAAGGCGGTCATCGCGATGTAGCCCATCTGCTCGATGCCCGGCATGAGGGCGAGCGAGCCGCCGAAGTGCTTGCCGGTGACCGGGTTGACCACCTGGTAGGCCTCGACCGTCCCGTAGACCATCGAGACCGCCCAGCCGGCCAGCAGCGCCCAGCGGTGGAACCACCGGGTGAAGAGGCTGAAGACCACCGCGGGGAAGGTCTGGAGGATCCAGATGCCGCCGAGGAGCTGGAAGTTGATGGCGTTCTGCTTGTCGAGGGTCAGCACGAAGACCAGCGCGAACGCCTTGACCAGCAGCGACATCAGCTTGGAGACCTTGGCCTCCTGCTTCGGGGTGGCGTCGGGCTTGAGCCACTCCTTGTAGATGTTGCGGCTGAAGGTGTTGGCCGCGGCGATCGACATGATCGCCGCCGGCACGAGCGCGCCGATCGCGATCGCGGCGAAGGCGACGCCGGCGAACCAGGCCGGGAACATGTCCTCGAAGAGCTGCGGGATGACGAGCTGCGCGTTGGGCTCGCCGTCGAGCCCGATCGGCTTCGTGCCGGCGGCGATGGCGACCCAGCCGAGCAGGGCCAGCAGGCCGAGCACGAAGGAGTACGCCGGCAGGATCGCGGCGTTGCGCCGGATCGTGTTGCGGCTGTTCGACGACAGCGACGCGGTGACCGAGTGCGGGTACATGAACAGCGCCATCGCGGAGCCGAGCGCGAGGGTGGCGTACGCCCAGCCCTGTCCGACGCCGGGCAGGAACGCGCCGGTCGGCTTGCCGGTGGCCTCGTTGACCGTGGCCATCTTCTCCTGCGCGGAGCCGAAGATGTTGTCCCAGCCGCCCACCTGGCCGGGCAGGTAGATCACCGCGACGATGATCACGAGGTAGATCAGGATGTCCTTCACGAACGCGATCACCGCGGGCGCGCGCAGGCCGCTGGAGTAGGTGAAGGCCGCCAGCACCGCGAAGGCGATGAAGAGCGGCGCGTCCTTGGCGACGACGTTGTCGCCGCCGCCCACCCCGGCCACCTCGAGCACCGCCTGGATGCCGACGAGCTGGAGCGCGATGTAGGGCATGGTCGCGACGAAGCCGGTGACGGCGACCGCCAGCGACAGTCCGCGGCTGTTGTAGCGCCCGCGCACGAAATCGGCCGTGGTGACGTAGCCGTGGCGGTGGCTGACCGACCACAGCCGCGCCATGAAGATGAAGATGATCGGGTAGAGCACGATCGTGTAGGGCACGGCGAAGAAGCCGGCCACGGCACCGGTGGCGAACATCGCCGCCGGCACCGCCACGAACGTGTACGCGGTGTAGAGGTCGCCGCCGAGCAGGAACCAGGTGATCCAGGTGCCGAACTTGCGACCACCCAGCCCCCACTCGTCGAGGGACTCCAGGGACTCCCCGCGCTGGAAGCGCGAGGCCATGAAGCCGGCGACGGTGACCAGCAGGAAGAGCACGATGAGCACGGCGAGCGCGACGCCGTTGACGCCGCCGGTGCCGGTGGCCAGCACGGTGGCCAGCACGGTGGTCTGCGCGGTCATCGGTCCTCACCCACCTTGTGCGTGGTCTTGCCACGGGCGGAGAGGGTCAGCTTGTAGGCGGTCCACGTGAGCGCGGAGCAGATGAAGACCCAGAGGAACTGGTACCAGAAGAAGAACGGGAAGCCCCACAGCTCGGGGGCGTCCTTGGCGTACGACGGCACCCACAGGAGGGCGACGATCGGGATCACGAGCAGGACGGCGGCGATCGCCATCTTCGTCCTGTCGGTCGGGGGTGGGCCCTGGTCGGGGCGCGTCTGCTGAGGTGGGGTCCCGGAATTCACCCGCGAGACCTTACTCCCGGCGTGACGGCCGTCACGCACGCCCCGCGGTGGCGCGACCAGCGGCCGTCACTGCGCGCCGAGCGGTCGTCACGTGGTGGTGACCAGCACGGCGAGGACGTGCTTGCAGGGCCCCCGGCCCGCGGCGCTGCTGTCCGCCCACGGGCAGGTGCAGACCAGGTCGGGCCCTCGAACGGTGTGTGCGTCGCCGCCGCTGCCCCGCACGCGCCAGGTCCCCGGACCGACCGGGCGTACGCCGTCGGTCTCCGCGAGCTCGCGGGCGTGTCGCAGCCGGGGGTGGCGGCGTACGACCTGCTCGGCGTCGATCGGGAGCTCCCGGTGGAACCAGGCCCCCTCGGCGAGATCGTGCCCGAGGCGCCCGGATGCCGCGAGCCAGGCCAGTCCATCGGCGACCTCCACGGAGGAGAGCCCCGTGCGCGCCCCGAGGGCCGCGGCGTCGACGACGGGGTCCCAGCCGAGGTGGTGCAGCAACGCGCGCCCGTGCTGCTCGCTCCGGCTGCTGGCCAGGCGCAGCAGCAGCCCGCCCTCGCCGGAGAACCCGCGGAACGGGTGGGCGGTGAGCACGAGGGTCAGGCGTGCCCCCGGCAGGTCGAAGACCCACGCCGTGGCGCCGTGGGCGTCGTCGTGGACCGTCAGGCGACGCGCGAACCGGAGCACCCGGTCCATGCCGCGCAGCCGCGTCGCGCCCGGGAGCTCGACCGAGCCCGGCAGGGCGCGCGGGAGCACGCGGACGCCGCCGTCGCGCACCAGGAGGTGGACCACCGGGCCGGGGGATCCCGAGCGTGGCAGGTCGCGCGCGAACCGCGGGACCGCGGGGCCGTCCAGCTCGGCCCGTCGGGTCATGGTCGCGCTGACCGACGGCACCTCCGCCAGGCCCCGCACCCAGCGGTCGGGAAGCGACACCTTGCGCTCGACGTGGGCCTCGTCGGGCGTGCTCGCGCGGAGCTCGTCGGGGCCGACGGAGAGGTGGAGCAGGTCGGCGCCGCCCATCCTCGCGAGCGCCGATCGCAGCGGCTGGTTGATGTCGACGTTGGTCGTGCCGAAGCCCACCTCGCCGCCGTCGAGGCCGTCGGGCAGCACGTCGAGCCGGGCGTGGACGGAGTTGCACCCGGAGAAGGACTCGAAGCGCAGCCGGTCGCCGCTCGCCGTCACCACGGGGTCGAGGGTGGCCAGCCGCTGTGCCAGCCCGACGTCGGCGTAGGTCGTCGCGGCGACGTCGGCGACCGCGAGCAGCCCTGCCGCGAACACCTGCGGGTGCGCCGGGAATCCGCGGAAGAAGACCGGGCGCTCGACCAGACCGACCGGCGTGAGGGCGGTGGCGGTCTCGAGCCCCAGCCGCGGTCCGGACGGGACGTCGAGGATCGCGGAGGCTGCGCCGTAGCCGGTCACCGCTGCTCCAGGAAGGCAGGGACGAGGTCGGGCGGGACCTCGTGCGCCCGGCGTCGCATCACGGCGAGCAGGTCGTCGAGGTCGGCCGGTCGCTCGTCGCGCGCCAGTCCCGCCTGCGCGACGGCCACCGCCACCGGCCAGAGGCCACGCAGGGCGCCGCGCAGCATCGCTCGCTCCCACCCGAGCGCACCCGTGTCGTCGGGGAGGCCCTCGTCCCACCGCTGCTGCGCCGCGGCCGCCGCGACGGCGGGGTCGAGACGACCCTGGTCCTGCAGGCGGACGAGGGAGGTGAAGTCGAAGCCGTGGTGCTGGCGGGACGTCGCGGTGCCGAGCGCATCGAACAGCGTGCGCCAGCCGGGCACGCCGAGCGCGCCGCCGACGTCGGCCAGGCCCCCGTCGCTCCCGTAGGACCGGAAGCCGTGGCGCAGGGCCAGGTCGATCCGGCCCGGCAGCACGTGGCTGTCGCCCCAGGCGTACCAAGAGGTGCCGTCATCGATCGCCGTGCCCGCCAGTGCCGCCAGCGACGCCCACGGCACGGCGCACTCCCCGCGGTAGACCCACGTGCCGGGGTGCGGGCCGTGCGCTGGTACGAGCCGCAGCCCGCCGCCGGCCACCCAGCGCTCCACGACGTCGTACGCCTGCTCGTCCGGCGTGCCGTCCGGCGCGGCGAACCTGCCGTCGACCACGGCGCCCGCACCCGCGGGCCGTGGGGCACCGAGGTCGGGTCGGAGCCGTCCGAGGGCGAGCCTGAGGTCGAGCGGACCGACTAGCGGGGCGGCGCCGAGGCGCTCCCACACGTTGTCCAGGCCCAGGCTGCCGTCGACGACGTCGGGCGTGCTGACCACGTGCCCGCCGCGCTCGACCGCGAGGAGCACCTCGCAGGTGTGCAGCAGCTGGAGGCGTTGCGGCGGCCCGTACGACGACTCAGTCCACCAGTCCGGCATCACCGGCGGGGTCTGCCGCACTCCGTCGGCCAGGGTCCAGGCGTGCGCCTTCGCGGTGCCCTCCTCCATTCCGAGCTCCTCGCGCCACTGCTCGAGGTGGTCGGCCACGGCCCGGGTGCTGCGGACCATCGCCCAGTAGGACTCCGTGGTGAGCAGGCCTCGCGCCCAGACCTGCAGGGCTTGGGCCATGGGGGAGGGGCCGTAGGGGTCCTCTGCGGCAGCGACCCGCCCGCGGACCTCCTCCACCCCGTGCTCACGGGCGAGGGCCGCCAGCTCGTCGAGCAGCAGCGACGTCAGCACGCCGGCGCGCACTCCGGTGACCTGGTGGTGGACGCCGTCGAGGGCGCGCCGGGCGATGCTGGCGAGGTCGCGCGTCGGGGGATACGCCAGCGCCCACGGCACCGGCTCGCTCGCCTCGCGCCAGAGCCCCAGCCGGGCCGGCTGGTCCGTCGCCGGTGTGGTCGCCCCAGTGAGCGACAGCAGGCGCTGCGCCTCCAGCGCGGTCCTCGACCGGCCACCCGCCAGCCGCGGCACGGCGGCAGGGAGCTCGACCGGTCGCGGCACCTCGACGGCGTACGTCGCCAGCAGACCGAGCAACCGGTCCAGCCCCGCGACCGCGCGGGGCGGGCCGGCACACAGCGCGACCACCTCGAGCGCGACCGGCCAGGCGGCGCGAAGTGCGCCACCGAGGAACAGCGGCTCCAACAGCGCCGCGGCCTGCACGGGGCTCAGCGCGCCCTCGCTCGCGAGCTCGTGGACGGTGGCGCGCAGCTCGTCGGTGGTCCCGCCCCCGGCGATCGTGTCGAGCAGGTCGTCGACGAGGTCGGGGTCGGGGCTGTGGCCGCCCGTCCGCAGCCAGGCCCAGCACCGGTCGCGCCAGGGCGTGCGCCCGGTCCAGTGGGCGCGCCGGCGCTCACCGGGCGGGCGCGGCGAGAGGTCCCACAGGCCCAGCGCGGTCGGCTCGTCGGGGGTGTCGGCAGCCGTGCCGCCGAGCGCCACCCTGGCGCGGTCGTACGCCGCGGCCGACGCCACGTCGTCGTCCCCGTCGGCCAGGACCGCGACGGCCTCGCGCAGCGCCGCGTGGTCGATCCGCGTGCCGAGGCCACCCGGGGAGAGCGCGCCGAGCAGGGTGCGCCGCACTCCCTTGCCCGAGCGGGGCGCGAGCACCCGGGCGAGCTCGACCGCCTCCTCGCCCGTCCGCACCGACGCGACGGCGAGGGCCAGGACCGGGCCGACCGCGGAGTCGTGGCAGGACGACAGGATGCTGAGCAAGAGGTCGAGACCACCGTCGACCTCGTCGACCGAGACGTCGAGCGCCGTCAGGATCGCGGCGAGGGCCTTCTGCGACGACGCCCGCTGGCCCGCGGTCAGCTGGGCCAGCACGTCCCCGACCACCCGGCCGCGGTCGAGCAGCCCCTCGGCGACAAGCGGGGCCAGGGCCTCCCCGAGGGTCGGCACCTGCCCGCAGTGGCCCGACGCGAGCTGGTGGTGGACGACCTCCGGGAGGAGCGGGTCCTCCCGGAGCAGGTCGGCGCCCGCCCGGTCGCCGTACCGGATGGCGAAGCCGAGCGACTGGCTCCAGGCCTGGTGGAACAGCGCGCCGGAGGGGGCAGGGAGACCGTGCGCGAGGACGACCGCGAGGTGCAGCCGGAACACCAGGGCGGCCCCGCGGGCGGACGAGCGTAGGCCGTCGGCCGCCGCGGCGAAGGCCTCCGCCCACTCCCGATCGTGCTCGACGAAGGAGGGCATCACCTCGTCGACGTGCTCGTCGGTGACGGTCAACGAGGTCGCCGCGACCGCCTTGGCAGTCGCGGCCGGGGCGCACAGGCGGGCCCGGCTGACCAGGCGGGCCAGGCGCATCCGGCGCTCGCGGTCACGGGTGCCCGGATCCCGCGGGTCGCCCAGGACCCGCCGTACGTCCGGGTCGGTGGGCCAGGGGAGCTCGTCGAGGTCGTGCACCTGACCGACCCAGCGGCGCGCCGCTGCCCGGTCGGGGCCGGTGAGCCCGTCAGCGTGCGCCCGCACCCCGTCGAGGTCGCCCGCCAGCACCAGCTCGCGCAGGCGCGCCACCGCAGCCGCCGTGTCCCCCGTCACGGACGCGAGGATAGGCCGGTCGTCCGACAGCGTCAGTCGATCGACCGATCCTCCGGCTCAGTCGAGCAGGGCGTCGGCCGCGGCGGGGCTGGTCTCGCGCAGGAACGACGAGCAACGGTCCCACTCGTCGGTCTCGCCGATGTCGCGGGCCGCGAGCGCGAGGAGCGCGAGCGCGCGCAGGAAGCCGCGGTTGGCCTCGTGCTCCCACGGCACCGGGCCGTGGCCCTTCCAGCCGTTGCGGCGCAGCATGTCGAGCGAGCGGTGGTAGCCGACACGGGCGTAGGCGTAGACGGTCACGTCGTCGGCGCCCGCCTCCTTCGCCTCGGCGGCCAGGGCCGCCCACGCGGCCGGCGAGGCCGGGTGACGGCGTACGACCTCGGCGGGGGCCTCGCCGCCGGAGAGCTCGGCGTCGGCAGGGTCGGCGGGCAGCTGGGTGGGCGGGGGACCTGCCATCAGGTCACCGCCGAAGGGTCCGGAGGTCATGGCCCCACCCTAGGACCAGGCCGGGCGGTGCGGTCGGGGAGGATTCGCCCCATGGGTGAGACCTTCACGACCGAGATCCAGGCGCGCTACCGCGACATCAACCTCGCCGGCCACGTCGACAACGTCGAGGCCGTGCGGGTCCTCGACGAGGCGCGCTACGAGTTCCTCCGCTTCGCCCACCTCGGCGGCCTGCCCGACGGCGCGACCGGCCTGCTCCACGGCGTGGCCGACGGCGTCTCCGAGCTCGTCGCCTCGCAGACCATGGAGTACCACTCCGAGATGCGCTTCGTGCCCTACCAGCCGTTCCTCGCCTCGCTGTGGGTCTCGCGCGTCGGCCGCTCGTCGTTCACCGTCTCCGCCGAGCTCCGCGTCGAGGCCGGCGGCGGTCCCGCCGCGGTCTGGGAGTGCGTCAACGTCCTCTGGGACCACCACGCCCAGACCGCCTGGACCATCTCCGACGCGGTCCGCGCCGACCTGATGGCGTACGACGGCCCTCCCGCCGCCTTCCGCCGCTGACGGGCGGCCGTTCCGGCTTGTCGAGCGGACCATGGTCCGCTCGACTCCCGGCATGCCGGGAGTCGAGCGACCACGGAGGTGCACCAGTGGATCAGCAGCCCCGCGTCAGGCGGCCCGGCCGACAGGCGACCAGAGCTGCGGGGTCCTGCGCTGGCGTGGGTGGGCCGAGGCGAACTCGAGCAGGTGGGGCGCTGGGACCCGCCCGAAGCGCGCCTCGGTGACGGCGTACTCCTGACGGAGGCGCTCGCGTGCCTGGTCGCTCCCGGCGCCGAAGCAGTCCGCCCACACGATCCGAGACATCCCGAAGCCCTCCGCACAGATCTCGGTCCGGCGTGCCTGCTGCTTCCACAGCACCTCGACCGGTGGTTCCGTGGCCACGCCGCCCAGGTCCTTCGGGACGAGCTTGAGCTTGCCCTCGCACTCGAAGAGGTGGCACCCCACCCGCATGTCGCACCAGACCACGCGGCCGCTCGCGACCCTGACAGCGAACTGTGTCTCCACGTCGCCGATCCCGAGTGACGTCACGAGCTCGCGGCCCAGGGTCTCCAGCACCGACTCCGCGCCCTCGTCCGACGCGGCGAGCGCAGCGCGGGCACGAGCAACATGCGGGTGGCGTTGCATCCGCTCGAGCTCGGCCTGCAGGTCGGCCATCGGCACCCCGAGCCGGCGGACGGAGTCGATGGCGACCACGCCGTGTCGGTAGCCGTGCAAGCGAGCGATGTCGAGACCGGTGCGTGCGTACGAGGTCGCCAGCAGGTCGTCCATCCGTTCTACACAGAGCGGCAGCAGGTCGCGGTGGCGGATGATGCCGCCGTTCGTGCGTGTCCCGCGTTCTCCGTGCAGGGTCAGGTGGCTCGCCGGGGACGGTGCCTCGAGGGTGTCGATGCGCAGTACGCGGGTCGCGGAGTCATGACTGAGCACAGCCGGTCGCCGGCTGGACAGCAGCGCCGCGCGGTCCTTGACCAGCCAGCGCTGTCGTGTGTCGAGCGGATCGAGGAGATGGCGCTCGCAGTAGACGCCGACACGGACGACCGCCCAGTCGCCGTCAGGACGGGTCAGTGCCTTGATCTCCCGCTCGGTGTATCCGGCACGGAGCGCCTGGGCGCGGGTGAAGATGCCGCGCTGCCGGTCAGCAGCGACGAGGAGGGCAGGTCTCATGCCGGACGACGATCCCCGTGCGTGAGGAGGTCATGCCACGACGGAGGACGTGTCCTGTGGACGAACGCGGTCCCAGCGGCCTGTGGACGCTTCGTGGTCCGGTTCGTCCGTCCTGGGGCGACTGGTCGAGTGCCGTGGTCGCTCGACGTCCGGCATGCCGGATGTCGAGCGGACCATGGTCCGCTCGACTCGGACGCCCTGCGGCCGAGCCGACGCGCCCGCCGTCAGGCGCCGAGCAACCGCCGTACCCGGTCAGCGCCGAGGGCGAGGACGAGGGTGGGCAGGCGCGGGCCGCGGTCGGCGTCGACCAGGAGCTGGTAGAGGAGGCGGAAGAAGTCCTTCTGGTCGGCCTTGACCTGGTCGGTCGGGGCGTCGTCGAAGCCGAGGCCGCGGGCGACCTTCGGGGTGCCGTAGACGACCGCGGTGACCTCCTCGAGGTCGCCGTCGGCGGGGAGGCGGTCGAGGAAGATCCGCAGCCACAGCTCCTCGTCCTCGGTGAGGGCGGCCAGCCGCTCGGTGTCGGGGGTCTCGCGCACGGTGGTGCGCTCCTCGGCCGGGACGTGCTCGGCGGTCCACTGCATCGCCTTCGACAGGCGCGGCTCGAGGTCGTCGACGCTGTCGTGGGGGAAGCCGGACGACTCCACGATGCGCGAGATCAGGGCGGCGGAGCCCGCGGTGACGTCGGCGACCGAGGACAGGGTGCGGAAGGGCACGGGCACGGCGGGGGTCGGCAGGGTGCCCGCCGAGGCGGTCGCGGAGGCGCGGTGCCAGGCGAGGGTGGCGACGTCGGCCTTGGCCGGGTCGGCGGCCTTGCGGCCCAGCGCGTCCCACTCGTCGTAGAGGCGCACGACGGCCGGCCCGAAGTCGATGTCGAAGGCCTGGGTCGGGGCACGGCGGACGTAGAGCCAGCGCAGCATCGGCGCTTCGAGGACGCGCAGCGCGTCGGTGGCGGTCGGCACGCCGCCGGCCGACGACGACATCTTCTGCACGCCGGCGAAGCCGACGAAGGCGTAGATCACCCGGGCGGGCGCGCGCCAGTCGAAGATCGACGGCGCGATCTCGGTGCCGACGGTGTAGGAGGAGCCGGGCGTCATGTGGTCGCGGCCGGCCGGCTCGAAGTCGACCTTCTCGTAGGCCCAGCGCATCGGCCAGTCGACCTTCCACACCAGCTTGCCGTCGGTGTCGGTGGACAGGTCGGTGGTGCCCTCGTGGCCGCAGGAGGAGCAGGTGTAGCTCAGCGTCGTGGTGGCGTCGTCGTACGCCGTGGTGGTCACCGTGTCGCGGCCGCACTGGCGGCAGTAGGGGCGATAGGGGAAGCGGGCGATCGCGTCGGCGTCGCCGGAGCCGGCGCCGTCGTCCTCGTTCGCGACGGACTCGGCGAGGTCGGCGGCCTCCTGGTCGGACGCGTCGTCGTCGGCGGTGACCTTCTTGGTGCGGTGCTGGGCCAGCACGGCCTCGATGTCGGCCCGTCGCGAGACCGCCAGCAGCACCTGGTCGCGGTAGGCGCCGGAGGTGTACATCTGCGTCTGCGAGACCTCCTCCATCTCCACGCCGAGCGCGGCGAGGGAGGCCTGGAGGGGACCCTTGAAGTGCTCGGCCCAGCTGTCGTGGCACTCCCACGGGTCGGGCACCGCCGTCAGAGGGCGGCCGATGTGGTCGGCCCACTCGGCCGGGACGCCCGCCGGCACCTTGCGGAAGCGGTCGTAGTCGTCCCAGGAGTGCAGGTGGCGCACCGGCACGCCACGGCGGCGCAGCTCCTCGGCGACGAAGTGGGGGGTGATGAACTCGCGCAGGTTGCCCAGGTGTATGGGTCCGCTCGGCGAGGCGCCGGACGCGACCGTCACGAGGTTGCCCTCACCTGCGTGGCGTACGGCGTCGTCCGCCGCCCGCGTCACCCAGTCCACCGGATCGCCCTGTCGTCCACCTCGTGCCATGGGCAGAGGTTATCGGGGGCGGGCCCGAGGGCCTGCGTCGGTGGGCGGCGGTGGGACACGCCGGGAGCCGGGGGACCGAACGGCGCCGGAGCCGTTCTCCCGAGGGACGTCGGAGCCGTCCCCCGTGGCGGCTCCGACGCCACCACTCGTTGGTCCGTACTCGGACATGTCCACGCAGTCACCCCCGCGTCCGCGCGGAATCCCCGAGTGGTTCGGCAGGATTGTGCCATCTCGGCCGGCCAGAATCCTGTCCCAAAATGGCCGATGGCACTAAGATGCCAGATCGTGGCGAGGGGCGAGGAGGGGCGGCTCGCGGCCGCGTTCGGGCTGACCGAGCAGATGGAGCCGCTCTACCGGCGGGTCCTGCCCGGATCGGGCCAGACCGTGGCGCAGGTCGCCGCCAGCATGGCGATCCCCGTCGACGACCTCCTCGACCAGCTGGGTCCCCTGCTCGCGCTGAGCGTGGTGTCGGTCGAGGACGGCGTGCTGCACGTCGTCGACCCGGCCACCGCCACGAGCCGCGCGCTGGCCCAGCAGGCCGAGAAGCTGCTCGTCGCGAGCCGCGAGCTGCTGCGCCTGGCCGACGTGCTCCCGGCGCTCAGCGAGCCGCGCGACGAGCGGCTGCCGCAGGAGCAGGTCATCGACGGCGACGTCTCGGCCATGGCTGACGTGCCGGCCACGATCGCGCAGTGGGTGCGGGAGAACCGGGGCGACCTGAGCTTCCTGCGCCCCGACCAGTGGCGCTTCCCGAGCGAGTCGGAGATGGCGGTGGCCGTGGGGAACGCCATCCGGTCCGGGCGGCGGGTGCGCGCGATCTACCCGGCGCGGGCCCTCACCGAGGCGCCCGCGGTGCTGCGGGCGCGCGCGGAGATCGGCGAGGAGATCCGGGTGGTGCCGAGCGTCCCCACCCGTCTCGTCGTGGTCGGCCCGCGCCGGGCGATCGTGCCCGAGCCCCTCGGCGTCGGCAACGAGCACCGGGTCGTGGTGCGCCAGGGCGCAGTCGTGGGGATGTTCCAGGCCTACTTCGACGAGCTCTGGGACCGCGCCGGGCACGTCGACGCGCGCGCCGGCCGGCTGCCCCCGAGCGACCAGCGCAGGATGCTGCTCGCCGAGCTCGCCGACGGCGTCAAGGACGAGCAGATCGCCCGCAACCTCGACGTCAGCCTGCGCACGGTGCGCCGCCGGGTCGCCGGGCTCATGGACCAGCTCGACGTCGACACGCGATTCCAGCTCGGCGTGGAGGCCGCGCGCCGCGGGTGGATCTGAGCCGACGCCCGCAGGATCAGGTGCGCGGCAGGATCATCCGGTACGCCGCGGGCTCCAGGCGCCAGCTGCGACTGCGCTCGGGCCCGGAGATCTCCCCGTCGGCCGAGAGCCAGAACTCCTCGCCGCTCACCTTCACCGACCGGCCGCGCATCGTGACCACGTCGTCGCGCTCATCGTGGGTGCCGCGGCTGAGCCCCACGGCGTAGCCGACCTTGGCCGCCGGCTTCACCGCGCGGCTGATCATCACGTCGAGCCGGCCGTCCTCGGGGTCGGCGTCGGGGTTGAGCTCGGTGCCGCCGCCGACGTTGGCGCCGTTGCCGATCGCGACCATCAGCACGGGCCGGTCGACGTCGTTGACGACCTCGCCGTCGATCTCCACGCGCAGGCGCCAGCTGGGCGGGTGGAACGCGGACAGGGCGGCGCCGATCGGGTAGCCGAGCTTGCCGAGGTTGACCTTGCCCACGCCGACCGCGCCGAGCCGGCCCTTCCACTTCGCACCCTTGCGGCTGGCCTGGGCGCCGATGCCGACGTGGACGTTGTTGACCACGACGTTGCCGGTCTCGTCGATGATCAGGTCCACCGGGCGGACCTCGCCGTCGAGGACGAGGCGGGCGGCGTCGCCGATGGCGAGGGGGATGTCGTTGCCGCGGGCGAAGTCGTTGCCGGTGCCCATGGGCAGCAGCGCGAGCGTGGACCCGTCGAGCTCGTGGCGCCTGTGCAGCGCGGTGACCACCGCGTGCATGCTGCCGTCGCCGCCGGCGACCACGACCGTACGTCCCCCGGCGCGGTGGAGCACGCCGTCGAGCTCGCCGGGGTTGGAGGTGTGGGCGACCTCCACGGAGGCCTTCTCGCGCAGCACGGCCAGCGCAGCGGCGAGGTTCTCCTCGTCCGAGGTGCCGGCGCCGGCGTTGGTGATGACGAGGAACGAGCGCACGGGCGGAGACTAGCGGACGCCCCGGTGCGGTAGCGTGTGGCCGCAAGAGCCCCGACGCCTTGTGCCCGGGGCTGTTGTCATTTCGTACGCAACCGCCGTCAAAGTCGCTAGGAGGGCTGAGATGCCCGCAATCGTCGTGCTCGGTGCCCAGTGGGGTGACGAGGGCAAGGGCAAGGCCACCGACCAGCTGGCCACCACGGACCCGATCGACTTCGTCGTCCGCACGAGCGGAGGCCACAACGCCGGCCACACGATCGTCATCGACGGCGAGAAGTACGCCACCCACCTGCTGCCCAGCGGCATCCTCACGCCGGGCGCCACGTCGGTGATCGCCGGCGGCGTCGTCGTCTCGCCCGAGGCGCTCTTCCGCGAGCTCGACGGGCTGGTCGAGCGCGGCGTGGAGGTGGCCGGCCTGAAGGTCAGCGCCAACGCCCACGTCATCGCCAGCTACCACGCGACGATCGACAAGGTCACCGAGCGCTTCCTCGGCAAGAACCAGATCGGCACCACCGGCCGCGGCATCGGGCCGGCGTACGCCGACAAGATCAACCGCGTCGGGGTCCGCATCGCCGACCTCTTCGACGAGAAGATCCTCGAGCAGAAGGTCGAGGCGGCCCTCGACGTCCGCAACCACCTGCTGACCAAGGTCTACAACCGCAGGGCGATCGAGGTCGACGCCGTCGTCGAGGAGCTGACCTCCTACGCCGACCGGCTGCGGCCCATGGTCTGTGACACCTCGCTGCTGCTCAACCAGGCGCTCGACGCGGGCCAGACCGTGCTCTTCGAGGGCGCCCAGGCCACGATGCTCGACGTCGACCACGGCACCTACCCGTTCGTCACCTCGTCCAACCCGGTCGCCGGCGGCGTCTGCGTGGGCGCCGGCGTCGGCCCCACCCGCATCGACCGGGTGATCGGCGTGATCAAGGCCTACACGACCCGCGTCGGCTCGGGCCCGTTCCCCACCGAGCTCTTCGACGAGGACGGCGCCCGGCTCCAGCAGCTCGGCGGCGAGATCGGTGTCTCGACCGGTCGCACCCGGCGCTGCGGCTGGTACGACGCCGTGGTGGCGCGCTACGCCAGCCGGGTCAACGGCCTCACCGAGTTCTTCCTGACCAAGCTCGACATCCTGGGCGCCTGGGACCGGATCCCGGTCTGCGTGGCCTACGAGATCGACGGTCGGCGCGTCGAGGAGATGCCGATGACGCAGACCGAGTTCCACCACGCGAAGCCGGTCTACGAGTACTTCGAGGGCTGGAGGACCGACATCTCGGGCTGCCGCTCCTTCGACGACCTCCCCGCGAACGCCCAGGTCTACGTCCGGGCGCTGGAGGAGATGTCCGGGGCGAGGATCTGGGGGGTCGGCGTGGGGCCGGGGCGCGAGCAGACCGTCGTCGTCCACCCCTAGTCGGGCGGGCGCGGACCCGCGCCGAAATGGGGGTGCTGGCCCCCTCGCCCTCGGGGCGTCCGGGTCCTAGCGTGGACGGGTCCTCACCCACCAGGAGCCCACCGTGCGCGCACCTCGTCACCTCCGTACCCTCACCCTCACGTCGGCGATCGCCGTCGCGTCCTTCGCGGGCGTCGCTCCGACCGGTGCCGCCGAGGTGGACCGGAGCCCCGTGCACGCGGCCAGGCCCGCCGCGGACCCGACCACGGTGGTCGCGGTCGCCGGGCCCGGCCAGTCGTTCGGCGCGCCGGCCGTCCTGACGACCTCGACCCGGCTGTCGCTCATCAGCTACTACCGTCAGGGGCCGGGCGTCGCGCGGGTGCTGGAGGTCCAGCGCCAGGCCGGTGCGGAGACGTGGACGCCGGTCGCGCTCCCGCAGGGCGGGCTCGACACGTTCGGTGCGCCGTCGCTGGTCCAGGACCCGGCCACCGGCCGGATCCTGCTGACCGCGTCGGCCAACGCCTCGAGCGACCTCGCCGGGACGCTGGGCACCTACCTCTGGTGGTCGGGCGACCAGGGCGTGACGTGGTCCGCGCCCACCAAGGTGTGGAACTCCTTCGGCGTCGGCGACGCGGCCCCCGACGGTGCCGGCGGCTTCTGGACCACCGTCGGGCAGACCGACGCGCTCATCGCGCACGTGCCGGCGGACTACTCCCTGCAGACGACCCCCTCGGCCGCCCTCCGGCTGACCGACAAGCTGGGCAGCCGCGGCGCGACCGGCCTCGTCACGGCCGGCGCGTCGCGGACGCCCGTCTTCGGCTTCTACTCGACGGCCGGCGTGTACGCCCACCGCGGGGCGACGTACGACCCCGGTCTGGACACCCAGGTCTTCGGGGCCGACAGCCTCGGCAGCCTGCTGGGGGTTGCGGGCGACTCCTCCGGAGCGGCGCTCGCGACCTCGCACACGCCCGGCTACGCCTCCTCCGGCGCGAGCGCGCTCTGGGTCCGCAGCCTCGACCCCGCGACGGGCGCGCTCGGCGCCGAGCACCGGCTGAGCACCGGTCAGGCCCTCTTCTTCCAGCTCCGCTCGCTGCCGTCGGGGCGCGGGCCGGCCGCCATCTGGCGCGACAACGGGGACAGCGACCTCTACGTCGCCCGCGCGAGCGGCGGGGTGGACGGCGCGTGGGCGACGAGCCGGGTGATCGACGACGAGGCGGACGCGGTGAGCTACTACGCCTACCTCGACGTCTCTGACGGCTGGGCGGTCGGGCTCGGCAACCGCGACAGCGACTCCGCCGCCGTCGTCTGGGCCGCCGACGCCAGCCCCCAGACGGTCGACCCGACCCTCGCGCAGAAGGGACGGGCGACGTACTCCCCGAGGTCGGGGAAGCTCGCGATCCGCACCACCGTCAACACGCCGGGCCGCATCAAGGCCGTCGCCACGATCACGGCGCCGGGCCGCAGGCCGACCAGGGTGGCCCGGTCGGTGACGGCGCCGGGATACGGGACCTACCGGGCCAGCATGAAGGTGCCGAAGGCCGCTCGCGCCCTGCTGCGCTCGGTCCCGAGGGCACGCGTCACGCTGTCCGTCACCTTCGTCAACAGCGCCAGCAGGGCCAGGCTCCGGACCGACGTGCGGGCCTGACCGGTCGTCGGTGAGGCCGCTCCGGGCCCGGACGTGGACGCGACCGGCGCCGGCGCGCCGATAGGGTCGACGCCCGTGAAGACCCTCGTCATCGGCACCGGCGGTCGTGAGCACGCGCTCGCGCTCGCGCTCTCCCTCGACCCGGCGGTGGCGGAGGTCCACGCCGCGCCCGGCAACCCCGGCATCGGCGCGGTCGCCACCCTGCACGACGTCGACCCGATGGACGGCGCCGCGGTCGCCGCCCTCGCCACCACCATCGGCGCCGACCTGGTCGTCGTCGGTCCCGAGGCGCCGCTGGTCGCGGGGGTCGCCGACGCGGTGACCGCCGCCGGCATCGCGTGCTTCGGCCCCTCCCGGGCCGCCGCCCGGCTCGAGGGGTCGAAGGCCTTCTCCAAGGACGTGATGGCCGCGGCGGGGGTGCCCACGGCCGGCTCGCGCACCTGCACCACGCCCGAGGAGGTCGCGGCGGCGCTCGAGGAGTTCGGCGCCCCCCATGTGGTGAAGGACGACGCGCTCGCTGCCGGCAAGGGCGTGGTGGTCACCCACGACCGCGCGGAGGCCCTGGCCCACGCGGCCGGCTGCGACACGGTGGTCGTCGAGGAGTTCCTCGACGGCCCGGAGTTCTCGCTGTTCGTGGTCTGCGACGGCGAGGTCGGCCGGCCGCTGCAGCCCGCCCAGGACTTCAAGCGCATCTTCGACGGCGGTCGTGGCCCCAACACGGGTGGGATGGGCTCCTACTCCCCGCTGCCCTGGCTGCCCGAGGGCACCGTCGAGCTGGTCATGGAGCAGGTGGTCGCACCCACGCTCGCCGAGATGCGCCGGCGCGGGGCGCCGTTCGTGGGCTGCCTCTACGTCGGCCTGGCCCTCACCGCGACCGGTCCACGCGTGATCGAGTTCAACTGCCGCTTCGGCGACCCCGACGTGCAGCCGGTGCTCGCCCTGCTCACCTCGCCGCTCGGCGGGCTGCTCCGCGCCGCCGCCGACGGCGACCTCGCCTCGGTCGCTGCGCCGACCTTCGCCGACGGCGCCGCGGTCTCGGTCGTGCTCGCCTCCGCCGGCTACCCCGAGACCTCCTCGTCGGGTGACGTCATCCGCGGCGTCGGCAACGCGGGCGGCGTCCACGACGTCGACGTGATCCACGCCGGGACCGCGATCGTGGCCGCGCCCGAGGAGGGCGACCCCGGCCACCGCCACCTCGTGACCGCCGGCGGACGGGTGCTGTCGGTGCGCGCCGTCGGCTACGACGTCGCCGACGCCCGCGCCCGGGCGTACGCCGCCGCCGACCTGATCACCTTCGACGGCCAGCAGCGGCGCTCCGACATCGCCGCCGAGCCGCTCGGCGTGGTCGAGGGCGCTGCGTCGCGTGGCTGATGCCCACGCAGCGGCCGCGTCCGAGGTCGCGGGCCTGCTCGAGCGTGACGAGCGCTGGTGGACACCGTGGGACGGCTGGACGTGATTATCCCCAGCGCACCAGCGCCGGCAGGTGGGAGACTCCTGCCGTGAGCGTCCCCAACGTCCTGGCCACCCGCTACGCCGGTGCCGACCTCGCCGCCATCTGGTCGCCCGAGCACAAGATCGTCCTCGAGCGCGAGCTCTGGATCGCGGTGCTCAAGGCCCAGCGCGACCTGGGCATCGACGTGCCCGACGGCGTCGTCGAGGCCTACGAGGCGGTCGTGGACCGCGTCGACCTCGACTCGATCGCCGCCCGCGAGCGCGTCACCCGCCACGACGTGAAGGCGCGGATCGAGGAGTTCTCCGCCCTGGCCGGGCACGAGCACATCCACAAGGGCATGACCTCGCGCGACCTCACCGAGAACGTCGAGCAGCTGCAGGTACGCCGCTCGCTCGAGCTCGTGCGCGACCGCGCCGTCGCCGCCCTGGTCCGTCTCGGCCGCCTCGCCGCCGAGCACGAGGCCACCGTGATGGCCGGCCGCTCGCACAACGTCGCCGCCCAGGCGACCACGCTGGGCAAGCGGTTCGCGACGATCGCCGACGAGATGCTGATCGGCGTCCAGCGCGTCGAGGAGCTGCTCGCCCGCTACCCGCTGCGCGGGATCAAGGGCCCCATGGGCACCTCGCAGGACATGCTCGACCTCCTCGACGGCGACGCCGAGCGCCTCGACGCGCTCGAGGAGCGCGTGGCCGCCCACCTCGGCTTCGAGCAGACCCTGACCAGCGTCGGCCAGGTCTACCCGCGCTCCCTCGACTTCGACGTCGTCGCCGCGCTGGTCCAGCTGGTCAGCGGCCCGTCGAACCTCGCCACCACCGTGCGCCTGATGGCCGGCCACGAGCTGGTGACCGAGGGCTTCAAGGAGGGCCAGGTCGGCTCGTCGGCCATGCCGCACAAGATGAACACCCGCTCGTGCGAGCGGGTCAACGGCCTCGCGGTGATCCTGCGCGGGCACCTGTCGATGGTCAGCGAGCTCGCCGGCGACCAGTGGAACGAGGGCGACGTGTCCTGCTCCGTCGTGCGCCGCGTCGCGCTGCCCGACGCGTTCTTCGCCACCGACGGCCTCTTCCAGACCTTCCTCACCGTGCTCGACGAGTTCGGCGCGTTCCCGGCCGTCATCCAGCGCGAGCTCGACCGCTACCTGCCGTTCCTCACCACCACCAAGGTGCTGATGGCCGCGGTCCGCAACGGCGTCGGCCGCGAGGCCGCCCACGAGGCGATCAAGGAGGCCGCCGTCGGCACCGCGCTCGCGATGCGCGCCGGCCAGGTCGACAACGACGTGTTCGCCAAGCTCGCCGCCGACGAGCGGCTCGGGCTGACCCGCGACCAGATCGACGCCCTTGTCGCCGACCCGATCGAGTTCACCGGCGCCGCGGTCGCCCAGACCCGCGCGGTCGTCGCCCGGGTCGAGGCGCTGGCGGCCCGCTTCCCCGACGCCGCGGCGTACGTCCCGGGCGCGATCCTGTAGCGGCGGCCGACGTCAGCGGAAGGCAGTTCGCAGCTCGCGTCCGCGTCGGCCCCACGCTCGGCGGCACTGCCGACTCCGCGCGAACTGCCGACGGGCGCTCAGTCGCCGAGCCGCCAGGACCGGACGGCGGCGGCGAGGGCGACCGCGAGGACGGCGAGCGCGGCGAGGAGGGCCGAGCGGGCGGCGACCGGGGCCGAGGAGACGGCCGACCGCCTGGTAGACGGTCATCAGCAGGGCCGCGCCGAGGGCGGAGCCGATGCGCTGGCCGGTCTGGAGCGCGCCGCCGGCCGCCCCGCCCATCGCGGGAGGCACCTCGGCGAGGCTGAGGGTGAAGTTCGGCGAGATCACGCCGCCGCCGCCGATGCCGGCCAGCAGCAGCGCGGGGGCGAGCGTCCACCACAGCGCGTCGGAGGGCGACGTGACGAGCCAGGCCGCGAGCGCCGTCCCGGCCATCATCACCGACAGCGCGACCAGCGTGATCCGGCGACCGAGGCGCCCGACCAGTCGCCCGGCGAGGGGCGAGGTGGTCGCGGAGCCGACCGCGAACGGCGTGATCAGCAGGGCCGCGTGCAGCGGCGAGAAGCCCTCGCCCTCCTGCAGGTGGACCGACAGGACGAGGAAGATCCCGGTGAAGCCGGTGAAGTAGAGGGTGCCGACGAGCAGGCCGTTGGCGTAGCCGGGCAGGCCGCGCAGGAGCGAGACGTCGAGCAGCGGCGGCCGGTCCATCCGTACGGTGCGCCTCTCCCACCGCA
>CAVSCS010000008.1:0-675007 GCA_963726525.1 uncultured Actinomycetota bacterium | reverse complement strand
GCACACCTGCCAGCCGGAGGAGTCCGACGGCCCCGCGGCGGTCCGGTCACTGCGGCACGTCCGGGACGAGGCGATCATCCGGCTGATGACTGAGACCGGGATCCGGCTCAGCGAGGTCATCGCCCTCACCGCCGGCGACCTCGACCTTGCCGCCGGACTCGTCACCATCCGGCGCGGCAAGGGCGGCCGCGGACGCGTCATCCCCGTCGGCCCCGCCACCGCCGCCGCAATCGGCAGCTACCTCGCTGTCCGGGAGCAACAGCGTCACGCTGGCCGGCCCGAGCTGTGGCTCGGCGAACGCGGCTGCGGGCTCGCCGTGGACGCCCTCTACCGCTCCCTGCGCCGCCGCGCCGACCGGGCCGACATCGCTGGGTTCCGACCGCACCGACTCCGCCACACCGCCGCCCACCGCTGGCTCGCCGCAGGCGGGTCCGAGTCCGGCCTCATGGCCATGGCGGGCTGGACCCGGGTCGAGATGCTCATCCGCTACACCCGAGCCGGCGCCTCCGAACGCGCCGCCGCCGAGGCGCGACGGCTGGACCTTGGAAACCTGTGACCGGCACTCGAGCGACGAATGCAAGATCGTCCCCCACCCACAGGTCGGCTGCTGAGGCTATGGGGTGCCGGGAGAGACGGGTAAGCGTTGTCGTACAGTGTTCCAAAGATCATTGGAGGACTGGTGGAGACAGAAGACCGCAGAAACCGGTTGTTCGACGAGCTCGCTGTGGTCGGGAAGGCGTTTGGCAGTCCCAAGCGGCTGGAGCTTGTTGAGCTGCTTGCGCAGGGAGAGCGCACGGTCGAGGGACTGGCGCGCGCTGCCAAGATGGGCATGAGCACCGTCTCGGCGCATCTCCAGGTGCTCAAGCTCGCCAACCTGGTCCGGACGCGACGGGACGGCACCAAGGTGTTTTACCGCCTCGCCGGCGACGACGTGGCCCACCTGTACGCCGCGATGCGCACCGTCGCTCGTGAACGCTCGGCCGACGTCAGCCAGGCCCTCGAGGCCTACCTCAACCTTCCTGGTTCCGACGAGGTTGGCCTGGTGACGCGCGGCGAGCTCGAGCAGATGCTGTCGACGGGCGAGGTCACCCTGCTGGACGTGCGCCCACCCGAGGAGTACCTCGCCGGCCACATCCCGGGCGCCCGGAACGCGCCGCTCGGCACGCTGGACGGTGAAGTCGCGGCGTTGCGGCAGGCGCCGTCTGTGGTGGCGTACTGCCGCGGCAGCTTCTGCGTCATGGCGCACGACGCCGTTCGCATCCTGGGTGGAGCCGGGGTCGAGGCTCGCCGCCTGGAGGATGGGATGCTCGAGTGGCGCACCGCTGGGCTCCCCGTCGTGGCAGACGCGTCGTGACCGCGCCCTGGACGGTATTGCTCACCTGGTCCGCGCGACGATGGCTGACCGCCTTCGCCGCCGCAGCCGCCTTCGTGCTGGTCGTCGCCGTCCCGACCGACCTCATCGACACCCCGGTCTTCGGCCGTGAAGTCCCGCCGACGTGGTGGGCGTGGCCCTCGCTGCTGATGTCCTCGCTGCTCGGCGGCCTGCTCGTCGCGACGTACGTTCGTGCCCCCACCCAGCCCGACCGGACCTCCACCCGTCGAGGCGGCTGGGCCGGCGGGCTGCTCACCTACTTCGCCGTCGGCTGCCCGGTGTGCAACAAGCTCGTCCTGCTCGCCCTGGGGAGCGCCGGTGCGATGACGTGGTTCGAGCCGTTCCAGCCCGTGCTGCAGGTCGCCGCAGTCCTGCTCCTCATCTGGGCGCTGCGCAGCCGGCTGCTCGGAGAGCTGTCCTGTCCCACCCCCATGTCTGGAGACACCGCCCGTGCCTGAGAAGCGCAAGACCCCCCTGCTCCCGCTCATCGTCGCTGCAATCGCCGCACTCGCCCTCGGCGTCGTGCTCCTGCAAGGCGGCGACGAGCAGGAGGACTCACCCAACAACGCCGCGCCGGCGACTGCCTCGGCCGCCCCGCCGGAGTCGTGGGAGCAGCTGGTACGCCGCGATGCCGACGACCCGATGGCGCTGGGCGAGGCGGATGCACCAGTGGTGATGGTGGCCTACTCCGAGTTCCAGTGCCCGTTCTGCGGCAAGTTCGCCCGAGACACCGAACCCGCCTTGGTGGAGAAGTTCGTCGAGGACGGCACCCTGCGCATCGAGTGGCGCGACTTCCCCTACCTCGGCGCGGAGTCGACCGTGGCCGCCCGTGGCGGCCGGGCTGCGGCGGCGCAGGACCGGTTCTGGGAGTTCGAGGAGGCGATGTACGCCGACCAGCTGCCGCCCAACAGCGGCAACCTCGACGAGGACTACCTGGTCTCTGTGGCCGAGGACATCGGTCTCGACGTGGACCGCTTCCGCGACGACCTCGACTCCTCGGCGGCCGAGCAGGCCGTGCAGGACGACTTCGCCGAGGGCCAGGCCATCGGCGTGACCGGCACTCCCGCCTTCATCATCAACGGCGTGCCGGTGATCGGCGCGCAACCGACCGAGGTGTTCGAGCGCACCATCGAGAAGGCCGCCGAGGAAGCAGGTCGATGAGCGAGGTCGGCGTCCTGGCCGCCTTCGCAGCCGGAATCCTGGCGCTGCTATCGCCGTGCAGCGCGCTGCTGCTGCCATCGTTCTTCGCCTACGCCTTCGCCAGCCGCCGGGCTCTCCTGGCTCGTACGTTCGTCTTCTACCTCGGCCTGCTGCTGACCCTCGTGCCGCTCGGCACCGGTGCGAGCGCTGCCTCGTCGCTGTTCTACGGGCACCGTCCGCTGCTCATCGCCATCGCGGGATGGACGATCATCGGCCTCGGCGTGCTTCAGCTGGTGGGCAGGGGCTTCGCTGTGCCGGGGGCGGCGCGCCTGCAGGCGGCTGTGTCGTCGCGCAGCGACGACGGGTGGCTGTCCACCCTTCTCCTGGGTGCCGTCTACGGGCTCGCCGGCTTCTGCTCGGGCCCCGTGCTGGGAGCCATCCTCACCGTCGCGGCTACCCAGAACTCCCCGTGGCAGGGTGGGGCGTTGCTGGCGGTGTACGCCCTCGGCATGGCTGCCCCGCTGTTCGTCCTGGCGGCGCTGTGGGACCGCTTCGACCTCGGTCGCCGTCGGTGGCTGCGAGGGCGCACCCTGTCTTGGGGGGCCGTACGCCTGCACACCACGTCGCTGCTCGCCGGCCTGCTCTTCATCGCCGTCGGCGTGGTGTTCCTGCGCTACGACGGCACCGCGGGACTCACCGGGTCGCTGGGCATGGGGGACCTCACGGACCTCGAGTACTCCGCTCAGCGCGCCGTCACGGAGTGGACCGCCCAGCTGCCGGTCTGGGGTGTGCCGTTGGTTGTTGCAGTAGTGGCGCTCATCGTGGCCTGGCGCCGACGTGGAGGCGTTGAGGCGCCGTCCGAGCGGGAACCCGCCGACCATCACTGAGGTCTTCTTCGCCGTGTGACCCGATCACTGGTCCCAGACGGTTATCAGGTGGACGCCACTGGTCGCTGATGGGTCTCGTACATGCGCAGCGCGACGACGAGGCCCGATACGGCGGTGAGCGCGGCGACGGTCCAGACAGCGGCATCGACGCCCAGCGCATCGGCGACGATGCCGGCCAGCAGCGCTCCGACGGCGAAGCCGCCGTCGCGCCACAGCCTGTAGACGCCGACCGCGCGGGCACGCCATGCCGGGTGGGCCACGTCACCGATGGAGGCGAGGAGCGTGGGGTAGACCATCGCCGTGCCGGTACCGAGCAGCACCGCCGCTACCGCCCAGAGGGGGAACGAGTCGGCGAGCGCGATCAGCGCCAGGGCTGCGGCTTGGAGCCACATGCCGACGACGATGAGCCACTTGCGGCCCCATCTGTCGGAGAGCGCGCCGGTGACGAGCTGCCCGACGCCCCACACGGCCGGGTAGAGGGCGGCGAGGATGCCGATTTTGCCGACCGAAAGCCCAGCGCTGGCGAACAGGATCGGGAAGAGGCCCCAGGCGAGGCCGTCGTTGAGGTTGTTGACCAGGCCGGCCTGGCTGGCCGAGGACAGTGCGGGCTCCTTGAAACTGGTCTGCACGAACACCTGGCCGTCGGTGAGCTCGCCTTGGAGGTGGTCGTGCTTGCCGTCGGCTCGCGCGACGTGCCCGGTGGCTTCGAGGCGGGCGTGTTCGCGGGTCTCCTGGACACCCAGGGTCGACAACCCGAGACCGAGGGCGGCGAAGGCGATACCGAGGAAGAACGGCTCGGGACGCAGTCCGTAGGCCTCCGCGATGTACCCGGTCGCGAGCGCTGTGACCGCGACGGCCGCGTACCCGGCCGCCTCGTTCAGCCCCATGGCCAGACCGCGCCGGGCCGGTCCCACGAGGTCGATCTTCATCACCACAGTGGTGGACCAGGTCAGGCCCTGGCTGATGCCCAGCAGCACGTTGGCCACGATGATCCAGGTCCACGACGGCGCCCAGATGAGCATGAAGGGCACCGGTACCGCGACGAGCCAGCCGGCGACCAGGACCGGCTTGCGTCCGAAGCGGTCCGACCAGGTGCCGGCGAAGTAGTTGGTGGCTGCCTTGGCGAGGCCGAAGGCGAGGATGAAGCTCAGTCCGGCCGTGTAGGCGCTGATGTTGAACTCCGCCTGGCCGAGCAGCGGGAGCACGGTCCGTTCCTGCCCGAGCATGCCGCCGACGAGGGCGTTGACGACGACGAGCAGGGTGAACTGTGCGGCGTTCTGCCGCAGCCCCAGCTCGAGGTGGCGTCCAGTGCCGACGCGTCGGGTGACGTCGCTCACCGGACGATCAGCGACCGAGGAGGCGGCTCAGCCATCCGCCCTGGCGTTCGGCCTTCGGGTGCCCGGGGCACCACTGACCAGCGGGGACGGACGCCTTGACCTGGGCGACGTGCTGGCCGCAGCCGGCCCAGGTGGTCTTCTTGCAGGTGCGGCAGGTGGTGGGACGGCACATGGTGGTTCTCCTTGGTGTGGTTGGTCGTCGTGCAGGGAGGCGCGCGACCCGGTGGCCGGGAACCCCCGGGCCGCGTGGTGTGCCCGGGCGGGGGACCCGGGCAGTCTGGGGGTCAGTCGTGGGCGAACGTGATGTTGGGCAGCACCTTGCGCAACCATGCGGGGCTGTACCAGGCGGCGTCGCCGGTGAGTCGCAGGATCACGGGCAGGAGCACCAGGCGGACCAGGAAGGCGTCCAGCAGGACTGCGATGCCGAGCACGACGCCCATCTCCTTGGGCGGGATCGGTCCGGACAGCGCGAAGGTGAAGAAGACCGCGACCATGACGGCTCCCGCAGCGAAGATGACTCGGCCGGAGTGCGCCAGCGAGCCGACCATCGCGTCCTTGGCGTCACCCGAGCGCTCGTAGTGCTCCTTGGCCGAGGCCAGGAGGAAGACGGTGTAGTCCATCGCGATGGCGAAGATCATGGCGAAGAAGAACACCGGGGCCCAGGCGTCCAGGAAACCCTGGGACTCGAAGCCGAGAAGGTCGGCGCCGAAGCCTTCCTGGAAGACGAGCCGGGCCACGCCGAACGCGGCTGCCGTCGACAGCAGGCTGGCGAGGGTGCCCAGTAGCGAGATCAGCGGTGCCTGGAGCGCAACCAGCAGGAGCAGGAAGCCCAGCACCAGCACCACGCCGATGACCAGCGGGGTGGACTCGTCGAGCTGGGCCTTGAGGTCCAGGTTCTCGACGGCGGCGCCACCGACCAGCGCGGACTCGGGCAGGTCGCCTCGCAGCCGCTCCACGGTGTCGGCGAGTGCGGGGTCGGAGGGGTCGACGGTCGGGACCGCCTGGATCAGCACGTAGCCCGACTCGTCGCCGGCGTCCATGGGTGGCATGGCGGCCGCGATGCCTTCGTCGGCGCTCAGCACAGCGGTGGTGGCCTTGGCGTCGCTGCTCTCGGCGACGACCTGCAGGGTGCCTGGCGCGCCCTCGCCGAAGGACTCCTGCACGAGGTCGTACCCGACACGAGCGGAGGCGTCTTCGGGGAGCACCCTGATCGACGGCATCGCCGTCTGGAGGCCGAGGACCGGCGCGGCGAGGGCCAGCAGCACGACAAGCGAAGCGAGGCCCCAGGCGATGGGGCGCTTCCACAGGCGTTCGCCCCAGGCGGCGAACTTCGGCGAGCGGTGTTCACTGGCGCGCGACCACGGCAGGGCGCCCTTGTTGATCCGGTCGTCCAGCTTGAACAGCACCAGAGGAAGCAGGGTCAGGGTCGCGGCGAGCACGAACACCACGGAGAGCATGATGCCGCCGGCCATCGAGCGGAATGAGGGGGACGGCACGAGCATCACTGCGGACAGTGAGATGAGCACGGTGAGGCCGGAGAGGAGGACCGCCTTGCCGGCGGTGTCCATGGTCTGGGCGATGGCCCACTGCCGGTCTGCGACGGCGCGTGCCGGGTCTCCGGAACGGCGGGCGGCGCGCGCCGCGCGGTAGCGCACGACGAGGAACAGGGCGTAGTCGATGCCTAGCGCGAGGGCGAACATCATCGCGAAGTTCATCGCCCAGATCGAGACCGGGATGAGCTCGTTGATCAGCACCAGGGAGCCGGCGGATGCCACGAGGCCGGCGAGGGTCAGGATCAGGGGCAGCCCGGCAGCGACCAGGGCGCCGAAGGCGAGCACGAGGATGGCCAGGGTGACCGGCCAGGACATGAACTCCGACTTGAGCATCGCGTCGAGGTTGGCCTCGTTGAAGTCGCTCCACAGCAGCGAGGAGCCAGTGGGGTTCACTTCGACCGCTTCGGTCGAGAGACCCTGGAGCTCGCCCTTGAGCTCGGTCGCGACGCGGACCATCTCGTTGGTGTCGGCGCCCGCGCCGGCAAGGATGATGGCGGTGTCGCCGTCGGCCGACAGGGTGGCGCCGGGCATCGGCTGCACGACGTCGGCGATGCGCGGCTCGTCCTCGAGGATGCGCGTGACGTCGGCCAGCACCTCCTTGCCGTCACCCTCGGTGACTGGGCCGTCCGTGGAACGGACGACGACCTGGATGGCCGAGGAGGCGTTGCCGCCGAAGTGCTCGCGGGCGAGCTCGCGGGCCTCGACGGACTCTGAGCCGTTGGCCTGCCAGCCGGCGCCGGAGAGGTTGTGCTCGACCTGCGGGGCGAAGGCGCCGAGGCCGACGATGGTGAGTAGCCAGACGATGGTGACCAGCTTGGCGTGCTCGGTGACCCAGACGCCCAGGCGGCCCAAGGGGCCGGGAGCGCGGGCCACGTGGTGCCCCATGTCGGCGGGTGGCACGGAAGCCGTCCTGGTGGCGGAGGCGGGGGCAGAGCTCATGGGGTTCCGTTCTGTGAGCATGCGGGACGTCCGCACGCGGATGGGGAGGAGGTGGGCGCTGAACCGCTGTCAGACCAGGGCCGGCAGTGCTCGGGCGGCGGTGTAGATCGCCACGCCCAGCACGAGTGCCGTGAAGGCGCTCTGGAGACGGGTGGTGTCGAGCTTGTCGGCGATGCGGACGCCGGCCAGGGCGGTGAGGGCGGAGACGGCGGTGAGGGCAGCGACCACCCCCCAGTCGGGACTGGCGTCAGCACCGGCGCGGACGGCGAGGGCCGAGGCGCTGGTGATGGTGATGACCACGAGCGACGTGCCGGCGGCGTACTGGATCGGCAGGGCGAGTGCCAGCAGCAGGGCTGGTACGACGAGGAATCCGCCGCCGACGCCGAGGAAGCCGGTGAGCAGTCCCACGGCGGTGGCGGTGATCAGCACCTTGAGCGCGCGCGGGCAGTTGCAGGCGAAGGTGGGGTTGAAGGTGATGATCGGGTCGTCGAGCGCGGGCCGCGGACCCGTGGTGGCACCGCTGCCCGAGTGCCGGAGCTGACGCCACGCCATCAGGCCGCCGACCAGCAGCATCAGCGCGGCGAAGGCCGCGAGCAGGATGTCGTCGGAGACCAGTGCCGAGGCCTTGGCGCCCATTGCGGCGCCGCCGATGGCGACGGCGCCGAAGACAACGCCGCGCCCGAGCAGCACGTTGCCGGCACGGTGTGCGGCGACAGCGCCAATCAGAGAGGTCACCCCGACCACCACCAGGGATCCGGTGGTCGCCTGGGCCGCCGACTGGTCGAGGAGGTAGACCAGCACCGGGACGGCGAGGATGGATCCGCCGCCGCCGAGCGCTCCGAGCGAGAGGCCGATGAGCGCGCCGGCGGCGACGGCGAGGATGAAGGTCATGTCAGGCGTTCGTCTCCGGGGCGCCCGGGCTGACCAGGTGGAGGCCGACCTTCTCGGCGTTCTCGAACGAGTCGTCGATCGCGACCAACGTGCGACCGGCGGCGTCGAGGAACGACGCTGCGACCGAGGCGCGGTAGCCGGAGGCGCAGTGGACCCACACCTCACCGGCCGGGACTTCGCCCACCCGGCGGGGCAGCTCGTGGATCGGGATGTTGACCGCGCCGGAGATGGCGGTGTCCTGGTGCTCGTCGGCGCGACGGACGTCGAGCACGACGACCTCGCGGTGGTGGCGGACCTGCGCGAGGTCGGCGAAACTGCCGGTTGCGAAGGAGGCGAGGTCGCCGGTCGCCCAGTGCTCGGGCCCACCGGTCGACTGAGCGGCGGGTCGGTCGATGCCGATGCGGACCAGCTCGCGCTGGGCCTCGGCGACGTCGTCCTCGGTCTCGCCGAGCAGCGTCACGGGGGTGCCCCACTCGATGAGCCAGCCGAGGTAGGTCGAGAAGGCGCCGTCGAGACCGAAGTTGAACGTGCCTGGCGCGTGACCGGCGGCGAAGGCGGTGCGGTTGCGCAGGTCGACGACCCACTCGCCCGCCTCGATCCGTCGGCGCAGCTCGTCCGCGTCGGCTTCCTGCACGGGGGAGAGGTCCGCGGCTTCGGGTCCGGCGGCGTTGGCCGGGCTCATGTGGACGTAGTAGGCCGGCCAGGCGCCGAGCCCGTCGAGGAGCTCGCGGACGTAGGTCTCTTCGTCCTGGGTCAGCACCGGGTTGGTCTGCTTCTCCTGGCCGATGGTGGACTCGGTCGCGTCCGACTGGGTGGCCGAGCAGAACGAGCCGAAGCCGTGGGTGGGGTAGACCTCGGCGGCGTCGGGCAGCTGCTCGGCGAGCTTGTGCGCGGAGGCGTGCTGGTGGCGGACCAAGGCGTCGGTGTGCTCCTCGCCGAGCAGGTCGGGTCGACCCGTGGCGCCGAAGAGCAGCGAGCCGCCGGTGAACACGGAGTACGGCTCGTCGCCGTCGGGGCCGGTCGTGGCGAGGGCGTAGGACAGGTGGGTGAACGTGTGTCCGGGAGTCGAGATCGCGCGGACCAACATGTGGTCGCCGATGGCGACGGTCTGGCCGTCGGCGATGGGGGTCCGGTCGAACGACACCTCGTCCTCGACGTTGACGTGGTACGCCGCACCGGTGCCCTGGGCCAGCGCGAGGCCGCCGGTGACGTAGTCGTTGTGGATGTGTGTTTCGAACACGTCGGTCAGCCGCACCTGGTGCTCCTCGAGGAGGTCCAGGACGCGGTCGATGTCGCGCTGCGGGTCGACGACGAAGGCGACCTCGCCGTCGTGGACGACGTAGGTGCGGTCGCCGAGGGAGGGGGTCTCGAGCGGGAGGATGGTCAGGTCGGTGCTCATCGTGTCTCCTGTGACTGTGTCGGAGGGTTGGTCGGGATGGCGGTCAAGCACGGCCGGGAGCGCCGGTCTCGACCGGGCGCCCCGAGCGGGCCCAGGCCGCGGTGCCGCCGGCGACGGAGTAGGCGTCGAACCCATTGGCCACCAACACGTCGGTCATGGCGGCGCTGCGGTTGCCCGAGGCGCACACGACGTACACCGGTCGACTCCGGTCGAGCTCGCCGAGCCGGGACGGGAGCTGCCCCATCGGCACTGGGGTCGCGCCGGGGACGTGGCCCGCGACGTACTCACCCGGCTCGCGGACGTCGATCACGGTCGCTCGCTGCTCTGCCGAGGTGGCGAGCTTGTCGATGTCGATCTCAGGGGTGTTCTGGCTCATGAGTGGCGTCGGCCTCTCTCGTGAAAGTCGTTCGGTCTGGGCACGTGCCCAAATACCTGGCTGGGTATTCACCTGACGCCAACATAGACACCCCCGGGGGTATTCCTCAACTTGGGGTGAGCCTGGCGCACCAGGCGGTCAGGAATACCGAGGGGGGTATGCTCGTTGTGCTGGCAGGATCCACGACGAAACCGTGGAAGACAGACAGTGAAGGAGTCAGCCTCATGGCCACGATCGACCTCGGTGCATCGAACTTCGAGAGCACCGTCAACAGCAACGACATCGTCCTCGTCGACTTCTGGGCGTCCTGGTGCGGTCCGTGCCGCATGTTCGCCCCCGTCTACGAGAAGGCGTCGCTCGCCCACCCGGACATCGTGTTCGGCAAGGTGGACACCGAGGCCGAGCAGTCCATCTCGGCCGCCGCACAGATCACCTCGATCCCGACCCTGATGGCCTTCAAGGGCGGCACGCTGGTCTTCTCCCAGCCCGGCGCCCTCCCCGCGACGGCGTTGGAGCAGGTCATCGCCGCCGTCCGCGAACTGGACGTCGAAGCCGCACTTGCCGAGCAGCAGGCCGACCAGCAGAGGAGCGCCTCATGACCTACACGATCTCCACCACGCTGAACCAGCCCTACGACGACGCTGTCCAGGCGGTGCGGGCAGCGCTGGGCGACCAAGGTTTCGGCATCCTCACCGAGATCGACCTGAAGGCCACCTTGAAGACCAAGCTCGACGTCGACATCGCACCCCAGGTGGTCCTCGGCGCCTGCCGTCCGGCCCTGGCCCACGAGGCGCTGGCCGCCGAGCCGTCCATCGCCGCGGTCCTGCCGTGCAACGTCGTCGTACGCGCCGTGGACGACACCACGACCGTGGTCGAAGCCTTCGACCCCGACGCGATGATGGGACTCGCCGACAACGAGGCACTGCACACCGTCGCCGCCGACGCCAAGCAGCGCATCACTGCCGCGCTCGCGTCCCTGCACTCGCCCGAGGAAGACAACTGATGGAGCTCGACCCCACCGCCATGACCCCGGTCATCAACCGCATCAAGCGCGCCCGCGGCCAACTCGACGGCGTCCTCAGGATGCTCGAGGAAGGGCGCGACTGCGAAGACGTCGTCACCCAGCTCGCAGCCGTCTCACGCGCGCTCGACCGCGCCGGCTTCGCTATCGTCGCCACCGGGCTCCAACAGTGCCTGACCAACGGCGACGACATCGACAGCGTTGACGTCAAGAAGATGGAGAAGCTCTTCCTGTCCTTGGCTTGAGCAAGAGCGATTCGAACCAATCCGGGATTCGGCCCGTGTCCACTTAGTGTCCACATTGGGTCCGCACCAATCTGTGCTGGACGGGTACTCTGTGACTGGAAGCGAGGGGAGAATCCCTCACCACACCGAGTGAATCGGTAGTTTCCGGCCCGAAGCAGTAGCAACCGCGGTGCCGCTGATGGCGTCCAGAGGTCGCAGGTTCAAATCCTGCCCCCGCTACAAAGAACGACGAAGGCCCGGACCATCTGGTCCGGGCCTTCGTCGTGCGTGGGGGCCACCGGTCAGGAGCGCAGCACCTTCTCCATCGGCCGGCCCTTGGCCAGCTCGTCGACGAGCTTGTCGAGGTAGCGGATCCGGCGCATGAGGGGGTCCTCGACCTCCTGCACCTTCACCCCGCACACCGACCCGGTGATCTGGTCGACCGCGGGGTTGAGGGTGGCGTGGGCGAAGAAGTCCTCGAAGGTGGTCCCCTCGTCGAGGTGGCGGTGCAGCGCGGCGTCGTCGTAGCCGGTCAGCCAGGTGATCACCTCGTCGAGCTCGGCGCGGGTGCGTCCCTTCTTCTCGACCTTGGTGTCGTAGTGAGGATAGACCGAGGCGACGCTCGTGGTGAAGATCCGGTGCATGGGCCGAGGCTAGTCACGACGACCGACGTCGGTCGAGGGTCTCGTACCCCTCCCGCGGGGTGGTCGCACGCGTGGACATCGCAGACGCCGGGTACGGCGGAGGGGTCGCACGCGTCGGCAGATCCGGCGCCGAGAGGAGCACACCATGACGGACAACACCCGAACCAGGACCAGCGCCCGGAGCGGCTCGCCGGTGCAGGCCGCCGCGGCCGTGGTCGCGATCGCCTTCCTCCTGGTGGGCATCCTCGGCTTCGTGCCGGGGATCACCTCCCACTACGACAGCCTCGGAGCCGCCGGGCACGAGTCGCACGCCAAGCTGCTCGGCATCTTCCAGGTGTCGGTCCTGCACAACGTCGTCCACCTGCTGTTCGCCGCCGCTGGCATCGCCCTGGCCCGCACCGCCTCCACCGCGCGGGCCTACCTGGTCGGCGGAGGCGTGGTGTACCTCGTGCTGTGGATCTACGGCCTGGTGGTCGACCAGAAGTCGGAGGCCAACTTCGTCCCGCTGAACGACGCCGACAACTGGCTGCACCTCGTGCTGGGCCTCGGCATGATCGGGCTCGGCCTGGTCATGAGCCGTCGCCCGCGCAACGACGGCGTCGGTCGCTGAGACCCGGACGAGGAGCACCACATGCGGGACAACGCGGGGGAGAACGTGGGGGGCGACACCCTGGAGTTCGTCGGCACGGCCACGACCGTGCTGAGGCTCGGTCCGTTCACCGTGCTGACCGACCCGAACTTCCTGCACCGGGGGCAGCGCGCGTACCTGGGGTGGGGGCTGTCGTCCCCCCGGCTCACCGATCCGGCCATCGAGCCGGAGGACCTCCCGGCACTGGACGCCGTGCTGCTCTCGCACCTGCACGGCGACCACTTCGACCGTGAGGCCCGCGCGCGGCTCGACCGCAGCGCACCCGTGGTGACCACGCCGCACGCCGCGCGGCGGCTGGAGCGGTGGGGGTTCGAGACCCGTGCGCTCGAGACCTGGCAGGACCAGGTGCTCGTCCGTGGGCGCGAGGAGCTGCGGATCACCGCGGTCCCGGCCGTCCACGCACGCGGGGTGATGGGTCGGCTGCTGCCGCCGGTGATGGGCAGCGTCGTCGACCACCTCAGCGACGGCGAGCTGCGCCGCCGGGTCTACGTCAGCGGTGACACGCTGACCGGTGACCACGTGGACGCGGTGCGGGAGCGCTTCCCGGGGATCGACGCCGCGGTGGTGCACCTCGGCGGCACCCGCGTGCTGCTCCACACCGTGACGATGGACGGCGCGTCGGGCAACGACTTCGTCGAGCGCTGCCGACCGTCCGTCGTGGTCCCGATCCACTACGACGACTACCGCGTCTTCCGCTCACCGCTGCAGGACTTCGTGGACCGGGCCTACGACCGGGGTCTCGAGGCCGAGCTGCGCTGCCCGGCCCGCGGCGAGACCGTGGGTCTCGCCCCGCCGCAGGACGACGCCTGACGTCCCTCAGTCGCGTCCGGACCTGACGTCGTCCGGGCGGCCGAGCAGCGGCCCCACGAGCCGGCGGATCCTCGGGCTCGGTGCGAGCCCGAGCTCCGCTGCGAGCAGCCGCCGGTAGTGGTCGTACTGCCGCAGTGCCTCGGCCTGGTTGTCCTCGGCCAGGTGCACCTCGATCACCCGGCGGTGGGCGCTCTCGCGCAGCGGCTCCGACCGCACGGCACCCAGCCCGGCCGTGAGCGCGTCGTCGTAGCGCCCGGCGCCGCAGAGCAGGTCGGCGCCGCGCTCGAGCGCGTGCAGCCGGCGCTGGCGGAACGACTCCTGCTCGACGGCCAGCCAGTCCTCGTGCCACCCGGGCAGGAGGTCCTGGTTCAGGGGCGCCAGGTCGGGGAGGTCGTCCGCGGTCGTCACCTGGCCCGCGCACAGCGCGCGCGCCTGCTCGCGGACGTCCCAGAGGTCCACCTGCAGCTCGGGGTGCAGCCACACCTCGAGCGCGTCGCCCAGCACCAGCGCCCGGCCCCGGTCGCGCGGCAGCCGCCACAGCACCGAGCGCAGGGTCGCGGTCGCGCGCGAGGGGTCGGAGTCGGGGCGCATCATCTCGGCCAGCGCGCCGCGCGAGGTGCGCCGGCCCTCGTGCGCCACCGCGAGGAGCGCCAGGAGCCGGCGGGCGGTGGCCGGGACGGGGTGCGGCTGCCCGTCGAGCTCCAGCCGGAAGCCGCCCAGGAGACACAGCCGAGCGCTCAGTGCCACGTGTGCTCCTCCCCAGGTCGATGGTCGTCAGTGCCCCCATCGGCGCGTCCGATGCGCGTGTGGCGCACGTTCGAGCCGCGCTGGTGACGCCCCCGTGACGCACGCGCACCGCGACGCGGGACACGGGTGCCACGCGGGCGCCGCGTCACGTGATCGGGTTGTCGGGGCGGAGGCTGGCGAACGAGCGGACCACGTGCTCGGCGACGTCGACACGGTCGGCCGCGACGAGCAGCAGCCAGTGGGCTGCCTTGCCCTCGCTGTGGCGTGCATAGGCGTAGCGGCGGATCGGGGCGGCCAGTCCGCGCAGCGGCTGGGCGGTGCCGAAGACTGGCGTCAGCATCGCGTGCTCGATGGACCGCTCGCGCGTCCCGTCGTCGGACTGGCGCTCGGGGAAGTCCCAGCGCGCACCGGTCCCGGCGGGGTCGAGGACCTCGCGGGGGTACGACGGGCGGTCGGCGGGGTCGAGGTCGGCGCCCCACCCGGGGATGCGGGCGCGGAGCTGGTCCGGGGTCTCGGCGAGCGGCGGCTTGTCTGCGGTGTAGGGCATGGCGGACTCCTTCGTCAGCCGGCGGAGGGGACGATGAGGGGCTTGATGCAGCCGTCGAGCTTCGCGGAGAACACGTGGTAGGCCTCGGCGATGTCCTCGAGCGGGAAGCGGTGCGTCACGATGTCGCTGGGCTTGAAGTAGCCGTTGCGGATGTGCTCCAGCAGGCGCGGCCACTGCCGCTTCACCGGGGCCTGGTTCATCCGCAGGGTGAGCCCCTTGTTGAGGGCGTCGCCGAACTTGACCGAGCTGAAGATCGGTCCGTAGGCCCCGACCACGGAGACGGTGCCGCCCTTGCGGACGCCGTCGATGGCCCAGTTCAGCGCGACGGGCGACCCGCCCTGCAGCTTGAAGCGGGCCGAGGTCAGGTGCTGGGTGAGGTTGCCGTCGGCCTCCGCGCCGACGGCGTCGACCACGCGGTCGAAGCCGAGGTGGTCGGTCATCCTCTTCATCTCGAGGACGACGTCGCCGACCTCCTTGAAGTCGACCACCTCGGCGTGGGCGAAGCGTGCGGGCCTTCTCCAGGCGGTGGTCGAGCTGGTCGACGACCACCACGCGGCCGGCGCCCATCAGCCAGGCACTGCGGGCGGCGTACAGCCCGACGGGGCCGGCGCCGAGGACGGCGACGGTGTCACCTTCGCGGATGTCGGCGATCTGGGCGCCGAAGTAGCCGGTGGACAGCGCGTCGGTCATCAGCAGCGCGTCCTCGTCGTCGAGCCAGTCGGGGATGATCGAGGGGCCGACGTCGGCGAAGGGCACCCGGACGTACTCGGACTGCCCGCCGTCGTAGCCGCCGGTGGTGTGGGAGTAGCCGTAGATCCCCCCGACGGCCGTGGCGTTGGGGTTGACGTTGTTGCAGTTGGAGAAGAGCCCGCGGGCGCAGAAGAAGCACGACCCGCAGTAGATGTTGAACGGGACCATCACGCGGTCGCCCACGCTCAGGTTCTGCACCGACGATCCGACCTCGTCGACGACCCCGATGAACTCGTGGCCGAACGTGTGGCCGACGCGGGTGTCGGGCATCATCCCGTGGTAGAGGTGCAGGTCGGAGCCGCAGATGGCGGCCAGCTGGACGCGGACGATCGCGTCGTTGGGGTGCTCGATCGACGGTCGGGGCTTGTCCTCGACGCGGACGCGGTAGGGACCGCGGTAGACCATGGCGCGCATGGCGACCTCCAGTGGCGAGAGGTGGCGTCGTGCAGTGGGGGGACGGCTGCGCCGGCCCGGCGAGCGGGCCGGCGCAGCGCGTCGTGGGTCTCAGGCCGTCAGGACGACGACGTCTGGGAGCGGACCTCGTCCACCCCGGACTGGCCCTCGGACTTCACGTTCTCGGCGCTCTGCGCCGCGGAGTCCTTGACCTCCTGGGCGGCCTGGGTGGCCGTCTCCTTGACGTCCTGGACGACGTCCTGGGCCACCGACCTCGCCTGGTCGACGACCGGCTGGCCGTGCTCCTTGGCGGCGTCGACGACGTGACCGGCGGCGACGGCCTCCTTCTCGGAGGCCGGGATCAGCGCCGAGACGACCATCCCGGCGCCGAACGCGATGAGGCCCGCGGCGAGCGGCGCGCCCTGCACCTTGTCCTGGGCGCCGCTCACCGTGTCGTGCGCGGTGCCCTTGACGGAGTCGACGGCGCCGGACGCGGAGCCCTGGGTGGACCCTGCGGCACCCGAGGCCGCGCCCGAGACGGAGGAGGTGAGCCCGTGGGCGGTGCCCATCACCTTGTCGCGGACGCCGCGCACGCGGCCGCGTGCGGCCTCCTTGCGCCGCTCGACGATGGCCGTCGGGCTGACCCGGTCCTGCAGCGCGTCGACGTCGGTCGACATCGACTGCCGGGTCTGCTCGATCTCAGCCCTCAGTTCTTCTGTGCTCTGGCCCATGCTGCGTCCTCCTTGAGTGTCTGCTGCGTCTCCGGCAGCTGCGGGTGTGCGTTCTTGAGCTCCTTGCGTCCCCGGGCCGCGAGCACGGCACCGACGATCGCCCACAGGATCGTGACGATCAGGAACGCCAGCTCGACCGGCATCCAGTTGTCGAGGAGGTAGGCCAGGGCGAAGGATCCGAGGATCAGCGCGAGCAGGCCGGCGACGCCGGCACCGCCCAGCATCCCGGCGCCCTTCCCGGCCTTGCTGGCCTCCTCCTTCAGCTCGGTCCTCGCCAGCTCGAGCTCCTGCTTCACCAGGGTGGTGAGGTCGCTGGTGAGGTCACCGACGATCTCTCCCAGGCTGCGGCTGTCACCCGAGGCCGGCGGCGCGGGGTGCGCGCCGGGGGCCACGGGATCTGCCGGAGCCGTGCCCAGCATCGGGTCGACGCCCGACGGCCCGCTCACGGCAGGTCCTGGGTCCGCTGGCCCGGCAGCGCGTCCGAGACGGGGTCGGTGCCGGACTCCGTGAAGGAGGAGTCGCCCGGCTCGCCGGCGAGGGCCGCCGAGCCGCTGGCCGTGGTCATCGGGCCGGTCCCGACGCCGGTGCTGCCGTACGTCGTGCCGCTCGTGCCGGTCGTGCCGGTCTCGAGGCCGGCGCTGCTGTAGGTCGTGCCGGTGGTGCCGGTCGTCCCGTAGGTCGCGCCGGTGCTGCCGGTGCTGCCGGTGGTGCCGGTGGAGGCCGAGTCGACGAGCGACGCCGCGGCGGCGCCGTCGGCGGTGGCACGGAACAGGCGTCCGGCCACCACGCCGGCCGCGAGGGCGCCGAGCAGGAAGGTGCCCGGGCGACGCCGCGCGAAGCTGCGGGCGTCCTCGAGCAGCTGCGAGGGGTCGCGGTCCTCCAGGTGGCTGCCCAGGGCGCGGACGCGGTCGGAGACCTCACGTGCGAGGTCCGTCGCCATCCCCTGGGCGGGGCCCTGGCCCTCGGCCATCTGCTGCAGGTCCTCGCCCAGCGTGCGCAAGGTCTCCGAGAGCCGGTCGCGACCGGTCGTCGCCTGATCACTGAGCTGGGACGTGACCTGCTGCCGGGCCTGACCCACCACGGAGCGGGCCTGCTCGGCCGCGGTGCCCGCGACGTCGAGCGCCTCGTCCTTGGCCGTGCCTGCCAGGTGCTTGCCCTGGTCGGCGGCCGTCGAGGCGGCCTCCTTGGCCTTGTCGGTCGTGCCGGACCCGCCCGAGCCGGTGCTGCCCGATCCGGTGTCGGTGGTGCCGGTGCCGGTGCCGGTCGCGCTCGTCCGGGTGCCTGTGATCGGTCCCCGTGGCGACCGTGGCCCGTGCCGGTGGTCCCGTGGTCCCGGTGATTCCTGTGGTGCCGAGACCGGGGGTGTCGCCTGTCGGGTCGCTGCCGTAGGTCGTCATGCGTCCTCCTCGTGTGCGTCGGGTGCTGCGTCGGAATCCGCGTCCTGGCTCGCGGCTCGTGGGATGTCGTGGTCATGCGGACTCGGTACCCGCCGATCCGCTGCCCACTCGGTGCCTTGACCCCTGCGGAGGGGAGCCACGCTGGAATGCGCGGGCCGATGCATGGTCCGGCCCGCTGCGGGAAACAGGGAGGGCATGGCCACCCTTCTGCGCGCACCCGGCCCGCCCCGGCGACGCGGCTACGCCGACCTCTCGACCGACGAGGTCGAGGAGATCGGCCGTCGGCTCGACGCGGTGCGCGAGGAGGTGCTCGCCTCGCGCGGGGCCCAGGACGCGGCGTACATCCGTCGCGTCATCGCGGTGCAGCGCTGCCTCGAGGTCGGCGGGCGGATCGTGCTCCTCGGCAGCCGGAGCCGGCTCGCGTGGTGGGTCGGCACCGCCTCCCTCACGCTCTCCAAGGTGCTCGACAACATGGAGATCGGGCACAACGTGCTCCACGGCCAGTGGGACTGGATGCGCGACCCCCGCATCCACTCCTCGACCTGGGACTGGGACCACGCCTCGGCACCCGAGCACTGGCGCCGGGCACACAACGACCGGCACCACGTCAACACCAACGTGGTCGGCAAGGACAACGACCTCGGCTACGGGATCCTCCGGGTGGACGAGGCGCAGGAGTGGGAGCCGCGCCACCTCGTCCAACCGCTGTGGAACGCGGTCAACGCCTGCCTGTTCGAGTACGGCATCGCGATGTACGACCTCGACCTGGGCGACTCGCTGCGGAGCGGGAAGGGCCTCTCGCCCGAGCTCAGGGCGGAGCTGCGCCTGACCGCCCGGCGCGCGGGACGCAGCGCCCTGCGCGACTACGTGCTGCACCCCGCGCTCTCAGCCGTGACCGGCTCCGCACGCACCACGCTGACCGCCAACCTGGTGGCGAACCTCGCGCGCAACGTGTGGAGCCACTCGGTCATCATGTGCGGCCACTTCCCCGAGGGGGTCTCCACCTTCGAGGTCGAGGACCTCGACGAGGACGAGACCCGCGGGCGGTGGTACCTCCGGCAGATGCTCGGGTCCGCCGACATCTCCGGGCCGCCGCTGCTCCACGTGCTGTGCGGGAACCTCTCCCACCAGATCGAGCACCACGTCTTCCCCGACCTGCCGAGCAACCGCTACCGCGAGGTCGCCGGCCCCGTCCGCCAGGTCTTCGAGGACCACGGCCTGACCTACCACAGCGCGCCGCTCCTGCGGCAGGTCGCGAGCGCCTGGCACAAGGTCGTGCGGATGTCGGTGCCCCCGAAGGGGACGTGGCGCCGACGACGCATGGCGTGAGCCCGCGCAGGGCACCGGGGGCCATGACGGGGCTGCACGAGCGCGCACGGCCGACGGGCGGGGGGAGCGTGCCCGACTTCGTGCCCGGCGGCGACCTGACGGTCGGCGTCGAGGAGGAGCTGATGGTCGTCGACGCCGCCGGGGTGCTGCTCGGCGCGGACGCCGCGCCGCTGGTCGCCCGGGCCTGCGACGCCGGCTCGCCGGCCGGGGTGGTCACCAGCGAGGTCTACCTCGACCAGGTCGAGCTCAACTCCCCGGTGTGCCGCTCCGGCGAGGAGGTCGCCGCCTCGCTGCGGCGGCTGCGCTCCGACGTCGCGGCCCGCGGCGCCCGGCTGATGGCCGTCGGGGTGCACCCGACGGCCCCGCTCGGCGGCGCGGCGATCGCCTCGTCGCCCCGCTACGACCGGATCATCGACGAGTACGCCGGTCTCCTCCGCACGCCCACGGCGGCGCTGCAGGTGCACGTCGGCCTCCCCGACGAGGCGACGCTGATGCTGGCCTACCGCGGTCTGCGTCACCACCTGCCGCTCCTGCGCGCCCTCGCCGCCGGGACGCCGTACTGGCACGGCCTCGACTCGGGGCTCGCCTCCGCGCGGTCGGCGATCCTGCGCTCCTACCCGCGCACCACCCTGCCGCCGCTGCTGAGGACCTGGGACGACTACGTCGCCCGCACCGAGGCGATGACGGCGGCCGCGGAGGCGCCGGACCACACCTACGTCTGGTGGGAGATGCGCCCGCGCCCGCTGCTCGGCACGCTCGAGGTGCGCCTGATGGACGCCGTCCCCTCGCTGGCGGCCGTCGCCGGGCTGACCGCCCTGGTCCAGGGAATCGCGCGCTGCGCCGTGGAGTCGCCGGCCCGCACCGACCTCAGCGACGACGTGCTGGCCGTCAACGACCACCGGGTCGTGCGCCGCGGGCTCGAGACCCGCGTCGTCGACCTCGACCTCGAGCTGCGACCTCTCCGCGAGGTCGCCGCCCGGGTCGTCGCCGACGCGCGTGCCGCGCTGGCGCCCGACGGCCTGGACGCGCCGCTCGACGTCGTCGAGGCGATGCTCCTCGGCGAGGCCGAGCCCGACCGCCACCGCCGGCTGGTCGCCGCGCGCGGGATGCCGGCGCTGCTCGCCGACCTCGTCGAGCGCACGGCAGACCCCGAGGACTGAGCGGGTGTACGCCGACCACCTCGTGCAGCCGTGGTACGACCGCCTGCTCCACGACCTCCCCGAGGGACCGGTGCTCGACGTGCACACGCACCTCGGCGACCGCGACTCGGTCACCGCGACGATCGAGGAGCTGCTGGCGGCCGTGGGCTCGGCACGCGCCCGCGCGCTCGTCTTCCCGCTCTCGGAGCCCGACAGCGCCTACCGCGCGGCCAACCGTGCGTGCCTCGACGCAGCGCAGCGCAGCGCAGCGAGGGCAGGCTGGAGTCGCTGGTCCGCGTCGTGCCCGACGAGGTGGACGCCCTCGAGGGGCTGCTGGACGCGGGGGCCCGCGGCATCAAGCTGCACGTCTCGAGCGACGACCTCGACCTGACCGACCCCCGGCTGGAGCCGGCGTTCGCCGTCGCCGGGGAGCGCCGCCTGCCGGTCGTGGTGCACGCCGGACCGGAGGTGGCGTCGGTGCGCGGACCCGTCCTGGACGCATGCGCGCGCTGGCCCGGACTGCGGATGGTGCTCGCGCACTGCGCCCTCGCCGACCTGGGGCGCCTGCACCGTGCGGTGGGCGAGGTGCCGAACCTCTTCTTCGACACGTCGTGGTGGACGCCGGCGCACCTGCTGGCCCTCTTCCGGCTCGTCCCGCCGGGCCGGGTGCTGGCCGCGAGCGACCTGCCCTACAGCACCCCGGTCTCCGCCCTGATGACCACGGGCCGGTGTGCCCGGCAGGCCGGCCTGACACCCGCGCAGGTGGCGTCGGTGCTCGGCGGACAGGCCACCCGGATCCTCGCCGGCGAGGAGCCGCTCGACCTCGGTCCGCCGCCGTCGCAAGAGGCGCGTGCGGTCGGCCCGTTCCTCGAGGCGGCGTCGTCGAACCTGCTCGCGGCGCTGGAGGCCATGCAGCGCGGCCTCGAGCCCGAGGTCCCGCTCACGGTCGCGCGCCACGCCTGCGACGTGGACGCCGACGACCCGGACGCACCGGTATTGGCCTCGGTGCTGCGGCTCCTCGACCTCTACGAGGAGCACCACGAGCGGCTTCCGCGCCGCAACACCTTCACGCCCGGGTGGGACCTCGTCTCGGCGGCGGCCGCCGTGGCCCGGACGCCGGCCGCGCCGCTGCCCTGAGGGCGGCCGGTCGGCGCGTCCGCTTCAGTCGCGGTGGGGCGCGGGCTCGCCCAGCAGCCACCACGCCGCGGCGTAGGCCATCGCGGCGATGACCGCCTCGGGGTAGAGGTCGAGCAGGGCCAGCACCACGAGGGTGCCCCCGGCCACGGCCAGCAGGGCGTCGCGCGGCGTCATCGGACCGACGTCCCCGAGGCGGCGACGGCCGCGCGGCGGCGGGCGTCGAGGGCGGAGGAGCGCCGTGAGAGGCGGAGGTCGAGGAGGTCGGCGGCCTCGGACGTGCGCCCGGCCATGGCCAGCGCGTGCACCAGGGTGTCCTCCACGACCTCGCGCTGCGCCTTGCTGCCCCCGAGCGGCTCCATCGTCGCCACGACGCCGGAGAGCGTCGCGCAGGCGGCGTTCCACCGCTCCTCGACGACCGAGACCAGCCCGTCGCACAGCGGCGCGACGACCTCGCGGAAGACCGCGTCCTCGCTGATGGTGGCGCCGGCGGCCAGGGAGCGGAGGGCCGCGGCGTCGCCGTCGGCGGCGAGCAGGACGGCGCCGTGCATCGCGGCGAACCCGGTCGGGGGAGCGGTGAGCCACTCGCGCGGAGCCGCCTCGCGGACCTCGCGGACCGGGAGGTCCTCGGTCCACGCCCCGGTCACCCGGCCGCGCCAGAGCAGCGCGCCGCTGTCGACGACGACGCGGCTGCCGCCCACGACCGAGGGGGCGAGCTCGCGGGCGTAGCGCCGGCGCACGGCGTCGACGTCGTCCTGCATGAGCTCGTGCAGCGCGGCGTGCCACGAGAAGTGGGACCGGTGGTTGGCCTCGGGTCCGCGCGCACGGATCCACTCGTCGAGCCAGGCCAGGCCGGCGGCGTGCTCGCCGGTCTCGTAGAACACGTGGGCCCGGGCGTGGACGGCGTGGCCGGAGGACGGCTCGACCGACAGGGCGTAGGCGGCGAGGTCCTCCGCCTCGCTCCAGCGCTCCTGGTCCTGGCGGACGAAGGCCAGCTGGCCGGCGTACCACCAGTCGTCACCGTAGGAGCGGCCCAGCGACTCGACCAGCTCGGCGGTCTGCGGGCCGCTGGTGAGCCCGCCGAACGCGACGGTCGGGACCGCGACGCTGACCGCGAGCGCGTCGCGCGGGAACATCCGCACGTGGCGCAGCAGGGCGGCGGCACCGGTGGCCTCGTCGGAGCGCAGCCGGGTGGTCACCGCGTCCAGGAAGCTGGACTCGCGGTCGTCGAGGTGGCGGCCCGCCGCGGCGCCGTGCGCGGCGCGGAGCGAGGCGCGCCAGTGCGTGTTGGTGCCCCACTCGTGGCCGAGCAGTGCGAGCGCGGCGTGCGCCTGCACGAAGTCGGGGTCGGCCGCGACCGCCTCGCCGAGACCCTCCTCGACGCCGTCCTGCAGGCGGAGCAGGCGGCCCAGCGCGGCGTTGTAGCGCTTGGCGGCGCGGCGGTTGGTCGACAGGGTGAGGCCGTAGGGGTCGGTGGGGCGGCGGCGGGCCTCGCCGTGCAGGGAGCGGGCCACCATCCGGGCCACGTCGTAGGCCTGCTCGCGGATCTCCGGCATCGCCGTCGACTCCCACAGGTTGCCGCGGCGCAGGGAGCCGACGGCGAGGAAGGGCCGGGTCTCCGGGAGGGTCCCGACGATGCGGCCGTCGTCGGCGGTGTCGATGCCCAGCCCGGCGGGGCCCGGGCGGACCAGGCCGGTGCGGGCCAGGCGGGTCAGCAGCGGGTCGCCGGCGATCGAGCCGACCGGGCCGGTGCAGTTGACGACGGCGGAGACGGCGAGCTCGGTGCCGTCGTCGAGGATGACGTGGAGCGCGTCGGCCCCGGGGCGCACGGCGGCGATGGTGCCGCGGTGGCGGACCAGGCGCCCGGCGGACGCGACGGCCTCGAGGCGCTCGTGGGTGATCGGCGCCATCCGGTGGCGGTGCACGTCCCAGGTGCGGGCGTCCTCGGCGATGAAGCGGCGCTTGTCGGCGTCGGACAGGCCGCGCCACAGCTGGGCGGTCACCGGGCGCAGGCCGTCGATGGCCGGGCGCCAGTCGCCGGTCGCCTCGCGGGTGGCGCTCACGTGGGTGTCGAGCGTGGCGCGGAGCGCGTCGAGGCCCGGGAGCCGGGTGATGCCGGGCGGGGGAGCCACCGGCGGGGTCGTGGGGAGCACGTGGCGCTCGGGGACGACGTCGTTGCGCGACACGACGTGGACGGTGCGCCCCGGGCGGTCGGCGCTGATCGCGAGGTCGACCATGGTGAGCCCGGACCCCAGCATCAGCACGTCGCCCTCGTCGGGGATCGGCTGGGTCCACGGGTCGGCGACCAGGCGCGGGTCGGCGGCGAGCTCGGCGGGTGCCCAGTGGGTGCCGGGACGGCTGCCGGTCGCGAGCACGACCGCACGCGCCTCGAGGCGCTCGCCGTCGCCGAGCTCCACGGCGAAGCCGGTGCCGGAGGCGGTGACGTCGACGACGTCGGCGCGACGGCGCACCAGCCGGGCGTTGCCGGGGAACTCCGAGGCGGTGGTCAGCAGGCTCTCGACGTAGCGCCCGAACGCCGCGCGCGGCGCGAAGTCGTGTGGCTGGAAGCCGGGGTCGTGGTGGGTGCGCAGCCACCGCAGGAAGTGCTCGGGGTCGCGGGGGAAGGCGCTCATGCCGGAGGCGGGCACGTTGAGGAGGTGGCGCTCGTCGGTGGTGGAGTACGCCTGGCCCCGGCCCGTCGTCGGGGCGGGGTCGACCAGCTCGACGCGGAACCGCGAGGACAGCGCGGTGACCAGGTGGGTGGCGACCAGCGTGCCGCCCGCGCCCGCGCCGACCACCACGACCCGACAGTCGCCCTCGTTGCTCCCCATGTCCCCACCCCTCAAATAGCACTGACTTACTCGACAAAGGTACCAAGCCCGCGCGCAACAGGCGAGTCGACGGGCCGCGTGTCAGGCGTCGCGGCGCATCAGCACGCGGGGGAAGCCCGCGGAGGTCGCCCGGGTGGGTGCCGCGAGGGTGAACCCGGCGTGCTCGAACAGCGCGCGGGTGCCGACGTAGGCCATCGTCAGGTCGACCTTCGCGCCCCGGTTGTCGACGGGGTAGCCCTCGACCACGGGGGCTCCCTGCCGGACGGCGTAGGCCACGGCGCCGTCGAGGAGGACGTGGGAGATGCCGCGGCCACGGTGACCGGGGCGGACCCGGAGGCACCACACGGACCACGCGTCCTGGTCGTCGACGTGCGGGATCCGGGTCGAGCGGGCGAAGGGCAGGTCGGCGCGCCGTGCGACGGCCGCCCAGCCGACGACCTCGTCCCCGTCGTAGGCGAGCACGCCCGGCTTGCTGCGCCTGCGGGTGAGCGCCTCCATGAGGTCGGCCCGCTGCGGCCCGGCGAGCGAGGTGTTCTCCTTGGCGGGGATGCGGTGGCTCAGGCACCAGTACACGCTGGAGGACGGGTTCTTCGGGCCGACCATCGTGCGCACGTCCTCGAACCGGGCATGGGTCGCGGGGTGGACCCGGATCCCGTTGCGCTCGGCGAGCGGCTGCGTCGTCATGCCGGGCACGCTAGGCGCGGCGACCGGGTGTGTTCAATGGTGGCCATGGGCGAGAGCGTGCGACGGATCGGGCTGCTGGGCGGGATGAGCTGGGAGAGCACCGAGCTCTACCACCGGCTCCTCAACGAGGGCGTGCGCGACCGCCTCGGCGGCTTCCACTCCGCCCGGCTCGTCCTGGCCTCGGTCGACTTCGCGGAGGTGGAGGCGATGCAGGCGGCGGGGGACTGGGAGGCGGCCGGCGCGCTGCTGGCCGGGGAGGCGCGCGGGCTGGAGGCCGCCGGCGCGGAGTGCGTCGTGCTGTGCACGAACACCATGCACAAGGTCGCCGACGCGATCGAGGCCGCGGTGGCCCTGCCGCTGCTCCACATCGGCGACGTGACCGCCCGCGCGGTGCGGGCCGCGGGCCTCGAGCGCATCGGGCTGCTGGGCACCCGGTTCACGATGGAGCAGGACTTCCTCGTCGACCGGCTGCGCTCGCACGCTCTCGAGGTGCTCGTCCCGGACGCGCCCGGGCGCGAGGTCGTGCACGACGTCATCTACGACGAGCTGGTCCTCGGCGTGGTCCGCGACGCGTCCCGCACGGCGTACGTCGAGGTGGTGGACGCGCTGGTCGCCCGGGGCGCGCAGGGGGTCGTCCTCGGGTGCACCGAGATCGAGCTGCTGCTCGGCCCCGACGACGTCGACGTCCCGGTCTTCGCCACGACCGCGCTGCACGCGCAGGCGGCCGTGGACTTCGCGCTCAGCTGAGCCGCACCACGTGGTCGAGCCAGCCGTCGAGGCGGGCGAGCTGGTCGGGGTCCCGGAACATCGGAGGCCTGCCGGGCGGCGGCAGGTAGCCGACGGCGTCCATGACCGCCCAGTAGGGGTGGAGGGGCTCGGGCGCCATCGCGGCGTCCTGCTCGAGGAACGCCGCGGCGGGCGCGGTGCCGACCAGCACCGCGAGGTTCGACGCGGCGTGTGCGGCGTCGAGCCACGCCGGCCCCATCGACGTCTCCACCCAGTCGACGACGCCGCTGATCGCACCGCCCGACCACAGCAGGTTGCGGTGGCCGAAGTCGCGATGGAGGAACGTCGGCAGGTGGGCCGGGGCGGGGCCGGCGAGCACCTCGAAGGCGCGCGTCCACGCGTCGGGGTGGCGGGTCCACGGGGGCACGACCCACTTCTCCGGCCACGCCCAGGACTGGTAGGTCCGGAACGGCTCCGCGGGCCGCAGGGCGTGGATGTCGGCCAGCAGCGCCGCCATCGCGCGCAGCCCGTCGCGGTCGACCTCCGTCCGCGGTGCTCCCGGCACCCGTGACATCAGGTGCGCCGCGACACCGCACACGTGTCCGTCCGCGTCGAGGGCGATGCTCGTCGAGAGGTGAGCCCGCCGGGCAGCCGCACGTGCGACACGACCGCCGAGCCGGCCGCAGCCCCGGCCCACGCCAGGGCTGCGGGGACGTCGATCACGCCCCGACGCCAGCGACACTCACCCCTGTGCGGGCCACAGGGAGTGGTAGGCGTTGATCGCCGGCTGCCCGCCGAGGTGCGCGTAGAGCACGTGGGAGTCGCTCGGGATCTCGCCGCTGGTCACCAGGTCGACCAGCCCGGCGAGGGACTTCCCCTCGTAGACCGGGTCAGTGATCATCGCCTCGAGCTGCGCGCCGAGCGCCATCGCCTCCATCGTGGACTCGACCGGGATGCCGTAGAGGTCGCCGGCCCAGCCGTCGAGGACGGTGATCTCGTCGTCGCGCAGGTCGCGGCCGAGCTCGATGAGCTCGGCGGTGTGCCGCGCGATGCGCTCGACCTGGGACCGGGTCTTCTCCAGGGTCGCGCTGGCGTCGATTCCGAGCACGCGGCGGCGTACGCCGGTGAGGTCCTCGAGCGCGGCGAACCCGGCGATCATCCCGGCGTGGGTGGAGCCGGTGACCGTGCACACGACGATCGTGTCGAAGGTGACGCCGAGTGTCCTCTCCTGCTCGGCCACCTCGAAGGCCCAGTTGGCGAAGCCGAGCCCGCCGAGGCGATGCTCGCTCGCGCCGGCGGGGATGGCGTACGGCGTGCCGCCGGACTCCTCGACCTCGCGGATGGCGTCCTTCCACGAGTCGCGGATGCCGATGTCGAAGCCGCTGTCGTCGAGGCGGGAGTCGGCGCCCATCATCCGGCTGAGCAGGATGTTGCCGACCTGGGTGTTGGTGGGGTCGTCCCACGGCACCCACTTCTCCTGGACCAGGCGGCACCTGAGCCCGAGGTGGGCGGCGACCGCCGCGACCTGCCGGGTGTGGTTGGACTGGAAGCCGCCGATGGACACGAGCGTGTCGGCGCCGCTGGCGAGCACGTCGGGGACGATGTACTCCAGCTTGCGGATCTTGTTGCCGCCGTAGGCCAGGCCGCTGCTGACGTCCTCGCGCTTGGCCCAGACCTGGGCGCCGCCTCCCCGGGCGGCGAGGTGGTCGCTGAGCCGCCGCAGGTGGTGCACGGGGGAGGGGCCGAAGGTGAGCGGGTGGCGCTCGAACTGGTCGAGGATCACGGGGTCTCCTGCTGGGTGGGGGTGGGGTCGGGCTCGGGGATCAGCACGGCGAGGTTCTGCCAGGTGCGGAAGGACAGCTCGGCCGCGACCTCGACGTCGCGGCGCGCGCACGCCTCGACCAGGCGCTCGTGGAGGCCGACGGACTCGGTGGCGGCGTCGGAGGCGAACCGCAGCCGCTCGAGTCGCCGGACGACGGGGCTGAACTGGTCGAGGACGGCGGCGATCGCGCGGTTGCCGCTGGTGGCGACGGGCACGGCGTGGAAGTCGTCGTCGGCGGCCAGTGCAGCGTCGGGGTCGCCGACGGCGACCGCGGTGGCGAAGCGCTCGTTGGCCGCGCGCATCAGCTCGAGGTCGGCCTCGGTCATCCGCGCCACCGCCTCGGCGACCGCGAGGCGGTGCATGCCGGCGACGACCGCCTGCGCGTCGCGCACCTCCTCGACGTCGATCTCGGCGACGACGGTCGAGCGCCCCGGGGCGGTGCGGACCAGGCCCGAGTCCGCCAGGCGCAGCAGCGCCTCGCGCACCGGAGTACGACTCACGCCGAGCCAGGTGGCCAGCTCCGCGTCGCGCACCACCTCGCCGGGGGCGAGCGTGCCGTCGACGATCGCGTCGCGCAGCCGGTCGTGGACGGTGTGGCGCAGCAGGGCGGGCCGGAGTGGGGAGGGCTGGAGCGGGACCGGCATGCAATATATTGCACATCAGATCGTGCGGTGCGTCAATGGTCGCCCGCGGGGTACTGCAGGCCGTGCCTGCTCCCTTCCGCCGCTCCTTCGAGGCGCTCGCCCGCTGGCGCGCCGCTCCCGCGTTCCACCCCGACGGCGTCCTCTACGAGGGACGTGCCGACGTGCACGGCGTCGGCCCGCTCCCCGAGGGCGGGGTCGACTGCCTGGTGCGCCTGTCCAAGGGCATCGGCACGCCGCGCGGTGTCGCCGACCTCCTCGGGGTGGCCGTGCGACTGCTGCACGACCCGCCCGTCGACGTGCTGTGCACGTCCGCGCCCGGCGAGTCCGGGTGGCGCCGGTCGGTCCTGCGCCCGGCGCGCCGGTGGAGCGGGACGACCGCCACGTCGCTCATGCCCTGGACCCGCTCGGGCCGGCGGCTCGTCGCCCTCGTCGAGGCGCCTGAGGGCCTGGACTCGCCGGAGCCGGACGTGCTGCTCGACCACCTGCCGGTGACGTTCCGCCTGCGCGTGACCGGGCGCCAGGGGGACGTCCAGACGGGCACGATCGAGGTCCTGCGCCGCTCCGGGCTCCCGCGTCCCGACTTCGATCCCGTGCGGCACCCGCCCCGATCGTGGCGTCTGGCGCCTGCGTGGTTGTCGGCGATCCGCGAGCGCGCCTACGCCGGCAGCCGGAGGGGGCAGGACGCCCGCCGGTCGGATCGGGCAGTCTGAGCACATGCTCACCGTCATCATCGCGCTGGCCGCCAACACGGTTCTCGCCATCCTCAAGAGCGTCGTCGCAGTGCTCACCGGCTCGGCCTCGATGGTCGCGGAGGCAGCGCACTCCTGGGCCGACGCCGGCAACGAGGTCTTCCTCGTCATCGCCGAGCGCCGGGCGGAGAAGCCTGCTGACGACACCCATCCCCTCGGGTTCGGCCGCGAGGCCTACATCTGGTCGATGATCGCCGCCTTCGGGCTCTTCGGGGTGGGCGCCGGGGTGTCGGTGTGGCACGGGATCCAGTCGTTGGGCGCTGAGGAGGCCGAGGCCAGCTATCTCTGGGCCTACGTCGTGCTCGGCGCGGCGTTCGTCCTCGAGGGCATCTCCTTCATGCAGGCCCGCCGCGAGGTGCGTCGGGGAGCGGAGCGCGCGGAGGTGAGCCGGGTGACCTTCCTCGACAAGACGTCCAACCCCACCCTGCGCGCGGTCTACTTCGAGGATGCCGCCGCCCTCATCGGTATCGTGATCGCCGTCAGTGGTCTCGCCCTGCACCAGATCACCCACCAGCCCGTCTGGGACGCGGTCGGCTCGATCCTGGTCGGCCTGCTGCTCGGCTTCGTCGCCCTCTACCTGCTGCGCCGCAACATGGCCTTCCTGGTGGGCCAGATCGCGGATCCGCGCGTCCACGAGCGAGTGCTGGAGTGGCTGCGCGAGCGCCCCGAGGTGGACTCGGTCAACACCCTGCACCTGGAGTACGTCGGTCCCGGCAAGATCTTCCTGGTCGGGTCGGTGGACCTGGACGGCGACGACTCCGAGAGCCAGGCGGCACAGGAGCTGCAGCGCCTGGAGGAGGAGCTCGAGGCGCGCCCCGACATCGCCCGGGCGATCCTCTCGCTGGCTGCCCCGGGGCGGGAGCCGCAGGCCGACAGCCCGCTCAAGGCAAAGCGCGGGAACAACCTGGGTGGTTGAGCGTTGAACCAGATATGAAGAAGATCGGGTTCCTGAACTTCGGGCACTGGACCGACTCGCCGCAGTCGGCGGTCCGCAGCGCCTCCGACACGCTCCTGCAGTCGATCGACCTCGCGGTCGCGGCCGAGGAGCTCGGCGCGGACGGGGCGTACTTCCGGGTGCACCACTTCGCGCGCCAGCTCGCCTCGCCGTTCCCGCTGCTCGCCGCCGTCGGCGCCCGCACCAGCCGGATCGAGATCGGCACCGGGGTGATCGACATGCGCTACGAGAACCCCCTCTACATGGCCGAGGACGCCGGCTCCGCCGACCTCATCGCCGGGGGCAGGCTCCAGCTCGGCATCAGCCGGGGATCACCGGAGCAGGTCATCGACGGCTGGCGCTACTTCGGCTACCAGCCCGCCGACGGCGAGGACCAGGCCGACATGGCGCGTCGCCACACCGAGGTCTTCCTCCAGGTGCTCGAGGGCGAGGGCTTCGCCCAGCCCAACCCGCGCCCGATGTTCCCCAACCCGCCCGGCCTGCTGCGCGTCGAGCCCCACTCCGAAGGCCTGCGCGAGCGCATCTGGTGGGGTGCGGCCTCGGACGAGACGGCCCGCTGGGCCGCGGCGAAGGGGATGCACCTGATGAGCTCGACGCTGAAGAAGGACGAGTCCGGCGAGCCGTTCCACGTCCAGCAGCGCAAGCAGATCGAGGTCTTCCGCGAGGCGTGGAAGGAGGCCGGCCACGAGGGCGAGGCCCGGGTCTCGGTGAGCCGCTCGATCATGCCCATCACGACCGACCTCGACCGCGCCTACTTCGGCCGCGAGGGCCGCAGCTCCGACCAGTTCGGCCAGATCGAGGCCGACCTGCGCGCGGTCTTCGGCCGGACCTACGCCGCCGAGCCGGACATCCTGGTCAAGGAGCTCGCGGACGACGAGGCCGTCGCCGCGGCCGACACGCTCCTGCTCACGGTGCCCAACCAGCTCGGCGTGGACTACAACGCCCACGTCCTGGAGACGGTGCTCACCGACGTGGCGCCGGACCTCGGCTGGCGCTGAGGCGGCCTCAGGCCAGGAGCACCACGACGGCACCGGTCACGGCGACGGCGACCAGCACCGTCCCGACCCGTGACCGGAGCCGCGGCGCGAGCATGGCGAGCAGCATCGCGACGACGACGAGCTCGGCGACCAGGCAGGTGAGGTCGAGCGGGCCGACCGGCTCGATGCGGTCGCCCGGGTAGACCGGGATCCCGTTGCCCACCCCGCCGGCGACGGGGAGGTGGCCGACCTCGTGACCCGGTCCGTGGGCCGGCATGAACCACAGGTCGACCGTGCGGGTGGCGACGTAGGCCGCCATCACTGCGACGTTCCCCGCGATGCCCGCCACCAGCAGACGGTCGGACCGGGGGCGGACGAGCAGGCCGGCGAGCGCCAGCTGCGCGACGCCTGCCGCGACGAACCCCGCGCCCAGCCACCACGCCTCCTCGAGGTGGGTGGGTGCCACGAGCAGGTGGATGACCCCCGCCGCCAGGCTCCACGCCATGGCGACGGCCGCGCCGACGCGGGCCGACTCCGCGACGTCGCCGGCGACGGGGGCCGTCGGTGGGCCCAGGACAGCGGTCATCTCACAGGTCCCACTCGGGAAGCGGGTGGCACGGATCGCCGAGGGCGTCGTGCGCCTCGGCCGCGGGGTTGCGGATCTCGAACTGCGCCATCATGTCGTGGTCCTCGTGGACCAGGTTGTGGCAGTGCATCATGTACTTCCCCTCGCCGGAGTCGAAGCGGATCAGCACGCGCACGGTCTCGTTCTCCCCGACGAACACCACGTCCTTGGGCCCCTTCTCGTGCGCCATCGGCGCCCTGCCGTTGCGCGAGAGCACCTTGAAGTCGATGAAGTGGATGTGGAACGGGTGGTGCCACCCGCCGGAGGGGTTGCGGATCTCCCAGATCTCCACGTCGTCGCGCAGCGGGTCGGCGAGGACCTTGGTGAAGCCGCTGGCCACGACGTCGTCCCAGGTGGTGCCGTTGATGGTCCACCTCCCGTTCGCGCGCAGCAGGTCGAAGGTGCGGGTTCGCGTGGCCTGGGCCTCGGTCAGCGCCATCGTCGGCTGCGCGGGGTAGAGCTGGGAGGGGACGGCGTTGTTGGCGGTGGAGAAGGCGTCCCCGGTCACCTCGAACATCATCACCTTGTCGGTGTTCGTGTAGTTGGTGTTGTTCCTCGGCGAGCGGTTGCGCAACGCGATCCGGGTGCCGGGGGCGTACTTCGCGAAGTCGATGACGACCTCGTAGCGCTCGGAGGTGCCCTGCCGGAACGAGGTCACCCTCTGCGGTGCCGGCATCAACCCGGCGTCGGTGGCGACGACCGACATCGACGCCCCGTTGTCGAGGTACCAGGCGTAGGAGCGCGAGACCGAGGCGTTGAGGATGCGGAAGCGGTACTTGCGGCGTGCCACCCGCATCACCGGCCACGGCACGCCGTTGACGGTGATCACGTCTCCGTAGAGGCCCTTCTCGTCGCTGTTGTCGAAGAGCAGCGAGCCGTCGGCGTCGAACATCCGGTCCGAGACGACCAGCGGGACGTCGTAGGCGCCTGATGGGATCTTGAGGGAGCGCTCGAGCGGGTCGTGGAGCTGGTACATCCCAGCCAGGCCCATGTAGACGTTCTCGGCCGTGTGGTGCAGTCCGTGGTCGTGGTACCAGAGCGTCCGGGCCGGCTGCCAGTTCGGGTAGCGGTAGTCCTTCCAGAACCCCGGGTTGGAGATGTCGCTGGCGTAGCCGTCGTACTCCGGCAGCGAGGCCGACCCGTGCAGGTGGACCGACGTCCACGGCGTGTAGCCCAGCCGGGGGTGGATGCCCGGCAGGTTGTTGATCTGCCGGACCACGGCCTGGCGTCCGCGATCGACGTGGAACGTCGGACCGGGCACCGAGCCGTTGTAGGCCCACACGGGGGTCTGCAGCCCGGGCAGCATCTCGACGGTGGTCGGAGCCATCTCAACGCGGAAGTAGTCTGTCGTGGCGTCCGAGCGCGTCGCGACGATCGTCGGCGGGACGCGGAAGGGGAGCGTGAACGGCGGCGGGAGCGCGCTCTCGGCGATCCGGTTGGCCAGCACGAGCGGCTCCGCGAGCGCCCGTTGCACGGGCAGCGCGAGCGCCGCGCCACCCACGGCCGAGAACTTGATCATGTCGCGACGGTTGAGCTCCACGACGGCACCACCCTCCGGTTCCACCCCATGACCGCACAGGTGCGCGCGGCGAGGGGAACCTAGGTCCGCACCCCTTGGGGTTCCCTTGGGGCCGGCCCAAGGTCGGGCCAAGGGCCCCCGACGCACCCTGACCTCCTCGCACGCCTGCAGGGGGCGTGCCGTCCGACGGGCACCACCATGGACCACACGCCGCACCGCACCCGCACCGTACGCAGCACCGCCTGCCTGGCGATCTTGTCCGTGGTGGCCGCACTGGCCGCGCTGCTGCCCGCAGCAGCCCCACCCGCCGGCGCCGCGGGCACGGTCGGTGCTGGATTCACCGTCAGCAAGGGCGACCTCACCTTCATCCTGCGCCAGATCCGGATCTCGGAGCGGCACGCCAGCACGCTGACGCCCGCCGATCCGTGCGGGACGCTCGTGGGCACGGGCCCCAACCAGGTTCCCGACCGGCTCACTGCCTACGGCCTGCGCACGGTCGACGGCTCCTGCAACAACCTCTTCCAGGGCCGCGGGCGCTGGGGCGCGGCGGACCAGGTCTTCCCGAGGCTGACCGACCCGACCTTCCGCGAGGCCGAGGGCATCGAGGCCGGCGCGCTCTTTCCGGGCAGCCCGGCTAACGACGCCAGCAGCTATGCGCAGAGGACCGGCTCGGTCTACGACTCCCAGCCCCGCCTGGTGAGCAACCTGATCGTCGACCAGACCGCGACCAACCCCGCCGCGGTCGCCGCGGCCGGCACCCCGGTGCGCACCCAGGGCAACAGCGGTGTGGTGCCGTGTCAGCCCGGCGGCGACCCGAGCCCGGCAGACCCCGACGGCACGCCTGACGGCTGCGTCGGCGAGGGCGGGACGCTCTTCATCCCGAACGTCACGACCGACGTGGGCCTCTCGCCGCCGTACAACTCGACGTTCACCTTCTTCGGACAGTTCTTCGACCATGGCATCGACCAGACGGTGAAGGGCGGTGCCACCGTCTTCGTGCCGCTGAGAGCCGACGACCCGCTACGCACGATCGGCGCCGACGGCCGGGCGAACACCGGTGACGAGCTCGGCAGCGGCCCGCAGTTCATGGCACTCACCCGTGCGAAGAACCAGCCCGGCCCGGACGGCCAGATGGGCACGTCCGACGACATCCAGGACGCCGACAACACCGACTCCCCGTGGGTCGACCAGAGCCAGACCTACTCCTCGCACGCGGCCCACCAGGTCTACCTGCGCGAGTACGACCGCGCCGGCGCCGGCCCCGACGGGATCGTCCACGACGACCCCGCCACCGTCGCCGACGAGAGCGCCGACAACACCGGTGCCCCGGTCGCGACGGGGCGGCTGCTCGGTGGCCTGGCGGCGGGCGAGACCTACGCCGGCTCCCCGGACGGTCGCACCGGCATGGCGACGTGGCGCTCCACCAAGGCGCAGGCCGCGCGCGACCTCGGCCTCCAGCTGGTCGACGCCGACGTGCTCGACATCCCGGCGCTGCTGACCGACCCCTACGGCCAGTTCGTCCCCGGACCGAACGGGTTCCCGCAGTACGTCTGCACGCCCAACGGGGGCGACTGCCCCGCCAGCGGCCTGGTCGAGGGCGACCCGAGCGCCGACGGCGGCCACGGCGTGCGCGCGCCCAGCAGTGTGCGGCACTTCCAGACGCCGTTCCTGACCGACATCGCGCACGCAGCCGACCCCACCCCGGTGGACGCCGACCACGACCCGTCGACCGCCCCGGTGCCGCGCACGCCGGACAGCAACAACACGCCCGGCAGGTCCACCGACGCGGTGGGTCCCGGTGAGTACGACGACGAGCTCCTGGACTCGCACTTCATCGCCGGTGACGGACGGGTCAACGAGAACATCGCGCTGAGCTTCGTGCACCAAGTCTTCCACTCCGAGCACGACCGCCTCGTGGCCGACATCGACGCGACCCTGCACCAGCCGGGCAACGAGGCGCTGCTGGCGTCCTTCGCCACCACCACGCCTCCGGAGGGCTCCGGCACCGGCGCCCGTGCGTGGTCCTACGGCGACCGGCTCTTCCAGGCCGCCCGCTTCGTCACCGAGATGGAGTACCAGCACCTGGTCTTCGAGGAGTTCGGCCGCAAACTGGTACCGGCCATCCACCCGTTCCACGTGTACTCCCCGGACGTGAACCCGGCCGTCGAGGCCGAGTTCGCCCACGCGGTCTACCGCTTCGGGCACTCGATGCTCGACGACGTGGTCGCGCGGCGCCGCGACGGCGTCGACCACGACGTCCTGCTGCTCGACGCCTTCCTCAACCCGCCGACCTTCTTCGACAGCGGTGACCCCGCCCATCCGTGGACACCGGAGCAGGCGGCAGGAGCCATCGCGATGGGGTCGGCCAACCAGGTCGGCAACGAGCTCGACGAGTTCGTCACCCGCACGCTGCGCAGCAACCTGCTCGGCCTGCCGCTCGACCTCGCCGCGCTCAACATGGCCCGGGCGCGTGACGCGGGAGTGCCGCGCCTCAACGAGGTGCGCCGCCAGATCAACGCGCAGACCAACGACGCCTCCCTCGCGCCGTACGTGAGCTGGGCCGACTTCGGCAACCACCTCAAGCACCCGGAATCCCTGGTCAACTTCGTCGCCGCCTACGGCACGCACCCGACGATCAGGGATGCGGCCACGATGAGTGCGAAGCGTGCCGCGGCTCGGGCGATCGTCGACCCGCAGCCGGGTGACACCCCGCCCGCGGACGCGGCCGCCTTCATGTTCGGCTCGGACGGCGCGCAGCTCGCAGCCTGCCAGGAGCCCGGCACGGCCTGCGCCGACTGGTCGAGCGCCGCGAACGGCGTCACCACCACCGGGGTCGACGACATCGACCTCTGGGTGGGTGGACTCGCCGAGGTGACCAATCTCTTCGGCGGACTGCTCGGCAGCACCTTCAACTACGTCTTCCAGACGCAGATGGAGAAGCTGCAGGACAACGACCGGCTCTACTACCTGGCGCGCACGCCCGGCCTCAACCTGCGCGCGCAGCTGGAGGGCAACTCGTTCACCGAGATGATCCAGCGCAACACCGACGGCACCAGTGCGCTGAAGGCCGACGCCTTTGGCACCGCCGACTGCCACTTCCTGCTCGAGCACCTGTCCGGCACCCCGGCCGGCTTCAGCCAGCTCGGCTCGGTCGTCGCCGACGACCCCGCGACCGAGTGCCAGGAGAACTTGCTCCTGGTGCGCAACCCCGACGGCACCCTCGCCTACAGGACGCGCAACACCGTCGACCCGGCCGGCATCAATGGCCAGTCGGTCTACGAGGGCACCGACGGTGTCGACCGCGTCAACGGCGGCAACGACAACGACACCTTCTGGGGCGGGGCGGGCAACGACCGGATCGAGGGCAACGGCGGCGACGACGTGGCCCTGGGCGGCCTCGGTGACGACATCATCACCGACCTCGACGGCGCGGACATGCACCGCGGCGGTCCCGGCGACGACGCCATCGACTCCGGACCCGGCGACGACCTGTCGTTCGCCGGCGACGGCCAGGACGTCGTCAACGGCGGCCTCAACGACAACGAGGCGTTCGGCGGAGAGGGCGACGATTTCATGATCGGCGGCAACGGCGCCGACGTGGTCTTCGGCGACGGAGGCGACGACTGGATCCAGGGCGGCAACGGTCAGGACCTGCTCATCGGCGACCACGGCGCGCCGTTCTTCGACGACCCGGGCGAGCCCGACCCCGGTCACGACGTGTTCGTCGGTCAGCCGGGTGAGAACGACTACGACGCGGAGGGCGGCGACGACATCATGTCGCAGAACCCCGCGGTCGACCGGAACGCAGGATCGGGCGGCTTCGACTGGGCCATCCACCAGTACGACACGGTGGGTGCCGACGACGACATGAAGATCAACCAGGTCCTCGGCGGGCTCCCGCTGCCTGTCGTGGTCAACCGCGACCGGTGGGCGGAGATGGAGGCCAACTCGGGCTCGGCGCTCGACGACGTGATCCGCGGCGACGACGAGCTCCCCGCCGCGGTCCAGGGTGGCGGCTTCACGGGGTGTGACGCCCTCGACGCCGCCGGACTGGCCCGGATTCCTGGCCTGGCCGCGATCGTCCCGCCGTTGAGTGACCTCGACGTGGCCGCGACCACCCTGCCCGGAGGGCCCGGCGCACCCGCCCGGCTCACCGGCGCCGACCTGGCCGCCGGTGCCTTCACCGGCTCGTGCCCGCTCAGCGGGGACATCTGGGGCGACGGCAACATCCTCATCGGCGGGGCTGGGTCCGACACCCTCGAGGGACGCGGCGGCAACGACGTCATCGACGGCGACCGGGTCCTGCAGGTCAGGATCAGCGTCCTCGACGGCCCCGCGTCGAGCGCGTCGAGCTCGGAGATCGGCAGCACCGACCTGCTCGAGCACCAGGCCCTCACCGGAACGTTCGGGGCGGGCACGACGGGCAAGACACTCCAGCAGGCGGTGTTCGCGGGCCAGGTCGACCCCGGCAACCTGCGTATCGGGCGCCAGGTCATGCTGACCTCCAGTCCGGGCGCGGTCGACACCGCGGTCTTCAGCAGCGTCCGCAGCGACTACACGGTGGTGCCCAACGCCAACGGCTCGATCTCGGTCGTCGACAACCGCGCCGCCGCGGTCAACGACGGGACCGACACGATCCGCAACGTGGAGCAGCTGCGCTTCTCCGACGTCACGGTCCAGCTGAGCGTCCCGGCCAGCCCGACCGCGGTCACCGTGGTCGCGGGCAACGCCTCGGCCACGGTCTCGTGGACCGACCCGGCCTCCACCAGTGTCTTCCCCGTCTCGGAGCACCGCATCCAGGTGCTGCGCGCGGGCGTGGTGGAGCGCACGGTCGGCCAGATCACCGGCGGCGCCCGCACGGCGGTCGTCACAGGGCTCACCAACGGCACCGCGTACACCTTCCGGGTCATCTCGGTGAACGCGGTGGGGGAGAGCGCTCCGTCCGCCGAGTCCGCCGCGGTCACGCCCGCGAGCCCGCTGCCCCAGCTGGTGTCGACCACGCCCGGCGCCGACGCCACGGGGGTGTCGGTCTCGGCCGACCAGCTCGGGGTGTTCAGCACCTCGGTGTCGAGCCCGAGCTGGGCCAACGCGGTGCTGCTGCGCAACAACGCCACGGGCAACCTGGTCGGACGTGCCGTGACCTACGTCGACGCGACCCGCACGGTGACGGTCAACCCGACCGCCAACCTCACGGCAGGCACGTCGTACACGCTGACCTTCGTCGGCACCGGCATCAACGGCATCCGCGATGCGGCCGGCAACCGGCTGCCCACCACGGCGATCAGCTTCACGACCGTCACCGACACGACAGCACCGGTCGTGGTCGCGTCGACGCCCGCGAACAACGCGACGAACGTCGGGACGGGCGCCAACGTGCTGGTCGACTTCAGCGAGCGGGTGGTCGGTGTCAGCACGAGCACGGTCGTGCTCACCACCGTGACGACCGGGGCGGTCGTGGCGTCGGCGATCACCACCAATGCCGCGGGCACGCGGGTGACGGTCAACCCGACTCCGACCCTGGCGCGCAACACCCTCTACCGGGTCACGCTGACGGGCGGGCCGGGCGCACTGAGGGACCAGTCCGGCAACCCGCTCGCGAGCACCACCATCACCTTCCGCACCAGACCCTGACGGCGACAGGATTCCCCCGGCGAGGTCTCCCACCTCTCCGGGGGACCACCGAGCGCAGGGTTCCCCGCCCCCACCCCCACCGGGGACACCTGCCCGGTGCGCCACGGGGGGACGCGCCGAGAGGCGTGTCCCCCCGTCGGTGCGTGCCACGGCTGGGGGAAATCGGTGACCTCCGCGCGTGGCGGTGGTCTGGACCGGGCCGTTCGTCCGGCCTCCACCGGAGGGTCGCGGAACACAATGGGCTGTGGCCACCATCTCCTTCACGGACCGTGGTCGGCTACCGGCACTGGGGAGCCGACCCGACGCGACGGGCGAGCGCTCGGTGCTGGTGGTCGACGACCACCGCACCGTGGCGTCCCTGCTCCGCCTGGCGATCCAATCGGCGCCGGGCCTCTCGTGCGCGGGGGTGGCCCACGACGTCGCGAGCGCGATCCGGCTGGTCGAGGAGCTGCGCCCCGACGTGGTGCTGTGCGACCTGCACCTGGGGGAGGAGCGGATGTCGGGCCTCGTGGTGGCCCGCGCCGTCTGTCAGGCACCCGCCGGGGCGACTGTCCTCATCACCGGCGACCCGGCCGGGATGCGGCTCGACGCCCTCCACGAGTGCGGCGCCAGCGCGCTGCTCGTGAAGGCCGGCGACCTCGACCTGCTGATCGCGACGGTGCGCGAGGTCGAGCGCGACCGGCTGGTCGTCGACCCGGCGCTGCTGCGCCAGCTCACCCGGCCGGCGGGCCGGTCGGTCCTGCTGAGCCCCCGCGAGCGCGACGTGCTCGAGGGGATGGGCCAGGGCAAGGACGTCACCCGGATCTCGCGCGAGCTCGGGATCAGCACGGCCACCTGCCGCGGCTACGTCAAGGCGTTGCTCCACAAGCTCGACGCCCACACCCAGCTCGAGGCCGTGGTGCGGGCCCAGGCCCTCGGGCTGCTCGAACGGGCGTCGTGATCCGTGGTCGGACCCGCCCCGCGGCTGGGATCGACCGGCCACCGGCGACCTACCGACGGGCCGTGCGGCGCTGCGCGCTGATCTCCGTGCTGTGCCTGCTGGTCGTCTCGGCGGCGGGGTACGTCGTCAGCGACGCGCTCGCCGAGCGGGAGGCGCTGCGCGACGCCACGACTCGCGCGCGCGGGATCGCCCAAGGGGTGGCCGCGCCCCTGGTGACGGCGCCGGCCCGCGGCGGCGACCCGGCGAGCCTGCGGCGGATGCAGCGGGTGCTGCACGCCCGCGTCGCGGAGGGCGGGGTGTCGCACATGCTGCTCTGGGACGTCGACGGCCGCATCCTGTGGACGAGCCGCGGCGACCTCACCGGCCAGACGTTCGAGCTCTCGCGCGACGCCCGCGACGCGCTCGTCGGGCTGCGCGCCGTGGCCCACCTGCCCGACACCACCACCGCCCACCCCGCCGGGCTCCGTCCCGAGGCTGGGCAGCTCGAGGTCTACGTCGGCACCGTGGGCGCCGACGGGGAGCCGTTCCTCTTCGAGGCCTACCTCCCCGCCGACCGCATCGACTCCGACCGGGCCGCGGTCCTGCCCAAGCTGGTGGGGGTCGGCATCGGGTCGGCCCTCCTGCTGATGGCGATGACCGTCCCGTTCCTGCTCCGCCTGGCCCGGCAGGTCGACGAGGAGCAGCGCGCGCGCACCGAGACGCTGCGCCGCAGCGTGGTGTCGTGGCGCCACCAGCGCCTCCAGCTCGCCCAAGACCTCCACGACGGCGTCATCCAGGACATGGCGGCCATCGGCATGGGCCTCACCTTGATCGACGGCGGCTCGCTCGACGGCCCCGGGTCACGTGCCGTGGTCGGGCGGATCCAGGAGTCGGCGCGGCGCGGTGAGGCCGCGCTGCGCTCGCTGGTGCTCGACCTCGCGCCGCGCGAGCTGGCCGAGCGCGGCCTCGCCGAGGCGATCGTCGACCTGACCCGTCAGCACACGGGCCAGGGACTCGACATCACCGTCGCCTGCCCCCTGGACCTCCGGCTGCCCGACGGCACCGCGATCCTGGCCTTCCGCGTCGTGCGCGAGGGGCTGCGCAACGTCGTCAAGCACGCCGCCGCCTCGTCGGTGCTGGTCGAGGTGCGCCTGACCTCGGGGTCCGACGCCGTGGAGGTGGTCCTGGTCGACGACGGCCGCACCGCACCTGCCGACGGAGCCCTGGGGTCCGGGCAGGGGCTGCGGCTGCTCGCCGAGACCGTCGCCGACGTCGGCGGCTCGATCGACCTCGCTCCCCTGCTCGACGGCGGGGCACGGCTGCGCGCCGTCATCCCGTTCGTGGACGTCCCCGCGATGCCTGCGTGAGGTCGGCGGACCCCTCAGGTTGGGGGTCGGCGCACCCACGGATGGTGCTGACGCGGAGCCGGCCCCCGGTGGGAGCCTCGGACCAGGGTGACGTCCCGGGTCCGGGGCCGGGACGTCGAGGTGGGGAGGATCCATGAGCGTCGTCAACGTGTTCGGACCCGTGTCCGTGCAGCAGGGAGCCCGCGTGGCGCGTGGCGCGGACTTCGGCGGGTGCCGCCCGCGGGTGGTGCTCGCGCTGCTGGCGCTGGCACCGGGCACCGCGCGCACGCGCGACGAGATCGCCGAGGCGGTGTGGGAGGGCCGCCCGCCCCGGGGCTACGTCGCCACCCTGCACGGCTACGTCTGCCTTCTGCGGCGCAGCCTGGTCGCGATCGGTGCCGGCGACGAGCTGGTCACGACCTCGCACGGCTACCTCCTCGACGAGGACCGCGTGACCGTCGACCTGGCGCAGGCCCACCGGGCGCTGGCCCAGGGCGGGCCCGACACCGTGCTGGACTCGCTCGAGCTGGCCGCCCACGGCCTGCTCGTGGACGAGCCGTATGCCGCGTGGGCCGTCCAGGCCCGCGCGGAGTGGGACGAGGCCGTCGCCGCCGGCGCGACCCGGGCCGCCGCCGTCGCGCGGAGAGCGGGCGAGCCGGGGACCTCGACCCGCCTGGCGCGTGCGGCGCTGCGGGCCTCGCCCTTCAGCGAGGAGGCGCTGCGCGAGCTGATGGCGTCGTTGACCGCCAGCGGGCAGCCGGGACGTGCCCTGGAGGCGTACGCCGACGCCCGCCGTCGCTTCCGCTCGGAGCTGGGGATCGAGCCCGGTGAGGAGACCCGGTCGCTCTACCTCGAGCTGCTCACGCCGGCTCCGTCCCGCACGGGGGACGACCTCCCGCTCCTCGTCCGGTTGCTGCGCGACGCCCTCGAGGAGCACCTGGTCCTCGATCTCGACGACCCCGTGCTGCGCGACGTGGGCCGGCTGCTGCGCGAGCACGTCGGCTGAGTCAGCCGGCCGCCGACCGCAGCTTCTCCAGCAGCGGCCCGGCGGCCTCGGCGAGGAAGCGGTCCTGGCCCTCGTCGCCCACCTGGACCAGGGCCACGTCGGTGAAGCCGGCCTCCCAGTAGGCCGAGACGGCCTCCACGATCGCGTCGAGGTCGGGACCGCAGGGGATGGAGTCGGCCACGTCCTCGGGCCGGACGAACTGGGTGGCGCCGGAGAAGCCGGCCGGCGTGGGCAGGTCGGCGTTGACCTTCCACCCGCCGGCGAACCAGCGGAACTGCTCGTGCGCCCGCGCCACGGCGGTCTCCTCGTCGGGGTCCCAGCAGATCGGGATCTGGCCGATCGCCCGGGCGTCCCTGCCGATGCGCGGCGCCCCCTCGGTGTCGTTCCACGACTCGACGATCTCCGCCTGGGGCTCGGTGGCCACGAGGTGGTCGGCCATCGGCGCGAAGCGCGCGATCGCGCGGTCGCCGCCCACGGCGACCCCGATGTCGACCCCCTGCTCGGGCAGGTCCCAGATCCGTGCGGAGTCGACCTGGAAGAACTCGCCGCGGTGGTCGACGAGCTCGCCGGTGTGCAGCAGGCGGATCACCTCGATCGCCTCGGCGAGCATGTCCTGACGCTCCGCGATCGCCGGCCAGCCGGCGCCCACCACGTGCTCGTTGAGGTTCTCACCGCTGCCGAGGCCGAGGGTGAAGCGGCCCTCGGCGAGGATCTGCAGGGTCGCAGCCTGCTGGGCGACGACGGCGGGGTGGTAGCGCAGCGTCGGGCACGTCACGTAGGTCATCAGGTCCACGCGCGAGGTCGCCTGCGCGACGGCGCCGAGCATGGTCCACGCGTTCGGGGCGTGACCCTGCTCGGTGAGCCACGGCGAGAAGTGGTCGCTGGACACCTCGAAGTCGAAGCCGACCTCCTCGGCGGCCACGGCGTAGCGCACCAGCTCGCGCGGTCCGCTCTGCTCGGTCATCAACGTGTACCCGAAGCGCGTCATGTCCTTGACGGTAACCACGGGGGACCCGCGCCCCACCACCCGCGGAGGTGGGTCCGGGCTTGGTCCCGGCTGCTTGTGTGGGACCAGCGGCGAGTCCGCCGCACACCCAGCCGCACCACCCGTGGAGGACGACATGACCGACGAGAACCAGCCCAAGGACCAGGACGGCCAGGACGGGCAGGTCTCCGAGCTCGCCCAAGGCGCCCCCGAGCCGATCAGCTCCGGCGACTCCGTGGCCGGGCAGCCCGAGCAGGAGTCCGGCGAGGTGGACGAGGGCGCCCAGGGTCCCAACGCGATCCCGGACGACCCGACCGGCGAGCACCCCCACACCACCTGATCCTGCGGTAGGACTGGGTCATGAGCCGACCAGTGATCCTCGTCGTGGGTGCCGGACCGGGTGTCAGCGGGTCGGTCGCGCGGCGCTTCGCCGACGCAGGTCACGACGTGGCCCTGCTGGGTCAGGACCAGCAGGTCCTCGACGACCTCGTCGCCGACCTGGAGCCGCGCGGCGTCGCGGTCGGCCACGCGGTCGCCAACGTGACCGACGAGCAGGCCACGCGCGAGGTCGTGCGCCGCTTCGGCGCGCACACCGGGCGCATCGACGTGCTGCACTTCAACCCCAGTGCGTACCGCGAGAAGGACCCTCTCGAGCTCACGGTGCCCGAGCTGCTCGAGGACGTCGCGCTGGGCGTGGGCGCCCTGCTGACCGTGGTGCAGGCGGCGCGTCCCCACATGTCGGCGGGCGCGCGGATCAGCGTGACCGGCAGCATGGCGGCTGACGAGCCCTGGGCGGGTGCGGCGTCGCTGGGCGTGCAGAAGGCCGGCGTGCGCAACCTCGTGCTCAGCCTCGACCAGGCGCTCGCCCCGGCCGGGATCAGGGCCGTCTCGGTCACCGTGCGCGGGACGCTGGCGCGCGAGGGTGCCTTCACCCCCGACCGGGTCGCCGAGGCGGTCTGGGCGGCCGTGACGACCGAGGAGTCGTCGTGGCGCGCCGAGGTGCCCTACTCCGGCTGAGCGCCCTCCGCCCGCCGCACTAGGGTCGCAGGCATGCCAGCCGCTGCCACCGACGTCGTCGTCTGCCACCCCGTCCGCACCCCTGTCGGCCGCTTCGGTGGGGTCCTCGCCCCGCTGTCCGCGGTGGACCTCGCCGCCCAGACGCTGGCCGAGCTGGCCCGGCGTGCGGGGCTCGGCGAGGGCGACGTCGACGACGTGGTCCTGGGCCACTGCTACCCGAGCGGGGAGAACCCGGCGATCGGGCGCATCGCCGCCCTCGACGCCGGCCTCGGCACCTCGGTGCCCGGCGTCCAGCTCGACCGCCGTTGCGGCTCGGGCCTGCAGGCGGTGCTCTACGCCGCCGCGCAGGTCGCCGGCGGCGGCGCGCGCCTGGTCGTGGCCGGGGGAGTGGAGTCGATGTCCCAGGTCGAGCACTACGCCCTCGGCGTGCGCGGGGGAGTGCGCAGCGGCAGCCTCGAGCTGATGGACCGGCTGGTCCGCGCCCGTGAGACCGCGGGCGGCCGCGACCACCCGGTGCCGGGCGGGATGCTCGAGACCGCGGAGAACCTGCGCCGCTCGCACGGGATCTGCCGCGAGGCGCAGGACGAGCTCGCCGTGCGCAGCCAGCAGCGCGCCGGTGCCGCCCAGGCCTCCGGCGCCTTCGCCGAGGAGATGGTGGCGCTGAGGGTGCCCGGTCGCCGCGGTGCCCCGGACACCGTGGTCGACGTCGACGAGCACCCGCGGCCCGCGACCACCCTCGACGACCTCGCCGCTTTGCGCCCGGTGCGGGTGCGGATCGACCCGGAGTCGACGGTCACCGCCGGCAACGCCAGCGGGCAGAACGACGGCGCCGCGATGTGCGTGGTCACCACCCGCGCGGAGGCCGAGCGCCGCGGCCTCGAGCCCCTCCTCGCCCTGCGCGCGTGGGCGGTGGCCGGGGTCGGACCCGAGGTGATGGGCATCGGACCCGTCCCCGCGACCGCGTCCGCGCTGGAGCGGGCGGGGCTCACGCTCGCCGACCTCGACCTCGTCGAGCTCAACGAGGCCTTCGCCGCCCAGGTGCTCGCGGTGCTGCAGGAGTGGGGCATGGACCCCGAGGACGAGCGGCTCAACCCGCTCGGCTCCGGCATCTCGCTCGGTCACCCGGTCGGCGCCACCGGTGCGCGCATCCTCGCCACGATGGCCCACGAGCTGCGGCGCCGCGAGGGTCGCTGGGCGCTCGAGACGATGTGCATCGGCGGCGGCCAGGGGCTCGCCGCCGTCTTCGAGCGGGCCTGATCCGGCGCGTGGCTCAGCGCCTGCGGCCCCACACCAGGTAGGCGATCGGGCCGAGGGGCTGGACCGACAACGCCGGGCCCCACAGCAGCTTGGGTCCGCGGACCAGCTCGCTCGGACGGTCCTTGAGGTCGCGTGCGCACCACGTCGTCAGCGCCACCTCGGCGATCCCGACGGCGACCACGATCTTCTTCTGGGTGGGGGTCATGTCCGACCACGACTTCTTCGCCATGGCACCACGGTAGCGATCGGCGTCAGGCGCCGTTGAGCCCGTTCAGCAGGAACCAGAAGACCACGAGCCCCACGGCCAGGCCGAGCAGTCCCCACCACATGCCGGTGAGGGCCCGCCGCGCGGTGCTCGCCCCTGCTCGGGCCAGTCCGGGCAAAGCGACCGCGAGCGCCGCCCCGACGACCGCCATCGCGAGCAGCGCGACCGGGGCGATCCAGTTCTCCGCCCCGCCGCCGTCACCCGTGTCGGCGAAGGACGCCACGACCGGCAGCGTGAGCATCCCGAGGACGAGCAGGGCGACGATGCCGATGACGCGCTGGGCAGCAGGGGTCATGCGCCGCACGCTAGTGGTCGGGACAGTGGCGGCCCAGCCGCGTCCCGGAACGCCGGCACGTGGTCTGGACACCGCCGGGCTCAGGCCTCCTTGGCCACCAGCGTCAGCACGTCGTAGGTCGCCACCGGCTCGTCGTCGCCGTTGGTGACCAGGGCGTCCCAACGCACCTCGCCGTAGTCGGCCGAGGAGCGGGGGGTGATCTGCTTGACGGTCAACGTCACGCGGATCGAGTCGCCCGCCTTGACCGGGGTCAGGAAGCGGAGGTGGTCGACCCCGAAGTTGGCCAGCACCGGTCCCGGGGCGGGGTCGACGAAGAGGCCGGCGGCCATCGAGACGATGAGGTACCCGTGGGCGACGATCCCGCCGAAGAGCGGGTTCTGCGCGGCCGCCTCGGGGTCGGTGTGGGCGTAGAAGGTGTCCCCGGTGAAGTCGGCGAAGTGGTCGATGTCCTCGAGGCTGATCACCCGCGGCTCGGTGGCGACCGTGTCGCCGACCCTCAGCGTGGCGAGCGAGTGCCGGAAGGGGTGCTCGGGCGTGACGGTGCGCTGCGAGCCGCGCGTCCAGCGACCGGTGACCGCGGTGAGCATGTCGGGGGAGCCCTGGATCGCCGAGCGCTGCATGTGGTGGAGCACCCCGCGGACGCCGCCGAGCTCCTCGCCGCCACCCGCGCGGCCGGGGCCGCCGTGGACCAGCATCGGCAGCGGCGAGCCGTGGCCGGTGGACTCGGGGGCGGCGTCGCGGTCGAGCACCAGGATGCGTCCGTGCCACGGCGCCAGGCCGAGCACGAGGCTGCGTGCGACGGCGGGGTCGTGGGTCACGACCGAGCCGACCAGCGAGCCCCTGCCGCGGGCGGCGAGGGCGACGGCCTCGTCGAGGGTGTCGTAGGCCATCACGGTCGACACCGGGCCGAAGGGCTCGACGTCGTGCGGCTCGACGGCGCCCGCGCGCGCCCGCAGCAGCACCGGCGCCATGAACGCGCCGCGCTCGCCGTCGCCGGCGAAGCCCGTGGTGGCGGCGGGGTCGCCGAGGACGACGTCGGCGGAGCTGCGCAGCGCCTCGACCGCCTTGCGGACCTCCTCGCGCTGGCCCAGCGAGGCCAGCGGGCCCATGCGGACCGACTCGTCGCCGGGGTCGCCGACGGTGATGGCGGACAGCCGCTCCCGCAGCGCCTCGGTGAGGTCGTCCGCGACGGCGGCGGGCACGATCACGCGCCGGATCGCGGTGCACTTCTGGCCGGCCTTCGCGGTCATCTCGGTGACGACGCCCTTGACGAACAGGTCCCACTCGGGGTCGCCCGGGGCGACGTCGGTGCCGAGCACCGAGCAGTTCAGCGAGTCGGCCTCGACCTGGAGCCGCACGCCGCCGTGGAGCACCGACGGGTGCTGGCGCAGGATCCCCGCGGTGTGCGCGGAACCGGTGAAGGCCACCGAGTCCTGCACCCCGAGGTGGTCGAGCAGGTCGCCGGCCGAGCCGGAGAGCAGCTGCAGCGAGCCCTCGGGCAGGATCCCCGACTCGACGATCCGACGCACGACCAGCTCGGTGAGGTACGCCGTCTGGCTGGCGGGCTTGACGATCGAGGGGAGCCCGGCCACGAAGGCGGGGGCGAGCTTCTCGAGCATGCCCCACACGGGGAAGTTGAAGGCGTTGACCTGGACCGCCACACCCGGTCGCGAGGTGTAGACGTGCTGGCCCATGAAGACGCCGGTGCGTCCGAGCTGCTCGAGGTCGCCGTCGCAGACCACGACGTCGTTGGGCAGCTCGCGGCGGCTCTTGGAGGAGTAGCTGAACATCGTGCCGAAGCCGCCGTCGATGTCGATGAGCGAGTCACGACGGGTGGCACCGGTGCGCAGCGACAGGTCGTAGAGCTCGTCCTTGAGCCCGCTGAGGTGGGCGGCGAGCTCCTTGAGCAGCAGGGCGCGCTCGTGGAAGGTGAGCTCGCGGATGGCCGGGCCGCCCACGGTGCGGGCGTGATGGGCCATCGCGCCGATGTCGAGGCCCGCGCTGGAGATGCGGGCCACCTCCTCGCCCGTGGCGGCGTCGAGGAGGGGGTCGCCCTCGGAGGAGGAGGACCACCAGCGACCGGCGGCGTAGCTCTCGAGCAGACGGGTCACGGGGATTCTCCCTCGAAGTCCAGATGTTTGCGTGCCACGGTGACGGGTGACACACTAATACCAGACCGATCGGTCAGTAAATGCGGTCGCACACCTGTGGAGGATGGATGACCCTCATCGACACCCCGGCCCCCGCGCCGACCGACGAGGCGCTCGCGCAGCACTTCGAGGCGACGATCGCGCGCAACGACCGCATCGAGCCGCGCGACTGGATGCCGGAGGGCTACCGCAAGACCCTCGTGCGCCAGATCGCCCAGCACGCCCACAGCGAGATCATCGGCATGCAGCCGGAGGGCAACTGGATCACCCGCGCGCCGAGCCTGCGCCGCAAGGCGATCCTGCTGGCCAAGGTGCAGGACGAGGCCGGCCACGGGCTCTACCTCTACTCCGCCGCCGAGACGCTCGGCGTCTCGCGCCTGGAGCTCACCGAGCTACTGATCGCCGGCAAGCAGAAGTACTCCTCGATCTTCAACTACCCGACGCTGTCCTACGCCGACGTCGGCACCATCGGCTGGCTGGTCGACGGTGCCGCGATCTGCAACCAGGTGCCGCTGTGCCGCACCTCCTACGGCCCCTACGGCCGCGCGATGATCCGGGTCTGCAAGGAGGAGTCGTTCCACCAGCGCCAGGGCTACGAGCTCCTCGCCACCATGATGCGCGGCACCGACGAGCAGCGCGCGATGGTGCAGGAGTCGGTCAACAGGTTCTGGTGGCCGGCGCTGATGATGTTCGGCCCGCCCGACGCCGACTCGCCCAACACCGCGCAGTCGATGGCGTGGGGGATCAAGCGCAACACCAACGACGAGCTGCGCCAGAAGTTCGTCGACATGTCCGTCCCGCAGGCCGAGGCGCTCGGCGTGACGTTCCCCGACCCCGAGCTGCGGTGGAACGCCGAGCGCGGCCACCACGACTTCGGTGAGCCCGACTGGGAGGAGTTCATGCAGGGCGTCAAGGGCAACGGCCCCTGCAACGCCGAGCGCATGGCCCACCGCCGTCGGGCCCACGAGGACGGCGCGTGGGTCCGCGAGGCCGCCACCGCCTACGCCCGCCGGCAGTCCGCCGGGCAGGCCGAGCAGGTGCCGGCATGAGCGAGCTCTCCGCCGAGGGCGGTCACGGCGCCGTCCCCCTCCAGGGCGTCCCGACCGGCCAGGGCGTCACGCCGCCCGAGCCCGAGTGGCCGCTCTACGAGGTCTTCGTGCGCGGCAAGCGCGGCCTCAACCACGTGCACGTCGGCTCCCTGCACGCCGCCGACGACCGGATGGCGCTGCTCCACGCCCGCGACGTCTACACCCGTCGCAACGAGGGCGTGAGCATCTGGGTGGTCCGCGCCGACGCCGTCACCGCGTCCAGCCCCGACGAGAAGGACCCGATGTTCGCCCCCAGCGGCGACAAGGTCTACCGCCACCCGACGTTCTACGAGATCGCCGCCGACGTCCCCCACATGTGACGTCACCCCACGACCCTTCGACAGTGGACGGACTGACCATGGACTCCCACATCGACACCCCGCCCGAGGACGAGCACGACAGCGCCTACGCCGGCCTGCTCGTCAACGACGCCCACTGGGCCTTCGGCACCGACTTCGAGGACCCGCTCGCCGGTGTCGACACGACGATCCCCGAGGACGTCGACGCCGCGACCCTGGCGGCGTACGCGCTGATGCTGGGCGACGACGCGCTGGTGATGTCGCACCGGGTCTCGGAGTGGACCAGCAACGCGCCCGACCTCGAGGACGACATCGCGCTGTCCAACATCGCCCTCGACCTGCTCGGGCAGTCGCGCCTGCTCCTGGCGCGGGCGGCCCGTGCCGACGAGTCGCTGGTGCCGCGGGTGCCCGACGGTGCGCCGACGCCGCCCGAGGACGCGCTCGCGTTCTTCCGCGAGGCCCACCACTTCCGCAACGTCCGCCTCGCCGAGCTGGTCAACGGCGACTTCGCCGAGGCGACCGTGCGGGTGCTGCTGTTCTCGGTGTGGCGCCTCGCGGTCCTCGAGCAGCTGCGCGCCAGCCGCGACCACGTGCTCGCCGCCGTCGCGGCCAAGGGCGTCAAGGAGGTCGCCTACCACCGCGACTACGCCGCGCGCTGGTTCGTCACACTCGCCGGCGGCACCGAGGAGTCACGGCGCCGGCTCGTCCTCGCGCTCGATCAGCTCTGGCCGCTGTGGCCCGAGCTCTTCGACACCCACCCGGTCGAGGCCGCCGCGGCGGCCGCCGGTGTCGGCGTCGACCCCGCCGCGGTCCGCGACGCCGCCGAGGGCGTGCTCGACCAGGTCCTCGACGCCGCCGGCCTCGTGCGCCCGCAGGTGCCGCGCCGCTCCGGCGTCCTGGGTCGCACGGGCCGCGACGGCATGCACGGCGAGGCGCTGGGCCGGATGCTCGCGGAGATGCAGTCGGTGGCGCGCGCCCACCCGATGGGGCAGTGGTAGCCGTGGTCGCGACGACCGAGCGCGCGCGCGTCGCCGCCGGCCGGGTCACCGACCCCGAGCTCCCGATGCTCACCCTCGTCGACCTGGGCGTGCTGCGCGAGGTCGACGTCGTCGACGACTCCCACGTCGTGGTCGCCATCACGCCCACCTACTCCGGTTGTCCCGCGATGGCCGCCATGCGCGACGACCTGGTCCGCGAGCTCTCCTCGGCCGGCTTCGACCGGGTCGAGGTGCGCGTCAGCCTCGACCCCGCCTGGACCACCGACTGGATCACCCCCGCCGGCCGGCAGGCGCTGGCCGCGGCGGGCATCTCCCCGCCCGGACCGGCGCCCCGGTCGGGCGGCCCCGTCCCGCTCACGCTGCTGCCCACGGCCCGCCAGGTGCGGTGCCCCCGCTGCGACTCGGCCGCGACCGACCTGGTCTCGGAGTTCGGCTCCACCGCCTGCAAGGCGCAGTACCGCTGCACGGCGTGCCTCGAGCCGTTCGACCACGTCAAGGAGATCTGACCATGGCCTTCCACGCCCTGACCGTGCGCGACGTCGAGCGGCTCACCGACGACTCCGCCGCCGTCAGCTTCGACGTCCCCGAGGACCTGCGCGAGGTCTTCGACTTCGCGCCGGGGGAGTCGCTGACCCTGCGCCGCGTGGTCGACGGCGTCGAGCACCGCCGCACCTACTCCATCTGCGCGCCTGCCGGTGCCCCGCCGCGCATCGGCGTGCGGGCCATCCCGGGCGGCATGTTCTCCACATGGCTGCTCGACGAGCTCGCGCCGGGGGAGAGCGTGGAGGTCGCCGAGCCGTCGGGCAGCTTCCGCGCCGACCCCACGCAGCCCGGGCGCCACCTGTGCATCGCGGCCGGCTCCGGGATCACCCCGATGCTCTCGATCGCGGCGTCGGTCCTGGCGAACCCCGAGAGCAGCGTCACGATGCTCTACGGCAACCGCGAGACCACGTCGGTGATGTTCGCCGAGGAGCTCAGCGACCTCAAGAACCTCCACGGTCCCCGCTTCGACCTGGTGCACGTGCTCTCGCGCGAGCCACGCGACGTCGAGCTGTTCTCCGGTCGCCTCGACGCCGACCGCCTGCGCCGGCTCCTGCCGCTCAAGGTGCCGCTCGCCGCCGTCGACCACGTCTGGCTGTGCGGTCCGCTGGGCCTGGTCCAGGACGCGCGCACGGTGCTCGGGGAGCTCGGCGTGCCGGCGGAGAAGGTCCACTTCGAGCTGTTCTTCGTCGACGAGCCGCCGCCGCAGCTGCGCCACGCCGACCGCGTCGTCGAGGGCGTCACCAGCGACGTGACGATCGTCCTCGAGGGACGCTCCACGACGTACGCCGTGCCGCGCGGTGAGACCCTGCTCGACTCCGCCCAGGCCGTGCGCAGCGACCTCCCCTTCGCCTGCAAGGGCGGTGTGTGCGGGACCTGCCGCGCGAAGGTGGTCGACGGCGAGGTCGAGATGGTGCGCAACTACGCCCTCGAGCCCGCCGAGGTCGAGCAGCAGTTCGTGCTGACCTGCCAGACCTACCCCGTCAGCGACGCCGTCACCGTCGACTTCGATGCCTGACCCCCTCGGGCCGGCCCGCCGGATGTGGGAGGACGACGCCGCGAGCGCCACGCTCGGCATCGAGGTCGACGAGCTGGGCGAGGGGCGTGCGCGGGTCTCGATGCTGGTGCGCGACGACATGGTCAACGGCCACGACCTGTGCCACGGAGGGCTGATCGCGACCCTCGCCGACTCCGCGTTCGCCCTGGCGTGCAACTCCCACGGTCCCGTCACGGTGGCGGCCGGCTTCTCGATCGACTTCCTGGTGCCCGGCCGGCTCGGCCAGCGCCTCCACGCCGAGGCGCGCGAGGTCACCCGCCGCGGCAGGTCGGGCGTCTACGACGTGACGGTGCGCGCCGACGACCCGCAGGCGGGCGAGGTGGTGGCGGAGTTCCGCGGCCGCAGCCGGACGCTCACGCGTCCCGAGGGGTCGGGCGCGGGCGGCTGAGCCCGTCGAAGGCCAGGGCCGTCACCGCGTCGGCCAGCGCCTGCGTGTCGACGTCGTCGGTGTGCACCCACTCGATGAGCGAGTTGACCGTGCCGAAGAGCAGTCGGCTGATCAGCAGCGGGTCGAGGTCGTCGCGCACGGCGCCCTCGGCGGCCGCGGCGCGCACCATGTCGGCCAGCCGCTCGTCGATCGTGCGGCGTCGGGCCAGCGCGGCCTTCTGCACCGGGGTGTTGCCGTGCACGCGCAGCAGCAGGGTCACCGACGGGAGGTGCTCGACGAGCACCGTGACGCTGCTGCGCACCGCCTCGCGCAGCCGCTCTCCCGCGTCGAGGCCGCCGGCGGCGGCGACCTCGTCGATCGCACCGATCAGCGCGTCGAGCGCCTCGTCGATCGCGGTGCGGAGCAGGTGCTCCTTGCTGGGCACGTGGTGGTAGATCGCCGACTTGGTCAGGCCGAGCTCGCGGGCCACGTCGCCGACGCTGGTGGCGTCGTAGCCCTGCCGGTTGAACAGCTCGACCGCCACCCGCAGCACCGCCTGCTGGTCGTGGCCCGGACGCCCGCGACGCGTGCCGGTGCCCGCGGTGCCCTCCATGCAGGACACCGTGCCACATCCGTGCACGTCAGCCGCGCCGATGTGGGCGAGAAGTTGTCGGTGCGCGACCGGCGGGGGCTACAGTGGACGCAGCGTCTCGCGCCGTGCCGCACTGATCCACCGCGATCCACCGGCCACGCCAGCGACGCACTCGCTCCAACCTCCACGCCGTGGTGTGCAGGTCAGCGCCGACTCGAGGCTCGCCTGTCCCGCGACGCGTACCCAGTCCGGGAGGACACCTTGGCCCAGCGCCAGCGCTCACGCGGCGGACGACGCACCCCTGCGCACGCCCGCCACAAGGACAACGAGGGCATCGTCCCGGTGCTCGCACGCGCCGTGCGCGAGCTCGAGTCGGCGGTCCAGCGCGGTCCGCTCGCCCCGGGCCAGCGGGTCCGGTTCCAGGTGGTCGCCCTGCTGGTGCGCGAGCACCGCGGCGACGTCAAGGGCTCGACCTCCCTCACCGACGCGCAGAAGGCCGACGAGCTCAAGCGCCTCGACGGCATCGCGACCATCCTGGCCAAGACCGCCACCCGGGACCCGTCGCTGTTCGCGCTGCTGTCCGACGAGGCCCTGGTCACCGACAGCGCGCGCGACCTGCGCCGCGAGATGCTCCAGAAGGCCGGCGTCGAGCTGCCCGACGAGGAGCCGAAGCCGGCCGACGAGTCGGGCCCGGGCCTCGGCGAACGCCGGGTCGTGCCGCAGTCGGTCGTCCAGCACCAGCTGGCCAACCCGTTCCTCGTGCCGGACTTCGAGATCGGCCACGAGCGCCGCAGCGTCCACGGCCGGCTCTCCACGTGGGAGCTCCTCGGTCCGCTCTTCCGCTCCTTCGAGCTCGGCGGCTCGAGCTCCTGCATGGACCTGCCGGAGCCCACCACCCTCGACGCGCCCGGCCGGCTCGAGCTGATGCCCCACCAGGCCGCGATGATCGCCTCCGCCGCCGAGGGCCACCGCACCTACCTGCTCGCCGACGAGCCCGGCCTCGGCAAGACCGCGCAGGCGCTGCTCGCCGCGCAGGCCGCCGACGCCTACCCGCTCCTCGTGGTGTGCCCCAACGTCGTCAAGACCAACTGGGCCCGCGAGACCGAGCGCTGGACCCCGCGCCGCCGCGCCACCGTGATCCACGGCGACGGCGACCGGGTCGACGCGTTCGCCGACATCATCATCGTCAACTACGAGATCCTCGACCGCCACGTCGGCTGGCTCGGCCAGTTCGGCTTCCGCGGCATGGTGGTCGACGAGGCCCACTTCATCAAGAACAAGACCTCGCAGCGCTCGCGCCACGTGCTCGAGCTCTCCGAGCGGCTGCGCGCGCGCACCGCCCGCCCGCTGCTGATGGCACTGACCGGCACGCCGCTGATCAACGACATCGAGGACTTCCGCGCGATCTGGCAGTTCCTCGGCTGGATCGACGAGACCAAGCCGACGGCGCGGCTCATGGAGTCGCTCGAGGAGACCGAGCTGACGCCGGCCGACCACCCCTTCTACCCCGCGGCCCGCAAGGCCGTCATCGACATGGGCATCGTGCGACGCCGCAAGGTCGACGTCGCGGCCGACATCCCCGCGCGTCGCGTCGCCGACATCCCCGTCGAGCTCGACGACGAGGACGCCCGCTCGATCAAGGCGGCCGAGAAGGAGCTCGCGCGCCGGCTCGTCCAGCGCTACCGGGCCGCCCTGGAGACCCGTCGCACGGGCTCGGTCGTGGAGGGCATCGACCACGAGCTCGTCCGCCGCGTCGCGACGTGGGAGCGCGAGGAGATGGACAAGGGCACGGGCGGGGAGAACGTCTTCTCGATGTTCCGCCGCATCGGTCGCGCCAAGGGCGGACTGGCCGCCGACTACGCCGCGCAGCTGGCGCGCAACGTCGGCAAGGTCGTCTTCTTCGCCCGCCACGTCGACGTCATGGACATCGCCGAGGAGACCTTCACCCGCCGCGGCCTCAAGCACACCTCGATCCGCGGCGACCAGTCGCCCAAGGCGCGCGAGAGGGCCATCGACGCCTTCGTCAACGACCCCGACGTGCAGGTGATCGTGTGCTCGCTCGCCGCGGCCGGCGTCGGCGTCAACCTCCAGGTCGCCTCCAACGTCGTGCTGGCCGAGCTCTCCTGGACCGATGCCGAGCAGACCCAGGCCATCGACCGCGTCCACCGCATCGGCCAGTCCGACCCGGTCACCGCGTGGCGCATCATCGCCGCCCAGACGATCGACACCCGGATCGCGGAGCTCATCGACGCCAAGGCCGGCCTCGCCGCCCGCGCGCTGGACGGCTCCGACGAGGAGGTCGGCTCCTCGGCCAACATCCAGACCGAGGCGCTGGTGGCCCTGCTGACCGACGCGCTGGAGCGCGAGCTGGCCTGAGGCCACCCGCGCGGCCCTTGTCCGGACCTGCGGGGTCCGGTAGTCCTTGAGGCATGACTGAGGACCGAGAGACCTACCTCGACATGTCCGTGGACGACGAGGACCAGCTGCAGCCGGAGGACACGCTCGCCGACGGTGACGTGGACGACGTCCTCGACCGCGGCTACTCGCCGCCGGACCGGGCTCCCAAGGGCTACGACGACTACCCGACGGAGGCCGAGCGCCTGCAGGGCGAGTCGCTCGACGAGAAGCTCGCCGAGGAGGAGCCCGACGTCGACCCCTACGCCGAGGCCGATGCCGAGGACGACGAGGACCACGAGGACGAGAACGCCCTCGACGAGCAGCTCGGCCTCGACGAGGCCGACGCCCGCACCGGACGTCTCGTCCAGCCCGACGAGGGGCTGGGGGAGGACACCGACAAGCAGGAGCTCGCGACGGACGTGGGCATCGACGGCGCCGGCGCGTCCGCCGAGGAGGCGGCCATGCACCTCACCCGCGACCCCGACCCGGACGCCCGCGACTACTGATCCACCACCGCGAACGGCCGCACCCACCACCGGGGGGCGGCTGTTCGGTGCGTCCGGACCCGTCGCGGCCCTTCCCCGACGGCCCGCTCCGGTGCCACCATCGGCACGGAGGTGGTCCCATGCCGCGGCAGGTCGTGAGGACGGCGAGCGCGCCGGGGTCGCCGTTGTTCAGCCAGGCGGTCCGCGCCGGCGCGTTCGTGTTCGTGTCGGGGACCACCGGTCTCGACCCGGCCACCGGCCAGATGGCCGGCGACACCGTGCAGGCCCAGACCGCGCAGTCGCTGGCCAACTGCCAGGAGATCCTCCGCGAGGCCGGGGCGTCGCTCGACGACGTCGTCGAGGTCGGGGTCCTGCTCTCCGACCCCGCCGACTTCGCCGGGATGAACGAGGAGTACGCCCGCTGGTTCCCGACCGACCCTCCCGCGCGCTACGCCGCCCGGCTGGGTGCGGAGATCCCGGGGTTGAGGGTGTCGATCCGGATGACGGCGTACATCGGGTGAGAGCTTCGGGCACGCGGGCCTTCTGCTGATGCGGGACGACCGCTTGTGGTTCTATTCGAACAGGTGTACGATGATGCGTAGCACGCCGGTCCGGAACGGTTCCTTCGTCTGAGGTGACGGGGATCCTGGGACCGGGTCAGTCACCCATAGAACCTGCGTTGGTGCTCGCGGGACGCCTGACGGCTCTAAGGTGACGCCCCGGCACACGTGCCGCCTCATGCCTCACCGCTCCGCCCCGGACCCGGGCGGGTGTCAGTGACGTGCGCGCATGAGGAGGTGGCCCGGTGGATCGTGTGCATCCGATCGTCGCGTGCGGCGTCGACCTGCGCGGGTCGCTGAAGGACGTCGCGGGCGTCGAGCCGTCGTTCATGTCGCTGGCGGAGAAGCAGACGGCGCTGGTCGCGCTCGTCGAGGTCCGCTCGCAGCTCGATGCGCTGGTGTCGCGGGTGCTCGCGGCCTCGGACGACGTGGGCCAGGCACACGGGATGCGCGACGCGGCGGCGTGGCTCTCGGTGCAGACCCGGACGACGCGTCGCGAGGCGCGCCGTGACCTCGAGCTGGGTCGAGCGATGGAGCAGCACCCGGACGTCGCCTCGGCGCTGACGTCAGGGGCGGTGCGTGCCGAGCAGGCACGGGTCATCGCCGCCGCGGTCGACGCGCTGCCGGCCCACGTCGACGAGGACGTGCGTGCCGATGCGGAGGCGGCGTTGTTGGGGTTCGCGCGTCAGCACGACGCGCGGGGGTTGAGGCAGATCGGGAAGCGGATCCTGGACACGGTGGCGCCGGAGGTGGGGGAGTCGGCGGAGGCGAAGAACCTCGAGGACGAGGAGCGCCGCGCGGCAGCGTCGGTGGACTTCACGATGGCCGATGACGGGGAGGGACGGTGCCACGGGAGGTTCACGATCCCGTCCCACGTCGGGGCGGTGCTGCGGCGCGTGCTGCTGGCGTTGGCGAACCCGGCGCGGCACGCCGAGGCCGACCTGCGTGACGAGACCGGTGCGTGGAAGCCGACCCGGCGTCGGATGGGGGAGGCGTTCGTCGAGTTCATCGAGCGGTACCCGGTCGATGTGATGCCGCAGACCGCGGGCGTGAACGCCACCGTCGTGGTGACGATGACGCTGGATCAGCTGCTGGGCGAGCACGCGGCGGCGCTCCTCGATGACGGCACTCGGATGTCGGCGCCGCTGGCGCGGCGGTTGGCGTGCGAGGCCGGGATCATCCCGGTCGTCCTCGGCGGTGAGGGTCAGGTGCTCGACCTGGGTCGCGCGCGGCGGTTGTTCTCGAAGGCGCAGCGGATCGCGCTGGGTCTGCGTGACGGCGGGTGCACCGCCAAGGGGTGCGAGACGACCGCGTCGGGCTGTCACGCCAATCACGACGACCCGTGGTCGCGCGGCGGCGCGACGGACCTGGCCAACGGCCGGCTGCTGTGCCCGCGCCACCACCGCCTGGCTCACGACCCGCGCTACGCCAAGACCGTCCATGCCGACAACCAGGTCAGCTTCGTGATGCGCACGTGAGGAGCAGCACGACCCGGTCGCTCGTCCGGTAGAACAGGACGGGTCGACACCGCACGGACAGGAGCGCACCCGTGGAACCTCGCAGCAGCACGCCCGACGCCGGGTCGCGGGTTTACGTCGACATGGTGGGAGACCTGTTCCACGCGGGTCACGTCGAGCTCCTGCGAGCCGCGCGCCGTCATGGCGACTGGCTGGTCGTGGGCGTGCTCTCCGACGAGACGGCCGCGTCGTACAAGCGTCGTCCCGTCATGTCGCTGGCCGAGCGTGTCGCGGTCATCGAGGCGTGCCGGTACGTCGACGAGGTGGTGGTCGACGCGCCCGATCGACTGACCCGCGAGTTCCTCGACGAGCACGGGATCACCACGGTGGTCCTCGGCGACGACCTGCCAGCCGCGGGGGCGGCGCACGTCTACGGGCCGGCCGTCGAGGCGGGGATCTTCGTGACGGTCCCGCGCGCCGGGGCCCTCTCCACCACGCAGGTCATCGAGCGCGTGCTGAGGGCCGCCGGGCAGGAGTGACCGGCCCGGCTGGCCCTGCAGCTCTCCTCACCGCTGCGACGCGGGCCACCGGAGGATGCGGTCGGCCGCCGCACCCGCGCTGAGCCGCTCGGTGTCGATCCGCAGGTGCCGGTGGGTGGCGAGGAGGTCGTCGGCGGGGAGCGGCACGTCGGGGTCGGTGTTCATGGTCCAGGCCTCGCGCTCGTGCAGGTGGGCGTCGGACCACGCCAGGTCCCGTTGGACGGCTTGGCTAGGAGCCGGTCCTCGCCGCGGTTGCGCTCCAACCTCGTGCCCAGGTCGGCGGCGAGCTCCACGAAGGAGACGGGCAGGCCCGCGGATGCGTAGGGAGCGACGAGGTCCGCCACCCAGCGCGCGTCGTCGACCCCGCCGAGGTTCCACACCAGGGTGAGGACCAGCGGGACGTCTGCTGCTGCGGCCTCCTCGACGACCCGTCGCCGGAGCTCGCCGGTGAGCGTGCGGAAGGCCGGCGTGCCCATGCCGAAGATCTCCGCGAGCGGCTCGATCGTGTGGTGGTTGAGCAACAGCCGGAGGTCGCTGCGGTCGCACACGGCGCGACCGACGGTCATCTTGCCGACCGCCGGGGGACCGAAGACCACCATCAGCCAGGCACGCCGACGTCATCTCGCCGCCGCGGCGATCGCCGGCAGGAGCAGCTGGTACGCACGGCCGCTCAGGTGGACGCCGTCGTCGACGAAGGCGTCCGCGCCGAGCGGCTCGACGACGTGCTCGGCGTGCACGACGCTGACGCCGAGCTCGTCGCAGACCGCGAGGGCGGCCGCGCGATAGCGGTCGACGACGGCGTTGGTGCGGTCGTTCGGGCCGCCGAGGCGGGCCTCGTCGACGCCGGGCGGGGTGACGTACACGAGGCGCTGCGCGGGCACGGACTGCACGCCGTCGCGCCAGGTCCGGGCGAAGTCGCTGATGTCGACCCGGCGCCACGGTGCGGCGTCGTTGGTGCCGATCGACACCACGACCACGTCCTGCTCGTTGAGGTCCGTGCCGTCGACCTGGGCACGCAGGTCCCGGGCACACGCACCGCCCACGGCGGCGTTGCGGACGTCGGGTCCGATCGTCGACAGGTCCCGCCGGACCCGCGCGAGGTGGCTGTCACCCAGGAGCACGACACGCATGGCCCCACGGTAGCCGCGAGGAGGACTGCCGGATCGGACGATGTCCGGCGCGCTGCACTGCCGCCAGTGTGGTGGCTGTGCGGATCGTGCGTGGGCTCCTGGTGGCAGCGTTGGTCGCCTTGGCGGTCCTCGCGCCCGCGAGTGCCTCGGTCTGGGGGTTCCGCGTCCGTGCCGACCACCCGCGCGATCAGGCTGCCTTCGTGACGGGCGTGCGTGCCCACCTCACCGCCGGCGAGAACGATCCCGCCGGTCCCGACCACGTCGCGGGCGACGTGCTCCTCGCGGAGGGCGAGCACGCGTGCCGGTGGCTCGGTCGCCAGCCGGTCGCCCTGTGGCGCGCGGGCAGCCGGTTCCAGGAGGCCGGGCTGGTCGCCCGCTACCTCGAGGAGGTGGCGCCGGTGCCGGGTCTCGACCGACCCGGCGGGCAGCTCACGAACGCACGGGCGGCGACGGCGTACGCCGCCTGGACGTACCTCTGCGGCCCCGCGTGGGAGGTCCGCCGGCCGCACCGGCTGAGCGAGCTGTTCGCCCCGGCTCCCCACCAGCGCGGCGAGGACCGCAACGGCCACTAGACTCCCGGCCGTGGATGCGCGGGGGCCGATCTGGCGCGAGCCGGGGATGGTCCCACTGGCCGTCATGACGTGCGCCGGCTTCTCCGGCTACGCCCTGCTGCTCCCGGTCGCACCGTTGTGGGCGGTCGAGGGCGGTGCGGGCACCGCGGGCGCGGGGCTGGTCAACGGCGTGCTGCTGCTCGCCACGGTCCTGACGCAGCTGACGGTGCCGCGGGCGCTGCGGAGCCTCGGCTGGGGACCCGTGCTGGCCGCCGGCCTGGTCCTGCTGGGGGTCCCGGGCGTGCTGCTGGGCCTCAGCGACCAGCTCGGGCCGATCCTCGCGCTCTCCGCGGTCCGCGGCGTCGGGTTCGGCGTCCTCACCGTCACGGGGAGCGCGGCCGCCGCGGCGCTCGTGGGCGCCGAGCGTCGCGGTGAGGCGATCGGGGCGTACGGCCTCGCGGTCGCCGTGCCCAACCTGGTCCTGCTGCCCGCCGGCCCCTGGATCGCCGACAGCCTCGGGCACGGCGTGGCGTTCGCCCTGAGCGCGCTCCCCGTCGTCGGCATCCCGGCCGCGCTGCGGCTCGCGACCGTGCTGGGCGAGCTGCACGCAGCGGCCCCGGACACCGACGAGGCCCACCACGACCCCGGCTCCCGACTCCGGCTGCTGCCGCCGATGCTCGTCCTCCTGGCCGTCACGCTCGCGGGCGGGGCGCTGCTCACCTTCACCCCGCAGGTGGTGGCCAGCCCGGCCGTGGCCGCAGGCGGCCTGTTCGTCATGGGGCTCTCCGCGGCGCTCGGCCGCTGGCGCATCGGCGCGCTCGCGGACCGCCACGGCCCGCACCGGTTCCTCGTCCCGCTGGTGCCGCTGACCGGGGTGGGCATGGCGGTCGTGGCGTGGTCGGTCGCAGCGCCCGACGCCCCGCGCTCGGCGACGTTCCTGCTCGGCATGCTCGTCGTCGGCCTCTGCTACGGCGCGCTGCAGAACCTGACGCTGGTGATCTCCTTCGCCGCCGTCCCGCGGCGCGACCACGACCTCGCCAGCGCGGTCTGGAACGTCGGGTTCGACGGAGGCACGGCCCTGGGCTCGGTCGCCGTCGGCGTGCTCGCCGGTCTCACGTCCTTCGCGACCGCGTTCCTGGCCGCCGGGGCGGTCGCGGTGGCGACGCTCCCGCTCGCGCTGCGGCGCCGCTAGACCTCAGGCCATCCGGCGCAGCAGCCCCACCGGAAGGCGCTTGACGAGCACCGAGAGCGGCACCCAGGGCCAGGCCGGCACGACCGCGGACGCCTTCTCCTTCTCGATCGCCTCCACCATCGCCCGCACGCCCTTCTCGGTGCTCGCCATGAGCGGCGTGCGCGCGGCCGTGCCCGACATCTCCGACTCGATGAAGCCGGGGTAGAGCACGGTGACCACGATGTCGGTGCCGTGCACGTCGGCGCGGAAGCCCTCGGCGAGGTGGGCGACCGCGGCCTTGGTCGCGGCGTACGTCGTGATGTTGCCCGGCATCCCGCGCAGCGCGGAGAACGACGACACCATCACCAGGTGGCCGCGGCCCTGGGCGCGGAAGATCGCGGCGGCCGCCTCGGTCTGGGCGAGCGCGCCGATGACGTTGGTCTCCGCGGTCTGCCGGTTGGCGTCGAAGCGACCGGTGCCCAGGGGCTGGCCCTTGCCGAGGCCGGCGTTGACGACGACGCGGTCGAGGCCACCGAGCTCGTCGCGGAACTCGTCGAAGACCCGGAACACCGCGTCGTGGTCGGTCACGTCGAGCGCCCGGACCGCGACGCGGGTGGCGGGGTGCGCGGCGAGGATCTCCGCGCGCAGCTCCTCGAGCCGGTCGGTGCGCCGCGCGCAGAGCGCGAGGTCGTCGCCCCGCGCGGCGAGCTGGCGGGCCATCTCGGCGCCGAGCCCGCTGCTGGCGCCGGTGATCAGCGTGGTCGTCATGCAGGAGTCCTAGCGGTAGGTAATGAGGTCGGGCGCGAGGTGGTCGTGGGCGTTGAACGACACGAGGGTGGTGCCCCGCCCGCCGCGCACGACCGTCGAGGTGCCGGTGTTGACGCAGACCGGGTTGAGCCGCTGCCACAGGTCGGTGCGCCGGTCCGGGTCGTCGACCAGCAGCGACGCGCAGGCCCACGCGACCGGGCCGCCGCTGGTGAGCACGACTGCGGTGCCACTGCGGTCGAGCCGGTCCACCAGCCGGTCGAGGGCGGTCCGGACCCGGTCGGTGAAGGCGGTGAACGACTCGTCGTAGGCGTCGTCGTGCTCGCCCGAGGTCCAGCGCCGCGTGGCGTCCTCGAACCAGCGCTGGAACGCCGCCTTCTCCGACTCGCCCTCCGCCGAGGCGGGAGGCTCGTGCACGGCGAGCACCTGCAGGTGGTCGAACTCGTCCCAGCCGGCGTCGACGTCGATGTCGCAGGACCAGCCGCCCCCGGCGAGCACCCCGTCGGCGGTCTGCGCGTGGCGGCGCATCCGGCCCGTCACGACGACGTCGGGGCTCACCCCGCGCGCTGCGAGCGCCGCCCCCAGCACGCGGGACTGCTCGTGGCCGGTGGGGGAGAGGTCGTCGTAGTCGGCCGCGCCGAAGGACGCCTGGCCGTGGCGCACCAGGAGGATCCGGCTCACGCGTCTCCCGCCGCGATCAGCCCGTCGAGCCGGCGCCCGATGATCTGCACGGCCGGCCCGAAGAGGGCGTACATCTCGTTGGTGGTCTGGCCGTGGAAGTAGCGGTAGTAGATCTGCTGGGCGATCGCCGCCATCCGGAAGAGCCCGAAGACCTCGTAGAAGCGCCACTGCCCGGGCGTCACGCTGCGCCCGGTGCGCTCGGCGTACGCCGCGACCAGCTCCTCACGCGTCAGCATCCCCGGCAGGTGCGTCGGGACCCGGCGCATCATATGGAACTCCTCGTCGTCGTCGGCCTGGACCCAGTAGGCCATCGATCCGGCGAGGTCCATCAGTGGGTCGCCGAGGGTCGCCATCTCCCAGTCGAGGACCCCGACCACGCGGGTGGGGTCGTCGGCCGCCAGCACGAGGTTGTCGAGCTTGAAGTCGTTGTGGATCACGCAGGTGCCCACGTCGTCGGGCTGCTCGGCGTCGAGCCAGGCCATCACCTGCTCGAGGTCGGGGACGTCCTCGGTGCGGGCGTTGCGGTAGCGGGTCGACCAGCCCTCGACCTGGCGGCGGACGTAGCCGCTGCCCTTGCCGAGGTCGGCGAGCCCGGCCTCGTCGGGGTCGATGGCGTGCAGCTCGGCGAGCACGTCGACGGCGTCGAGGCACAGCGCGCGCGCCTGCGCCGGAGACAACGGGACGTCCCTCGGCCACTCGCTGCGGGGGATGACCCCCTCGATGCGGTCCATGGCGTAGAAGTCGCCGCCGACGACCTCGGGGTCGTCGCAGAAGGCCACCATCGGCGCGACGTAGTCGAAGACCGGTGCGAGGCGCGACTGGATGAGGTGCTCGCGGTGCATGTCGTGGGCGCCGCGGGCCTTCGTGCCGCTCGGGGCGCGACGCACGATCAGGTCGCGACCGCCGGGGTAGCGCAGGAGGTAGGTCAGGTTGGACGCGCCACCGGTGAACTGGCGCACCTCCGGCTCGCCGTCGAGGCCGGTGGCGTCGTCGGCGTGGGTGCGGATCCATGCCGCCACCCGCGCGACGTCGATGGCGTCCTCCTCGCGCACCTCGCGGGCGCCCGGTACGGCCGTCACCGGTCACCGCCGGCGAGCGAGTCGAGCTTGGCCGCCTGGTCACGCATGACCGCGTCGTAGCCGGGCCGGTCGGCCCACTTCAGGCGGAACGCCTGGCGGGCCGCCTCGTCGGGGACGATCAGCTCGTGGCCCGCGTCGATGCCGGCCAGCACCGCCGCCGCGATGTCCTCGGCGCTCACCCGCGAGCGCTCCACCAGGGCGCCGACGACCTGCCCGACGACCGCGTCGGAGCCCTGCATCGAGTCCATGAGGTTCGTGCGGAAGTAGGACGGGCACACCACGCTGGCCCGGATGCCGAAGGGGGCGAGCTCGTGGCCGCACGTCTCGGTGAAGGCCACGACGGCGGCCTTGACCGCGTTGTACGACGCCATGCCCGCCGGGTGGACGAGGCCGGCGAGCGAGGCGACGTTGACGAGGTGGCCGGAGCCCTGCTCCTTGAGCAGCGGCACGAACGCGCGGGTGCCGCGGACGGCGCCGAAGAGGTTGATGTCGGTGATCCACTGCCACTCGTCGAGCGTGCACACGTCGACGCGCCCGCCGCCCGCGACGCCGGCGTTGTTGACCAGGACGTCGAGGCCGCCCCACTGCCGGCGCACGGCCGTCACCGCGGAGCGCCAGTCGTCGTCGGAGGTGATGTCGAGGCGCAGGTCGATCCCGTCGGCCTCGACGCGGTCGGTGGCCAGCACCTCGTCGCCGCGGGCGCGGAACGCCGCCGTGAGCGCGGCGCCGAGGCCGGACGCGGCGCCGGTGACCAGGACCCGGCTCATCCGGCGTGCTTCCCGAGCTCGATCTTGGCCACGACGTTGCGGTGCACCTCGTCGGGCCCGTCGGCCAGGCGCAGCGTGCGGGCGCCCACCCACGCGTTGGCCAGGGGGAAGTCGTCGCTGACGCCGGCGCCACCGTGCAGCTGGATCGCCATGTCGATGACGTCGAGGGCCATCGCGGGCACCTCGACCTTGATCTCGCTGACGGCCGAGTAGGCCTCGCGGCTCATCCCCTGGTCGAGCAGCCAGGCGGCGTGCATGACCAGCAGGCGGGAGCGGTTGATCGCGATGCGGGCGTCGGCGATCCGCTCGCGGTTGCCGCCCAGCGAGGCGATCGGCTTGCCGAAGGCGGTGCGCGACAGGGCGCGCGTGCACGCGAGCTCGAGCGCGCGCTCGGCCAGCCCGATGGCGCGCATGCAGTGGTGGACGCGGCCGGGGCCCAGGCGGCCCTGGGCGATCTCGAAGGCACGGCCGGGGCCCAGGAGGACGTTGTCCAGCGGCACGCGCACGTCGTCGAACGACACCTCGCCGTGGCCGAGGGGCTCGTCGTGGTAGCCCATGGTCGTGAGCATCCGCTCGACCGTCACGCCGGGGGTGTCGCGGGGCACCAGCACCATCGTGTGGCGCGCGTGCCGGTCGGCGTCGGGATCGGAGAGCCCCATGAAGACCAGGATCTTGCAGTCGGGGTTGCCGACGCCGGTCGACCACCACTTGCGGCCGTCGATGACGACCTCGTCGCCCTCGATGCGGGCGGTGGCGGCCATGTTGGTGGCGTCGGAGGAGGCGACCTCGGGCTCGGTCATGCAGAAGGCGCTGCGGATCTCCGAGCGCAGCAGCGGCTCGAGCCACTGCTCCTTCTGGGCCTCGGTGCCGTACTTGAGCAGCACCTCCATGTTGCCGGTGTCGGGGGCGTTGGAGTTGAACACCAGGGGCGCCAGGAACGAGCGGCCCATGGCCTCGGCGACCGGTGCGTAGTCGACGTTGCTCAGGCCCTCCCCGCCGTCGGTGCCGAAGTCCGCGGCGTAGCGCCCGGCGTGCGCGGCGGGCAGGAACAGGTTCCACAGGCCCTGGGCCCGTGCCTTGGCCTGGAGCTCGGCGATGACGGGGTCCGGGGTCCAATTGTCGCCGCCGGACTCGCGCAGGCGCGTGGTGCGCGCGTGCACCTCCGCCTCGATCGGCTCGATCTCGGCGGCGACGAAGGCACGCACGCGGTCGCTGAGGTCCGCGGCCCGGGGGGAGAGGGAGAAGTCCATGGATTGACCCTCGCACACAGTTGAGCAATGCTCAACAGCGTGTCCGACCCGTCCACGCCCCCCGTACGCCGTCGCCTGAGCGCCGACGAGCGACGCCGCCAGCTGGTGGGGATCGGGCTGGCGAAGATCGTGGAGAAGCCGATCCAGGACCTCTCGCTCGACGACGTCGCGACCGAGGCCGGCATCTCGCGCGGGCTGCTGTTCCACTACTTCGCGACCAAGACCGACTTCCACCTCGCCTGCATCGCGGCCGCGGGCCGGCGGATGCTGCGCAACACCGCGCCCGACCCCGACCTGGCGGGGGAGGAGCAGGTGGTGGAGACGACGCGGCTGATGGTCGAGCAGATCGAGCGGCGCCGGGCCTTCTACCTCGCGCTCGTGCACGGGCAGGCCGTCGCCGACCCGCGGGTCAGCGAGGTGATGGAGTCGGTGCGCGACGTCAGCACCGAGCGGGTGGTCGCGGCGCTCGGCGTACCGGCGGCGCAGCGCGACGTGGTGCGGGCCTGGTGGGCCTACACGGAGGACCGGGCGCTCACCTGGTCGGCCGTGCCGACCGGTGAGCGCCCGGTCCCGGAGTCCCGGCTGGTCGCGGAGTGCGTCGCCGCGCTCCACGCCCTGCTGGGCATCAGCGTGTGATCGTCAGCGCTTGGTGACCCGTCCGGTCACCGAGAAGCGCGCCTTGTCGTCGATCGCCTTGCCGCGGCAGGCGAGCGTGGTGCCGCGGTTGCACCGGTAGCGGGTCGAGGCGTTGACCAGCGTCACCGAGACGATGGCGACACGTCGGGAGTCGAAGCTCACCTTGAGCCGGCCGTCACCGTTGCGGTTGAGCTTGACCATCTTGACCTGGCGCTTGCCATTGGCCAGGTGCACGACGACCACGGCGGCCGGGGACGTGGCCTTGACGGGGCCGTTGACGCTGACCGCGAGCTTCCACTTCTTGCCGCTGGTGCCCTTGGGCAGGAAGCCGTAGGACGAGGCGGCGAGGTGGAACAGGCGGGCCGTGAACCTCTTGGCGCGCTTCTTCTTGCTCAGCACCTTGCCGTTGGCGAACTTCGGGTAGGCGTACTCCGCACCCTCGGGGTAGTTGGCGGTGGGCGTGAGGTTGCCGGCGGCGAAGGTGGCGAAGTTCTTGGTCAGGCCGCCCTTCTTCTTCAGCACCTTCTGCAGGGCGGGGATGCTGTTCTTGCCGCCGTCCTTCTTCAGCGACCCGGCCTGGTCCCAGGCCTTCTTCACGATGCCGACGCCGTACTTGGTGGAGAGGTACTCCCACCACACCCAGCTGCCGTACTGGAAGGTGTAGCGGCTGCTGAACAGGTCGAGCGGCACGTAGGGGGCGTAGATCGGGCTGGTGGAGAAGTACTGGCGGTTGTCGTTGACGGTGGTCGCGACCCGCTCCTCCATCCAGGTGGCGGTCGACTCCATCATCCAGCGGTCCTCGGCGTAGTCGTAGCCGAACTGGATGGCGTGGAAGAACTCGTGGCCCGCGGTGACCGCGAGGTTGTCGATCGGCGCCGCGTTGGGGAACTGCGCCTGCGAGAAGTCGTTGTCGAGCACGCAGTAGCCGGAGGCGGCGCGGTTCTTGACGCGCTTCTCGGGCACGCAGTAGCCGTAGATGCCCTGGCCGCCGAGGTCCTTGAGGTAGACGTCGAGCTGCGGCCCGCCACCCTGGGCGCCGTCGGTGAGCGGCGCGCGGTAGCCGAGCTGGTCGACCTCCGTGGTCCACACCGAGTCGACGACCGCGAGGTTCTGGTTGACCCAGTCACCCGACGGCGGGGCGTCGGTCGTGCTGGGGACGTAGTGCAGGCAGATGCGGGTGTTGCAGACCGGGGCGGCCTCGGGGACGGTGTAGCCGAAGCCCTGGTCGTCGCCGGCGCCGTCGGTGGGACGGGCGAGGATCGCCCGGGCCTGGCTGAGGTCGCGGCCCTTGAGGCTGGCCTTCTGCACCCACAGGTCGCGCAGCGCGAGCGTCGCGGACGGGTCCTGCGCGCGGGCCTGGCCGGCCAGGACGCGGCGGGCGGTCTCGAGCGCGCCGGCACCGGTGAGGTCGGCGACCTCCGGCAGGGCCGCCTGCGGCGGGGCGATCGTCTGGCCCGTGGCGGGCGTCAGGTCGGCGGTGCGGGGGTCGGTCTGCCTCTGGCCGTCCGCGGCGACGGCCGGAGCGGACAGCGCCGCACCACCCATCAGTGCGACGGCCACGGCGGTGGTGACGATTCTGCGCATGGTTCCCCTCGTGGTTGTCAGGTCGGTGGCACTCTAGTCGGGCGCTGTGACGCCCGGTGGCTCACAGGTCCGCGATGTGCTCGATGATCGCGGTGGTCGAGATCGCCGGGGTGCGCTCGAGGTAGACGACCTCGCACACGTCGGCGTACTCGTCGAACTTGCCGGCCCAGTCGTCGCCCATCACGAGCACGTCGGCCGAGTGCTCGAGGATGTAGTCGCGCTTCTGCTCCAGGCTCTCCTCGACGAACACGTCGTCGACGACCTTCAGGGCGCCCACGATGGCCAGCCGCTCGCGCTCGCTGAAGACCGGCACCCGGCCCTTCTTGCGCTCGTTGAGCGCGTCGGCGGACACGCCGACGACGAGCCGCTCACCGAGGGCCGCGGCGCGCTCGAGCACGCGGAGGTGCCCGACGTGGAACACGTCGAACGTCCCGAAGGTGATCACGGTGCGAGGCATGCGGCGCATTCTGGCACGCGGTCGGCCGCGGGTCGTGGGGGAGGATGACGCCATGAGCACCAGCACGACCTCCCCCACGGGCTCCGTCCCCCTCATCACGCCCGACCCCGGCGCTGACGAGGCCCGCCGCCGCGGGCTGCGGCAGATGCGCTCGCTGGCCGTGGGCCTGCTCCTGCTCGCCGCCGTCGTGTACGTCGCGACGCTGGGCCGCGACGGGGCCTGGGGGTTCGTCAACGCCGGCGCCGAGGCGTCCATGGTGGGTGCGATCGCCGACTGGTTCGCCGTCACGGCGCTGTTCCGGCACCCCCTGGGCCTGCCGATCCCGCACACCGCGCTGGTGCCGCGACGCAAGGACGAGCTGGGCCGCGGGCTCCAGGAGTTCGTCGGGGAGAACTTCCTCCAGGAGGACGTCATCCGCGAGCGGGTGGCGGCGGCGACCATCTCCGCGCGGGTGGGCGACTGGCTCGCCGACCCTGCCAACGCGCGTCGGGTCGTCGACGAGGCCACCGACGTGGCGGCGATCGCGCTGGACAAGGTGCGCGACGAGCACGTCGCCGACCTGGTCACCCACGCCCTCGTGCCGCGCTTCCGCGAGGAGCCGATCTCGCCGCTGCTCGGCACGATGCTGATGGAGGTGCTGCGCGACGACCTCCACCAGGGCCTCGTCGACCTCGCGCTCGACGAGATGCACCGGTGGCTGCAGGAGAACCCCGACACCTTCGTGAGCGTGCTCGAGGAGCGCGCACCGTGGTGGGCGCCGCCGCGGCTCAACGACGCGGTCACCTCGCGGCTGCACGTCCAGGCGCTGACCTGGCTGGAGGACATCCGTGACGACCCGCACCACCGCGCCCGCGAGGCCCTGGACTCGATGCTCGGCCAGCTCGCCACCGACCTGCTGCACGACGAGCAGACCCGCGCCCGTGCCGAGCAGCTGAAGACCCGCCTGCTCGACCACCCGCAGGTCGTCACGACCGCGATCTCGCTGTGGAAGGCGATGCGGGCCGCGCTGCTCGCCTCGGTCCGCGACCGCGAGGGGGCGGTGCGGGTGCGCCTGCTGGCCGAGCTCAACGCGTTCGCCCAGCGGCTGCGCGAGGAGCCGGCGCTGCGCGAGCGGCTCGACCGCCACGCCGCCGACGCCACGGTGTTCCTCGTCGGCCGCTACGGCGCCGAGCTGACCACGGTCATCACCCACACCATCGAGCGGTGGGACGGCAAGGAGGCCGCGGAGCGCATCGAGCTGCACGTGGGACGCGACCTGCAGTTCATCCGCATCAACGGCACGATCGTGGGCGGACTGGTGGGCGTGCTGATCCACGCGCTCAGCCTGCTGGTTCACTGACCCCATGGCGCCCTCCGACCCCGCACCCGAGCCCATCGACGTCCCGATCCGCGACGACTCGATCCGGCTCGGTCAGTTCCTCAAGCTCGCCAACCTCGTGGAGTCCGGCGCCGACGCCAAGCCGGTGATCGCCGACGGCGCCGTGCAGGTCAACGGCGAGGTCGAGACGCGACGCGGCCGCCAGCTCGCGCCCGGTGACGTGGTCACGATGGGCGGGCTGGCGGCCAGGGTCGCCACCGGGGACGTCGAGATCGACGTGCCCTGGTGACCGGGCGCGGCTGACGGGCTACTTCACCTCGCGGTGCAGCACCCGGTGGGTCCCGACCGCGAGCGGCAGCAGCACCCACACCGCACCGGCGGTGGCGAGGCGCGCCCAGTCCTGGCCCGCCATCTCCCCGGCGAAGAGCGGCTGGAGCACCTGGTCGAGGTTGAGCCAGCGGCCGGCGTCCTCGAGGGCCGAGACGGCCGTGGTGGCGATGGACCACACCGTCGGGAGCACGAGCGCCGCGACGATGGCGACCGGCGTGTTGAGGAACAGCAGGCCGAACGCCACGCCCTGCAGGACGTAGATCATCAGCGCGAGCAGCACGCCGCCGCTCATCGCGGCCGTCAGGTCCCACTCGCCCGTGCCGCCCACGACGTTGGCGACGGCGGAGGCGGCGACGGCCGCGGCGAGGACGACGGCCGCCAGGACCAGCGCGGCGAGCGCCTTCGCGACGACCACCCGCCCGCGGCGCGGCTCGAGGACGAAGGTGACCAGCCCGGTGCGCTGCGACCACTCGGCGGTCGCGGCCATGATGCCGATGATGGGCAGGAGCATGGCCAGCGGCAGGGTCGCGAGCTCGAGCAGCCCCTGGAAGGACGCGTCCTCGGCGGGGCCCCAGACCACGAAGCCGGCCAGGATCAGCACGGCCGTCGCGGCCATCACGATCACCATCCACCGACCGGCGCGGGTGTCCACCATCTTGCGCAGCTCGGCCTGGAACGTGCGTCCGAACGGCACGCCGGGGCTGCCGGCGAGCGGGATGGCGGGCGCGGTGCGCGAGGCGCCGGGCGCCGCCTGCTCGTACGTCGTCGGGGTGCTCATGCTGCGTCTCCTTCACGTGAGGTGGCGGCCGTGAGGCCGAGGAACATCTCTTCGAGGCCCTCCGAGCCGCCGGAGCGCAGCTCGAGGAGCACGACCTGCTCGGCGGCGGCCAGGCGACCCACCACGCCGGCCTCGGCGTCGACCACCAGGCCGGACCCGGTCCGGGTGAACGGCACCTCGGCCTGCTCCAGGAGCCCCGCCAGGCGGGTGTCGTCGGTGGAGTGCACGGTCGTGCCGCCGCGGCTGAGCAGCTCGTCCTTGGAGCCCATCGCCACGATCCGGCCGCGACCGATCATCACGAGGTCGTCGGCGACGATCTGCACCTCGTGGAGCAGGTGGCTCGACAGCAGCACGGTGCCGCCGCCGTCGGCGAAGCGCCGCAGCAGCCCGCGCATCCAGTGGATGCCCTGCGGGTCCAGGCCGTTGGCCGGCTCGTCGAGGACCAGCACCTGGGGCTCGCCGAGCAGCGCGGCCGCGATGCCGAGGCGTTGGCGCATGCCGAGCGAGTAGTTGCGCACCCGGCGACCGGCCTCCTCGTCGGTGAGGCCGACGAGCGCGAGGACCTCCTCGACGCGGGCCTTGGACACGCCGACCGAGACGGCCGACACGCGCAGCACCTCGCGGCCGGTGCGGCCGGGGTGCTGGGCGGAGGCGTCGAGCATGACGCCGACCTGGCGGCCGGGGTTGTGCAGCTCGCGGTAGGTCTGTCCCAGGATGGTGGCGCGTCCGGACGTGGCCGGCGTCAGGCCGGTCATCATCCGCATCGCGGTCGACTTGCCCGCCCCGTTGGGGCCCAGGAAGCCGACGACGCTGCCCGGACGCACCTCGAAGGAGATGTCGTCGACGGCGGTGAACCCGCCGTAGCGCTTGGTGAGGTTCTCGACTGTGATCATGGCTCCAGCGTGGGCGACCTCCCACCCGCACCGCGTCGGGCGCAGGGGTCGCCGCCCTCCGACCTCGGTATCGCCTCCGCGCGCCCGCACCGATACCCGGGTCGGACGCCCGGGTGGAGCCGGTGGCCCTAGCCTCGGGGCATGCCGCTGCAGGACGATGCCGCGCCGCGGGCCAGCCGGTGGGGCTCGGCCTGGCGCTACGCGCTGGCGTTCGCGATCAGCGCGCTGGTGTGGGCGGCGCCGCTCGCCTCCGCCGGGGAGCGCACCGCCGGCGCGAGGCTGACCTGGTTCCTGTTCGGCGACCCGGCCCTCGGTCTGCTGTCGTTCGTGCTGGTGCGCTGGCGCCACCGCTACCCGGCGGGGGTCGCGCTGGTCCTGACGGGCTTCGGCTTCGTCTCGGCCGCCAGCGCGGGTCCGGCGTCGTGGGTCGTGGGGTCGCTGGCCTCGCACCGTCGCGGGCGCCTGCTGGCGCTCGTGCTGCCGCTGAGCATCCTCTCGGGCGTGGTGCAGGAGCGGATCGGCATCGCGGAGGACGAGCTGCCGCTGTGGGTGGCCGCAGCGTTCGGGCTGCTGGTCAACGGCATCCTGGTCGCCACCGGCTACGCGATGGGCTCCCAGCGCGAGCTGGTGGAGTCCTACCGCGACCGCGCCGTCACTGCCGAGCGAGAGCAGCAGGCGCGCGTCGCGCAGGCCCGGGCCGCCGAGCGCACCCGGATCGCACGGGAGATGCACGACGTCCTGGCGCACCGGATCTCCCTCGTGGCGATGAACGCCGGCACGCTGAGCTACCGCACGGACCTGTCGGAGGAGGAGCGGGGCGCCGCTGCTCGCTCCATCGAGGACAACGCCCACCGCGCGCTGTCGGACCTGCGGGCCGTGCTCGGGGTGCTGCGCGACCCCACCAGCCCCGGCGACGGCGTGCCGGAGCGGCCCCAGCCCGGCATCGACGCGGTCGCCGACCTGGTGGGGGAGGAGGCCGCCGGCGGGATGCGCGTACGCCTCACCGACCGGCTGGCGGGCCAGGTCCCCGCCGGCACCGGGCGCACCGCCTACCGCATCGTGCAGGAGGCGCTGACCAACGTGCGCAAGCACGCGTCGGGGACGTCGGTCACCGTGGAGCTGGCCGGCACCCCGCAGGACGGCATCACCGTCGAGGTGCGCAACGCCCGACCGGTCTCGCCCCCGGCCGCGGCCACCACCACGCTGCCGGCCTCCGGCCTGGGCCTGATCGGGCTGGCCGAGCGCGCCGCGCTGGCCGGGGGACGCATCAGCCACGGCACCGACACCGCCGGGGGCTACGCCGTGCGCGCCTGGATACCGTGGGACTCGTGAGCGGCACCCCGGGGGACTCGGCGCAGATCGCCCTCGCGGTCGTCGACGACGACCCGATGGTGCGCGCCGCGCTCGGCATGATGCTCGGCGGCGGGTCCGGGATCCGGGTCGTGGCCGAGGCGGGCGACGGCGAGGAGGCCCTCAGCGTCGTGCCGGCGTCGGGCGCCGACGTAGTGCTCATGGACATCCGGATGCCGGTGCGCGACGGGCTCAGTGCGACCGAGGAGCTGCTGCGCACCCACCCCGAGCTGCGGATCATCGTGCTGACGACGTTCGACACCGACGACATGGTCCTGCGGGCCCTACGCACCGGTGCGGCGGGCTTCCTCCTGAAGGACACCCCGCCGGCGCGCCTCGTCGAGGCGATCCGCGCGGTGGCGGCGGGCCAGCCGATGCTGTCCCCGAGCGTGACCGCGCAGCTGATCGCAGCGCTGACCCGCGACGAGCCCGTCGACCGGGTGCGCGGCCGTGCCCGGGAGGCGCAGGCCGCGCTCGACGTCCTCACCGAGCGCGAGCGCGAGGTCGCGGACGGGGTGGCCCGCGGGCTCAGCAACGCCGAGATCGCCGCGGAGCTCTACATGGGTGTACCGACGGTGAAGACCCACGTCGGCCGGCTCTTCGCCAAGCTGGGCGTCGAGAACAGGGTGCAGGTGGCGATCCTGGTCCACGACGCCCAGCAGTGAGGCGATGAGGTTCAGCGCACCTCGAGCAGGTCGACCACGAAGATCAGGGTCTCGCCGGGCTTGATCGCGCCGCCCGCGCCCCGGTCGCCGTAGCCCAGGTGCGGCGGGATGACGAGGCGGCGGCGACCGCCCACCTTCATGCCCTGCACGCCGGTGTCCCAGCCGGAGATGACCTGGCCGATGCCGAGGCGAAACTGCAGCGGGGCGCCGCGGTTGTAGGAGGCGTCGAACTCCTCGCCGGAGGAGTGGGCGACGCCGACGTAGTGGACCGAGACGGTCGAGCCGGAGGTGGCCTCGGCACCGTCGCCCTCGACGAGGTCGGTGATCTCCAGATCGGTGGGCGCGTCGCCCAGATGGGGGTCGACGTCGGGCTTCTGGCTCACGGGAGCTCCAATCAGTGGGTGGGTCAGGTCTGGTGGACGTAGCTGTCGAGCTGGTCGCGCTCGAACTCGAGCTCGCCGATGCGGTTCTTCACCACGTCACCGATGCTGATGATGCCGGTCAACCGTCCCTCGGCCACCACCGGGACGTGCCGGACCCGGTGGGCGGTCATCGTCTGCATGAGGTCGGTGAGGCCGTCGTCGGCCGAGCAGGTGCGGACCTCGGCGGTCATGATGTCGCGCACGGCGGCGCCCAGCACCGCCTCGTCTGAGTGCAGGCGGCGCACGACGTCGCGCTCGCTGACGATCCCGCCCACGGTCTCGCCGTCCTCGCTGACCACGAGCGCACCGACGTTGTGCTCGTGGAGCAGCGCGACGAGCTCGCGCACCGTCGCGTCGGGGTGGATGGTGACCACGGCCTGGTCGGGCTTGGCGTGGATCACGTCGCTGATCTTCATCGTCTGCGCCTCTCGTGACGTGACGGTGCCGGTGGTGCGGCACCGTGCACAGCACCGTAGCCAAGGGCGGGCCCGGGGGACAGGCCCCGGCCCGGCCTCAGTCGAGGACCGGCGGCGGCTGGCGGTCGCGCAGGCTGCTGACGGTGCCGGGTCCGCGGCGCGGGACGTCGGGGTCGGAGCCGTCGTCGGGGATCGTGCCGAGGAAGCCGAGCGCCGCGTCGTGGAGGTGTCCGTTGGTGGCCAGCGCGTTGCCTCCCCACGGGCCGTCGGTGCCGTCGAGGGAGGTGAACCGGCCGCCGGCCTCGCGCACGATGACGTCGAGGGCCGCCATGTCGTAGAGCTCGAGCTCGGGCTCGGCCGCGATGTCGACCGCACCCTCGGCGAGCAGCATGTAGGACCAGAAGTCGCCGTAGGCCCGGGTGCGCCAGCAGCGGCGCGAGAGCGAGACGAAGTCGTCGAGCCGGTCGCGCTCGTCCCAGCCGGACAGCGAGGAGTAGCTCAGCGAGGCGTCCTCGAGGCGGCGTACGTCGGAGACCTCGCAGCGCGTCGCCTTCAGCAGCGAGCGGCCCGTCCAGGCACCGGCACCCGTCGAGGCCCACCACCGGCGCTGCAGCTGCGGCGCCGAGACCACGCCCAGGACGACCTCGTCGTCGATCGCCAGGGCGATCAGCGTCGCCCACACCGGCACGCCGCGCACGTAGTTCTTGGTGCCGTCGATGGGGTCGACGATCCAGCGGCGCTGGCTGTGACCGGTGGTGCCCTCCTCCTCGCCGACGACCGCGTCGCGCGAGCGGACCCGCGACAGCGTGCGGCGGATGCCCTCCTCGACCGAGCGGTCGGCGTCCGTGACGGGGCTGAGGTCGGGCTTGCTCATGACGTGGAGGTCGAGGGCCTTGAAGCGCGCCGAGGTGAGGGAGTCGGCGTCGTCGGCGAGCAGGTGGGCGAGCCTCAGGTCATCGGTGTGGTCGTGGGAGCCGGAGAGGGGCATGGGCACAGGCTAGGGGCACTCACCAGTCGGTGGCGCCCTCGCGCGCGGCGAGCAGCCGGCGGAAGGACTCGACCCGGTCGGGATCGGCGTGGCCCTCGGCGACGGCCTCGTCGAGACCGCACTCCGGCTCGCCCGCGCCGTGGGTGCAGCCGCGCGGGCAGCTCTCGGTCATCTCGTCGAGGTCGGGGAAGGCCTCGATGAGGTTCTCCGGCTGCACGTGGGCCAGGCCGAACGAGCGGATGCCGGGGGTGTCGATGATCCAGCCCTCGGCGCCGGGCAGCTCGAGGAGGTAGGCACTGGTGGAGGTGTGGCGACCGCGACCGGTGACGGCGTTGACGATGCCCACCTCGCGGTGCGCGCCGGGAATGAGTGCGTTGACCAGGGTGGACTTGCCGACGCCGCTGTGACCGACGAAGACGCTGGTGCGCCCGCGCAGCCGGTCGAGCAGCTCGGTCAGGTCGCCCGCGCCCTCTCCCTTCAGCTGGGTGACCACCCACGGCACGCCGAGGGAGCGGTAGGTCGACAGCAGCACCTCGGGGTCGGCCAGGTCGGCCTTGGTGAGGCACAGCAGCGGCGTCATGCCGGCGTCGTAGGCCGCGACCAGCGCGCGGTCGATCAGTCGCGGCCGCGGCTCGGGGTCGGCCAGCGCGGTCACGACGACGAGCTGGTCGGCGTTGGAGACGATCACCCGCTCCACCGGGTCGTCGTCGTCGGCCGTGCGGCGCAGCGTCGTGGAGCGCTCGACCACCTCGACGATGCGCGCCAGGGACCCGTCGGCGCCCGTGGTGTCGCCGACCACCCGCACGTGGTCGCCCACGACGACGCCCTTGCGGCCCAGGGGCCGCGACTTCATCGCCATCACCCGCCGCCCGTCGAGCAGCAGCGTGAAGCGGCCGCGGTCGACGGTGACCACGCGGGCCGGCACGGCGTCGTCGTAGGTCGGGCGGTCCTTGGTGCGCGGGCGCGTGCGCCGGCGGGGGCGCTCGTAGTGCTCGTGGTCGTGCTCGGAGTAGCGGCCGGTCACGGGCGGTCCTCGCCGAGGACGGCCGAGCGCCACGCCCCGGCGAAGTCGGGGAACGTCTTGGACGTCGTGGCGACGTCCTCGACGAGCACGTCGTCGACGGCGAGCCCCAGGATCACGCCGGCATGGGCCATCCGGTGGTCGGCGTAGGTGCCGAACGTGCCGCCGTGCAGCGGCGCGGGGCGGATCGAGAGCCCGTCCTCGCGCTCGGTGACGTCGGCGCCGAGACGTCCGAGCTCGGTGGCCAGCGCGGTGATGCGGTCGGTCTCGTGGCCGCGGATGTGGGCCACGCCGCGCAGGTGCGACGGCGTGCCGGCCAGGGCGCACAGAGCGGCGACTGCGGGGGTCAGCTCGCCCACGTCGTGGAGGTCGAGGTCGACGCCGGAGAGCCGCTCGGGACCCTCCACGACGAGGTCGCCGTCGGCGAGGGTGACGGTGCACCCCATCAGGGAGAGGATCTCGCGGAGCTCGTCGCCGGGCTGGGTGGTCGTGGACGGCCACCCGGTGACGCGGACCCGGCCGCCGGTCGCCGCGGCGAGCGCGAGGAAGGGGGCCGCGTTGGAGAGGTCGGGCTCGACGTCGTCGTCGAGCGCGCCGACCGGTCCCGGGGCGACCGCCCAGCGGTTGGCGTCGGAGTCGTCGACCTCGACGCCGCGCTGGCGCAGCATCTGCACGGTCATCTCGATGTGGGGCAGCGACGGGACGGGCTTCCCGACGTGGCGCACGTCGACGCCGCGGTCGTAGCGGGCACCGGCGAGCAGGAGCGCGGAGACGAACTGCGACGAGGCGCTCGCATCGATGGTGACCGTGCCGCCGGGCACCGCACCGGAGCCGTGGACGACGAACGGCAGGGCGCCCCGGCCGCCGTCGTCGAGCGCGACGCCGAGCGCGGACAGGGCCGACAGCATGGGACCGACGGGACGCGTGCGCATGTGCGGGTCGCCGTCGAAGCGCACCGAGCCCCGCGCGAGGCCGACCACGGGCGGCACGAAGCGCATGACGGTGCCCGCGAGGCCGCAGTCGACGTCGGCGTCGGACTGCCAGGCGCCGGGGGTCACCACCCAGTCGCCGTCACGGTCGTCGACGGCGGTGCCGAGGGATCGCAGCGCGGCGGCCATCAGCAGCGTGTCGCGCGAGCGCAGCGGCCGGCGCAGGACGCTCGGGCCGTCGGCGATCGCCGCGAGCAGCAGCGCGCGGTTGGTCAACGACTTGCTGCCCGGCAGCGCGACGACCCGGTCGACCGGCGCCTCGGGTCGGGGCGCCGGCCAGGGGTCCGGGACGGGGGCGGGCTCGGTCACCCGCGCACCCTATCGAGATCAGACGAGCTGGGCCTTGGCCAGTTTCGCCTCGCGGCGCGCGTCCTTGGCGACCTGCGCGGCCTCGCGGCGCACGTCCTTGGCCGCGCGACGGGCACGCCACGCCAGTCCGGGCTGGCCCTCGGTGTCAACGCCCGCGAGCAGCAGGCCGCCGAAGATGGAGGTGTTCTTGATGAACTGCAGACGCTGGGCGGCCTTGGCCTTGGGGTCGCTCTCCTCCCAGAACGGGTGACCGGCGAGGGTCGTCGGCACGAGCGACGCGGCGAGCACGGCCGCGCTGATGCGCGGGGCGCGGCCGGTGGCCAGGGCGGCCGCGGCGAGGATCTGGGCACCCGCGTTGATCCGCACGAGCGTGGTCGCGTCGGTGGGGATCGGGGCCTTCGGGACGGCCTGCTGGGCCATCGGGACCACCCTGTCGGTCACCTTCTTGGCCTTGACGGCATGGGCCTCGGAGTTGCGGAGGGCATTGATGCCCCCGGCGACGAAGATGGAGGCCAGCATGGGACGGGCGAGCAACCGGGTGATCGTCATGAGCCCTGTCTACACGATCACCGGGGAGTGCTGCCCCGTCCGGTGGGGTGGAGGTCAGTCGAGGACGGCGCGCCAGGTGTTGTTGGCCGGGTCGGGGTCGTCGGCAGCAGGCGCGATGCTCGCGCTCACCGTGGCGCCCGTGAGGGCGACCATGCGGAGGCGCACCGGGGAGGTGTCGGCCGTGCCGACGTCGCACGCCAGGCCCGCGGCCGTCGTCCGGCAGCGTGCATCGGTCGACAGCAGCAGCACGACCCGGGTCAGGGTCACGTCCAGGCGAGCCGTGCCGCCGTCGGCCAGACCGGCGACCGTGAGGTCGACGCCGACGAGCGGCACCCGACCGGTGGTCGTGCCGCTGACCGCGACGTCGACCGGCACGGGCGGTGGGTCCGGCGTGGGGTCGGGCGTCGGCGTGGGATCGGGCGTGGGCGTGGGGTCGGGGGTGGGCTCGGGGCTCGGGTCCGGGCTCGTCGTCGGGTCGGGGCCGGGCGTCGGGTCCGGGGACGGGCTCGTCGTCGGGTCCGGGCCGGCCGTCGGGCTCGGGTCCGGTGAGGGGGTGGGGGAGGCGGTGGGGCTGGACGTGGGGCTGGACGTGGGGGTTGCCGTGGGGGTCGCGGTGGGGCCGGACGTGGGCGTGGGCCCGTCGGTCGGCGTCGGCCCGTCGGTCGGCGCGTCGGTCGGGGTCGACCCGTCGGACGGCTCGTCGGTCGGGGTGGCGGTGTCCGTGCCCGGGCCGGGCTCGGTGGCGGAGACCGGCTGCTCGAGCGGGACGGCGGGGTCGAGGGGGTCGACGGGTCCGGGGGCGGTCCCTCCGTCGGTGCGCACGCGGGAACGGAGCGACCCGCCGTCCCCCGGGACGACCGGCGCCACGGCGGCGGGCGCGGCGGCCGGCGGCTCGGTGGCCACGCGGTCGGCCTGGCGCAGTCCGAGGGACACCGCACCGCCGACGACGGCGACGCTGGCCGCCACGCCCACCACCGCGGCGGTGCCGGCGTTGGCGGCCAGGGCGTCGCGGACCCGGCCGAGCAGGATCCCCACCCCGAGCGGCGCGGCCACGCCCCCGGCCGCCGAGCCGAGGTAGGCCGTCGCGGCGCCGCCGAGCAGCAGCGGCGCCAGCAGCGCCCCGAGGTGGGAGTTGACCTCGGTGAGCTCGAGGTGGAGCGCGGTGCAGGCTCGGCACCCCTCGAGGTGGTGCTCCACCTTGGCGGCGTCGCGCCGCGACGTGGCGTGGCGGACGTAGGCCCCGAGCTGCGCGTGCGTCCACCGGCACGTGTCGTCGTCGAGCGCGGCCGCGTGCTGGGCGAGGAAGGCCTGGCGCAGGCCCTCCCGGGCGCGGTAGGCCAGCGCGGACACGGAGTTGGGGCTCATCCCGAGCAGCGGCGCGATGTCGGCGGGCTTGTCGCCCTCGACCTCGGTGTGCCACAGGACGAGCTGCCAGCGCTCGGGCAGGGAGGCGAACGCTGCTGCGGCGGCGGCGCTCTCGAAGCCCTCCACGGCCGTGTCGCGGAACGGCACGCCCGGGTCGAAGGCCTCCATGTCGTCGGTCGTGTGGAGGCGGGCGCCGGCGCGGAACCGGTCGACCTGCAGGCGCCGGACGGCGGTCAGCAGGTAGGCCCGGAACGCGACGTCGGGTCCGCCGCCGCGGCGCAGCACGCCGAGCACCTTGATGAAGGCGTCGGAGACCAGGTCCTCCGCGTCCCCGGCGGGCGCCACCTGGCGCGCGAGGCGTCGAGCGGCGTCGACGTGGCGCTCGAAGAGCACGCCGTAGGCGTCGACGTCCCCGCCGCGGACCGCCGAGATGAGCTCGGCGTCCGAGGAGGACTCCACACTGGTGGCAGTGCTCATGGGCCGGCTCCAGGACGCGTCCGGCACGGGCGTGCCGACCCTCGTGACTCTAGCCCTCGTGCCATGCGGCGGGCGCCCCTCGGGCGAAGACGGCAGAAAAGTCTCCGTTCCCGCGTCACGGCCGGCCGGGCGGTGCGTCCCACTCCTGACAACAGGACCAGGGGTGGGGGTGTGCCGTGCGGATGTTCGCCGATCGTTGGCGTCGTGCCACGGCAGCCGGCCCCGGGGCGGGCGCACCAGGTCTGCCGGGATCGCGGTCGGGGTTGCCGCACCGGTTCGAGGCCGTGGGGGAGGCGCTCGCCTCGGGGACGGACGTCCGGGGGGCGTGCGCCGTCGTGGGCCAGGACCTGGCCCGCGACGGTGCGGCGCTGCAGGAGGTGCTGGAGGGCCTGCGCGCGACGTCGCAGGCCGTCGGCGGGTGCGACCCGTCGTACGACGTGGTGTCGGCGGTGGTCCTCGCGTGGGGCGAGACCACCCTCGGCTACCTCCACCAGCTCTCCTGCGACGACCCGCTCACCGGCCTGTCCAGCCAGGCGCACCTGCGCAGCCGGCTCACCGAGCTGCACCGCTGCGGTGAGGACTCCCTGCGCACGCACGCGCTGGTGCTCTGCGCGGTGCCCCTCGGCGACGACCCGTCCGACGGGCCGGGCGACCACTTCACGCGGGCGATGCGGCTGGCTCGCGCCGGGGAGATGGCGCGCACCGTCTTCGCCCGCGACGAGACCGTGGCCCGCCTCGGGACCCGGCGGGTCGCGGTGCTCACCCGGCGCGACGACCTGCTCGGTCGGCGGGTCGGTCTGCTCCGCACGCTCCTGGCCGGACCCGAGGACTCGGTGCAGGCGCGCGTGTGGGTCGAGGGGGTCCCGGAGAGCGACGAGGTCACCGGGATGCTGCTCGACGAGCTGGCGCGCGGCTGACGCTAGGGTCGGCACATGTGCGGCCGCTACGCCTCCTCCCGGGAACCTGACGACCTCGTCGAGGAGTTCGAGGTCGTCGAGAGCCGCATCGAGGCGCCCCTCGCGCCCGACTACAACGTGGCGCCGACCAAGGAGGTCTACGCCGTCGTCGAGCGGGCGCCGTCCCGGGGGTCCGGCGACGACGGAGGTCCGCAGCGCCAGCTCCGGGTGCTCACGTGGGGCCTGGTCCCGTCGTGGGCCAAGGACCCCTCGATCGGCACACGGATGATCAACGCGCGGGTGGAGACGGTCGCGGAGAAGCCGGCCTTCCGCAAGGCGTTCGCGACCCGGCGCGCGCTGCTGCCGGCCGACGGCTACTTCGAGTGGTACCCGAGCTCGCAGGAGGACGCGAAGGGCAAGCCGGTCAAGCAGCCGTTCTTCATCCGGCCCAAGGACGGCGGCGTGCTCGCGATGGCGGGGCTCTACGAGATCTGGCGCGACCCCACCCGCGCCGAGGACGACCCGCACCGCTTCCGGTGGACCTGCACGGTCCTCACCACCCAGGCCGAGGACGAGCTCGGCCACATCCACGACCGGATGCCGCTCATGGTCGAGCGCGAGCGCTGGGGCGCCTGGCTCGACCCGACCACGGCGGGCGACACCTCGCTGCTCGTGCCCGCGGCGCCGGGACGCCTCGAGGCGTACGCCGTGCCGCGCCTGGTCAGCAACGTGCGCAACAACGGCCCCGAGCTCGTCGAGCCGCTGGAGGCCACCTCGTGAAGAAGGCCACCGTCCGCAGCGTCGCCACCCCGCACGGCGAGGGCCGCCTGCACACCCGGCGCTCCCCGCGACCGATCGCCACGCTCCTGCTCAGCCACGGCGCCGGCGGCGGCGTGGAGTCGCGCGACCTGTGGGCGCTCGCCGACGCGCTGCCCGCCCAGGGGGTGAGCGTGGTGCTGTTCGAGCAGCCGTGGCGCGTCGCGGGCCGCAGGATCGCGACCGCCCCGCCGACCCTCGACGCGGCCCTGCGCTGCGCCGCCGACGTGATGCGCGTGCGCACCCCGCTCGTGGTGGGCGGCCGCTCCGCCGGCGCCCGCTCGGCCGCGCGGACGGCGAGGTCGCTCGGTGCGACCGGCTGCCTGGCACTCTCGTTCCCGCTGCACCAGCCGGGGAGGACCGAGCCGACCCGGCTGCCCGAGCTCCTGGGGACCGGCCTGCCGACGCTGGTCGTGCAGGGCGAGCGCGACCCGATGGGACGTCCCGAGGAGCTGCCGGGCGACGCGCCAGGCCTCGACGTCGTGATCGTCCCCGGCGGTGACCACGGCCTCAAGGTGCCCGCGCGCGGCGAGGTGACCCAGGAGGAGGCGATGGGCATCGTGGTGGAGTCCACGCTCGAGTGGCTGGTGCGCGAGGTCGTCGGGAATCCCTCGACGAGGTGAGGTGTTGGAGCCTGTGTGCAGTCACAGACCCTCGACCGACCCGAACGCCAGGAGCGTGGCATCGACGCTGCCGCAACAGCGCTACTGTGGGAGGCGATGACTGAATCGCTCACGGACGCTGCGTCCGACACCGAGAAGCCCCTCGCCGAGGAGTCCACCGACGAGCGCTCGGCTCGCTTCGAGCGCGACGCGCTCCCGTTCCTGGACCAGCTCTACGGCGCCGCCATGCGCATGACGCGCAATCCCGCGGACGCCGAGGACCTCGTGCAGGAGACCTTCGCGAAGGCCTACAGCGCCTTCCACCAGTTCAGGCCCGGCACCAACCTCAAGGCCTGGCTCTACCGCATCCTGACCAACACCTACATCAACTCCTACCGCAAGAAGCAGCGCCAGCCGCAGCAGTCGATGTCCGAGGACGTCGAGGACTGGCAGCTGGCCCGCGCGGAGTCGCACTCCTCGACGGGGCTGCGCTCGGCGGAGATGGAGGCGTTGGAGCACCTGCCCGACTCGGAGGTCAAGGACGCGCTCCAGCGGCTTCCCGAGGAGTTCCGCCTCGCGGTCTACCTCGCCGACGTCGAGGGGTTCCCCTACAAGGAGATCGCGGAGATCATGGACACGCCGATCGGCACCGTGATGTCCCGCCTGCACCGTGGCCGCCGCCAGCTGCGCGACATGCTCGCCGACTACGTGCGCACCAACGACCTGCTGCCGACGTCCGCCGTCGACGCGGCCACCGAGGGGGGGAAGAAGGCGTGAGCGAGCACCAGCACGGGCGTGACGACTGCGTCGACTACATCGAGCGCATCGTCTACCTGCTCGACAACGAGCTCGACCAGGCCGACTGCGCCGTGGTCGAGATGCACCTGCGCGAGTGCGGTCCCTGCCTCGAGCGCTACGACCTCCAGCGCGCGGTGAAGCATCTCGTCCAGCGGTCCTGCTCGGAGTCGGCCCCGGAGTCCCTCCGCGACCGGGTGCGGCTCCAGCTCCGCGAGGTCAGCGTGCAGATCACCGAGCGCCGCGCGGACTGACCCGCCCGACCCGATTCGCTCCGGGGCCGTGGCTTTGACACACTGCCCGGAGCACCGATTCCAGGAGGACGACATGGGCAAGACCGGACGCAAGCGCCGCGCGCGCAAGAAGAAGGGCGCGAACCACGGCAAGCGCCCCAACGCCTGACGCGCCTCAGCACGTCAGTCGCCGAAGTCCCCGCCCACCGGCGGGGACTTCTGCACGTCCGGAGGTCCTCGCCTCCTCACAGCCGTGAGAGGAACCGCTCCGCATCCACCACGACGCGGGTCACCTCGCCGGCCGCCAGCACCTTGCCGGAGCGCGTGTCGCGCGCGCTGACGGTGAAGCGGTGCAGCCGGCCGTCGGCGTAGACGCTCGACGCGCTCACCTCGACCTGCGCGCCGACCGGGCTGGCCGCGAGGTGCTCGACCTGCACGCGCGTGCCGACGCTGGTGGAGCCGTCGGGGACCACGGGCGCCACGCAGGCGCAGGTCGCGGCCTCGAGCCAGGCCAGCAGGCGCGGCGTGCCCAGCACCGGGAGCGAGCCCGACCCCACGGCGAGGGCGGTGTCGTCCTCGCCGACGACGAAGGTCAGCGACGCGGGCTCGAGCTGCGACATGGGGTCCTCCCGGAGATTCGTGCGCCGGTGCGGCAACCTGACGCTCGTACACACGTCTACCAGACATGAGCACGAGGACGGTCGCGATGGAGCCCGCGGTGGAGATCACCGAGCTCTACGCTGCCCACCGGCTGTCCCTGGTGCGGCTCGCGGTGCTGCTGGTGGATGACATCGCCTCGGCGGAGGACGTCGTGCAGGACGCGTTCGCGGCGCTGGCGCGGCGCCCCGACGCCGTGCGCGACCCGTCCAAGGCGCTGGCCTACCTGCGGACGGCGGTGGTCAACACGGGGCGGTCCGCGTTGCGCCGGCGGCGTACGGCACGGGCCTACTCGCCGCCGCACGACCTCGCTCCACCGACGCCCGAGGACGCCGCCGTGCTCGCGGAGGAGCACCGCGAGGTGATCGCCGCGCTGCAGAGCATCGCACCGCGACAGCGCGAGGTGCTGGTGCTGCGCTACTGGTCGAACCTGTCGGAGGCGGAGATCGCCGCGACGCTGGGCATCAGCACGGGCACCGTGAAGTCGACCGCCAGTCGCGCGCTGGTGGCGCTGGAGAAGGCCATGACCACGACCACGACCACGGCCACCACGACCTCGGGGAAGGAGCAGCGATGAGCACGCACGACACCGTCCCGGCGATCGAGGAGCGGCTGCGCGCCGCGCTGGCGGCCCGCGCCGACCTCGTGCAGGCCGGCGACCTGGCGCCGCTGGGGCCCGCGGTCGAGCCGCGCCCGCAGTGGCAGTCGCCGTGGGCGTTGCTGGCGACCGCCGCCGCCGTCCTGCTGGTCCTCGGCGTGGTCCTCCACGGCGTCGCTGGCGGGCCGAGGTCGGACCGGCTGGCCCCCCAGCCCGACGCTCCCCAGGTCCAGCTCCCTCCCGACGTCGGGCGCGGCTGGGCCCCCGACGACCTGTCCACACCGGCCCGCCTCGACCTCGACGGTGACGGCACGAGGGAGAAGGTCGAGTTCCTCGCCGAGCCCAGCGAGGGCCACGACGGCCGTACCCGGGTGCAGACGACGCTCAGCACCACGGGGGAGGAGGCCTACGGCGTGGTCGCCCTCGGGACGACCATTGGGGTCAACGCCCTCGACCCGATCGACGCCGACGCCGACGGTGACCAGGAGCTGGTCCTCTACACCACCGACGCTCGGCGGCCCCGGCGCCCTCTTCGAGCCGGTCGTCCTCGACCTGCGCGACGGGCTGCTGGTGCAGGCCGTGCCGGAGGACCCGTCGCTGCTCGCGTCCGGCGACGCCGTGGTCCCCGGCTCGGCGACCGCGTACTACGACCGGGTGCACCTCCTGTCGTTCGGGGTCGAGGACGCACGGCTGGTCTCGACCCGCTCGGTGAACGCGTTCGCCCGGTCGGCGGGCCAGATGACCCTGCTCCGCCCGGAGACGTACGTCGTGGACACCTACGTGTGGATGCTCGGCGAGGACGGTGTGCTGCGACCGGGGGAGGAGGGCTGCCGCGTGCAGGTGCCGGAGGCCACCACGCCCTGCGACGCCGACAGCGCCGACGACCTGCCCTCCGTGACGAGCGTGTCCACCGGCACCATCGGCGTCGGGGAGCGTCAGGTCGCGCTCGACGACGGCGGCCTCGGCTACCGCGCGCGCGTCGAGGACGACGGCTCGGGGCCGGACGCTCGTGGTCGACGGACCCGGTGCGGACGGCTCGGTCTACGCGCTCGAGGTCCCCGACCCGAGGGTCCACGGCGTGAGCCCGGGCTACCTCACCGGCTACGACGGCGCAGTCCGTCGTCGTCACGTCGGCGTCGGACCCCGCCGCCCTCGAGGTCGTGGTGCAGACCGCCGACCGGGCGGGTCTCGTCGGGCTGCGGCCGGTGGGCGAGGTGCCCCTCGGCTCGGGGACGACCGACGAGGGTCGCGACCTACCGGTCGTGGCTCACCGCCGCAGGGGTCGTCGTCACGGCGGTGGCCGCGGACGACGGGTCGTGGGAGACCTGGCAGTGGGTGCGCTCGGGGGAGACCGAGATGGCCGCCCTCCCGTGGGGCACGGTCTGCTTCGACGACGTCGAGGACCCGACCGACGGGCCACGCCTGCTGACTCAGAGGGTCTTGGCTGAACGCCATCAGCTCGCACGCCGGGCAGCGGGGACCAGTCCCGCGCGGGGTCGCGGTCGTAGCCCAGGCGCCGGTAGATGCGGTGGGCGTCGCTCATCTGCGGCCAGCGTCGACAGCGCCATGCCGCGTCGCGCCGTGCGCCCGGGCCCGCTCCTCGCAGAGACCATGCCAGCGCGGTGCCGGCCCCGGCGCCGCGCGCTGCCGGGTCGACGGCGAGCATCCGGAACTCGCCCTCGTGGTCGCGGCTGACCTCGCGGAACGCCGAGCCCGGCGGGCAGTAGGTGACGTTGCCGAGCAGCCGCTCGCCCTCGACCGCCACCCACAGCTCGCCGCCGGCCGCACGCGCGGCCGCGTCGCGCAGCACCGCGACGTAGGGATCCGCCGGGCCCCGGGTGAACGTGGCGTACGCGCGGACCGTCAGGTCGCCGACCTGCTCGTGCTCGTCGGGGCGCGCGAGCCTGACCTCCACCACCGCGCCCCTCAGATCCCGAAGGTGCTGCGCGGGTAGGCCGCCTCGACGTCGGTGATGACGTTGACGAGGTAGGGCACCCCGGCGGCGTACGCGCGGTCGAGCGCCGGACCGATCTGCTTCGGGTCGGTCACGGTCTCACCGGCACCGCCGAGGGCGCGGACCACCTCGTCGTAGGGCGTGCGCTGGGCGAGATCGGCGACCACGTCGTAGCCGTAGAGCATCTGCATCGGGCCCTTCTCCAGGCCCCACGCGGAGTTGTTGCCCATCACCATCACGACCGGCAGGTCGTGGCGCACGAGGGTGTCGACGTCCATCAGCGAGAAGCCGGCGGCGCCGTCACCGAGCAGCAGGGTGACCTGCGCGCTCGGGCGGGCGATCCGGGCGGCGATCGCCGCGCCGAGCCCGGCGCCGAGGCAGCCGTAGGGGCCGGGGTCGAGCCAGCCGCCGGGCCGCTTCGGCTCGACGTACTTGCCGGCGAAGGAGACGAAGTCGCCGCCGTCGCCGATGACCACCGAGTCGTCGGCCAGCCGCGGGACGAGCTCGCCGTAGATCCGGGCGGGGTGGATCGGATCGGCCTCGGCGGTGAGGAGCTGGGCGTCGCGCTCCGCAGCGGACCGCACCTGGTCGCGCAGCCCGTCCGCCCAGTCGGACCAGTCCGGCCTGTCGCCGCCCTCGATCGCGGCCTGGAGGCCGTCGAGGACGGTCGTCAGGTCGCCGGACACGGAGCCGGCGAGGTCGGCGTGCCGCGCGACCTGGCCGGGGGAGTCCGCGACGTGCACCACGCGGGCGAAGGCTCCCTCGGGGTTCTTGTCGGGGCCGCCAAACGCGCCGTAGCCGAGCCGGAAGTCCAGCGGGGTGCCCACGACGACCACGAGGTCGGCGCCGGAGAGCGCCGCGCCGCGCGCCTTGGTGACCAGCGAGCGGTGCCCGCCCGGGATCACGCCACGTCCCATCCCATTGGTGAGGGTCGGGATGCCGAGGTCCTCGACGAACCGCAGCGCGGCCTCCTCGGCGTGGTCGGCCCACACGTCCGTGCCGAGGACCAGGACGGGACGGCGGGCCTGCGCGAGCAGCCGGGCCACCGCAGCGATCGCGTCGGGGTCGGGCTCGATCCGCTCGCCGCGCCCCTCACGCACCTCGCCGGACGACGGCGCGAAGAACTCGTCCATCGGCACGTCGACGAAGACCGGTCCGCGGTGGCTCGACCGGGCCAGCGTGAAGGCCTCGTCCATGCCCGGCGCGATCTCGGCGGCGGTCATCAGGGTCTTCGCCGACTTCGACACCGGGGCGATGATCGGGGGCTGGTCGAGCTCCTGCAGCGAGCCGGTGCCCCAACGGTTCTGGGGGGCGCGCCCGCCGACGACGACCATGGGGGAGCCGGCGAACTGGGCCTGCGCGATCGCGCTGATGCCGTTGGTGACGCCCGGCCCGGCGGTGAGGACGGCGAGCCCGGGGACCCGGGTGAGCTTCCCGGTGGCCTCAGCGGCGAACGCGGCGGTCTGCTCGTGGCGCACGTCGAGCAGCCGCACCTGCGGCTCGTGGCCCTCCTGGTTGCTCCGCACGGCGCCGTCGTACATCGGGAAGACGTGCGCCCCCGAGAGCGTGAACATCGTCTCGACGCCGTGCGCGCGTGCGACCTGGACGGCGACCTCGCCGCTGTGGCCGGTGGTCTGCCCCGTGGTGTCAGTCATGCTCCGCAGGCTAGTCGGTGGGCGGGAGCAGGTAGTGCACGTTGGTCCGGCGCAACGCCTCGATGACGACGAGGAGGAGGTCGGGCCGCACCAGGGGTGCGGCGGGGGCCAGCGACAGCTGCAGGAACAGCGCGCGCAGGAACGCCTGCGGCATGGCGGTCGGGGGGAACGGGTCGCTGTCGCCGCCCTGGCCGAACGGGTTGCCACCGGCGCCCACGTGGTGCACCCACGGCTCGAGGACGTCGGTCCCGAGGGTGTTGCGGCGCAGGATGCGCATGACCGCGTGGACGATCCGGTCGATCTCGCCGGAGAGCAGGGGGGCCTGCGGCGACTGCTGGAGGACGCGCTCGGCCAGGACGTCGAGCAGCACCGCGTGCTCCGGCCCGGCCAGGTGCGGGGAGTCGGCGAGCGCGCCGATCGCGTCGGCGCCGTGGGCCATCGTGTGGGCCCAGCCCTTGCCGGGCACGAAGCCGCGGGTGTCGCGCTCGGCGAGCAGCCAGGTCGCGAGACGGTCGCCCCACTCCATGACCTTCTGGCCGGGCACGAGGTGGTGGTCGTTGTCGCGCTCGAGGCACTCGGCGAGGATCAGGGCGCTGAAGCTGCGGCGGAAGACGCTGTCGGTGTCGGTCTCGCCCAGCCCGACGGAGAGCCCCACGGCCATGCCGTCGCCCAGTCCGGGCAGCAGGTCGTCGTAGACCCCGCGCTCGATCCAGGTGGCCAGCGCGGGGTAGGCGGTGCCGTCGCGGACCTCGGCGTCGCTGGAGCCGAGCATGGTCGTCAGCTCGGCGGTCAGGTCGCTCAGCGGCCGGTCGGACGGGACCTCGAACCCGGCTGCTTGCACCTGGCTCCAGTACCCGATCGACATGGCCTCCATCCTGCCAGCCGCTCCCGACACCGGGTCACACCGGTCCGCGGCCGGGCCTAGGCTGGCCGGGTGCCCTCCCTCCACGAGCTCGTGCGAGCCCACACCGACCTCGTCGAGGACGACGTCGCCTGGCTGCAGCTGCTCATGGCCGACTGGCAGATCCTGGCCGACCTCTCCTTCGCCGACCTCGTGCTGTGGCTGCCCGACCGCGAGGGCAGGGGCTACTGGGCCGGCGGCCAGATGCGCCCCACCACGGGCCCGACGGCGCTCGTCGACGACGTGCTGGGCACCTTCATCCCGATGGGCCGGCGCCGGATGCTCGACGAGGCCCTGGCCTCGGGCCGCCTCGTGCGCGAGGGCGACCCCGAGTGGCGCGACGACGTGCCGGTGCGGGTCGAGGTCATCCCCGTGCGCCGCGCGGGGTCGGTGATCGCGCTCGTCGCGCGCAACACCAACCTGCTGGGCGTGCGCACCCCCAGCCGCCTCGAGCTGAGCTACCTGCAGACCGCGGCCGAGCTGACGCAGATGATCGCCTCCGGGCACTTCCCGCTCTCCGGCCAGCGCAGCGACCACGCCGACAGCCCGCGCGTGGGCGACGGCTTCGTCCGCCTCGACCCGGCCGGCCGCGTGGTCTACGCCAGTCCCAACGGGCTCTCGGCCTACCGCCGCCTCGGGCTCCAGGGCGACCTGTCCGGCCTGGTGCTCGCCGACCTGACCCGCGACCTGGTCCCCCCACGGCGCCGTCCCGACGAGGAGACCCTCAGCGCGGTGCTCGGCGGACGCGACGGGCGCGAGACCGAGGTCGGCACCGACGAGGTCACCCTCATCGTGCGCAGCATCCCGCTGCGGCCGCTGGGGGAGCGCAGCGGCGCGCTGCTGCTGGTGCGCGACGTCAGCGAGCTGCGCCGGCGCGACCGCGAGCTGGTCACCAAGGACGTCACCATCCGCGAGATCCACCACCGGGTGAAGAACAACCTCCAGACCGTGGCGGCGCTGCTGCGCCTGCAGGCGCGCCGCACGACGGCCGAGGACGCCAAGTCCGCGCTCGAGGAGGCCGTGCGTCGGGTCGGCTCGATCGCGATCGTCCACGAGACGCTGAGCCACGCGGTCGAGGAGACGGTCGACTTCGACGACATCGCCGACCGGCTCGGGTCGATGGTGGTCGACGTCAGCGGGGTCGAGGTGCCGGTGCGCGTGGTGCGCGAGGGCTCCTTCGGCAAGCTGCCGTCGGAGGCGGCCACCCCGCTGGCGATGGTGCTCACCGAGGTGCTGCAGAACGCCGTCGAGCACGGCTACGCCGACGCGACCCCCGCGAGCCGTCCCACCACCGGGCGGGTCGTGGTCACCGCGCGCCGCATCGTGGGCCGCCTGCACGTCGTGGTCGAGGACGACGGGCAGGGGCTGCCCGAGGGCTTCGACCTCGACGCCTCGACCCAGCTGGGCCTGTCGATCGTGCGCACGCTGGTGGAGTCCGAGCTCGGCGGGGTGCTTGAGATCGGACCCGGTGTGCGCGGGGCCCGGGTCCAGGCGGACCTCCCCCTCGACTGACCGGCGGTGCGGCTCAGGCGGTGCGGATGCGCGCGCGGGCGTTGCGGCGCTTCAGCGCGCGACGCTCGTCCTCGCTGAGGCCACCCCAGACACCGTGGTCCTGGCCGGCCTCGAGGGCCCAGGCGAGGCACTGCTCGCGCACCTCGCACCGACGGCACACCTGCTTGGCCTCCTCGATCTGGAGGATCGCGGGACCGGTGTTGCCGATCGGGAAGAACAGCTCAGGGTCCTCGTCGAGACAGGCAGAGCGACTGCGCCAATCCATGGGGTGGGGGATCCCTCTTTCTACGTCACAGGCTGGTGCTGTTTTCGGACGATCAGCTGGCCCGGGCGCCGCAGGGGCGTGCCTCAGCACGTGGCGCAGCGACCAGACTGGCAAGAATGGAACGTTCACACAACCCCCACGGGTGGTCGTGTCCGTCACAACTAGGGTTGCCCCGTGCCCGTGACACCCAGCAGCCCGGAGCCGGGCCCCGCCGCCGTCGCCCCACCACCGCTCGTCGTGGCCGCGTCCCTGACGGCGGTCGAGGCCGCGGTGATGACCGGCCTCGGCGTGCTCGAGCTGGGCCACCTGCGCTCGACGCGCCTCACCATGGGTGTCACCACCACCGCCTTCTTCCTCGCCGCGGCCGCCGGTCTCGCCTGGTGCGCGTGGTCGTTGTGGAAGGTGCGTCGCTGGGCGCGGGGCCCGGTCGTGATGGCCCAGCTGATCTGCCTCGGCCTGGCCTGGAACATCTGGTCGGGCGGCCCGAGGCTGCTGTCCGCGCTGCTGGCCGTCGTCGGGCTGGCGGTCATCGCCGGGCTGCTGCACCCCGCCACCACCCGACTCCTCGAGGCCGAGGAGAGCATCTGATGGCCGGGGACGTGCTCGTGCGACCAGTGGCCCCGGGCGACGAGGTGGGGTGGCGGCGTCTGTTCGCCGCCTACCGCGAGTTCTACCGGCTCCCGGCCGACGACGCGGTGCTCGACCGGGTGTGGGCCTGGCTCCACGACGACCGGGTCGCCGGGGACGCCGCGACCCAGGGGCGGTCGGTGGTGCGCTGGATCACGGCCGAGGACAACCACCTCGCCCGCACGCTGTACGACACGATGGCCGACGCGACCCGCTGGGTGACCTACGACCGCACGCCCTGAGCGGGGGAGCCCTCAGTCGGCCTCGAGCGACGTGCGCAGCTGGGCGAGGGTGCGGGTCAGCAGCCGGGAGACGTGCATCTGGGAGACCCCGATCTCCTCGGCGATCTGCGACTGCGTCATGTTCTTGAAGAAGCGCAGCAGCAGGATCCGCTTCTCTCGCTCGCCCAGCCCCTCGAGCAGCGGCTTGATCGACTCGCGGACCTCGACGTGCTCGATGTTGGCGTCGACCACGCCCAGCGACGCCAGCATGGCGGGCGGGCCGTCGTCGGAGTCGTCGGAGGCGTCGAGCGACAGCGTGGCGTAGGCGTGGCTCGACTCGATGCCCTCCATGATCTCCTCGACCGAGCAGCCGATGACGTCGGCGAGCTCGCGCGGGGTGGGGGAGCGGCCCAGCTTCTGGGTGAGCTCGCCGGTCGCGCCGCCGATCTGCATCCGCAGCTCCTGCAGGCGCCGCGGCACGCGGATCGCCCAGCCCTTGTCGCGGAAGTGGCGCTTGATCTCGCCGATCACCGTCGGCGTGGCGTAGGTGGAGAACTCCACGCCGCGGTCGGTCTCGAAGCGGTCGACCGCCTTGATCAGGCCGATCGTGCCGACCTGGACGAGGTCCTCGAACGGCTCGCCGCGGTTGCGGAAGCGCCGGGCGCAGTGCTCGACCAGCGACAGGTGGAGGTGGACCAGGTCGTCGCGCGCGAGCGAGCGCTCGGCCGCGCTCGCCGACTCGTCGTGGAGCACCGCGAAGAGCTGGGCGCTGCGCGCGCGCACGTGCTCCACGGCGCTCGGCACCGTCTCGTCCAGCGTGTCCCCCGCCGCGGCCACCACTGTGTCGTCCCCCGTGTCGTCGGCCATGTCAGTGGTCGGCACCCGTGGTTCCCGCAGCGACCTGCGACGACACCGTGAACCGGACGCGGAACCGCCCGTCCTCGGGGCCGGCGGAGGCGTCCTGCGCCATCGTGTCCAGCACCTGCCAGGCGAAGCTCTCGGTGTCGAGGGGAGGCTCGTCGACGGCCTCGGCGTCGAGGGTGACCGTCATCGACCGGTCACCGAAGTAGAAGCACGCGACCAGGTCGGTGCCCGGATCGGCCTCGGGCATCACCAGCGCGCTCGCCTCGCCGATGGCGATGCGCAGGTCCTCGATGTCGTCGATGGTGAAGTCGAGCCGGGCGGCCAGCCCGGCGGCCGTCGTGCGCACGACGGCGGCGTACGCGCCCTCGGCGGGGAGGCGGAGCTCGACGTCAGCGCGGCCCCCGTGGTGTTCTGCCATCTGCGTCAACGTCTCCGTCCTCCGAGGCTCGAGTGCTGGCCACACACTAACCGGCGCCGGCCGCGGCCGGTCACCGGACGCGACGACGCCCCGGTCACAAGGACCGGGGCGTCGAGGTGGCACACCGCTGCTCCGCGGTGTCCGTTCAGGCCTTCTTCTGCGGTCGCGGGCTCGCAGGCTCACCCGCGCGCTCGGACTCGAAGGCCTTCACTTCGTTCAGGCCTTCTTCGTCTCCCAGAAGATCTCGGCGATCTCGTCGATCTTGGCGAGCAGCTCGTCGGCCTTCGCGGCGTCGAGCTCGCCCTTGGTGCCCGAGGCGCCGGCCAGCTTGGTGGCCTCGTTGACCAGGGTGTGCAGCTGCGGGTACTTCTCGAAGTGCGGGGGCTTGAAGTAGTCGGTCCACAGCACCCACAGGTGGTGCTTGACCAGCTCGGAGCGCTGCTCCTTGATCAGGATGGCGCGGGTGCGGAAGTCCGGGTCGTCGTTGTCGGCGACCTTGGCGATGATCGCCTTGACGGACTCGGCCTCGATGCGCGCCTGGGCGGGGTCGTAGACACCGCAGGGCAGGTCGCAGTGGGCGGAGACCTCGACGGTCGGGGCAAGCAGGTGGCGAAGCATCGAATTCCTCTCGATCAGCGGGGGAAACTGCGTCGGCTGCGACACTACTCCGCGTGCAGCGGCGTCGGCAGCGGGGTCTCGCCCCGCAGGGTGGAGGTCCGCGCGCGCCCCTCGGCACCGCCGTGGTGCGTGGTCGATCCATGCTGCCGGTGCTGCGCGAGGGCGACCTGCTGCTCGTGAGGTACGGCGCCCGGGTGCGGCCGGGTGACCTCGTCGTCGCCCGCTTCGTCGACGGCACCGTGGCGGTCAAGCGGGCCGTGGAGGCCAGGACGTTGCGCGACGGCACCGACGGGTGGTGGCTGCTCAGCGACAACCCCGACGAGGGGGTCGACTCGCGCCACCGGGGCCCGGTGGCCACGGACGCGGTGCTGGCCGTCGTACGCCTGCGAGTGTGGCCCTCACCACGCATGGGACGGCGGCTGCGGAGGCCCTGAGCTGTGCCAGTATCGCCGGCATGGCTTCGCACCCGCACGCTGGCGACCCGGTGTTCGACCTGCACCTCGGCGGCAAGATGGAGATCCTCTCCACCGCCGACCTGACCGGTCCCGAGGAGCTCTCGCTCGCCTACACCCCGGGCGTGGCCAGGGTCTGCGAGGCGATCGCGGCCGACCCGTCGATGACCCAGCACTACACCTGGGTGCCCAACGTCGTCGCCGTCGTCACCGACGGCACCGCCGTCCTGGGCCTGGGTGACATCGGCCCCGCTGCGGCGATGCCCGTCATGGAGGGCAAGGCGGTGCTGTTCAAGCAGTTCGGCGGTGTCGACGCCGTGCCGATCTGCCTCGACACGACCGACACCGAGGAGATCATCGAGACCGTCGTCCGGCTCGCGCCGAGCTTCGGCGGGATCAACCTCGAGGACATCTCCGCGCCGCGGTGCTTCGAGATCGAGGCGCGCCTGAAGGAGCGCCTCGACATCCCCGTCTTCCACGACGACCAGCACGGCACCGCCGTGGTCGCGCTCGCCGCGCTCACCAACGCGCTGCGCCTCACCGGCCGCGACCCCGGCACCGCGCGCGTGGTCGTGCAGGGCGCCGGTGCGGCGGGCGTCGCCGTGGCCCGGATCCTGCTCGAGGCCGGCGTCCACGACGTGGCGGTCCTCGACCGGCAGGGCGTGCTCAGCTCCGAGCGCTCCGACCTCACGCCGGTGAAGGCCGCGCTGGCGCGCGACACCGCCGACAGGCACGGCCGCCGCGGCAGCCTGGCCGACGTGATGGCCGGCGCCGACGTCTACATCGGTGTCTCGGGCGGACAGGTCGCCGAGGAGGTCGTCGCCTCCATGGCGCCCGACGCGATCATCTTCGGCCTGGCGAACCCGACGCCCGAGGTGCACCCCGACCTGGCGCACAAGTACGCCCGCGTCGTCGCGACCGGCCGCTCGGACTTCCCGAACCAGATCAACAACGTCCTGGCCTTCCCCGGCATCTTCCGCGGTGCCTTCGACGTGCACGCCACGGCCATCACCGAGGGCATGAAGGTCGCCGCCGCCACCGCGCTGGCCGAGCTCGTCGGCGACGACCTGCGCGAGGACCACGTCATCCCCTCGCCGTTCGACCCCCGGGTGCCCGGTGCGGTGCGCGAGGCCGTGGCGGCCGCTGCCCGCGCGGACGGCGTGGCCCGGCGCTGATGAGCTCGGCCGACCAGCCGGTCAGTCGATCCCGTCGATCATCCGGCGCAGGGCGGCGACGTGCTCGCGCAGGGCGGTGCGCCCGGTGCGGGTCAGCGAGACCCACGTCGTACGACGTCCCGCCCGGACGTCCTTGCGGCTGCGCACGTAGCCGGCCTCGGCCAGCGCGGAGATGTGCTTGGAGAGCACGGAGTCACTGACCTCGAGCGCCGAGCGCAGCGTGGCGAACTCCGCCTCCGACACCGCCGACAGCGTGGTGACGACCTGGAGACGGGCCGGGGCGTGGATCAGCGGGTCGAGACCGCCCATCAGCCGACGACCACGAGCGCGACGAGCCCGAGGCACGCCACGACCGCGAGGCCGGCGAGCACGCGGGGCGAGGCGCCGCCCGCGTGGGCTGCCGGGTCGTGGCGGTAGGAGACCCACCACCGCTGGGCGTCGACGGCGTAGCCGACCCCGCCCGCGATCGCGGCCACGACCATGAGCCACCACTGCTCCTCGAAGGCTGCCCACGTCGCTGCTGCCATCGCGGCGACGTAGACGACCGACGCCGTGGTCCGGCTGCCCAGGACGATCTGGCTCGACAGGCCGTCGACCCGGACCCCGTTGAGCTGCCGGAACCGGAGGAGGAGGAACGCCGCGAGGGCGAGGAAGACGGCCACGCCCGCCAGGGCGACGGCGAGGCCACCGAGCGTCTGCACGGAGATGCCGTACGCCGCGGTGCCCACCTGCAGCGCGACCGCTGCCGCGAGCGCGGGGAACAGGCCGGCGGGCAGGCGCAGGGAGTCGGACATGCGGCGCCGCGCGGCCTCGGCCGCGTGCAGCACGGCGACGGCGTCGTCGGGGGACTGGTCGTTCGGGTTACTTTCCATGTTGGAAAGCATGGCCTCTACTTTCCATCTTGGCAAGTAGGTGCAGGTGCCGGTCTTCGGCAGGCCCTCGGGTCCGCCTGTCGTGGCGTACCTAGGATCGCTTCCATGGCTGGTGACTGGTTGAGCGACGCCGTGGTCTACGAGATCTACCCGCAGTCGTTCGCCGACTCCGACGGGGACGGCATCGGCGACCTGCGCGGCGTGATCGAGCGGCTCGACCACATCGCGTCGCTGGGCGTCGACACGATCTGGTTCAACCCGTGCTTCGCCTCGCCGTTCGTCGACGCCGGCTACGACGTCTCCGACTACCTCACCGTCGCCCCGCGCTACGGCACCAACGACGACCTCGTCGAGCTGGTGCGGCTCGCGCACGAGCGCGGCATCCGGGTGCTTCTCGACCTGGTGGCCGGGCACACCTCGATCGAGCACCCGTGGTTCCAGGCCGAGCTGCACGCCGACGGGCCGAGCCCGGAGGGTGACCGCTACGTCTGGTGCGAGGAGCTGCCGGCGTGGGCCTGGGGCTCCGACATCCCGGGGACGCCCGCGTGGGTGCCCTCGCCGGGCCCGCGACCGGGGTGGTACCTCAAGAACTTCTACGACGAGCAGCCCGCGCTCAACTTCGGCTGGACCGCGACGCCCCCTGACGAGCCGTGGCGCGACGGCGTCGACGACCCGGGTCCGAGGCGCAACAAGGAGATGCTGCGCGAGGTGCTCGACTTCTGGCTGAGCCGGGGTGTCGCCGGGTTCCGCGTCGACATGGCGTTCTCGCTGGTGAAGGACGACCAGGGCAAGAACGCCGGTGCGGTCGCGGCCACCCAGGTGTGGCGTGACCTGCAGGCCTGGCTGGCCACCGCCCACCCCGACGCGGTCCTGATCCCGGAGGGCACGGAGCCACGCACGGGCGAGGCGATGGGGTTCGACGCCGACTTCATGCTCGTCATCCACGCCGAGCACGCGAGCCTCTTCGACAACGGCGGTGCCGGCGTCCTGCCGTTCCAGCCCCCGGGTGACGCGTTCTTCCACGCCGACGGTCGCGGCTCGACACGCACGTTCCTCGACGGCTGGGCCGCGGCGAAGGCCGACGACCCCGCGCGCCCGGTGCTGCTGGGGACCGCCGACCACGACTTCAGCCGGCTGCGCACCGCGCCGCGCGAGCCCGAGGAGCTCGGCGCCGCGCTCACCTTCCTGTTCACGTGGGGCACGGTCCCCTCGCTCTACTACGGCGACGAGATCGGGATGCGCTACCTCCCCGGACTCCCCGACAAGGAGGGGTCCATCTGCAACCCGCGCTACAACCGCTCCGGGTGCCGGACGCCGATGCAGTGGGACGACTCGCCGAACGCCGGTTTCTCCACCGCCGCGGCCGAGGACCTCTACCTGCCGATCGACCCGTCCGACGACCGTCCCACCGTGGCCGCGCAGGAGCAGGACCCCGGGTCGACGCTCCACCTGGTGCGTCGACTGATCGCGCTGCGGCGGGCGACCCCCGTGCTGGGCGGCCGGGCTCCGACCGCGGTCCTGCACGAGGGCTACCCGTTCACCTGGCGCCGGGGCGACTCGCACGTCGTCGTGGTCAACCCGCGCCGCGAGGCCGCGTCCGTCGAGCTCGACGGCATCGCGGGTGCCCGGCTGCTGCTCGCCTCGGGCGTCGAGGTGAGCGACTCCGGGCTGCGGGTCGACGGCTTCGGGTACGGCGTGCTCGAGCTCGCTCCGTGACCTGAGGAGGCACGCGGACGAGGGCTCAGGCGCCGTTGCTGGCCTCGTGCCAGTCCCAGTGGGTGCGGGGGTAGGCGCCCTCGGCCAGGACCAGCGCACCGCACACCCGGCACGCAAGGTGCCCGTCGGGCAACGCGTCGAAGATCTCCGGCGCCGCCTGCCCCTGGTCCGGCGACTGGTCCGCGCTCATGCGCTCTGTCCCAGCGGCTCGATGTCGCCTCGGTCCACCAGGTCCTCCAGTGCGCGCTGACAGCCGGCCTGCCACGTGCCGTCCTCGTCCTGGAACGACACCACGGCCTCGCCCAGGCACTCGGTGCCGGCCGAGCTCTGCGAGCCGTGCCACGAGCACCGGCCCTGGGCCGCGGTCGAGTGCTCCTGGTGCAGCTCGGGGTCGAACGGGTACGACGGGTTCATCCTTCAGCGGTACCCACAACGCGTCGTTCCACTCCGCGTCGTCCCACGCCGTCAGGTGAAGTAGAGCTCGACTCCGTCGTTGATGGCGTCGGTCATGGCGGTGCCGTGGTCGGGGTCGAGGTGGGTGGTGCCTCGGTGGTCGACGAGGAAGGTCTGGCCGTGGGGTGTGTGCCACAGGTGGCGTCCGGGTCCGACGACGTGGGTGGTGATGCCGGAGTGGGTCTTGGTGCGGTGGTGGCTGCGTCGCAGGGGTCCGGAGTTGTGGGTGCCGGTCTGACCGGGTGGTCCGGTGTCGTCATAGGGAACGGCGTGGTCGTAGTCGACGCCGTCGCGGGTGGCTGAGCGGGGGGAGTAGGGGTAGCAGTCGCCGCCGGTCTGGACCCAGACGTGGTCCTTCAACGTCTCGGGGTGTTCGTAGGCGTCGACGCGGCGGCGTTGGCGCAGGTCGAGGACGGGGGTCACGACGATGTCGGCGTGGCCGAGGACCTCGCGGAGCTGTCGTACGTCGATCGGGCCGATGCCCTCGACCCGCGCGACACCTGTACCCGTGACGCCGCCGGTTCCGGTGAGGAGCGCGCGGAGGGTGTCGTCGGTGAGGTGGACGAAGAGCCGGGCGCGGGGGCGCAGGGACGCGAGCTGGCGCGTCGACATGCCGGCGAGACGCTCCAGCAGGCCGGCCAGGTGCGTCGGCGCCCAGAGCGGACGGGCGTCCTGGTCTGGCTCGGTCTCGCCGGCGTCGTCGATGGCGTCGTCGGTGGCGTCGTCGAGGTCATGGGGCTGCACATCGCGGCAGTCGGCTTCGGTTGCTTCGTACGTCTCCGGCCGCTCGGTGTGGTCGAGGAGGAGCTGGAGGAGGTCGACCGGTCGGGCGAGCCAGCCGAGGGCGAGGGAGCGGAGCTCGTCGTGGTTGTGGTCGTGCCCGTGCTCGAGGGCGAGAATGTCGGCGATGCGGTCGGTCATGGCGTCGAGGGCGGCGGCGTCGCCGAGGGTGATGCGGGCGATGAGGTGGCGGTAGCCGTGCTCGTCGGAGCGGGAGAGTCGGACGTAGCGTTCGTGGCGGAGGCGTTCGTGTTCGGCGCGGTGGGTCTCGGGGTCGGCCTCGATGGTCTTGGCGCGGGCGATCTCCAGGACGGTCGAGGGCGCGTGGCCGGCGATCGCGCGGGCGACGGCTGCGTCGACCACCCCGACGTCCTCGGACAGCAGGGCCCGACAGATAATGGCTGCCTTGCGGGCGACCCAGGGCTCGGCCTCGCCGGCCTCGACGACCTTCCAGGTCAGCGGGAGGCGGTGGACCAGGTCGAGGGCGTCGGCGATGAGCGCACGGGTGGTGGCGGGGTGGGTGGACCGTGCCATGGCGAGCTCGGCGATGGCGTGATCCCGCACCGCAGGTGTCCCGTCACCGCCGGGGGTGACCATCGGGTCGCGGCGAGACCGGTCATCAGCAGCAGCAGCACGCGGATGCCCGTGGACGACGGCCCACTCGACCGCGAGCCGCATCTCGTCGACCTCGGCCAGCCGCCGAGCCCGGAGCGCAGCCGAGGCCTGTGTCAGCAGCGGGTCCACGCTCGCACCATCGGCCGCGGAAGGCGGCTGGGTGAGGGTGGAGGACGAGGGCATACCTCATGTTATCGAACACATGTTCGACTACTCAAGGGTCTGTCGAACTTGTGGATCATCGAGGCTCGGGCTCGCGGGACCGCTGCGTCTCGTCCCGTGGCTCGACCCTGCGACGGCCGAGCCGGAACCCCACGCAGGCGGCGACGACCAGCAGACCGAGGGTCACGATCGCGCCGCCGGCCAACTGTCCTCGGGACACGATCACCGCCAATCTGTCGCCCATCGATGTCCACGGTCGGTCGACTGTCCACGGTCCGTCGGATGAGCCCGGCTCACCGCGGACCGCGACGGCGAGTAGGCGAACCAGCCGAAGTCGCCAGGCCTCGTCTGGGCGGCCAGTGCGACCGCCGCGCCGCAGCTGATCAGCGCCACGGCCAAGAACCCCACCACAGATGACGACGCACAGGACGAGTATCGCCGACCCGCTGACCCGCCCTTGACGCGGCACTTGTGTTTTGCAAGTGTCAACGCCATGAGCCTCTTCATCACCTGCCCGGTCGACGACGTCCAGCGCGCGACCGACTTCTACAGCGCCCTCGGCTGGACCCTCAACGCCGACATGTCGGACCACAACGTGTCGTGCTTCGCGATCGCACCCGAGCAGTACCTCATGCTCGGCAGCCGCGAGATGTACGCCGGTGTCGGTGGTGCCGAGGAGCTCGTCGGCGGACCTGGCACCCCGTCGAAGGTCACCGTCTCCTTCGACCTCGCCAGCCGCGAGGCCGTCGACGAGCTGGTCGAGCGGGCCCGCGCGGCCGGCGGTCGGGTCGGCGACACCGACGACTACGACTTCATGTACCAGCGCCAGTTCGACGACCCGGACGGCTACCACTACTCGCCGTTCTGGATGAAGCAGGACGCGCAGCCGGTCACGTGAGCGGGCTCGCGGCGGCCCTCGAGGTCGTCGGGTCGCGCTGGGCGCTGCTCATCGTGGAGCGGCTGCTGGCGGGTCCGCAGCGCTACGGCGACCTCCAGCGCGACCTGGGCGTCCCGACCAACATGCTCGCCACCCGCCTCCGCGAGCTCGAGGCTGCCGGTGTGCTGACGCGCCTGCCGCTGCACCACAACACGCGGGCGTACGCGCTGACCGACCGCGGGCTGGCGCTGCGCGAGGCGATCGAGGCACTGGGGGACTGGGGTGGGGAGGCCACCTCCCGCCGCTCGGGACGCAGCTAGTGTGAGTCCGTGCCCGAACCGCTCGCCGACATGGGATGGGGATGGCTCACCGCTGCGGCGGGCGTCCTCCTCGTGCTGTTCATGCTGAAGTACCTGCTGCTGGTCGTCCGGCGCCGTCGGACCTGGGTCCTCACCGAGGCCACCGTCGGCAAGGTCCGGACGCAGCAGGCCTCGGCCACGGGCTCGGGTGGTGGCACCTTCGTCAACTACCACTACACCGACGCGCACGGGCAGCAGCACATGGGAGTCGACACCCCGTGGTTCCGCGCGCCCAGGCGCAGGAGCCTGATGAAGGTGCGCTACCACCCCGACGAGCCGGGCAGGAGCGAGGCGGCGATGCCGCTGGTGGGCGAGCTTGCGATCGCCGCGACCGGCATCGCCTGCGGCGTGGCCCTGGTCTCGATGAGTCTCGCCGGCTGGCTGGCCGGCTGAGCCCGTCGGCGCGGTGGCGGCGCACGGGCGACTCGCTAGGGTCGGAGGCATGTTCGCCGTCTACGCCGAGTCCTTCTCCTCCGACGACCCGCTGAGCGGCCTGGTGGTGGGGGAGCGCCCCGCGCCCGAGGTGCCGGACGGGTGGGCCACCGTGACCGTCAGGGCCGCGAGCCTCAACCACCACGACCTGTGGTCGCTGCGCGGGGTGGGCCTGCGCGAGGAGGCGCTGCCGATGATCCTGGGCTGCGACGCGGCCGGGGTCGACGAGGACGGCAACGAGGTCGTCGTCCACGCCGTCATCGGCGACCCGTCGTGGGCCGGCGACGAGACCTACGACCCGAAGCGGTCGCTGCTCTCGGAGAAGCACCAGGGCACGTTCGCCGAGACGGTCGTCGTGCCGCGCCGCAACCTGGTGCCCAAGCCGGCGTCGCTGTCCTTCGAGGAGGCGGCCTGCCTGCCGACGGCGTGGCTCACCGCCTACCGCATGCTCTTCACCCAGGGTCGCCTCACGCCGGGCGAGACCGTGCTCGTGCAGGGGGCCGGCGGCGGGGTCGCCACGGCGCTCATCGTCCTGGGTCGCGCAGCCGGCCTGCGCGTCCTGGCCACGAGTCGCGACGAGGCCAAGCGCTCGCGCGCGGTCGAGCTCGGTGCGCACGAGGCCTACGAGTCCGGGGCCCGCCTCCCCGTCAAGGTCGACGCCGTCATGGAGACGGTCGGCCGCGCCACGTGGAGCCACTCGATCCGCTCGCTGCGACCGGGCGGTCGCATCGTCATCAGCGGCACCACCTCGGGCCCGCAGCTCGACGACGCCGAGCTGACCCGCATCTTCTTCCTCCAGCTCTCGGTCATCGGCTCCACCATGGGCACCCGCCACGAGCTCGACGGCCTGGTGAAGTTCCTCGACGCGACCGGCACCCGTCCGCTCGTGGACCGCACCCTGCCGATGGAGCAGGCCCGCGACGGCTTCGCCGCGATGGCCGAGGGCGACGTCTTCGGCAAGATCGTGTTCACGCGGTGAAGCACGTCGTCACCGGAGCCGGGTCGGGCATCGGCCACGCGCTCGCACGGCGCCTCGCCGACCGCGGCGACGACCTCGTGCTCCTCGCGCGCAGCCAGGCGCGCGGTGCCGACCTCGGCCGCACGTTCCCGCGGGCGCAGGTGCTGGTGGCCGACCTCGCCGACCCCGGCACCCTCAACGGCCTCGGCCGCCAGGTCGACGGGGGAGTGGACACCCTGCTCCACGTCGCCGGCGTCGTCGAGCTCGGACCGGTCTCCTCGCTGCGGCTCGCGCAGTGGGAGGAGCAGCTCGCGGTGAACCTGACCGCGCCCGCCGTGCTGACCCGCGAGCTGCTGCCGCACCTGCGCCTGCAGCGCGGCACCGTGGTGTTCGTGAACTCCTCGGCCGGCCTCACCGCGAGCCCGGAGTGGTCGGCGTACGCCGCCTCGAAGTTCGGCCTGCGCGCGCTCGCGGACTCGCTGCGCGCCGAGGAGGTCGACCACGGGGTGCGGGTGAGCACCGTCTACCCCAGCCGGACGGCGACGCCGATGCAGGAGAAGGTCCACGAGCAGGAGGGGCGCACCTACGACGCCGCGCGCTGGATCAGCGTCGACACCGTGGTCGACACGATCCTCCACGTCGTCGACGTGCCGGGCGACGCCACGATCCCCGACGTGACGGTCCGCCCGGTCGTGCCCCGCCCCGGCACCTGAGCACGGGGCGAGGGGGGCCTCAGTCCTCCGGGTCGTCGAGGCGCGCCAGCCAGGTGGCCAGGCGCTCGATCGGCACCTCGAAGTCGGGGTGCGCGTCGACGAACGCCTGCAGCTGCTCGGCCAGCCACGCCAGGGTGACCTCCTCGTCACCCCGGCGCTTCTCGAGCTCCTCGATCCCGCGGTCGGTGAAGTACACCGGGTCCCCGGCTCAGTAGTCGTGGCCGGCGTCGCGCGGCGCCTCGAAGGCAGCGTCCATGAGCGTCTTCTGCTCCTCGACGTGGCGCTTCACGGTGCCCACCGACGGCGAGGCCGACGCGGGACGGGTGACCGGCTCGACGACGCGGTCGAGCTGGGGCCACACGTTGAGCTGGTAGTGCGGCCACGGGCCCATGTTGCGCGGCTCGTCCTGGACCCAGCGGATGGCCTTGAGGTTCGGGTACTTGGCCACCTCGGCCTTGATCTCCGCGACCGGGTTCGGGTAGAGCCGCTCGATCCGGCTGATCGCGAACTTCGCGCCGTCCTCGCGCTTGCCACGCTCGACCATGAGGTCCCAGGTCACCCGACCCGAGCACATGATGAGCGTCTCGACCTGCGAGGCGTCGGCCGCGGCGTCGCCGATGAACGGACGGAACGTCGTGTCGCCGACGAAGTCGGCCGGCTGCGAGGCCGCCTCCTTGCGCTTGAGCATCGACTTCGGCGTGAAGACGATGAGGGGACGGTGCTCCTCGCCCAGCGAGTGGCGGCGCAGGAGGTGGAAGTACGACGCCGGGGTCGAGGGCTGCGCGACGACCATCGCGTCCTCGGCCGACATGGTCAAGAAGCGCTCGATGCGGGCCGAGGAGTGGTCGGGACCCTGGCCCTCGTAGCCGTGGGGCAGGAGCAGGACGACGCCGGACTGCTGGCGCCACTTGGTCTGGCCGGCGGAGATGAACTCGTCGATGACGGTCTGCGCGCCGTTGACGAAGTCACCGAACTGCGCCTCCCACAGCACGAGTGCCTCGGGCCGGGCGACGGAGTAGCCGTACTCGAAGCCGAGGGCGGCGTACTCGGAGAGCAGCGAGTCGTAGACGTGGAACTTGGCCTGGTCCTCGGTGAGGTTGGTCAGGGGCGTCCACTCGTCGGCGTTGACCCGGTCGATGATCGTGGCGAAGCGCGAGACGAACGTGCCGCGGCGCGAGTCCTGGCCGGCCAGTCGCACCGGGCGACCGTCCATCAGCAGCGAGCCGAACGCCAGGATCTCGCCGGTGCCCCAGTCGATCGGGCCGTCGGCGATGGCCGCCGCGCGGCGCTGCAGCTGCGGCATCACCTTGGGGTGCACGGTGAAGCCCTCGGGGGGCGTGACGTAGCTGTCCGCGATCCGCTTGAGGACCTCCGGCGACACGGCCGTGGCGAAGTCGCCGGCCGGCTTGTCGGGGTAGTCCGGGACGGTCGTCCACTCGGTCGGCGCCTCGGAGCTGGCCTCGCGCACCTCGGTGAAGACGCGCTCGAGCTGCTGCTGGTAGTCCTTGAGGACCTGCTCGGCCTCCTCGATCGTGATGTCGCCACGACCGATGAGGGACTCGGTGTAGAGCTTGCGCACCGAGCGCTTCTGCTCGATCAGGTCGTACATCAGCGGCTGGGTGTACGACGGGTCGTCACCCTCGTTGTGACCGCGGCGGCGGTAGCAGACGAGGTCGATGACGACGTCCTTGTTGAACGCCTGGCGGTAGTCGAAGGCGAGCCGGGCCACGCGGATGCAGGCCTCGGGGTCGTCGCCGTTGACGTGGAAGATCGGCGCCTGCACCATCCGCGCCACGTCGGTGGCGTAGAGGGAGGAGCGCGAGGAGCCGGGAGCGGTGGTGAAGCCGACCTGGTTGTTGATGACCACGTGCACGGTGCCGCCGGTGCGGTAGCCGCGCAGCTGCGACAGGTTGAGGGTCTCGGCCACCACGCCCTGGCCGGCGAACGCGGCGTCGCCGTGCACGAGCAGCGGCAGGACCGGGAAGTCCTCGCCCTTGCGGTCGAGGATGTCCTGCTTGGCGCGGGCGATGCCCTCGAGCACCGGGTTGACCGCCTCGAGGTGCGAGGGGTTCGCGGCCACGGACACCTTGATCTTGGCGCCCGAGCCGGCGACGAACTCGCCCTCGGCGCCGAGGTGGTACTTCACGTCGCCCGAGCCCTGGACCGTGCGCGGGTCGATGTTGCCCTCGAACTCGCGGAAGATCTGGCTGTACTTCTTGCCGACGATGTTGGCGAGCATGTTGAGCCGGCCGCGGTGGGCCATGCCGATCGTGACCTCGTCGAGGTCGGCCTCGGCGGCCGCCTCGCAGATCTCGTCGACGAGCGGGATGGTCGTCTCGCCGCCCTCGAGGCTGAAGCGCTTCTGCCCGACGAACTTGGTCTGCAGGAAGGTCTCGAACGCCTCGGCCTGGTTGAGCTTGAGCAGGATGCGCAGCTGCTCCTCGCGCGGCGGCTTCACGTGCGGCTGCTCGACGCGCTCCTGGATCCACGTGCGCTGCTCGGGGTCCATGATGTGCATGTACTCGATGCCGGTGGTGCGGCAGTAGGAGTCGCGCAGGATCCCGAGGATGTTGCGCAGCTTCATGAAGCGGCGACCGTCGCCGCCGAAGGAGCCGGTGGCGAACTCGCGGTCGAGGTCCCACAGCGTCAGGCCGTGCGACTCGATCTCGAGGTCGGGGTGGCTGCGCTGGCGGTACTCGAGCGGGTCGGTGTCGGCCATCAGGTGGCCGCGGACGCGGTAGGCGTGGATCAGCTCGAGGATGCGCGCCTGCTTGACGATGTCGTCGTCGTGGCTGGCGACGATGTCGCGGGCCCAGCGGATCGGCTCGTAGGGGATGCGCAGCGAGCGGAAGATCTCGTCGAAGAAGCCGTTCTCGCCCAGCAGCAGGCCGTGCACGCGCTTGAGGAACTCACCCGACTGCGCGCCCTGGATGACGCGGTGGTCGTAGGTCGAGGTCAGCGTCATCGCCTTGCTGATGGCGTTGCGGTTGATCGCCTCCTCGGAGGCGCCCTGCCACTCCGGCGGGTACTCCATCGCACCGACGCCGATGATCGCGCCCTGCCCGGCCATGAGGCGGGGGACCGAGTGCACGGTGCCGATGCCGCCGGGGTTGGTCAGCGACATCGTGGTGCCCTGGAAGTCGGCGACGGTGAGCTTGTTGTCGCGCGCCTTGCGCACCATCTCCTCGTACGCGGTCCAGAAGGCGGCGAAGTCCATCGTCTCGGCGCCCTTGATGTTGGGCACGAGGAGCTGGCGGGTGCCGTCGGGCTTCTGCATGTCGATCGCGAGCCCGAGGTTGATGTGGGCGGGCGTGATCAGGTTGGGCTTGCCGTCGACGACCTCGTAGCCGACGTTCATCTCCGGCATCGACTTCAGCGCCTTGACCAGCGCGTAGCCGATCAGGTGCGTGAAGGACACCTTGCCGCCGCGGGCGCGGGCGAGGTGGTTGTTGATGACGGTGCGGTTGTCCCAGAGCAGCTTGACCGGCACGGAGCGGACCGAGGTGGCGGTGGGCACCGAGAGCGAGGCGTCCATGTTGGCCGCCGTGCGGGCGGGCGCGCCGCGCAGCACGGTGTAGGTCGGCTGGTCCTTGGCGTCGCTCGGCGCAGCCGGCTTCGGGTCCTTGGCGACCGGGGTGCTGGTGCCCTTGGCGGGCTCGTCGGCGGCCGCCGCCGGGCGGGGCGTCGACCTGGGTGCCGCGGGCTGGGCCGGAGCGGCCTGCTTCGCGGGCTCGGCGGCCTTCGCGGCCGGCGCGGCCTGCTTCGCGGGCTCGGCGGCCTTCGCGGGCGCCGGGGCGGACCCGTTCCCGAAGTAGCTGGCCCACTCGGGGGCCACGCTGGCCGGGTCCTTGTCGTACTGCTCCTTCATCTCCTCCACGAGCCACTCGTTGGCTCCCAGGTCGGAGGATGGAGCAACCGAGGAATGGTTGCCGGACTGCCCGTTCGGGGACTGCGCCACGCTTGTTTCGCCTCTTCCAGATCTCATCGCGCGAGGGTTGGACCAAAGTCGTCGTCAAGGCTAGTCGCACACGCTGCCAAATGCAGGGCCGGGGCCGTCGTGTGAGGCATGGTGTCGCCCACACCGGTCCCTACTGATCGGTACCCCTTCCCACCGTGCCCCGTACCGCCTGTCACACCGCTGGAGACGTCATGCCACGCCCCGCCCCGGGGATCCCCTCGTGGACCCCCCGCCTGGCCGCCCTCGTGCTCGCCCTGAGCGCCACCCTCGCGCTCGCGGGCTGTGAGTCCGCGACCGGTCCGCAGACCGCCCCCGACCGCCTCTCGCGCGCCGACGCAGGCGTCACGCTGGCCTCCCACGGCATCGAGACGAAGACCCGCATCCACCGGGTGTACGGCCGCCTGCCCGACGCGCGCCGCAAGGCCGTGCGCGCCCAGGTCGGCAAGGTCGTGGACCGCTGGTGGGACGCGGCGTACCTCGGGGGCAGCTACCCCCGCTCCACGTTCCCGTCGGCGTTCCCCGGCTTCACCGCCGCGGCCGAGCAGCGCGCCCGCGCCGACAAGGCGCTGCTGACCAACCAGACCCAGGGACCGGTGATCGACTCCGTGACCGCGAAGCACCGGGCGGTGAGCGTCGACGTGCTGGCCACGGACCGTCGGGCCCGGTCGGTGACCGCGCACTTCGTGCTGCGCTTCGAGACCACGGGGGAGCGGGCGGGGACCACCACGGTCCGCGGCCGGCTCTTCCTCACCCGCCGCGGCGATGCCTGGCGGGTCTTCGGCTACGACGTCGCCAAGGGGGCGCAGCGATGAGGGCACCCACGAGGTACGTGCGGGCTGCCCGCGCCCTGGCACTGGCCGCCGTCCTGGGCATGACGGCCCTGGTCGTCCCGCAGTCCGCGGTGCAGCCCACCGACGTCACCCTGACCCGGATCCGGCACGCCGACGGCGTCGCGGTCGGCGGCGCCGACGTCGTGTGGATCCTGGCGGTGGGCTCCGACGCCCGCCCTGGTGAGGACATGCGGCGCGCGCGCGGCGACGCGCTGCAGCTGGTCGGCATCGACACCCGCACCGGGTCCGCGACGGCGATCGGCGTGCCGCGCGACTCGTGGGTCCCGATCCCGGGCCACGGGCGGGAGAAGATCAACTCCGCCCTCTACTTCGGCGGCCCGCAGGGCATGGCCGGTGCGATGCGCAACCTGGTCGGCATCGAGCCCGACTACGTGATGGTCACCCGGTTCCCGTTCTTCGAGGACATGGTCGACGACATCGGCGGCATCACCGTGGCCAACCCGCGCCGCTTCTCCGACCCCTACCTCAAGAAGGAGGGGTTCGCGCCGGGCCGGATCCACCTCGACGGCTACAACGCGATGGCGTTCTCGCGCATCCGCAAGGGCCTCGCGGGCGGCGACTTCGACCGCTCGGCCAACCAGCAGCGCACGCTGCGCGGGATCCACGCGCGCATCCGCGCCCAGGCCGACGTTCCCGGGTTCATCGAGCGGGGCGTGATGACGGTGATGGCCCACATGGCGACCGACGCCTCACCGGGCGAGCTCTACGAGCTCGCGCAGGCCGTCGCCCAGGTCGACCCCCGCCGGATCACCACGTGCGTCGTGCAGGGCCGGGTGGGCTTCGTCGGTGCGGCCAGCGTGGTCTTCCCCGACGTCGCCCAGGCGCGCCGCCTCGGCGACGACGCCCGCGCCGACGCGACGCTGCGGCACTGCTGACGCGGCGCCGAGCCGAACCCCATGGCCGGCTCGGCGCCGCTGCGCCGCAGCGTAACCGCGGCGCGTCAGCGGGGGTAGATCCGACCGGCGGTGCGCGCCAGGTCGATCACCACGGCCTCGGAGAACAGCGTGATCCGCAGGCCGATGACCTGGGAGCCGCGGTAGCCGGTGTCGACCAGCTGCCGCTTGATGACGCCCGTCCCGTTCGGCAGCTCGACCACGCCACCCGGGGCCGGGACCTCGATCGGCTGGCCGGCGACGGTGATCGACCCGATCGCCGTGCTGATCTTGGAGCCGACGCGCTTGCCGGCCTTCTGCCGCATCGCGGCCCGGGAGGACACGTCGGTGATGACGAGCTGTGCCGAGGGGATCGAGACCTGGTCGATGGCGGTGCGCGACCAGCCCTTGGCGACCTGCGTGCCGCGGTGCTGGTCGCCGTTGACCTGGTAGGTGACGCCGTCGAGCACGACCGGCACCGGCAGCAGCTGGCTGGCGTGGGGGACCTGGTAGGTCTGGGTGCGACCGCGGGAGCCCTGGCAGGCGAGCGCCTTGTGCTCGACGTTGCCGAAGCTCAGCGCGCCGTCGAGGACCTGGTAGTCCATCGCCGTGCCGCCGGAGCGGAAGACGCCGACGGGCGCGGGCCCGCCCATCCGGACGCGGGCGGTCCCGAGCTCGACGAGCTGGCGACGCTCCCCGGCGGTGACCTCGATGCGCAGCGCCGAGGCCTGCGACTGGGCGTTGTGGGCGTTGGCCCGGCCGTTCTCGTAGCCCAGGGCGATGCTGCCCAGGCCCGGGATCTCGATCGGCTTCGTGACGTCGCTGAGCACCTGGAAGACCTGCTGCGCGGTCGCCTGGGTGCCGGTGAAGACGGTGTCGGTGACCTGGTCGAGCGGTGCCAGCAGCTGCTGGAGCTCCGGCGGCAGGCTCGTCACGAGCGTGTTGTCCAGCAGCTCCAGGGAGATGCTGGCGAAGGTGAAGGCCTCGTCGTGGCCGTAGCCCTGCGGGGTGTTGAACGCGTTCGCGGTCGTCTGCAGGCCCTTGATGACCAGCCGGGGCGTGGTCAGCGGGCCGACCGTGCCGCCGATGGTGACGTCGCCGATCGTGCTGGTGCCGCGCACGCCGTGGGTGCTGCCGTCGACGTAGGTCTCGGTGCGGCTGGTGCTCGCCGAGACGTTGATCAGCGGGTTGTCCGGCACGGACAGCACGGACTCGCGCTCGACGCTCTGGCCGACGGCGCGCGTGCACAGCTGCTGGGCGTGGGCGTCCTTCAGGTCGAGCGCCTCGACGCCGTCGGTCACCAGCTTCACGCCGTAGACGTCGCCGCGGTAGCCGAAGTCGGTGAGTCCCTGGCCCTCGGCCTCGCGCGCCTGCGCCGGGGCGACGGCCAGGCCGGCCAGGACGAGGCCGGTGCTCAGACCGGTGGTGACGGCGGCGAGGAGTCGGCGCCGGGTGTGGTCGTGCATGTCTGCTGCCTCCCAAGGGTCATCTCCGGAGCCGCCCGCCGTTCCCCTGTGGACGGCGGGAGGCTCCCTCGAGGCCTCAACGACGCACCCCGCGCGGGGTCACGCACGTCGGGGGGAATGCCGAACGGCGGCACCCGAGGGTGCCGCCGTCGATGGCGCCTCCGGCAGGATTCGAACCTGCGGCACCTGGTACCGGAAACCAGTGCTCTATCCCCTGAGCTACGGAGGCCTGCGACCGGCCGTGGCCGGTGCGCGCTGAAGACTACCGGTCGCGCGACGCGGTCGTGAAACCGCCTCGCCCGCTCAGCGCAGGGCCAGGCAGCCCGAGGTGTCGGCGGCGAACGGCAGCTGCGCGTGCTCGGCCACGCGGGCGTCCATCGCGGCGGCCACGTCGGCCGGCCACGGTGCGGTGCGGCGGGTGGAGAGGTCGATGTGGAGGAAGATCTCCTCGACCACGCAGGAGACCTGCTGGTGGGTCTCGTCGAGCAGGTAGACCAGCACGTGGGCCGCACGCTCGGATCGGCCGAGCAGCCGGACCCGCGCCGACATGGTGTCGCCGGTGCGCAGCTCGTCGAGGTAGGTCACGTGGTGCTCGGCGGTGAAGCAGGCCTGGCCGTCGGTCAGCGGCCACATCTGCGGGATCCCGAGCTCGACGAGGCACTCGTCGAGACCCTCGGAGGCGATCCCGATGTAGTGGCGGACGTTGAGGTGGCCGTTGATGTCCTCGAAGGGCATCGGGACGGGCTGCTCGACGTAGGCGGGCAGGTCGAACAGCTGGTCATAGGTGGGGTGCGTCGTCACGGTCCGAACCCTAGGGCAGGGGCCGGGGTGGGCCGCGAACGCCGATAGGCTTGGCTGGTGAACCCCGATCAGCTCTCCGAGACCATCGTCGACGTCCTGACGGCCCTCGTGGCCGACGGCGCGGTCGCGCTGCCCGACGGCGTACCGGCCCAGGTCACGGTGGAGCGACCCCGGCAGAAGGGGCACGGCGACTACGCCACCAACGTCGCGCTGCAGCTGGCCAAGCGCGCGGGCACCAACCCGCGTGCGTTCGCCGAGCTGGTCGCCGAGCGGCTGCGCGCCGCCGACGGCATCGCGGACGTCGAGGTGGCCGGACCCGGCTTCCTCAACGTCAGCGTCGAGGCGGGCGCCCAGGGCCAGGTCGCGGCCGACGTGGTGGCTGCGGGTGCCGCCTACGGCCGGTCCGAGACGCTGGCGGGCCAGACGATCAACATCGAGTTCATCTCCGCCAACCCCACCGGTCCGCTGCACCTGGGGCACACCCGCTGGGCCGTGCTCGGCGACGCGATCGCCCGGGTGCTCCAGGCCGCCGGTGCCCGGGTGACCCGCGAGTTCTACATCAACGACCGCGGCAACCAGATGAACCTCTTCGGCGCCTCCATCGAGGCCGTCGCCCTGGGCCGGCCGGTGCCCGAGGACGGCTACCAGGGCGGCTACGTCCACGACCTGGCCGCCCAGGTCGTCGCCGCGGACCCCGCGATCACCGACCTGCCCGAGGGTGAGCGGCTCGTGGCGTTCCGCGAGGCCGGGTACGCCGTCCAGCTGCGGCAGCAGCAGGAGCAGCTCGAGAAGATCAACACCCGCTTCGACGTCTGGTTCTCCGAGCGCGACCTGCACGCCGACGAGTCGCACGGCTCGGTGGCCGACACGCTGCGCGACCTCAAGGACAACGGCCACCTCTTCGAGGCCGACGGTGCGCTCTGGATGCGCACCACCGACTTCGGCGACGACAAGGACCGCGTGCTGATCCGCTCCAACGGCGAGCTGACCTACTTCGCCTCCGACACCGCCTACTACCTCAACAAGCGCTCGCGCGGCTTCGACCACTGCATCTACCTGCTCGGCGCCGACCACCACGGCTACGTCGGGCGCCTGCGGGCGATGGCGGCGTGCGTCGGCGACGACCCGGAGCTGACCCTCGACGTGATGATCGGCCAGCTGGTCAAGATCCTGCAGGACGGCGAGGAGCTGCGCCTGTCCAAGCGCGCGGGGACGATCGTCACGCTCGACGAGCTGGTCGACGAGATCGGGGTCGACGCGCTGCGCTACTCGCTCGCGCGCTACCCGGCCGACAGCCCGCTGACCCTCGACGTCGCCGAGATCACCCGGGCCTCGAGCGACAACCCGGTCTACTACGTCCAGTACGCCCACGCCCGCACGTGCCGGATGAGCGGCAACGCGAGCGACCTCGGCATGGTCCTGCCGGGCGACGACTTCGACCCCGCGCTGCTCGACCACGAGCTCGACGGCCGGCTGCTGCGCGCGCTCGCGGAGTTCCCGCGGGTCGTGGCGAGCGCCGCCGAGCTGCGCGAGCCGCACCGCGTCGCGCGCTACCTCGAGGACACCGCGTCGGTGTTCAACAAGTGGTACGACACCAAGGAGTGCCGGATGCTGCCGGTCGGCGACGAGCCGGTCACGCCGACCAACCTGGCGCGCCTGGTCCTGGTGCACGCCACGCGCACCGTGCTGGCCAACGGCCTCGACCTGCTGGGCGTCGCTGCTCCCGAGAGGATGTGAGCGGTCGTGCCGACCGCCCACCCGTCCGGCTGGGCGCACGCGGACGGAGCCCTGCGCGGGCCCCACTGGCTGCGTGAGCCCGCCGACCCCAACGCGCTCGTCGAGCACCTGTGGTCGAGCACGGCGGTGAAGACCGACGGCGTGCTGGGCGTCGGCGGCGTGCCGCTGCCCGACCTCGTGCGCGAGCACGGCTCACCGGCGTACGTCCTCGACGAGGCCGACTTCCGCTCCCGCGCCGTCGCCTTCCGCGACGCCTTCGAGGGCTACGACGTCTTCTACGCCGGCAAGGCGTTCCTCTGCACCACCGTCGCCCGGTGGCTCGCCGAGGACGGCCTGAGCCTCGACGTGTGCTCGGGGGGCGAGCTGACCGTGGCCGAGCGTGCGGGCTTCCCGATGGCGCGGGTCGGCTTCCACGGCAACAACAAGACTCTGGGCGAGCTCGAACGGGCCGTCGAGCTCGGCGTCGGTCGGGTGATCGTCGACTCCTTCGACGAGGTCGAGCGGCTCGCCGCGGTGGCCTCGAGGCTCGCTGGCGCTCGCACTTCGACCACGAGGGGATCGGGGTGATGGTCCGGGTCACGGCCGGGGTCGAGGCGCACACCCACGAGTACATCGCCACCGCCCACGAGGACCAGAAGTTCGGCTTCTCCATCGCCAGCGGCGACGCCCTCGAGGCCGTGCGTCGCGTGCACGCCGCGCCGGGGCTGCGGCTGGTCGGGCTGCACTCCCACATCGGCAGCCAGATCTTCGACACCTCCGGCTTCGAGGTCGCGGCCCGCCGGGTGCTGGCGCTGCACGCCCGCGTCACCGAGGAGCTCGGCGTCGACATGCCCGAGATGGACCTCGGCGGAGGCTTCGGGATCGCCTACACGACCCAGGACGACCCCTCGAGCCCCGACCAGCTCGCCGCGGGCATCACCGCGATCGTCGAGCACGAGTGCCGCGCGCTGGGCATCGCACGACCGCGCCTGTCGATCGAGCCGGGGCGCGCGATCGTGGGTCCCTCGATGTGCACCGTCTACGAGGTCGGCACGGTCAAGGACGTCGCGCTCGACGGTGGCGCCCGGCGCTCCTACGTCTCGGTCGACGGCGGGATGAGCGACAACATCCGCACCGCCCTCTACGACGCGGACTACTCCGCCACCCTCGCCTCGCGCACGTCGGCCTCCGCGCCGTCCCTGGCGCGCGTGGTGGGCAAGCACTGCGAGGCCGGTGACATCGTGGTCAAGGACGAGTTCCTGCCCGGCGACGTCCGTCCGGGAGACCTCGTCGCGGTGCCCGGGACGGGCGCCTACTGCAGATCCATGGCGTCCAACTACAACCACGCCCTACGTCCTCCGGTGATCGGAGTTCGGGACGGGAAGACGTTCACCGTGCTGCGACGAGAGACTGAGGCTGACCTGTTGGCGACCGATGTGGGTGTTCAGTGATGAGTGACGATGGCAAGCGCGCCCTCAGGGTGGCGGTGCTGGGCTGCGGCTCGGTCGGGTCTCAGGTCGTGCGCCTGCTCACCGAGCAGCGCGACGACCTGGCCGCACGCGTCGGTGCCCCCGTCGAGCTGGTGGGCGTGGCCGTGCGCCGCCTGGACGCGCCGCGCGACGTGGAGGTCCCCGAGGGGCTGCTCACCACGGACGCGGCCGGCCTGGTCGCGCGTGACGACGTCGACCTCGTCGTCGAGGTGATCGGCGGCATCGAGCCGGCCCGCGGCCTGATCCTCTCCGCGCTGGAGAACGGCGCGAGCGTGGTCACCGCCAACAAGGCGCTGCTGGCCGAGGACGGTCCCACCCTCTTCGAGGCCGCGGCGAAGGCCGAGCGCGACCTCTACTACGAGGCAGCCGTCGCCGGCGCCATCCCGATCCTGCGCCCGCTGCGCGAGTCGCTGGCCGGTGACCGGGTGACCCGCGTGCTGGGCATCGTCAACGGCACGACCAACTTCATCCTCGACAAGATGGACACCTCGGGGGCCGGCTTCTCCGAGGCGCTGCAGGAGGCCCAGGACCTCGGCTACGCCGAGGCGGACCCGACCGCCGACGTGGAGGGCTTCGACGCCGCCGCCAAGGCCGCGATCCTGGCGAGCCTGGCCTTCCACTCGCGCGTGACCGCCTCCGACGTCCACCGCGAGGGCATCTCCGAGGTGACCGCCGCCGACGTGGCCAGCGCCCGCGACATGGGCTCGGTGGTCAAGCTCCTCGCGATCTGCGAGCTGCGCGGCGACCAGGTCGCTGCGCGCGTCCACCCCGCCATGATCCCGCGCTCGCACCCGCTGGCGAGCGTGCGCGGGGCCTACAACGCGGTGTTCGTCGAGTCCGAGGCCGCCGGCCAGCTGATGTTCTACGGTCCCGGCGCCGGTGGCGCGCCGACGGCCAGCGCGGTCCTGGGCGACCTCGTCACCGTCGCCCGCAACCGGCTCGCCGGCACGCGGGGCGCGGGGGAGTCGGCCTACGCCGACCGCGCCGTCCAGCCGATGGGGGAGACCCGCACCCGCTACCACGTCGCCATCGACGTCGACGACCGCGCCGGCGTGCTGGCGGCGGTGGCCAACGCCTTCGCCGATCACGACGTGTCGATCCAGACGGTGCGCCAGGAGGGGCGGGGCGCCGACGCCCAGCTCGTGGTCGTCTCGCACGCGGCGCCCGACGCGGCGCTGAGCGCGACGGTCGAGCAGCTGCGCGCGATGGACATCGTGCGCGAGGTCACCTCGGTGATGCGCGTGGAGGGTGGGGACGAATGAGCAGCCCGGAGGCCGGGAGGACCCGGCAGTGGCGCGGTCTGATCGAGGAGTACCGCGACCTCATCGACCTGCTCCCCGAGGGCCTCGAGCCCGTCACCCTGCGCGAGGGCGGCACGGCCCTGGTCCACTCGGAGTGGCTCTCCTCCCTCACCGGCGGCCAGGTCTGGCTCAAGGTCGAGGGTGACAACCCGACCGGCTCCTTCAAGGACCGCGGGATGACCACGGCGATCTCGGTCGCCAAGCACGAGGGCGCCGAGGCCGTGGTGTGCGCCTCGACCGGCAACACCTCGGCGTCGATGGCGGCGTACGCCGCGAAGGCCGGGCTCAAGCCGCTCGTGCTGGTCCCCGAGGGCAAGATCGCGGCGGGCAAGATGGCCCAGGCGGTCGTGCACGGTGCGCAGATCATCATGGTCCGCGGCAACTTCGACCACTGCCTGCAGATGGCCAAGGGCCTCGCCTGGAGCTACCCCGTGGCGCTGGTCAACTCGGTCAACCCGGTGCGCCTGCAGGGGCAGAAGACCGCGGCGTTCGAGATCTGCGACTTCCTCGGCGACGCCCCCGACTACCACCTCCTCCCGGTCGGCAACGCCGGCAACATCTCGGCCTACTGGATGGGCTACGAGCAGTACGCCGACCTGGGCCGGTCGAGCAGGCGTCCGGTGATGCGCGGCTTCCAGGCCGAGGGCGCCTCGCCGCTCGTCACCGGCGAGCCGTTCCCGGACCCCGAGACCAAGGCGACCGCGATCCGCATCGGCAACCCGGCGTCGTGGAAGCTCGCGGAGGCGGCCGCCCAGGAGTCCGGCGGCCGGTTCGCGGCGGTGAGCGACGCCCAGATCCTCGCCGCGCAGGCCGAGCTGGCCCGCCACGACGGTGTCTTCGTCGAGCCCGCGTCCGCGGCCGGGATCGCCGGGCTCCTCGCCGAGCTCGCGGCGGGGGAGCGCTACGCCGGCGCGACGGTCGCGATCACGGTGACCGGCCACGGGCTCAAGGACACCGCCACCGCGCTGGAGTCCCACGGCGACGTGGTCGACACGGTCGTCGACGCCGACGTCGAGGCGGCCGCCGCCGCGGCCGGGCTCGCCTGAGCATGACCACGTTCGTCGAGGGCCCGGTGCGGGTCACCGTCCCGGCCACGTCGGCCAACCTCGGACCCGGCTTCGACGCCCTGGGCCTGGCCCTGTCGATGCGCGACGAGCTCGAGGCCGAGGTCGTGCCGTCCGGGCTCGTCGTCGAGGTCGAGGGCAGCGGCGCCGACGGGGTGCCGCGCGACGAGTCGCACCTGGTGGTGCGCGCGATGCGGGCGGCGTTCGCGCTGATGGGCGAGCAGCCGCCCGGCCTGCGGCTCTCGTGCCGCAACCGGATCCCGCACGCGCGCGGCCTCGGGTCGTCGTCGGCCGCGATCGTGGCCGGGGTGGTCCTGGCCCGCGGGCTGGTGGCCGGCGGGGCGCTCCTGGCCTCCGACGACGCCCTCCTCGAGCTCGCCGCCGACCTCGAGGGCCACCCCGACAACGTGGCCCCGGCCTTCCACGGCGGGTTCGTCATCTCCGGCCGCGGGGACGGGCGCTGGTACGCCGTGCGCGCTGGCGTCGACCCGCGGGTCGGGGTCGTGGTCTTCGTGCCGCCGGACGGGGTCGAGACCGCCGTCGCGCGCGGGCTGCTGCCCGAGGTGGTGCCGCACGCGGACGCCGCCGCCAACTCCGGTCGGGCCGCGCTGCTGGTCGCGGCCCTCACCGGCCAGCCCGAGCACCTGCTGGCCGCGACCCGCGACTGGCTCCACCAGGACCAGCGCGAGCCGGCGATGCCCGCCACGCTCGCCCTGGTGCGTGCGCTGCGCGCCGACGGGGTGCCGGCCGTGGTGTCCGGCGCCGGCCCCACCGTGCTGGCCTTCGGTGCCGGCGACACCGCCGCGCTGGAGGCGCGCTGTCCCGAGGGCTGGCAGTGCCACGCGTTGTCGGTGGATCCCGACGGCGCCCTGCTAACCTGACGCTGCGCCGTTCGGCGCGCTGCTCGTCCCGGTCGGTGACCGTGTGGACGAGCGACCACCATCCGCCTCGCGGGGGCTTCGACGCCAGCCGCAGGCGACGCTACGTGCGAAGGACCCACGTGACCGAGACCCCCTCCGCTGCTCCGGCCAAGAAGGCCGCCAAGAAGCCCAGCGGACTCAGCTCGATGCTGCTCGCCGACCTCAAGTCCATGGCCGTCGGCCTGGGCGTGGCCGGCGCCGGCTCGATGAAGAAGGCCCAGCTGGTCGACGCCATCAAGGCCGTCCAGTCCGGTGCCGGCGCGAGGACCGAGCGTCCCGCGACGACCGCGCCGCAGGCCGAGGCCGCCCCGCAGGCGGACCCGCCGGCCGCCGCCGAGCCCACGACCCGCACCACCGTGCGCACCCGGACCCGCAAGCAGCGCCAGGCCGAGCAGGCCCAGCAGGCCCAGGAGGCCCAGGAGGCCGGGCCGGCCGAGCAGCCCCAGCAGGCCGAGCAGCCGCGCGAGGAGTCGCCGGAGCGCGCCGAGCGGCAGGAGAAGCGCGAGCGCTCGCAGCAGCAGGACCGCCCGGACAAGCAGGACAAGCAGGACCAGCAGTCGAAGCAGGACCAGAAGCAGGTCCAGGCCGAGGGCAAGCAGGACAAGCAGCAGGACAAGCAGCAGGACAAGCCGCAGAAGCAGGCCAAGCAGGACCGCCAGCAGGCCCGTCAGCAGCAGGGCCAGCAGCAGGACCGCCAGCAGGACCGCCAGCAGGACCGCCAGCAGGACCGTCAGCAGCAGGGCCAGCAGCAGCAGAACCAGCAGCTCGACGACGACGATGACGACGGCGAGGGCGGCAGCCGCCGCAACCGGCGCCGCCGGGGTCGCGACCGGACCGTCGTGCGCACGGGCAGCCGCAACGAGCCGGACACCACGATCCTCGAGGACGACGTCCTGGTGCCGGCCGCGGGCATCCTCGACGTGCTGGAGAACTGCGCGTTCGTGCGGACCTCGGGCTACCTGCCGGGTCCCGAGGACGTGTACCTGTCGCTGTCGATGGTGCGCAAGTACCACCTGCGCCGCGGCGACGCCGTGGTCGGGCAGGTGCGTCAGCCGCGCGAGGGCGAGCGGCGCGAGAAGTTCAACCCGATGGTCCGCATCGACAGCATCAACGGCACGGAGGCCGAGGGCATCAAGGAGCGTCCGGAGTTCGGCGCGGCCACGCCGGTGCACCCGCACCAGCGCCTGCGCCTGGCCGGCGGGGACGACCTCGTCGGCAAGGTCATCGACATCGCCGCCCCGGTCGGCAAGGGCCAGCGCGGGCTGGTGCTGACCCCGCCGCGCACCGGCGCGACGTCGCTGCTGCAGTCGATCGCGCAGTCGGTCACGACCAACAACCCCGAGTGCCACGTGATGGTGGTCCTGGTCGACGCCCGCCCCGAGGAGGTCACCGACTTCCAGCGCGCGGTGAAGGGCGAGGTCGTCGCCTCGACCTTCGACCGGCAGCCGGCCGACCACGCGCTGGTGGCGGAGCTGGCCATCGAGCGCGCCAAGCGCCTGGTCGAGCTCGGCCACGACGTCGTGGTGCTGCTCGACTCCCTCACCCGCCTCGGCCGGGCCTACAACCTCGCGGCGCCCGCCAACGGGCGCGTGCTGGCCGGCATCGTCGACGCCTCCGCGGTGCACCCGGTCAAGGAGTTCTTCGGCGCCGCTCGCACGATCGAGGACGGCGGCTCGCTGACGGTGCTGGCGACCGTCGCGGTCGGCACCGGGTCGGCGACCGACGAGTTCTTCCTCGAGGAGATCGCCGGCACCGAGAACTGGGAGCTCGCGCTCAGCGCGGAGCGCGCCGCCAAGGGCATCGTCCCGGCGGTCGACGTCGCCGCGTCGGGCACCCGGCACGAGGACCGGCTGCTCGCGCCGGCGGAGGGCGCGGTGGTCGGTGAGCTGCGCACCAAGCTCGCCGCGGCCGACTCCCAGCAGGCCGTCACCAAGGTCGTCGGCAACCGCTGAGACGACCCCCCGCCGCCGGGAATGCCCGGATTCGCGCGGCTGTTCATACCGGTGGCACACTTGTGCGCCGGCTCCGGTTCACGTCACTACGCATCCACGCGGGCGACCCGGAGCAACCCGAGAGGAAGACCATGAAGAAGGACACGCACCCCGACTACGTCGAGACCGCCGTCACCTGCACCTGCGGCGCGTCGTTCACCACCCGCAGCACCGCGACCTCCGGCTCGATCCACGCCGATGTCTGCTCGCAGTGCCACCCGTTCTACACCGGCAAGCAGAAGATCCTCGACACCGGCGGCCGCGTCGCCCGGTTCGAGTCGCGCTACGGCAAGAAGGCTGCTGCCCAGCCCGAGACGGCCGAGAGCAAGTAGTCCACGTCAGGCGCCGGTCGCCCGCTCCGTGCGGGTGGCCGGCGCCTTGTCGTGTGTCCGGGGCCCGGGCGGCCCCACGTCGTCGCTGGAGGAGGAGCCGTGTTCGAGGCCGTCGAGGGCATGCGCGAGGAGCACGCCGAGCTCGAGGGGCGCCTGGCCCTGCCCGAGACCCACGCCGACCAGCGCCTGGCCAAGCAGCTCAACCAGCGCTACGCCGAGCTCTCCGCCGTGGTGACGACGTGGCAGCTGTGGCAGCAGCTCGGCGACGACGTCGAGGCAGCCCGTGAGCTCGCCTCCGACGACCCCGCCTTCGCGCAGGAGGCCGAGGAGCTGGCCGCGCGCCGCGAGGTCACCGGCGAACGCCTGCGCCGGCTGCTGGTGCCGCGCGACCCGGCCGACGGCAAGGACGCACTGCTGGAGATCAAGTCGGGGGAGGGCGGCGAGGAGTCGGCACTGTTCGCCGGCGACCTGCTGCGCATGTACTCCCGCTACGCCGAGGCGCGCGGCTGGGCGATCGAGGTGCTCGACTCCACCGAGTCCGACCTCGGCGGCTACAAGTCGGTCACCGCGGCGGTGAAGGCGCGCGGGACCCTGGAGCCGGGCCAGGCGCCCTACGCGCTGCTGAAGTTCGAGGGCGGCGTGCACCGCGTGCAGCGGGTGCCCGTCACCGAGTCGCAGGGCCGCGTGCACACCTCCGCGGCGGGCGTGCTGGTCTCGCCGGAGGCCGAGCCGGTCGACGTCACCATCGACGACAACGACCTGCGCATCGACGTCTACCGCTCGAGCGGTCCCGGCGGCCAGAGCGTCAACACCACCGACTCCGCCGTGCGGATCACCCACCTGCCGACCGGCATCGTGGCGAGCTGCCAGAACGAGAAGAGCCAGCTGCAGAACAAGGAGTCCGCGATGCGGATCCTGCGCTCGCGCCTGCTCCAGGCCGCCCAGGACGCCGCCGACGCCGAGGCCAGCGACGCGCGGCGCTCGCAGGTCCGCACGGTCGACCGCAGCGAGCGGATCCGCACCTACAACTACCCGGAGAACCGGATCTCCGACCACCGCACCGGCTACAAGTCCTACAACCTCGACCAGGTGCTCGACGGCGACCTCCAGCCGGTGCTCGACTCGTGCGTGGAGGCCGACGTGGCCGCGCGCCTCGCGGCCCTCGAGCAGTGAGGGACCTGCGGCGCAGGGCCGCCGACATGTTGCGCGCGGCGGGCGTCGCCTCGCCCGAGCGCGACGCCGACCTGCTGCTCGCCCACGTGCTGGGCATCGGGCTGGGCCGGCTGCCGCTGGTCGACGGCCTCGACGCTGCGCAGCAGGCGGCGTACGACGTGCTCCTCGAGCGCCGCGCCGCCCGTGAGCCCCTGCAGCACCTGACCGGCAGCGCCGCCTTCCGTCACGTCGAGCTCGCGGTCGGTCCCGGCGTGTTCGTGCCGCGCCCGGAGACCGAGCTGCTCGCCGGCTGGGCGATCGACGCCGCGCTGGCGCTCGACCGGCCGGCCGTCGTGGTCGACCTGTGCACCGGCTCGGGCGCGATCGCGCGCGCGGTGGCCGACGAGGCCCCCGGCGCCGAGGTGCACGCGGTCGAGCTCGACGAGGCCGCGTTGGCCTGGGCCGAGCGCAACCTGGCCGGGACGGGCGTGGACCTGCGCCACGGCGACCTCGCCACGGCCTTCGAGGACCTGGCGGGCACCGTCGACGTCGTGGTCTGCAACCCGCCCTACATCCCCCTCGAGGCGTGGGAGTCGGTGGCGGCCGAGGCCCGCGACCACGACCCGCACCTCGCGCTGTTCTCCGGTCAGGACGGGCTCGACGCGATGCGCGTCCTGGAGCGACGCGCGGCACTGCTGCTGCGGCCCGGGGGAGTCGTCGGCGCCGAGCACGCCGACGTCCAGGGCGAGTCCGCGCCCGGCGGTCTTCACCGCCACCGGTCGCTGGCGCGAGGTCGCCGACCACCGCGACCTCGCGGGTCGGGCCCGCTATCTCACGGCCCGACTGGCACGATGAGCGTCGTGGACAGGATCGATACCTCGACCCCCGAGGGCCGTGAGGCCGCGGTGACGGCCGCTGCCGGCGCCGTACGACGCGGCGAGCTGGTGGTCATCCCCACCGACACCGTCTACGGCATCGCCGCCGACGCGTTCTCCCACGAGGCCGTACAGGGCCTCCTCGACGCCAAGGGTCGCGGCCGCGAGATGCCGCCGCCGGTGCTGGTCTCCGCCGCGACCACCCTCGACGCGCTGGCCGAGGGGGTCCCCGCGTGGGCCCGCACCCTCGTCGAGCAGTTCTGGCCCGGCCCGCTCACGCTGGTCTGCCGCCAGCAGGCCTCGCTGATGTGGGACCTGGGGGAGACCCGCGGCACCGTGGCGGTGCGGATGCCCGACGACGAGGTCGCCCTGGCCGTCCTCGAGCGCACCGGGCCCCTTGCCGTCAGCTCCGCCAACCTGACCGGGCGCCCGGCCGCGACCGACGCCGACGCCGCGGAGGAGATGCTCGGCGATGCCGTCGCGGTGATCGTCGACGCCGGCACCTCGCCCGGCGGGGAGGCCTCGACCATCGTCGACGTCACCGTCCCCGAGGGCCGGGTGCTGCGCCTGGGCGCGCTGTCGCTCGAGGTGCTCAACGAGGCCCTCACCGAGCACGGGGTAGTGCTCAGCGACCAGGGATAGGCCTCCATGCGGGAGTACCTCCTCGTCTTCCTGGTCGCCCTGACGGTCACCTACCTCCTCACCGTCGTCGCGCGCGAGATCGCGCTGCGCACCGGTGCGGTGGCGCAGGTCCGCGACCGTGACGTGCACGCCGAGCCGATCCCGTACCTCGGGGGGCTGGCGATGTTCGGTGGCCTGTGCGCGGCGTACCTCGTGGCCCAGGAGCTTCCGTTCCTCTCCCGCAGCGACTCCTTCGTCTTCGACGACGCCGGGGTGGTGCTCCTCGCCGGCGCCCTCGTGTGCGCCGTGGGGGTCATCGACGACATCTTCGACCTCGACGCCCTGACCAAGCTCGGCGGCCAGGTCCTGGCCGCGGGCCTGCTCGTCGCCCTGGGCGTGCGGTTCTGGTACTTCCCGGGGGCCGACGGCATCCAGTTCGCCCTCGACGACGCCCAGGGCACGCTGCTGACCCTGGTCGTCGTGATCGGCACGATGAACGCGGTCAACTTCGTCGACGGCCTCGACGGCCTCGCCGCCGGGGTGGTCGGCATCGGCGCCGCGGCGTTCTTCCTCTACTGCTACACGCTCTCGGCGACCAACAACCTCACCCTGGCCACCACCGGGGCGCTGCTGAGCGCGGCGCTGGCGGGCTCGTGCGCGGGCTTCCTGCCGCACAACTTCCACCCGGCACGGCTGTTCATGGGCGACTCCGGCTCGATGCTGATCGGCCTGGTGCTCTCGGCCAGCGCGCTCACGCTCACCGGCCAGTTCGCCGGGATGCCGAGCACGGGCGGCAACAGCCTGTTCGTCACCGTGCTGCCGGTGCTGCTGCCGATCTCGCTGCTCATGGTGCCGATCGTCGACCTGGTCCTGGCCGTCGTGCGCCGCACGCGTGCCGGTCGCTCGCCCATGAGTGCCGACAAGCAGCACCTGCACCACCGGCTCCTCGAGATCGGCCACTCCCAGCGTCGTGCCGTGCTGATCATGTGGATGTGGGCGTTCACGATCGCCACGGGTGCGGTCATCGTGAGCCTGTACGACGCCGTGTGGGTCTGGGTCGCGGTGGCCTCGATGCTCGCGCTCACCATCGCCATGACGTTCGTCCTGCCGAAGGTGCACCGGCCCCGCAAGACCGGGCTGGGGGACACCGGGCTGCCCGAGAACTCGGCCGTGGAGGGTCGCGAGGAGGACCCCGTGCGGAGCGACCCGGTCGCCGGACCGTAGGCTGCGACGACCCCGTTTCGAGGGGCAGCAGGACTTTGTGATAGTTTTCACGAGCAGTCAGAACTGACCTCCACCACGGACAGGCCGCCGACATGACGACCGAGTCGAAGCACGACACCCACCCCGGGTTGTCACCGCTCCTCGGTGCGTTGGGCGCCGGTGCGGCAGCAGTCCTGGTCCTCGTCGTGGTGGCCGTGCTCGGCCCCGGGCGGGCGGCCGTCGTGGGCGCCGCCACCGGGGGAGTGCTGACCCTGCTCGTCTTCGCGCTCGGCATCGGGTTCGTGAGCCTCGTGGCCCGCCTGATGCCCCGGGCGTCGCTGCTGGTCGCCCTGCTGACCTACGTGCTCCAGCTGCTCGTGCTCGCGGTCTGCATCGCGGCCATCGACCGTGCCGGCGTCAGCGAGGACACCCTCGCGCGCGGCTGGTTCGCCGCCGGCGTCATCCTGGTGACCCTGCTGTGGATGGCGGGCCAGATCGTGGCCGCCACGCGCCAGCGGATCCCCGCGTGGGACCCCACCCCGACCGTTCCCGTCGGCGACGAGCCGGCCCCTCACCCCGGGGGTGAGCGATGACCGATTCCGCTGCTAGTGTGCGGTCCGCGATGGCTCGACAGCTTCCCCCGCAGACCCCATCCGACGACGGACCCAAGGGCGACCCCTGGCACGCCTTCGGGTACATCGTCTCCGGAGTGGCGCTCTACGGGCTGGCCGGTTGGGCTCTCGACCGGTGGCTCGGAACGGACTTCCTCGTGGCGATCGGCATCCTCGTCGGTGCCGGCTTCGGGATCTACATGACATACGCACGGTTCAACAAGGCAAGCGCACACGAAGACAAGCGCCCTCTCGACAAGCGCCTAGGAGACTGACTCGATGTTCGGCATCACGATGGCTGAGTCCGGCGGCGAATTCGTCGCACCGGGCCCCAACAGCTTCGACTTCTCCGAGGTCCCGCTCTTCCACCTCGGCGGCCTCGCCGTGACCAAGCCCATGGTGCAGCTGGTCCTCGGCGCGCTCCTGGTCTTCGGCTTCTTCTTCGCCGCCTTCCGCAAGCCCGCGCTCGTGCCGGGCCGCCTTCAGTTCGCGGGCGAGACCGCTTACGGCACGGTCCGCAACTCCGTGGGGCGCGACATCATCGGCAGCCACGACTTCATCAAGTTCGTGCCCTACCTCGTGACGCTGTTCTTCTTCATCCTGGTCAACAACGCGTTCGCCTCGATCCCCTTCATCCAGTTCCCGACCTTCTCGCGGGCCTCCATGGCCTACGCGCTGGCCGGTCTGAGCTGGGTCATCTACAACGGCGTCGGCATCAAGAAGCACGGCCTCCTCGGCTACCTCAAGCTCCAGAGCGTGCCGAGCGGCGTCAGCCCGGCGATGTACCCGCTCCTGGTCCCGCTGGAGTTCTTCTCCAACATCCTGGTCCGCCCGGTCACGCTGGCGCTGCGTCTGTTCGCCAACATGTTCGCCGGCCACCTCCTGCTGATCCTGTTCTCCACCGGCGGGCTCTTCCTGCTGGAGTACGGCGGCATCGGCTACGTCGCCGGCCCGCTCGCCTGGGTCCTGGCCATCGCGATCTCGTTCCTCGAGCTCCTGGTCCAGTTCCTCCAGGCCTACGTCTTCACGCTGCTCAACGCGATGTACATCTCCGGCGCGCTCGCCGACGAGCACTAGGTCGACGCGCACCCCCCAGATCTGCACCACCCACACCTGATGTAGTACCAAACGAAAGGAACTCACCGTGACTGGTGAACTCAGCGGCTCGCTCAACATGATCGGCTACGGCCTGGCGGCCATCGGCCCCGGTGTCGGCATCGGCCTGATCTTCGCGGCCTACATCTCCGGCGTCGCCCGTCAGCCCGAGGCGCAGAGCCGCCTCCAGTCGATCGCCATCCTGGGCTTCGCCCTCGCCGAGGCGCTCGCCATCATCGGCATCGCGCTCGCGTTCGTTCTCTGACACGACCCGCCTGCACGACTGACGAAGGACTGCCATGCAGAATCTGATCTTCCTCGCGGACGGGGAGCCCGCCAAGGGCGGCCACGCCCCGGAGAACCCGCTCGGCTTCGTTCCTGTCGAGTTCGCCCTGTCGCTGGTCGTCTTCGGCCTGCTGTTCTTCCTCATCTTGAAGTTCGTCGCCCCGCGCTTCGAGCAGACCTTCGCCGAGCGCACGCAGGCGATCGAGGGCGGCATCGCCGCGGCCGAGTCCAAGCAGGCCGAGGCCGACGCCAAGCTCGCCGAGCTGGAGAAGCAGCTCGCCGACGCGCGTCACGAGGCAGCGCGCATCCGTGAGGAGGCGCGTGAGCAGGGTGCCCAGATCGTGGCCGAGATGCGGGAGCAGGCCCAGGCCGAGTCGACCCGCATCGTCGAGCACGGCAAGGCACAGATCGAGGCCGAGCGCCAGCAGGCGGTCACCTCGCTCCGTGCCGAGGTCGGCGCCCTCGCGACCGGCCTGGCCGGTCGCATCGTGGGCGAGAGCCTGGAGGACGAGGCTCGCCAGAGCCGCGTCGTCGAGCGCTTCCTCGCCGACCTCGAGACGCAGGGCACCACGCCGGGGAGCGTCAACTGATGATGCGAGGTGCCTCCGCAGACGCCTACGCCGCGGCGGCCGGTGCCCTCCCCGGGACCGGTGACCTCGGCACGGTCGGACAGGACCTCTTCGGGACTGCGGACCTGCTCCGCGCCGAGCCGGGCCTGCGCCGCGTCGCCACCGACGTGTCGGTGCCGGGCGAGGCGAAGGCCGGCCTGGTCCGCAACGTCTTGACGGGCAAGGTCTCCCACGAGGCCCTCGAGGTGGTGACCACCGCTGTGGCCCAGCGGTGGACCTCCACCCGTGACCTGCCCGACGCGCTCGAGCGGCTCGGTGTGGTCGCGCTGGTCCACTCGGCCGGTGCGGACGCCGACCGGCTCGAGGACGAGCTGTTCGCGGTCGGCCACCTGGTCCAGGGCAGCCCCGAGCTGCGCCAGGCCCTGTCCGACCCGGCCCGCAGCCGCGCCGACAAGTCGTCCCTCGTGGGCGGCCTGCTGGCCGACAAGGTGCTGCCGGCCACGCTCGCGCTGGTCGGTCAGTCCCTCGCCGGCACGCACCGCACGGTCTCGGTCGCACTGACCGAGTACCAGAAGGTGGCCGCCGAGGTCCGCAACCAGGGCGTCGCCACGGTGCGGGTCGCCCGGGCGCTGTCCGACGCCGACCGCGAGCGGCTGGCGGCGACGCTGTCGCGGACGTACGGTCGTCAGATCCACCTCAACGTCGTCGTCGACCCCGCGGTCATCGGCGGCATCCGGGTCGAGATCGGTGACGACGTCATCGACGGGACGGTCTCCAGCCGCCTCGACGACGCCGGGCGCAGGCTCGCCGGCTGATCCCGACCACCCAGACCCAGCACAACTTTCGAGCCCCATCCAATGCGGCACAGCAGAGAACAGGTGAGATGAAATGACGGAGCTTTCCATCCGTCCGGACGAGATCCGCGACGCTCTTCAGCGCTTCGTGTCGGACTACAAGCCCGAGTCGGCCACGACCGAAGAGGTCGGCACCGTGGCCGAGGCCGCGGACGGCATCGCCCGCGTCTCCGGCCTGCCCTCGGTCATGGCCAACGAGCTGCTCGAGTTCGAGGACGGCACCCTCGGCATCGCGCTCAACCTCGACACCCGCGAGGTCGGCGTCGTGGTCCTGGGTGACTTCGACAAGATCGAGGAGGGCCAGACCGTGCGTCGCACGGGCGAGATCCTCTCGGTCCCCGTCGGTGACGGCTACCTCGGCCGCGTGGTCGACCCGCTCGGCACCGCGATCGACGGCCTCGGCGACATCGCGCCCCTCGAGGGCCGCCGCGCGCTCGAGCTGCAGGCTCCCGGCGTCATGGTGCGCAAGTCCGTGCACGAGCCGCTGGCCACCGGGATCAAGGCCATCGACGCCCTGACGCCGATCGGCCGCGGCCAGCGCCAGCTGATCATCGGTGACCGCTCGACCGGCAAGACCACGATCGCCATCGACACGATCATCAACCAGAAGCAGAACTGGGAGTCCGGCGACCCGGACAAGCAGGTCCGCTGCATCTACGTCGCGATCGGCCAGAAGGGTTCGACCATCGCCGCCGTGCGTGGTGCCCTCGAGGAGGCCGGCGCGCTGGAGTACACGACCATCGTGGCCTCCCCGGCGTCCGACTCCGCCGGCTTCAAGTACCTCGCCCCCTACACCGGCTCGGCCATCGGCCAGCACTGGATGTACGACGGCAAGCACGTCCTCATCGTGTTCGACGACCTGACCAAGCAGGCCGAGGCCTACCGCGCGGTGTCGCTGCTGCTGCGTCGCCCGCCGGGCCGCGAGGCCTACCCCGGCGACGTGTTCTACCTGCACAGCCGGCTGCTCGAGCGCTGCGCCAAGCTCTCCGACGACATGGGCAAGGGCTCGATGACGGGCCTGCCGATCATCGAGACCAAGGCCAACGACGTCTCGGCGTTCATCCCGACCAACGTCATCTCGATCACCGACGGCCAGATCTTCTTGCAGTCGGACCTGTTCGCGGCCAACCAGCGCCCCGCCATCGACGTGGGTGTCTCGGTCTCGCGCGTGGGTGGCTCGGCGATGACGAAGGCCATGAAGGCCGTCACGGGCTCGCTCAAGGTCGACCTGGCGCAGTTCCGCGCCATGGAGGCGTTCGCGATGTTCGCCTCCGACCTCGACGCGGCCTCGCGCCAGCAGCTCGACCGCGGCCAGCGCCTGATGGCGCTGCTCAAGCAGCCGCAGTACTCCCCGTACCCGGTCGAGGAGATGACCGTCTCCCTGTGGACCGGCACGTCGGGTCGCCTCGACAAGGTCCCGACCGACGACGTCCTGCGCTTCGAGAACGAGTTCCTCGACTACCTGCGCCGCAGCCACGAGGGCATCCTCGCCGGCATCCGCGAGACCCAGAAGTTCGAGGACTCGACCGAGGACCAGCTCGCGTCGGCCTACGACTCCTTCCTCGACCAGTTCGAGACCTCCGACGGCCAGAGCATCAAGGCCGGCAAGGAAGAGCACGTCGCCCTCGAGGACGAGGACGTCGAGCAGGAGCAGATCGTCAAGCAGAAGCGGGGCTGAGGAATGGCTCTCTCGGTACGCGAGTACCGCGCGCGGATCAAGTCGACGGAGTCGATGAAGAAGATCACGCGTGCCATGGAGCTCATCGCCGCCTCGCGCATCATCAAGGCGCAGCAGCGGGCCCAGGCGGCAGCGCCGTACGCCCGTGAGCTCACCCGCGCGGTGTCGGCCGTGGCGACGTTCTCCAACGTCGACCACGCGCTGACCACCGAGCCGGAGAACCCGAAGAAGGCCGCGGTCCTCATCGTCACCTCCGACCGCGGACTGGCCGGCGCCTACTCCTCGAGCGTGCTCAAGGAGGCCGAGCGCCTCGTCGAGAAGCTCAAGGGCGAGGGCAAGGACGTCGACCTCTACACCAGCGGTCGCAAGGGCGAGGCCTACTTCAAGTTCCGCCAGCGGGCCGTGGTGCAGGCGTGGACGGGCTTCTCCGACCAGCCGACCTACGACGTCGCGGCCGAGATCGGCGCCACGCTGATCGAGGCGTTCCTCGCCGACACCGACGCCGAGAAGACGGCGGTCGACGAGGTCCACGTCGTCTACACCCGGTTCCGCTCGATGCTCAGCCAGGAGCCCACCGCGGTGCGGCTCCTCCCGCTGGAGGTCGTCGAGGGCACCGAGGCTCCCGAGCAGGGCGACCTGCTGCCGCTCTACGAGTTCGAGCCGTCCCCCTCGGAGGTGCTCGACTCCCTGCTCCCGCGCTACGTCCAGAGCCGGATCTTCTTCGCCCTGCTGCAGGCGGCCGCCTCCGAGCTGGCCGCCCGACAGAAGGCGATGAAGTCCGCGACGGACAACGCCGACGAGCTCATCAAGAAGTACAAGCGCATCGCCAACCAGGCTCGCCAGGCTGGCATTACCCAAGAGATCAGCGAGATCGTCGGTGGCGTCAACGCCCTTGCCGACGCACAAGCCGGGAGTGAGTGAACATGACTGCCACTGTTGAAGAGACGACCGCCCGGGGCGGCGCCGTGGGCCGCATCGCCCGCGTCATCGGCCCCGTCGTGGACATCGAGTTCCCGACCGACTCGATGCCCCCCATCTACAACGCCCTGACCTGCGACTTCGAGCTCAGCGGTGAGACCAAGTCGATCATCCTCGAGGTCGCGCAGCACATCGGTGACGGCATGGTCCGCGCCATCTCGATGAAGCCGACCGACGGCCTGGTCCGCGGCAGCCAGGTCACCGACACGGGCGCCTCGATCACCGTCCCCGTGGGCGACGCGACGCTCGGCAAGGTGTTCAACACCACCGGTGACGTGCTCAACCTCGCCGAGGGCGAGACCTTCGAGCCCGCCGAGCGGTGGGGCATCCACCGCAAGGCGCCTGCCTTCGACCAGCTGGAGTCGAAGACCCAGATGTTCGAGACCGGCATCAAGGTCATCGACCTGCTCACCCCCTACGTCCAGGGCGGCAAGATCGGCCTGTTCGGTGGTGCCGGTGTCGGCAAGACCGTGCTCATCCAGGAGATGATCGCCCGCGTCGCGAAGGACCACGGTGGTGTGTCGGTGTTCGCCGGCGTCGGCGAGCGCACCCGCGAGGGCAACGACCTCATCGTCGAGATGGAGGAGGCCGGCGTCCTCGGTCAGACCGCCCTCGTCTTCGGCCAGATGGACGAGCCGCCGGGCACGCGCCTGCGCGTCGCCCTGTCGGCCCTGACGATGGCGGAGTACTTCCGCGACGTGCAGAAGCAGGACGTGCTGCTCTTCATCGACAACATCTTCCGCTTCACCCAGGCCGGCTCCGAGGTCTCCACGCTGCTCGGCCGCATGCCGTCCGCGGTGGGCTACCAGCCCAACCTCGCCGACGAGATGGGTCAGCTGCAGGAGCGCATCACCTCCACGCGTGGTCACTCGATCACCTCGCTGCAGGCGATCTACGTCCCCGCCGACGACTACACCGACCCGGCGCCGGCCACCACGTTCGCGCACCTCGACGCCACGACCGAGCTCTCGCGCGAGATCGCCTCGCTCGGCATCTACCCGGCCGTCGACCCGCTGACCTCGACCTCGCGCATCCTCGACCCGCAGTACATCGGCGAGGAGCACTACCGCTGCGCGGTCCGGGTCAAGCAGATCCTCCAGCGCAACAAGGAGCTCCAGGACATCATCGCGATCCTCGGTGTCGACGAGCTCTCCGAGGAGGACAAGATCATCGTGTCCCGCGCTCGCCGCATCCAGCGCTTCCTGTCGCAGAACACCTACGTCGCCAAGCAGTTCACCGGCATCGAGGGTTCGACCGTCCCGGTGGCCGACACCATCGAGGCGTTCAACAAGATCGCCGACGGCGAGTACGACCACGTGGCCGAGCAGGCCTTCTTCATGTGCGGCGGTCTGGACGACGTCGAGCAGAAGTGGGCCGAGATCCAGAAGAGCCTCTGATGGCCGACGGTTCGGGCCACGCGCTCCAGGTCGAGCTGGTCGCAGCAGACCGGCTCGTCTGGTCGGGCCAGGCCACGATGGTCATCGCCCGCACGACCGAGGGCGACGTCGGCATCCTGCCGAACCACGCGCCGATGCTCTCCTCGATCATCGAGGGAGTGGTCGACGTGCAGACCGTCGAGGGCGAGACCTGGGTCGCGGCCGTCGACGCCGGATTCTTGTCGGTGGCCGACAACCGCGTCTCGATCCTGTCCGAGCGGGCGGAGATGTCGCACGAGATCGACCTCGAGCAGGCGCGCGCCGAGCTCGACCGCTGCAAGCAGGCGGGGGAGAACGACGACGCCGCCCAGGAGAAGGTCCGCCGTGCCGAGGCACGCGTCCGGGCCGCCGAGCGGGCCTCCTGACCGAGGCACCCAGCACGACCTATAGGGTGAGCGCACGAACCTCCGGGTTCGTGCGCTCACTGCTTGTTGGAGGTGTGGATGCCGGTCTGGGAGTGGCTGCTCGACATCGTCGGGCTCTGCCTCCTCGTCGCCCTGCTCTACGGCATCTCCCTGATCGTCCGGCGCCGGCTCCTGGCCCGCCACGGTGGCACGTTCGAGCTCAGCTACCGGGTGCGCGCGGAGCACCCCGGGCGCGGCTGGCTGCTCGGCATCGGCCGCTACTCCGGCCAGTCGCTCGAGTGGTTCCGGATCTTCTCGCTGTCCCCGCGCCCCAAGCGCGTGTGGGCGCGCGACCTGCTCGAGTACTCCGGTCGGCGTGCGCCCGCCGGCGCGGAGGAGATGTCGCTCTACGACGGCCACGTGGTCGCGTCGTGCCACTACGACGGGCAGGCGCTGGAGATCGCGATGAGCGAGTCGGCGCTGACCGGGTTCCAGTCCTGGCTGGAGTCAGGGCCTCCCGGCACCGACTGGGACCGGCGCTAGCGCCTCACGGTCCGGCCGGTCCGGTCGAGGCCCCGACGCGCAGCTCGACGGGCAGCACGACGTCGTCGGCGCTCTCCCCGGACGCCCGGGCGAGCGCGGCACGTGCCGCCGCGCGGCCCTTCTCGGCGATCGGCTGGACGACGGTCGTGAGCTCGAGGTCGAGCCACGGCGTGGCGACGCCGTCGAACCCCGCGACGCTGAGGTCGCCGGGCACCGAGAGCCCACGCCGCCGAGCCTCGAGCACGGCTCCGGCGGCCTGGACATCGCTCTGGCACACCAGCGCGGTGGCGTCGGGTCCGGTGTCGAGCCAGGCCCCGACCATCTCCTGGGCGGAGGTGAGGTCGCTGGCGCAGGCGCCGACCACCTGCGCGTCGGGGAAGACCTCGCGCAGCCCGGCCTCGCGCTCGCGCTGGGGTTGCGAGGCCTCCAGCGTCACGGTGGCCACCCGTGCGTGCCCGAGCCCGCGCAGGTGGTGGGCCAGCTCGGCCGAGCCGCGCCGGTGCTCGATGTCGACGTAGGTGGTGCCGGGCCAGGCCGGGCCCTCGATGACCACCAGCGGCACGTCCCGCGCGACGAGGTCGTCGTAGGGCGCCCAGACGTCGCGGCCGCAGATGTCGAAGATCACCGCGTCGAGCGGCAGCCGGGCGTGGCCGTCGTCGTCGGCCATGAGCAGCAGGCCGAGACCGGCGGCACCGAGCACCTCCGACATGGCGTCGAAGAGGGGGAGCGTGGCCGGGTCGCGGAAGGCCGCGCTCAGCTGACCGACCGCGACCCCGACCACCCCGCTGCGCCCCTGGCGCAGGTTGCGCGCCAGGGGGTTCGGGCCGGCGTAGCCGAGCGAGGCCGCGGCGGACAGGACGCGCTCGCGCGTCGCGGCGCTGACCGGCTTGTTGCCCGAGAAGGCCAGCGACGCGGTCGACAGCGAGACCCCTGCCGCGTCCGCCACGTCGGCGAGGGTCGGGGTGCGAGTTGATCCGGCCACGGACGGCAGGTTAGCATCGAATCGATTCGATCGAAACGATTCGCCAAGGAGCCCCGTGGCCCAGCTCACCGCCGCCCGCAACGCTGTCGGCCTCGCCTTCTTCCTCAACGGCCTGGTCTTCGCCAGCTGGGTCTCGCGCATCCCCGGGGTGCGGTCGAGCTTCGACCTCACCAACGGCCGGCTCGGCCTGGTGCTGCTCGCGATCTCCATCGGATCGGTCACGGCGCTGCCGCTGACCGGCGCGCTGATCACCCGCTGGGGCACGGTGCGCGTGGTGCGCGCCGGCGCGGCCCTGGCCAGCATCGGGATGCTCGCAGCCGCGCTCTCGCTCGGCCACCTGCTGGCGACGATGGTCGCGGGGCTGGTGGTCTACGGCGTGGGCATCGGTGTCTGGGACGTGGCGATGAACGTCGAGGCCGCCGAGGTCGAGCGCGGGCTCGGGCGCACGATCATGCCGCGCTTCCACGCCGGCTTCAGCGGCGGCACGGTCGTCGGCGCGCTGCTGGGCGCACTGCTCATCGAGCTCGGCGTGCCCTCGGCCACCCACCTCGTGATCGTGGTCGTGGCGTCGTTCGTCCTGGTCTGGACGACGTCGCCCCGGTTCCTCCCGGTGGTCGAGGACCACGAGGGGGAGCACACCTCGGCCGCGCGCGCCTGGCTCGAGCCGCGCACGCTCCTGATCGGCCTGATGGTCCTGGCGCTGGCCATGACCGAGGGGACCGCCAACGACTGGCTCGCCGTCGCGCTGGTCGACGGCCACGACGTCTCCCACGCCGTGGGCGTCGCGGGCTTCGCGGTGTTCGTCGCAGCGATGACGGTCGGGCGCTTCGCCGGCACCGGCCTGATCGACCGCCACGGGCGGGTCAGCGTGCTGTGGTCGACCATGGCGCTGGCCGGCGCCGGTGTGCTGCTGATCGTGTTCGCCGACCACCCGGCGCTCGTCGTGCTCGGCATCGTGCTCTGGGGCGTCGGGTCCTCGCTCGGCTTCCCGGTCGGCATGAGCGCCGCGGCGGACGACCCGGTGCGCGCCGCGACCCGGGTGAGCGTGGTGTCGACGATCGGCTACGCCGCCTTCCTGGCCGGACCCCCGTTCCTCGGCTTCGTCGGCGACGAGGTCGGGACGCTCAAGGCGCTGCTGGTCGTCGCCTTCCTCCTGCTGCCCGCAGCCCTGGTCGTGCCGTCCGCGCGCGAGCAGCACCGGGTCGCGGTGACCCGCTAGCCCGCGCGGGCTCAGTCGTCGAAGAGCCCGCGGATGTCCTCGGCGGTGATGCCGGTGGACGTCGCGCCCCCGCCGTCGACGACCTTGGCGAAGAGCTCGGCCTTGCGGGCCTTGAGGGCGACCACCTTCTCCTCGATGGTGTCCGTGGCCACCAGGCGGTAGACGTGGACGGGCCTGACCTGCCCGATGCGGTGGGCCCGGTCGACGGCCTGCGCCTCGGCCGCCGGGTTCCACCAGGGGTCCAGCAGGAAGACGTAGTCGGCCTCGGTGAGGGTCAGGCCCGTGCCGCCGGCCTTGAGGCTGATGAGGAAGACCGGCGCCTCGCCCTGCCGGAACGCCTCGATCACCCGGTCACGGTCGCGCGTGGTGCCGTCGAGGTAGACGGTGGCGATCCCCTCCTCGGTCAGCCGGTCGCGCACGCGCCGCAGGAACGTGGTGAACGTGCTGAAGACCAGCGACCGGTGCCCCTCGGCGGTGACCTCGAGCAGGTGCTCGGCGAGCAGGTCGGTCTTCGCCGAGCCGACCGTGGCGTGGTCGGCGTCGACGAGGGCGGGGTCGAGCGCCAGCTGGCGGAGCCGGGTGAGCGCGCTGAAGATCGCCACCCGGTTGCGGTCGTAGTCCTCCACCAGGCCGAGGATCTTCTGCCGCTCCTTGGCCAGGTGGGTGTCGTAGAGCTTGCGGTGGCGCGGTGAGAGCTCGACCTCGAGCACCTGCTCGTGGCGCAGGGGGAGGTCGGCGGCGACCAGGTCCTTGGTGCGGCGCAGGACGAAGGGGCGGATGCGGGTGCGGAAGCGCTCCAGCGCCCGCGCGTCGCCCTCCTTCTCGACGGGCCCGGCGACCAGCTGCCGGAACTGCCGCGCGGTCGGGTAGAGCCCCGGGGCTGTGATCGAGAGCAGTGACCACAGCTCCATCAGCCGGTTCTCGAACGGGGTGCCGGTGACGGCCAGCCGGAACGCGGCGTCGAGGGAGCGGGCGGCGGCGTAGGTCTTGCCCTGGTGGTTCTTGACCTGCTGGGCCTCGTCGAGCACCAGGCCGCCCCACGACCGCGACGCGAGCTGCTCGCGCTCCAGGCGCAGCATGGCGTAGGTCGTGACCACCACGTCGTGGCCTGCGGCGATGGCGGCGACGTCGTCGCTGCGCCGGCGCACCACCCCGACGCGCAGGCCCGGGGCGTGGGCGAGCGCCTGCTGGCGCCAGGCCGACACCACGCTCGTGGGCGCGACCACCAGGAACGGCTCGGTCGTGCCGGTGGACCGCGCGTGCTGCACCAGCGCGAGCACCTGGAGGGTCTTGCCCAGGCCCATGTCGTCGGCCAGGACGCCGCCGAGACCGTGCTGGTGCAGGAAGGCCAGCCACCAGAAGCCCTCGAGCTGGTAGGGGCGCAGCTCGGTGGTGAGACCGACCGGCGCGGGGCGCGGCACCTCGACGAGGTCGCGCAGGGCGGACGCGCGCTCGACCCACCGCGCCGCGCTGTCGTCGACCACGCCGACCTCGCCCAGCTCGGCCCACGTGCCGAGGTCGTCGGTGCCGACCCGCACGCGACCGGGCTCGGCCTCGCGCAGCTCGGCGGCGAGCTCGACCACCTCGCGGAGGCGAGCGAGCTCCGGTCGGTCGAGCGCGACGTAGAGTCCGCTGGGCAGGACCAGGACGTCGTCGCCGCGGGTCAGCGCGGCCAGGACGTCGGGCAGGGTCACGCGCTCGCCGTCGAAGCTCACCAGCACCTCGAGGTCGAGCCAGTCGGTGTGGTCGCTCTCGCCGGCCACGGCGAAGGCGATCTGCGGCGGCGCCTCCGACGCGCGGAACTCGGGCGGCTCACGCTCGTCGACCTCGACGTCGGGCAGCGTGCGCAGGTGGGGCAGGTCGTGCAACGCCAGTGCGAGGGCGTCGCCCCCCGAGACGTGGCGGAGCCCGAGCACGGCGGGCGGCACCAGCGCCCGCACCTCGCGCTCCGCGGCCGGGTCGCGCAGGCCGCCCAGGACGGCGTCGCCGTCGAGCGCGCAGGTCTGGTCGGCGTAGCGCCAGTGCCAGGCGAGCCGCGCCGCGGCCGCGGACTCCCAGGTCACGGTGAGCACGAGGCGAGGGCGGGGCGGTGCCGGCAGCGGGAGGGAGCCGTCGGAGGAGCCGACACGGACGCGGCGGGCCAGCGGGGCGACCGCGTCGAGGAACGCGCCGCGCTCCGCGGCGGTGGCCACGACGGGTGGAGCCAGCACGAGGTCCACGACGGAGTCGTCCACCGGGGTCGCGAGCTCGGCCAGGAGCACGGCCTCGTCCTCGACGACCACCGCCACCCCGGTGACCGGTCGGCCGAGCGGCACGACCGCGCCACCGCGGTGACGGCGTCCATCGACCTCGACGGCCACCTCGAGGGTCGGGGCGCCGTCGGACTCGGTGAGATCAGCCACCACCGTGGCCGGACCCTCGCTGAGGCGCACGGCCGAGACCCCCGCACCGGCCACGAGCGTGACGCCGGCCGCCACCGCCGCCCTGAGCGCCGGGACCAGGTGGGCACCGTAGTCCTCGAGCGACGGCGCGGCCCCGGCGACGACGAAGGCCTGCCGCGAGACGAGCCCGCGATGGAGCACCCGCAGGGCCTCGACGTGGGCCGGGACGTAGCGGGCGCCGACCTGGGGTCCGACGAGGTCGGCCCACTCCGCACCGCTGCGCGCCCATCCGCGCCGGGCGCCGGGCCGCACCGGTCGCATCGTGAGCTCGCCGCCGGGGCTGCGCGACCAGCGGCTGGCCGGGCGGCGCACCAGCTCCAACCCGAGCCCGGCGCCGCGCAGGGTCGCGCGGGCGTGCGCCTCGAGGTCGTCCCCGACGCGTCCGAGCTGCTGGCGCCACGGGGGCTCGCGGTCCCTCGACGGGCGTGCGGGACCCCGCAGCCGCAGGGCGACGGCGGCGCCGTGCTTGCACATGCGCGCGACCGGGCACGTGCACGAGGTGAAGACCCAGTCGCTGTCGGCGTCGACCTCGACGTGGAGCTGCACCCGGTAGGGCAGGGCCGCCGAGCCGCGCACCGACGCCGTGGCGGCCAGGCTGCCCGACGTCTCGTGGACGACCTCGAGCTCGCGGACGCCGTCGACGTAGTCACGCGCGCGCAGCACCGTGACCGGGTCGAAGAACCTCGACAGGTAGGTGGCGCTCAGCGCCTCGCGGACGTCCATGACGTGCTCATGCTGGCACTGCCCGGGGACATCCCGCGCCCGCGATCCACAGGCGCGTCCGGCTCAGGCCTCGCCACGCTCCCCGCCGGGCACCCAGAGCACGTCGCCGTTCTCGCGGTTGGCGTGCCGGGCCAGGATGAAGAGGAGGTCGGAGAGCCGGTTGAGATAGGTGATCGCGAGGACGTTCATGGTGTCCTCGTGCTCGGCGAACGCCGCCCAGCCCGCACGCTCGGCGCGGCGCACCACGGTGCGGGCCACATGCAGGTGCGCGGCGGCCAGGGTGCCGCCGTTGAGGATGAAGGAGCGCAGCGCGGGCAGGTCGGCGTTGTAGTGGTCGCACCAGGCCTCGAGGCGGTCGACGTAGTCCTGCTCCACGCGCAGCGGCGGGTACTCCGGGTCCGGCACCACCGGCGTGGCGAAGTCCGCGCCGACGTCGAAGAGGTCGTTCTGCACGCGGGTGAGCACGGTGACCACGTCGTCCTCGAGGCCCCCGCCGGCCGCGGCGTGGGCGAGCGCGACGCCGATGTGGGCGTTGCCCTCGTCGACGCAGGCGTAGGCCTCGAGCCGCAGGTCGGTCTTCGAGGTCTCGCTCATGTCGCCGAGCCGGGTCCGTCCGGCGTCGCCGGTGCGGGTGTAGATGCGCGTCAGGTTGACCATGCGCGGAGCCTACTGGTGACGACTCGCCGCAAAAGGTGGTGCATCGGTGCAACCGGCCGGGGTACAACAACGTCCTAGGAGTGACAGTGGTCACGACACGGCGTCGGGGGACGTCGGGAGGAGCACCAGATGGAGATCATCGCGGACGGGTCCACGCTGGTGCTGCACGGCGCCTTCGACGTGCGCAGCACGTGGGAGGTGCGCGACGCGATCTACGCGTGCCTCGAGGGGATCGAGGACGACGTGGTCATCGACATGACCGACGTGTCCACGATCGACGCGACCGCGCTGCGCCTGCTCGCCGTCGCCACGCGCCACGCCTGGCTCTCCGGCCACCACCTCACCGTGCGCAACCCCGGCCCTGCCGTGCGCCGGATGGCCCACCTGACCCGCCTGGCCCACGCGATCGAGGTCGAGCGGATCGCGGCCACCGCCTGAGGCATCCGTCACACGTCCGGTCCGGTGACTGACCGGTAACCCTCGCCCTACTGTGTCGCCATGACGGAATCGGGTCACACGGACCGCGCGGTCCAGGAGCGTCCTGCCAAGGACCGGCCGTGGGTGATGCGCACCTACGCCGGCCACTCCACGGCCGAGGCGTCCAACGCGCTCTACCGGACCAACCTGGCCAAGGGCCAGACCGGGCTCAGCGTCGCCTTCGACCTGCCCACCCAGACCGGCTACGACCCCGACAGCCCGCTGAGCCGCGGCGAGGTCGGCAAGGTGGGCGTGCCCGTCCCGCACCTGGGCGAGATGCGCACCCTCTTCGCCGACATCCCGCTGACCGGGATGAACACCTCCATGACCATCAACGCGGTCGCGATGTGGATGCTCGCGCTCTACCAGGTCGTCGCGGAGGAGCAGAACCCCGGCGCCACGCCCGAGGAGGTCGCCGCGCAGCTCGCCGGGACCACGCAGAACGACATCATCAAGGAGTACCTCTCCCGCGGGACCTACGCGTTCCCGCCCGAGGCCTCGATGCGGCTCATCGCCGACATGATCGCCTACACGGTGCACCGGATCCCGAAGTGGAACCCGATCAACATCTGCAGCTACCACCTCCAGGAGGCGGGCGCGACGCCGACGCAGGAGCTCGCGTACGCGCTGAGCACCGCGATCGCGGTGCTCGACCAGGTGAAGGCGTCCGGCCAGGTCTCGGAGGACGACTTCGAGAAGGTCGTCGGGCGGATCTCGTTCTTCGTCAACGCCGGCGTGCGCTTCGTGGAGGAGACCTGCAAGATGCGCGCCTTCGTCCGCCTCTGGGACGAGATCACCCGGGAGCGCTACGGCGTCGAGGACCCCAAGATGCGCCGCTTCCGCTACGGGGTCCAGGTCAACTCGCTCGGGCTCACCGAGGCGCAGCCGGAGAACAACGTGCAGCGCATCGTGCTGGAGATGCTGGGCGTCACGCTCTCGAAGGACGCCCGTGCCCGCGCGCTCCAGCTGCCCGCCTGGAACGAGGCGCTCGGCCTGCCGCGTCCGTGGGACCAGCAGTGGTCGCTGCGCCTGCAGCAGGTGCTGGCCTTCGAGTCCGACCTGCTCGAGTACGACGACATCTTCGAGGGCTCCCACGTCATCGAGGCCAAGGTCGCCGAGCTCGTCGCCGGGGCGAGGGCCGAGATCGACCGGGTGCAGGAGATGGGTGGCGCGATCGCCGCCGTCGACTACATGAAGTCCGAGCTGGTCTCCTCCCATGCCGCGCGGCGCGCGCGCATCGAGTCGGGCGAGGAGGTGATCGTGGGGGTCAACCGGTTCGAGACGACGGAGCCGTCCCCGCTGACCGCCGACCTCGACGGCGCGATCATGGCCGCCGACCCGGAGGCCGAGCGCACCGCGCGCGCCAGCGTCGAGGCCTGGAAGGCCGCGCGCGACCAGGACGAGGTCAGCGCCGCGCTCGCCGCGCTGGCTGCGGCCGCGCGCACGGACGAGAACCTGATGGCCCCCACCCTGGTCGCGGCCCGCGCCGGGGCGACGACGGGGGAGTGGGCAGCGACCCTGCGCGAGGTCTTCGGCGAGTACCGCGGCCCGACCGGCGTCTCCGGCGCCGTCGCGACCGAGGCGGGTGCCGAGCTCACCGCGGTCCGCGAGCGGGTGCGCGCCACCGGGGAGGAGCTCGGCGGCCGGCTGCGGCTGCTGGTCGGCAAGCCCGGGCTGGACGGGCACTCCAACGGGGCCGAGCAGGTCGCGGTGCGGGCCCGCGACGCCGGCTTCGAGGTGATCTACCAGGGCATCCGCCTCACCCCGCAGCAGATCGTCGCCGCGGCCGTCGCCGAGGACGTGCACTGCATCGGCCTCTCGATCCTGTCCGGCTCGCACATGGAGCTGGTGCCCGACGTCCTCGACGGCCTGCGCGAGGCCGGTCTCGACGACGTCCCGGTGATCGTCGGCGGGATCATCCCCGAGGCGGACGGACGTCGCCTGCGCGAGCTGGGGGTGGCGGCGGTCTACACGCCCAAGGACTACGGCCTGACGCAGATCATGGACGGCATCGTCGACGTCATCCGCCGGGCTCACGAGCTGGACTGAGGTTAGGCTCGCCTAAGCCGCGCTGCTATCGTCGGGGCATGGGCAAGAAGCAGAAGAAGGCGGCCGCGGCGGCGAAGGCCGGCAAGGTCGCCAAGCTGCCCAAGAAGAAGTGCTGCGTGGCGAGCACCCGCTGCAACCGGTGCCCGATCCGCATGCTGAAGGAGGGCACCCTGCCCGAGGGCTACACCGTCCACAAGCGCCGGCTGGTCACCACCGCCGAGCGGGACGCGAAGAAGACGAAGAAGAAGCTCGCGGCCTGAGCCCGCGCACGCCTGCCGTACGACCCAGGAGCCATCCATGCCCGCTGCCCGCTTCGTCGACCAGCTCAACGCCCAGGTGGGCAACGAGCTCGCCGCGCACCACCAGTACCTCGCCTGCGCGATCCACTACGACGCGCTCACCATGCCGCGCATGGCCGCCTTCTTCTACGACCAGGCGCTCGAGGAGCGCGCTCACGCGATGATGATGGTGCAGTACCTCCTCGACACCGACCAGTCGGTGACCATCCCGGCGGTCCCGGCGCCGACGTCGTCGTTCGCCGACGTGGTCGCACCCGTGCGCCTGGCCCTCGACCAGGAGCGCGCGGTGACCGAGCAGATCAACGGGCTGCTGCGCATCGCGCGCGAGGAGCACGACTTCGCCTCCGAGCAGTTCATGCAGTGGTTCATCAAGGAGCAGGTCGAGGAGGTCGCGACGATGAGCGACCTGCTCGCCGTCGTGACCCGCAACCAGGACGACATCGAGGACATCGAGGAGTACGTCGCCCGCGAGCACGGCGCCGAGGGCGAGGACCCGACCGCTCCCCGCCAGGCCGGCGCCGCCGGCTAGACCCGGGAGGGACTTCCTGCTGGCAGACTCGGCGCCATGCGTCGGGTGATCGTGGTGGGGGCGGGTGTCGTCGGTCTGACCTGCGCGGTGCGGCTGCTGGAGGCCGGGCACCGCGTCGACGTGGTCGCCCGCGACCTCCCGCTGGAGACGACCTCGTCGGTGGCCGCCGCGCTCTGGTACCCCTACCGCGCGCTGCCCCAGGACCGCGTGACCGCGTGGGCGGCGACGTCGTACGCCGTCCTCGCAGAGCTCGCGGGCGACGACCGCACCGGCGTGCGGATGCTCGCGGGCACCGAGCTCCTGCGTGAGCCGGCGCCGGACCCCTGGTGGCGCAGCGCCGTGCCGTCGCTGGACCGGGAGACCGCGCTGCCGCCGGGGTACGCCGACGGCTGGACGTTCGTCAGCCCGGTGGTCGACATGCCCGTCCTGCTGCGCTGGCTCGTCGCGCGGGTCGAGGAGCTCGGCGGCACCCTCACCCGGATGAACCTCTCCGCGCTGCCCGCGGACGGGTCGCTGGTCGTGAACGCGACCGGCCTCGGCGCGCGGCACTTCGCCGCGGACCCGACGGTGGTGCCGGTGCGCGGCCAGGTCGTGGTGGTCGAGCAGGTCGGGATCGACCGCTGGACGCTCGACGGGGCCGGGCTGACCTACGTCGTCCCGCGCACCCACGAGGTCGTGGTCGGCGGCACCGACGTCGAGGGGGAGTGGAGCCGGACCCCCGACCCCGCCGTCGCTGAGCAGGTCCTGCACCGGGCGACCGCGCTGGTGCCCGAGCTCGAGGGCGCGCGCGTGCTGCGGCACAAGGTCGGGCTGCGCCCGGCCCGCCCGGGTGTGCGCCTCGAGCGGGTCGGCGACGTGGTCCACTGCTACGGCCACGGTGGCGCGGGGGTCACCCTCGCCTGGGGGTGCGCGGCCGAGGTGGCCGAGATGGTGGCGGGGATGGTGGATGACTGACCTGCAGTGCGCCGCCCGGCTCCTGGTGGCCCGGCACGGCGAGGCCGCCTACGAGAGCGAGCTGCTCAGCGACGCCGGCGGGTGGCTGACGCCGCTCGGTCGCGCGCAGGCACGAGGCCTCGGGGAGTCGCTGGCCGGCCACCGTGTCGCCCGGGTGTGGACCAGCGACATGGCCCGCGCCGTCCAGACGGGCGAGATCGCGGCGGGCGTGCTCGGCGTCGACGTCGTGGTGCGCACCGGCCTGCGCGAGTTCGGTGTCGGCGACGCCCGTGGCACGACCGGCGTGCCCGACCCCTTCGCCTCGACCTTCGCGGCGTGGCTCGACGGTGACCTCGCCGCCCGGATCCCCGGCGGCGAGAGCGGGCACGACGTCGTCGAGCGCTACGGCACCGTCCTGGAGGAGATCGCCGACGAGCACCGCGGCGAGTCCGTGCTGGTCGTCAGCCACGGCGGCGTCATGTGCCTGGCGCTGTCCGTCCTGGCCGGCAACCTCGCGGTCAGCCACTCGCGCGACCTCCCGATGCCCCACTGCGGCGTCGTCGCGCTGGACGCCGACGCGGACGGCCTGGTGGCCACCTCCTGGGCCGGTCGCCCGGTCTGAGCGGCCGGGCGGCTCAGCCCAGGGCGCCGAGCGCCCAGAGCAGCACGAGGACCAGCGCCATCACGGCGACGGCGACGCCCATCCGCACCGCCATCCCGCGCACCCACAGCGAGACGAGCGACTGGGGGTGGCCGTGGCGGTCCAGGGGCGTCACGTCGACCACCGCCGTCCGCTCGATCGGTCCGTAGACGTGGGGATAGGTGTCGTCGCCGACAGGATCGACCCGGACCTCGGCGCGCAGCCGGCGCGGGTCGATCGTCAGCAGCACGAGGTGCTCGTCGAGCCCGGCGTAGTAGCGGTCGAAGACGCCCTGCACCTGGTCGCGGCGGCTGGCGTGGATGAACCCCTCCTCGTCCAGCGTCCGGCCGACGGTCGAGGTCGTGTAGCTGCCGGTCTCCAGCGTGCGGCGCCAGTCGGCGTCGGTCGCGATGTGGAAGATGCGCTCGGGCACGTCCATCAGAAGAGCCGGTGCTCGGGGTCGTCCATGCCGCGCAGGGCGTCGTAGTCGACGAGGGCGCAGGTGATGCCGCGGTCGGTGGCGAGCACGCGGGCCTGGGGCTTGATCTCCTGGGCGGCGTAGATGCCGCGCACCGGGCCCCTGCTGGTCAGCATCGGGTCGCGGTTGAGCAGCTCGAGGTAGCGGGTGAGCTGCTCGACCCCGTCGATCTCGCCGCGCCGCTTGATCTCCACGGCCACCGAGAGCCCGTCGGCGTCGCGGCACATCAGGTCGACCGGACCGATGGCCGTCATGAACTCGCGGCGGACCAGCACCAGCCCGTCGCTCAGCGTCGCGGGGTGCTCGGCGAGCAGCTCCTGGAGGTGCTTCTCGACGCCGTCCTTCTGCAGGCCGGGGTCGACGCCGAGGTCGTGGGAGGTGTCGTGGAGCACCTCGTCGATGAGGATGCGCAGCGTGTCGTCGGTCTTCGTGGCCGTCACGAGCCACTCGGGCCGGCCGTCCTCGGAGGTGCCCTCGCGCACGGTGCAGGGCGGCGACATCCAGTTGAGCGGCTTGTAGGACCCGCCGTCGGAGTGGATCAGGACCGACCCGTCGTTCTTCAGCATCAGCACCCGCGTGGCCATCGGCAGGTGGGCCGAGAGCCGTCCTGCGTAGTCGACCTGGCACGTGGCTACGACGATCCTCACGACGGGCGAATCTACAGTGGCCCCGTGACCGACCACGCAGTACGCCCCGCCCGGGCTCGCGACCTGCCGCTGATCGCCGCGATCGAGGACGCCGGCCTGCCGATGTTCGAGGACGTGCTGGGCGACCTCACCGGCGACGCCCTGGCCTCGCCCGCGCCCAGCGGGCAGGAGCGGGCGGGCCAGCCCGGCTTCCTCCTGGTCGCCGGCGACCCGGTGATCGGCTTCGCGCACGTCGTCGACCTGGTCGCCCACGCCCACCTCGCCCAGATCTCGGTGCACCCCGATCACGGCCGCCGTGGCGTGGGCGCGGCGCTGCTGGAGGCGGCGGCGGAGCGGGCCACGCTGAAGGGCCACGGCTCGCTCACCCTGACGACGTACGCCGACCTGCCGTGGAACGCGCCCTTCTACGCCCGCCACGGCTTCGAGGAGTTCGCGCCCGACGACCCCCTGACGGGGCCGCAGCTGGCGATCTCCGCGGAGGAGGAGCAGCTCGGACTGGGCCGGCACGGCCGCCGCGTGTGGATGCGGCGGGTGCTGCGACCCCACCGCACGACCGCGGACCTCGAGGCGTTCCTGCCGGTCCTGGACGGCTCGCCGCGCGACGTCGGGACGCTCCGCACGGTCGTGCGCCGACCGGCGCCGGGGGAGCGCGAGATGCTGGACGTCGGGCACCTCGACCTCGCCGAGGGCCTGGTCGGCGACTCCTGGGCGCAGCGGGGCAGCAGGCGCACCGACGACGGGTCCGCGCACGGCGACATGCAGCTCAACCTGATGAACCACCGGTTGATCGAGTTCCTCGCCCAGGAGCCCGGTCGCGAGGTGCTCGCCGGCGACCAGATGTTCCTCGACCTCGACCTGTCCCACGACAACCTGCCGGTCTGGAGCGAGCTGCACATCGGCGGTCCCGGCGGCGCCGTCGTGGTGGTGACCGACCAGCCGCACAACGGCTGCGGCAAGTTCATCGCCCGCTTCGGCAAGGACGCGATGAGCTTCGTCAACAGCCCCCAGGGCCGGCCGCGCCGCCTGCGCGGGCTCTGCGCGCGGGTCGTGCGTCCGGGGCCCGTGCGCCCCGGTGACGAGGTCGTGGTGGTGCGTCCGGACGTCGCTGCGGAGCCTCCGGCGGAGTGACGGTCCCCACACTCACGCGATGGCCGGGCCGTGGGAGCATGCGTCCATGACTGAGACGGCTACCCGCGAGTTCACCACCGTCGGCGTGATCGGCCTCGGCACCATGGGTGCCGGCATCGCCGAGGTGTTCGCCCGCAACGGCTACGCCGTCATCGGGGTCGAGGTCAACGAGACGGGTGTCGAGCGCGGGCGCCAGCACCTCGAGCACTCGACGGGTCGAGCGGTCAAGCGCGAGAAGATGACCCAGGAGCAGGCCGACGCCCTCCTCGGCCGGATCACCCTCACCACGCAGATGTCCGACCTCGGGGTCGCCGACCTCGTCGTCGAGGCGGTCGTGGAGTCGCTGGAGGTCAAGAAGGCGATCTTCCGCAGCCTCGACGGCGTCGTGCGCGACGACGCGGTGCTCGCGACGAACACCTCCTCGCTGAGCGTCACCGAGATCTCCACCGCCAACTCCAAGCCCGGCCGGGTCGTCGGCGTCCACTTCTTCAACCCCGCCCCGGTGCAGAACCTCGTCGAGGTCATCCGCACGGTCGTGACCGAGCCCGACGTGCTCGCCGACGTCACCGCGCTGCTGCGCGACCTCGGCAAGAACCCGGTGGTGTGCGGCGACAAGGCCGGCTTCATCGCCAACACGCTCCTCTTCGGCTACCTCAACCACGCCGTGTCGATGTACGAGGGCAAGTACGCCTCGCGCGAGGACATCGACGCCGCCATGCGCTTCGGGTGCGGCTACCCGATGGGCCCGCTCGCCCTGCTCGACCTGATCGGTCTCGACACCGCCTACGAGATCCTCGACACGATGTACAAGCAGGGCCGCGACCGCCTCCACGCCCCCGCGCCGATCCTCAAGCAGTACGTCACCGCCGGTCTGCTCGGTCGCAAGTCCGGGCGCGGCTTCTACACCTACGAGGCGCCCGACTCCCCGGTCGTGGTCGCCGACGCCCACACCCCGAGCGCGGACGACAAGCCGCAGCTGCGCCACGACATCGGCCTGGTCGGTGTCGTCGGCACCGGCACGATGGCCTCGGGCATCGTCGAGGTCTTCGCCAAGGCCGGCCACGACGTGCTCTTCACCGGCCGCAGCCAGGACAAGGTCGACGGCGTCCTCGCCACGATCACCAGGAACTTCGACAAGCAGATCCAGCGTGGCAGGGCCACCGCGGAGGAGAAGGCCGAGGTCCTCGGCCGGGTCCGCGGCACCACCTCGCTCGACGACCTCGCCGACGTCGACCTCGTGGTCGAGGCCATCGCCGAGGACCTCGCCACCAAGACGACCCTCTTCGAGAACCTCGACGAGATCTGCACCCGCGGTCGCGGCGGTGCGGGCGCGATCCTGGCCACCACCACCTCGTCGCTGCCCATCATCGCCATGGCCCGGGTCACCCGGCGCCCGCAGGACGTCATCGGGATGCACTTCTTCAACCCCGCGGCGATCATGAAGCTGGTCGAGGTCGTCTCGACCGTGGCCACCGACGAGGCGGTCACCGAGACCGTGCTCGCCCTGTGCGAGCAGGTGGGCAAGGTCGCGGTGCGCTGCGGTGACCGCTCGGGCTTCATCGTCAACGCCCTGCTGTTCCCTTACCTCAACGACGCGGTCCGGATGCTCGAGGCCCACTACGCCACGGCCGACGACATCGACACGGCCATGAAGCAGGGCTGCGCGCTCCCGATGGGGCCCTTCGAGCTGCTCGACGTGGTCGGCAACGACGTGTCGCTGGCGATCCAGCGCGAGCTCTACCTCGAGTTCCGCGAGCCGGGCTTCGCCCCGGCGCCGCTGCTCGAGCACCTGGTGACGGCGGGCTACCTCGGTCGCAAGGCCGGTCGCGGGTTCCGCGACTACAGCGCGCGCTGACCACTCAGACCTGGGCGGTGATCGTCAGATCGTCGTGCCGATCGTGCGGCTCGTCGAGGTGGCCTGCGGCGACGTCACGTAGGCGGTGAGAGTGGTGCCCATCGCGGCTACGTTGTTCCGCTTGACCTGGAACACCAGCTCCGAGGTCGACTGGGTCGTGTTGTCCAGCATGCCGGTCCACGTGAACACGTAGGTGTAGGCGTTGTTGTCCGGCCCTCTCGCCGCGGTGGCCGACCAACCGGCGCCGGACACGGACGGCGCTTTGCCGCCGGCGGCGACTGCGTCGGGGAATGCCACTGTCCAGGCGATGCTCGTGACTGCCGGAGCGGTCGCATCCCATGCCCGCCGGACCTGAGCCTTGGTCTCGATCCGCAGCGGAGTACCTGCTCCGTTGTAGTCGGCGCCGTAGGAGGTGAAGGTGTCGATCGCGAGGGTGGCCGTCGCAGATGCGGCGAAGGCAGGAGCCGTGCTGGCGGCCACCACGACCGGTGCGGTCCAGACGGCACCGATCACCGCGCGCCGCGACGGCGTCGGTACGTGCGTGGTGTCGAGCAGCTGGTCGGTCATCGAACTCCTGGGGTCGAGCCTACGCCGGTGCCCGAGTGCACGCCCCGAGTCAAGCACGTCCTGACGCACCTGTCCGCGGAATCAGTCGAGACAGAACTCATTTCCCTCAGGATCAGTCATCACGAGGTGGCCCATCGTCATCGGCGGGGCCGGGTCGTGGCGCTCGACCCGCACGGCGCCGAGCGCCACGAGCCGCTCGGCCTCGGTCTCCAGCGCCGCCATCCGCTCCTCGCCGGCCAGGCCAGGGGCGGCCCGCAGGTCGAGGTGCACCCGGTTCTTGGCGGTCTTGCCCTCCGGGACCCGCTGGAAGAACAGCCGGGGCCCGACGCCCTCGGGGTCCTCGACGGCGGAGGCCGAGCTCCACTGCGACTCCGGTACCCCCACCTCGGCGAGGAAGGCGTGCCACGCCTCGAAGACGTCCTGGCCGGGCTCGACCTCACGACCCGGAGGGGCCGGGATGACGTATCCGGTGGCGGCCGCCCAGAAGCGGGAGAGCAGCTCGGGGTCGTGGGCGTCGAAGCTCACCTGGAGTGTCCTGGTCATGGCCCCATCCTGAACCGAGCCCACCGACAGCCGCCACGTCTCAGCGCGCGCGCTCGGTCTGCTCGATGACCAGGGCCGCCAGACGCGCCCGGGTGTTGATGTCGAGCTTGCGGTAGATGTGGGTGAGATGGGCATCGACCGTGCGAGGGCTGACGAAGAGCTCCTCGGCGATCCTGCGGCTCGTCAGGCCGTGCGCGACCCGCTCGGCCACCAGCCGCTCCGACGCGGTCAGCGCGTCCAGGACCGACGGAGGGGCCGAGGCCGGGCGGTGGAACACCGCCGTCACCAGCCCCACGACGCCGTCGGCCAGGTCGTCGCCGTCGAGCCACCCCTCCGGGACGCTCGGCGCGGGAGCGACGTCGACGTCGGCGGAGTAGCCCCAGGGCACCGCCATCCGGGGGGCGCGCAGGGCGGCGGCCGCGGCGGCGATCGAGCGGGCACCGGACAGGTCGCGCACGTGGGCGACCGCGGCCAGGCCGTCGAGGACGTCGGCGCCGCGGAGCGGCAGGCCCATCGTGCGGCAGTGGTCGAGGGCGGTGAGGTAGGTCGTGGTGGCCTGGTCGAGGTCGCCGAGCGCGACGAGGGCCCGGCCCAGCAGGAGACGCGCCTCGACGCCGTCGCGACCGAGCCGCGCGGAGTCGGCGAGGGCGACCACGTCGGCGGCCAGGCCGGCGGCCTGGCGGGCCTCGCCGCGCGCCAGCAGGTCGCGCCCGTCCTGGGCCAGGACGGGGAGTCGCACCGCCCACGGCAGCGTCTCGCGCACGACCTCGCTCGGGACCCAGGCCGGGTCCAGGCCGCGCAGGAGCGTCTCGGCCAGCAGGCACACCCGGTCCTCGGCGAGCTCGCGCGCCTCCGTGACGACGGCCCGGGTGCCGGCGACCGCCTCGGCGGTGCGCCCCTGCTCGCGGGCGATCCGGGCCAGGACGGTGCGGGCGGACAGGTCGATCCAGCGCTCGTCGCGCGTCATCCGCGCGGGCATGGCCTCGCTGACGGCCCGGGTGGCCTCGGCGAAGCGGCCCTGCGAGGCGTAGACGTCGGCCAGCGTGCGGGTCGCCTGGCGGCTGATCGACCCCTCCGGGTCGAGCGCGATCGCCCGCCGCGCCTCGGCCTCCGCGCGGGCGAGGTCGCCGGCGTCGAGGTGCATCTCGGCGCGGATGGAGGCGGTCTTGGCGAGCTGCTCCTCGGGGCGCGGTGCGGAGGACGCGTGCTGGTCGGCGCGCTCGAGCAGCCAGAGGCCCTCGTAGGTGCCGCGCATCTCGGACGCGGCGATGCCCGCGCGCCGCGCGACCTGGGCACCGATCGCCGGAGGCCCGTCGCCACTGGCGAGCGCCCCCTCGAGGATCTCCACGGCCTCGCGGGCGCGCATGGAGGTGTAGAGGGAGGAGAAGATCCGGTTGGCTACGGAGTACCCCTGCGCGCGGGTCTCCGGGCGGGCGCAGGCCGAGAGGACGGCGTGACGCATCGCCGGCAGGTCGCGCAGCCACTCGGCGTCGGCCGCGCCGTAGTTGTCGTGGGCCGGGGCGTGCTCCTCGGCCCACGAGAGCAGTCCCGAGCCGACGGCGGCGACGTCGGCGTCGCGGGCCAGGGCCCGCGCCCGGCCGCGGATGGGGGAGAGCATGTCGAAGTGACCGCGCGCGTCGACCTCCAGCAGGCTGCGCCGGACCAGGTTGCCGGCGACCTCGGCTGCCTCGGCCAGCGGCAGGTCGAGCACGCGGGCGACGACGGCGAGGCCGGCGGGGAAGTCGAGCAGCCCGATGCGGCGCAGCGCCGCGGCGCTCGGCTCGTCGAGCAGCTCGTGGGCGGAGTCGACTGCCTGGTCCAGGCTCACCGCCGACATGGCGTTGCTGAGACCGACCAGCGCGCTCTGGACCGCGACCTGCTCGATCAGCAGCGGGAGGCCGCCGGTGGCGCTGAGCAGGCGGCGTACCTCGTGCGCCTGCTCCTCCAGGTCGACCTGCTGGCCGCCCGCGGCCCGGATCCGGCGAAGGAACAGGTCGACGGCCGGGCCCTCCAGCGGCGCTCGCTGCCCGGGCACGGGCAGCGGCCCGACGCGGACCACCGACTCGAGGGGCTGCTCGGCCGTGGTGAGGGCGGTGATGACCACCTGCGCGTCGCTCGTGGACTCCAGCACCGACTGGAGCAGCGGACCGGCACCGGTCGTGTCGAGGTCGAGACCGTCGAGGACCAGCAGCAGGTCGCGCCCGTCGACGGCGCGGCCCAGCGCCCCGACGAGGCTGTCGCCCGGAGCGGTCTCCGACTCGAGGACCTCGAGCGCGGCCACGATCACCTCGTCGAGGCTGCGCAGGTTGCGCGCGTCGACCCAGGCGACGCTGGAGTCGTCGGTGAGGTGGCGCACCAGCAGCGTCTTGCCGCTGCCCGGAGGACCGACGACGCTCACCCACCGCGACTTCGCCACCGCCTCGCGCAGCGCGAGGCGGACGGCGTTGCGACCGAGGCAGGGGGAGAGCACGGGTCGAACCTATCGCTCCGGGCCGGGAAGGCGGACCGGATAGATAGGTAGAAATACCGATGAGTCGCACTACCGTCGCGCGGGAGTCTTCTCGTACGCCGAGAGCCCGCGGGACCGCACAGGGGATGGTCCCGCAGCCCGGCAGCACGTGGGCAGGTCGCACGACGTCGGGGGTCGACGTGCGACCTGCTCTTGCGTGTGGGGCCGCTGCGTAGGCTGGGGACATGGGACCGGTCCTGCTGCTCGTGATCCTCGGTGTCCTGGTCGGTGTCGCGGTGGCGGCCGGGAAGTCGAGCAAGAAGCGTGAGCTGGCGCGGGTCGAGGCCGAGGTGATGCCGGTCAAGAGGCTCGCCGAGGAGGACGTCACCGCCCTCGGCGTGGAGCTGCAGGACCTCGACATCGACCTCGCCGGCGAGGAGCTCGACCCGGGCGCCAACGCCGACTACCAGCGGGCCCTCGACGCCTACGAGTCCGCCAAGCTCGCGGCGGCCGCGCTCACGCGTCCCGAGGACGTCCGCCACGTCACCGAGATCCTGGAGGACGGCCGCTACGCCATGGCGTGCGTGCGTGCCCGGGTGGCGAGTCAGGCGTTGCCCACGCGCCGGCCGCCCTGCTTCTTCGACCCGCGCCACGGCATGTCCGTCGCCGACGTGGCATGGACACCGCCCGGTGGCGCGCAGCGCGACGTTCCGGCCTGCGCGCTCGACGTCGAGCGCGTGCGCGCCGGCGCCGAGCCCGACATCCGCAAGGTGATGGTCGGCTCGCGGCGCGTGCCCTACTGGCAGGGCGGCCGTGCCTACCAGCCCTACGCCCAGGGCTACTTCGGCGGCTTCGGCCCGATGGACTGGATGTTCATGGGCATGCTCTTCGGCGGTGGCTTCGACGGCATCGGCGACGGCATCGGGGCGATCGGCGAGGGCATCGGCGACCTCTTCGGTGGCATCGGTGACGGCATCGGCGACATGTTCGACGGCTTCGACTTCTAGGACGCGGTTCGCCCCCAGGGGGGTGATGGGCCGCCGGTCGGGGCCCTAGCGTCCGAATCATGGCCGGAGTCGAGACAGGCACCATCACGACCGACATCCCCGCACGGATGGACCGCCTCCCGTGGGCACGCTGGCACTGGCTGGTCGTCATCGGCCTCGGCACGGTGTGGATCCTCGACGGGCTCGAGGTCACGATCGTGGGCTCGATGTCGGAGGCGCTCAAGCCCGACGACACGGGCCTGGGGCTCTCCAGCTCCGACGTCGGCATGGCCGGAGCCATGTACGTCGCCGGCGCCTGCATCGGCGCTCTGTTCTTCGGCCAGCTCACCGACCGGTTCGGCCGCAAGAAGCTGTTCCTGATCACCCTGGGCGTCTACACGGTCGCCACTGTGCTGACGGCCTTCTCGATGAACCCGGCGTGGTACTTCGCCTGCCGCTTCCTCACCGGCACCGGCATCGGCGGCGAGTACGCCGCGATCAACTCCGCGATCGACGAGCTGATCCCGGCGAAGTACCGCGGCCGTGTCGACGTCGCCATCAACGGCTCGTTCTGGGTCGGCGCGGCGCTCGGATCGCTGCTCACGATCCCGCTGCTCGACCCGAACGTCGTCGACCCGAGCTGGGGCTGGCGCTCGGCCTTCGGCTTGGGCGCGATCCTTGCGATCGGGATCCTCGTGGTGCGCCGCCACGTCCCGGAGAGCCCGCGCTGGCTCTTCATCCACGAGCGGGAGGAGGAGGCCGAGCGCATCGTCCGCGACATCGAGAAGACCGTCACCGACGAGACCGGCAAGCAGCTGCACGACGTCGACGACACGATCACCATCCGACAGCGCAAGACCATCAGCCTCCCGCTGATCGCCAAGACCGTCTTCACGCTCTACCCGCGTCGCACGGTGCTGTGCTTCTCGCTCTTCGTCGGGCAGGCGTTCCTCTACAACGCCTTCTTCTTCACCTACGGCGACACCCTCACGACGTTCCTCGACGTGAAGCAGACCGGCTGGTACCTCGCGATCTTCGCGGCCAGCAACTTCGTCGGCGCGCTGGCGCTGAGCCCGCTGTTCGACAGCCTGGGCCGGGTGCGCATGATCGCCGGCACCTACATCCTCTCCGGCGTCCTGCTGGCGCTCGCCGGCACCATGCTCGGCGGCCTCAGTGCAGTGACGCTGACGCTCTTCGGCGCGATCATCTTCTTCTTCGCCTCCGCCGGGGCCAGCGCGGCCTACCTCACCGCCTCCGAGGTCTTCCCGATGGAGACCCGGGCGCTCTGCATCGCGTTCTTCTACGCGATCGGCACCGCCGCCGGTGGCATCACCGGACCGCTGCTGTTCGGCAGGCTCATCGACGGGGCGGACACGATCACCGACATCGCCCCGGGCTACTTCCTCGGTGCGGCGCTGATGATCGCCGGCGGTGTCGTCGAGATCTTCCTCGGCGTCAAGGCCGAAGGCCTGTCCCTCGAGGACATCGCCCAGCCGCTCACCGCCGAGGACACGTCCGGCGACCAGGCCGACGAGGCAGAGAGGAGCCCGGCATGACCCCGATGCCGCCGCCGAAGCCGTCCACCGAGGGACCCCGGGACCGCCAGGTGCTCCACGAGATGGGCCAGATCGTGCGCGCCCTGCAGGCCAGCGGGTCGACCCCGCCCGACCGGCTGCGGGAGCTCGTCGGCGGCCAGTGGTGGGAGGAGGGACGCTTCGAGCGCGCCCTCGCGCTCGCGGCCAGCGACGGGCTGCTGCACACGACGGGGGACGGGTCCGTCGTCGCCACCTGAGGCTGCGAGGATGGTGCGGTGAGCCTGCACCGCACCGAGCTCGGCGAGTCCGGGAGCCGCGTCGTCTTCTGCCACGGCCTGTTCGGACAGGGGAAGAACTGGACCCAGGTGGCGAAGGCGCTGAGCGCCGACCACCGGGTCACCCTCCTCGACATGCCCAACCACGGCCGCTCGCCGTGGACGGAGACCTTCGACTACCTCGAGCTCGCCGACCTGGTCGCCGCCGAGCTGGGCGAGGAGCCGGTCGCGCTGGTCGGGCACTCGATGGGCGGCAAGATCAGCATGTGCGTGGCGCTGCGCCATCCCGAGCTCGTCGAGCGGCTCGCGGTGGTCGACATCGCCCCGGTCGCCTACGACAGCGGTCGGGAGTTCATCGGCTACACCCGGACGATGCGCGGGATGGACCTCGCGTCCTTCGAGCGTCGCAGCGACGCCGACGACGCGATGCGCTCGGCGGTGCCGGACCCGGCGGTGCGCAGCTTCCTGCTCCAGAACCTGCGCCGCACCGACGACGGGTGGCACTGGCAGCCCAACCTCGAGCTGCTGGGGCAGCACATGGACGAGCTCGCCGGCTGGCCGGCGGAGGGGCTCGGCGAGGCGACGTACGACGGCCCGGTCCTGTGGATCGGCGGCACCCGCTCCGACTACGTCTCGCCGGAGCACGCCCCGGAGATGGACCGCCGCTTCCCGCGCAACCGCCGGGTCATGATCAAGGGCGCCGGCCACTGGGTGCACTCCGAGCAGCCGGAGGTCTTCCTCGAGGTGCTGCGCCGCTTCGTCGGCTGAGGCCGGGCCGGGCTCAGGAGCGCCGGCGCGCGCGGTAGGCGGCGACCGCCTCGCGGTTGCCGCACGTGGTCGAGCAGTAGCGCCGCGAGCGGTTGCGCGAGAGGTCGAGGACGACGTCGTCGCAGTCGTCGGCGGCGCAGCGTGCGAGCCGGCTCATCTCGTCGGCGCGCACGACGTCGACCATCGCCATCGCGGTCTCGACCACGACCCGCTCGTCGAGGGGCCGGTCGGGGTCGACGGCGTGCAGGTGCCAGTCCCACTGGTCGTGGCGCTGGAGCTGGGGGAGCGCCTGGGCGCGTGCGAGCATCGTGTTGACGATCCGTGCCGCCTCGTCACGCTCGGCGAGCAGCAGCTCGCGCAGCGCGGGGCGCAACCGGCGCACGGCGTCGAGCTCGTCGGACGTGGCGTCGTGACGCCCGGTGTAGGCCCACTCGGCGAGGAAGGCCGACAGGTCCTCGACCGACCCGAGCGGGTCGCCGGGCTCGTCGGTGGAGTTGGCCAGGGCGACGGCCGCCTGCAGGGCTGCATCGGTGTCATCCGTGAAGAGCACGTTGACACATTACAGGACCGGTCCCTAGTGTCATGGGTGTGACGGCTTTGGCACATGACACGGCCCGGTCGCGGACGACGGCGGGGATGGCGCTGGCGGTCGCGTCCGCCGCCTCGTTCGGCCTGTCCGGGGCGCTGGCCCGTGGCCTGCTCGACACCGGCTGGAGCGCGGGAGCCACCGTCGGGCTGCGCATCGCGATCGCCGCCGCGGTGCTGCTGGTCCCGGGGGTGCTCGCCGTCCGGGGGCGCTGGCACCTCGTGCGCGCCAGCGTCGGCACCGTCGTGGTCTACGGCGTCGCGGCCGTGGCCGGGGCACAGCTGTGCTACTTCTACGCCGTCACCCACCTGCAGGTCTCCGTCGCCCTGCTGCTGGAGTACACCGCGCCGGTGGCGGTCGTCGTGTGGCTCTGGCTGCGCCACGGGCACCGGCCCTCGCGGCTGACGCTCCTCGGGGCGGCGGTGTGCGCGGCGGGGCTGGTCCTGGTGCTCGACGTGCTGTCGGGCGCCGACCTCAGCGTGGTCGGGGTGCTCTGGGCGCTGGGTGCGATGGTGGGCGCCGCGACCTACTTCGTGATCTCGGCCGACGAGGACAACGGCATCCCCGGCATCACGCTCGCCGCCGGCGGGCTGCTCGTCGGCGGGCTGGTCCTGCTGGTCGCCGGCGCCTCCGGCCTGCTGCCCTTCCACGCCTCCACCGCCGACGCCGTCTACGACGGTCGCCGCGTGGCGTGGTGGGTGCCGATGCTCGCCCTCGGCCTGGTGACCGCCGCGTTCTCCTACGTCACCGGCATCGCCGCGGGACGACGGCTGGGGAGCCGGCTCGCGTCGTTCGTCGCCCTGGGCGAGGTCCTCGCGGCCGTGCTGTGGGCCTGGCTGCTGCTCGGCGAGCTGCCGCGCCCGGTGCAGCTGGCAGGCGGGCTGCTCGTCCTGCTCGGCGTCGTGGTCGTCAAGATCGGCGAGGGCCGCACGCCCCTCGCCGTCGACGCCCTGCCGGAGGACCAGGTCGTCAGGGGAGCACCGAGTCCCACGGCAGCGGACGGAACCAGAGCTCGCCGTCGATGACGAGGTAGAGGCCCTGTGCGGTGGCCGCCGCGAGCGACATCCGCCCGGGCGGCGCCTCGAGCTCGCGCCACCCGCTCTCCGCGCGCACCCACACGCTCGGGCCGTCGGGCTGCTGGACGGCGACGGCCGGCTGCTGGTCGCCGATGGGCAGGCGCAGGACGCGCACGAGGGGGGAACCGGGATCGAGCTCGACGTCGGGCAGGTCGACCTCGCCGCCCACGTGGTCGAGGTCCCACACCACCGCGTGGTCCTCGCGCGTGCCGGCCACCCACGACCCCACGGCCCAGCTGAGGACGTCGGTGACGGTGTCGGCACCGCCCTCGAGGTCCTCCGACCGCCAGCGGGTGGGGTGGTAGGGGTCGGCGTCGATCGACCACAGCCGGGCACGGGCGGCGGCGTTCTCGGCGACGTACACCCGCACCTCCTCGGTGCTGGTGACCAGCGTCCTCGCGGACGGCTCCGCCCGCAGCCGCGGCCCGGGCCCGCGCTCGGTGAGGCGCCACCGTCCGTCGTCCGGGTGTGCCTCCCACAGGTGAGCCCGCCACGCGCCGTGCTCGCGACGGGCGCCCACGGCGCGCACGTCGCCCTCGTCGTCGAGGAGGAGCGATGCCCACGGCGTCGGTGCGCCGTCCGGGTGGACGAGCGTCGAGCGGTGCCACTCCTCGAAGAGGCCGTCGCCGTACTCGGGGTCGATGTAGCCGAGGAACAGGCGTGCGGGCAGGCCCAGCGCGGGCGCCGCCTGCTGCACGAAGCCGTCGTTCTCGACGTTGCCAGTCGCGCTGGTCGCCCCGGTCCCGTAGGCGTCGGGGACCTTGCTCGCGACCTGGGTCAGGTGGTCTCCGTCGACCGCGGCCACGAGCGGACGACCGTCGCGGGCCGTGCCCACCACCGTGAGGAGCTCGGTGTAGGTCCCGTCGACGTCGCTGATGACACCCTCGACCGGGATCGCGCGCCACTCCGGCGCCACGACCCGGGGCGCCGGACCTCCGGGTGCCGGCGCCTGCACCGGAAGGGGAGCCTCGCCGACGCTGCACGCCGCCAGCAGCACGGCCGCCGTCGCGGCCGTCATCGCCCGCAGGACGGTCAGCGGGCGTCCTGACGCTTGAGGAACACCTCGCGGTGCAGCAGCAGCAGCGCCGCGGCGACGGGCACGGCCAGCAGGGCGCCGATGATGCCCATCAGGCTGCCGCCGGCGAGCGCGGCGATCACGGTGATCGCGCCCGGGATGTCGACGGCCTTCTTCATGATGCGCGGCGAGATGAGGTAGGACTCGAGCTGCTGGTAGGCGACGTAGTAGATCGCCGCGATGATCGCCACCGTGGGGGAGACCGTCAGCGCGAGCAGCGTCATGATCACGCCGCTCACCACGGCGCCGACGACCGGGACGAGGCTGAGCAGGCCGACGATGAAGGCGAGCGCGAAGCTGTAGTCGCTGAGGCCGACGATGAAGGTGAAGATCAGCGTGCTGACGCCGGCGCAGAGCGAGACGAGGAACGCGCCGGACACGTAGGCGCCGGTGCTGCGGATGATCCGGTCACCGAGCTCGCTGACGCGCGGGCGCTTCGAGGCCGGGGCCAGGCTGTAGCCGGCGTGCTTGATGCTGGGCAGCGAGGCGAGGAAGTAGATCATCAGCACCAGCACGATGAAGGTGTTGGTGAGCACGGAGAGGACCGCGAGGCCGAAGCCGAGCGCCCCGCCGAAGACCTGCTGGGTGAAGTCGCCGTCGGTGACGTAGTCGCGCGCCTTGTCGATGACCGAGAACCGCTCGTCGAGCTGCTCGACGGTGGCGTTGCGCTGCAGGTCGGTGAACCAGCCCGGCGCGTTCTTGGTGATCAGGGCGATCTGGTCGCTGATCACAGGCGCGACCGCGCCGACGAAGAGCGCCAGCACGGCGATCACGACGACCAGCACCACGAGCACCGCGAGCCCCCGGCGCACGCCGCGGCGCATGAACCACTCGACGACCGGGTTGAGACCGATCGCCAGGAACATCGCCATGACCAGCAGCACCAGCACCGAGGAGATGCTGAGCAGCTGCTGGGTCAGGAAGACGGCGATGAGGGCGCCGAGGGCACCGAAGAACCCGATGTTGAAGGGGGAGTGGCGCAGCACCGAGACCGGCTGGTGCGAGCGGAGGTGCGGCTCGGGGTAGGTCGGGGCCTCCGGTGCGACCACGAGGTCGGTGGCGTCGTCGATCTTGTCGGCGATCGCGGCCGAGGACTCCGCGGCCACCTCGGCCGCCTCCTGGGCGGCGTCGGCCGCGGTGTCGGCACGGTCGGCCGCCACCTCGGCGCGCTCGGCCGCCTCCACGGCCTCTGCGGCGGCGTCCTCCTCGGCGAGGTCGGGCTCGGGGGGGCCGGTGCCGCTCAGGACTCGTCCTCGCCGAAGCCGGCGACGACGTCGCGCAGCGCGCCGAGCTGGGCGGTGATGGCGTCGCGGCGCTTGGTGACGCGCTCCACCTCCGCTTGGATGTTGGCCAGCTCGCGCTCGGCCTCGGCGGCACGGGTGGTGTTGATGGAGTCGGCCTGGGTGCGCGCGGAGGCCACCACCTGCTCGGCCTCGCGGCGGGCGCGGGTCAGGAGCCCCTCGGCCTCGGACTGGGCCTGCGCGCGGTGCGCGTTGGCCTGGGAGGTGGCCTCGCGGGCCCGCTGCTCGGCGGCGGAGGCGCGGTCCTCGGCCTCCTTGACCAGGCGCGCGGTCTCGGCGGTGGCGTTGCTGTGGTGCTCGGCGGCCTCGCGGGCCAGGCGCTCCTTCTCCACCGCCAGCGTGCGACGCGCCTCCTGGACCTCGCGGTCGGCGGCCGCGCGGGCCTGCTCGGCCTCGCGGGTGGCGGTGGTGCGCATCTCGTTGGTCTCCTGCTGGGAGGCCAGGCGCAGCTGGTCGGCCTCGCGCCGCGCCGCGGCGAGGAGGTCCTCGGCCTCGGCCTTGGCCAGCGAGCGCTCGGTCTCGGCGTCGGCGGTCATCCGGGACCGCATCTCGTCGAGCTCCTTGAGCTGGACCAGGCGCATGTCGTCGGCCTCGCGGGCGGCGTCGGCCCGGATGCTGGCGGCGTCGCGCTCGGCGCGCCTGCGGATCTCGTCGGCGTCACGCTGCGCGGCGATGCGCACGTCGGTCGCCTCGTCCTCGGCCATCTTGAGCATCGAGGTGGCGCGACCACCCAGCCCGGCGTAGGTCGGGTTGGCGTTCTCGGCGAGCTCGGTGCGGGCACGGTCGAGCTCGGCCTCGAGGTCGATGACCCGCTGCTCGCTGCTCGCCAGGCTGCCGGCGAGACCGGTCTTCTCCGACTGCAGCTGCGCCAGGCGCTGGTCGACAGCAGTCCTGTCGTAGCCACCGCGTCGGACCTGCGGGAGGGGCGCTGCCGCCGGCGCGGCCACGGGCGCGGGCGCCGGGGTGGGGGCGGGACGGGAGGCCGGGGCGGCGGCCGGAGCGGGCGGCGGGATGACGCGGCTCGGCTGCGTCGCCTCCGGCTCGGGGCGCGGCGCCTCGGCCTTCACGGGCGCGGCCTTCGCCGGCGCGGCCGCGGCCTGCTCGGGCTCGGCCGGCGTGGGCGTCACGACGGGAACGGCGACCGTCGCCTCGGGGTCGGCGGCGGCCGGCGGTGCGGCCTGGTCCGATGCGGACTCACGGGGAGTCACCGGGAGCACCTGGGTCTCCTCGCCCGAGTCGCCCCCGGACTCCGGCTCGTCGAAGATGGACAGGCCCTGCTCGCGGCTCATGCTGCGACACCCACTCTCACGTCGTACGGACTGCGTCGGTGCCAGTCTGTCCGATGCTCGGGGACAAACCCACCCCGGCTCGCGGGTGATCTGCGAACCGGGGTGAGCGAAAGGGCTCAGCGCGCCGCGGCGCGCGTCGTCACACCCCGCGGAAGCGGTTGATGGCGCTCTCGTGCTGGGCGCGCATCTCGTGGTCGCGGACGCCGAGGCCCTCCTCGGGGGCCAGGCACAGCACGCCGACCTTGCCCTGGTGGGTGTTCTGGTGGACGTCGAGCGAGGCCTGGCCGACCTCGTCGAGGGTGTAGGTCCGTGACAGGGTCGGGTGGATCTTGCCCTTGGCGATGAGGCGGTTGGCCTCCCACGACTCGCGGTAGTTGGCGAAGTGGCTGGAGATGATCCGCTTGAGGTTCATCCACAGGTAGCGGTTGTCGTACTCGTGCATGTAGCCCGAGGTCGAGGCGCACGTCGTGATGGTGCCGCCCTTGCGGGTCACGAAGACCGAGGCGCCGAACGTCTCGCGTCCGGGGTGCTCGAAGACGATGTCGATGTCCTCGCCGCCGGTGAGCTCCCGGATGCGGGCGCCGAAGCGCTTCCACTCCTTCGGGTCCTGCTGCGTGCCCTCGTCGTTCCAGAACCTGTAGTCCTCCTCGGAGCGGTTGATGATCAGCTCCGCGCCCATGCTGCGGGCGATCTGCGCCTTCTCCTCGTTGGAGACCACGCAGACCGGGGTGGCGCCGCCGTTGAGGGCGTACTGCGTCGCGAAGCCGCCGAGGCCGCCGGACGCGCCCCAGATCAGGACGTTGTCGCCCTGCTTCATGTCGCCGCCGTTCTTGCTGACGAGCTGGCGGTAGGCGGTGCAGTTGACCAGGCCGGGAGAGGCGGCCTCCTCCCAGGTGAGGTGCTCGGGCTTGGGCATCAGCTGGTTGGCCTTGACCATGGCGACGTCGGCGAGGCCACCGAAGTTGGTCTCGAAGCCCCAGATGCGCTGCTCGGTGTCGAGCATCGTGTCGTTGTGGCCGTCGGGGCCCTCGAGCTCGACGGAGAGGCAGTGGGCCACGACGCGGTCGCCCGGCTTCCAGCGGGTGACGCCGGGCCCGGTGGCCAGGACGACGCCGGACAGGTCGGAGCCGACCACGTGGTAGGGCAGGTCGTGGCGCTTGGTCAGCTCGCTGTTGCGGCCGTAGCGCTCGAGGAAGCCGAAGGTGGAGACGGGCTCGAAGATCGAGGTCCACACGGTGTTGTAGTTGATGGCGCTGGCCATCACCGCGACGAACGCCTCGCCGGGACCGAGCTCGGGGAGCGGGACCTCGTCGACGTGGAGGGACCGGCGCGGGTCCTTCTCCTTGGCCGTCAGGCCCTCGAACATGTCCACCTCGTCCTTCTTCACGAAGGCGGCGCGGTAGGACTCGGGGAGCTCGAGGCCGGCGAAGTCCTCCGAGGTCGCGGTGTCGGACGAGATGGCGTCAAGGATGTGCTGCACGGCTGGCTCCTGGGGTCGGGGCTCGGGGTGCGTGAAAGGTACCGACGGGTACAGGTGGTGTCACCCGAGTGTGATCTATGCCGCGGCCAGCGCCCCGTTGGATCGATCCAGCCGGTCAGGAGCGCCCGTCGAAGGCCGCCACGAGCTGGTCCTGGGCGGCGCTGAGGTAGGCCTCGAGGCGCTGCGCGGCGGCGGTCCTGTCGCCGCCGGAGAGCAGGTCGGCGATGGCCGCGTTCTCCTCGAGGTAGGGGCGGTGGAAGCGCTCGGGCTCGCCCATCGCGTGGAAGAACAGACGCATCTCGGCGAGCAGGAGGTCCATCTGGGCATCGAGCCGCGCGCTGCCCGCGAGGGCGACCACGGCGCGGTGGAAGTGCTGGTTGGCCGAGGCGACGCCCTCCCAGTCCTCGCGCGTGGCCGCCTCGCGGCCCTCCGCGACGGCCGCGGCCACCGCGTCGACGCGCTCGGGGGTGTGGGCGGTGCCGTGCGCGAGCGCCGCGGGCTCCACGAGGCGGCGCACGCGGTAGACGTCCTCGACGTCGTCGGACTCGGGGGTGGCCACCACCACGCCCCGGTGCGGCTCGCGGACCAGGATGCGCTCGGCCACCAGCTGGCTCAGCGCCTCGCGCAGGGTGTTGCGGGAGACGCCGAGGGCGCCGGCCAGCCGCTCCTCCGGGAGCCGGGTGCCCGGCCGCAGGTGGCCCTCCACGACCTGCTCGCGCACCACCCGCGCGGCCCGGTCGGCCGAGGTGCTCATCACCGTGCGACGGCTGCGGCGCTCGGCGAGGACGTGCTCGAGCACCGCGTCGAGTCCGGTGCCGGTGTGGTCGGCGGGGTCGGTGGTGCTCACGGGGCGAGGGTAGCCGGAAAAGCCGGATCGAAGTATTGAAGAATTGTTGAACAATCCTTACCGTCCTCGTATGACCCAGCACACACCAGCCACCGGGACCGCCGACCGCGACGGCACGTCCGGCGCCGGTCGCGGCGCGATCATGGGTGCCGTCTTCCTGATGGCCACGAGCGCCATCGGACCGGGCTTCATCACCCAGACGGCCAACTACACGATCAGCCTCGGCGCGGCCTTCGCCTGCGCGATCGCGATCTCGGTGGTAATCGACGTCGCGGTGCAGATGAACGTCTGGCGCGTCATCGGCGTCTCCGGGATGCGCGCCCACGAGATCGGCAACGCGATCCTGCCGGGGGTGGGCCACCTGCTGGCAGGGCTGGTCTTCCTCGGCGGCGTGGTGTTCAACATCGGCAACATCGCCGGTGCCGGCCTCGGCCTCAACGCGATGCTCGGTGTGGACCCCCGCATCGGCGGCGCCGCCTCCGCCCTGGTCGCGGTGCTGATCTTCCTGAGCCGCCGCGCCGGTGTGGCGCTGGACCGCATCGTGGTGCTGCTCGGGCTGCTGATGATCGTGGCGACCCTCGTCATCGCGGTGACCTCCTCCCCGCCCGTGGGAGAGGCGCTGGTCAACGTCGTGGCCCCGGAGACGTTCGACTTCGTCGCCACCACGACCATCATCGGCGGCACGGTCGGCGGCTACATCACCTACGCCGGCGCCCACCGGCTCCTCGACTCCGGGCTCACCGGGCCCGAGCACGTCGCCGACGTCAGCCGCAGCTCGGTCGTCTCCATCCTGGTCACCGGGCTGATGCGGGTGCTGCTCTTCCTCGCGATCCTCGGCGTGGTCGCCGGTGGGGCCGTCCTGTCGCAGGACGCGGTCGGCGGTCCGGCGGGCGCGGCGTTCAGCGCGGCAGCGGGCGAGGCCGGCCTCCGGGTCTTCGGCGTCATCCTGTGGTCGGCCGCGCTGACCTCGGTGATCGGCGCGGCCTACACCTCGGTGTCGTTCCTGACCACCTCGGCGACGCCGGAGCGCACCCGGAGCCGGGTCACGGTGGCGTTCATCGTGGTCTGCGCGCTGATCTACGTCGTCATCGAGGAGGCGCCGACCCGCCTGCTGATCTTCGCCGGCACCTTCAACGGCCTGATCCTGCCGATCGGCTTCGGAGTGCTGCTCTGGGCGGCCTGGCGGCGCCGCGACCTGCTCCACGGCTACCGCTACCCGACCTGGCTCCTGGTCATCGGCGCGCTGGCGTGGCTGCTGTCGCTCTACCTCGGCTACAACGCGCTCCTGCTGCTGGGTGACCTGTGAGCGCGCCGCGGATCGACCTCAACAGCGACGTCGGTGAGTCCTTCGGCCGCTGGACCCTGGGTGACGACGAGGGCGTGCTCGAGGTCGTCACCAGCGCCAACGTGGCCTGCGGCTTCCACGCCGGCGACGCCTCGACGCTGCGTCAGTGCTGCTCGACGGCCGCACGCCTGGGCGTCGTGGTCGGCGCGCAGGTCGGCTACCGCGACCTGGCCGGATTCGGCCGCCGCTTCATCGACTACGACGTCTCGGAGCTCGCCGACGACGTGCTCTACCAGGTCGGCGCGCTCGAGGCGCTGGCCCGCGTGTCCGGCACGCGGGTCGCCTACGTCAAGCCGCACGGTGCCCTCTACAACGCGACCGTCCACCACGAGGGGCAGGCGCGCGCCGTCGTCGAGGCGGTCCGCGCCTACGACGCCTCCCTGCCGGTGCTCGGCCTGCCCGGCTCCCGGCTGCTCGAGGCGGCGGAGGCCGCCGGCCTGCGCACGGTGCGCGAGGCCTTCGCGGACCGCGCCTACACCCCCGAGGGGACGCTCCTGCCGCGCAGCGAGCCGGGTGCGGTGCTCCACGACCCGGCGGAGGTGGCGGCGCGCGTCGTGCGCCTGGTCACCGAGGGCACCCTGGTCGCGGTCGACGGCACGACGGTGGAGGTCGCGGCCGACTCGGTCTGCGTCCACGGCGACAGCCCGGGCGCCGTCGCGATGGCCACGGCGGTCCGCGACGCACTGCTCGGGCAGGGGATCACCCCGGAGGCCTTCGCATGAGCGGCGCAGCGCCCGTGCTCCTGCCCTACGGCGACCGCGCGGTGCTGGTCGAGCTCGCCTCGACGCAGGAGGCGGTCGACTACGCCGTGGCGCTGGGCGAGCTCGTCGCCCGCACGGCCGCGGACGTCGTCGGCGAGGTGGTCCCGGCGGCCCGCACGGTGCTGGTGGTCGCGTCCGAGGGGGCGTCCACGGCCGACGTGCGCGGCGTCCTCGCCGACGTCTCGCCGGGGTCCGCGTCGCGCACGAGCGCGGACATGCCGCTCGTGGAGGTTCCGGTGACCTACGACGGCGAGGATCTCGCCGACGTCGCCGTGCTCACCGGGCTCACCGAGCGCGAGGTGGTCGCCGCCCACACCGGCCAGGTCTGGCAGGTGGCGTTCGGCGGCTTCGCGCCCGGCTTCGGCTACCTCATCGGCGAGGACCAGCGACTGCACGTGCCGCGGCGCGAGGAGTCCCGCACCGCGGTGCCCGCCGGTGCCGTCGCCCTGGCGGGGGAGTACTCCGGGGTCTACCCCCGCTCGTCACCCGGCGGCTGGCAGCTGATCGGGCGCACCGACGCGGTGCTGTGGGACCTCGATCGCGATCCCGCGGCGCTGCTGGCGCCCGGCGTGCGGGTGCGCTTCGTCGAGACCGGGTCGGAGGACGGGCGGTGAGCCGCGCACTGCGGGTCCACGCCGTCGGCCCGCTCGCCCTCGTCGAGGACCTCGGGCGCCGGGGGCTCTCCGGCGTCGGCGTGGGCCGCTCCGGCGCCGCGGACCGGACCGCGCTGCGCCAGGCCAACCGCGTCCTGGCCAACGGCGAGGGCGCCGCCGCGGTCGAGGTGACCCACGGCGGGCTCGACGTCGAGGTGGTGGGGGAGGGGAGCTGGTGCTGCGTCACCGGCGCCCCGTGCCCGGTCACGGTCGACGGCCGCGAGGTCGGGTCGCACACGGTGTTCTACGCCGAGGCCGGTGCCCGGGTGCGGCTCGGGCCCCCGACGGCGGGCCTGCGGTCCTACCTCGGCGTCCGCGGCGGCGTGGAGCCGGAGGAGGTTCTGGGCTCACGCTCGAGCGACGTCATGTCCGGCGTCGGCCCTGCTCCGCTCGAGCCCGGCGACGTGCTGGCCGTGGGCTGCCCGGGCGACCGGTTCTCCGACCTCGACACCGTCGCGGTGCCCGACCTCACCGGTGAGGTCGTGCTGCGCGCCGTGCGCGGGCCGCGCGACGCGTGGGTCCGCGACGCCGACGCGCTGGTCGAGCGGGGGTGGCAGGTCAGCGAGCGCAGCAACCGCGTCGGCATGCGGCTCGGCGGCCACGCCCTCGCCCCCGACCGCGACGAGCAGCTGCCGAGCGAGGGCGCGTGGCGCGGCGCGGTGCAGGTGCCCCCGAGCGGTGAGCCGGTGCTGTTCCTCGCCGACCACCCGGTGACCGGCGGCTACCCCGTGGTGGCGGTCGTCGTCGACGCCGACGTCGACCGGGCCGCCCAGCTGCGGCCGGGCGACACGGTGCGGTTCCGCTGGGTGGCGGCACCGTGAGCGCCCCCGCCGACCCCGGGGCGCTGGCCCCCGCCGATGCCCGCCGGCTGTTCCGCGACGGGCTCGTGACGCCGACGGCGGGGTGGAGCCGGGGCTGGACCCAGGCCAACCTGCTGGTCCTGCCGCGCGACCTGGCCCTGGACTTCCTCGTCTTCGCCCAGCGCAACCCCAAGCCCTGCCCGGTCCTCGACGTGCTGGAGGCGGGCGAGGTGCGCGGCCCGCTGCTGGACGGCGACGTCCGCACCGACCTGCCGGCCTACCGCGTCTACGTCGACGGCGACCTCGCCGAGGAGGTCACCGACGTCCGCCCCTGGTGGCGCGAGGACCTGGTGTCGTTCCTCGTCGGCTGCAGCTTCACCTTCGAGGCCGCGCTCGCCGAGGGCGGGGTCCCGGTGCGGCACGTCGAGCAGGGCGTCAACGTGCCGATGTACGTCACCGACCGCCGCTGCCGGTCCGCCGGCGCGATCACCGGACCGCTGGTGGTCTCGATGCGTCCGGTCCCGGCCGCACGCGTCGCCGACGCCGTGCGGATCACGTCGCGCTACCCCGCGGTGCACGGCGCGCCGGTGCACGTCGGCGACCCGTCGGCACTGGGCATCGCCGACCTGGCCCGCCCCGACTTCGGCGACGCGGTCGAGGTGCGCGACGGCGAGGTCCCGGTGTTCTGGGGGTGCGGCGTCACCCCGCAGGCGGCCGTGATGGAGTCGCGCCCGCCGCTGGCGATCGCGCACGCGCCGGGGCACATGCTGATCACCGACGCGCGCGACAGCGACTACCTCGTGCCGTGACGCCCCGGGGTCAGTGCCCGGAGGCGGCGGGCTCGACGAGCTCGACCAGCACGCCGCCAGCGTCCTTGGGGTGGATGAAGTTCACCCGGCTGTCGGACGTGCCGCGACGGGGGGCGTCGTAGAGCAGGCGCAGCCCGCGCTCGCGCAGCACGGCGGCGACGTGCTCGACGTCATCGACGCGGAAGGCGAGCTGCTGGATGCCCTGGCCGTTGCGCTCGAGGAACTTCGCGATCGTCGACTCCGGGGTCAGGGGTGCCAGCAGCTGGATGCACGAGCCGGAGTCGCCCACGCCGACCATCGCCTCGCGCACCCCCTGCTCCTCGTTGGTCTCCTCGTGCAGGACCTGCATGCCGTAGGCGTCGCGGTAGAAGGCGATGGCCTCGTCGAGGTCGGGAACCGCGATCCCGACGTGGTCGATCGCGGTGAAGAGGTGCTGGACGTCGCCAAGCTGGTCGGGTGCGCTCATGGCGCCATCCTCGCGCCGTCGGTGGCGGGGCGCGAGGAGGTGTGACGTGTGCCTCAGGTGAATGATCGTTCACCCCCTCCCGGAGCGCCGGGACCGGTGGGTATCGTCCGAAGCGGCGGCACCTGCCGCACCCACTCGCAACGCCTGGAGGAAACCCATGACCGGATCCGTCATCGTCGCCGGCGCCCGTACGCCGATCGGACGCCTGCTCGGCGGCCTGAAGGACCAGTCGGCGGCCGACCTCGGCGGCGTGGCCATCAAGGGCGCCCTCGAGAAGGCGGGTGTGAGCGGCGACCAGGTCGACTACGTGATCATGGGCCAGGTCATCCAGGCCGGCGCCGGGCAGAACCCCGCCCGCACGGCCGCGGTCAAGGGCGGCATCCCGATGAGCGTCCCCTCGATCACCATCAACAAGGTCTGCCTGTCCGGCCTCAACGCGATCGCGCTGGCCGACCAGCTCGTGCGCGCCGGCGAGTGCGACATCGTCGTGGCCGGCGGTATGGAGTCGATGACGCAGGCCCCGCACCTCCTGCGCGGCTCGCGCGAGGGCATCAAGTTCGGCGACGGGGCCCTGGTCGACTCCATGGCCTACGACGCGCTGTTCGACCAGTTCACCTCGCAGGCGATGGGCCTGCTGACCGAGGAGTGCAACGCGGCGGGGGCGAACCTGACCCGCGAGGAGCAGGACACCTTCGCGGCGTACTCCCACCAGAAGGCCGCGGTCGCGTGGAAGAACGGCGTGTTCGCCGACGAGGTCGTGCCCGTCGAGATCCCGCAGCGCAAGGGCGACCCGATCGTGGTGAGCCAGGACGAGGGCGTGCGCGGTGACACCACGGTCGAGTCGCTCGCCCGGCTGCGCCCGGCGTTCCGCTCCGACGGCACCGTGACCGCAGGGTCGGCCTCGCAGATCTCCGACGGCGCCGCGGCGGTGGTCGTGATGAGCAAGGCGAAGGCCGAGGAGCTCGGACTGACCTGGCTCGCCGAGATCGGGGCGCACGGACAGGTCGCCGGTCCTGACTCCACCCTCCAGCTGCAGCCCGCAGCCGCCACGGCGAAGGCGTGCGAGAAGGAGGGCATCACGCCCGCCGACCTCGACCTCGTCGAGTTCAACGAGGCCTTCGCCGCGGTCGGCATCTCCTCGGCCCGCGAGCTGGGCATCGAGGACGCCAAGGTCAACGTCAACGGTGGCGCGATCGCGCTCGGCCACCCGGTCGGCATGTCCGGCACGCGGGTCGTGCTGACCCTGGCCCTCGAGCTTCAGCGCCGCGGCGGCGGCGTCGGTGCGGCCGCGCTCTGCGGTGGCGGCGGGCAGGGCGACGCCCTGATCATCCGCGTCCCCGGCGCCTGACGGGGCGTGGGGAGCGCGTGACGCGACGGGGCACCGTCGCCGTACCCGACCTCGTGGCGCGCGCCCGGGACGGTGAGGCGGCGGCGGTGGCCCGGCTGGTCACGCTGGTCGAGGACGCCTCGCCCGCGCTGCGCGAGGTGATGGCCGAGCTCGCGCCGCACGCGGGCGCCGCCCACGTCGTCGGCATCACCGGCGCGCCCGGGGTGGGCAAGTCCACCTCCACCAGCGCGCTGGTCGGTGCCCTGCGCCGCTCGGGCCGTCGCGTCGGCGTGCTGGCGATCGACCCGTCCTCGCCCTTCTCGGGCGGCGCGCTGCTCGGTGACCGGGTCCGGATGGGCGACCACGCGCTCGACCCCGGCGTCTTCATCCGCTCCATGGGAGCCCGCGGACACCTCGGCGGGCTCGCCCGGGCAACCCCCCAGGCGGTGCGCGTCCTCGACGCGGCCGGCTTCGACGTCGTCGTCGTGGAGACGGTGGGGGTCGGGCAGAGCGAGGTCGAGGTCGCCGGAGCGGCCGACACCACGCTGGTGCTGCTCGCCCCCGGCATGGGCGACGGGATCCAGGCCGCGAAGGCCGGGATCCTCGAGGTCGGTGACCTCTACGTCGTCAACAAGGCCGACCGCGACGGAGCCGAGCGCACCCGCCGCGAGATCCGCTCGATGCTCACGATGGCCCAGCGGCCCGAGGGTGCGTGGCGCCCGCCCGTGGTCGCCACGATCGCGAGCACGGGGGAGGGGATCGACCGGCTCCTGGAGGAGGTCGACCGCCACGCCGCGTGGCTGCGCGAGAGCGGCGAGCTCGAGGTCCGCCGCACGACCCGCGCCGCGCGCGAGGTCGAGGCGATCGCCCTGGCCCGGCTGCGCGAGCAGTGGGCCGTCGACGGCGCGGCCGGTCTGGAGCGGCTCGCGGCGCGGGTGGTGGCCGGAGAGGTCGACGCGTTCGGGGCGGCCGACGAGCTCGTCGCGGACCGGACCGCTCAGCCGAGCCGGAGGGTCTGACCGGTGATGCGCGACGCCGCGGCGCTGGCGAGGAAGAGCGTGGCGTCGGTGGTGGCGTCGCTGAGCCGCTGGTGGGAGCGCACGAGGGTGTCGCCCGCGACCCGGCTGCCGGTCGGTGCCGCGCCCGGGGCGTACTGACGCGGCAGGACCGCGCGGGGCGCGTGGACCACGGAGTTGACCCGCACGCCCAGGCCGGCCCACTTGTCCCCGGCACGCTGGGTGGCGTCGACCAGCTCGGCCTGGGCCTCCTCGCGGGTCGAGGAGAGCTCGAGCCACGCGCGGACGGCGTCGGTGTTGACCACGCAGCCGCCGCCCGGGGCCGGGCTGTGGCTGAGCTTGATGCGCAGGCGGGTGGTGAGGAACGTCGGCCCGAGCAGCCCGGAGCGGGCCGCACCGGCCACGAAGTCCTGCTCGTGCGGCGGCAGGCCGTAGGGCAGGTTGCACCCGGCCGCGAGGACCAGCACGTCGAGGTGGTCGACGCCGACCGCGAGCTGGTCGATCGACGGCTGCCTGGCGAGGTTGACCGACTCGTAGTCGAAGAGCGACAGGTCGGTGTCGTAGAGGGACCGCAGCATCATCGTCCCCGTGGCGGTCACCGACGCGCCGGCCAGCGCGAACGCCGTCGCGATGGCGTGGCCCTCGCCACGCGTGCCTCCGACGACCATCACCTGGTAGCCGGTGAAGTCGTACGCCCCCGCAGTCATGCCTGGTGTGCCCTCCCGTTGAACCCGCTGTTTTCTACCACGCGGTAGCGGGTGGAGGACAGGTGAGCCTGTCCTCAGTTCGGGCACAATTGGTCACCGCGCGGCCACGTCCGCACGGGTGGGGCTGATGGGGTCAGCGCCCGTCGTCGCCCACCATGACGTCCTGCTCGTGCAGCGGGTCGGCCAGCGCCTCGTGGCCGGTGCGCACCGCCGCGAAGGTCCACAGCTTGTTGAGCACGAACGACAGGGGCGTGACCAGCGCGATCACGATCAGCTGCGACCAGTAGAGCCGGTTGCGCAGCCCCGACGAGTCGTCGAGGACGTCGCGGGGCAGTCCGACGGGGGAGTGCGGGTGCATCAGCAGGGTGAGCAGGGCCAGGCCCACCAGCTGCCCCCCGAAGCCCACCACCAGGAAGGGCCAGTACTCGGTCCACCAGCGGGCCCGGCCGCTGCTGCGGAAGGTCCACGAGCGGTTGAGCTGGAAGTTGGACAGGTTGGCGACGAGGAAGGCGACTGTGGAGTACACGTGGTACCAGCGCAGGTTGAAGTCGCTCGCGCCGAGCCCGACCACGGCGTCGTCGAAGTGGGGGCCGATGCGGCGCAGCAGGACCAGCGTCACCAGGTTGACCACGACCCCGGAGACGCCGACCACGCCGAAGCGCACGAGCAGGCCGAGGTTGTGCCGGTGGCGCACGAGGAGAGCGGTGCCCCGAGATCCCATGCCCGCGAGGCTACCCACCCCGACTGCGCCGCGTGAGCCCCCTCCCTAGGATTGTGCCCATGACGCAGCAGCCCTTCAGCCGCCCCGGTGCCATCGACCTCTCCGGACTCGGCCGGCCGCCGGCCCCGCAGCAGGCGGCAGCGCCCGCAGGGTCGGGTTCGGCCCCCGGTGGCTCGTACTCGGTGACCATCACCCAGGACAACTTCCAGCAGGTGCTCCAGGAGTCGATGACCGCGCCGGTGGTCATGGTCTTCCACTCCGCCCAGCAGGCGCCGGGCAGCGAGCAGTACGCCGCCGACGTCGCCGCCGTGGCCGAGCAGCAGGAGGGCCGCCTGCTCGCCGCGCTCGTCGACGTCGACGCGCAGCCCGAGATCGCGCAGGCCATGCAGATCCCGCAGGTCCCGCTCATGATGGTGGTCCTCGACGGCCGCCCGGTGACCCAGCCGATCCCCGGCGCGCTGTCGGCCGAGGAGCTCACGACGCTGTTCGGCCAGCTCGGCCAGCAGCTGACCGCCCAGGGCATCAGCGGGCGCCACCAGCCGCGCTCGAGCACCGCGCCGGCCGCCGAGGGCGAGGAGGAGGTCGTCGACCCCCGCTACGCCCCGGCCCAGGACGCGCTCGCCGCCGGCGACGTCGACGCCGCCGTCGCCGAGTACCAGAAGCTCGTCGCGGCCAACCCCGCCGACGTCGAGGCCGCCGGCGGCCTGGCGATCGCCCGGGTCATGCAGCGCACCCAGGGCGTCGACCTCAACGCCGCGCGCGCGGCCGCCGCGGCCGATCCCGACGACGTCGACGCGCAGACCATGGCGGCCGACCTCGACATGCTCGGCGGCCACGTCGAGGACGCCTTCACGAGGCTGGTCAACCTGGTCGCGCGCACCAGCGAGAAGGACCGCGAGAAGGCACGCGACCACCTGCTCGGGCTCTTCGCGGCAGTCGGCAACGACGACCCGCGCGTCCTCGCGGGTCGTCGCAACCTGGCCTCGGCGCTGTTCTGAGCCCGGGACCGGGGGCTAGCGCCTCTGCAGCACCGACCGCCCGGCCTCGAGCCGGGCGACGGGGACGCGGAAGGGCGAGCACGAGACGTAGTTGAGCCCGATCTCGTCGAAGAAGTGGACCGATCGGGGGTCGCCGCCGTGCTCGCCGCAGACCCCGATCTTGAGGTCGGGGTCGGTCTTGCGGCCCTTCTTGGTGCCCATCTCGACCATGCCGCCCACGCCGAGCTGGTCGAGCGACTCGAACGGCGAGACGTCGAAGATGCCGTGCTCGAAGTAGCGGGAGAAGAACGAGGCCTCGACGTCGTCGCGGCTGAAGCCCCACGCCATCTGGGTCAGGTCGTTGGTGCCGAAGGAGAAGAAGTCGGCCGACTTCGCGATGCGGTTGGCCAGGAAGGCCGCCCGCGGCAGCTCGATCATGGTGCCGATGGCGATGTCGAGCGTGATCCCGCGCTCCTCCTCGACCTCGGCGATCTGGTGCTCGAGCTCGGCGCGCACGATCTCGAGCTCGCGGACGCTGGCGACGAGCGGGACCATGATCTCCGGACGGGGCGCCCCGTGCACGGCCATCCGGTCGGCGGCCGCCTCCGCGATCGCGCGGCCCTGCATCCGGAACAGGCCGGGGATCTGGATGCCCAGGCGCACCCCGCGCAGGCCGAGCATGGGGTTCTGCTCGTGCAGGCGGCGGACGTGGGTCAGCAGCGTCGCGGCGTGCTCGTCGACCTGCCCGCGCTCCTCGGCGAGGGCGACCTCGACGCTGAGCTCGGTGAGGTCGGGGAGGAACTCGTGCAGCGGCGGGTCGAGCAGCCGGATGGTGACCGGGAGGCCGTCCATCGCCTCGAAGATCTCGGTGAAGTCCTGGCGCTGCAGCGGCAGGAGCTCGGCCAGCGCGGCCTCCACGCCGTCCTCGTCCTCGGCCACGATCAGCTTCTCCACCAGCTCGCGTCGCTCGCCGAGGAACATGTGCTCGGTGCGGCACAGGCCGATGCCCTGCGCGCCGAAGCGTCGTGCCCGGGCGGCGTCGTCCGGGGTGTCGGCGTTGGTCCGCACGCGGAGCCGGCGCGCACCGTCGGCGTGCGCCATGATGCGGGCGACCGCGTGGGCCAGGTCGTCGTCGAGCTTCTCGCCCTCGAAGTGGCGCACGACGACGGAGTCGGCGACCGGCACCGCGCCGGCGAAGACCTCACCGGTGGTGCCGTCGATCGAGATGACGTCGCCCTCGCTGATCGTCTCGCCGTCGCGCACCCGGACCTGCTTGGCCTTGGTGTCGACGTCGAGCGACTCCGCGCCGCACACGCAGGTCCGGCCCATGCCGCGGGCGACGACGGCGGCGTGGGAGGTCTTGCCGCCGCGGCTGGTCAGGATGCCGCGCGCGGCCACCATGCCGCGCAGGTCGTCGGGGTTGGTCTCCTTGCGGACCAGGATCACGTCCTCCCCGCGCGCGGTCCACTCGACCGCGGTGTCGGAGTCGAAGACGACCTTGCCCACGGCCGCGCCGGGGGAGGCGTTCATCCCCCGGGCGAGCAACGTGCGCTCGGCGCTCTCGTCGAAGCGCGGGAACATCAGCTGGGCGAGCTGGTCGCCGGTGACCCTCAGCACCGCCTCGTCCATCTCGATCAGGCCCTCGTCGACCATGTGCACGGCGATCCGGAACGCCGCCTCCGGGGTGCGCTTGCCGACACGGGTCTGCAGCATCCAGAGCTTGCCGCGCTCGACGGTGAACTCGATGTCGCACATGTCGCGGTAGTGCCGCTCGAGGCGCGACATGATCTCCATCAGGTCGTCGTGCGAGCTCCGGTCGATCTCGGCCATGTCGGCCAGGCTGACGGTGTTGCGGATGCCGGCGACGACGTCCTCGCCCTGCGCGTTCTGGAGGTAGTCGCCGTACTCGCCCTGCGCGCCGCTCGCGGGGTCGCGGGTGAACGCGACGCCGGAGCCGGAGTCCATGCCGAAGTTGCCGAAGACCATCGCCTGGACGTTGACCGCGGTGCCGAGGTCCTCGGGGATGCGCTCCTGGCGGCGGTAGAGCCGGGCGCGGTCGGTGTTCCACGACTCGAAGACGGCGCGGATCGCCAGGTCCATCTGCTCGCGCGGCTCCTGCGGGAAGTCGCGCCCGGTCTGCTCCTTGATGATCGCCTTGAAGGTCTCGACCACGCCCTTGAGGTCGTCGGCGTCGAGGTCGAGGTCGGACTCGGTGCCCTTGGCCCGCTTCGCCTCGTCGAGGGCCTCGGAGAAGTGCTCGGAGCCGACGTGGAGCACGGTGCCGCCGAACATCTGCAGCAGGCGGCGGTAGGAGTCCTGGGCGAAGCGCTCGGAGTCGCTGCGCGCGGCCAGGGCGCCGACGGAGATGTCGTTGAGCCCGACGTTGAGGACCGTCTCCATCATGCCCGGCATGGAGAACTTGGCCCCCGAGCGCACCGAGACCAGGAGCGGGTCCTCGGCGTCGCCGAGCTTCTTGCCCATCGCCTCCTCGAGCGAGGCGAGGTGCGCGGTGACCTCCTCGGCCATGCCGTCGGGCTCACCGCCCTCGGCCAGGTAGGCCCGACACGTCTCGGTGGAGATGGTGAACCCCGGCGGGACCGGGAGGCCGAGGTTGGTCATCTCGGCCAGGTTGGCTCCCTTCCCTCCCAGGAGGTCCTTCTGGTCCTTGCTGCCCTCTGCGAAGTCGTAGACCCAGGTCATGGAGGCATCCTGCCTCAGCGACCGGACTCCGTATACGTCTCCTCACCCGTGACGGCGGCGCGCACCCGTCGGGCGGTGAAGTCGGCCGCGAGCTCGTCGACCTCCTCGAGGGTGCAGAACCGCACGTCGCGGATCTCGCGCTCCTGCATCACCACCGACGACAGGACCGTGGGCTCGTGGGTGCCGCCGTCGAAGACCAGGCACACCGCGTCGTCCCAGCCGCCCCACGGCGGCAGCCAGTCGGTGAGCACGAGCGGGCCCGCCGGGAGCGCCAGGCCGAGCTCCTCCTCGACCTCCCGCTCCACCGCGACCCGCGGCGACTCGCCGACCTCGACCACGCCCCCGGGCAGGTCCCAGTCGCGCTTGTAGGTGAGCTGGCACAGCAGCACCCGACCCGCCGGGTCGCGCACGAGCATCTGCGAGATGGCCCGCTTGCGGGGCAGGAAGGAGTTGAGCAGCGAGCGGAAGCCCACCGGCTCGCTGACCGGCTCGTCGGTGACCAGGCGGGCGAAGACGAACTGGTCGGCCTGCTCGCCGTCGGCGTCCAGTCCCCGGCGTACGCCCTCGCGGTGCATCCCGGCCCACGTCGCGACCCGGTGGGCGGCGGCGTCGTCGACCGGGACGAGCGCCTCCACCCGCGAGTGAATGGTCAGCGCGGTCGCGACCTCGCGGCGCAGCTCGTCGATGCTGACGTCACCGCTCCAGGTGATCCGGGCGACGTCGTCGCCGTCACCGTCGCTGGAGGTCACGGAGATCGGGGTGGTCACCCTGTCAGCCTAACGAGCCGACCCTGCGAGGCTCTCCAGGTGCGCCCGCCGCAGGACCTCGTCCACGGCGAGCCCGGGTGCCGCCGTGGCGACGATGTCGGCCGCGCGAGCCGCGACGTCGGCGTCGCGATCGAGCCGGGCTGCCACGACCACGTCCGGACGTCCCTCGACCCCGAGCGCCGACGGGCGGGCCTCGATCCTCGCGTCGAGCACCTCCTCGGGGACGTAGCCGTAGGTCGCGATGGCGAAGCGGTGGTGCAGCGGGCCGTCCTCGTCCTCGTGGTCGGGAGGCATGGCGGCACCGGTGGGGGCGGCGACGACGAGCCGCCACCACACGAGCTCCTCGGCGACGTGCTCTGGCCGTGTCGGGACGAGGACGCCGGCGAGCCGGAGCGCAGCGTCGATCCCGGTGTCCGGGATGCGCGGTAGCAGCCGACGCCGACGCCTCACGCCCACCTCGTTGAGCGCGAGGGTGCGCAGGTCCGCCTCCGGGTTCAGCAGGCGCCGGACGGTGCTGATCGAGGTCGCCAGCACCCGGGCTACCCCGTGCCTGCTGAGGCTGTCCACGCCGTGGTCGCGGACGAGGGTGAACGTGGCCAGCTCGAAGAAGGCGAAGCGTCCGGCGTAGTCGATGATCTTCGGCACCACCGCATCCGACCAGAGGGACCGTCCCGGCGCGACCGGTCCTCCACAGGGATGGTGCTGACCCGGGGGCGTGACGCAACGAGCACGACCGGGCCGCCTGTGGTGGCCCACCGTGTGTCGCGACGGAGCGGGCGTGGCGCTGGGTGCTGGAGCACCCCGTGACGACACCCGCTCCGACGCGCCTCAGGCCTCCTTGCGGAACCAGACGGTCGCCAGCGGCGGCACCACGATGTCGGCGTGGGCGGGCTGGCCGACGTGGTCGCCCTCGACGGCGGTGATGGAGCCGAGGTTGCCGACGCCGGAGCCCTGGTAGGTCGAGGCGTCGGTGTTGAGCACCTCGGTCCAGGTGCCGGCCGACGGCAGGCCCAGGCGATAGCCCTCGTGCGGGGTGCCGGCGAAGTTGGTGACGCAGACCAGGTCGGGCGCGCCGGGGGAGCGGCGCACGAAGGAGAACGTGTTGCGTCCCGCGTCGTTGGCGTCGACCCACTGGAAGCCGGACGGGTCGTTGTCACGGCCCCAGAGCGCGGCGGAGTCGCGGTAGACGGCGTTCATGTCGCGCACCATCGCGTGGACCCCGGCGTGCTCGGGGTGCTCGAGCAGCCACCAGTCGAGCTCGCGGCTCTCGGCCCACTCGGACTCCTGGCCGAACTCGCAGCCCATGAAGAGCAGCTGCTTGCCGGGGTGGGCCCACATGAAGGCGAGGTACGCGCGCAGGTTGGCCAGCTGCTTCCACCGGTCGCCCGGCATCTTGCGCAGCAGCGAGCCCTTGCCGTGCACGACCTCGTCGTGGCTGATCGGCAGCACGTAGTTCTCCGCGTAGGCGTAGACCAGCGAGAACGTCATCTGGCCGTGGTGGTGGCTGCGGTAGAGCGGGTCCTTGGCCACGTAGTTGAGCGAGTCGTGCATCCAGCCCATGTTCCACTTGAAGCCGAACCCCAGGCCGCCGTCGCTGGTCGGACCGGTGACGCCGGGCCACGCGGTCGACTCCTCGGCGATGGTGACGATGCCCGGCACCCGCTTGTAGACGGTGGCGTTCATCTCCTGGAGGAACTGCACCGCCTCGAGGTTCTCCCGGCCGCCGTGGATGTTGGGCGACCACTCGCCGTGCTCGCGGGCGTAGTCGAGGTAGAGCATCGAGGCGACGCCGTCGACGCGCAGGCCGTCGGCGTGGAACTCCTCGAGCCAGAAGACCGCGTTGGCGTAGAGGAAGTTGCGCACCTCGTTGCGCCCGAAGTTGAAGATGTGGGAGCCCCACTCCTTGTGCCAGCCCCGCTGCGGGTTGGGGTCCTCGTAGAGCGGCGTGCCGTCGAAGTTGGCGAGGGCCCACTCGTCGGTGGCGAAGTGGCCCGGCACCCAGTCGAGGATCACGCCGACCCCGGCCTGGTGCAGGCGGTCGATGAGCCGCTTGAGGCCGTCGGGGTCCCCGAAGCGCGCGTCGGCGGCGAAGTAGGAGGTGACGTGGTAGCCCCAGGACCCGCCGAACGGGTGCTGCATCACCGGCATCAGCTCGACGTGAGTGAAGCCGAGGTCGGCGACGTAGGGCACGAGCGCGTCGGCGATCTCGTCCCAGGAGTACAGCTCGCCGCTGTAGTGCTTGCGCCACGAGGCGAGGTGCACCTCGTAGGTCGACATGGCCTCGTCGACCGGCCGGCTCGTGCGTCGCTTCTCCAGCCACGCGTCGTCGGACCACTGGTGCTCGGACCTCCACACCCGCGAGGCCGAGCTCGGCGCCTTCTCGGCGTACTGCGCCATCGGGTCGGCGCGGTCTGCCCACTGCCCGTCGGCGCCGCGCAGGCGGTACTTGTACTGCGCGCCCACGCCGACGTCGTCGACGTGGACGTGCCACACGCCGGACCCGTCGAGGCGGGTCATCGGGTGCGCGGAGCCGTCCCAGCCGGCCCACTCGCCGGCCACCTGGACCTCGAGGGCGTTGGGGGCCCAGACGCGGAACGACGTGCCGTCCTCGCCGACCTGGGCGCCGAGGACCTTCCAGAGCTCCTCGTGACGGCCCTCGCCGATCAGGTGCAGGTCGAGCTCGCCGGGTGCGTAGGTGTCGGTCATGCGGTGTCCTCCAGCGCTGCCAGCGGGATGGCGAGCCATCCCGGTCGGTTGCGGGCCTCGTAGACGGCCTCGTAGACGACCTTGTCCGCGAGGTAGGCGTCGAGCAGGGCGCTCGCCGCCTCGTCGAGCCCGGTACCCCGGTGCTCGGTGTACGACTCCAGGAACGCCTGGCGGTTGCGCGCGGCCCACTCGGCGGCGCGGTAGGCGCGCTGGGCGGAGTCGGCGCCGTCGTCGCCGGTGAGCGCGACCACCCGCGGGGCGTAGTCGAAGGACCGGATCATCCCGGCCACGTCGCGCCACACGGAGTCGGGCTCGAGGCGCACGGCGAGCGGCTTGGCCGGCTCGCCCTCGAAGTCGACGATCTTCCATCCCTTGACCGTCCGCAGCGTCTGGCCGAGGTGGAGGTCGCCGTGGACCTGCTGGACCTCGACGCCGTCGAGCCCGCGCAGCCGGTCGAAGGTGCGGCGCAGCGACTCCTCGTGGGCCGCCAGGTCCGGCACCACCACGATGGCGTCGTCGAGGCGACCCTCCATCGCCGAGGCGAGCCGGTCGAGGGCGGCGGTGTCGCGCTGCTCGACGGGGAAGTGTGCGGCCATGTCGGCGTGGACCTCCGCGAGCGCGACGCCGAGGCGTGAGGCCTCGCCCGCGAAGTCCCCACCCACCTCCTCGGCGTGCAGGTCGGCCTCGGCGAAGAGGTTGCGGACGCTGGCCAGGGCCAGGTCCCACCCGTCGCTGGCGGTGCGCAGGAACTGCTGCAGCATCGCCAGCTGGATGGTGGTGTCGGTCTCCTCGTCGACCAGGTCCAGCCAGCCGTACAGCGCGGCGACGTGCGTCGAGCCGGCCTCGGTGAGGACGTGGTGGATGGCGATGTCGGGGTTCACGCCGGGGGTGACCTTGCGGAACACCTTCATCAGCGCGTCGTCGCCGAAGGCGACCGAGGAGTTGGACTGCTCGCCGGAGAACAGCGTGGAGTGTGCCTCGAGGTCGAGCTCGTGGCCCGGCACGCGGTGGAAGTGGAGCAGGCCGCGGGTGGCCGAGGAGGCGAGGTCGAAGGCACGCAGCCACAGCGCCATCGACTCGCGGTCGTGCAGCGCGTCGTAGACCCAGGCGTGGCCCATCTCGTCGTCGTCCCACTCGCCGACCATGGCGTGGTCCAGGCGCTCCTGCGGCTCGCTGTAGTAGGCCAGCGGGAGCTGGTAGAGCTCGGTCTCGTCGCCGTAGGAGACCTCCGCGAGCTCGATGGCCACACGCATCCCGGCGGGCGGGTCGGGGAGCTCGCCGACACGGCGTACGCCGCTGAGCGTCCACTCGCGGCCCTTGCCGGCGAACCACCGGGCCTGGGCGACCCAGGCGCTGATGTGCTCGTTCACTGCTCGACCCCCGTCTGGCCCGTCGTCGGGTCGGTGAGCCTGAGCCACAGGAAGCCGTAGCCGCCGAGGGTCAGGAGGTAGGGGAGCTCGCCGATGGCCGGGAACGGCACCCCGCCGAGGAGCTCGACGGGCACCATGCCCTCCCACCGCCGCAGGTCGAGCTCGACCGGCTGCGGGAAGCGCGAGAGGTTGTTGACGCACAGGATCACGTCGCGGTCCTCGCCCTCGGGCCCCGACGGCGAGTGCTCGCGGACGTAGGAGAGCACGCTCGGGTTGGAGCCGCCGAGGTCGGTGAAGTCGCCCAGGCCGAACGCCGGGTGCCGGCGCCGCGTGTGCACGAGGCGGCGCGTCCAGTGCAGCAGCGAGGAGGTGTTCTCCAGCTGCGCCTCGACGTTGACCGACTGGTAGCCGTAGATCGGGTCCTGGACGGCCGGCAGGTGGAGCTTGCCGGGCGTGGCCGAGGAGAAGCCGGCGTTGCGGTCGGGCGTCCACTGCATCGGCGTACGCACCCCGTCGCGGTCGCCGAGCCAGATGTTGTCGCCCATGCCGATCTCGTCGCCGTAGTAGAGGACCGGCGAGCCCGGCAGCGACAGCAGGAGCGCGGTGAAGAGCTCCATGCGGTTGACGTCGTTGTCGAGCAGCGGGGCCAGGCGCCGTCGGATGCCGATGTTGGCCTTCATCCGCGGGTCGTGGGCGTACTCGGACCACATGTAGTCGCGGTCCTCGTCGGTGACCATCTCGAGGGTGAGCTCGTCGTGGTTGCGCAGGAAGATGCCCCACTGGCAGCCGTCGGGGATCTGCGGGGTCTGCTCGAGGATCTCCGAGATGGGGAAGCGCGACTCACGGCGCACGGCCATGAAGATGCGCGGCATCACCGGGAAGTGGAACGCCATGTGGCACTCGGTGCCGACCCAGCGGCCGTCCTCGGTCTGCTCGGGGCCGAAGTACTCCACCACGTCGGCCGGCCACTGGTTGGCCTCGCACAGCAGCACGCGGCCGGGGTAGTGCTCGTCGACGAAGCGGCGGCACTTCTTGAGGAAGTCGTGGGTCTCGGGGAGGTTCTCGCCGTTGGTGCCCGGGCGCTCGTAGAGGTACGGGACGGCATCGAGGCGGAAGCCGTCGAGGCCCATGTCGAGCCAGAAGGCCATCGCCTCCAGCATCGCCTCGTGCACCTTCGGGTTGTCGAAGTTGAGGTCGGGCTGGTGGTGGAAGAACCGGTGCCAGAAGTACTGCTGGCGCACCGGGTCCCAGGTCCAGTTGGACGGCTCGGTATCGACGAAGATGACGCGGGCGTCCTGGTAGAGCTCGTCGGTGTCGGACCACACGTAGAAGTCGCCGTAGGGGCCCTCGGGGTCGCTGCGGCTGGCCTGGAACCACGGGTGCGCGTCGCTCGTGTGGTTCATGACGAAGTCGATGATCACGCGGATGCCGCGCTGGTGGCAGGCGTCGAGGAACTCGTGGAAGTCCTCGACCGTGCCGCACTCGGGGAGGATGTTGTTGTAGTCGGCGACGTCGTAGCCGCCGTCGCGCAGCGGCGAGGTGAAGAACGGCGGCACCCACAGGCAGTCGACGCCGAGCCACTCGAGGTAGTCGAGCTTCTCGATCAGGCCCTTGAAGTCACCGGTGCCGTCGCCGTTGGAGTCGCGGAACGAGCGCACCAGCACCTCGTAGAAGACCGCGGTCTTGAACCAGTCGGGCTCGGCGTTGAGGACCGCGGTGGCGGCTCCGGCGTCGGCCGGCATCTGGGCGGAGGTCGGGTGCTCGGTCAACGGGGGCTCCTGACGGTGATGATGTGGGCGGGCTCCCAGCCCGGGTCGAGTCGCACGTAGTTGTGCGCGCTCCAGCTCCAGTCGGCGCCGGTGATCTCGTCGTGGGCCACGAAGGAGTCGTGCCAGCCCAGGCCGAGGGCCGGCATGTCCAGGTGGACCATGGTCTCCCGGGTGCCGTGGGGGTCGAGGTTGACGACCGTGACGACGACGTCGTCCCCGCCGTCGGGCCGCGCAGCCCGCTTGGAGAACACCAGGACCTGGTCGTCGTCGCTGGAGTGGATGGTGACGTTGCGCAGCAGGTGCAGCGCGGGGTGCTGGCGGCGGATCTCGTTGAGCCGCGTGAGGTAGGGCGCGAGGGTCGTCCCCTCGGCGTCGCGGGCCGCCCAGTCGCGGATGCGGATCTCGAACTTCTCCGAGTCGAGGTACTCCTCGGCCCCCGGGCGGATCGCGACGTGCTCGAACAGCTCGTAGCCGGCGTAGACGCCCCAGCTGGGCGAGCCGGTCGCGGCGAGCGCGGCGCGGACCTTGAACGCCGCCGGTCCGCCGTACTGGAGGTACGCCGGGAGGATGTCGGGGGTGTTGACGAAGAAGTTCGGCCGCATGAGGTGGTCGGACTCCGCGGACACCTCGCGCAGGTAGTCCTCGATCTCGCGCCGGCTGTTGCGCCAGGTGAAGTAGGTGTAGCTCTGGTGGAAGCCGATGGCGCCCAGCCCGTGCATCATCGCCGGCTTGGTGAAGGCCTCGGAGAGGAACACCACGCCCGGGTCGGTGCGCCGCACCTCGGCCAGCAGCCACTCCCAGAACGCCAGCGGCTTGGTGTGCGGGTTGTCGACGCGGAAGATCCGCACGCCGTGGCTGATCCACAGCTTGACCACCCGCAGCACCTCGCGGCAGATGCCGGCGGGGTCGTTGTCGAAGTTGATCGGGTAGATGTCCTGGTACTTCTTCGGCGGGTTCTCGGCGTACGCGATCGTGCCGTCCGCGCGGGTGGTGAAGAACTGCGGGTGCGTGGTGACCCAGGGGTGGTCGGGCGCGGCCTGGAGGGCGAGGTCGAGGGCGACCTCGAGGTCGAGCTCGGCGGCGCGCGCGACGAAGGCGTCGAAGTCCTCGAACGTGCCGAGGTCGGGGTGGATGGCGTCGTGGCCGCCGTCCTTGCTGCCGATGGCCCACGGCGACCCGGGGTCCTCCGGACCGGGGGTGAGGGTGTTGTTGGGGCCCTTGCGGTTGACCTCGCCGATCGGGTGGATCGGGGGCAGGTAGATCACGTCGAAGCCCATCGCGGCCACCGCGTCGAGCCGCTCGGCGGCCGTGCGCAGCGTGCCGCTGGTGATCTTTCCGGTCCGGGCGTCGCGGGTGGCGCCCTCGGAGCGGGGGAAGAACTCGTACCAGCTGCCGAACAGCGCGCGGTTGCGGTCGGCGCGGAACCGGAACGGCCCCGTGACGGTCAGCAGGTCACGCAGCGGGTGGGCGAGGAGCGTCGCGTCCAGCTCGGGGTCCTGGAGGGCGGCGAGGCGGGCGCCGACCGGGCGCGAGGTGTCGCCGGCCGCGGTCGTGGCGGCGCGCACGGTCGCCGCGGCGGACGCGTCGAGCGCCTCCGGCCCGGTGCCGGCGGCCACCCGCTCGAGCAGCAGGGTCGCCTCGGTGAACATCAGCTCGACGTCGACACCGGCGGGGATCTTGAGCCCGGCGTCGTGCTGCCAGGTCGCGATCGGGTCGGACCAGCTGTGGACCTCGAAGGTCCACTCGCCCTCGACGTCGGGGGTGACGTGGGCCAGGTAGCGGTTCGGCTCCTCGCCCTCGGGCCACATCCGCACCGGCGGGCGGCGGGTGCCGGCCGGGTCGATCGCCACGACCTCCGCCGCGAGCTGGTCGTGCCCCTCGCGGAACACGGTCGCGCGGACCGGCATCGGCTCACCGACCGTGGCCTTCGCCGACAGGCGGCCGAGGTCGACGACGGGGGAGACGTCCATCACGGGTATGCGTCCAACCATGTCCCCACACTCGCGAACACGTGGTCGGGGCGCAAGCCGGGACACCCTCGGTCTCACCCTGCGGAGGGGTGGGCCGACCCGCCGTCAGGGGTGGGTCTTGGATCGATCCAAGAAATGCCCTAGCGTGCTTCGACGTGCGAGCGATCCGACGATTCACCGTCCGTCCCGTCCTGCCTGAGCCGCTGGGGGCGCTGTCCGTCCTGGCGGGCAACCTGCGCTGGTCGTGGCACCCGCCGACCCAGGACGTCTTCGCGTCCGTCGACCCCGCGCTGTGGCGCGAGGTGGCCGGCGACCCCGTGCGCTTCCTCGGCGCGGTCAGTCGCGAGAGGCTCGACGAGCTCGTCGAGGACGCCGACTTCCGCCAGCGCCTCGACGCCGCGCACGCCGACCTCGAGCGCTACCTCTCCGAGGACCGCTGGTACGCCCGCAAGGCCGGCGACGACGCCCCGCGCGCCATCGCGTACTTCTCCTCGGAGTTCGGCATCACCTCGGTGCTGCCGCAGTACTCCGGCGGCCTCGGCATCCTCGCCGGCGACCACCTCAAGGCGTCCTCCGACCTCGGCATCCCGCTGGTCGGCGTCGGGCTGTTCTACCGCCACGGCTACTTCAAGCAGGCGCTCGACCGCGACGGGTGGCAGCAGGAGAGCTACCCCGTCCTCGACCCCGACGAGCTGCCGCTGAGCGTGCTCCGCGAGGCCGACGGCACCCGCGCGAGCGTCACCATCGCGCTGCCCGACGGCCCCGACCTGGTGGCGCGGATCCTGGTGGCCCAGGTCGGCCGGGTGCCGCTGCTGCTCCTCGACACCGACATCGAGGAGAACAGCGCCCACTACCGTGACGTCACCGACCGCCTCTACGGCGGCAACTCCGAGCACCGGCTGCGCCAGGAGCTGCTCCTCGGCGTCGGCGGCGTCCGTGCGCTGCGGGTCTGGTCGCGGATCACCGGTGCCCCGGCCCCCGAGGTGTTCCACGCCAACGAGGGCCACGCCGGCTTCCTCGGCGTCGAGCGGATCCGCGAGCTCACCGTCGACGAGCACGGTCCCCGGCTCGACTTCGACACCGCGCTCGAGGTCTCGCGCGCCGGCACCGTCTTCACGACCCACACCCCGGTGCCCGCGGGCATCGACCGCTTCCCACGCGAGCTGGTCTCGCAGTACTTCGGCGGCAACAGCCCGACCCCGGGCGTCCCGGTGGAGCGCGTGCTCGCCCTCGGCGCCGAGGACTACGAGGGCGGCGACGCCGGCGTGTTCAACATGGCCGTGATGGGCTTCCGTCTCGCCCAGCGCGCCAACGGCGTCTCGCAGCTGCACGGCCACGTCTCGCGCGGCATGTTCAACGGCCTGTGGCCGGCCTTCGACGAGGCCGAGGTGCCGATCAGCTCGATCACCAACGGCGTGCACGGCCCGACGTGGATCGCCCGCGAGGTCATCGAGCTCGCCGCCAGCCGCGGGGCCGACATCGACGGTGACGACACCGACGCCCTGTGGCCGATGGTCGACCAGATCAGCGACCGCGAGATCTGGGACCTCAAGCGCACCCTGCGCACCCGCTTCGTCGACGATGCCCGCGACCGGATGCGCCGCTCGGCGGCCAAGCGCGGCTTCGCGCCGGCCGAGACCACGTGGGTCGACTCCGCGCTCGACCCCGACGTGCTGACCATCGGGTTCGCCCGTCGCGTGCCGACCTACAAGCGCCTCACCCTGATGCTGCGCGACCCCGCGCGCCTGAAGAAGCTCCTCCTCGACCCCGAGCGCCCGATCCAGCTCGTGATCGCGGGCAAGGCCCACCCGGCCGACGAGACCGGCAAGCGGCTGATCCAGGAGATGGTGCGCTTCGCCGACGACCCGGAGATCCGCCACCGCATCGCGTTCCTGCCCAACTACGACATCGCGATGGCCCAGCCGCTCTACCCCGGCTGCGATGTGTGGCTCAACAACCCGCTGCGCCCCTACGAGGCGTGCGGCACCTCCGGCATGAAGGCCGCGCTCAACGGCGGCCTCAACCTCTCGATCCTCGACGGCTGGTGGGACGAGTGGTACGACGGCAACAACGGCTGGGCGATCCCGTCCGCCGACGGCATCGAGGACGCCGACCGGCGTGACGACCTCGAGGCCAACGCCCTCTACGACCTGCTCGAGACCGACGTCGTGCCCCGCTTCTACGAGACCAACGACGAGGGCGTCCCGCCGCGCTGGCTGGAGATGGTGCGCCACACGCTGAAGTCGCTCGGCCCCAAGGTGCTCGCCACGCGCCAGGTCCGCGACTACGTCCGCGAGCTCTACGCCCCGGCGGCGCAGACCGCCCGCGCGCTCAACAGCGACTACACCGGCGCCAAGGAGCTCTCGGGCTGGAAGCAGGAGGTCCGCAGCGCGTGGCCCGGCGTCCGCGTCGAGCACGTCGACTCCGAGGGCACCGGCGACCAGGCCGAGGTCGGCGCGACGCTCTCCGTCCGTGCCTGGGTGGCCCTCGGGTCGCTCTCGGCCGACGACGTCGACGTGCAGGTCGTCCACGGCCGGATCGGCGCGGACGACCTCCTCACCGCGACGTCGACCTCGCCGATGACGGTGGGGGAGTCCTACGACGGCAACCGGCACCGCTTCGACGCCGACGTGTCGCTCGGCCACTCCGGCTCGTTCGGCTACACGGTCCGCGTGGTCCCGCGCAACGCCGCCCTCGCCTCGGTCGCCGAGCTCGGCCTGGTCGCCGAGCCGGTCTGAGGCTGCCGTCAGCGATCCCCGGTCAGCCGGGGATCGCTGACGTTCCGGGGACAGAAGCGGCCGGGCGGACGTACGGTCGCCCATGGCCTACTACCCCCTCGTCCGCGTGCTGGCGGCCCTGGCGGCCTACGCCAGTGTCGCCGTCTCCCTCGTCTCCTCGCGCTGATCCGGCGACCCCGCGAGGACCCGGGCGGTTGCCGGGCGGCGCGCTGCTGACGAAGATGGCGGTGTGCCCTCCCGCGTCCCCGCCCACGTGCTCGACCCGTTCCTCGCCGCGGCCGACGCCGCTGCCGCGGAGCGTCCCGACGTGGACGCCGAGGTGGCCCGTGAGCTGATGGCCGAGGCGGCCGGGATGCTGCACGACGGCCTGGTGCTCGACGACCTCGACGAGCACGACCTGCCGCTCGTGGTGGCCGCGATGGCGGCCGACCTGGTCGCGCCCGACCCGGGGGCGGCGATGCGGGCCCGCGAGACCTCCGTGGCCGAGGACGGGGGACGCTTCCACGACCCGGTGCTCGTGCGTGGCGCCTACCTCGTCGCCCTCAGCACGCTGCAGCTCTGAGACAGACCGTCGTGACGGGGCACTGCGCAAGCACGATCAAGCGTGGCCCGCCTGACGCGGCGAGGCTGGTGGCATGACGACAGCGGCGGACACGTTCGCAGACTTCCTCGCCACCCTGGCCGACACCCTCGACCTGGGCAGCGAGGAGCGTGCGCAGCGGCTCCACCTCTCGCGCCACCACCTCGACCGCGTCGTGTCCGCGACGGGCGGTGAGTCGCCGGAGCGGATGCGCCGGCGGTTGCTGCTCGAGCGGGCGGCCTACGAGCTGGTGACGAGCGAGCGGCCCGTCCTCGACGTGGCGGTCGGTGCGGGCTTCGGCTCGCACGAGGCCTTCACCCGGGCGTTCACCCGCGCCTACGGGAGCGCGCCCAGCCGGTGGCGTCACGCACCGACCAGCACCCGGATCCCGGCTGCGAGCGACGTGCACTTCCACCCACCGGGCAGCCTGCGGCTGCCCACCGAGCGAAAGGTGACCCCGATGGACCTCATGACACGCATGGTCGAGCACCACGTCTGGCTGATCGGCGAGATGCTGGAGCGGGCCGAACGCCTCACCGACGACCAGCTCGACGCCCCGATCGAGGTGCCGATCGGCACCATCGACGACGACATGACCGTCCGCTCCGTGCTCGGCCGCCTGGTCGGGCAGCTCGCGCAGTGGAACGCCGCGGTCGAGCAGCGCCGCTACGACTGGGACCAGGAGCGTGGGAAGTCCCTCACCACGCTCCGCCGCGAGCTGGCCCAGGAGGGGCCGGCGTTCCTGTCCCAGGTGCGCACGACCGTGGAGGAGGGTCGCCTCGACGACACGTTCGTGGACGTCACGTGCGACCCGGCCACCGTCTACACCTACGGCGGCGTGGTCGCGCACGTGCTCACCTTCGGTGCCGTACGGCGCCTCGTCGTGCTGGGTGCCTTCGAGACCCACGGCATCACCGACCTCGACTGCGGGGACCCCATCGAGTGGGTGGCCCAGCCGGCCTGATGCGACCCGGCCCCGGTAGGGCTCAGCGGATGAGCCAGAGCCCGACCGCGGTCGGCACCAGGCCCAGCAGCAGCCACGGCGACAGCAGCCGGCGGCCGTGGATGCCGAGACCGGTGGCGACGGCGAGCACGCCGACGACGCCGGCCATCACCGCGAGCCCCACCTGGGAGCCGTACGGCTTCTCGTCCAGCATCGCCGCGGCCACGACGAGGCCGCCGGACAGGTGCAGGATCGTGGTCACCGAGATCACCGACATCACCCAACGCTGCACGCGGGCCAGGTCGCGGTCCTCCTCGGCCGGGTCGCGCACGACGCGACGCGGGGCGTCGAGGTCGAGCAGGTGGCCGCGACCCTTCTCGGTGCGGCGGGCGGGAAGACTGCTGGCCATGGGACCGTCCAATTCCTTGCTGTGACAACTGTTGCTAGGCTAACCGAATGTCCGCGACCACCCAAGACGCCGACCCGCTCGCGCTCGAGCGGCAGGTCTGCTTCGCCCTGGCCGTGGCCTCGCGCACCGTCGTGCAGGTCTACCGCCCGGTCCTCGAGCCGCTCGGCCTGACCCACCCGCAGTACCTCGTGATGCTGGCGCTGTGGGGCGCGGAGCCGCTCTCGCTCAGCGACCTGGGCCATCAGCTCGACCTCGACGCGGGCACCCTCTCGCGCCTGGTCAAGCGACTCGAGGTGGCCGGCCTGGTGACCCGCGACCGCAATCCCGCCGACGAGCGCAGCCTCGCGGTCGGGCTCACACCCGCCGGTCGCGCCCTGCGCGAGCGGGCGCTCGCGGTGCCCGGGACCGTCGTCGACCGGCTCGGGATGGACGTCGAGGCGCTCCTGGACCTGCGTGAGCGCCTGGCCGTCGTCATCGACGCCGCCAAGGCCGTCGAGCGCTAGGCCTGATCCTGGTTCAGTCCTGGGTCTGACGCAGCACCAGCACCGAGCGCGCCTGCAGCGGGAGCGTGCCGCCGGCCACGACCGGGGTCCCGAGCGGCACGTCGGCGTTGGTCGAGAGCACCACCTCGCCGTGGTGCACCCACTGGTTGGCCGGCAGGGCCAGCTCGACGTCGTCGACCCCGGCGTTGAGCCAGATCATGAAGGACCGGTCGTGGACCTGCTCGCCGCGCGGGCCGGGGGAGCGGAGCGGGGCGCCGTTGAGGAACATCCCGACCGTGCGGCACGCGTCGTCGTTCCAGTCCTCGGTCGACATCTCGCGCCCGCTCGGGTGCACCCACACCAGGTCCTTGATGCCGCCCCTGATGGTCGGGCGGCCCGCGAACCAGTGGCGCTGGCGCAGCACGGGGTGCTCGCGCCGCAGCCGCAGCGCCTCCTTGGTGACCTCGTAGACGTCGAGCCACGCGTCGTCGGGGCGCCAGTCGATCCAGGAGACCTCGTTGTCCTGGCCGTAGGCGTTGTTGTTGCCGCCCTGGGTGCGGCCCCGCTCGTCGCCGGCGGTGAGCATCGGCACGCCGCTGGAGAAGCACAGCGTGGCCATCAGGTTGGCCGCCTGGCGGCGGCGCAGCGCCAGGATCTCCGCATCGTCGGTCTCGCCCTCGACGCCGCAGTTCCACGACCGGTTGTTGTCGGTGCCGTCGCGGTTGTCCTCGCCGTTGGCCTCGTTGTGCTTGTGGTCGTAGGAGACCAGGTCGCGCACGGTGAAGCCGTCGTGGGCGGTGACGAAGTTGACCGAGGCGTAGGGGGAGCGACCGTCGTCGGCGTAGAGGTCGCTCGAGCCGGCCAGCCGGGTGGCGACGGTGCGCACGCCCGCGGAGTGGCCGCGCCAGAAGTCGCGCACGGTGTCGCGGAACTGGTCGTTCCACTCGATCCACGGCGGCGGGAACTGGCCGACGCGGTAGCCGTCCATGGAGGCGTCCCACGGCTCGGCGACGAGCTTCACGTGGCGCAGGACCGGGTCCTGGCCGATGGCGGTGATGAGGTGGCTGCCCATGTCGACCACCTGGTCGGTGCGGGTCAGCGCGCTCATCAGGTCGAAGCGGAAGCCGTCGACGTGCATCTCGGTGACCCAGTAGCGCAGCGAGTCCAGGATCATCCGCAGGCTCTGCGTGTGGGTCGCGTCGACCGTGTTGCCGCAGCCCGTGACGTCCCAGTAGGTGTCCACGGGCGGCGGCGCGTCGTCGTCGGGGGCCTGCACCACGCGCTGGTAGTAGCCCAGGTCGTCGAGACCGCGGAAGCTCAGCGTCGGGCCGAGCGGGCCCGCCTCGGCGGTGTGGTTGTAGACCACGTCGAGGATCACCTCGAGCCCGGCGGTGTGGAAGTCCTTGACCATCTGCTTGAACTCCGAGACCTGCTGCCCGCGGTCGCCGGAGGCGGCGTAGGCGTTGTGCGGGGCGAAGAAGCACAGCGAGTTGTAGCCCCAGTAGTTCACCAGGTCGCGCTCGGCCAGGGCGGGCTCGGAGAAGAACTGCTGGACCGGCAGCAGCTCGATCGCGGTCACCCCGAGGTCGCGCAGGTAGTCGGTCACCGCGGGCGAGGCCAGCCCGGCGTACGTCCCGCGCAGGTGCTCGGGCACCCGGTCGTGGAGGGCGGTCATGCCCTTCACGTGCGCCTCGTAGATGACGGTGTCGCGCCAGCGGCGCCGCGGCGAGGTGTCGGCACCCCACTGGAAGTCGTCGTAGACCACGACGCTGCGCGGGACGTAGGGCGCGGAGTCGAGGTCGCTGATCGTGCTCGGGTCGGCGGTGGTGTAGCCGAAGATCGCCTCGTCGGCGACCAGGTCGCCCGACACGGCCTTGCCGTAGGGGTCGAGCAGGAGCTTGGCGGGGTTGAAGCGCAGCCCGGCGTCGGGGTCCCAGGGGCCGTCGGCGCGGAAGCCGTAGAGGGTGCCGGGTCCCACGCCCGGGATGGCGCCGTGCCACACGCCCAGCGAGTGCTCGGTCAGCTGGTGGCGCACCTCGGTGCCGTCCTCGTCGAACACGCAGACCCACACGTGCGTCGCGGCGGGGGAGTAGACCGCGAAGTTGGTCGACTCCGAGGACCACGTGGCGCCGAGGGGGTACCAGCGACCCGGCCAGACCGACATGGTCTCGCCGTCGTGGTTCCACACGGTGCTCGTCTCCGGGGGCGGTGTCACGCGGGTCATTGTGGTGGAGTCACCCCTGCACGGCACAATGCCCCATCACGATCCGGTCTGGCCCGGACCGACGGAGCACCGACGAAGGGGAGCAACCATGGAGTTCGTCTCGATCGAGGTGACCGACGGTGTCGGCGTCCTGCGGCTGGACCGCCCGAAGATGAACGCGATCAGCCTCCAGGTGCAGGCCGACCTCCGCGAGGCCGCCGCCGAGCTCACCGCGCGCGACGACGTCCGGTCGGTCGTGGTGTGGGGCGGCGAGCGGGTCTTCGCCGCCGGCAACGACGTCAAGGAGATGGCCGACCTGACCTACTCCGACATGGTGAAGGTCTCGGCGTCCGTCAGCTCCGCCACCACGGCCATCGCGCGCATCCCCAAGCCGGTGGTCGCCGCGGTGAACGGCTACGCCCTCGGCGGCGGCTGCGAGCTCGCCCTCGCCGCCGACCTGCGCTTCGCGGCCGAGGACGCGGTCTTCGGTCAGCCCGAGGTCCTCCTCGGCATCATCCCGGGCGCCGGCGGCACCCAGCGGCTGAGCCGGCTGGTCGGGACCTCGCGGGCCAAGGACATCATCTTCACCGGCCGCTTCGTCACCGCTGAGGAGGCGCTGCGCATCGGCATGGTCGACCGCGTGGTCCCCGCCGACCAGGTGCTCGCCGAGTCGGTGGCCTGGGCCTCGCAGTTCAGCGCAGCCGCCGCGCTCGCGGTCCGCGCCGCCAAGGAGTGCATCGACCGGGGCAGCGAGGTCGACCTCGACACCGGCCTGGAGATCGAGCGCCAGCAGTTCGCCGGGGTCTTCGCGACCGAGGACCGTACCCGCGGCATCACCTCGTTCGTTGAGAACGGGCCGGGCCGGGCCACCTTCGTCGGGCGCTGACCCCGCCGGCCCCGTCGACCCCACCACACCTCTAGGAGAACCCCTCGTGACGAAGCTCCGCTCGGCCCTGGCCCAGCTCATCTGGCTCATCGCCGCGCTCTGCGCCCTGGTCCTGGCGATCGGTGCGCTGCTCATCGCGCTCGACGCCAACCGTGGCAACGACCTCGTGCATGGCATCCTGCGTGCCGCCGACGCCGTCGACCTGGGCGTCTTCGCCCGCTCCGACGGGGTCAAGCAGTTCCGCGGCGACGGTGCCGACGTCAAGAACGCCCTCTTCAACTGGGGCCTCGGCGCGGTCGCGTGGCTGGTGGTCGGTCGGATCCTCGACCGCATCATCAAGCCGTGAGCACCGGCCTAGGATCTGCTACGGGGGTGAGGCACGTGACGGCGACGACCAGGACGACCAGGACGACCAGGACGACCACGGCGACCGCGGGGGCCGCGCTGCTGCTCGGGCTGGGCACGCTGTCGGCGACTCCCGCGGGTGCGGCGGTCGCGGCGCCCTCGAGCACCTCGCTCACGCTCAGCACGACGACCTCGGCCTACGGCCAGACGGTGACCGCGAGCGCCGCGGTGGCGACCGTGCCGGGCCCGGCCTCGGGCGACGTGGTCTTCTCCGTCGACGGGCTCGCCTTCAAGGCCAACCTCAGCGGCGCCGGCACCGCCACCCTCGTGCTCCCCGACGCGGCCGTCGGCGAGCACGCCGTCACCGCCACCTTCGTCCCGCAGGACGCCGTCCTGCAGCAGGGCAGCACCTCGCCCGCGCAGTCCTGGACCGTCGGCCGCGTGCGCACCCGTCTGCAGCCGCGCGTCGTCGGCAAGGGCCTGCGGATCGCGACGTCCGTCGTCGTCACGGCGTCGGGGGAGTACGGCAGCACCCCGCAGGGGGAGGTCCGCGTCGGGCTGCGCCGGGGACAGCGCCTGCGCGACACCGCGCGGGTCGACCTCACCGGCGCCCAGGTGCGGGTCGACCTCGGCCGGCTGCCGGCCGGTCGCTACCGCGCCGTCGTGCGCTACGCCGGCGACGTCTCCCACCTGCCGGAGAAGCGGGTCGTCCGGTTCCGCGTGGGCCAGCGCTGACCCGCGGGTCGACCGTGACAGTGCCACTGTGAGCATCCCCACGCCCCGGACCATTCCGGTCCGGGGGCACTGACTTGTAGCCTCCAAGGCACATCCGAGTGCACAGGAGGGGCCGCGAGGCCACACCACCATGAACATTGTTGTCTGTGTGAAGTACGTGCCGGACGCCACGGCCGACCGCAAGTTCGAGGACGACTACACCGTCGACCGCGTCGGTGTGGACGGCCTGCTGTCCGAGCTCGACGAGTACGCCGTGGAGCAGGCGCTCCAGTTCCGCGAGAAGCGCGAGGGTGAGGACATCACCGTCACCGCGCTGACCGTCGGTCCCGAGAAGGCCGTCGACGCCGCCCGCAAGGCGCTGCAGATGGGCGCCGACCAGGCCGTGCACGTCGTCGACGACGCCATCGCCGGCTCCGACTACCTCGGCACCTCGCTGGTGCTGGCCAAGGCCGTGGAGAAGATCCGGGAGACCGCCGGGTCGGTCGACCTGGTCGTGTGCGGCATGGCCTCCACCGACGCGTCGGGCTCCGTCGTGCCGGCGATGCTCGCCGAGCGCCTGGGACTGCCGCAGGTCACCCTCGCCTCCGTCGTGGAGTCGCAGGGCGACCAGGTCCGGATCAAGCGCGACAACGAGGGCTCCACCGAGGTCATCGGGGCGACGCTGCCGATCGTGCTGTCGGTGACCGACCAGTCGGGCGAGGCGCGCTACCCCTCCTTCAAGGGCATCATGGCCGCGAAGAAGAAGCCGCTGGAGACCTACTCGCTCTCCGACCTCGGCCTCGCCGCCGACCAGGTGGGCCTCTCGGTCGCCTACACGCAGGTGGAGGACACCACCGCCCGCCCGCCGCGCACCGCCGGCGAGATCGTCACCGACGAGGACGGCTCGGGCGCCACCGCGCTGGTCGACTTCCTCGCGTCCAAGAAGTTCATCTGAGCAGGGACTGGAGGAGCAACGATGTCTGAGGTTCTTGTCGTCATCGACCACGCCGAGGGCGAGGTCAAGAAGCCGACCTACGAGCTGCTGACGATCGCGCGCCGCCTCGGCGAGCCGTCCGCGGTGTTCTTCGGCTCGCCCGAGCAGGGCGACGCCGTCGCGGAGAAGGTCAAGAAGTACGGCGCCGCGAAGGTCTACGTCGTCGACGACGCCCAGATCAAGGGCTTCCTCGTCGCGCCCAAGGCCGAGGCGCTGCAGCAGCTGGCCGAGAAGGCCAGCTCTGACGGGACCCTGGCCGCGATCCTGCTGCCCTCGACCTTCGAGAACAAGGAGGTCGCCGGTCGCCTGGCGATCAAGCTGGGCTCGGGCCTGATCACCGACGCCGTCGACGTCGCTGCTGGTGAGGATGGGTCGGCGGTCACCACGCAGTCGGTCTTCGCCGGCAACTACACGGTCGAGGCCAAGGTCACGACCGGGACGCCGATCATCACCGTCAAGCCCAACTCCGCCGCGCCGGAGGAGGCCGAGGGCCCCGGGACCGTAGAGGCGTTCGCCGTCACGATCTCCGACGCCGCCCGCGGTGCGCAGGTCGTCGCCACCCAGCCGCGCCAGTCGACCGGTCGCCCGGAGCTGACCGAGGCCGCGATCGTGGTCTCGGGCGGTCGTGGCACCGGCGGCAACTTCGAGCCGGTCGAGGGCTTCGCCGACAGCCTCGGTGCCGCCGTCGGCGCCTCGCGCGCCGCGGTCGACTCGGGCTGGATGCCGCACGCCTTCCAGGTCGGCCAGACCGGCAAGACGGTCTCGCCGCAGCTCTACGTCGCCAACGGCATCTCGGGCGCGATCCAGCACCGTGCCGGCATGCAGACCTCCAAGACGATCGTCGCGGTCAACAAGGACCCCGAGGCCCCGATCTTCGAGCTGGTCGACTTCGGCGTCGTCGGCGACCTGCACGCCGTGCTGCCCGCCGCCGCCGAGAAGGTCAACGAGCGCAAGGGCTGAGCCTCCCGCACGTCACGACGCCCCGCCCCCCATGAGGGAGGCGGGGCGTCGTCGTGCCAGGGCGGTGTCGTCAGTAGTACTCGGGCTCGACGATGTCGCCGAGCGGCGCGACCTTCACCCAGCGCCCGTCGCCCGTGCCACCGATGCGGATCCGGCGGTCGGCGACGTTGTTGGTCGTGTCGGACTCGGTGAGGTTGCGCTCGGGGTTGCCCTCGACGCGGATGTAGTAGACGCCGTTGGGCAGCTCGCCGATCTTGAACGCCTGGCCGGCGCGGTACTGGGCGTAGGTGTCGCCCGACCCGGAGGCGAGCACCTCGCGGATGGACAGCGCGCCCTCGTCGCCGCAGGCGGTGGCGAGGTCGGTGTTCTCGGGCTGCCAGTCGGCGCCGGGCACGGTGTAGTCGACCGCGTCGGTGTTGGCGAGGCAGAACGACTGCTTGCGCGACTTCTTGACGTACTGCTTGTGCGCGTCGAGCAGGTCGTAGCGGGCGAAGTCCTCGAAGTGCCAGTGGTTGTGGTTGGCGTGGTGGAACTCCATGGTCCCGACCTGCTGGTAGCCGGTCTGGTTGCCGTCGGTGTCGAAGAAGTACTGGAAGGCGTCCATCACCTCGCCGCCGCGGCGGCGGAAGCCGTCGATGACCAGCGGGCTGTCACCGGCGTTCCACACGGTCGCGGCGAAGCGCAGCGTCGTGCCCTTGGGGTTGAGCGCGATGCCGAAGGCGGGCAGCGAGCGCAGGTCGGGCACGGGACCGACGGCCCGGCCCTCGCGCGCCGAGGTCGGGCGGGCGCCGGGCGCGGCGCCGGTCGTGCCCTCGCCGTCGGTGGCGCCGGTGCGGCCGGGGCGCCGGCACTCGTGGCAGTCGTCGGTGACCGTCATCCGGGTGGTCACGCTCGCGGTCTCGGCGGTCAGGCCGAAGGCGGGCCAGAAGCGCTTCGCGACCCGGCTCTCCACGACGTACTTCCCGAGCGGCAGCGAGAACGGACGCACCCCGGTGGACTCGAAGACGTTGGAGGCCCAGCCCTTCTGCACCCCCATCAGCGAGCCGACGGTGTAGGGGTTGTAGGGGCACCAGCGCGGGTACGGCGACGTGGGCGCCGCGGCCGGGTCGATGCGCTCGCCGGTGCTCGACAGGCACGCGTCGAGCGAGCGGTGCACGAGCTTCTTGCTGCTCCCCGCCTTGCGCACGTCCATCACGATGAACCCGTCGAGGCCGGAGAAGTCCTTCATCGCCCCCGCCGGGAGCGCGGTGGTGCCCGACGGCGTGCGGACCTCCGAGACGATCGGCTGGTCGTAGCCGGACCGGTGCGACCACACCACGACGTCGGACTCGGGCGCGACGACCCGGATCCCGATGTTGGCGAAGACCCGGCCGCCCTCGCTGTAGGCGTCGAGGTGGTCGGGGGCGTAGAGGCGCAGGACGGCGCCCGCCCCCGCACGCGAGGTGGAGGTGTCGGCGGTGGCGGCGGGCAGCGCGGCGGTGGCGAGCCCGGCGGCCGCGAGCCCGAGGGCGACCAGTGCCGGGACGAGGGTGCGAGGTGACATGTCTCTAGAGACGCGCGCGGGGCCGAGTTGGTTGCTCCGAGCCCTAGGCTGGTCGCCGTGACCCCGGAGGACGCCGTACGCGCCACTGCCGCCCGCGCCCGGGAGGCGAGCCACGTGCTCGCGACCGCGACCCGCTCGGAGAAGGACGCCGCCCTCGTCGCGATGGCCCGGGCGCTGCTCGACGGGGCACCCCGGATCCTGGCTGCCAACGCCGAGGACGTGGCGCGCGCCGAGCAGTCCGCGACGCCCGCCAACATCGTCGACCGGCTCCGGCTCGACGACGACCGGCTGGCCGCGATGGCGCAGGGGCTGCGAGACGTGGCCGGCCTGCCCGACCCGGTCGGCGAGGTCGTCCGGGGCAGCACGCTCGCCAACGGCCTCGAGCTGCGCCAGGTGCGGGTGCCGTTCGGGGTCGTCGCGATGGTCTACGAGGCGCGGCCCAACGTCACGGTCGACGCGGCCGGCATCTGCGTGAAGGCGGGCAACGCGGTCCTGCTGCGCGGCTCCTCCAGCGCCCGCTCGAGCAACGCCGCGCTCGTGGAGGCGATGCGCGGCGCGCTCGCCGGGAGCGGGCTGCCCGAGGACGTGGTCCAGCTGGTGCCGGGGGAGACCCGCGAGAGCGTGACCGCCCTGATGCGCGCCCGCGGGCTGGTCGACGTGCTCATCCCGCGCGGCGGGGCCGGCCTGATCGCCAGCGTCGTCGAGGGCTCCACCGTGCCGGTCATCGAGACGGGGATCGGCAACTGCCACGTCTACGTCGACGCCTCCGCCGACCTCGACCAGGCCCTGGCGATCGTGCTCAACGCCAAGACGCAGCGCACCAGCGTGTGCAACGCGGCCGAGTCGCTGCTGGTGCACCGCGACGTCGCCGACGAGTTCCTGCCCCGCGTCGTGAGGGCCCTGCAGGACGCCGGGGTGCTGGTGCACGGCGACCCGACCGTGGCGGCGTACGACGGCGTGGTCGCCGCCACCGACGAGGACCACGCGGCGGAGTTCCTGGCGCTCGAGATCTCGGCGGCGGTCGTGCCCGACGTGGAGGGCGCGATCGCGCACGTGCGCCGCTTCTCCTCCGGGCACACCGAGGCGATCGTCGCCCGCGACCAGGCGACGGTCCGGCGCTTCGTGGCGGCCGTCGACTCCGCCGCGGTGGTCGTCAACGCCTCGACGCGCTTCACCGACGGCGGTGAGTTCGGCTTCGGCGCCGAGATCGGCATCTCCACCCAGAAGCTCCACGCCCGCGGGCCGATGGGGCTGCCGGAGATGACCTCGACCAAGTACGTCGTGGTCGGCGACGGCCACGTGCGCTGACCGCGCGCGCAGGCGATAGGATCACGCCATGCTGAGCACCGTCATCACGCTTGCCGCCGAGTCCGCCGAGTCCGGCGAGCCGGCGATCCACCCCTTCGCCGTGGGCGGGATCGTGCTGGCGCTGCTCCTGCTGCTGCTGCTGGCCGTGGCCTCCTTCGGCGGCGGTCGCGAGCACAGCTGATCCACGTGGCACAGCGTCGCGTCGGTGTGATGGGTGGCACCTTCGACCCCATCCACCACGGCCACCTCGTCGCGGCCTCCGAGGTGCAGGCGTGGTTCGACCTCGACGAGGTCGTCTTCGTCCCCACCGGCGACCCGTGGCAGAAGAGCGAGCGGGCGGTCACCGAGGCCGAGCACCGCTACCTGATGACCGTGGTCGCCACGGCCGCCAACCCTCGCTTCAACGTCTCGCGCGTCGACATCGACCGCGAGGGACGCACGTACACGATCGACACGCTCCGCGACCTCCGCGACGAGATGCCCGACGCGGAGCTGTTCTTCATCACCGGCGCCGACGCCCTCGCCGACATCTTCACCTGGCGTGACGCCGAGGAGCTCTTCGAGCTCGCCAACTTCGTCGGCTGCACCCGGCCGGGGTACACCATGGACCCCGGCACGCTGGACAAGATCCCGGCCGACAGGGTGACCATGATCGAGATCCCGGCGCTGGCGATCTCCTCGACCGACTGCCGTGAGCGCAAGCGCCGCGGCGAGCCGGTCTGGTACCTCGTCCCCGACGGCGTGGTCCAGTACATCGCCAAGCACGACCTCTACACCGCACCGGACGACGTCGCCGACGACCGTCCCACCCCGAGCAACAACAAGGACTCTGCATGACTGCCACCGACCACGCCCTCGAGCTCGTCGCCGTCGCGGCCCAGGCCGCGCACGACAAGAAGGCCGACCAGGTCCTGGCGTTCGACGTCAGCGACCAGCTCGCCATCACCGACGCCTTCGTGATCGCCAGCGCGACCAACGAGCGCGCCGTCGGCGCCATCGTCGACGAGGTCGAGGACAAGCTCCGCGACGCCGGCGCCAAGCCGATCCGTCGTGAGGGGCATCGCGAGGGTCGCTGGGTGCTGCTCGACTACGGCGAGATCGTCGTGCACGTCCAGCACGAGGAGGAGCGGTCCTTCTACGCCCTCGAGCGCCTGTGGAGCGACTGCCCGCTCATCCCGCTCACCCTCACGTGAGGCGGCTGGTCCTCCTCCGCCACGGCCGCACCGCCTGGAACGACTCGGGTCGCGCCCAGGGGCACGCCGACGTCCCCCTCGACGACGTGGGGCAGGCGCAGGCCAAGGCCGTCGCTCCGGTCCTCGCCGCGCTCGACCCGGTCGCCCTCTGGTCCTCCGACCTGGCCCGCGCCGCGGCGACCGCGGTCGCCGTCGGTGCCGAGTGCGGCCTCGACCCGGTGCTCGACCCGCGGCTGCGCGAGTTCGACGTCGGGCCGCACCGCACGGGCCTGACCATGGTGGAGTACGCCGCCTCCCACCCTGCCGAGCACGCCGCGCTCGTCGCTGGCGACGTCGAGGCGATCCCGGGCCGCGAGACCACCGAGGTGCTGCTGGCGCGCTTCCTGCCCGCCCTGAGCGAGTGTGCCGACGCGATCGGCGAGGGCGAGACCGGCGTGCTGGTCTCGCACGGTGCCGCGCTGCGCGTCGGGGTGCCGGCCTTCCTCGGCTGGGGCGAGGCTCCCGGCGAGGGGCTCGGCGTGCTGGCCAACTGCGGCTGGGTGGAGCTGACGCACGCGGCGTCGGTGTGGACCGGGGGAGAGGCGCGCTGGCGCATGAACGCCTGGAACCGGGTCGCGTCGTGAGCGAGCGCGCCCGCGAGGTCGACGTGGCGACCAGCCGCCGGGTGGCGAAGGTGATGGACGACGCGTTCACCGTGCCCGGCACCCGGGTGGGTGTCGGGCTCGACGCGCTCATCGGCCTGGTGCCCGGGATCGGCGACGCCCTGGGCAGCGCGCTCTCGGGCATCATCGTCCGCGACGCGATCCGCGCCCGGGTGCCGATGGTGGTGCTTGCCCGGATGGGCCTCAACCTCCTCATCGACGCCGTCCTCGGGCTGGTCCCGGGGCTGGGCGACCTGCTCGACGTCGCCCACCGCGCCAACCGCAAGAACCTGCGGCTGCTGCTGCGCGAGGTCGAGCAGCAGCCGCTGCGCGAGCCCCCGACCCCGGCCTACGTCACGGGCGCCGTCGCGCTGATGCTGGTCCCCGTGCTCGCCGGCGTGGTCGCGGCGGTGCTCGGGATCTGGCTGCTCTGGCGCTGGATCACCTGACCGGGACCCCGATTTCACCTCCCCGCCGGCGTCGGCTAATGTTCTCCGCGTTGCCCCTCGCGGGCAGCGCACGAGATGGGGCTGTGGCGCAGCTGGTAGCGCATCTGCATGGCATGCAGAGGGTCAGGGGTTCGAGTCCCCTCAGCTCCACCATCTCGGTCAAGCCCGGCGCACCGCGCCGGGCTTGCCGCATCTCCGGGGGACCCCGCCGGTGCCGACGTGGTCAGGTCAGGGGCAGGTGAGCGCCCCTACCGTCGCCGACGTGCAGACAAGAACCTTCGTGAGTCCCAAGGTCCCCGCCGTCTTCGCCCTGTTCTGGGGGGTGAAGCTGCTGACCACCGGCATCGGGGAGACCGGGGCCGACCACCTCGGGACGGTCAGCATCCCGCTGGCCGCCCTGGTCGGGGTCGGTGGCTTCCTCGCCGCCCTCTGGGTCCAGCTCCGCGCCGACACCTACCACCCGGTGCGCTACTGGACCACGGTGCTCAGCGTGGCCCTCTTCGGCACGATGATCGCCGACGGCCCGCACGTCGTCCTGGGCACGCCGTACTGGGTGGACTCGATCGTCTACCTGATGCTGCTGGTCGCCGTCTTGGCCTGGTGGCGCCGCAGCGAGGGCACGATCTCGGTGCACTCGATCACCACCGCGCGCCGCGAGCGCTTCTACTGGGGGGTGGTGCTGCTGACCTTCGGCCTCGGCACCGCCCTCGGCGACGCCACGGCCATCGACGTCGGGATGGGCTTCGTCTGGTCGATCCTGCTCTTCGGCGTCCTGATCCTCCTCCCGCTCGGGCTGTGGCGGCTCGGGCTCGACGCCACGATCGCGTTCTGGGCCTCGTACGCCCTGACGCGTCCACTCGGCGCCTCCGTGGCCGACTGGCTGGCCAAGGGACCGTCCGAGGGCGGGGTGGGCTGGGGGACCGGTCCGGTGACCGCGGTCGGCCTCGCGGTGTTCGTCGCCCTGGTCGCCCACCTGCACGTCACCCACTCCGACATCGACCGGGCAGCGGGCAACGGCGCAGGAGATCCGCCGGTCCAGAGCACCCACGGCGGGCGAATCGGCGTTCGGTGAGTCCCGGTGGCAGCATGTGACCATGACCGCGACCGACGCCCCCACCAGCACCGTCTCCGAGCTCACGGCCTCGCACATCGAGACCACGGAGAAGTACGCCGCGCACAACTACCACCCCCTGCCGGTGGTGCTCGCGCGCGGTGAGGGCGCCTGGGTCGTCGACGTCGACAACAAGCGCTACCTCGACTGCCTCGCGGGCTACTCCGCGCTCAACTTCGGCCACTCCAACCAGCGCCTGGTCGCGGTGGCGCGCGAGCAGCTCGGCATGCTCACGCTGACCAGCCGGGCGTTCTTCAACGACCAGCTCAGCGGCTTCGCGGAGGCGCTGGCGCGCCTGACCGGCAAGGACATGATCCTGCCGATGAACTCGGGCGCCGAGGCCGTCGAGACCGCGATCAAGGTCAGCCGCAAGTGGGGCTACGAGGTCAAGGGCGTCCCGGCCGGGCAGGCCACCATCATCACGATGGAGGGCAACTTCCACGGCCGCACCACCACGATCGTCAGCTTCTCCGACGACGACGTCGCGACGTCCGGCTACGCGCCGTTCACGACCGGCTTCCGCAGCGCGAAGTACGGCGACATCGAGGCGATCGCCGCGGCCATCGACGAGACCACCGTCGGCGTGCTGTTCGAGCCGATCCAGGGCGAGGGCGGCGTCGTGATGCCGCCCGAGGGCTTCCTGACCCAGCTGCGCGAGCTCTGCACCGAGCGCAACGTGCTGATGATCGCCGACGAGATCCAGTCGGGCCTGGCCCGCTCGGGCAAGACCTTCGCGTGCGACCACGAGGGCGTCGTGCCCGACATCTACATCATGGGCAAGGCCCTCGGCGGCGGCATCTACCCCGTCTCCGCGATCGCCGCCGACCACGAGGTCATGGACGTCATCACCCCGGGCTCGCACGGCTCGACCTTCGGCGGCAACCCGCTCGCGGCCGCCATCGGCACGGAGGTCGTCGCGATGCTGGAGGAGGGCACCTTCCAGGCACGCTCGGCCGAGATCGGCGAGCTGCTGACGGCCGGCTTCGGCTCCCTGGTCGGCCAGGGCCTCTCCGACGTCCGGGTGCGCGGCGCCTGGGCCGGCATCGACATCGACCCGGCGCTGATGACCGGTCGCCAGATGTCCGAGGCGCTGATGGCCCGCGGCATCCTGGCCAAGGACACCCACGGCTCGACCGTGCGCTTCGCCCCGCCGCTGGTCGCCAGCGACGAGGACGTCGCCGGGCTCATCGCGGCCGTCACCGACATCCTGGCCGACGCGCGCGGCTGAGCGGCTGAGCGGCCCCGGCGGCCTCAGGCGATCGTGAGGCCTCCGTCGACGGGGATCATCTGGCCGGTGACGTAGCCGGCCGCGTCGGAGGCGAGCCACACCGCGGTGGCGGCGAGCTCGCGCGGGTCGCCCGTGCGTCCGGCCGGGACCCGCTGCATCGCGAGGTCGAGGTAGCCGTCGGGGTAGGTCTCGGTCATCTCGGAGGCGAAGAAGCCCGGGGCGAGGGCGTTGACCCGGATGCCCTTGCGGCCGGTCCACTGCTGGGCCAGGTCGCGGGTCAGGCCGCCGAGGCCGGCCTTGGAGGCGGAGTACGCCGCCTGCGGCAGGCCACCCGTGGTCAGCCCGAGGATCGAGGAGATGTTGATGATGCTGGAGCCCGGCTGCATCACCCGGCCGCAGGCCTGCGCCATCCAGTAGCAGCCGTTGAGGTTGACGTCGATGACCGAGCGGAACTGCTCGGGCGTCTCGCGGGTGGCCGGGACGGCCGTGCCGATGCCGGCGTTGTTGACCAGCACGTCGACCCCTCCGAAGGTCGCCACCGCCTCGTCGACCAGGCGCTGGCACTGCTCGGGGTCGGCCACGTCGGTGGCGACGGTGTGGACCCGGCGACCGGTGGCGCGCACGGACTCCGCGACCTGCTCGAGCTTCTCCACGCGCCGCGCGCCGAGCACCACGTCGGCCCCCGCCTCGGCGAAGGCGTGGGCGAACGCGACCCCCAGCCCGCTGGAGGCGCCGGTGACGATGACGACCTTGTCGTCGAGGCTGAAGAGGTCCATGACGGTCATGTCCCGAGAGCCTAGGGTGTCGCCATGCGAAACCGTCTCGGTGTCCCGGCGCTGCTCCTCCCGCTCGCCCTCGCCCTCCCTGTGGGCCTCGCGCCGGCCGTGGCGGTCACTGCGGCGCCGGGGGCCGCCAGGTGCTCCTCCGACGCGCTCGGACCGGCCACCGCCCTGCGCACGAAGGCGGGGGACAGGCTCGGCACCGCCCGGATGTACGCCGCGTCGGCGGGCGACGACCTCGGGTTCTGCGTCCGGGTCCGCCCGGTCCAGCGGCTGCGCACCAGCTCGACCGTCGTGGTGATGCGGAAGAAGACCTACGACGCGGAGGGCAACCCCACCTCGTCGGGCGTGATCGGCGGGTCGGGGTCCTGGCGCACCCCGTTCCTGGTCACCGGCAGCATCGTCACCCCGGGCTCGTCGATGAAGGCCGTGGTCGGGCTCCAGGCGCAGCAGGGCGCCCCGAGGGCCACGGCCGTCCTCACGGGGACCCTGGACTGACCGCCGGCGCGGGCTCGACCTGCGGCACGCGTGGCAGCGTGCGCACCGAGCGCGAGCAGAGCACGAGCCCGCAGATGACGGCGTAGGCGATGCCGGAGCCGACGAGCACCCGCTCGTTGCCGAACGCCGCGCCGAGCGGTCCCCAGGCGAGCTGGCCGATCGGCATCGCGATGAACGACCCGAGCATGTCGTAGGAGTAGGCACGCGCCAGCATGTCGTCGTCGATGTTCTCCTGCATCGCCAGCGCCCAGCCCATCGAGAAGACCTCGATGCCCATGCCCCCGATGAAGGCGGCCACGACCAGGGCGACCACGACGGGATCGATGCCGAGCATCACCATCGGCAGGGCGTTGAGGACGATCGCGACCATGCCCCAGAGCAGCGGCCGCTCGAGGCGGAAGCGGAGCAGCAGCACCGCCGTCACGAGCAGCCCGGCGGCCTCGGCCGAGAGGACGTACCCCCAGGCCTGGCGCCCGATCGTGTCCTCGGCGACCACGGGGCCGAGCGTGAAGAGCGCGCCGTTGTGGATCATGTTGAGCCCGCCGAAGCCGAGCACGACGACCCACAGCCAGGTGACGCTGCGGAAGAACGTCCAGCCCTCGCGCAGGTCGGTCCACGTGGAGCCCTGCTCGGCGCGCGGCGGTCGGGGCGGGATCCGCACCGGCACCAGCAGGACCGCGGCGGCCACCCAGGTGAGGGCGTCGACCGCCAGCGCCCAGCCGGGACCCGCGGTCACCACGATGAACGCGCCGAGCGAGGGGCCCAGGACGGTGAGCCCGTTGCGCGTCAGCGACAGCAGCGCGTTGGCCTGCTGCAGCGACTCGCGGGGGACCAGCTGCGGGACGAGGCCGGCCATGGCAGGCATCGAGATCGCGGACACCGCGCCGTGCACGGCGCTGAGCACGATGATCATCCAGAGCTCGGCGCGGTCGGTGAGGACGAGGAAGGCGATGAGCCCCTGCGACAGCGCCGAGGCGACGTTGGAGACCTGGAGCACCACCGCGCGCGGGAAGCGGTCGGAGATCACCCCGCCCCAGAGCAGCAGCAGGATCATCGGGATCGTGTGGGCGGCGAGCACCTGGCCGATCGCCACGGCGCGGCCGTCGATGTCGAGGACGGCGAAGGTCAGCGCGATGTTGGCCATCATCGCGCCGAGGGTGTTGACCAGGCGCGAGGAGAAGTACCACGCGAAGTTGCGCTCGGCCAGCGGCGCGAGCGAGCCGCTGCGGCTCATCGGACATCCTCCTCGGTGGGGACCCAGCGGACGTCGTCGCCCTCGAGGCCCCCGGTCATCGTGAACGCGGTCGTGGTGAACGAGACGTGCACCGTGCCGGGCGTGCCCGCCGGTCGGGCCTCGGCGTGCAGGAGCATCGAGGCCCGGTGCACCAGGTCGAGCGCGCGGTGCCAGGTCTCGGCGGCGACCCAGGTCTCCAGGTCGCTGGAGGACGCCGCACCGCGGACGCCGTCGAGCAGCCGGCGCTCGACCTCGAGGCCGGTGGCTCGCGCGTAGGCGATCCGGTCGTCGATCCCGCTGGTGCGGTCAGGGACCTCGCGCGTGGCGTCGTACCGGTAGCGCTTGGCGACCCCGCCGCGGACCTTCTCCTCGCTCTCGATCACCAGCTCGCCGACGTCGTGGAGCTGGCGCAGGTGGTAGGAGGCGTTGGCGTGGGAGATCTCGAGGGCTCGCGCCACCTCGGCGGCGCTCATCGCCTCGGCGGTCAGCAGGGACAGGATGCGCAGCCGCACCGGGTGCGCCGTGGCGCGCAGCCGGGCGACGTCCGTCGGGTCGGTCGGATCCATGCTCACCCTCCAAGATCTGTTGGGGAGTGAGTGTGGCCGAGCGTGGCGCCGACTGTCAAACAACTGTTGGGCAGTGCCTCCTCTGGACTACCCCGGGCGGGCGACCCGGGCCGACCCCCGGGACGACCCCGGACTCACCCCGGAACCGCATGAAATCGCCGACCGGAGGTGCTTGGCTGGTGCCACAGAACCCCAGGGCACGCGCCCGCCGAGGAGTGAGTCAGATGTCCGACCAGTACCCGCAGCAGGGCCAGCCCCACGGCCAGCAGCCCACCGACCCCCAGCAGTCCTACGGCCAGCAGCCCTACGGACAGCAGCCGTACGCGCCGCAGCAGGCCTACCGCGCGCCGGCGCAGCCGATGTCGGCCCAGGACGAGCGCACGTGGGGGACGCTGGCCCATGGCGGCGCGGTGATCGCCATGGTGCTCTCCGCCGGCTTCCTCGGCTTCGTCGCCTCGGTCGCGGTCTACATGATCCACAAGGACCGCGGGCCGTTCGTCCGCTCGCACGCCGCGAACTCGATCAACGTGCAGATCTCCATGTTCGTCTGGCTTCTCGTGGCGGGCGTGCTCTACGTCATCCTCGGCGTCGTCACCCTCGGCATCGGCTTCGTGCTGTTCCTGCCGGTCTTCGCGGTGCCGTTCGTCGTCGCGGGGATCCTGCACGTGATCGGCGCGGTCAAGGCCTACAACGGCGAGTGGTGGAACCCGCCGCTCACCCCGCAGATCGTCAAGTGAGCCCCCGGGCACGGGTCGCGAGATCCGTGCCCGGGCAAGGCACCCCCGTCGCAGGCTACGATGGGGGTGTGACGTCGCAGATCCTGCTCCTTCCGCAGCCGCGCTGACCCACCGTCCAGGCAGTCAGCGCGGCCACCCCTCCATGCGTGAGGGGTTTTTTCATGTCGGCAGCAGGACCCACCAGGAGCGAGAGAGATGAACCCCGAGCAGAGCACCGCAGGACCCAGCCACGGCGAGACGACGTACGACATCGAGGCCACCGAGACCAAGTGGCAGCGCATGTGGGAGGAGCTGGAGCCCTTCCGCGCCGACGACGACAGCCCGCGTGAGAAGCGCTACGCGCTGACGATGTTCCCCTACCCGAGCGGCGACCTGCACATGGGCCACGCCGAGGTCTTCGCGCTGCACGACGTGATGGCGCGCTACTGGTGGCAGCGCGGCTACGAGGTGCTCAACCCGATGGGCTTCGACTCCTTCGGCCTGCCCGCGGAGAACGCCGCGATCCGCAACGACGAGCACCCCGACACCTACACGCGCGCCAACATCGCGCGCTCGATCGAGTCGTGCCGGAGGTACGCCGCGTCCTTCGACTGGTCGCGCACCTTCAACACCTCCGACCCGGAGTACTACCGCTGGACCCAGTGGCTGTTCCTGAAGTTCTACGAGCGCGGGCTGGCCTACCGCAAGAACAGCCCGGTCAACTGGTGCCCGCAGGACCAGACCGTGCTGGCCAACGAGCAGGTCGTCGCCGGTCACTGCGAGCGCTGCGGGGCGGAGGTGACCAAGAAGGAGCTGACCCAGTGGTACTTCAAGATCACCGACTACGCCCAGGAGCTGCTGGACGGCCTGGACGACCTGGAGGACACCTGGCCCGACCGCGTCGTCACCGCGCAGCGCAACTGGATCGGTCGCTCGGAGGGCGCGCACGTCGCCTTCACGCTGCAGACCGCCGAGGGTGAGCGCGACGTCGAGGTCTACACCACGCGTCCCGACACCCTGTACGGCGCGACGTTCATGGTGGTCGCGGCCGATGCCGCGCTGGCCGCGGAGATCGTGCACCCCGACCGCGCCCAGGCGCTGCAGGACTACCTGGGCGAGGTCCGCAAGGCCTCCGACATCGACCGGCTGGCCACCGACCGTCCGAAGACCGGCGTCGACCTGGGGATCACCGCGACCAACCCGGTCTCCGGCGAGCAGGTGCCGGTGTGGGCCAGCGACTACGTCCTGGCCGACTACGGCACGGGCGCGATCATGGCCGTGCCCGCCCACGACCAGCGCGACCTGGACTTCGCCCGGGCGATGGGGTTGCCGGTGCGGCGCGTCATCGCCACCGGTCCCGACGCCGACGGTAACACCTCCGACCCGGAGGTGACGGGCGTCGCGACGACCGGCTCCGGGACCTACGTCAACAGCGGTCCGCTGGACGGCCTGGACGACAAGGCCTCGGCCATCCGCACGATCATCGAGCGGCTGGAGGCCGACGGCCGCGGGTCCGGCGCGGTCAACTACCGCCTGCGCGACTGGCTGCTGAGCCGCCAGCGCTACTGGGGCGCGCCGATCCCGATCGTGCACTGCCCCGAGCACGGCGAGGTCGCGGTGCCCGAGGACCAGCTGCCGGTCACGCTGCCGATGCTGAGAGGCGCCGACCTGAAGCCCAAGGGCACCTCGCCCCTGGGCGGTGCGACCGAGTGGGTCAACACGACCTGCCCGACCTGCGGCGGTCCGGCCACCCGCGACACCGACACCATGGACACCTTCGTCGACTCGTCCTGGTACATGTTCCGCTACTGCTCGCCGCACGAGGCCGACGCGCCGTTCGACAGCGCCGAGGTCAACGCGTGGATGCCGACCAACCTCTACGTCGGCGGTGTCGAGCACGCGGTCCTGCACCTGCTGTACGGACGGTTCTTCACCAAGGTCCTCAACGACATGGGCCTGGTCGACTTCCGCGAGCCGTGGTCGGCCCAGCTGAACCAGGGCTTCGTGATCAACCAGGGCAAGAAGATGAGCAAGTCGCTGGGCAACGGCGTCAACCTGGGGGAGCAGCTGTCGGCCTTCGGCGTCGACGCGGTGCGCCTGACCCTGGTCTTCGCGGGCCCGCCGGAGGACGACATCGACTGGGCCAACATGTCGCCCGACGGCTCGCTGCGCTTCCTGCAGCGCGCGTGGCGCCTGTCCGGCGACGTCACCTCGGAGCCGGGGGTCGACGTGACGACCGGCGACGAGGCGCTGCGTCGGGTCACCGCGCGCACGGTGCACGACGCCGCCGAGCTGGTCGAGGCCTACCGCTTCAACGTGATGGTCGCCCGGGTGATGGAGCTGGTCAACGCGACCCGCAAGGCCATCGACTCCGGGTGCGGGCCGGCCGACCCGGCGGTCCGCGAGGCCACCGAGGCCGTCGCGGTGCTGCTGTCGCTGGTCGCGCCCTACACCGCCGAGGAGATGTGGGAGCGGCTGGGCCGCAACCCCGGGCGCGACGCCACCGTCGTGCGCGCCGGGTGGCCGGCCGTCGACGAGGCGCTGCTGGTCGAGGAGAGCGTCACCGCGGTCGTGCAGGTCAAGGGCAAGGTCAAGGGGCGCCTGGAGGTGTCCCCGGACATCTCCGATGCCGACCTGGAGGCGCTGGCCCTGGCCGACGCGGGCGTGCAGCGCGCCCTCGACGGTGCGACGGTCCGCAAGGTCATCGTCCGTGCGCCGAAGCTGGTCAACATCGTCGTCTAGGGTCTCGCCATGCCACGCGTCGCCGTCGTCACCGACTCGACCGCCACCCTGCCCGCCGACCTCGCGGAGTCGCGCGGGGTCAGGGTGGTGCCGCTGCAGGTCGTCATCGGCGCGGCGGTGATGGAGGAGGGTCCCGACGGGGCGACGCCCGATGTGGTGGCGCAGGCGCTGCGCGACTTCGTGCCGGTCAGCACCTCCCGGCCGGCGCCGGCCCTCTTCGCCGACCTCTACCGCTCGCTGGCTGCCGACGGGTTCGACGAGGTCGTCTCGGTCCACCTGTCGGGCGAGATGAGCGGCACCTTCGAGTCCGCGCAGCTCGCGGCGCTCGAGGTGGACCTGCCGGTGCACGTGGTCGACACCGGTCAGGTCGGGATCGCCACCGGGTACGCCGCGCTCACCGCGGCCGACGTGCTCGACGCGGGCGGGTCGGCCCAGGACGCGGCCGAGGCGGCGCTCGCCCGCGGGCAGGCGGCGACGTCGCTGTTCTACGTCGACACCCTTGAGCACCTGCGTCGCGGCGGACGGATCGGCGCAGCGGCCGCGCTCCTCGGCAGCGCGCTCGCGGTCAAGCCGCTGCTGGAGATCGTCGAGGGCAAGGTGGTCCCGCGCGAGCGGGTTCGCACGGCCTCGCGCGCGCTGGGCCGGCTCGCCGACCTCGCCGTCGAGGCGGCCGGCGACCGGGCGGTCGACGTCTGCGTCGCCCACCTCGCCAACGCCGACCGGGCCGGCGAGCTGGCCTCCTCGCTCGCCGAGCGGCTGGCGAGCGGTCTCGAGGGTCGCGAGGTGATGTGCGGTGAGCTGGGCGCCGTGCTCGGTGCCCACGTCGGCCCGGGCATGGTCGCCGTCTGCGTCGCCCCCCGCCCCTGACGCCGGCGCCCCGCGTCCGCGGGGTGACTCGAGCGGACACATGTCCGCTCGACGCACGCCATGGCGTGCGTCCAGCGTCAACGACGGTCGTCTAGTCCGTGCCCGGGCGGACCTCTGGCCCCGCGGTCGCCTGTCCACAGATCGTGTCGAGGGCCTGTCGGAGGGCCTGCGGCGTTCCTAGCGTGGGGGCATGCGACGGCCCCAGTCCTCCTCCGAGCACGCCGAGGCGGTGTCGCGACGGCTGGCGACCCTGAGTGCCGAGCTGGCCGCGGTGCGGGGCGAGCCGGAGGACGGCGCGGGTCACACCCGGGTGCGCGAGCCGCTCGATCCTCCGGCGCCGGTCGTGCTGCCGGTGCCGGGCCGGCACGCCTCGCGCCGCGTCCGGGTGGGCGGGCTCCAGCTCGGGCCCGTGCACCTCGCGGTGGTCGCGGTCGTCGCGGCCGCGGCCGTCGGGCTCGCCGCGTGGTGGGCGGTGCGCGACCAGGCCGAGGCGGTGCCGATCGCCCCCGTGGCCTCGACGTCGAGCGGGCCGTCGCCGCTGGCTGTCCTGCCGGGCACGTCGACCGCCCCGGGGAACGGCGAGCCCGGGGCGGAGGGGGCCTCCGGCGAGGCCGCCGGCGACGGGGCGGGCGAGGTGGTGGTCGACGTCGCGGGCAAGGTACGACGGCCGGGGATCGCGGTGCTGCCCGCGGGCTCCCGGGTCGTCGACGCCATCGAGGCCGCGGGCGGCGCGCGTCGCGGGGTCGACCTGTCCTCGCTCAACCTCGCCCGGGTCGTCGTCGACGGCGAGCAGGTCCTGGTCGGCGCCCCGCCTGCCTCGGGGGTGGCCGGCAGCGTGGGCGCCCCTGCCGCCGGCGACGGCGCGCTGGTCAACCTCAACACCGCCGACCAGGTCGCCCTGGAGTCGCTCCCGGGCGTGGGTCCGGTGACGGCGGGGTCGATCCTGGCGTGGCGCAGCGAGCACGGCGGCTTCTCGTCGGTCGACGAGCTGCTGGAGGTGGACGGCATCGGGGAGGCGACGCTCGCCGACATCGCCCCGCACGTGACGCTCTGACGTGCCGGCCGCCCCCGACCTGCGCGCCCTGGCGCTCGGCCTCGGTGCGTGGAGCGGGGCCCTCCTCGCCCTGCTCGTCCCCGGGTGGCTCGCGGTGCTGGCGGTGGTGCTGACCGCCGGGACCGTCGTCCTGGGCACCGGGCGCGGATGGTGGTCGCCCGGCTGGCTCGGGCCGCTCGCCGCGCTCGTCGCCGTCGCGGCGGTGGCCGCGCTCCAGCAGGCCGTCGTGTCCGCCTCCCCGGTCGCCTCGCTGGCCGCGGAGGGGGCCGTGGTCGACGTCCGGCTCGACCTCACCTCCGACCCCCGGGTGGTGGCGGGCCAGTACGGCGACCTCCAGGTGGTGCAGGCCCGGGTCCGGCGGGTGGTGGGCAGGGGGAACGCCTGGTCGCTCGACGTCCCGGTCGTGGTGATGGCCGACGACGACTGGCCGCGGCTGCCGCTCGGCACGGTCGTCGACACCTCCGTGCGCCTGGTGGCGGCCGAGGGCGACGTCGCGGCGCTGGCGCGTCCCCTGGGCGAGCCGCGGGTGGTGTCGGGACCCGACGCCTGGTGGGACGGCGCCGCGGCCGTCCGGACGTCGGTGCGGGCGGTCGTGGCGGGCCGCGACCACGATGCGCGTGAGCTGGTTCCGGCACTCGTGGTCGGCGACGACGGCGGCCTGGACCCCGACCTCGCCGACGACTTCCGCACCACCGGGCTGACCCACCTCCTCGCGGTCAGCGGCACCAACCTCACGCTGGTCGTGGGCTTCCTGCTCGTGCTCGGCCGGTGGGGCGGCGTGCGGGGACGGGGACTCCACCTGCTCGCCGCCGTCGGCATCGTCGGCTTCGTGATGACGGCCCGCGCCGAGCCGAGCGTGGTCCGCGCTGCCGCGATGGGCACCGTGGCCCTGGTCGGGATGGGTCGCAACGGGCGGTCGCGGGGCACCCGGGGGCTCGGCGTCGCGGTCCTGGTGCTGCTCCTCGTGTGGCCCCGGCTGGCGGTGAGCGCCGGCTTCGCGCTGTCCGCGCTGGCCACGGCCGGCATCCTGCTGCTCGCGCCCCTCTGGCGCGACGCCCTCGCCCGTTGGACGCCGAGGTGGGTGGCCGAGGCGGTCGCGGTGCCGCTGGCCGCCCAGGTCGCCTGCACGCCCGTGGTGGCCGCGCTGTCGGGCCAGGTCAGCCTGGTTGCCGTCGGCGCCAACCTGCTGGCCGCGCCCGCGGTGGCACCGGCCACCGTCCTCGGGCTCGCCGGCGGGCTCGTCGGTCTCCTGTGGCACCCGGCAGGAGCGCTGGTAGCGGCCCCGGCGGCGTGGTCGGCGCAGTGGATCATCGCGGTGGCGCGCGCGGGGGCCGCGGTCCCGACGGCCGCGGTGGCGTGGGGGACCGGCCCCCTCGCGCTGGTCGGTCTCACGCTGGCGTGCGTGGCGGCGGTGGTCGCCGCGCCGAGGCTGCTGCGTCGTCCGGGCTCGGCGCTGGCCTGCTCGGGACTGCTCGCGGTGGCGGTCCTGGTCCGCCCACCTACTCCTGGGTGGCCGCCCGCGGGGTGGGTCCTGGTGGCCTGCGACGTGGGCCAGGGCGACGGCCTGGTGCTGCGAGCCGGTCCGCGTGCGGCGGTGGTCGTCGACGCCGGCCCCGACCCCGCCGCGATCGACGGCTGCCTCGACCGGCTGCAGGTGCGCCAGGTGCCGCTCGTGGTGCTGACCCACTTCCACGCCGACCACGTCGACGGCCTGGAGGGCGTCCTCGACGGCCGCGAGGTGGGCCCGGTGGAGTCGACGTCGCTGCTCGAGCCCGCCGGGGGCGTACGGGTGGTGGGCGAGGCGGTGGGGCGGGCGCCGGGTGTGGCGGCGTACGGCGCGACCCGGCAGGTCGGCGACGTGAGCCTGCAGGTCGTGTGGCCGCGCCCGGGCGCCCGGCTCGGAGACGTGGGGGAGAGCGCCCCCAACGACGCCAGCGTGGTCCTGGTCGCGGAGGTGGCCGGGCTGCGCGTGCTGCTGACCGGTGACGTGGAGCCGACGGCCCAGGCGGCCCTGGCCCGGGACCTGCCGGGGCTGGCGGTCGACGTGCTCAAGGTGCCGCACCACGGCAGCCGGCACCAGGACCTCGACTGGCTGGCCTCGCTCGGCGCGCGGGTCGCGCTGGTGTCGGTGGGGGAGGACAACGACTACGGCCACCCGTCGCCCGACCTGCTCACCGAGCTCACCGCGGCCGGCATGCGGGTGTGGCGCACCGACCTGTCCGGTGACGTCGCCGTGGTGGTGCGGGACGGCGAGGCCGGTGTCGTCGCCCGCGGATAGGATCGCCGCACCATGGCTCGCACCCCCTCCGCCGCTCAGGTCCTCGGCCACGTCGTCCTCGTGACGGGCAAGGAGGAGTACCTCTCCGCGCGCACCGTGGCCTCGGTCCGCGACGCGGTGCGGGCCCACGACGCCGACGCCGAGCTCGCCGAGTCCCAGGCCGCCGAGCTGACGCTGGCCTCGCTGGGCGAGATGTCCGCGCCGTCGCTGTTCTCCTCCATCCGCTGCGTCGTGGTGCGCGGCATCGAGGACCTCCCCGACGAGTCGGTCGACGGCCTGCTGGGCTACTGCGCGGCGCCGTCCGACGACGTCGCGCTGGTGCTGGTCCACTCGGGCGGACCGAAGGGGAGCGGCGTGCTCACCAAGCTGCGCAAGCTCCCGGCGGTCACCGAGGTGAAGTCGGAGGAGGTCAAGGTCTCCGAGCTGCCCGCGTTCGTGAGCTCCGAGGTCGCCTCCCACGGCTCACGCATCGCCCCCGACGCTGCGGCGTTCCTGGTGCAGGCGGTCGGCAACGACCTGCGCTCCCTGGCCGCCGCGGCCGACCAGCTCACCCACGACTTCCCCGACGAGCAGCTCACCGTCGACCGGGTCCAGCGCTACTTCGGCGGCCGGGCGGAGGCGAAGTCGTTCACCGTCGCCGACGCCGCCTTCTCCGGCCGGCGCGCCCAGGCGCTCGAGGAGCTGCGCTGGGCGCTGGACACCGGCACCGCCTCGGTGCTGGTGACCTCGGCGATGGCGGCCTCGGCGCGCAGCATCGCCCGCTACCTCGGCGCGCCCCGCGGCGCCCGCGACGGCGACCTGGCGCGCGACCTCGGCGTGCCGCCGTGGAAGGTCCGCACGGTCCGCGACCAGTCGAGGGCGTGGAGTCCCGACGCGATCGCGGCCGCCGTGCGTGCCGTGGCGACCGCCGACGCCGACATCAAGGGTCGCGCGCACGACGCGTCCTACACGCTCGAGCGGCTGGTGCTCACGGTCGCCGGCCTGCGCGAGTCGCGCTGACGCAGCGGCCGGGGGCGGCGCCCCCGAAATGCAGAACACCCGCCACGAGGGCGGGTGCTCGGCGGGAGGGCTGCGCTCAGAGCGAGGCGGCCTTCTTGGCGATCGAGGACTTGCGGTTGGCGGCCTGGTTGGAGTGGATGACACCCTTCGAGGCGGCCTTGTCGAGCTGCTTCATCGCGTCGCGACCCGCAGTGAGGGCGGCGTCCTTGTCGCCGGCCTCGGACAGCTCGCGGAACTTGCGCACAGCGGTCTTCAGGCGGGACTTGACCGCCTGGTTGCGCTGGCGCGCCTTCTCGTTCTGCTTGTTGCGCTTGATCTGGGACTTGATGTTCGCCACGTGGAGATCCTTGTGTGCTCGACCGGAATCGGAAAGTCTGGTGCTTGTCGGCTGCCTGGCAGCCCCTCCCGTCGAGACGGGCAGGGTCGGGTGCCGGACATGCAGTGCTGAACTCTACCGGCACGTCTCGTGGGCGCCCAAATCGCTCAGGCGCTCGGTCGTCCCGTCCGGCGTGCGACGGCTCCCAGCATGCGCCGCGACTCGCGGATCCGGAAGTCGTTGAGCGTCGGGAGGTTGATGTCGACCGCGACCGCCGACCGCAGCGCGAGGTGGGCGCCGAAGCCGGCGAGGAACGCCGTGACGAGCTCGTCCCCGGCGGCGGCGAGCGCGGGGGAGTCCGCGACGGAGCCGTCGAACCACGCGTCCTCGACCCGCTCGAGACGCGCCAGCAGCGGGTCGGCCCACGCCGGGCCACGCGCCGCGACGCCCCAGTCGACGAACACGACCTCGCCGCCGGGACGCCGCAGCAGGTTGTCGACGCGGATGTCCCAGTGCGCCACCTGCTCCATCGGACGGCCGGCCTCGTGCCGCAGCACCGAGGCCCACTCGCGCCGGTCGGTCCGCAGCCAGGCGGGGACGGGCACGTCCGGAGCGCACCCGGGCAGCGCGTCGAGGGAGTCGGCCCACTTCCCGAGCACGTCGGCCACGTCGACGAGGGTGACCGAGGACGGGACGCCGCGCTCCCGCAGCACCCCCGCGAGGCGGTCCGTGCCCGCGAGGACGGCCTCGAGCTCGGCAGGGTCGGTGAAGTCGGGGTGCCGGCCGTCCACGTCCTCGATCAGCAGCGCGACCCAACCGCCGTCGTCGTACGACGCCATCAGCCGCGCCCACAGCTCGTGCGCGCCGAGGTGCTTGAGGACCCCGACCTCGCGGCGGAACAGGCCGGGCGTGTCGGGGTTCAGCTCGGCCCCGACCGCCTTGACGAACGCGCGGGTGCCGTCCGCGCAGGTCAGGCGGGTGGCGCAGCCGGGCGACATCCCGCCGACCTGCTCGGCGGTCGCGACGACGGGGGAGCCGAGGGTGTCCTCGACCCAGGCGCGCACCCGTGCAGGCACGTCGTCCCAGCGACGCCGTACGCCGACGGCGCGCGGAGCGGTCACGACCAGCCCCGGCGCTCGGCCAGCCAGTCCCAGCACACCTCGCCCTGCCAGCGCTGGTGCTCGCGCAGGTGCGGCGAGGTCGGCGGCACCGGCTGCTCGCACTGCGACATGAAGTAGCCGACGTAGAGGGCGAGGGCGATGTCGAAGGTCTCGGCGGGCACGTCGCGCAGCAGGCGGCGCGCGGCGATGACTTCGTCGACGTCGAGGCCCTCCCCGCGCGGGCCGATGAGGGCGGCGAAGGAGTCGAACCACGCCGCCCCACGCACCGGCCAGTTCCAGTCGCAGACCTGCGCCCGGCCGCCGGCGTCGATCAGCACGTTGTCGGAGCGGATGTCGGTGTGGACGAGCGTGTCGCCGCCGACCACCTCGCCCTGGCGCCGGGCGAGGGCCTCGGCCTCGGCCAGGTGGGCGGGGTCGAGGTCGGTGCGGGTGCGTCGTACCTCGGTCCAGTGCTCGACGAGGGGCGCGAGCTCGTCCTCGGCGGTGTCGAGGTCGAGGCCCTCGGGCGCGGGCGTGAGCACGTCGGCGACGACCTCGAGGGCGTCGAGGAGCGCGTCGAGGTCGTCGGACTGCCAGGGGCGGTGCGGCGCCCGGCCGTCGACGTACGCGATGCCGAGCACCACCCAGTCGTCGTCGAGGTGCCACAGCAGGCGCGGAGCCGGCACGCCCTCGGGGAGCGCGCCGAGCTTGCGCGCCTCCTCGCGGTAGGAGTCGGCGAAGAGCCGCTGCGCCTTGACCGAGGCGGCCTTGACGAAGTGGCGCGAGCCGTCCTCGCAGAGGAGGACCGAGGCGAAGCCGGGCGTGAACCCGGACGTCTGCGAGACCGCCTCCACCACCGGTGACCCGCACTTGCGCTCGACGTAGGCGCGCAGGTTGGCCGGCAGGAACTGCCACTCCAGGCGGCGGGCGGTCCGGCCGTGCGGGGCGGGGTAGGGGGCCAGGGGTGCGCGCGACATGGCGGCATCCTTCCCCACGCCGGTCCGCGGCCCCCACCGGATATCTGAGGACGTGGTGGGACCGGAGAGGCGCGATCGAGTCCCACCACGTCCTCAGATATCGGGTGGAGGTCGTCGGCGGCCGGTTGACAGACTGGGGGCATGCTTGAGCTCGTCCTGCCGACCACCGCCGTCCGCGACTCGTTCCTGGAGGCGATGGACGAGTTCGTCGCCGAGGGCGTCGAGAACAGCCAGACGGCGGCCTGGATCGACGTCAACAGTGCGCGCTGGGGCACCGAGGAGGGCTTCGCTGCCTTCGTCGCGGCCGTGCGCGACGACGCGCGGGAGGAGGCACCGCGCCCCGAGTGGCACGTGCCGTGCACGACGCTGTGGTGGGTCGACGGCGACGACTACCTGGGCCGGCTGGCGATCCGCCACCGCCTCACCGACTTCCTCCTCGAGGTGGGCGGCCACATCGGCTACGACGTACGCCCCACGCGGCGACGCGAGGGCCACGCGACCGCGATGCTGCGCGCCGCGCTGCCCTGGGCGCGCGACCTCGGCATCGACCCCGCGCTGATCACCTGCGACGAGGACAACCTGCCGTCCACCCGGGTGATCGAGTCGGCGGGCGGGGTGCTGGAGGACGTGCGCGGGGTCAAGCGACGCTACTGGGTGCCGACGTCCTGAGGACCGGCGTCGCGGGCGCCGACCGGTGCCGGCGTGCGCCGGGTGCGGGTCGCCGCGCCCACCCCGACGACCGCGACGACGAGCCCGACGAGCTGGGTCACCGACAGCGTCTCGTCGAGCACCAGCCAGGCCAGCACGGCGGTGACCGGCGGGCTGAGGAAGAACAGGCTGGCGGCCGCACCCGACCCGCCGCGCAGCACCAGCAGGGACAGCAGGACCAGACCGACGATCGAGTTGACGACCGCGAGGAACAGCACCGACACGACCGCCTGCCGGGTGTCGGTGACCGGCCAGAGGCCCTCGGTGAGCCAGCCGAGGACCAGCAGCGGGGGCGCGGAGACCGCGAACTGCACGGCCGCCGACCACAGCAGGTCGGGCTGCGCGCCGATCCAGCGCTGCCCGAGCGTGCCCAGGCTCAGGGTGAGCATGCTCAGGCCGCCCACCAGCACCGCGACCGGTCCGCCGGCGTGGCCGAGGTCGGCGCCGAGCACCAGCAGCACCCCGGCGACGCCGACCACGAAGCCGCCGACCTGCAGGCGGGTGACCCGCTCGCCGAGCAGTCCCGCGGCCAGCAGGGCGGTGAGGACCGGGCTGAGGGCGTGGAACAGCGAGGCGAGCGTGGCGCCGAGGCCGAGGTCGAAGGCGACGTACATCAGCCCGAACTGCACGCCGTTCATCACCAGGCCGACGGCCGCGACCCGGCCGAGCACCGCCCGGTCCATCCGCGTGGGCCGGCGCAGCAGCCGGGCGAGCGTGGCGCCGATGACGGCCGCGAGGACGAAGCGCCAGCCCAGCACCGTGAAGGGCGCGGCAGCGTGGACCGCGGCCGGACCGGAGATGTAGCCCGACGACCACACCAGCACGAACGCGACCGCCGGCAGGAGGGGCAGGTGCGCTGCGTGCGGCGGGCGGGTCACCGTTGCACGCTAGCGAGCCTCGTCGGTTCGGCACCGCCCGGCCCGCATGGGAGAATGCCCCGACCCCGCCGTCGTACTCCCGAAAGCAGTCCGTGAGCCTCACCAACGCGCCCAAGCCTGGCTCGACCGACCCGTCGATCATCCGCAACTTCTGCATCATCGCGCACATCGACCACGGCAAGTCGACCCTCGCCGACCGCATGCTCCAGCTGACCGGCGTCGTCGACGAGCGGGCCTCCCGCGCGCAGTACCTCGACCGGATGGACATCGAGCGCGAGCGCGGCATCACGATCAAGAGCCAGGCCGTGCGGATGCCGTGGACGGTGCCGGTCGACAACGAGGCGGGAGCCGAGCCCGGCACCTACGTCCTCAACATGATCGACACCCCGGGCCACGTCGACTTCACCTACGAGGTCTCGCGCAGCCTGGAGGCCTGCGAGGCCGCGGTCCTGCTCGTCGACGCGGCGCAGGGCATCGAGGCACAGACGCTGGCCAACCTCTACCTCGCGATGGGCGCCGACCTCCACATCATCCCGGTGCTCAACAAGATCGACCTGCCCGGCGCGATGGTGGACAAGTACGCCGCCGAGCTCGCCGGACTGGTCGGCTGCGAGCCCGAGGACGTCCTGCGGGTCAGCGCCAAGACCGGCGTCGGGGTGGCCGACCTGCTCAACGAGATCGTGCTGCAGACGCCGGCGCCCGTCGGGGACGCCGACGCCCCGCCGCGCGCGCTGATCTTCGACTCCGTCTACGACACCTACCGCGGCGTGGTGACCTACGTCCGCGTCATCGACGGCCTGCTCACCCACCGCGACCGGATCAAGATGATGTCGACCGGTGCCGTGCACGAGATGCTCGAGGTGGGCGTGATCAGCCCCGAGCCGGTCAAGGCCTCGGACCTGGGCGTCGGCGAGGTCGGCTACCTCATCACGGGCGTGAAGGACGTGCGCCAGTCGCGCGTCGGCGACACCGTCACCAGCCAGCACCATGGCGCCACGGACGCGCTCGGCGGCTACAAGCACCCGAACCCGATGGTCTACTCCGGTCTCTACCCGATCGACGGCGACGACTACCCGACGCTGCGCGACGCCCTCGAGCGGCTCCAGCTCAACGACGCGGCGCTGACCTTCGAGCCGGAGACCTCCGGTGCCCTCGGCTTCGGCTTCCGCATCGGCTTCCTCGGCCTGCTCCACATGGAGATCACCCGCGACCGCCTCGAGCGCGAGTTCAACCTCGACCTCATCTCCACCGCGCCCAACGTGGTCTACGAGGTGCTGATGGAGGACGGCTCCGAGATCGTCGTGACCAACCCGAGCGAGTACCCCGAGGGCAAGATCTCCGAGGTCCGCGAGCCCGTCGTCAAGGCGACGATCCTCAGCCCCAGCGACTACATCGGCACGATCATGGAGCTCTGCCAGCTCAAGCGCGGCAACCTGCAGGGGATGGAGTACCTCTCCGAGGACCGCGTCGAGATGCGCTACACGCTGCCGATGGGCGAGATCGTCTTCGACTTCTTCGACCAGCTCAAGTCGCGCACGAAGGGCTACGCCTCCCTCGACTACGAGCGCTCCGGCGAGCAGGCCGCCGACCTGGTCAAGGTCGACATCCTGCTGCAGGGCGAGCCGGTCGACGCCTTCTCCGCGATCATCCACAAGGACGCGGCCTATGGCTACGGCGTGATGATGGCCGGCAAGCTCAAGGACCTGATCCCGCGCCAGCAGTTCGAGGTGCCGATCCAGGCCGCCATCGGCGCCCGGGTCATCGCCCGCGAGAACATCCGGGCCATCCGCAAGGACGTCCTCGCCAAGTGCTACGGCGGCGACATCTCCCGCAAGCGCAAGCTGCTGGAGAAGCAGAAGGCCGGCAAGAAGCGGATGAAGAACATCGGCACCGTCGAGGTCCCGCCGGAGGCGTTCATCGCCGCGCTGTCCACCACGCAGCCGGCGGAGAAGTCCGGCAAGAAGTGAGCCGTGTCCGCGCGGCCGACGTCCACCCGAGCCCCTGGGGCCAGGGCGCCGGGACGACGCGCGAGCTCGCCCGCGCCGACGACGGGGCGTGGCGGATCAGCCTGGCCGACATCCCCGACGACGGACCGTTCTCCACGTTCGCCGGGCAGCACCGCCTGCTGACGGTCGTCGCCGGCCCCGTGCTCGGGCTCGAGGTCGACGGCGAGCCCCACGTCGTGGAGCCGCAGCGACCCTTCTCCTTCTCCGGGGACGCCACGGTCGTGGCCTCGGTGCCCGAGGGCGCCGTCCAAGCCCTCAACGTCGTCGTCGACCCCGCCGTCGTCACGCCGTTCGTCACGGTGCTCGAGCTCGGCCGCTCCTCGGCGCTGCCGCTGGCCGACGACCAGGCGGCGTACGTCCTCTCCGGTGCCGACACGGGCACCCTGGTCGTCGGTCCCGACGAGGTCGCCGGGCGCTGCACGGTCGCGGTCGTCACCCTCGAGCGCGCCTGACCCGTCCGCGCCACCGGCGAGGTCAGGGACGCGGGACGTCCTCGCGGCCGAGCGTCACCGACGTGACCTCGATGCCGAGCGCGGCCTCGAGCGCCGCGACGGGCGCCTCGAGCTCGCTCGCGCGCGGCTTGCGGGTGCGGGCGAACCAGGCGACCTCGAGCGGCCGCCTGCGCGCCGATCCGGCGGCGCGCCAGTGGCCGGTGATGCGACCGTCGACCAGCAGCGGCGGCATGACCATCCCGTTCGCGCCCGACCACAGCCGGTCGAGGTGGTGCGGCTCGGCGAAGCGGACCCGCGCGGACGGCTCGTAGGCGCACATCAGCGCGTCGAACTCCGGCAGCAGCCGCACGCCGGCGTCGGTGCGCGCCGGGGGACCGCCCGGCGCGGAGAGGTACGTCCGCCCGTCGGGTCCGACGTCGCCCACGAGCGTGTCGAGGTCCTCGAGCACCTGGTCGACGACGCGCAGCCCCAGGCCCGACCACCACGCGACGTCGTGGCGCGAGGCCGGCCCGTGGCAGCGCAGGTGGAGCAGCACGGCGTCGCGCAGGCTCGCCGCCACGACGGGCGGCAGCGTGCGGTACCCCGGGGCGCCCTGCCCGGCCCAGTCCCCGTTGAGCGGGCGACGGACGAGTCCGCCGTGCCCGAAGGCGAGGTAGCGCCCCGGCTGGGTGGAGGTCACGTCGTCGCGTCCCTCGTGCGTCACCAGCCACCGGCCCAGGTGCTCCTGCAGCTCGTCGGTCGTGCGCCACTCGGCGGCGTACGCCTCGGTGGCGGCCCACAGGTCCTCCAGGGTGGAGCGCTCGAGACGCAGCAGCCGCTGCCACAGGGTGCGCTGGCCCACCCGCGTCGCCGCGCCCAGCGCGGCGTGCTGGGCGGGCGTCGAGGTGTGGACCGTCCCCCTGATCGTGCTGCCGCGGACCAGGTCGCCCGCGACGTACGCCGCCTCGACCTCGGCCCGCGTGGTGCCGGGGAACCGCGCGGCGAGGGCGAGGAACGGCGAGCGCGCGGTCTGCGACTGGACCGGGCCGACGAGGTCGACCCGGGACGCCACGGCGTCCGCGCCGTCAGGCAGGCCGGCGCGGTCGGGCAGCTGGCGGGCCAGCGCGGCGCCCGCGAGGTCCTCCCAGGTCAGCGCCACGGCGTCAGCCGCGCATCGGCCCGCCGGCGCGGCCGTAGGACTCCGCGACCACCTCGGCCACCACCGACAGCGCGATCTCGCCGGGTCCCTTGCCTCCGAGGTCGTGCCCGGCGGGCACGTGGAGGGTGCTGGTGTCGACGCCCTCGGCGACGAGCTGCTCGACCAGGCCGGCGGCGCGGCGGCGGCTGGCCATCATCGCGACGTAGGCCGCGTCCGAGGCCAGTGCGGCGCGGAGGGCGGCCGGGGCGTCGGGGGCGTCGTGGTCGCACAGCACCACCGCGTCACCGGGCTGCGGGTCCAGGCCGGGCCCGCCGTCGTCCTCGGCGACCACCACGACGTCACGGCCGACGGTGGAGGCGATCGAGGCGATCGCCCGCGCGATCGGGTTGTCGCTCAGCACGAGGATCCGGCCGTGCCTGGCCCTCTCGTCCGACCAGGGCTGCTCCCGCTCCGTCATGTCAGCCACCCTAGGCTCGCGGCATGCCCGTCACCATCCCCGAGCCGCTGCTGGAGCAGCGCGGCCTGGGGGAGGACTGGTCCACGTGGCTGGACCGCCTGCCGCGGCTGGCCTCGGACCTGCTCGACGAGTGGCACCTCCGGCCCACCGGAGCGAGCCTGCACGGGTACTGCTCGCTCGTCGTGCCGGTCCTCGACGCCGACGACGTGCCCGGTGCGCTCAAGATCAGCTTCGACGGCGACGAGGAGTCGCTGCACGAGGGGCTCGCCCTGCAGCGGTGGGGCGGTGACGGCGCCGTACGCCTGCGACGGGCGGACCCGCGCCGGCGCGCGCTGCTGCTCGACTGGCTCCCGGGCCCCGACCTCGGTGACGCCTGGGACGTCGAGGCGTGCGAGGTGGTGGGCGCCCTCTACGGTCGCCTGCACGTGCCTGCGCTGCCGCAGCTGGCGCGGGTGTCGACCTACGTCGAGCGGTGGCTGGGCGAGCTCGACGACCTCGGGCGCGACATCGCGGTGCCGCGGCGCTACGTCGAGCAGGCGCTCTCCCTCGGGCGTGACCTGCTCGCCGACACGGGTGCACCGACGGTCCTCGTGCACGGCGACCTGCACTACGCCAACGTCCTGGCCGACGACGGGGGGCAGTGGCGCGCGATCGACCCCAAGCCGATGGCGGGCGACGCCCACTACGAGCCGGCGCCGATGCTCTGGAACCGGATGGACGAGCTGACCGGGCCGCTGGCCGTCGGGTCGCTGCGCGACGGCCTGCGCCGCCGCTTCCACGCGCTGGTCGACGCCGGCGGCCTCGACGAGGCCCGCGCCCGCGACTGGGTCGTGGTGCGGATGGTCGTCAACGCCGGCTGGACCGTGCAGGAGGCGAGGGCCGCCGGCCGCGGCCTCGACGCCGAGGAGCAGGACCACATCACCCGCTGCATCGCCGTCACGAAGGCCGTCCAGGACTGAACGTCGGTGTGCGGCGGACGTTTCCGGCGCGTTTGCTACCGCCCGGTAAACACAGTGATCTAGGTTACAGCCCAAGTCAGCAGTCCCACCCCGCAGCCCCACCCCGCAGCGAGGCCCGTCCGCCTCGCCCCGACGGAATGAGTAGGTCACCGATGGCCGTCCCGACCGACACCAGCTTCCTCGACTCCATGCCGCCCAACGTGGCCGTCCAGTTCTTCGACCGGGTCACCGCGACCCCCGACGCCGAGGCCTTCCGCTTCCCGCGCGGGGAGGCGTGGGAGTCGGTGACGTGGAAGCAGGCAGGCGACCGCGTCGAGGCCCTCGCGGCCGGCCTGATCGCCCTCGGCATCCAGCCCGAGCAGCGCGTCGGCATCGCCTCGGGCACGCGCTACGAGTGGATCCTCGCCGACCTCGCCATCATGTGCGCCGCGGGTGCGACCACCACGGTCTACCCCAGCACCAACGCCGAGGACACGGTCTACATCCTCGGTGACTCCGAGAGCCGCGTCGTGTTCGCCGAGGACGACGAGCAGCTCGCCAAGCTGACCGCGCACCGCGCCGAGCTGCCCCACGTCGCCACGGTGGTCACCTTCGACGGCCGTGCCGACGGCGACTGGGTGATGAGCCTCGACGACCTCGCGGCGCTCGGTGCGGAGCGGCTGGCCGCGGAGGCCGACGTCGTCCGTACGACGTCGCAGGCCATCCGCCCCGACCAGCTCGCCACCCTGATCTACACCTCCGGCACGACCGGGCGTCCCAAGGGCGTGCGGCTGCGCCACTCGTCGTGGGTCTACGAGGGCGAGGCGATCCGTGCGCAGGGGATCCTCTCCGAGAGCGACCTCGAGTTCCGCTGGCTGCCGATGGCCCACTCCTTCGGCAAGGTGCTGATGTCGACGCAGATGGCGTGCGGCTTCGCCGCCGCGATCGACGGTCGCGTCGACAAGATCGTGGACAACCTCGGCGTCGTGAAGCCGACCTTCATGGGCGCCGCCCCGCGCATCTTCGAGAAGGCGCACGGTCGCATCGTCACCATGCAGGCCGCGGAGGGCGGCGCGAAGGAGAAGATCTTCCAGAACGCCTTCAAGGTCGGCCTCCAGGTCGCCCGGCTCAAGGACGAGGGCAAGTCCGTCCCGCTCGGCCTGAAGGTCCAGCACGGCATCTACGACAAGCTGGTCTTCACGAAGATCCGCGACCGCTTCGGTGGAAGGGTCCGCTTCTTCATCTCCGGTGCCGCCGCGCTCAACCGCGACATCGCCGAGTGGTTCGGCGCCGCCGGCATCACCATCCTCGAGGGCTACGGCCTCACCGAGACGTCCGCCGGCTCGTTCGTCAACCACCCCGACGCCAACAAGTTCGGCACCGTCGGCCCGGTCTTCCCCGGCAGCGAGGTCAAGCTCGGGGACAACGACGAGGTGATGATCAAGGGCCCCGGCGTGATGGACGGCTACCACAACCTGCCCGAGGAGACCGCGCGCACGCTGACCTCCGACGGCTGGCTCCACACCGGCGACAAGGGCACGCTCGACGCCGACGGCCACCTGGTGATCACCGGGCGGATCAAGGAGCTCTTCAAGACCTCCGGCGGCAAGTACATCGCCCCGCCGGCGATCGAGTCGAAGTTCAAGGCCGTGTGCCCCTACGCCAGCCAGTTCATGGTCTTCGGCGACGAGCGCAACTACTGCGTCGCGCTGGTCACCCTCGACCCCGACGCCATGGCCGGCTGGGCCGCGGAGAACGGCATGGAGGGCGCGTCGTACACCGACGTCGTGCGCTCCGAGGCGGTCCAGGCGATGGTCACCGGCTACGTCGACGACCTCAACAGCCACCTCAACCGGTGGGAGACGATCAAGAAGTGGAAGCTGCTCGACCACGACCTCACCGTCGAGTCCGGCGAGCTCACGCCGTCGATGAAGGTCAAGCGCAACGTGGTGGAGGACAACCACAAGGCGCTCATCGAGGAGATGTACGCCTGAGGCCCGTGGGCTGCTGAGCGGGGGCGCGCGCGTGATTGGATACCCGCGTGCCCCCCGCCCAGCCCGACGGCGACGTCGCCCCCGAGGACGGCCTGCTGCCCGACGAGTCGTGGGCTGAGTTCGGCAGCAAGCCGTTCGGCCTCTACGTCCACGTGCCGTTCTGCAGCGTGCGCTGCGGCTACTGCGACTTCAACACCTACACCGCCCACGAGCTCGGCGACGAGGTCGGCGCCAGCCGGTCGTCCTACGCCGAGGCGGCGATCCGCGAGATCCGCTTCGCGCGCCAGGTGCTGGGGCACCGCGACGTCCCGATCGAGACCATCTTCTTCGGCGGCGGCACCCCCACCCTGCTGAAGCCCGCCGACCTCGGGGCCATCGTGGCCAGCGCCGCCGCCGAGTTCGGCCTGGTCGACGACGTCGAGATCACCACCGAGGCCAACCCCGACAGCGTGGCGGCCTGGGACCTCGAGGAGCTGCGCACGGCCGGCTTCAACCGGATCAGCTTCGGCATGCAGTCGGCGGTCGACCACGTGCTGCGCACCCTCGACCGCACCCACGACCCGATGCGGGTGCCGGCCGCCGTCGACTGGGCCCGCCGTGCCGGGTTCGGCGACGTCAGCCTCGACCTGATCTACGGCACGCCGGGGGAGTCGCTGGCCGACTGGGAGACCTCGGTCGACGCCGCCCTCGCCTGCCAGCCCGACCACGTCTCGGCGTACTCCCTGATCGTCGAGGACGGCACCGCCATGGGCCGCCAGGTCGCCCGGGGCGAGCTGCCGATGCCCGACGAGGACGACCTCGCCGACAAGTACCAGCTGGCCGACGAGCGGTTCGGCGCCGCCGGGATGGGCTGGTACGAGGTCTCCAACTGGGCGACCTCGCCCGACCACTGGTGCCGTCACAACCTGCTCTACTGGACCGGTGGGCACTGGTGGGGCGTCGGCCCCGGCGCGCACTCGCACGTCGGCGGCACCCGGTGGTGGAACGTCAAGCACCCCGCGGCGTACGCCCAGCGGCTGGCCAGCGGCGTCTCGCCGGCTCTGGCTCGCGAGGTGCTCGGCTACCGCGACCAGCGCGTGGAGCGCGTGCTGCTGGAGATCCGCCTGGTCGAGGGGCTGCCCGTCTCCGCGCTGGAGGCCACCGGGCGCGCCCAGGTGGCGCGGCTCGTGGCCGACGGGCTCGTCGAGCTCGCCGCCGAGCGGCTCGTGCTCACCCCGCGGGGACGGCTCCTCGCCGACGCCGTGGTGCGCGACCTCGTCGACTAGGCGGGGTTGTCTGCGCTCGCTCCGCTCGCGCGTGCTCGGCGCCCCCGAGGACGCCGTCTTCCCTCCTCGCTCCCACGCTGCCTCGCTTCGCTCGTCGCGCGTGCTCGCTCGTCAGTCCAGACGCCGTCGGTCACGAGCGCCGCGACACGCGAGCGGAGCGAGCCGATGTCACGGCGTTCCTGGGTCTGGAGATGGCTGGGTGTCTCGTCGCGGCGCGCCCGGGAGTGCAGGAGGAGCGGCGAGGCCGGAGGAGCGGAGCGGGGGAGGGTGACGCCGTGACGACGAACGAGCGGGTCACGAGCGCCGCGACACGCGAGCGGAGCGAGCAAATGTCACGGCCGTTCGCGGGTCTGGACATGGCTGGGTGTCTCGTCGCGGCGCGCCCGGGAGTGCAGGAGGAGCGGCGAAGCCGGAGGAGCGGAGCGGGGGAGGGTGACGCCGTGACGACGAACGAGCGGGTCACGAGCGCCGCGACACGCGAGCGGAGCGAGCCAATTACTGGGTCGTGAAGTCGATGAGCTCCTCGACCCGGCCGAGGAGGGCCGGCTCGAGGTCGGCGTAGGAGGAGACCCGGCCCAGGACGTGCTTCCAGGCGCGGGCGATGTCGGCCTGGTCGCGGTGGGGCCACCCGAGCTGCTGGCAGGTGCCCTTCTTCCAGTCGATGCCCTTGGGCACGTGGGGCCAGCGCTCGATGCCGAGGCGGTCGGGCTTGACGGCCTGCCAGATGTCGATGAACGGGTGTCCCACGACGAGCACGTGCTTGCCGACGGGGGAGCGGGCGATGCCCTGGGCGATCCGCGCCTCCTTCGACCCCGGGACCAGGTGGTCGACCAGGACGCCCACGCGGCGCTGCGGGCCGGGCTTGAAGTCGCGCAGGTGGTCGGCGAGGTCGTCGACGCCGCCGAGGAACTCCACGACCACGCCCTCGATGCGCAGGTCGTCGCCCCAGACCTTCTCGACCAGCTCGGCGTCGTGGCGACCCTCCACGAAGATCCGGCTCTGCCGCGCGACCCGCGCACGCGCGCCGGGCACCGCGACCGACCCCGACGCCGTACGGGTGGGGGCGGCGGGAGCCCCGCCGCGGACGGGGCGGGTGAGGATCACCGGCTTGCCCTCGAGCAGGAAGCCGGGCCCGAGCGGGAACGTACGCCGCTTGCCGCGGCGGTCCTCCAGCGTCAGCGTGTCGATGTCGCGGTCGACCGCGACCACCTCGCCGCACCAGTCGGCGGTGACCTCCTCGACGACCATGCCGATCTCGGTGGGCACCTCCACCGCGCGGCCCTTGGCGGGGCGGCGCCAGTCGGTGGAGAGGACGTCGGTTCCGTAGCGATCGGCAGGCACTGGTCCACGTTAGGCAGACAAGGCACTGACACGGGGGTGGCACGCCGTGCGCACACGCGCGACGACAGACGAATTACCGGAAGCACCGGTCCGGGCACGCCGTCCGACCCGTCCGCGCCGGCAGCCGTGGCGCGGCCCGGGTGGGTTCGTGGTCGGCTGCTGGGTGATGTTCTTCACCTGGCTCGCCCGGACCCAGGGCTAGCCCGACGTGACCGACCCTCGGCCGTGAGTCGCTGGGAGACTCAAGGGCGAGGGTCGGGCGTGTCGCGCCTGCCGGGCGAGGGTCAGCCCCCGGTGATGCCCGCGCCCTCGGCGCCGTCGCCGCTGTTGGCGTCCTCAGCCTGAGCCGCGGAATCGGAGTCGGAGTCGGAGCCCGACTCGGAGTCGTCGCGCGACGACTCGACGGGCGGCTTGCCGAGGTCCTCCTGGGTGGCGTCCATCTCGAGCTCGTCGCGCGACTTGGTCTCCTCGGCGTCGGGGTCGAGGGGCTCGGCGAGCGGGTTGTCCTCGCCGGGCTGGAGGTCGTCGGGGAGCTGCTCGTCGGAGATGCCGCCGAGGGTGGCCTCGTCGGGGGAGGCCGTGCCGCCGCTGTGGTCGGAGTCGGCCGGGCTGGTGCCCGCGCCGGCCTTCGGGGTGTCGGTGGACAGGTCCTGGGACTCGTTGCTCTCGGTCATCCACCTGTCCTACTCCCCGCGGACGGTGGCAGGCCAGACCCGTCCGGGTGGTGAGCCCCGGTGGCCCTGCCGGAGCTGCCTCAGCAGAGCCCGGCGTGCAGGTGGGAGCGCAGGGCGGCGCCGAGCTCCTGGGGCGAGGTCACCGCCCGGGTGAAGTCGATGCGGTGCGGGTGCGCGCCCGCCTCGTCGAGCCACGCGACCTCTGCCCCTTGCGGGTCGACCGAGACGAGCGCCGCGGCCAGCATCGACCCGAGCGGGATGCCCACGGTGGTCGCGATCGCCGTGCGGAGCTCCGCCTCGTGGGCGTCGTTGGCGTGCTCGACCGTGCGCTGGAGGTAGCCCGGGTTGAGGACGTGGCGCCGGTCGCGGAACTGGGCGACCTCCACGGGCACCGGCCGGTCGTCGCGGAAGAGCGTCACGCGGGTGAGGTCCAGACCGACCAGCGGACGTCGCGCCACCCGCAGCCGTCGCCGCGCGGGCTCAGGGTGCCCTGGAGGAACAGGTCGAGCCGGTGGTCGCGCGCGGCCGGCCGGGCCAGGCCGCTGACCACCTCGACCACGCCCACCGCGCCACCGCGGGCCGCGGCGAGGAGGGCCGAGCCCTCCCGGGCGCTGAAGACGGGGGAGCCGTGGACGTCGGTCCGCACCTCGTAGTCGTCGTCCTCGACGACCCGTCGCTCCTGGTCGACCCGCAGGGTGATCGACCGGGCGGAGGACAGCACGCTGCGGGCGAGCAGGGCAGCTTCGGACGGGATCATCGGGCCTCCACGGGCTAGGTAAGGCGACCCTAACCTGCGGCGGCGTGCTCAGGCGAGGGGCAGCTGCTTCTGGTTGCGGGGGAGGTGCTCGTAGCCCAGCCGGACCGCGCTCTCGAGACGCTCGCGCTCCCACGGCCACTCGCCGACCTCGAGGGCCTGGCTCGCGGGCACGCCGCGCGAGGCGAGGTCGCGGATGGTCTCGGCGATGACGCCGAGCTCGATGCGCTGGTCCTGCACGAAGTCCCTGTCGACGACCTTGCCGTGGCCCGGCACGACGACGGTCGCGGGGGTCAGCAGGCCGAGCACCAGGTCGAGGGTGGTGGGCCACTCCAGCGGGAAGGAGTCGTCCCCGATGAACGGCGGGTCGGACTCCTCGATGAGGTCGCCACCGACCACGACGTCGGCGTCGGGGACGCGCACGACGAGGTCGCCGGCGGTGTGCCCGCGGCCCGGATGGACCAGCTCGACGGCCCGGTCGCCCAGGTCGAGCTGGATCGCGGAGGAGAAGGCGTGCGTCGGCGGGAGGACCGTGGTGGCCAGGACCTCGTCGCGCCGGGGGTGGTCGGTGGCCTGCTCGTACATCTCGAAGGTGTGGCCCGAGGAGACCTCGACGTGGTCGCGGGCCCACTCGGTCGCGTGGATCGGCATGTCGCCGAACTGCTCGACCATCGTGGCGTTGCCGAAGTGGTGGTCCCAGTGCTCGTGGGTGTTCACCAGCCCGGTGAGCGGTCCGGCGCCCAGGCGGCGTACGTCGTCGGCCACGATGCGCGCCTGCGCGGCCGACCCGTGCGTGTCGACCATGATCAGCCCGGCGGAGCCGCCGACGAGAGTGATGTTGACGTGCATCCAGTCGTAGTGCGCCACCCAGACACGGGGCGCGACCTCGGTGAAGTCGGGCATGTCGGCGACCCTACGGCGTACGAGTAGAGTTGGCACTCCCGTCAGACGAGTGCCAGCGAGGAGGGCCGTCCGTGGTCGACGACCGCAAGCTCGACGTGCTGCGCGCCATCGTGGAGGACTACGTCGCCACCGAGGAGCCCGTCGGCTCCAAGGCGCTCGTCGAGCGCCACGGGCTCGGCGTCTCGCCCGCGACGGTCCGCAACGACATGGCCGTGCTGGAGGAGGAGGGCTACATCCACCAGCCCCACACCAGCGCCGGCCGGGTGCCGACCGACAAGGGCTACCGGCTCTTCGTCGACAAGCTCGCCACCCTCAAGCCGATGAGCGTCGCCGAGCGCCGGGCGATCTCGACCCTGCTCGACGGCGCGGTCGACGTCGACGACGTCGTGCGCCGCTCGGTGCGGCTGCTGAGCCAGCTGACCCGGCAGGTCGCGATCGTGCAGTACCCGACCCTGTCGCGCTCGACGGTGCGCCACGTGGAGATCGTCGCGCTGACCCCGACGCGGCTGATGCTGATCCTCATCCTGAGCACCGGCCGGGTCGAGCAGCGCCTCGTCGAGCTCGACGAGCCGGTCCTCGACACCGACCTCGGTGAGCTGCGCGCCGCGATCAACCAGACCACCGCCGGGGTGCAGATCGCCGCCGCGGCCGCCGCGCTGGGCGACCTCCCCGAGGCGGTGCGTCCCGAGCAGGTCGAGGTGACCCGCGCGGTGGTGTCGGTGCTCGCGGAGGCGATGTCCGACCACCGCAGCGACGAGCGGGTGGCGGTCAGCGGCGCGGCCAACCTGGCCCGCTACGGCGACTTCGACACCGCCGTGCGTCCGCTCCTCGAGGCGCTGGAGGAGCACGTCGTGCTGCTCAAGCTGCTGGGGGAGTCGGGCGTCGACGCGCTGACGGTGCGCATCGGCCACGAAGGCCCCTACTCCGAGCTCGCCGCGACCAGCGTCGTGGCCACCGGCTACGGACCGCAGGAGCTCCACCTCGGCTCCCTCGGCGTGGTCGGCCCCACCCGGATGGACTACCCCGGATCCATGGCGGCGGTGCGCGCGGTCGCGCGCTACGTCTCCCGGATCCTCGATGAAGGAAACCAGTGACCCAGGACCCCTACGAGATCCTCGGCGTCTCGCGTGACGCCAGCGCCGACGAGATCAAGAAGGCCTACCGCCGGTTGGCCCGCCAGCTCCACCCCGACGTCAACCCCGACCCGGAGACGCAGGACCGCTTCAAGGACGTCTCGCGCGCCTACGAGGTGCTCAGCGACCCGGGCAAGCGGCAGGCCTACGACCGGGGCGGCGACGCGTTCGGCCAGGGCTTCGGCGGCGCCGGTCAGGGCTTCTCGTTCACCGACATCATGGACGCCTTCTTCGGTGGCGGCGGCGCGGCCGGCGGCGGGCAGACCCGCGGCCCCCGCTCGCGCGCCCGGCGCGGGCAGGACGCGCTGATCCGCCTCGACGTCTCGCTGGCCGAGGCCGCCTTCGGCGTCACCCGCGAGCTCAAGGTCGACACGGCGCTGACGTGTGAGGCGTGCGAGGGCCAGGGCACGGCGCCCGGCACCTCGCCCATCACGTGCGAGACCTGCCACGGGCAGGGCGAGGTCGCGGTCGTGCAGCGCTCGTTCCTCGGCGAGATCCGCACCCTGCGCCCGTGCGCGGCCTGCCGCGGCTACGGCTCGGTCATCCCCGACCCGTGCCGCGAGTGCTCCGGCGACGGCCGGGTCCGCTCGCGCCGCACGTTGACGGTCAAGATCCCGGCCGGCGTCGACCTGGGCACCCGGGTCCAGCTCACCGGCCAGGGCGAGGTCGGCCCCGGCGGCGGCCCCGCCGGCGACCTCTACGTCGAGATCCACGTCGAGGCCCACCCGACCTTCACCCGCCACGGCAACGACCTGCACACCACGGTCTCGCTGCCGATGACGGCCGCGGCCCTGGGCACGCAGCTGACGCTGCCGCTGCTCGAGGCCGACCTCGACCAGCCCGTCGACGGCGCGGAGTCCGAGACCGTGACCACCTTCGACCTCGAGGTCAGGCCCGGCACCCAGTCGGGCAGCGAGCAGGTCATCAAGGGCTTCGGCGTGCCGAGCCTGCGGGGCGGTCGCGGCGACCTGGTCGTCAGCGTCCGCGTCGACACCCCGACCCGTCTCGACCCGCGCCAGGAGGAGCTGCTGCGCGAGCTGGCCGCGATCCGCGGCGAGGAGACGCCCGACGGGCGCGCCCACGCCCCGCACAAGTCGATGTTCGGCCGGCTGCGCGACGCCTTCCAGGGCGGCTGAGCGGTGTCGCTGCCGGTCCACCTCGTCGAGTCGCTGGCGGGTGTCGCCGTCGGCTCGGTCGTCGAGGTGGACGGCGACGAGGCGCACCACGCGGTCGCCGTACGCCGGCTGCGCGAGGGTGAGCACGTCGTCCTGACCGACGGCCTGGGCACCGCGGTGACCGGTCTGGTGGCGTCCACCGGCAAGCGGCTCTTCACCGTCACCGTCGACGAGGTCACGACGTCCGAGCGGCCCGCGCCTGCCGTGACGGTCGTCCAGGCGCTGCCCAAGGGCGAGCGCGGCGAGCTGGCGGTCGAGGTGCTGACCGAGGTCGGCGTCGACCGCGTGGTGCCGTGGGCGGCCTCGCGCTCGGTCGCGGTCTGGAAGGGCGAGCGCGCCGCGAAGTCGCACGCGAAGTGGCATGGCGACCGCCCGCGAGGCCGCCAAGCAGTCGCGCCGCTCGTGGCACCCGACCGTGTCGCCGCTGGCCGCGACCTCCGACCTCGCCGACCTCGTCGCCGAGGCCGACCTCGCGGTCGTGCTGCACGAGGACGCCACCGAGCCGCTCGCCGCCGTCGACGTGCCGACGTCGGGGCGCATCGTCGTCGTGGTCGGCCCCGAGGGCGGGATCGCCCCCGAGGAGCTGGCCGCCCTCGAGGCCGCCGGCGCCCGCACCGTCCGCCTGGGCGCCGAGGTGCTGCGCACCTCCACCGCCGGCGTCGTCGCCGTCGCCGCGCTGCTCTCGCGCACGGCCCGCTGGGGCTGACGCGCTGCACGATCCTCGCTCGGCGGTGCGTGACGGGGATTCCGGGCCGCTCGAACCCGCGTACGCCACCGCTGCCCGCGTGTCGCCGTACGACTCGCCGGTGGGGCGGTGGGTGAGGAGGGTTTCCCGGCCCCCGAATCCTCCTCACTCACCGCGCAACGACGCGACCCGGAGGCGTGGGTCAGTCGACGACCGTGATCCGGCGGGTGTCGGAGTCGACCGTGCCGTCGGGGTTCTGGATGGTCGCGATGACGTCGTAGTCGCCGGGCTGCAGCTTGAAGCTCGCCAGGTCGACGCTGAACGACTCGAACGGACCGTCGTCCGGGCTGAGAGTGACCGTGGCGGGACCGAGCGCCACCGCGGTGCCCTGCCACCGCTGGACCCGCACGGTGACCATGCCGTCGGCGCTGACGGCACGGCCCTCGATCGTGACGAACTGGTCCGCCTTCACGACGCGACCCTCGGACGGCTCCGAGAGCGACACCGGCGCCAGCACGTCGGCGTCGGGTGCACCGGTGAGGGGCAGGGCTGTCGCGACGCCGAGCACCTCGTCGGACTCCGCCCCGTCGAGCAGCAGGTGGACCGGGAGCTTCCCGAGGCCGTACACGGCCTGCGCCGTGCGCACCAGCTGCTCGACCGCGAGCTCGGCGTCCTCCTCGTCCGTGCCGCCGGGTCGGGTGCTCGAGACGTTGCCGAGATCGACGAAGATGCCGTCCATCATCCGCTCGACGCCGCGTACCGACGAGCCGCGCGGCCACGTCGAGCGGTAGTCGCCGTCGAGGGCATCACCCTCCACGGCCGCCCTGAGGGCCTTGAGCGCCGGGTCACCGCGGTCGACCCGGGGGTGGAACTCGCGGAACAGCCGCTGACCTGCGGAGGTGTCGCTGACGTAGTAGACCCCGACGACGTCGCTGCGCATACCGGAGTCCGTCGGCTCTCCGCTCGGCACCGTCGCGGAGGCCGTCGGCTGCCCGGCCGGCCCGCGACCATCCGACTGCGGTGCCCCACCGGTCGACAGCACGAGCGCGGCGACCGCGGAGGCGGCGACGAGCCCGGCCCCGCCGCCGACCCACCAGGCCCGACCGGGACGGCGTACGCCGGGGGAGGTGGCGGCGCGGATGGCGTCGAGGCGGTCGCCGGGCTCGACGTCGTCGGCCACGTCGTGGAGGAGGTCGCGGATCTGCAGGTCGTTCATGAGGGGTCCTCCCACCAGTCGCCGAGCAGCTCGCGCAGGGCTGCGCTGCCGCGCGATGCGTGTGACTTGACGGCGCCGCGCGAGATGCCGAGGGCGTCGGCGATCTGCGCCTCCGACCAGTCGAGGTAGTGGCGCAGGACCAGCACCTCGCGCTGGCGCTCGGTGAGCCGCTGCAGGGCCTCGCGCACCGCGTCGCGGCGCGCACCGCCCACGCCGGGTCCGTCCACGACGCCCTCGCCTGGAGCGGCCCTCCGCACGTGGCGCTCGACGACGGCGCGGTGCCGCAGTGCCGAGCGCGAGCGGTTGACCACGGCCTGGCGCAGGTAGGCCAGCGCCTTGTCCGGGTCGCGCAGCCGCGACCACTTCCCGTGCATCGCGACGAACGCGTCCTGCACGACGTCCTCGGCCGCGTGCTGGTCGTGCACGAGCAGGGTCGAGAGCCGGACGAGCTGGCGCCAGTGGGCGGCGTACATCGCCTCCACCGCCGTGTCGGCGTCGGCTCCGTCCAGCGAGAGGTGCGCGGCCACGGGCACCCCTCGGCGGTGTGGTCGGGTCGTCATCACGGCAGTGGGACGCCCCAGCCCCGCGACCGGTTGACGGCTACTGGACGGTGATCGTCTTCGTGTCGACCGCCGGGCCGTCGCCCTCGGTGCCGCCGCTGGGGTCGTCGGTCTCGCACTGCAGGGTGACCTCGCCCGTGATGCCGTCGAGCGGCAGGGTGGCCTCGAAGGGGAACAGCTTGTCATCCATCCAGCCCTCGGCCTGGTAGCCGGCCGTCGCCAGCTCCTCGTCGCCGCGCAGGATCCGGCAGGGGCCGGAGGCCTCGAAGGAGTTCGACACCCCGGTCACGGCCAAGCTCGCACCGGTGACGGTGGCGCCCTCGGCCGGCGAGGTGATGTTGACCAGGTTGAGCGTCTCCAGCGCGCTGGCCGCCTCGAAGGGGGCGTCCGTGGCCACACCGAAGAGCGCGGCACCGCCCTCGCGCTGCACCTGCACCGGCACGCGCTCCTGCTGCACGCCCTGCAGCGTGTAGACCAGCTGCTGCACCGCGAGGCGCGCGTCGCGGGCCGACATGCCGTCGGGGGCCTCGGTGAAGGCGTCGGAGGGCACCGTCACCAGCAGCACGCCGTCGGTGGCCTGCACCGACGTCACCTCGACCTGCGGCCAGAGCGTGCGGTAGTCGGGGTCGTCGGGCGTGCCGCCCGCGACCAGCCGGGCCGCCTCGAGCAGCGGGTCGCCGTCGACGCGGTGGAACTCGCGGAGCAGCCGCGGCGTGCCGTCCGGGCCGTCGCCCACGTAGTAGACCGGCACCGTGGTGCCCTCCGGGGAGGTGGTGCTGGAGGGCTTGGTCGTCGGTGAGCCCGCCGGGTCGTCGCTGGGCGCGGGCGTGGTCGGGTCCGACGCGGCCGGGGTGGTCGTGCTGTCCGAGACGGGCGTCGGGTCGGCGGCGTCCTCCCCGCACGCGGCGAGCGACAGGCTGCACGCGGTGGCGAGCGCGGCGGCGCCCGCCCAGCGGCGTACGACGGGACGCGCGGTCGCGCGGACGGAGGGACGGCCGGTGAAGGTCATGGCCCCACGCTAGGCGGGGGAGCGCGACGCGAAGGGGTCCCACGCCGCGCCCGCGGACCCTAGGCTGTGCGGCATGACTGCCACCGCGCCCGACTGCATCTTCTGCAAGATCGTGGCGGGCGAGGTGCCGGCCGAGGAGCTGGGCCGCGGAGCCGACACGGTGGCGATCCGCGACCTCAACCCCCAGGCGCCCTTCCACGCCCTCGTCATCCCGTTCGACCACCACGCCGACGCCGCGGAGTCCGCGGCGGCCGACCCCGCCGTCGTGGGCCGCCTGGTGTCCCTGGCCGACGAGGTCGCCCGCGGTGCCGGCCACGACGACTACCGCCTTGTCGCCAACACTGGCGCCGGCGCCGGGCAGACGGTCTTCCACACCCACCTCCACGTGCTCGCCGGCACGTCGGGGATGACCGAGTCGCTCGTCTGATGACCACCCTGTCCCGCCTGCGCGCCGGCGTGCGGACCGCGCTCGCACTCACGACCGCCGCCGTCCTCCTCGCCGCCTGCGGCGGGACCGACACCGCGTCGAAGGACACCGCGCGCAGGGCCACCCAGCCCGCCGACTCGACCACGGCGAGCGCCGCCGACGACACGAGCGCCACCGGCGCCCACGCCGGCCACGACGCCGAGCCCCGCAAGGCCAGGCCGCTGCGTGCCGGCGAGACGCGTACGACGATCGCGATGCCGGGCAGCTACACCCCGTCGGCCCCCTACGGCGCGGGCACCGACGACTACCGGTGCTTCCTCCTCGACCCCGAGCTGGACGAGCCGGCGTGGCTGACCGGCACCCACGTGCTGCCCGGCAACCCCGAGGTGGTCCACCACGTGATCCTGTTCCGGGTGCCACCCGCGCAGGTGGCGGCCGCCGAGGCCAGGGACGCGGCCGAGGACGGCGAGGGCTGGACCTGCTTCGGCGGCACCGGCCTCGACCCGTTCCAGGACGTCGACGACGCGTCGTGGATCGGCGCCTGGGCGCCCGGGGGCGAGGAGTCGGTGGTCAAGCCCGGCTTCGGCACCCGGCTGCAGAAGGGCACCCGCATCGTGATGCAGGTGCACTACAACCTCCTCGCCGGCGCCAGCCCCGACACCTCCGCGGCCCAGCTGCGGCTCGCGCCCGGCGACCGCGACTACCAGGCGCTGCACACGATGCTGCTGCCCGCGCCGGTCGAGCTGCCCTGCCGCAAGGCCCACGACGACGGGCCGCTGTGCGAGCGCGACGCCGCGCTGGCCGACGTGCACGAGCGCTTCGGCGCCGAGGCCCGCACCGCCGACCTGCTCCACCTCCTGTGCGGGACCCAGCCGCAGCCGGGCGAGGTGCAGTCGTGCGTGCGCACGCTCGGTGCGCCGATGACGATCCACGGCGTCGCCGCGCACATGCACCTGCTCGGTCGCTCCATCTCGATCGAGGTCAACCCGGGCACCCCCCAGGCGCGCACCGTGCTCGACATCCCGGTGTGGGACTTCGACGACCAGGGCAGCCGGCCGATCGAGCCGATCCACCTCGAGGCCTTCCAGCAGGTGAAGGTCACCTGCCGCCACGTGCAGTGGCTGCGCGACCGGCTGCCGGCCTTCGAGGGCCAGCCCGACCGCTACGTCGTGTGGGGCGAGGGCACCACCGACGAGATGTGCCTGGGCATGCTCCAGGTGACCCGACCCTGAACCGAGTGGGCCTGACTTCTCCTGCTCGCTAGCATGGGAGGGCTCCACCACCGACCCGGAAGGCCGCCCGTCACGGGCATCATGACTGACACTGACCAGAACGGCGCTCCCCAGGAGAAGCCGGCGCACACCGTCGTCGTCCCCAACAGCATCGACATGGTCTCGGTCCTCGGGCCGGGCGACGCGCACCTGCGGGTCATCGAGCGGGTCTTCAACGCCAGCGTCCACGTCCGCGGCAACCGCGTCACCCTGACCGGCGACTCCGCCGAGGTGGCGATGGCCGAGCGGCTGCTCGACGAGATCATCACGCTGGTCCGCACCGGGCAGGGCGTGAGCGACGAGACCGTCGAGCGCATCGTGCAGATGCTGCGCACGGAGACCCAGGAGCGCCCGGCCGACGTGCTGAGCCTCAACATCCTCTCCAACCGCGGCCGCACGATCCGGCCCAAGACGCTCAACCAGAAGAAGTACGTCGAGTCGATCGACAGGTCCACGATCACCTTCGGCATCGGCCCCGCCGGCACCGGCAAGACCTACCTCGCGATGGCCAAGGCCGTGCAGGCCCTGCAGGCCAAGGAGGTCAACCGGATCATCCTGAGCCGCCCGGCCGTCGAGGCGGGGGAGCGGCTCGGGTTCCTGCCCGGCACGCTCAGCGAGAAGATCGACCCCTACCTGCGTCCGCTCTACGACGCGCTGCACGACATGGTCGACCCCGAGACGATCCCCAAGCTGCTGGCCGCCGGCACCATCGAGGTGGCGCCGCTGGCGTTCCTGCGCGGACGCTCGCTCAACGACTCGTTCATCATCCTCGACGAGGCGCAGAACACCACGCCCGAGCAGATGAAGATGTTCCTCACCCGCCTCGGCTTCGGCTCGCGCATCGTCGTCACCGGCGACACCAGCCAGGTCGACCTACCCTCGGGCACCAAGTCCGGGCTGAAGGTCGTCGAGGGCATCCTCGACGGCGTCGAGGACATCACCTTCTGCCGTCTCACCGGCACCGACGTGGTCCGCCACCGCCTCGTCGGGCGCATCGTGGAGGCCTACGACGTCTTCGACGCCGGTCTCGAGCGCACCGGGCCCCACAAGGCCGAGCGCGGACCGAGGAGCAAGGGATGACGATCGAGGTCCTCAACGAGTCGGGCGCCGAGCTCGACGTACGCCGCCTCGCGCAGCTCGCGCGCTTCGTCATGGACCAGATGCGCGTCCACCCGATGGCCGAGCTGTGCATCAAGGCCGTCGACGAGGACACCATCGCCGGGCTCAACTCGCAGTGGATGGAGAAGGAGGGCCCCACCGACGTGCTGGCCTTCCCGATGGACGAGCTGCGCCCGGGCAGGGTCAACGAGGAGCCCGAGGAGGGCGTCCTGGGCGACCTGGTGCTGGCCCCGTCGGTCGCCGAGCGACAGGGTGTCGAGGCCGGGCACGGTCGCGACGCCGAGATCGAGCTGCTCACCGTCCACGGCATCCTCCACCTCCTGGGCTACGACCACGCCGAGCCCGAGGAGCACGCGGAGATGTTCGGCCTGCAGGGCGAGCTGCTGGAGAAGTGGCGCTCGGCTCCCGCGACGGACACCTCCACCGACGCCTCGGCGGACGCCTCCCCGGACGCCGGACCCGCCTGAGCCGACGATGACCGCCGACATCTGGCAGCTCGGGTCGGCCGCGGTGCTGGTCGTCCTGGCCGGCCTGTTCTCCGCCGCCGACGCGGCCCTCACGACGTTCTCGCGCGCCCGCGCCGAGGAGCTGCGCGCCGCGGGCCGCCCGGGCGCCACCCGCCTGGTGCGCCTGCTCGGGGACCCTGCGCGGTACCTCAACACCGCCCTGCTGCTGCGGCTGCTGTGCGAGATCAGCGCGATCGTGCTGGTGAGCACGTGGGCCCGCGACGCCTACCACGACGCCCTCCTGCCGAGCGTGCTCACGACCGTCGGCGTGATGCTCGTCGTGTCGTTCGTGGTCATCGGCGTCGCCCCGCGCACGGTCGGACGACAGCACGACGTCAAGGTCGCGCTGCTCTCCGCCGGCCCGATCTCGCTGGTCACCACGATCCTGGGTCCGATCCCGGCGCTGCTGATCCTGCTCGGCAACGCGATCACCCCGGGCAAGGGCTTCAGCGAGGGGCCGTTCTCCACCGAGACCGAGCTGCGCGAGCTGGTCGACCTCGCCGAGGCGTCGGCGGTCATCGAGTCCGGCGAGCGCCGGATGATCCACTCGGTCTTCGAGCTCGGCGACACCATCACCCGCGAGGTGATGGTCCCGCGCCCCGACGTGGTCTACGTCGAGCGGCACAAGAACATCCGCCAGACGCTCTCGCTGTTCCTGCGCAGCGGCTACTCCCGGATCCCGGTCGTCGACGACAACCTCGACGACATCGTCGGCATGGCCTACCTCAAGGACCTCGTGCGGCGTGACTTCGAGGCCCCCGATGTCGAGTTCACCCAGCGCGTCGACGAGGTGATGCGCCCGGTCCACTACGTCCCCGACTCCAAGCCCGTCGACGCGCTGCTCAGCGAGCTGCAGGCGCGCCGCCAGCACATCGCGGTCGTCGTCGACGAGTACGGCGGCACCGCCGGCCTGGTGACGATCGAGGACGTCCTGGAGGAGATCGTCGGCGAGATCACCGACGAGTACGACGAGGACGAGGTCGAGGTCGAGCACCTCGACGGCGGCGCGATCCGGGTCTCCTCGCGCTACCCCGTCGACGACCTCGACGAGCTGGTGGGCTTCGCGGTCGAGGACGACGACGTCGACAGCGTCGGCGGCCTGATGGCCAAGCACCTCGGCAAGGTGCCGATCCCCGGCTCCGTCGTGGAGTGCCACGGCCTGCGCCTGGAGGCTGAGCGCGCCACGGGCCGCCGCAACAAGATCGAGACCGTCCTCGTCTCGGTGCTTGCCGCCGACGACGGCGCGCACGACGACGCCTCCGAGGTCGGCGCCGTCGGGCGCTGAGCCTTCCGGTCATCAGTGATCCCCGGCCGACCGGAATCACTGTCGTTGTCGGCCTCTGCAACGCCTGACAACGTCAGCGAGAGCCTGACAACCCTCGCCTCACTAGGCTGGCCGGCATGGACGACGTGCAGACCGATCTCTCCGCCGACCTCCCCGCCGAGGACGCCAAGCTGGTGACCCTCGCCCGCGCGACGCGTGCCCGTGCTCGGGCCGCGGAGGGCGCCGCGGTGCGCGACCTCGACGGGCGGACGTACGCCGCCGCGAGCGTCGAGCTCGAGCACCTGCGCCTCTCCGCCCTCGAGGTGTGCGTCGCGATGGCGATCTCCTCCGGCTCCACCGGGCTGGAGGCCGCCGTGGTGCTCACCGAGCGCGACGAGGTCGACGTCGCCGCCGCCCGGGACTTCGCCGGCGCGGAGGTCCCGGTGCTCCTCGGTGCTCCCGACGGGCGGCTGCACACCCGCTCGAGCACGGCCGGGGCCTGACACCGGCACCTGCGTGAGGCCCGGCTCTCGGCGGACGGACAACCCCGTCGCCGTCCGTTGCCCGGTTCGCTAGCGTTGCGGGCGTGGTGATGCCGGTCGGGTGGGACGAGCACGAACGAGGCGTGGAGCGACTGCGGAGCTCCTACGCCGCGCTGCCCCCCGGCGCACCCGTCCGGCTGGCCAAGCGCACCAGCAACCTCTTCCGCGGCCGCGTCCAGCAGAGCGCCGGCCTCGACGTCTCGGGCCTGACGGGCGTGATCGAGGTCGACGACGACGTCGCCGAGGTGCAGGGGATGTGCACCTACGAGGACCTCGTCGACGCGACGCTCGCCCGCGGCCGCATCCCGCTCGTCGTGCCGCAGCTGCGCACCATCACGCTGGGCGGCGCGGTGACCGGCCTCGGCATCGAGTCGACCAGCTTCCGCAGCGGTCTGCCGCACGAGTCGGTGCTGGAGATGGACGTCGTCACGGGGTCCGGCGAGATCGTCACGACCAAGCCCGGTGACGAGCTCTTCGACGCCTTCCCCAACTCCTACGGCTCGCTGGGCTACGCCACCCGGCTGCGCATCGAGCTCGAGCGCGCGCCGGGCCACGTGGCCCTCGAGCACGTGCGCGTCGACGACCTCGACGAGCTCGCGGCCACCATCGAGGAGGTCGTCACCCGCGGCGAGCACGCGGGTGAGCGGGTCGACGCGGTCGACGGCACCGTCTTCGCGCCCGGCGAGGCGTACCTGACGCTCGCGCGCTGGCGCGAGGGCCCGGCCCGCAGGCCGAGCGACTACACCCGCCAGCAGGTCTACTACCGCTCGGTGCAGCAGCGCCGCACCGACGAGCTGAGCACCCACGACTACCTCTGGCGCTGGGACACCGACTGGTTCTGGTGCTCGCGGGCCTTCGGCGCCCAGCACCCCCTCGTGCGCCGGGTCTGGCCGCGGCGGCTGCGGCGCTCCGACGTCTACTGGAAGCTGGTCGCGCTCGACCGCCGCTTCGACGTCGGCGACCGGCTCGACCGGCGCGCCGGGCGACCCCGGGGCGAGCGGGTGGTGCAGGACGTCGAGGTGCCGGTCGAGGCGCTGCCGGAGTTCCTGGCGTGGTTCGACCGCGAGGTCGGGATGCGCCCGGTGTGGCTGTGCCCGCTGCGGCTGCGCCGCCAGGAGGCGGGCCGGCCGTGGCCGACGTACCCGCTGACGTCGGGCCAGACCTACGTCAACGTCGGCTTCTGGGGCGTGGTCAACGTCGGCCCCGATGCGCCTCGGTCCCCGCGCAACCGCGCGATCGAGGCCAAGGTCACCGAGCTCGGTGGCCACAAGAGCCTCTACTCCGAGGCGTTCTACGACCCGGAGACGTTCGACCGCCTCTACGGCGGTGACCAGCTGGCGTGCGTCAAGGCGCGCTTCGACCCTGACGACCGGTTGACCGGTCTCTACGACAAGGTGGTGGGAGGACGATGAGCACGGGATCGAGGGTGGGCTCGGGCACGGCGGGACGGATGGCCATCGGCACCGCGATGGACCGCCTGGTGAGGGGCGGGCTGCCGGTGCGCTTCACGGCGTACGACGGCAGCAGCGCCGGCCCGCCGGGCGCGGAGATCGGCATGGACCTGCGCACCGAGCGCGGCCTGGCCTTCCTCATGACCGCGCCCGGAGACCTCGGGATGGCGCGCGCCTACGTCAGCGGCGACCTGGACATGACCGGTGTGCACCCCGGCGACCCCTACGACGCACTGGTGCTGCTCAAGGACCACACGAAGTTCCGCGTGCCGACGCCCGCCGAGGCGCTGCAGATCGCGCGGGGACTGGGCTTCGCGCACTTGCGCCCGCCGCCGCCCCCGCCGCAGGAGCACCTGCCGCGCTGGCGCCGCGCGGTCGAGGGGCTGCGCCACTCGATGACCCGCGACGCCGAGGTCATCTCGCACCACTACGACGTGTCCAACCGCTTCTACGAGCTCGTGCTCGGGCCGTCCATGGCCTACACGTGCGCGCTCTACGAGAACCCCGCCGCCACGCTCGAGCAGGCCCAGGCCGCGAAGTTCGACCTGGTCTGCCGCAAGCTCGGCCTGCAGCCCGGGCAGCGCCTGCTCGACGTCGGGTGCGGCTGGGGGACGATGGTGCGCCACGCCGCCCGTGAGTACGGCGTGAAGGCGCTCGGCGTCACGCTGTCGCTGGAGCAGGCCCAGTGGGCCAAGGAGGCCATCGACCGCGAGGGCCTCGGCGACCTCGCCGAGGTGCGCCACCTCGACTACCGCGACGTCGTGGAGACCGACTTCGACGCCGTCAGCTCGATCGGGCTGACCGAGCACATCGGCGTGCGCAACTACCCGGCGTACTTCTCCCACCTGCGTGACCGGCTCAAGCCCGGTGGCCGGCTGCTCAACCACTGCATCACCCGCAGCCACAACCGGCGCACCGAGACCGGCGCGTTCATCGACCGCTACGTCTTCCCCGACGGCGAGCTGATCGGCTCCGGCACGATCATCTCGGCCGCCCAGGACCAGGGCCTGGAGGTGCAGCACAGCGAGAACCTGCGCCTGCACTACGCCGCGACGCTGCGCGACTGGAACCGCAACCTGGTCGAGAACTGGGACGAGTGCGTCGCCGAGGTCGGGGAGGGCACCGCGCGGGTGTGGGGCCTCTACATCGCCGGCTCGCGGGTCGGGTTCGAGCGCGACGAGGTCGAGCTCCACCAGGTGCTCGCGACGCGCAACGGCCCCGACGGCCGCTCGGATTTCCCGATGCGACCCGACTGGTGAGTGCTCGATAGCCTTCGTCCGTGAGCACCCGGGCACGACAGTTCCAGGCGCGCGTCGCGCGACGCGAGCCGCTGAGCGACCACCTCGTCCGGCTGGTGCTCGACGGCCTCGACGGACCTGACGGCTTCGCCAGCAGCGGCGTGCCCGACGAGTGGGTGGGGCTCATCGTCCCCGGCCAGTTCCAGAGCCGCTACTACACCGTGCGCTCCTTCGACGGCCGTGAGCTCACCCTCGACATCGTGGTCCACGACGTCGGGCTGGTGACGGAGTGGGCGATGCGCGACTGCGTCGGCGACACCGTCACGCTCACCGAGCCGAAGGCGTCGTTCGCCCCGCCGGAGGGTGCCGGCTGGCTGCTGCTGGTCGGTGACCTCACCGCGATGCCGGCGATCGCCCGGATCTCCGAGACCCGCCCCGACCTGACGACGTACGTCATCGCCGAGGTGCCCGACGACCTCGCCGGCTACCTCCCCGACCACGTCGACGTCACCTGGCTGGCCCCGCCGTCGGCAGGCCAGAGCGCGCTGGCCGAGGTCGTCGAGGGCATCGAGTGGCCCGCGGGCGAGGGCTACTTCTGGATGGCCGGCGAGTCCGCGCAGATGCGCGCGATCCGCAAGCACCTGATGCGGGTGGTCGGTCTGCCGACCAGCCACTACGACGTGATGGGCTACTGGCGCGCCACCGCCGGCCGGCAGCCGCGCGCGGTCGATCCCGGCCCCATCTGGCGCGCGGGCAAGGCGGCAGGCAAGAGTGACGAGCAGATCTGGGCGGAGTACGACGCGGCGCGAGAGGCGAGCGATGGCTGAGCACGAGCAGGACCAGCACGACGAGCACGGGACCGAGGAGGTCGTGGACGACCTGCGCGACCTCGCCGACGACGCGCTCGACGACGACGCGCTCGACGACGACGCGCTCGTGGAGGACGTCCTCGATGCCGACGACGAGGACGAGCTCGAGGAGGACGAGGACGAGGACGACGAGGACGACGACGAGCTCGACGGCGACTTCGACCTGTCCGGGGTGGCGCCGGCGAGTGCCTTCTACGAGGCGCCCGAGGGCTTCCGCAGCGGCTTCGCGTCCTTCGTGGGACGACCCAACGCGGGCAAGTCGACGCTGACCAACGCGCTGGTCGGCCAGAAGATCGTCATCACCTCGTCCAAGCCGCAGACCACCCGCAACGTCGTGCGCGGGATCGTGCACCGCGACGACGCGCAGCTGATCCTGGTCGACACCCCCGGGCTGCACCGCCCGCGGACCCTCCTCGGCGAGCGCCTCAACGACCTGGTCCGCACGACGTGGGCCGAGGTCGACGTGGTGGCGGTCTGCTTCCCGGCCAACGAGAAGATCGGTCCGGGTGACCGCTTCCTGGTCACCGAGCTGGCCAAGGTACGCCGCACGGTGCGGATCGCGGTCGCCACCAAGACCGACCTCGTCACGCCCGAGCAGCTGGGGCAGCACCTGCTCGACATCCAGCAGCTCGGCGCGGAGACCTCGACCGAGTGGGCCGAGATCGTGCCCGTCTCGGCGAAGTCGGGTGACCAGGTGCAGCTGCTGGCCGACCTGCTGGTCGGGCAGATGCCCGAGGGCCCGCCGCTCTACCCCGACGGCGACCTCACCGACGCGCCGGAGGAGGCGCTGGCCGCCGACCTGATCCGCGAGGCGGCCCTCGAGGGCGTGCGCGACGAGCTGCCGCACTCCATCGCCGTCGTGGTGGAGGAGATGGGGATGCGCGAGGGGCGACCCGACGACAAGCCGCTGCTCGTCATCGTGGCCAACCTCTACGTCGAGCGCGACTCCCAGAAGGGGATCATGATCGGCCACAAGGGCGCGCGCCTGCGCGCGGTCGGCACGGCCGCCCGCAAGCAGATCGAGGCGCTGCTCGGCACCCCGGTCTACCTCGACCTCCAGGTGAAGATCGCCAAGGACTGGCAGCGCGACCCCCGCCAGCTGCGCAAGCTCGGCTTCTAGGTCGGTTCGCCCGGTTCGCGCGGCTCGCGCTGTCGGTGGCGGGTGCCACGCTGGGCGGATGCCCGTCAACTACCAGCTCACCGTCGACTGCGCCGACCCCGACCGCCTCGCGCGGTTCTGGGCCGAGGCGCTCCACTACGTCGTCGCGCCGCCGCCCGAGGGCCACGCGTCGTGGGACGCGTTCTACCGGTCAGTGGGCGTCCCCGAGGAGGAGCTCGGCGGCGGTCACGACCGCATCGTCGACCCTGCCGGCGAGGGACCGGTGCTGTGGTTCCAGGTGGTGCCCGAGGTCAAGCAGGTCAAGAACCGGCTCCACCTCGACGTCCGTGCCAGCGGCGGCCGGTCCCGTCCCCTCGACGAGCGCCGCGACCACGTCGACGCCGAGGTCGCCCGCCTCGCCGCCCTGGGCGCGACGCGCGTGCGGACGTCGTTCGACGGCGAGGCCGACCACTACGCCGTGGCGATGCTCGACCCGGAGGGCAACGAGTTCGACGTGTTCTGACGTTCCTCCCGCCCGCCGGGGTCGACGACGACCGACAGCGCGACCGGTGCCCGGAGAGGGAGCGCGGAGCTTCTGGGCCACCAGGCGACACACGAGCCTCCACAGTGTGCGCCGAGACCCCTCCAGCGACGGGGCGGGGACCCATGTGGGGAACGAGCTGCAGGCGCCGGACCGGGAACGGCCTGTGGTTGGTTCCCCGGCATGGCGTGTCGGGTCCCCGGAGCGTGGTGCGTGGAGCGCGTGGTCCATCTGCCGGCTCGAGGGCTCGGCAGAGGTGGTCGCGCGCGACCTCTCGACCAGCGACGACAGGGTCAGGCGGGCGCCCAGCAGATGCCGTAGTGACGACCGGCGGCCCACTGCTCGGCCGTCGGGCTCTCCTGCGACCAGGTGAGGTCGAGCGTGGCGCCGGCGCGGGCGCGGGCGGCGTCGCGGCAGGGTGCCTCCATCCGGTCGGCGATCGCCGCCTCCCGGGGGAGCCTGGCGCCGGGGATGTCGACGGTGGAGATCGCGACCCACGAGTGCGTCGACTGGCAGGTGACCCGGCGGAAGGCGCGGGTACCGGGGGCGGCGGTGGCGCACATCGCCGTCCCCGGGGCCTCGGACCAGCCCTGCGTGCGGCGGGGGAGGGCGAGCAGGGTCCGCGGTGCGGCGACGACCACGACGTCGCAGCGGAACCAGCGAGCCCCGGCGGCCGCGTGCGCCGGGCTGGGGGTGAACCACACGGCCTCGGCCATGCTCAGCCGCAGCTGGCCGGGCGTCCGGCCGAGGTGTCGCGGCAACCGGGCCGTGCAGGTGTCGCGCGCCTGGTCCTGGGCCGCGCGGGAGTCGGGACGTCGGGTGTGGCCCGCCTTCGTGGTCAGGTCGAGGCGTCCGACGAAGTAGGTCTCGGCCGTGTGCCTGCGGCGGCACGGCACGGGCGCGGTGCGTCCGGCGACGGTCACCGCCTGCCGGAAGGAGAGCGCATGGCACTCGCCGACCCGCGGCCGCGGGCCGGGGTCGGGCGGGTTCGTGGTCTCCGTCGTGGCGTCGGGGGTCGAGGACGACGACGGCGCGGTGGCGTCGTCGGGACCTGCGCCGCCGGAGCTGCACCCGGTGAGCGCCGCGACCACCGCGACCCCGGCGAGCAGCGCGCGGAGGGACCGGCGGCTCACGGCATCACCAGGGCGGCGAGGGTGCCGCCCAGGTCGTGGGCCTGCTCGCGGTCCGTCTCCTCGACGTCGCCCAGCACCTCCAGGACCGGGGCGGCCTGGCGCCAGCCCAGCGCCTGGACGATGGACTGCACCGACCGGACGGCCCCGGTCGTGTCGTAGCGGCCGTGGACGTAGAGGCCGTACGGCTTGCGTCCCCCCGGACCGCTCGCGGCGGAGCCGTCGTCCGACAGCGCGCCGCCGGTCTGGAGGAAGACGGTGTCGAAGAAGTGCTTGAGCGCGCCGCTCATGTAGCCGAAGTTGGCGGGTGTCCCGAGCACGAAGCCGTCGGCGGCGAGCACGTCGTCGGCCCCTGCCTCCAGCGCCGGGCGCACCACCACCTCGACGCCGGTGACCGCGTCGTCCGAGGCGCCCGCGACGACGGCGTCGGTCAGGGCGCTGACGGACGCGGTCGGGGAGTGGTGGACCACCAGCAACGTGGGCATGACGTGAGCCTACGAGGGGAGTACCGTCGTTGGTCGTGAGCTTCGACGTGGCGGGTGAGGCGTACGACCGATTCATGGGTCGCTACTCCCGTCCGCTCGCGGCCCGTTTCGCCGACTGGCTCGAGCTGTCGCCCGGCCAGCGCGCCATCGACGTCGGGTGCGGCCCGGGCGCGTTGACCGAGCAGCTGGTCGCTCGGCTCGGGGCGACCTACGTCGCGGCGGTCGACCCGTCGGCGCCGTTCGTCGAGGCGTGCCGCACGCGGTTCCCCGGCGTCGACGTCCGCTTCGGCGTGGCGGAGTCGCTGCCCTTCGACGACGGCGTGCACGACGTCGCCGCCGCCTGCCTGGTCGTGCACTTCATGACCGACCCGGTCGGCGGCCTGAGCGAGATGAAGCGGGTGACCCGCGAGGACGGCTGGGTCGCCGCCACGGTGTGGAACCTCGCCGGCAACCGCGCCCCGATGCGCCCGATCTGGGAGGCGATGGCCGAGATCGCGCCCGAGCACCCCGGTGAGCGCGGGTTTCCCGTCGGGTCACGCGAGGGCCTGGTGTCGGTCCTCGAGGGGGCGGGCCTGCGCGGTGTGGAGTCGGAGGAGATGACCGTGACGCTCACCCACCCCACCTTCGAGGAGTGGTGGGAGCCCTACCTCCACGGGGTCGGCCCGGTCGGCGAGGCTCTCGCCTCGCTCGGCGCCAGCGGACGCCAGCGGCTGGAGTCCGTCCTGCGGCGCCAGCTCGGGCCCGGGCCGTTCGAGCTGAGCGCCGTCGCGTACGCCGCTCGCGGTCGCGCCTGAGGCCGTCCGCGCATCGGACATCCGGCTGCCGCGCAGGGCGAGGTCGTCGTAGTCTGGTCACGTCATGATGCGCAGCCTCCTCCTTCGCTGCCGCAGCGAGGCCTAGACCACCGGCCCCCTCGTTGCGGAGTGTGGCGCGCGCCGGTCGCCCGACACCGACCACCCGAGGGACACCATGACCAACCTGAGCAACACCGCCAACCAGCAGGGCACCAGCCCGATGCCCTACGGCCGCTACACGCCGTTCGTGCCCGTCGACGTACCCGATCGCACCTGGCCGACGAAGAAGGTGGAGAAGGCGCCGCGGTGGCTCTCCACCGACCTGCGCGACGGCAACCAGGCGCTCATCGACCCGATGACGCCGGCGCGCAAGCTGACGATGTTCGAGCTGCTCGTGTCGATGGGCTACAAGGAGATCGAGGTCGGCTTCCCCAGCGCCAGCCAGACCGACTTCGACTTCGTGCGCAAGCTCGTCGAGGAGGACCGGATCCCCGACGACGTGCAGATCTCGGTGCTCACCCAGGCCCGCGAGGACCTCATCGAGCGCACCGTCGACTCGCTCGTCGGCGCCTCGCGCGCCACGATCCACCTCTACAACGCCACCGCGCCCCTCTTCCAGCGCGTCGTCTTCGGCGTCAGCCCCGACGAGTGCCGCAACATCGCCGTGCGCGGCACCGAGATGGTGATGAAGTACGCCGAGGAGCGGCTCGCCGCGATCGTCGGCACCCAGGACTTCGGCTACCAGTACAGCCCCGAGATCTTCACCCAGTCCGACACCGACTTCGCGCTCAGCGTCTGCGAGGCGGTCTCCGACGTGTGGCAGCCCGAGGCGGGCCGCGAGATCATCCTCAACCTGCCGGCGACGGTCGAGATGTCGACGCCGAACACCTACGCCGACCAGATCGAGTACTTCGGGCGCGGCCTGACGCGACGCGAGCACTCCGCGATCAGCCTGCACCCGCACAACGACCGCGGCACCGCCGTCGCCGCGACCGAGCTGGCGCTGATGGCCGGCGCCGACCGCGTCGAGGGCTGCCTCTTCGGCCACGGTGAGCGCACCGGCAACGTCGACCTGGTCACCCTCGGCATGAACCTCTTCAGCCAGGGCATCGACCCGCAGGTCGACTTCAGCGACATCGACGAGGTGCGGCGCACGGTCGAGTACTGCACCAACCTGCCGGTCCACCCGCGCCACCCGTATGCCGGCGACCTCGTCTACACCGCCTTCTCCGGCTCCCACCAGGACGCCATCAAGAAGGGCCTGGAGGACCTGGAGAAGCAGGCCGCGGCCCGGGGCGTCGAGGTCGGCGAGCTGCCGTGGGAGGCGCCGTACCTCCCGATCGACCCCAAGGACGTCGGCCGCACCTACGAGGCCGTCATCCGGGTCAACAGCCAGTCCGGCAAGGGCGGCGTGGCCTACGTCCTGAAGTCCGAGCACAAGCTCGACCTGCCGCGTCGCGCGCAGATCGAGTTCAGCCGGGTGGTGCAGCAGCACACCGACACCGAGGGCGGCGAGATCACGCCCGAGGAGATCTGGTCGGTCTTCCGCGCCGAGTACCTCGACCGCACGACCCCGCTCGACCTGGACTCCGTGCACACCTCCAGCGCCGCGGGGGAGAAGGACCGGCTCACGGTCGGGGTCCACGTCGACGGCGAGCGCCAGGAGCTGACCGGGCAGGGCAACGGCCCGATCGCCGCCTTCGTCGACGCGATCTCCGGGCTCGGGCACGACGTGCGGGTCCTCGACTACGCCGAGCACGCCCTGTCGTCGGGCGGCGACGCGATCGCGGCGGCCTACGTCGAGTGCGCGGTCGGTGAGAAGGTGCTGTGGGGCGTGGGCCTCGACGCCAACATCGTCACCGCCTCGCTCAAGGCCGTGATCAGCGCCGTCAACCGCGCCTGACCGGTCGCGGTCCGCACGCTTCTCAGGGCTGCGTCACAGGAAGCACACAGGCAGGGTGCCCACGCTGGGGACATGACGACCCTCGACGCCACCCGGGCCCCGCACCCGGCACCCGTGCGGGCCACCCGGGCACGCGCCGACCAGCTCGTGCGGACCGCGTCCACGGCGCTGCTCGGCGGCGCGCTGCTGCTCGTCACCTGGTGGTGGGCCTCCGACGGGGGCGTCCGCGCCCTCGGGTCCTGGGCGACCTCGCTCACCTCGGTCGGGCAGTGGACGGGGCTGGTCGCCTCGGTGCTGCTGCTCGCGCAGGTGCTCCTGATGACCCGGCTGCCGCTGCTGGAGTCGTCGTGGGGACAGGACCGGCTGGTGCACCTGCACCGGTGGATCGGCTTCTCCTCCTTCACCCTGATGCTCGCGCACATCACGCTCATCAGCTGGGGGTACGCCGCCGGCCGGCTGCTGCAGGCACCCGCGACGCTCTGGCAGCTGGTGCTCGACAGCCCCGGCGTGCTGCTCGCCGCGGCCGGCACGCTCGCGCTGGTGATGGTCGTGGTGACCAGCCTGCGCGCCGCACGCCGCCGGCTGCGCTACGAGTCGTGGCACCTGATGCACCTCTACGCCTACCTCGGCGTCGGCCTGGCCCTGCCGCACCAGCTGTGGACCGGTGCCAGCTTCCTGTCCTCGCCGGGTCGCACCCTCTTCTGGTGGTCGGCGTGGGGCACGAGCGCCGTGGCCGTGCTCGTGTGGCGCGTGGCGCTGCCGCTGGTCCGCACCCTGCGCCACGAGATGGTGGTCGCCGGGGTCGTCCACGAGGCGCCCGACGTCGTCTCGGTCCACCTGGTCGGCCGCCACCTCCACCGTCTGCGCGTCGCGCCGGGCCAGTACTTCAACTGGCGCTTCCTCGACCGCGAGGGCTGGACCCGCGCCAACCCGTACTCGATCTCGTCCGCCCCCGACGGCCGCAGCCTGCGCATCACCGTCAAGCACGCCGGCGACGGCAGCAGCGCCGCCGCGCGACTCGAGCCGGGCAGCCGGGTCGCCGTGGAGGGACCCTACGGCCGGCTCACGCCGCGCGTGCGCACCCGCCGCAAGGTCGCCCTCATCGGCGCCGGCGTCGGCATCACCCCGCTGCGGTCGCTGGCCGAGGGCCTGGCGTACGGGCCGGGCGAGGCGGTCGTGCTGCACCGCTGGACCGACCGGCCGCTGTTCGCCGGCGAGCTGGCGCACCTGGCTGCCACCCGTGGCCTGCAGGTCGTCGACCTCCCCGGACCCCGCCGGCACCCGGACTCCTGGCTCGGCGAGGCGCCCCACGTCGACGACACCACCGTCCTGCACGGCTGGGTGCCCGACCTCGCCGAGCGCGACGTCTGGGTCTGCGGCCCGGCCCCCTGGGCCGACGCCGTGCGCCGCAGCTGCCGGGCGCTGGGCGTGCCCGCCCGTCGCATCCACGTCGAGAGCTTCGGGTGGTGAGGGGGATGCGACGCATCATCACCTGGGCCTCGACCACCGTCGCGATGCTGGTGCTGCTCCTCGGCTACCACACCTCGACCTCCTCCACCGTCGCCGGACAGGTCACCGACACCGTCATCTCCTCCGGCGCGGTCGCCGGCTCCGCGACTGAGGTCGCCGGCTCCGTGGTGCAGACCCGCTACGGACCCGTGCAGGTGCAGCTCGCGGTCACCGACGGCACGATCACCGGCGCCTCGGTCCTGCAGCAGCCCTCGGGCGACCCGCGCAGCGCGCAGATCAGCAGCTACGCCCTGCCGGTGCTGGCCGACGAGACGGTGTCGGCGCAGAGCGCCTCGATCGACATGGTCAGCGGCGCGACCTACACCAGCGCCGGCTACGTCCAGTCGCTGCAGAGCGCGCTCGACCAGGCGGGGCTGTGAGCACGGCACGACAGGTGGCCCACGTGATGGGGATGCCGATCAGCCTCGCCGTGCGCGGCCGCCACGCCGGCACCCCGGCCGGGGAGCGCGCCTGGCTGGAGGCGGTCGCCACCCTGCGCGACGTCGACCGGGTCTTCTCCACCTATCGCACCGACTCCCACGTCAGCCGGCTCGGCCGGGGCGAGATCGGGCTGTCCGAGTGCCCGCCCGAGGTCGCCGAGGTGCTGGCCGTCGGCGAGCTGGCCCGGGTGCAGTCCGGCGGGGCGTTCGACGTACGCCGTCGCGGCCCGGACGGGCGTCGCGTGCTCGACCCGAGCGGCGTGGTCAAGGGCTGGGCGGTCGAGCGGGCCGCGCGCAGCCTGGTGGCGCTCGACGACACCGACGTCTGCCTGTCCGCCGGCGGCGACATGGTCTGCCACGTCGCCGACCCCGCCCGCGATCCGTGGGTGGTGGGCATCGAGGACCCGCGCGACCCGACCCGGGTGCTCGCGCGGGTGCCGGTGCGGCACGGCGCGGTCGCCACGTCCGGAACGGCCCACCGCGGTGCCCACCTCGTCGACGCGCGCACCGGGACGACGGCGACGGGCGTGGCCCAGGTGACGGTGGTCGGCCCCGACCTGACCTGGGCCGACGTCGACGCCACCGCGGCGTACGCCCTCGGCGCCGGGGCGCTGGCCTGGCTCTCCACCCGCCCCGGCCGCACCGGGCTGGTGGTGTGGGAGGACGGGCGCTGCGAGACGTTCGGCCGCGCGGCCTGAGGAGGGCTAGATTCGGTGCCATGCTGGTGAGCGAGCGGATCGGGCAGTTCTTCGTCGAGTCCGACGGCGGGCGCGACCGGCTCGAGTACACCGAGTACGGCTCCGGCGACCAGTGGGTGGTGCTGCTCCACGGCCTGCTGATGCCGCGGCGGATGCAGCAGCCGCTGGCGCGCGCGATGGCCGCACAGGGCCTGCACGTCGTGACCCTCGACCTGCTCGGCCACGGCCGCTCCGACCAGCCCGACGACCCGCTGGTCTACTCCACGACGGCCTTCGGCGAGCAGGTCGTCGCGCTGCTCGACCACCTCGGCGCGCAGCAGGCCGTCGTGGGCGGCACGTCGCTGGGTGCCAACGTCGCGCTCGAGGTCGCGGTGATCGCGCCCGAGCGCGTCCGGGGGCTCGTGGTCGAGATGCCCGTGCTCGACAACGCGCTGGTGGCCGGGCTCGTGGCGTTCGTCCCCATCATGCTCACCGCGCGCTACCTCCCGATCACCGCCAACGCCCTGCAGCGCGTGGCCCGCTCCGTGCCGCGCGGGATCGTGCCCTTCTGGGCCGGCGTCGCGCTCGACACCGTCGACCACCGTGCCGGGACCACGGCGGCCGTGCTCCACGGCGTGATCTTCGGCCGCGTGGCCCCCTCGAGCCGCCAGCGTCGCGGCATCGAGGTCCCGACCCTGGTCGTCGGGCACCCCATCGACCCCGTCCACCCCTTCGTCGACGCCGACATGCTGGCCGCCGAGCTGCCGCACGTGCGCATCGAGCGGGCCACCTCGATCCTGGAGTGGCGCTTCCGGCCGGAGCGGCTGACGGTCGCGGCGACCGACTTCGCGCTCGAGTGCTGGGCGCCGGTCGCGGAACGACGGGCTGCACGCCGCCGGAAACGCTGACCCGTCCAGCGGGCTCCCGCGTGGGTGGTGGGGGAGAATGGTCGGGTGCCCCTCTACCGCGACGAGGCGGTCGTGCTCCGGACCCACAAGCTGGGCGAGGCCGACCGCATCATCACCCTGCTCACGCGCCGCCACGGCCGCGTGCGCGCGGTGGCCAAGGGCGTGCGTCGTACGACGTCGCGCTGGGGCTCGCGGCTCGAGCCGTTCACCCACGTCGACCTCCAGCTCGCCGAGGGACGCAGCCTCGACGTCATCACCCAGGCCGAGATGATCGACCCGTTCCACTCCCGCCTCGGGCTCGACTACGACCGCTACACCGCCGGCACGGTGATGCTGGAGACCGCGGAGCGCCTGGTCACCGAGGACAAGGAGCCGGCGGTCCAGCAGTTCCTGCTGCTCGTCGGCGGGCTCCGGGTGATGTCGGGCGGTGAGCACCCCGCCAAGCAGGTGCTCGACTCCTACCTGCTGCGCTCGCTCTCGGTGGCCGGCTACGCGCCGTCGTTCGACCACTGCGTCCAGTGCGGTGTGGAGGGCCCCCACCGCTTCTTCAACCCGTCGGCGGGCGGCGTGATGTGCGCGGCCGACAAGCTCCCGGGCTCGGCCACCCCGGCCACGGAGACCGTGCAGCTGCTCGGCGCCCTGCTGGTCGGCGACTGGCCTGTCGTCCACGCCGCCGACCCCCGCCACCTCCGCGAGGCCAGCGGCCTGGTCTCGGCGTACCTCGCCTGGCACCTCGAGCGCGGCCTGCGCTCGATGGCCTACCTCGAGCGCTGACGCGTCACTCCGAGTAGCGCTGCGAGACCAGGTCCTGCTGGTCGACGGGTGAGCCGCGCTGGATCGTCCAGGCCAGACGCACCAGCCCGGCGTGCGACCAGGTCAGCGGCGTCGCCGCGCGGGTGCCCTCCCCTGCGGGGCAGCAGGCCTCGTCGGTCGGCGGGCGCCCGTCCCAGACCTGCTCGGAGATCATGTCGCCGGCGCCGGCGGCCGCCGCCATCGTCGCGAGGTACGCCGCTGCGTCCTGGCCGGCCGAGACGGCGTACTCGCCCCGCTCGCCGGTGAGCAGGGGCCAGCCGCGGCCGAGGGTCGTGCCGGTGTCCTCGTCGGTGATCTCCCACTGGCCGCCGCTGCGGGTCTCGCCGTAGCCGTCGAAGGAGAAGCGGTGCCAGAACGGGCCGTTCGGCGTGTCCACGCGCAGCTCCTGGTCGATGACGGGGAGGGAGGTGAGGACGGCGGGGTCGTCGGCGGGCAGCAGGCCGAGCCGGACCAGGTCGAGGAAGCTGGGGTCGACCACGCGCCGCTGGTCGACCGCCGAGGGGCCGCCGTCGCCGATGCCGTACTCGGTGCCGGCGTCAGGACGTCCGTCCTTGGTGAGCCGGAGGAAGTAGGGGTCCTCGCTGAGCGGGCCGTTGGTGGTGACGGTCCAGCGCTCGACCTTCGCCTGCCACCGGTCGGCGAGCCGCAGCCAGCGGCGGGCCGATTCACGGTCGCCGTTCTTGCGCGCGAGGTCGGCCGCGCACACCAGTCCGGCGACCTGCGCGGCGATCGAGTGCGGTGCGTAGCCGGACTGGTTCTCCCAGCGCTCCTGCGGTGAGTACGGCGCCCGGCGGCCCGACTCCTCGTCGCGGAAGCCGGCCAGGAAGTCGGCCGCCTTCTTCACGCCGCGGTAGGTGCGCGGACCGTCGCGGCCCACGAGGCGGGCCAGGACGATCGGGAGGGCGACCTCGTCGAGCTGGAGCTCGGACCAGACCGGGGTGCCCTCGACGTCGGAGTTCTGCGGGAAGGAGCCGTCCGGCAGCTGCTGGACGTCGAAGAGCCAGTCGACCGTGCGGCGGGCGGCGTCGCGGTCGCCCATCGCCCAGAGCGCGGTGCCGAACTGGTAGGAGTCGCGCGACCACACCAGGTGGTAGGCGCCCGACGGTGAGGACAGGTCCGCCACCTCGTCGCCCCAGACCCAGGGCGCCGAGGGGGAGGCCACGAACGCGCCGCGGTGCAGCTTGTCCTCGGCCGCGGCGAGCACCAGGGCGGAGGCGAGGTACTGCCGCCGCACCCCTGCCGCGCTGGCGGGCACGCGCTTCAGGCTCGTCACGTAGTGGTGCCAGCCCCGGTCGTACCGCGCAGCCACCGACCGGCTGCTCGTCCGCGAGGTGGCCGTCGCGGTGCGCACCGCGGCGCGCGCGTCGGGGCCGAAGCCGAGCGTCAGCGTGGCGCGCTGATCGCCTCGGAGGCCGGTCACGCCTGCGATCCGTCCGGCCTGGACGACGTTGCCCGGCCCGGCCGTCCGCTGGCCGGGGGAGAGCCGGTGGTCCGCGTCGAGGTCGCTCCACCCGTCGCCGCGCCCGAGCAGCGCGGTGCTGGTCCGGTCGAAGCGCGGCCGCGCGACCAAGGCCGACGCGACCTGCTCGGAGCCGTCCGTCGCCACCAACGCGCGACCGGTCGTGCGACCCGAGTCGTCCATGCCGGAGTTGGCGAGGGCGGGGTCGTGCACGGCGTAGAGCTGGTAGCGGCCACCGTCGAGCGACTCCAGCCGCACCCGGACCACCAGGGCGTCGCGGCGCGGGTCGGTGACGACGTCCTGGGTCAGCCGGTAGCGGCCCGACGTCGCGGTGGACACCTGGCGGAACCGCAGGCTGCGCTCGTCGGGTCGCGTGGTGACGACCTGCATGTCCTGCGAGGCGCGGTCGGTGAAGGTGCTTCCGTCGGTGACCACCAGCTCGAGCACGCGGGTGCTCGGCGTGGACAGGTCGGGGTAGAACACCTCGCTCACCCGGCCGTCCTGGAGCGTGAACCACACGTTGCTGCGTCTGGCCCGGGCAGTCCCGAAGCCGGCCTTGTCGGCCTCGGTCCAGGTGCTCTTCGCGCCGCGTGGCGGTGCCATGCGTTCCGCGGCGGCGCTCGAGGCGGGCAGTGCCGGCGCCAGGGCCGTCACGACCAGGCCGAGAGCGATCGGACCGATGAGGGTGCGCAGTGCCATGGGGTGCCTCCGAGGTCGACTCGCTCCCGTCTACTCCTCCGCGCGAAGGGTCAGCCACACCCCGGCGGGTGCCCGTTCGGCTGCCGCCACCGGAGACGAGCTCCGGGTCAGCCCACCGGCGGCTTCTCCGGGGCACCCTCGGTGGCGTCGTCGTCGTAGGTGAAGAAGGACAGCCTGCCGTCGGTCTCCAGCACGGCGTACTCGATGTCCGACGTGTGTCGGATGCCCTGCTCGCGCGCGGCGACGAGGAGGTCGGCCTCGGCGAGCCGCTGGGTCTTCATGGCGTCCTCGAGGACGCGGCCGTCCTTCATCACGAGGAGGGCGCGGCCGGTCAGCACGGGCCGCGACCGCGGGAAGCGCCACTGGATCCACGACAGCGCGACCGTGAGCAGCGCGAAGGTGCCGACCGCGAGCACCGCCGCCGTGACGGAGTAGTCCTGCTGCGTCACGCCCTGCTGGACGAGGTCGCCCATGGTGACGTAGAGCAGCAGCTCGAACGTGCTGAGCTCACCCAGCGTCGAGCGGCCCACGGCCCGGGTGACGAGCCACAGGAACGTGAACAGGACCAGGGCCCGGATGACGATCTCCACCGTGCCACCTCCTCAGGGGACCAGATGGGTGTCGATGTCGACCGACGCCAGGGGACGCCAGCTCGGCGTCCACCACGGAGACGGTCGCCCGGCGGCCCACCTGGGCCGAGGGCTGGATGTAGGCGTCGTACGAGACCCGGAAGACGTCGCCGTCGGGTGCGTCGAACGTGAGGTAGAGCGTGTCGGCGTCGCGGACGCCGGACAAGGGATCGGGAGTGAACCCCTGCGTCTCGTAGATGTCGAAGTAGTCGCCGGTCACCGCCAGGACCACCTCCTTGCCGAAGCCGCCGCGATGGGTGACGCTCACCTGCCACGGGACGTCGAGGCCGGCGCGGGCCACGGAGGCGTAGGTGACGCTGAGGTCGTAGCCGTTGGCGCTCGCCGCGCGCGTGCCGGTACGCACGCCCAGCAGCCCGGTCACCCCGGCCAGCACGAAGACGAGCAGCACGCACAGCCCCGCCCGGCGGACCCACAGCGCCCCGCGCTCCTGCCTGCCGGTGTCCAGGCCCGTCAGCGTGGATTCCGGAAGTGCCATGCGCTCGGTCTAGCACCGGCGACCCGCGGTGGTCCCGGGACACGCCGAGCCTCGGTGCCGGGCGTCGTGCTCGGCGCGAACCGCGGGGTTCCCTGATCTCGTCCCCGGCGAGGCCAGGTGACGTCGGCGGACGCACGCTGGCGGCCATGGGCGGGCGCACGGATCGCGGCATGAGCGTGCGCTCTGCCGAGTGGTGTTTCATGAGCACCATGTCTCGGGAAAGCACACGCTTGCTGTACCTGGCCCGCCATGCGGAGCCCGATGCACACGAGACTGGACTGACCTCCATCGGTTCCCTACAAGCACAGCACCTGGGCCGGCGTCTCGCACCGCTGTCGGTGGGCCACATCACCCACGGGCCGCTCCCGCGCGCGGCCGAGACGGCGCGGGTCGTGGCGGACCAGTTCGAGCAGAGTCCCGCACTGGTGGGGGATGATTGCGCGGGCGACTACGTCCCCTATCTGCCACGTCGTGAAGAGATCCCGGACGCTTGGGCTGACACCGTCATGTCGTTCTTGGGGGAGGTGCCCGAAGACGAGACATCCCGTGGCGCGGCTCTAGGGGCAGACGCGATTGACCTGTTGGCTGGTCCCGCTGTTGACGGCCGAGCACCTGTGGACGTCGTCATCACGCACGCGTTCACGATCGGGTGGCTCGTGGCACACGCCTTGGCCGCCCCGACCTGGCGCTGGTTCCCTCCGATGCAGTGTCATGCCGGACTGACCGTGATCAGGTACGAGGTCGGCTCCCCACCGTCCGTCGTCGTCGCCAACGACATGGCGCACCTCCCTGCGGACCTCCAGTGGACCGGGTTCCCCGACCACCTGCGTCTTTGAGGTCCTGACCGCTCATCGGCACGACCGCGCACTATGCGGCATGTGCGGACCTGTCCGGCTCGTCCACTAGCGTCCTGCCCATGACCGCCCAGATTCGGCTCTCGGTCGCCGCACTCGTGCGCGACGGTCTGGTGCTCCTGGTGCACCGCCATCCATCACGTCGGTGGTACCCCGACTGTTGGGACCTCGTCGGCGGACATGTCGAGCCTCACGAGTTGCCTCACCAGGCGGTCACGCGGGAATGCCTTGAAGAACTCGGGGTGCGCGTTCACGGCCCCCAGCCCATCCCGATGACGGTCAGCGACCCCACCCTCGACATGCACGCGTTCCTCGTCACGCGCTGGGACGGGGAACCTGTCAACGCCGCGCCCGATGAGCACGACGACCTTCGCTGGGTCCGGCCCAGCGAACTCGCCGATATGACAATCGCCCACCTGGCCAGCCTGTCCAGCATCCTGCGCGCCATCGAGGTCGCAACCCAGTAGCCGCTACGAACGTCCGCTCATCGGCATGAGCGGACGACCGGGTCGCGTCAGATCCGGGCGTACGTCAGGGCCCAAATCTGGGCTAGGAAGTAGTTGACGTCCTCGAGTACGGCTCTCGTGCCTCTAGAGTCCAAGAGTGAGCATGGGGGACAAGAAATCGTTGCGCTCCATCATTCTTTCTGGCGTGATCGCCGCTGCGTTCGCCACCTTGATCGCGGGGGTCGTGGGTTGGTTGATTGACGCCGAAATCACGGTTTTCTTCCTAGTCTTCTACGGCATATTCATGGTGACCTTCTTTGTTGCGATGGGCCTTTGGAGACAGCACCAATCCGCGCGCTGATCGCGGCAGATGAGTGCGTTTCCTGCGGCAGATGGGCCTATGGCTCGCCCCCTCCTCCCGAACGAGCGCGCGGCGCTGAATGCGCTTCTCGCCTGCGACTTCGAGGGCGCGCTCGAACTCCGGCTCCAGGCGGAGACCGCCATGGCCGACGGGACTGGTCTGATCATCGACCTGGTCGTGGATCCATCCGCTCCAGCGGCCCCGGTTTCATCCCGGGTTCCAGTCGGCGCACCGGTCCATGCAGATGACGGCACGCTCAGCAACGGGCTGATCCTGTTCACCACTGACGGCCGTCTCTCCGGACTGGAGTACTGGTGGACGACAGACGACATGCCGGGCTCCTTCCCAGAGCCGGCCAGCATCGGTCACCCGGAGACGCGCTCGTAGTTACGCCCGTTCATCGGCATCACCACGCGGATCGCGGCTAGCCGGACGTTGAGCGAGGCCGGCCTGAGATGCTCTCCCCATGGATCCGGTCTTGCGGGAGTCGGTCGAGCCGGTTCTACGCGACTTGCGTCGCGCGGGGATCAAGGCGCCGACGTTCGATGACGACGACTGGGTCGGGGACCGCGAGTACGTCTCGTCGATGATGTGGAGCGCAGACGGCAGCGGCGCTGGGGTGTCCGTACGACGAGCGGCACCTCTCGCTGAGCGAGTCGCGCACGCCGCCGATCAGGTCCAGGAGTGGGCCATCGAGGACCAACTATGGGGCTCCGCACGCACCAACTGGCCTCCGTGCCCGAACCATCCCGAGAGCCACCCTTTGCAGGCGAGCGTTGCCGAGACCAACGCCATGTGGGTGTGCCCTGCCGACCACTCTCCCGTGTCACCGATCGGTGAAGCTTAGAAGAACCCATCCGGACATCGGCTGCTTGTTTCATTGACTCCAGGACCGGTGTCTGGCGAGGCTCGGTTCAGGCGCCCGGGTCGTCGCTCTCATTTCGGCTGCCCACGCTAGTCGTGTGGCTCTCATCTGGCCTGCGTGACCCGGGCGTCGCCAGGGCCAGGGAGAGGCTCAAGAGGGGTTTGCCCAGCTCGAAGCAGCGTTGCCCTCCCGGCTCGACAACCAGTGATGGAGCGAGCATCGGAGGAGCTGATGATGGACGAGAGCAGTCGTGTGGTGATCGGGATGGACCCACACAAGCGGTCGGTGACGATCGAGGTGATGACAGCCGACGAGACCGTCCTGGGTGGCGGCCGGTACGGGACTGATGAGGCCGGGCTCGCCGAGATGGGGCGCTATGTCAGCCAGTTCCCCGACCGGGTCTGGGCGATCGAGGGATGCTCGGGCATCGGTCACCACGTCGCGGTCCGACTCCTCGCCGCCGGCGAGGAGGTCGTCGATGTGCCGCCGAAGCTGTCGGCACGAGCCCGAGTGTTCTCGACCGGGCAGGGGCGCAAGACCGACGCCACCGACGCCCACTCCGTCGCACTCATCGGGACCCGGATGGCCGGACTGCGTCCGGTCGTCGACGACGAGCAGCTCGCAGTGCTGCGACTCTTGGTCGACCGGCGTCGCTCGTTGGGTGAGGAGCACACCCGCAAGACCTCCCAACTGCACCAGCTGCTGCTCGAGCTCATCCCCGGCGGGGCAAAGAAGGACCTGTCCGCGGCCCAGGCCAAGGCGCTGCTGGCCAAGATCCGACCCCGCGACGTCGTCGGCAAGACCCGCCGCCGCGTCGCCGCCGAGCTCGTCGCGGACCTCGAGCGGATCTACGCCCGGAAGAAGGAAGCGAACAAGGAGCTCACCGAGCTCGTGAAGGACACCGGAACCACGCTGTTGGACCTGCACGGCATCGGACCCACCGGAGCAGCACGGCTGCTGGTCGAGGTCGGCGACATCACCCGATTCCCGAACAAAGCCCACTTCGCGTCCTGGAACGGCACCGCACCTCTCGATGCCTCATCCGGTGACCAGACCCGGCACCGACTGTCCCGCAAAGGCAACCGCCAGATCAACCGAGTCCTGCACACCATGGCCCGCGTGCAACTGCGCAACGCCACCGAAGGCCGGGCCTACTACGACCGCAAGAAGGCCGACGGAAAAGCACCCATGGAAGCCATGCGGTGCGTCAAGCGCCGACTGTCCGACATCGTCTTCCAGACCATGCTCAACGACGCCATCCGCACCACCGGCGCAACGAGGACGGGCCCGGGAGGGCAACAGGGCAACGACTCTGACTCCAGCGCGGCCGGCTCACAGCCCCACACCAACTCTTCGGACAAGCCACTTCCCGGACCCGCCAGACAACACCCTAGAACCCCACTCCCGGCAGCGTCTTGACACAGAGGGGTGCCAGTTCCGGTCGAGCTGATCGCGGCACATCCGTCGTTGCGATTCCGTCACGCCAAGGCCCGCAAGCACGACGTCGAAGCCATACTCGGCTGCGTGAGCTTCGCGTGCGGCGCAGAAATACGAGCGGCGGCTGCTGCAGGCGTGCTGCTGGCTGCGTTGTCTGGCTGCTCCGGAACGGCCGAGAGCGCCCGGGACGCGTCCGACAACGGGCAGCAGGCGACACCCGCGAATAGTGAGATGGACCAGCCCCTGGCCCTCGTAGCACCCGGTGACGCGCCCACTATCGAGAAGTTCGACGACGCCCGCTTCAACGTGACAGCCGCGGTGAGTCCAGCAGGCTGCGTCTCAGTCACCCTGGACGACGGTCGGACCGTGCTGCTCTTCGCGCCATACGGTTCCCGTTTGTCAGCAATGTCCCCGCGCATCCGTCTGGCGGGGGGCTACGACTCCTTCGACGTGGGCGATTCAGTCGCACTGTCGGGCTGGGTGAACGACGTCTGGAAAGCGGCAGGCGCCAGTGCGCCAGCTGAGTGGAGGCGGTGCGTGGGTGGGCGGAGCGACCACGAGCGGATGCTCGTCGTCGCCGCCAACGATCACTGACGCGGGCGTTGAGGCCATGCTCGCTCATTCGCTGGGCGCCACCACAGGATCGCCAGCCGTCGGGCGCTGCCGCACGGACCTCAGCCCCACGCCGAGAGCGGCCCCCACGAGCCCTCCGAGCGAGTTCAGAGCGAGGTCGTCGACATCGCCGAACGACCCCGAGAGCATCTGCCACACCTCTACGGACACCGACAGCGCCAGCGCGCTCGACGTCCCGACTAGAATCGGCCGCCGACTCGCCAGGACGGCGGCCATCCAGCCGACAGGAACGAGCAGCGCGACATTCCCGAAGACGTTGACGAGACCCAGTGTCCGGTTCACGCTGCCGAGCTCGCCTCTGATCGACTGGCTGATGCTCCAGCTGAACGCGCCGTCGGCGTTCGACACAGCTCCCCGCGCGGTCAGGACGAGCACAGCCAGCACCGAGAGCGCGAGCATGACCACCGTCGCCGTACGAGCGGCTCGGGAACGACTCACCGTGACGAGGATGGCCGCAGCGAGCCCGACGACCACCAGGACGAGAGTGGGCAACGGACCGAGCGGGAGGTACCTCCACACGTCGTCGTCGAACACGGTCCGAACCTAGTGGCGGGGGCGACGCGTGGTCCGAGCAACTCGCCACAGACGTTGTACCGCGCCCCTCACCGGCACATGCGGTCGGCCGGTCCGGCCATGTGTGCCTGCGTCAGTAGAAGCGCGCGCTGGTGGACACGATGCGCTCACCGGCAGCTCTCGTGACCGCCCGATAGGTGGCCGGGCGCTCGGGCACGGGAACCGGGAAGCGCGCCTTGCCCGCGGACGAGAAGCGGCGCGTCGCCACCTTCGTCCACCCGTCGGGCGTCCGGTGCTGCAGCACGACGCGGTGTCCCGCGGCCCAGTCGTCCGCCACTGCGCGCAGCGTGAAGTGGTCGAAGGACGGCACGCCGACCACGAGGTACAGCTCGCGCGGCGCCTCGCCGGACTCACGTGCGACGGACCCGTGCCGGACGTGGGCCGTCTCGGCGGCTGCAGGCGCGACAGCCGGAGCGGTCAGACACCCGGTCGTCAACGTCAGTGCCAGGACCCCCAGGACACGTCGCACCAGCATCGGAACCCCCTCGTCGGTGCCGGGGGCAGACCCGGCCGGCACACGCTAGCAAGCGTCGGGGGTGCGCCCGTCCCGTTGAAGGTTGTGATCGCGCGGTCGACGGTCGCGACGTGTCCGCTCGGCGACAGTGGCTACGCTCTCGGAGTCGCTGTGCCCTGGGGAGGAAGATTTGCTGATGGATTCGCTCGACTTCAACGGTCGACTCGCGGACGCTGCGCGTGCGATGTCCGGCAGTCGCGACAGCGCCGACACCCTGCAGCAGATCGCGGAAGCCGCGGTCGGGCTGATCGCGTCCTGCGAGATCGCCGGCGTGTGCGTGCTGCGCAACGGCAATGACGACTCGTGCGCGCACAGCCACTCCGAGCTCCAGCAGCTCGACGACCTCCAGCGCGAGATCGGGGAGGGCCCCTCGGTCGGCGAGCTCAACACGATGGACGTCATCTACGTCCCCGACCTCACCGACCCCGTTCCCTGGCCCGCCTGGGGTCCCGTGGTGGTCGAGCGGACCGGCATGCGGTCCTACCTCGGCTACCGGCTCTTCACCGATGCGTCGAGCGTCGGCACCCTGAACCTCTACGCCCCCGAGCCCGACGCGTTCTCCGCGCAGGACCGGCTCGACGCGATGGTGATGGCCACCCACGCCGCCGTTGCCCTCCAGTCGACGGTGCTCCACGAGCAGATGCACACCGCGATGACCAGCCGGCAGCTCATCGGAGAGGCCACCGGCATCCTGCGCGCCAGGTTCGACCTGACCTCCGAGCAGGCCTTCGGCGTGCTGAAGCGGGTCTCCTCGCAGCAGAACGTCAAGCTCTTCACGATCGCCGAGCACGTGGTCGAGACCGGTGCCCTCCCGGCCGAGCCCTAGGTCGTCGCAGGTCCGCGTCCCCGGCGCAGTCCTCCTCGTGGGTGCCGCGGTCCTCGGCTGGGCGGAGTGGCAGCACCGGCGCTGGTCGCGCGCCCTCGTCGCACCGCGGTCGGCACGCACCGAGGCGGTCGTCGTGCTCGGCTTCCGCAACCGCGGGGCGCGGGCCAACGCCGTGAACCGGTGGCGGGTGCGGGCGGCGCTCCGCTCCGTCGACCCGGCCCGCGAGTCGGTGCTGGTGCTCAGCGGCGGCCCCGTCGGCTCGTCCGTGCCCGAGGCGCGGATCCTGGCGGCGTACGCCCGTGAGCGCGGGTGGGCCGGACCTGCCGTGCTGGAGGAGGCGAGCCGCACGACGTGGGAGAACGTCGCCCTCGTCGCGCCCCTCGTCGAGCACGTCGAGGCGGTCAAGCTCGTGTCGCAGCCGGCCCACGCCCTCAAGGCACGGGTCTACCTCCGGCGCCAGCGCCCCGACCTCGCAGCCCGGCTCGAGCCGGCCCGCGACCACGTCGTCGGGGAGTGGCTGCTCGCCAAGCCGCTCCTGGCGCTGCACGGCCTGCTCAGCCTGCGACGGATCCCGCGCACGGAGCGCTGAGCTCCGGTCTGGGAGCGGGCTGGGCAGCGGTGTCAGAGCGGGATGTTGCCGTGCCGCCCGCGGCGTACGCCGACGGTGTCGATCTCGTGGCGCATGGCCGCCGCGATCGCCGAGCGGGTGCGGGTCGGCTCCACGACCTCGTCGACCACGCCGATCTCGACGGCTCGGTCGACCCCGCCGGCGATCCGCTCGTGCTCGGCGGCCAGCTCGGCCTCGACCTGCGGGCGGATCTCGGGGGAGACCTCCGCGAGCTTGCGGCGGTGGAGCACCCGGATCGCGGCGACGGCGCCCATGACGGCCACCTCCGCGCCCGGCCAGGCGAAGACCTTGGTGGCGCCGAGCGAGCGGGCGTTCATCGCGATGTAGGCGCCGCCGTAGGTCTTGCGGGTCACCAGGGTCACCCGCGGCACCACGCACTCGCCGAAGGCGTGCAGCAGCTTGGCGCCGCGTCGCACGACGCCGTCCCACTCCTGTCCGACGCCGGGGAGGTAGCCCGGGACGTCGACGAGCACGACGAGCGGGACGCCGAACGCGTCGCACATGCGCACGAAGCGTGACGCCTTCTCCGCCGACAGCGAGTCGAGGCAGCCGCCCAGGCGCAGCGGGTTGTTGGCGACCACGCCGACCGTGCGGCCGCCGAAGCGACCGAGGGCGGTGACGATGTTGGGCGCCCAGCGGGCGTGGAGCTCCTGGGCGGTGCCCTCGTCGAGCAGTCCCTCGACGAGCGGGTGCACGTCGTAGGCGCGCTTCTTCGACTCCGGCAGCAGGGCGCCGAGGTCGCGGTCGTCGACCGACTCGACCGCGAGGCTGCCCTGGGAGCCGAGGAGGGAGGCGACGGTGCGGGCACGGTCGAGCGCCTCGCGCTCGGAGTCGGTGAGGATGTGCACGACGCCGGAGCGACGCCCGTGCGGCTCCGGACCGCCGAGGCGGAGCATGTCGACGTCCTCGCCGGTGACCGAGCGGACCACGTCGGGGCCGGTCACGAAGATCCGGCCCTCGGGGCCGAGGATGACCACGTCGGTCAGAGCCGGGCCGTAGGCCGCGCCGCCCGCGGCCGGGCCGAGCACGACCGAGACCTGTGGGATCACGCCGGAGGCCTGGGTCATCACCTGGAAGATCCGGCCGACCGCGTGCAGCGACAGCACGCCCTCGGCCAGCCGTGCCCCGCCGGAGTGCCACAGCCCGATGATCGGCACGCCGTCGGTGATGGCGCGGTGGTAGGCGTCGACGACCACGCGGCAGCCCACGTCGCCCATCGCGCCGCCCATCACGGTGGCGTCGCTGCAGAACGCGACCACCGACGTGCCGTCGACGCGGCCGACGGCTGCGAGCATCCCGGAGTCGTCGTCGGGCGTGATGAGCTCGAGGGTGCCCTCGTCGAGCAGCGCGGTGAGGCGGTGGACCGGGTTGCGCGGGTCCTCCTCGCGGGGGAGCCGGGCGGGCTTCGCGGCAGTGGCAGTCACAGTGGTGGGGCCTTTCCGAGGACGGATCAGATGCTGCCGAAGGCGACGGCGACGTTGGCGCCGCCGAAGCCGAAGGAGTTGTTGAGGGCGACGACGTCGCCGGCCGGGAGGTCGCGGCGCGAGGTGGGGATGTCGAGGTCGACCTCGGGGTCCTTGTCGTCCAGGTTGATGGTGGGCGGGCTGACCCGGTCGCGCAGCGCCAGCACGGTGGCGACGGCCTCGAGGGCCCCGGCGCCGCCGAGGAGGTGGCCGGTCATCGACTTGGTGCTGGTGACCACGCACCGGTCGACGTGGGTGCCGAGGACGGTGTGGAGCATCAGACCCTCGGCGATGTCGCCCTTGGGGGTCGAGGTGGCGTGGGCGTTGACGTGCACGACCGTGGCCGGGTCGACGTCGCCCTCGCGCAGCGCCATCTGGATGGCGCGGGTGCCGCCGCGACCCTCGGGGTCGGGCTGGGCGATGTCGTGGGCGTCGTTGCTGATGCCGGCGCCGCGGACCTCGGCGTAGATCGTCGCGCCGCGGGCGCGCGCGCTCTCCTCGGACTCCAGGACCAGCACGGCCGAACCCTCGCCGAGGACGAAGCCGTCGCGGCCCGAGTCCCAGGGGCGCGAGACCGTGGTGGGGTCGCCGCCGTCCTCGCTGCCGGTCTTCGACAGCGCCATCATGTTGGCGAAGGCCGCCATCGGCAGCGGGTGGATCGCGGCCTCGGTGCCGCCGGCGAGCACGACGTCGGCGCGGCCGAGGCGGATCATGTCGATGGCCATGGCGATGGCCTCGTTGCCCGAGGCGCAGGCCGACGTCGGGGCGTGCACCGCGGCGCGGGCGCCGAAGCGCAGGCTCACGTTGGCCGCGGGGGCGTTGGGCATGAGCATCGGGACGGCCAGCGGCGAGACGCGGCGCGGTCCCTTCTCGAGCAGGGTGTCGTAGTTGGCCAGCAGGGTGGTGACGCCACCGATGCCGGAGGCGAGCGCCACGCCGAGGCGCTCGGGGTCCAGGCCGGACCCCTCGAGGCCGGCGTCGGCCCAGGCCTGCTCGGCGGCGACCATCGCGAACTGGCTGGAGCGGTCGAGGCGGCGGGCCTTGACCCGCTCGAGCACCTCGGAGGGCTCCACGGCGATCCGGCCGCCGATCTTGACCGGCATCTGCTCGACCCACTCGTCGTGAGGCGCCGGATGCCCGAGGTGCCGGCCAGCATGGCCTGCCAGGTCGAGGGGACGTCCCCGCCGACGGGGGAGGTGGCGCCGAGGCCGGTGACGACTACGCGGGTCGAGGGCATCAGGGTGTCTTCCGTTTCTCGCTGAGGTGGTGCGCGGGGTGGGCGGGGTCCGGGCGCGCGGGCGGTCGAGCGTGCTCGACCGCCCGCGACGCGCCGGGCGGGACTCAGCCCTGGGCGCGCTCGATGAAGGCGACGGCGTCGCCGACGGTCTTGAGGTTCTTGACCTCGTCGTCGGGGATGGTCACGCCGAACTTCTCCTCGGCGGCCACGACGACCTCGACCATGGAGAGCGAGTCGACGTCGAGGTCGTCCACGAACGACTTGTCCAGCTGGACGTCGGCGGCGTCGACACCCGCGACCTCGTTGACGATGTCGGCGAGGTCGGCGCGGATTTCTTCGGTGGTGGCCATGGGCCTCCCTTTCTGGTGGGTGGTGCAACGGGTGGTTCGGGGTGGAGCGGGTGGAGCTGGGGTGGAGCGGTCAGGGGACGGTGACGACCTGGGCGGCGTACGCCAGACCGGCGCCGAAGGCGATGAGCAGCGCGGTGTCGCCGCTGCGGGCCTCGCCCTCGACCATCATCCGGTCGAGCGCGAGGGGCACCGAGGCCGCAGAGGTGTTGCCCTGGTCGGCGACGTCGCGGGCGATGCGCACCGTGCCCGGCAGCTTCATCGAGCGCGCCATCGCGTCGATGATGCGCATGTTGGCCTGGTGGGGCACGAAGACGTCGAGCTCGTCGAGCGAGACGCCCGCGGCGTCGAGCGCCTGCTGGCCGATCTTGGCCATCGCGAAGGACGCCCAGCGGAAGACCGGGTTGCCCTGCATGGTCAGGTGCGGCATCACGCCGGAGCCGGGCTGGGTGTCGGTGCCGACGACGTCGCGCCAGTCCTCGCGCTGGCGGATCAGGTCGAACTGCTCGCCGTCGGAGCCCCACACGACCGGGCCGATGCCGGGGGTCTGGCTCGGGCCGACGACCGCGGCGCCGGCACCGTCGGCGAAGATGAAGGCGGTGCCGCGGTCGGTGAGGTCGAGGATGTCGGTGAGGCGCTCGACCCCGACGACCAGGACGTGGGTGGCGCTGCCGGCGCGGACCATGTCGGAGGCCATGGCGATGCCGTGGCAGAACCCGGCGCAGGCGGCGGAGATGTCGAAGGCCGCCGCACCGTCGGTGCCGAGCTCGTGGGCGATGGCCGTCGCGACGGCCGGGGTCTGGAGCAGGTGGCTCACGGTGGCGACGACGACGCAGTCGATGTCGGCGACCTCGAGGCCGGCGCGCTCGATGGCGATCCGCGAGGCCTCCACCGACATCATCTGGACCGACTCCTCGGGACCGGCCCAGCGGCGGGTCTTGATGCCGGAGCGCTGCTGGATCCACTCGTCGCTGGAGTCGATCGCGTCGACGACCTCGGAGTTGGGCACCACGCGGACGGGGCGGTAGGAGCCCATGCCCATGATGCGCGTGTGGGGGGAGCCGGTGGCGGCGGTGATCGGCGCCATCAGTGGGAGCCCTCCGGGTGCAGGCGCAGCAGCGGCTGGCCGGGGGAGACGAGGTCGCCGTCCTCGACGAGCCACTCCACGACGGAGCCGCCGTGCGGGGCGGTGATGTCGGTGCGGTCGCGCAGGCTGGCGACGGCGCCGATCGTGGCGCCCGGCACCAGCACGTCGCGCTCGATGGCCTCCGACGCGAGGTGGAAGGTGCCCTTGGCGGGGGAGACGATCATCCGCCAGGTCGGCGTGGTCTCGATCTGGGAGGCCTCACCGTGCTTGTCGCAGAAGTCGCGGGCCGCGTCGAGCTGGTCGGGGGTCTTGAGGGCGAAGGTCTCCACGCCCTTGAGCGCCCGCTTGGCGATGCCGGTGAGCGTGCCGGCGGGCGGCATCTCGAGGATGCCGGTGACGCCGAGGTCGGTCATCGTCTCCAGGCAGAGGTCCCAGCGGACCGGGTTGGCGATCTGGCCGACCATGCGGCGCAGGACCTCGCGGCCGTCGTGGACGACCTGGCCGTCGCGGTTGGAGATGAGGGGGGTGCGGGGGTCGTGCGTCGACACCGACTGCGCCAGGCGCCCGAGCCGGTCGACGGCGGGCGACATGTGGTGGGTGTGGAACGCGCCGGCCACGCTGAGCGGCATCAGCCGGGCCTTGGCCGGGGGCGCCTCGGCGAAGGCGGCGAGCTGCTCCATGGTGCCGGCGGCCACGACCTGGCCGGGGCCGTTGTCGTTGGCGGCGGTCAGGCCCTGCGCCTCGATCGCGGCGAGGACCTCGTCGCGGTCGCCGCCGAGGACGGCGGTCATGCCGGTGGCGGTCGTGGCGGCGGCCGCGGCCATCGCGTTGCCGCGCTCGCGCACCAGCACCATCGCCTGCTCGGCGGTGATCGCCCGGGCGCCGGCCGCGGCGGTCAGCTCGCCCACGCTGTGGCCCGCGACGGCGCCGATGCGGGCGAAGGCGTCGGCCGGGTGCGGGAAGAGGTCGAGGGCGGCGACGAGGCCGGTCGCGACCAGCAGCGGCTGGGCCACCTTGGTGTCGCGGATGGTCTCCGCGTCGGCCTGCGTGCCGTAGTGCGGCAGGTCGATGCCGGCGACCGTGGAGAGCCAGTCGAAGCGGGACGCGAAGACGGGGTCCTCGAGCCAGGGCGTGAGGAAACCGGGGGTCTGGGCCCCCTGACCGGGGGCGACGATGACGAGCACGTGACCACTGTGCCGGGTACGACGAGGCGGGCGCGGGTCCGACGCCGACGAAACTGACCCCCAGAACCTTGTCGGGTTCCTACAACTCCGTGCGGCCCGACTGCCGGCCCAGGATCAGGGCGAGCTGGAGGGTGAACGCCTCCCGCGGGCGGGTCGGCGACCAGCCGGTGACCTCCGCGACCTGGCGCAGCCGGTAGCGCACGGTGTTGGGGTGCACGAAGAGCGCGCGGGCGGTCGCCTCGATGGAGCCGCCGTGCTCGAACCATCCCGCGAGGGTCTCCAGCAGGGTGCCCCGGGTCGCCACGAGCGGGAGGTAGACCTCGTCGACGAGATGGCGCCGGGCGTGGCCGTCCCCGGCGAGGGCGCGCTCGGGGAGCAGGTCGCGGCTCGACACCGGGCGCGGCGCGTCGGGCCACCCGCTCGCGGCGCGGTGCGCCGAGAGCGCGGCGCGCGCCGAGGCGCTGGCGTGGGCCAGGTCGGCGGTGACCGGTCCGACGACCACCGGACCGTCGCCGAAGTGCTCGATCAGGCGCGCGGCGGCGGCCAGCGGGTCGCTCACGCCGCCGAGCACCACGACGAGCCGCTCGCCCTGCGTGGCGCAGAGGGCGTCCATCCCGCCGGCGCGCGCCGAGCGGCGTACGGAGTCGAAGACGTCGAGCTCGGCGCGGTGGGGCGGCGGGGACCCCAGCACCACCGCCACGTCGCCGTGCGCGCCCCAGCCCAGGGCGCTGGCCCGCGACACCACCGTCTCGTCGGCCTCGGCGCGGACGACGGCGTCGACGACGAGCGCCTCGAGGCGGGCGTCCCACGCCCCGCGCGACTCCGCGGCCCGGGCGTAGACCGCGGCGGTGGCGAAGGCGACCTCGCGGGCGTAGAGGAGCACCGCGTCGTGGACCTCGCGCGCGTCCTCGGGGTCGAGCAGGGCGTCGATGTTGGTCTCCACGACCCGGATGCTGAGGCGGACCAGCTCCACGGTCTGCTGCAGGGAGATGACGCCGGTCAGCTCGCGCGGCGCGGCGCCGAAGACGACCACGTCGAGCGGGTCGTTGGCCGACGGCTCCACCTCGCGGCCGTACCAGTCGACGAAACCCCGGATGCCGGCCTGGACGATGAGGCCGACCCAGGACCGGTCCTCGGCGCTGAGGTCGTCGAACCACGGCAGGTCGGTGGCCATCCGGCCGGTCGCGGCGGTGCTCAGCGCCCCGCTCGAGCTGCGGAGCGCGTCGGCGGCGCGTCGGCGGGAGGGCGTCACGCGCCCGACTGTAGTGGGCGCGAGCGCCACACCCCGGGCCCGCCGCCGGTAGTGGGGTTCTGACGAAGCCTCCGTCGAAGGTCACGAACCGGCAACGGAGCGGCGCACCACCCGCGAGGGTCGGGTGCGGGCGCGATCGCTCTGGTTGAATCCGGGGACCCCCACCCCCCGCTGGAGTCCGTGTGTCCCCTCGCAGCAGCGCCCACCTGCAGTACGTCACCGTGCACGGGCACCGCCGTGCCTTCGTCCGGCGCGGCTCGGGGCCGACCGTCCTGCTCCTGCACGGGCTGGCGTGCGACCACCGCACGTGGGACCCGGTCATCGACTCGCTCGCGCGCACGCACACCGTCATCGCTCCCGACCTGCTCGGGCACGGCGCCTCCGACAAGCCGCGCGCCGACTACAGCGTCGGCGGCTACGCCAACGGCATGCGTGACCTGCTCACGATCCTGGGCATCGACACCGTGACCGTCGTGGGCCACAGCTTCGGCGGGGGAGTGGCGATGCAGTTCGCCTACCAGTACCCCGAGCGCACCGAGCGGCTGGTCCTCGTCGGGTCCGGCGGTCTGGGCCCCGAGGTGAACCCGGCGATCCGGGCGGTCACCACGCCGGGCTTCCAGCAGGCGATGGGCGTGCTCACGCTGCCGGGGCTGCGCCACGCGACGACCACGGCGATGCGCGTGCTCGCACGCACGGGGGTGAGCCGGCTGCGCGACCTCGACGAGGTGGCCGACATCTACGACTCCTTCGCCGATCCCCGCACCCGGGCCGCGATCCGCCACGTCGTGCGCGCGGTCGTCGACTGGCGCGGGCAGATCGTCACCATGGCCGACCGGGCCTACCTCACCGAGGCCATGCCGATGCTCGTGCTGTGGGGCGCCGACGACGTCGTCATCCCGGTCGACCACGCCGACAACGCCCGCGCGCTGGCGCCGACCGCCCGCGTCGAGGTGATCCCCAACGCCGGGCACTTCCCCCACCGCGACCACCCCGAGCGCTTCGTGAAGATCGTGCGCGACTTCATCCGCACCACCGCGCCGAGCACCTACGACCGCGAGCGCTGGCGCGACCTGCTCGAGGAGGGTGCGTCCGTCCCGTCGATCCACGCCGAGGCCGGCGAGGCCCCGCTCGCGCCCGTCCACGTCGTGCACCGCGCGACGGGCGCCTGAGCGGCCCGGACCGGCACTAGCCCCAGTTGGCGGCGTCGGTCAGGCAGAACGGGTGGCCGGCGGGGTCGATCAGCACGCGCCAGGTCTCACCCGGCTGCGGGTCGGCGACCCTGGCGCCCAGTGACACGGCCCGCTCGGCGGCCGCGTCGATGTCGTCGACCGCGAGGTCGAGGTGGAACTGCTTGCGGCCGTCGTCGGGCCACGAGGGCGGCTGGTGGTCGTCGGTGCGCCCCAGGCCCAGGGCGGGTCCGCCGCCCGGGGCGACGAGCATCGCGTAGTCCTCGGTGCTGGCCGCCACCTCCCACCCGAGGAACGCCGACCAGAAGTCGGCGGACGGCGCGACCTCCGCGCAGTCCAGGGTCACCATCGCGATGCGCGCGGTCGGTGCGTTCTCGGCCACCGTGCTCTCCTCTGCTCGTGTGCTGGGACTCCCAGCATGGCCCGTGCGGACGCGCCGCGGCTTGGACAAACGCGACACCGCCCCGGCCTAGGCTGACGCCGTGCCCACCAGCCCCGACCGGCCCCGTGCGCCCGGTCGCGCGTACGCCGTCCTGCGCCCCACGCAGGCCGCCCGACGCATCGACGTGGGCCGCGCCGCCCCGGGCCCCGGGCTCGCGGACCTCGTGGACTACTTCTGGTGGGTGCGCTGGGACGTGGCGGAGCCGCACGAGCAGGAGGTCGTGCCTCGTCCGGTCGTCCACGTCTCGGCCGAGGTCGTCGCGGGTGTCCCGCGGCTGCTGGTCAACGGCGTGCACCGGCGCACCTTCAGCAGGCGCCTGGAGGGGCGGGGCCACACCGTCGCGGCCGGCTTCCGGCCCGCCGGGTTCCGCCCGCTGCTGCACGCCGACGTGGGCACCCTCCTCGACCGCGAGGTGACGGCGGCGCAGGCCCTCGGCGTCGACGACCGGGCCGTGGCCGAGCAGGTGCTGGCCTGCGCGCGTCCGGAGGACGGCGCGGCGGTGCTCGAGGAGTGGCTGCTCGCGCTGTCGCGCGACGACGACCCCCTCGTCGACGAACTCGCCGCCCTCGTCGAGCGGGCGGAGGCCGACACCTCGCTGGTGCGGGCCGAGCAGCTCGCGGAGCTGGCCGGGGTGAGCCTGCGCACGCTCCAGCGCCGGTTCCGCAGCCACGTCGGGGTCTCTCCGAAGTGGGTCGTCCAGCGCTTCCGGCTGCTCGACGTCGTGGCCGCCGCGCACAGCGGCGACGACGTCGACTGGGCGGGCCTGGCGGCCCGGCTCGGCTACGCCGACCAGTCGCACCTGGTCCGCGCCTTCACGCAGCTGGTGGGCCACCCTCCCGCTGCGTATGCGCGGGAGGCGTGACCCACCAGGTGTCGGTGCGGGGGAGGACTAGGCGTCCCCGCCCTCCTGCTTGATGTCCCTCGTCGCCGTCGGGTCGTCGATGCGGTAGCGCTCGGCGGCCTCCACGACCTTCTCCACCGGCAGCTCGCCGGCGTCGGCGAGGGCCTGGAGGGCCTGCACGACCACGCTGACGGCGTCGATGTGGAAGAAGCGGCGCGCCGCCGGGCGGGTGTCGGCGAAGCCGAACCCGTCGGCGCCGAGCACGCGGTAGTCGGCCGGGACCCAACGGGCGATCTGCAGCGGGACGGCCCGCATGTAGTCCGACACCGCCACGACGGGACCCTGCACGCCGGCCAGCTTGTCGCTGACGTAGGCGGTGCGCTTCTCGGCGCCGGGGTTGAGCAGGTTCCACTGCTCGGCCGCGGCACCGTCGCGGGCCAGCTCGTTCCACGACGTCACCGACCACAGGTCGGCCTGGACGCCCCAGTCCTCGGCGAGCATGCGCGCCGCGTCCTTGATCCACGGGTAGCCGACACCGGAGGCCATCAGCTGGACCCGCGGGCCCTCGCCCTCGGCGGTCTCGACGTGGTGGATGCCCTTGAGGATGCCCTCGACGTCGACGCCCTCCGGCTCGGCCGGCTGCGAGACCGGCTCGTTGTAGACGGTGAGGTAGAAGATGACGTCCTCGCCGTGGCCCTCGGGACCGCCGGTGCCGTACATCCGCTCGAGGCCGTTCTGCATGATGTGGCTGATCTCGTAGGCGAACGCCGGGTCGTAGTGCACGACCGCGGGGTTGGTCGCCGCGAGCAGCGGCGAGTGGCCGTCGGCATGCTGCAGGCCCTCACCGGTCAGCGTGGTGCGACCGGCCGTGGCGCCGATGAGGAAGCCGCGGGCCAGCTGGTCGGCCATCGCCCAGATCGAGTCACCGGTGCGCTGGAAGCCGAACATCGAGTAGAAGATGTAGAACGGGATCATGTGCTCGCCGTGGGTGCTGTACGCCGAGCCGGCGGCCGTGGCCGAGGCCATCGCGCCCGCCTCGGAGATGCCCTCGTGGAGCATCTGGCCCTGCGCGGACTCCTTGTAGGAGAGCAGCATCTTGCGGTCGACCGACTCGTACTGCTGGCCGCCCGGGTTGTAGACCTTGGCGCTCGGGAACATCGAGTCCATGCCGAACGTGCGGTACTCGTCGGGGGCGATCGGGACGAGGCGCTCGCCGATCTCCGGGTCCTTCATCCAGTCGCGCAGCAGGCGCACGGCCGCCATCGTGGTGGCGAACTTGTTCTTGCCCGAGCCCTGCTTCAGCTCGGCGTAGAGCTCGTCGCCGGGCAGCTTGAGCGCGGTGGCGCGGTTGACCCGGCGCGGGATCGAGCCGCCGAGGGCCCGACGGCGCTCGAGCATGTACGCGATCTCCGGCGAGTCGGCGCCGGGGTGGTAGAACGGCGCGCCGCCGGTCTTCTCGTAGGACTCCTCGAGGTCGCGGTCGCTGATCGGCAGGTAGAGCCGGTCGCGGAACTTCTTGAGGTCCGGGAGGGTCAGCTTCTTCATCTGGTGGGTGGCGTTCTTGCCCTCGAGGGCGTCGATCGTCCAGCCCTTGATGGTGTGGGCCAGGATCACCGTCGGCTGACCGGTGTGCTTGGTCGCGGCGTCGAAGGCGGCGTAGACCTTGCGGTAGTCGTGGCCACCGCGCGGCAGCTTCTCGATCTGCTGGTCCGACATGTGCTCGACCATCGCGCGCAGGCGCGGGTCGCTGCCGAAGAAGTGCTCGCGGACGTAGGCGCCGTCCTCGGTGGAGTAGGTCTGGAACTGGCCGTCGGGCGTGGAGTTCATCCGGTTGACCAGGACGCCGTCCATGTCCTTGGCGAGCAGGGCGTCCCACTCGCGACCCCAGACGACCTTGATGACGTTCCAGCCGGCACCGCGGAAGTTCGCCTCGAGCTCCTGCATGATCTTGCCGTTGCCGGTGACCGGGCCGTCGAGCTGCTGGAGGTTGCAGTTGATGACCCAGGTGAGGTTGTCGAGCTCCTCGCGCGCCGCGACGCGGATCGCGCCCAGCGACTCGGGCTCGGCCATCTCGCCGTCGCCCATGAAGGCCCACACGTGCTGCTGCGTGGTGTCCTTGATGCCGCGGTTGTCCATGTAGCGGTTGAAGCGGGCCTGGTAGATGGAGTTGATGGCCGTCAGGCCCATCGACACCGTCGGGAACTCCCAGAAGTCGGGCATCAGGCGCGGGTGGGGGTACGACGGGAGGCCGGCGCCCTGGCCGTGCTGGACCTCCTGGCGGAAGCGGTAGAGCTGCTCCTCGCTGAGGCGGCCCTCGAGGAACGCGCGGGCGTAGACGCCCGGCGAGCCGTGACCCTGGATGTAGATCTGGTCGCCGCCGCCCTCGTGGTCCTTGCCGCGGAAGAAGTGGTTGAAGCCGACCTCGTAGAGGCTCGCGGAGGACTGGTAGGTGGCGATGTGGCCGCCGACCTCGAGGCCCTTGCGGTTGGCCGAGGACACCATCACCGCGGCGTTCCAGCGGATGAAGGCGCGGATGCGGCGCTCGGCCTCCTCGTCGCCGGGGAACCACGGCTCGCGCTCGGGCGGGATCGTGTTGATGTAGTCGGTCGAGCGCAGGGCGGGGACACCGACCTGCTTCTCACGCGCGCGCTCGAGCAGGCGCAGCATCATGTAGCGAGCCCGGTCGCGACCGCGGTCGTCCAGCATCGCGTCGAAGGACGCGAGCCACTCCTGGGTCTCGTCGGGGTCGATGTCGGGCAGCTGGGTGGGGAGTCCCTCGTGGATCACCGACGGCGTGGCGGGGCCCTGCCTGGTCGTGCTCTGCGTGGACTTCTCGGCGTCACTCACCCGCTCATCGTGTCACGCGACTCGGCGGCGTGAAATCTACCCACGGGTAGTCCCACCACGAGGGTCCGTCGAGGTCGACGGGGGCCGCCCGGGAGGCCCGGCGCGCGGGACGGGGTTGCGACTCCCGCTGTGTTCGGGTGGACTATGCGTGACCTGCGCCGATTTGGCGCACCCAGGACACAGGAGGCACTGCGTGAGCTCGACGGTGGGCGACTCTGCCCCAGTGACAGGTGTGGGGGACCGGCTGGGGCTCAGGCCCGGCATGGTCGTCCAGGAGCTCGGCTGGGACAACGACACCGATGACGAGCTGCGCGTCGCGGTCGAGGACTGCATCGACGCCGACATGGTGGACGGCGACCACGGCAACGTGGTCGACGCCGTGCTGCTGTGGTGGCGCGACGAGGACGGCGACCTCGTCGACGGGCTCGTCGACGCGTTGACCGACCTCGTCGGTGGGGGATCGATCTGGCTGCTCACCCCCAAGGTCGGCCGCTCGGGCACGGTGGATGCGGCCGACGTGGCGGAGGCGGCTCCGATCGCCGGCCTCTCGCAGACCACGACGGCGTCTGTCAGCAAGGACTGGCAGGCCACCCGTCTGGTCGCCCCGAAGACCCCGGCGTGAGTCCGGCCCGACCTGCATCGGCCCGCGGGGCCGCCTCCGCGCTCGCCGGTGCGGTCGGGGACGCCGGCACCACGCTGCGTGTGCTGGGTCGGGCGGGCGTGATCCGCCCCTACGGTCCGCGGACCCTGCTCGGACTCGGCCGCACCCTCGCCCGGTGGGGCACCGGTCCTGCGGGCGGCTTCACCTCGCTGGCCGCCCGTTCGCCCCACCAGGTCGGGGTCGTCGACGAGCTCGGCGAGCTGACCTGGGGCGAGCTGCACCGCCGCTCGAACTCACTGGCCCGCGCGCTGGCCGAGCGCGGCGTGCGCGAGGGCGACGCGGTCGCGGTGATGTGCCGCAACCACCGGGGCTTCATCGACGCCTCGATCGCCGTCGCCAAGCTCGGGGCCGACCTGCTCTACCTCAACACCGCATTCGCCGGACCCCAGCTGGTCGACGTCCTCGAGCGCGAGGCGCCCCGGCTGGTCGTGCACGACGAGGAGTTCACCGACCTGCTCGCCGGTGCCGCGGTCGAGCGGCGCGTGCTCGCCTGGACCGACAGCGCGCGGCGCTCGAGACGCTCGAGCACCTCGTCTCCTCGCACGACGAGGGCGACCTCCAGCCGCCGGCCCGGCACGCCCGCATCGTGATCCTCACCTCCGGCACCACCGGCACCCCGAAGGGCGCGCCGCGGCGCGAGGCGGGCATCGACGCGGCGGTCGCGCTGCTCTCGCGGATGCCGCTGCGTGCCGGCTGGCGGACCCACATCGCGGCGCCGCTGTTCCACACCTGGGGCTTCGCCCACCTCGCGCTGGCGATGCTGCTGGGCTCGACGGTCGTGCTGCGGCGCACCTTCGACCCCGAGACGGCGCTGCGCACCACCGAGGCCGAGCACTGCCAGTCGCTCGTGGTGATCCCGGTGATGCTCCAGCGGATGCTGGCCCTGCCCGCCGAGGTGCTCGACGCCGTCGACCTCGACCGCGTGGAGGTCGTCGCGTCGTCGGGCTCGGCGCTGCCGGCGACCCTCGCCGAGGCGTGGATGGACCGCTTCGGCGACCATCTCTACAACATCTACGGCTCCACCGAGGTCGCCTACGCCTCGGTCGCGACGCCGGAGGACCTGCGGGCCGACCCCACCTCGGCCGGGCGCCCGCCGCACGGCACGGTGGTCCGGATCCTCGACGAGCACGGCCACGAGGTGGCGCCGGGGGAGACCGGGCGGATCTTCGTCGGCAACGGCCTGCTGTTCGAGGGCTACACCCACGGCGGGTCGAAGGAGGTCGTCGACGGCCTCATGTCGTCGGGCGACGTCGGCTGGTTCGACCCCGACGGGCGGCTGCACGTGGCGGGTCGCGACGACGACATGATCGTCTCCGGCGGGGAGAACGTCTTCCCCCAGGAGGTCGAGGACTGCCTGGTCTCGCACGAGCACGTGCAGGAGGTCGCTGCGCTGGGCGTCGAGGACGACCACTACGGTCAACGCCTGCGGGCCTTCGTGGTGCGCACGGGCGAGGTGTCGGCCGACGAGCTGCGCGACCACGTCCGGGCCCACCTGGCGCGCTTCAAGGTGCCGCGCGAGATCGTGTTCCTCGACGAGCTCCCGCGCAACGCCACGGGCAAGGTGCTCAAGCGTGAGCTGGCGGCGTGGGACGAGCAGGACGACCGGGCACGAGACGTGGGCGACGACGTGGTGGACAGCGAGGAGCAAGGGTGAGTGGTCAGGGTCTGTGCCTCGGCGAGGAGGCGCCCGACTTCGCGTTGCGCGACCAGTTCGGCCAGGACGTCCGGCTCAGCGACTACCGCGGCCGCAAGGCGGTCGTGCTGATGTTCTTCCCGTTCGCCTTCTCCGGGGTGTGCACCGGTGAGCTCTCCGGGGTGCGCGAGCGTCTCGCCGAGTTCCTGACCTTCGACTCCGAGGTCCTCGCCCTGTCCTGCGACCCGGTCTACGCGCTGCGCACCTTCGCCGAGGCCGAGGGGCTGAACTTCCCGCTCCTGTCCGACTTCTGGCCGCACGGCGCCGTGGCGCAGGCCTACGACGTCTTCGACACGACCAAGGGATCGCCCCGGCGCTCCTCCTACGTCGTCGACCGCGACGGCATGCTGCGCTGGTCGGTGCACAACGCCAACCCCGACGGTCGTGACCTCGACGAGCACCTGCGCGAGCTCCACGCGGCCCTGGTCTGACCAGCGCCGACCGGCACGATCCACGCTCCGGTCTAGACCGATCCGGCACAAATGTGGGAAACCACGGACAGCCTTGGCGTGCGGTGTAATCTTCTACTTGTTGAGCCGCTGATGACCCGAGACGTCAGCGGCTCAACTTCATTTCGTCTCCGGCTCACGCCCGGTCGCCCGGTCGCCCGTGTCGTCGCGGGCTCGCCCGGCCCGGAGCATCCTCGTCGGCCCGGTCCCGTAGTCTGTGCCGCGCGCGTCGGTAGCTCAGCGGTAGAGCACTCGGTTTACACCCGAGCGGTCGGCGGTTCGAAACCGTCCCGACGCACCCCACCTCTTCCCGGCCCCGGCCCCGTCCGCCGAGGCCTGCCGACCGTCCGGCGCAGCACGCGCGCCGCCCCTCGCGGGCTCGGGTGACCCATGCCACAGTGGGCTCGCCGTCCATCGAAGGGAGCCCCACTGTGCTCGTCCCGTTCAGCGTCAACGACTTCCTCGACCGTGCCCGCGCGGTCTACGGCGAGCGCACCGGCGTCGTCGACGAGCCGGACCAGCCGGCCGCGGGTCTCGGGACGCGCACGTACGCCGAGGTCCACGCGCTCGCCCGCCGCCAGGCGGCGCGGCTCGACGAGCTCGGCATCGGGGTCGGTGACCGGGTCGCGGTCCTCTCGCACAACAGCGCCCGGCTGCTCACCTCGTTCTGGGGCGTGTGCGGGTCGGGCCGGGTGCTGGTGCCGATCAACTTCCGCCTGCGACCGGACGAGATCGCCTACATCGTGGCCCACTCGGGCGCCCGGGTGCTCTACGTCGACCCCGAGCTCGTCGACACCGTGCGCGGCATCGACGTCGAGCACACCTTCGTCCTCGGCGACGACGACGCGCTCTACGCAGCACCCGGCACGGAACCGCAGGACTGGGAGCCCGACGAGAACGCGACGGCGACCATCAACTACACCTCCGGCACGACCGCGCGCCCCAAGGGCGTCCAGCTCACCCACCGCAACCTGTGGACCAACGCGCTCACCTTCGGGCTCCACGCCGGGGTCACCGACCGCGACGTCTACCTCCACACCCTGCCGATGTTCCACGCCAACGGTTGGGGGATGCCGTTCACGATGGCGGGGCTCGGGGTGCCGCAGGTGGTCCTGCGCAAGGTCGACGGCGCGGAGATCCTGCGCCGCGTCGAGCAGCACGGCGTCACCGTGATGTGCGCCGCGCCCGCCGTCGCCTCCGCGGTGCTCGACGCCGCGCAGTCCTGGGAGGGCGAGATCCCGGGACGCGACCGGGTCCGGATCATCATGGCCGGCGCGCCGCCGCCCACGAGGACCGTCGTGCGGGTGCAGGAGGAGCTCGGCTGGGAGTTCCTGCAGATCTACGGCCTCACCGAGACCTCGCCGCTGCTCACCGTCAACCGGACCCGCGCCGAGTGGGACGACCTGTCCCCGGAGGACCGTGCGGCCAAGCTGGTGCGCGCCGGCGCACCGGCGCTCGGGGTCACGCTGCGCACCGACGACCAGGGCGAGGTGCTGGCCCGCTCCAACGTCATCCTCACCGGCTACTGGGAGCGTCCGGACGAGACCGGCAAGGCACTGGTCGACGGCTGGTTCCGCACCGGCGACGGCGGCGTGATCGGCGACGACGGCTACCTCACGATCTCCGACCGCAAGAAGGACGTGATCATCACCGGCGGGGAGAACGTCTCCTCGATCGAGGTGGAGGACGTGCTGTTCTCCCACCCCGCGGTGGCCGAGGTCGCGGTCATCGGCGTGCCGAGCGAGAAGTGGGGCGAGACCATCAAGGCGCTCGTCGTGCTCGCCGACGGTGCCAGCGTCGACGAGGCCGAGCTGATCGCCTGGTGCAAGGACAGGGCCGCCGGCTACAAGGCGCCGACCTCGATCGAGTTCCGCGACGAGCTCGCCCGCACCGCCACCGGCAAGCTGCAGAAGTTCAAGCTGCGCCAGCCCTACTGGGAGGGCCAGGACCGCCAGGTCAACTGAGGCCCGGCCCCGCGGCTAGCCTTCGCCCCATGTCCACCACCGTGCCCACGCTCGCCGAGGTCGTCGACCTGCTGCACGCCTGGTACCCGCCCGCGACGGCCGACTCCTGGGACGCCGTCGGGCTCGTGGCCGGCGACCCCGGCGCGGCCGTGTCGCGGGTGGCGTTCGCGGTCGACCCGACGCTCGAGGTGGCCCGCGAGGCGGTCGCGTGGGGCGCCGACCTGCTGGTGGTCCACCACCCGCTGTTCCTGACCCCGGTCAGCTCGGTGGCGGCGACCACGCCCAAGGGCCGCACGCTGCACACGCTGACCGAGGGCGGCTGCGCCCTGCTCGCCGCCCACACCAACGCCGACCTGGCGGTCGGCGGCGTCTCGGAGTCGCTCGCGCTCGCCCTCGGGCTGAGCGACCTCGAGCCGATCCGCCCGCGCGACGAGGACGCCGCGACCGGCACCGGTCGGATCGGCACGACGGACGCGACGACCCTCGACGCCTTCGCCGCACGCGTCGCGGCCGCGCTGCCCGCCACCGCCCACGGCGTACGCGTCGCCGGCGACCCCGGACGCCCCGTGCGCCGGGTCGCGGTGTGCGGCGGGGCCGGCGACTTCCTGCTCGACGAGCTCGCCGCGAGCGACGTCGACGCCTACGTCACCAGCGACCTGCGGCACCATCGCGCGGGCGAGTTCCTCGAGCACGACGGCCCGGCGCTGGTCGACGTGGCGCACTGGGCGGCCGAGTGGACCTGGCTCCCGGTGGTGGAGGGTCGGCTGCGCGACGCCCTGGGCGATAGGGTCGAGACCCGGGTCAGCACGCTGTGCACCGATCCGTGGAAGTTCCGTCACTGAAGCCAGGAGCGCCGTTGAAGGCAGATCCCACCCACCAGCTCCAGCTGCTCGACGTCGCCGAGCTCGACCGTCGGCTCGCGCAGCTGCGCCACCAGCGCACCCGACTGCCCGAGCTGGCCGAGATCTCCACGCTCGAGCAGGAGCGCACCGCCCTCACCGACCAGGTCCGTGACGCGCGGATCGTCGTCGACGACCTCGCCGTGGAGCAGTCCAAGGCCGACCGCGAGGTCGAGCAGGTCAAGGCCCGCCGCGAGCGCGACCGCGCCCGGATGGACGCCGGCCAGATCACCAACCCCAAGGACCTCGAGCGGATGCAGCACGAGCTGGTCTCCCTCGAGCGCCGCATCGGCACCCTCGAGGACGCCGAGCTCGAGGTGATGGAGGCGGTGGAGAACGCCCAGCAGGTGCTCGACGGCCTCGCGATCCGTGCCGACGACATCGACCAGCGCCTCGCCGAGCTCGTCGCCGCGCGCGACGAGAAGCAGGCCGAGATCGACGCCACCCTGGCGGAGGTCACCGCCGCGCGCGGGCCGGCCACCGAGGGGATCCCCGACGACCTCCTCGCGCTCTACGACCGGCTGCAGCAGCAGAAGGGCATCGGTGCCGCGCTGCTGCGCGCGCGCCAGTGCGGCGGCTGCCAGCTGACACTCGACGCCTCGGAGATCTCGCGCATCCGGTCCACCGCGGCCGACGAGGTGGTCCGCTGCGAGGAGTGCCAGCGCATCCTGGTGCGCACCGACGAGTCGGGACTCTGAGGGCCGAGAGCCCGTGCGCCTGCCCGACGCGGACCTGATGGCGACGCGGAGCCGCATGTCACTGCGCGCGCGTGTGGCCCGGCTGCGGAGCAAGTCCTGGGCCATCGGCCAGTGCGCCGTCGCGGCCGGCGTGGCGTGGTGGCTGGCGGCGGACGTGCTCGGACACCAACTGCCGTTCTTCGCCCCCATCGCCGCCGTCATCTCGCTCGGGACGTCCTACGGCCAGCGCCACCGGCGGGTCCTGGAGATCGCGATCGGCGTCGCGGTCGGCGTCTTCCTCGGCGACCTGGTGACCCACCTCGTCGGGTCCGGCGCCTGGCAGATCTCGCTGATCGTGGCCGTCGGGATGTCCCTGATCATGCTGCTCTTCGACGCGGGTCCGCTGCTGGTCAACCAGGCCGCGGTCCAGGGCATCGTGGTGTCCGCCCTGGCACCCCCGCCGGGGGGCGCGTTCCTCCGCTGGAGCGACGCCCTCATCGGCGGTGGCGTCGCCCTGCTGGCGGCCACGGTCGTGCCCCGGGCGCCGCTGCGCCGGCCGCGCGACCAGGCCGGGGTGGTCGTGCGCAAGATCGCCGAGCTGCTGCGCTCGGCGGCCGACCGGCTGGGCGACGGGGACGCCGACCTGGCCCTGGCGGCCCTGCGCGACGCCCGTTCCACCGACGCGCTGATCGCCGAGCTGAGGGCCGCCTCGCAGGAGGGGCTCTCGGTGGTGAGCGCCTCGCCCTTCCGTCGGCGCCACGGTGAGCACCAGCGCCAGCTGGCCGACCTGGTCGAGCCGCTCGACGTGGCCCTGCGCAACACCCGCGTCGTCGTGCGCCGGGTGGCGGTGGCGTGCTACCGCCGCGAGCCCGTGCCGACGTCGTACGCCGCCCTGATGCGCGACCTGGCCGGCCTCGGGGACCGCGTCGCCGACGAGCTGGTCGCCGACCGGATGGCGACGGCAGTCATCGACGACCTGGTGGCGCTGGGACACGCGACCGCCACGGTGGAGCACAGCGACGACCTCTCGGCCGAGGTGATCCTCGCCCAGGTGCGCTCGATCATCGCCGACCTGCTCGCGCTGTGCGGCATGGACCCGCTCGAGGCGACCGACGTCATCCCGATGCGCTGACCGTCTCGGGTCCGCCGCATGTCCGTCGAAGTCCCCGGACGTCCGGGATCCCGCGCAGATCGTGGAGGTTCCGAGCCACCAGGTGACTCGAGGCTTCCACGATCGTCGGTCGGTCTCGCCCGTGACGGGGCCCCTCGTCAGTTCCGCGAGCCGGGCGGACTAGGACACCCTCGTGGTCGCTAGACGCACGCCATGGCGTGCGTCGAGCGGACAATGGTCCGCTCGAGCCATGCCGTGGCGGGGCGCTCAGACCTCCGTGACGACCACCTCGAGCTGGGTGCCCTTCGCGGTGGGCTCGCCGACCTCGACGGTCCAGCCGAGCCGGCCGAGGGCCGCGGCCAGGGCCTGCGGCGTGCGGGGGTCGGCGCCGTCCTCGAGCAGCGCGCGGACGATGCGGCCCTTGGTGGCCTTGTTGAAGTGGCTGACGACGGTCCGTCGACCGCCCGACTCGTGGAGCACGCGCACGGTCGCGACGCGGCGCGCCACCTCGGCCGGCGGGCGCCAGAAGGCGGCGTACGTGCTGGAGCGCAGGTCGACCAGCAGGCCGCCGCGCATGGCGTCGAGGACCGCCTCGCCGAGGGCCTCGCGCCACACGCCGGCGACCGAGCCGACCCCGGGCAGGACCGCGTCGCCGGAGAGGCGGTAGGCCGGGACCCGGTCGCCGGGCCGGAGGATCCCGAAGAGCGAGCTGGTGACCGCGAGCCTGCCGGTCGCGCGGCGGCGGGCGGCGGGGGAGAGGGTCGCGGCGTCGAGGGCGTCGTAGAGCACGCCGGTGTAGATCGCGTCGGCGCGCGCCGTGGGGGCGGTGGGGAGGTCGGCGTTGCGCGCGACCAGGTCGAGCTGCGCGGGGCCCAGGCCGAGCACCGTCGCGGCCCGCTCGGGCTCGTCGCGGCACAGGGCGACGAGCGCCTCCAGCAGCGTGGTCCGCGCCGAGGTGAGTGCGGGGGAGGACAGGGTGGCCAGGTCGAGGGCCTTGCCACGTCGCGGAGCGGTCTTGCCCTCGCTGGGCGGCAGCAGGATCAGCACGCGCGCAAGCGTAGGCAGTGGAGCGACGGTCCCCGCGGCTAGGGTCGTGACATGCCGAGCAACCGTGTGGTCAGGGTCCGGGCGAGCGACGACAGCGTCACGGCGCAGGAGATGCGCGACGGCGTCGCGGCCATCCAGGCGGAGATGAAGCTCTCGCCCGCGTTCCCCGACGCCGTCGAGCGGGCCGCCGAGCAGGCAGCGGCGCACCCGCGCCTGCCGGAGCTCGACCGCACCGACATCGAGCTGGTCACCATCGACCCCGAGTCCTCGCGCGACCTCGACCAGGCCATGCACATCGAGCGCGACCCCGACGTGAGCGATGGCTACGTCGTCCACTACGCGATCGCCGACGTCGCCGCGTTCGTCACCGCCGGCGACCCCGTCGACGTCGAGGCACGTCGTCGCGGCGAGACGCTCTACGGCGCCGACTCCAAGATCCCGCTGCACCCCAAGGTGCTCAGCGAGGGCGCCGCGTCGCTGCTGCCCGACGAGGTCCGCCCGGCCCTGCTGTGGACGATCAAGGTCGACGCGACCGGTGAGGGCACCGACGTCGACGTCGTGCGCGCGCTGGTGCGCTCGCGCGCGAAGCTGTCCTACGTCGGCGTCCAGGCCGACCTCGACGCCGGACGGGCCACCGAGCTCGTCGGGCTGCTCAAGGAGGTCGGCGAGCTGCGCCTGGCCCGCGAGGCCGCGCGCGGCGGGGTCTCGCTGCCCCTGCCCGAGCAGGAGCTGGTCGAGACCGACGGCCACTGGGAGCTGGAGTTCCGCCAGCAGCTGCCCGTGGAGTCGTGGAACGCCCAGATCTCGCTGCTGACCGGCATGGCCGCCGCGTCCCTCATGGTCTACGCCCGGGTCGGGATCCTGCGCACCCTGCCGCCGGCGGACCCGCGCGACGTGCAGCGCCTGCACCGCACGGCCCGCGCGCTCGGCATCGACTGGCCGGCCGAGCAGCTCTACCCCGACTTCATCCGCTCCCTCGACCCGTCGCTGCCCAGCCACGCCGCGATGGTCGTGGCCTGCACGCGGCTCCTGCGCGGCGCCGCCTACGTCGCCTTCGACGGCGAGCTGCCGGCGCAGGCCCAGCACTCCGCGCTCGCCTCCGAGTACGCCCACGTCACCGCGCCGCTGCGCCGGCTCGTCGACCGCTTCGCCGGTGAGGTCTGCGTGGCGCTCTGCGCCGGGACCGACGTGCCGTCCTGGGTGCTCGAGGCGATGCCCGAGCTCCCCGACACGATGCGGGAGTCGGGACGACGCGCGAACCAGTACGAGAACGCCGTGGTCGACCTCTGCGAGGCCGAGCTGCTGTCCTCGCGCGTCGGCGAGCGCTTCACCGCGGTCGTGGTCGACGTGGAGGAGAAGGACGCGTCGAAGGGCGACATCACCATCCAGGACCCCGCCGTCGAGGCGACCGTCTCGGGCTCCGGCGAGCTGCCTCTCGGCGAGCAGGTGACCGTCGAGCTGGTGCAGGCCGACCCCGCGTCGCGCTCGGTGGAGTTCCGCCTGGCCTGAGACGGGTTTCGTCGCGGGTCCGGCACCGGCCCGCGCGGTGGCGTACGCCGCCGCCTCGCCGTCGGCGGTGCGTGAGGGGGGTTTCGAGGGCCGGGAATCCTCCTCACGCACCGCTGCCGAGAGCCGACGCGCGCCACCCTGTCCGGGGGTCCTAGTACCAACGGACATCTGCCGACCCGCACCTCCTCGCGCCTAGCGTCGTCCTCACCAGCCGGCCGCTCCCGGAGCCCCGGGAACCGGCCCAGACGAGGAGAGGAGGAGTCATGGGATTCAGCGCCTACTCGACGCACCGCCGCGGTCGCGGTCGTGGTCGCGGCACGACCTCGACCAGCACCCGCACCAACACCAGCTCGGGCACCAGCACGAGCACCCGCACCCGCACCGGTCACTGACCCGTGCCGTCCGGGGACGGGCGGACCCCACCCCGCCGCCCGTCCCCGGTCCCACCCGTGCCGGCCCCCTGACGGACCCTGCAGCCGAGACCCAGGAGCACCGATGACGCGCACGGCCACGGCACCCCGCCCCGGGCTCCCGGTCCGCGAGGTGCTCCGTCGCTTCTGGCCCTACGCCGCCCCGCGCCGGCGCTGGATGCTCCTCGCGCTCCTGCTGGCCGCCGTCTCACCGGCCCTGCTGTCGGTCGAGATCTGGCTGTTCAAGGTCGTCGTCGACGACGTCCTCGTGCCGGGCGACTTCGGCCTCTTCTGGCCCGTCGCCGCGGCCTACGTCGGGCTCACCCTCGTGCAGGCGGCCTGCGACGGCGCCGACCGGATGCTGTCCACCTGGCTCAGCCAGCGCTTCCTCGTCGACCTGCGCACCGCGCTGCTCGACCACCTCCAACGCGTGCCCCTCGACTTCCTCGGCCGCCACCGGCTCGGCGACGTGATGAGCCGGGTGTCCGGTGACGTCTCGGCGATCGAGTCGTTCCTGGTCTCCGGGGCCAGCCGGGCGGCGTCGTCGCTGCTGCAGCTGGTCTTCTTCTCGGTCGCGCTGGTGCTGCTGCAGCCGCTGCTCGCGCTCGTCGCGCTGGTCGTGACGCCGCTGTTCTGGGCGACCTCGCGCTGGTTCGCCCGTCGCCTGAAGGAGATCTCGCGCGAGCGCCAACGACGCTCGGGCGCCCTCAACGCCTCGCTGGAGCAGACCCTGAGCACCCTGCCCCTCGTGCAGGCCTACGACCAGGGCGATCGCGAGGTCGCGCGCTACGCCGCCGAGGCGGAGGCGAAGTACCGCGCCGAGATGGCGGCCGCGCGGCTGCGCTCGGTCTACGCCCCGACCCTCGACGTGGTGGAGCTGCTCGGGGCGCTGGTCGTGATCGGCACCGGTGCGTGGCTGCTCTCCGAGGGGCGGCTCTCGGTCGGCGGCCTGCTCGCCTTCCTCACCTTCCTCAGCCGGCTCTACGGCCCGGCCCGCGGTCTCGGCGGCGCGGTCACGACGGCCTTCTCCGCCGCCGCCGGCGCCGAGCGCGTTGTCGAGCTGCTCGACGAGCCCACCCTGCCGCCGGACCGTCCCGGCGCGCGTCACCTCGACCTCGCCCACCTCGAGGCGGACGCGGGCTCGGACGCGGGGACGCTCTGCTTCGACGACGTGACCTACACCTATCCCGGTGCCGAGCGTGCCGCCGTGCGCGGCCTCACCTTCAGCGCCGGGCCGGGAGACGTGGTCGCGGTGGTGGGCGCCAGTGGCGCGGGCAAGTCGACCCTCGCCGGCCTGCTGATGCGCAGCATCGACCCCGACCGCGGGTCGGTGCGCCTGGGTGGGCACGACCTGCGCGACCTGACGCGTACGTCGGTGCGCGACGCCGTCGCGGTCGTCCTGCAGGAGACGCTCCTGGTCGACGGGACCGTCCGCGACAACATCGCCTTCGGCCGGCCCGGGGCGAGCGACGCCGACGTCGAGCGGGCCGCCCGGGCGGCCGACGCCCACGACTTCGTCACCACCCTCCCGCACGGCTACGACACCCCGGTCGGCGAGCGCGGCCGGCGGCTCTCCGGCGGCCAGGCGCAGCGGGTCGCCATCGCCCGCGCGCTGCTGCGCGACGCGCCCCTGCTGCTGCTCGACGAGCCCACGACCGGCCTGGACGTGCTGTCGGCCCAGCGCGTGGCGGCGCCCATGCGGCGGCTGATGGCCGGGCGGACGACGGTCGTGGTGTCGCACGACCTCGCGGCGGTCCGCGACGCCACCCTGCTGCTGGTGATGGACGACGGCGAGGTCGTCGAGCGCGGGACCCACGAGAGCCTGCTCGCCGCCGGCGGGACCTACGCCGCGCTGTGGCGCGCCCAGCACGCAGGCCCGTCCGCACGCGTGCGGGCGTCCGGGGCGGAGGTGGGTGCGGCGTGATCGACCTCGCTCCCGAGCTCCCGGTGCCGGTCCTCGCCGAGGGCGATCAGATCGCGCCGGGCTACGAGGTGGTCGAGCTGCTCTCCCGCGGCTCGGCGCTCGACGTCTACGAGGTGTGGTCGCACGGGCGGCTGTGCAGCTGCGTGGCCAAGACCGTCCGCCCCGACCGCGTCGACGTCTCGCGGGTGCGCCTGCGGCTGCTCCAGGAGGGGTGGCTCCTCAAGGAGCTGTCCCACCCGCACCTCGCGCGCGCCTACGAGACGGTCGACGGGCCGCTCGCACCGGTGGTCGTGCTCGAGACGCACGTCGGCATGACGCTGGAGGAGATCATCGACGAGCGCGCGCGCCGGCTGCCCGTCGCGGACCTCTGCCACCTCGGGCAGCAGTTGGCCTCGGCCCTGCACTACCTGCATGGTCGCGGCTACGTGCACCTCGACGTGCGCCCGGCCAACGTGATGGGCCACGCCGGGACCGCCACGCTCCTCGACCTCAGCATCGCCCGGCCGCCCGGCCGTGTCCGCCGAGGTCTGGGCACCCAGGAGTACCTCTCACCCGAGCAGGCCCGCGGCGAGGTGGTCACGGCGGCCTCCGACGCCTGGGGCCTGGGCGTGACGCTGCAGGAGGCCGCCACCGGCGTACGCGCGTTCGCGCCGCGTGATGCCGGCGAGCGCGCGGCCTTCGCCCGCGGGGACTTCCTGCAGCTCACCCGACGTGCTCCCGCGACGGCGTCCCTGCGCCCCCGGCTGCCGCGCGGCCTCACCGACCTGGTCGACGCCTGCCTCTCCGAGGACCCGGAACGGCGTCCGGGGCTGCAGGACGTGCACGACCGGCTCGAGGAGTGGACCGGGCGCTGACCCCGGCACGGCCGGGTCAGGCGACGTCGCGGCGACGCGGGTCGAGGTGCGTGACGTCGAGCAGGGCTCCGGTGGACGGGCCGACGGGCACCGCGGTGCCGTGGGTGCGCACGTGGGCGACGGCGAGCCGGTGGGTCGTGGCGACGATCCAAGCGGCCGCGGCGGGGCCGTGGTCGGGGGACCAGGTCGGGGCGCCGCGCCACACCTCGGCGAACGCGCTCCGCACGACCTCGCAGGCCAGGTCGTCGTCGCCGAGGACGTTGAGCGCGAGCCCGTAGACGGAGGCCGACGTGGCGTCGTACAGCGCTCCGAAGGCCTCGAGGTCCCCGACGCCCGCACGCTGCACGAGGTGCGCCAGCGGGTCGGCGGGCGCGCCCGGCACCACCGCGGCGCGGGGCGGGGTCAGCGTCACCGGAGCTCCAGGGTCAGGGGAGTGCCCGCGGCGGGTGCCGGGGCGAGCGGTGCCTGTGACGTTAGCCACCCGGAGGACCGCACACACGCGGTGTCCATCCCTGGGGGTGGGAGCGATCCCGACCCAAGGGTGGCGCCGGCTGGGTGTGGGGAGGTCGGCGTGTGGGCCGGGGGCCGAACTATAGACACGGACCAAGAGCGAGGGCAATGAGCGTCTGCGGCACGTCAACTACGCCTCTTTTGCGGCGCTGTGCAGTGCCGTGGCGCTCCACGTCAGGCCGGTGGGAAGGCTGCGGCCAACGCGCGATGCAGAGCATCGAGGTTGACCGGGGATGGCGTCGGCGCAGCCAAACGCGGGTAGAGCTTCTTCGGCCACAGGACCTCCACTCCGCGGGTCGTGAAGGATCCTCCGATCAGCGGCCAGTCGGCGTCGATGAAGCAGAGGACGCCAGTGACCGGAACGTCATCCGCGACGATGGCGCGGACGAGGTCGACCTGCTTGAGGACGCCCTCGACAAGCTTGGTGCGGTCGCGACCGCCGACGAACAGCTTCTCCCTGCGGGGACGCAGGAGGCCGCCCTCGACCTTGAGCGTCGGGCGACCTGCGTAGCGCTTGGGGTCGATGACGTAGACACCGGACTGTGTGACGGCGATGTGGTCGATGTTCGCGCGGGTGCCAGGGATGCGGCGGTCGTGGAGGACGCGGAGCGTGTCAGACGCGAGCTCGTTGAGCTTCTGGCCGAGTCGCTCCTCGCCGATGGCACCGGTGTCCCAGGCCTTGGTCGGCTTCGGGTCGTCGGTCACGGCGAGGATCAGGCCACCGAGCCTCGGGTGCTTCTCACGGATGCGGGCTTCGCGCTTGGCCAGGCGGCGCTCGTACTCTCGGCGGGCTGAGGCGCCTGGGGTGCCGGGGTCGATGGGTTCTTGGTTTCGTGACGGGCGCAGAGCGCCCTCCTCGAACGGCGGGGGAGAGGGGTCTCGTGACGGGCGCGTGGCGCCCTCCTCGACCAGCGGATCAATACTGCAGTCGAGGCAGCGGACGGTCTTGGTGGTTCTCTCGTAGATCGCCTCGACGCGGGCCTGGAGCTCGACATCGCAGACCCGGCAGACGCCGGCGTACCGGAGCAACATCTGCTTCTCGTCGGCACCTTCGGACACGCCGCGACCCTAGGTCGGGACGCGCCGGTTCGGTGGCGATTCAGGCCGATCGGTGACGGTAGCTGATGACGCAAGCGTTTTTCTCTTGCGGACTACAGCGGGTGTCGTGATGACGTTGTCGCAGGTCAGAGGTCTGTAGGGAGTGGGTCGGCCTGTAGGCCGGGTTCTGTCCCGCCCCCGGACGGATCCGGGGGAGGGGGCGACCATCCATCTGCGACGACCGTTGCCGGCCGCCTGGTGCGATCTACCCGGATGCTCGGGCGGGCAGCCCTCGGGCGCATCCTGTCTGATCTTGCTCCGGGTGGGGTTTGCCTAGCTGCGCCGGTCGCCCGGCGCACTGGTGGTCTCTTGCACCACCGTTTCACCCTTACCGGTCCTGAGCCGTGGCTCGCGACCGGCGGTCTGTTCTCTGTGGCACTGATCCCGCGGGTTTCCCCGGGTGGCTGTTGGCCACCACCCTGCCCTGTGGAGCCCGGACCTTCCTCGACCCCTCGCTCGCGCGAGGTGCCGCGGCCGCCCGGCCGACCCACTCGCGGTGGAGTCTAGGCCGCTCAGGGGTGGGTGAGCACCTCGGCGCCGGTCTCGGTGACGAGCAGGGTGTGCTCGAACTGCGCGGAGCGGCGGCGGTCCTTGGTCACGACGGTCCAGCCGTCGTCCCACATGTCGTAGTCGGCGGTGCCGAGATTCAGCATCGGCTCGATCGTGAACGTCATCCCGACACGGATCTCGTCGTCGAAGCGCTCGTCGTCGTAGTGGGGGATGACCAGGCCGGAGTGGAACGCCGTGCCGATGCCGTGGCCGGTGAAGTCGCGGACCACGCCGTAGCCGAAGCGCTTGGCGTAGGACTCGATGACGCGGCCGATGATGCTCACCCGGCGTCCGGGCCGGACCGCCTTGATCGCCCGGTCGAGCGCCTCCTTCGTGCGCTCGACCAGCAGCCGCGACTCCTCGTCGACGTCACCGGCGAGGAAGGTGGCGTTGGTGTCGCCGTGGACGCCGTCGAGGAAGGCGGTGATGTCGATGTTGACGATGTCGCCGTCCTGGACGACCCGCGAGTCGGGGATGCCGTGGCAGATGACCTCGTTGACGCTGGAGCACAGCGACTTGGGGAAGCCGCGGTAGCCGAGGGTGGAGGGGTACGCCCCGTGGTCGCACAGGAACTCGTGGCCGATCCGGTCGAGCTCGTCAGTGGTGACGCCCGGCACGACGTGCCGGCCGACCAGCTCGCGCGCCTGCGCGGCGAGCCGGCCCGCGACGCGCATCCGCGCGATCGTCTCGGCGTCCTTGGACTCCTCGCCCGTGAAGCGTGCGGGCGACGGCTTGTCGACGTACTCCGGGCGGACGATCGAGGACGGCACCGGACGGCGCGGCGAGATGGTGGCAGGGGCTACGGCAGGCACGGCGCGAGTGTAGTTTCGGGCCATGAGCGAGAACGAATACTGGTTCTGCCTGACCCACCACGCGGTCGAGGGGCGTGACGGCTGCAAGAACGCCGACCGTCTCGGCCCCTACGCCAGCGCCGACGAGGCCTCGCACGCCCTGGAGAAGGTGCAGCAGCGCAACGAGCAGTGGGACAACGACCCCGACTGGAACGACGACGGGCCGGGGTCCGGCAACGGCCCGGTCGACGGCACGCCCGACAGCTGAGCTCGGCCGGCCCGGGGCGACCCCGGGCCGGGCAGCGGCGCCGACGTCCTCAGAAGGTGTGCTCGGGGCCGGGGAACGTGCCGCCGCGCACGTCGTCGGCGTACGCACGGGCGGCGTCGAGCAGGACCTGGTGGACGTCGGCGTACTGCTTGACGAAGCGCGCCATCCGCCCGGTGCGCAGGCCGAACGCGTCCTGCCACACCAGCACCTGGCCGTCGCAGCCGGCACCGGCGCCGATGCCGATGGTCGGGATGGTGAGCTCCTTGCTGACCCGCTCGGCCACGTCGCCGGGCACCATCTCCATGACGACCGCGAACGCGCCCGCGTCCTGCACCGCGCGGGCGTCGGCGAGGACCCGCTCGCCGGTCTCGCCGCGGCCCTGGACGCGGTAGCCGCCGAGGGTGTGCTCGCTCTGCGGGGTGAAGCCGATGTGCGCGATCACGGGGATGCCGCCGCGCGTGCAGCGCTCGATCACCGGCGCCATCTCGGCGCCGCCCTCGAGCTTGACGCAGTGCGCCCCGGCCTCCTTCATGAAGCGTGCGGCGGTGAGGTAGCCCTGCTCGGGGGAGGCCTGGTAGCTGCCGAACGGCAGGTCGCCGACGACCATCGCGCGCCGGGTGGAGCGGGCCACCGCCCGGGTCAGGGGGAGCAGCTCGTCGACGGTGATCGGCAGCGAGGTCTCGTTGCCCAGGACGTTGTTGGACGCGGAGTCGCCGACCAGCAGGAGGTCGATGCCAGCCTCGTCGAACGTCGCGGCGGTGTACATGTCGTAGGCCGTCAGCATCGTGATCTTCTCGCCGCGCTCCTTCATCTCCCGGAGGTGATGGGTGCGGACCCGCTTCACCGGGGCGGCCGGCGCGGCCGTCCCGGAGCCGTAGGGGGCGGTCTCTTCAGGCATCAGCGCTCGCTCCTCGTCATCTCGCAGCTCCCGAGTGGAGTCCACGGACCGGTTTCAGGCTAGTGCCGAACCCGCGGGTACGACCCTGTGGCGGCGGTCACAGCCCCAGGCTCGTCAGGGCAGGAGGATGCTCTCGCCGGCGAGGTTCTGGTCCTTGACGTACTGCTCGTCGTCGCCGCCGTAGCGCTTGCAGGGGCCCTTGAAGCTGACCTGCCACGCCCCCGGCCCGCGCGCCGGGGAGGGGGCGAAGTCCAGGTCGACCTCGTCGCGGCTGACGCTGACGTGGCCGTCGACCAGGGTCCCGTCCTCGAAGTCGGCGTCGGTCAGGGCCGCGCGGACGGCGTCGGCCTGGGCGTCGGCGTCGCCCTCGGGTGCGGTGATCGTGCCGCCGCCGGAGTAGACGTGACCCACGCCGCCCGGGCACGAGGACCACCCGCCGCCCACCTTGACCTTGGTCGCGTCGAGCGCCTGCTCCACCACGGGAACCGCCTCGCTCACCGCATCGACGACCTGCTTCTCACGCTCGCGCGCCGGCACCTCGTCGCCGCCCATGGACGTCGACGTGCAGGCGGAGGTCGCGAGAACGAGGGCACCGATCGCGAGGATCGTGAGGTGGGTCCGCATGCGCACCAACCTAGTTCTCACGGCCACCGCGGCGGCCAGACGGTGTCCCAGGCGTCCTCGAACGCGTCGCCGGTCCGGTCGATCGCCTCGTCGACGCCGTCGCGCACGCCCTCGTAGGTCTCCACCACGCCGTCGCGCACGCCCTCGTAGGTCTGCACGACCCCGTCGCGCACGTCCTCGTAGGTCTGGGTGACGCCGTCGACGACCGGGTCGACGACGTGGTGCTGCACCTCGCCCCCGACCCAGTCGTAGAGGTAGTCGTGCGCGTCCTGCGTGCGGCCGCCGGTGTCGACGACCGCGTCGGAGTTGCCGGACACGACGTCCGCCATGCTGGCCAGCGCCGGGTTGCCGTCGTCGAAGTAGTTGGTGTGGTTCTCCATGAACCCGGTGGTGACGAGCCCCGTGCCGTGGAACTCCTGGCCGTTGTCGACCCCGAAGACGGTGGCGCCGAAGTCGTGCTGGGCCGGGTCGGCGCCGAGACCGACGCTGTCGTCCCACGTCCCGGGGAGGAGCCCGTCCTCGCCGCCGAGCCAGGAGACCGGGTCGTTGTCGGCCGCGCCGACGAAGACCTGCCCCTCCGGCATGTGGAGGTCGGAGACGTCGTGCACGCCCTCGCTCGCGCCGGGGCTGCCGATGAGCACGAGGCTGTCGGCGGCCATCCCCCCGGCAGCGGCGTAGGCCGACGTCGTGGAGCCGTAGCTGTGGCCGATGACGGTCAGGTGCGGCTGGTCGCCCCCGGTGTGGGTGCTGTTGAGGCCGTCGACGAACTGCGACAGCGCGACGCCCCCGGCCTGCGCGTTGGCCTCGGTCACGGTGTGCGAGACGTCGCCGGCGGAGTCCACGAGGTCCCACGGCATCTTCGACTCGGGGTTGAAGTTGGGGGAGTCGTAGCCGATCCAGGCGATGGTGGAGACCGACCCGGTGCGTGGCGGGTCCTCACCGGCCATGCTGTTGAGCGTCTCCTCGTAGAGGTTCAGCGCCTGGTTGCCGTTCTCGTCGATCTGCGTGCCGTCCTGCATGATCCCCGGCACGTAGACCGCCGTGTGGTCGGCGGTGTCGGGGTCGCCGTAGGCCACCGCGGCGATGCCGTCGCCGCCGAACGCGTGCGGCTGGTAGGCCATCACGAAGGCATCGACGCCGAGGTCGGCGTACTGGGCGGACTGCGCGTTGGCGACGGCCGCTTCGATGGACTGGGCGTTCTCGAGCCAGCGCTGCTCCGACGCGCTGAGCTCGTGGCCCGAGGCCTGCAGGCCCAGGAGGTACTCGACGTCGCGCTGGACGGCGGAGGTGTTGGCCTCGTCGCGGTCCCCGGTCGGGATGCCGTTGGTGTTGCCGACGAGGTCGGGGTCGCTGATCATCAGCGCGTTGCGCTCGGCCTGGCTCAGGCCCTGCCACCACGCGTTGACGGCATCGGTGTCGGTGCCGAGGCGGCGCAGCTCGGCGGCGAGCGCGTCGGTGTCGCTGCGACCCGGGTCGGCCGCCGCGGCCAGCCCCTCGGCGAGCTCGTCGACGGCGGCCAGGGCTCGCACGGCGGTCTGCTCGTCGGAGTCGACCCGCTCGCGCCACGTGGTGAGATCACCCTGGTAGTCGGCGAACCGTCCGCGCAGTCGCGCGGCGTCGGCCTGCAGGACGTCGACCTGGTCGGCGGTCGCGCCCTCGATGCGTCGCAGGAGGTCGTCGCGCTCGTCGTTGAGGCCCTGGCGCCGCTCCATCAGCTCGGCGTGCTCGGTGCGGCGCGTCCGCATCGCGGTGAGGAAGGCGTCGACGGCCAGGGCGCCGCGCTCGAGCGCGGCGCCGACGGCGTCGGTGTCGGTGGCGAAGCGCGTGGCGGCGTGGGCGGCGGCCTCGGCGGCGTCGCCGGTGAAGTCGTCGGGCGCGCCGTTGGCGCGCGCCCAGGACGCGACGTCGCTGACCGCGGTCGCGGCGGCACGGATGTCGGTGAGCACCGCGCCGGCGGGCTCCTGCACCACCAGCTCGGGCTCCCGGGGCAGCCAGGCGGGGACGGCGATCGTCGTCACGGGCCCACCGCCTCGACGGGCAGGGTGTCGCGGTCGGACCACATCAGCAGCTGCTGGGTGGCCTGCACGCTCTTCTGGTCGGTGAGGAGGAAGTCGTACATCGACGCGGCGAGGGCGTCGGCGTGCGCGGACGCCTGGTCGCGCAGCGCCTTGGTGCGCTGCTCCCACGTGGTGAGGAAGGCCTCGGCGGCCGGCCCGACGACGTCGCCGAGCAGCGCGGAGTCGGCCTGGGCGAGGTTCTTGCGGGGCCCGTCGAGGGTCTCGGCCTGGTCCTCCCACGCGGTGCGCGCCTGCGACAGCGTCGCCGTCCACACCTGGATCGTCATGACGCCACCTCCTCGGCGGCGCGGACCTTGGCGGTGCGGACGGTGAGGACGAGCGACGTCGGCCGCACGGTGGCGGCGGCCTCGAACCCGCCCCGACGGCGGGCGACCAGCCGGGGCCGGTCGCCCGGCACGGGGCGGGCCTGCCAACCGAGGCCGACCAGGGCGTTGCCGGTCGCACGGAGCAGGGTGACGTTCTCACCGCGGCCGAGGTCGCCGACGACGGCGACCGACTCGTACCAGGTCTGGTCGAACTCGTCGGTGTGCCAGCGGCCCTCGCGGGCCGGCGCACGGTCACCCGGCGCGAGCCGGACGAGGAGGTCGTCCACGAGCCGCTCGACGTCGGAGGCGAGCACGCCGCGCTCGTCCGCGGCCAGCGCGGGCACGACGGCGGCCGGAGCGGGCTGCGGGAGGACGACCACGTCGACCTCGGGGTGCCGCTCGCGCAGGACGCGCAGCATCGGGTCGGCCATCGCCGGGTCGCGGCCGGCCGGATCGTCGGGGGAGGACGCCATGGAGTCCTTCTACCGCGCTGCGGGGACCTCAAACCCGCGGGCCGCCGGCTGTGGGCGAGGTCGGGTCAGCGGGGCGACACGCGCAGCACCCGGTCGTCGGTGCCGTTGTCGGTGGTGACGAGCAGGTCGCCGTTGCGTGCGGTGGTGACCGACCGCAGCCGGCCGAACCGGGTCAGCTCCTCCGGCTCGGTGACCGAGACGAGGGCGCCGTCGGCGTCGAAGCGCAGGAAGAGCACCCGCGAGGCCTTGAGCGCGGCGACCGCCAACGTGTTGTCGAGGGCGCCCCACGCACTCCCGCGGACCCACGCGCCGCCCGAGGTGGCGAGGGTCGAGGGGCCGGAGGACCACCGGGCGTCCTGCTGCTCGCCGGGCAGCGACTGGTCGGTCATCGGCACCGACTCGTCGTAGCCGGGGACGGGGTTCCAGCCGTAGTCGCCGCCGGCGACGAGGAGGTTGACCTCGTCGTCGCGGTAGCTGCCCTGCTCGACCGACCACAGCGAGCCGTCGGCCCGCTGGGCGAGGCCCTGGACGTTGCGGTGGCCGAAGGTCCACACGAGGCGGCGCGCGGTCGTCGCGGAGGCGAAGGGGTTGTCGGCCATCGGCTCGCCGGTGCGGCGGTGGACGCGCAGCACCTTGCCGCCGAGGGAGTCGAGGTCGCGCGGGTTGGTGCCGGTGGCGGCGTCGCCAGTGCCGACGAGGAGCGCGTCGGAGTCGCGGTCGAGGAGCAGCCGGCAGCCGCCGTGGCGGCCCGACGTCGACGGGAGGCCGGTGACGACCGTGCGGCGATGGCTGAGGTGCCGCCACGTCGCGTCCACCCGCCAGCGGCTGACCTGCACGTGGTCGCCGCCCGCGGTGCTGCCGTGGCACGCCCACACGGTGCGGGACCCGGCGTCGACGGCCATCGACATCAGGCCGGTCTCCCCGGAGACCCACACCAGCCGGGACAGGTCGGCGAGGGTGCGCCGCGTGCCGTGGCGCACGACGCTGATCCGGGCGCGGTCGCGCTCGGAGACGAGCAACCGGCCGCCGGGCGCCTGCTGGACGTCCCACGGGTTGGCGAGGCGGCGTACGACGGTGCGCACGCGCAGGCTCGGCGCCCGGACGCTCGCGCGACCGGACGTCGCGGCGGTGCTCGAAGAGCCGGCGGCGCTCGAAGAGTCGGCGGTGCTCGGCGACAGGCCGGTCAGCAGGCCGGCGGCCAGGGCCGCGAGGGACAGGGACAGCGAGGTGGTGCGGAGGCTGTGGCGCACCCCGGCGACGCTAGTCGAGCGGCAGGTGGCGCGCCACCATCGTGCTGCGCCGGGTGGTGGCGTAGCCGAGGCGGGTGTTGAGGGTGCGCATGGCCTCGTTGCCGTCCTGGGTCCAGGTGTAGACCTCCGCCACCTCGTGCTCGGCCGCCCAGTGCAGGGTGCGCAGCTTGAGGTGGAGGGCCAGGCCCTGCCCGCGCCAGTCGCGTCGCACGGCGGTGAGGGCGTTCTCGGCGCGGTCGGGGACGTCGGTGTCGAGGATCAGGCCCGCACACCCGATCACCTCGCCCTCGTGCACGGCCAGGAACATCGGGTCGCCGAGCCACGACGTGGCCCACCGCTCGGGCGTGACGTCGAGGGCCGTCGAGAGCGCGAAGTCGCCGGTCGCCTCCCGGCCGAAGCGGTCGTACGCCGCCTCCCACAGGCCCGGCCGCTCGGAGGCGAGCACCACCTCGACGCCGTCGGGGGCGTCCGGCACGGGCGGCAGGTCGAGGACCGGACGGGTCTGCTCGACCTCGTGGTCGGTGTCGGCGAAGCCGAGGCAGTGGGCGAAGGCGAGCGAGTCCTCGTCGTCGACCGTGGCCCGCACGCGCGTCAGGTCGTGGGCCAGGAGGTGCTCGGCGAGCCGCTCCAGCAGCGCGGTGCCGATGCGCCGCCGGCGGTAGCCCGGCAGCACCCGCGGCGCGACCGAGCCCACGTCGGCGGAGTCGGACCGGTCGGCCAGCCCGGAGCCGACGAGCACGCCGTCCTCGTGCGCCAGCAGCATCAGTCGCGTGTCGCGCTCGTCCTGGCGCCGCAGCTCCTGCGCGGGGTCGCACCGCTCGTAGGGCAGCACGGCGATCCGCACCGACCGCCAGGCCTCGTAGTCCGCGTCGGTCGTGCAGGTGGTGATCTCCAGGCCCATGGGGGCACCCTGACGGCTCCCTCGCGGGGTAGTCCAGCGAGATTCGGTCGTCGTATGGCTCTCCGGCCAGCCATCCCTCACTGGACCACCCCGCCTGAGGCCGTCCACGGTGGTGCGGAGGCTTCCCTAGAGTGGGCGCGTGGACTTCTACTCCGCCTACGCGCAGGGCTTCGCCCGCGTCGCGGCCATCACGCTCCCGGTGCACCTGGCCGACCCGGCGGCCAACGCGGCCGCCGTCCTCGAGCAGGCGCGGGCCTGCCACGACGAGCACGTCGCGGTCGCCGTCTTCCCGGAGCTGGGCCTGACCGGCTACTCCGTCGACGACCTCTTCCTCCAGGACACCCTGCTGGGCGGGGTCGAGGAGGCGATCGCGGAGATCGTCGCGGCCAGCGCCGACCTGATGAGCGTGCTCGTCGTGGGCGCGCCGCTGGTGCAGGGCAACCGCGTCCACAACTGCGCGGTCGTGATCCACCGCGGCACGGTCCTCGGCGTCGCGCCGAAGTCGTACCTGCCCAACTACCGCGAGTTCTACGAGCGCCGCTGGTTCGCGCCCGGCGACGACCGCGAGCTGGAGTGGATCACCGTCGCCGGTCACGACGTGCGGTTCGGGCCGGACCTGGTCTTCCGCTGCCTCGACGTGCCCGGCCTCGACCTCCACGTCGAGGTCTGCGAGGACATGTGGGTGCCGGTGCCGCCGAGCGCGGAGGCCGCGCTCGCCGGCGCGACGGTGCTGGCCAACCTCAGCGGCTCGCCCATCACCGTCGCACGCGCCGAGGACCGCCGGCTGCTGGTGCGCAGCGCGAGCTCGCGGTGCTCCGCGGCGTACGTCTACGCCGCCGCCGGGCAGGGCGAGTCGACCACCGACCTCAGCTGGGACGGCCAGACGCTCGTCTACGAGTGCGGCGACCTGCTCGGCGAGGGCGAGCGCTTCCCCGACGGGCCGCGCCGCACGATCGTCGACGTCGACCTCGACCGGGTGCGCCAGGAGCGGCTGCGCCAGGGCACCTTCGACGACAACCGCCGCACCCACCACGAGCGAGTGCAGCGCTTCCGCACCGTCGAGTGGGAGCTCGAGCCGCCGGCTGGCGACATCGGGCTGCTGCGCAAGGTCGACCGCTTCCCGTTCGTCCCCGACGACGCCGAGCGGCTCGAGCTCGACTGCTACGAGGCCTACAACATCCAGGTCTCCGGGCTCGAGCGACGTCTCGCGTCGATCGGCACGCCCAAGGCGGTCATCGGCGTCAGCGGCGGGCTCGACTCCACCCACGCGCTGATCGTGGCCTGCAAGGCGATGGACCGGCTCGGGCGCCCGCGCAGCGACGTCCTCGCCTTCACGATGCCCGGCTTCGCGACGGGCGAGGCCAGCAAGTCGTACGCCACGCGCCTCTCCCAGGCACTCGGCGTCACCTTCGAGGAGCTCGACATCCGGCCCGCGGCCGAGCAGATGCTGCGCGACATGGGCCACCCGTTCGGCCGTGGCGAGAAGGTCTACGACGTCACCTTCGAGAACGTCCAGGCCGGGCTGCGCTACGACTACCTCTTCCGCCTCGCCAACCAGCGCGGCGGCGTCGTCGTCGGCACCGGCGACCTGTCGGAGCTCGCACTCGGGTGGTGCACCTACGGCGTCGGCGACCAGATGTCGCACTACACGGTCAACGCGGGCGTCCCGAAGACGCTCGTGCAGCACCTGATCCGGTGGGTGATCTCGCACGGCGAGTTCGAGCCCGAGGTCGGCGACGTCCTCGGCGACATCCTCGCCCAGGAGATCACCCCGGAGCTGATCCCGACCGAGGAGGGGGTCAAGCCGCAGGCGACCGAGGACTCCGTCGGCCCCTACAACCTCCAGGACTTCACCCTCGCCCACGTCGTCCGCCTCGGCATGCGCCCGCGCCGGATCGCCTTCCTGGCCTGGCACGCGTGGAAGGACCTCGACGCCGGCGAGTGGCCGCCCGGCTTCCCTGACGACGCGCGAGTCGCCTACGACCTGCCGACCGTGCGGCACTGGCTCGAGGTCTTCGTGAAGCGGTTCTTCGGCAACCAGTTCAAGCGCTCCGCCCTGCCCAACGGCCCCAAGGTCAGCGGCATCGGCACGATGAGCCCGCGTGGCGACTGGCGGATGCCCAGCGACGCCAAGGGCACCGCCTGGCTGGCCGAGATCGAGCGGGACGTCCCGACGGCCTGAGGGCGTGCCGCGCTGGAGCGGTGAGTCGGCGTACGCCGCGCCGGGGGGCGGTGCGTGAGGGGGATTCCTGGGCCCCGGAATCCGCCTGGCTCACCGCCGGCCTGCGTGTCGGCGTACGCCGCGCCGTGGAGCGGTGCGTGAGGGGGACTCCTGGCGCCCGAAACCCTCCTCACTCACCGCCGGACGCGGCTTTAGCGCGGGCTTAGCCACCGGCTGGAGCGCGGTTAGCGGCGATCGGGCGAGTGTTCCTTCCACGACGCCGACCGGCGTCACCGAACAGGAGGACATCGTGCAGAAGAAGGCAGTCATCGGTGGGGTCGCAGCGGCCGCGGTCGTGGTCGGGCTCGGGACGTGGTGGGCCGTCGACGGCGCCGCCGAGGCCCAGGCGGTCGAGCGCGGCACCTGTGGTGGCGCGACCTGGGAGCTGAGCGCGGAGTCGGAGGACGGCGGGACCGAGGTCAGTGCGGAGCTGCAGTCCGCCGCCCCGGGCGAGGCGTGGGAGGTCGAGCTGGTGCGCGGCGACACCGCCCTGCTCACCGGTACCCGCACGACCGACGAGGACGGGGAGATCGACGTCGACGCCTACGCCTCCGGCGAGCCCGGCGACGCGACGTACGCCGTCACCTTCACGCCCGCCGACGGCGAGCCCTGCACGGCCGAGCTCGCCGCCTGACGCCACCCGGCCCGCGCCACCAGACACCCACCCGGCACGCACACCCCACCCGCACCACTGAGGAGAACACCATGAAGAAGACGCTCATCGCCTCCGACCGCCCTGCTCGCCACCGCCGGCGGCACCGTCGCGCTCGCCGCCCCGGCGAACGCGGACGTCGAGCGCCGCGGCACCTGCGCCGGAGCCACCTTCGAGCTGAACGTCGACCGCGAGCGCGGCGGCTTCGACGTGGACGCCGACGTCGAGGGCGCCCGCACCTCCAGCGAGTGGAAGGTCGTCCTGCGTCACGACGGGAAGGTCGTGGCGTCGCGCTCCCTGCGGGCCGACGACGAGGGCGAGCTCGACCTCGACACCTTCCGCCGCGACACCGCGGGCAAGGACGCCTTCAAGCTCACCGTGACGCCCGCCGGCGCCAGCTCCTGCTCGACCTCGGTCACCGTGCGCTGACCACCCCGGTCACCACGGGCCAGGAGCCCGGGTCAGCCCGTCCGCAACGTGACGGCGACCCGGGCTCCGCCCATGTCCGAGGCATCCAGGGCCAGGCCGCCGCCGGAGTCCTCGGCGGTCCGCGCGGCGATCGACAGCCCCAGGCCGGTCGAGCCCGCGCCGCTGGCGCCGCGGTCGGCGACGTCCACGTCGGACGGCAGTCCGGGGCCGGCGTCCTCGACCACCAGGTCGACGGTGTCATCGGTGGCGGTGAGCGTGACCAGCACCGCGGCGTCGTCGGGGGTGTGGGAGAAGACGTTGTCGAGCAGCACGTCGACGAGGGCCTCCAGGTCCGCGGCGCTGGCGCGCAGCAGGGGACCGGCGGAGGCGAGGTCGGTCGTCCAGGGCCGGCCGAGGTCCTCGGCGAGCGGCGCCCAGTGGCGTACGCGCTCGGCGAGGACGGGTACGGCGTCGGTGCGCGGGTCGAGCCCCTCCCGCTCGGAGCGTCGGGCCTCGCGGACGATCTCGTCGACCGTCGCCTGGAGCGAGTCGAGGTCGCCCGACAGCCGCTGGCGCAGGTCGTCGTCGGCGACCGACTCCACCCTCAGCCGCAGCGCCGTGACCGGCGTGCGGAGCCGGTGGGACAGGTCGGCGACGTTCTCGCGCTCGCGCGTCAGCAGCAGCTGGATCCGGCCGACGAGACGGTCGATCGCCGCACCGAGCTCACGCACCTCCGGCGGCCCGGACGCGTCGGGGACCGGGGTGATCGCCGCGCTGGAGCCGAGGGTCTGGGTGTTCTCGGCCAGCCGGCGGATCGGCTGGACGAACGAGCGTCCGAGCCGGTCCACGACGACCAGCGAGCCCCCGAGGAGGGTCAGGCCGAGCAGCGCGAGCAGCCCCCACGCCAGGCCCACCGGTGAGGTGATGCCCGGCTCCTCGACGACCACGCGGATCACGGGCGTCTGCGCGGGGAGCGCGGAGGACCCGCCCCGCGAGACCGGCACCAGGATCTGCGACCCGCCCGGCACGTCGTCGACGCGGGCGCGGCCGGTGTTGCGCGCGTCGAGCACGCGCGCGTCCTCGCCCTGGTCGGGACCGACGTCGGCGCCCGACGGGTAGAGCACGGTGACCCGGGTGGGCGACTCGGCGGCGTTGAGCCGGTCGAGGTAGACCGACACCGAGCCGCGGTCGTCGTAGCGCGAGACCACCGTCTCGACCGCCTGCACCTCCAGCGCGGCGCGGGCCAGACGGTCCTCGAGGGCGTAGCTGCGCACCAGGATCGCCATCGGCACGAGCATCGCGAGCAGGACCATGGCGATGGCCGCACCGGCCGTGACGAGGAGGCTGCGGCGCACCTCAGGCGTCCCGGCCGGCCCGGTCGTCGGGCGCTGCCAGGCGTACTCCGACCCCGCGCACCGTGGTCAGGTAGCGCGGCTCGGCGGCGGTCTCGCCCAGCTTGCGGCGCAGCCACGACAGGTGCACGTCGACGGTCTTGTCGGACCCGCCCCAGGGTTGGCGCCAGACCTCGACCAGCAGGTCGCGCTTGGTGACGACCTCGCCGGGCCGCTCGGCGAGGTGCGCGAGCAGGTCGAACTCGCGGGGCGTCAGCTCGACCTCCGCGCCGTCGAGGTGCACCCGGCGGCCGGCCACGTCGAGCGACAGGCGGCCGACGGTGATCGTGGTCGGCCGCTGGCGCCCGGCCTCGACGCGGCGCAGCACCGCGCGCACGCGGGCGTCGAGCTGGGCGGCGGTGAACGGCTTGACGACGTAGTCGTCGGCGCCGGCGTCGAGCGCGCCGACCAGCGAGGGGTCGTCGTCGCGGGCGCTGGCGATGATGACCGGCACCGTGCTCACCCCGCGCAGCATCGACAGCACCTGGGTGCCGTCGACGTCGGGCAGCCCGAGGTCGAGGACCACGAGGTCGGGGGAGGAGTCGACGGCGAGCTGCAGTCCCGCCATCCCGCTGGGCGCCGAGGTGACCGTGTGCCCGCACTCGCGCAGGCCCTTGACCAGCAACGGCCGGATCCGGTCGTCGTCCTCGATGATCAGCACCTGCGCCACGCCGGGAAACCTACCGGTCGGGCCGGGCGACCGGACCGGCCTTAGCGGGGCCTTAACCACCGCCTCACCTCGCGCTGAGGTCGGGCACGGCACGATGGGCCGGTGAGACGTCGGATGCTGCTGGTCGGCCTGTGGGCTGCCACGACCGCCGTGGCCGTCGTGCTCGGGATCCTGGCCGTCTCCACCGTGGGCGCCACCATCCGCGACCGCGGGCCGGTCGGCGACGAGGTGGCTCTCGACCTGTCCGCACCGCCGACGGACCCGCCGTCGACCGAGGTGCCGGCCGTGCGCGACGAGATCGCCGGCGAGTACGGCGGGTTCGTCGTCGAGTGCCGCAGCAGCTGGGCGTACGGCGTCGCCGCGCGTCCTGACCGCGACGCGGGCTGGCGGGTGGTGAGCTGGGAGAAGGGTCCCGACGACGACGTGGACGCCGTCTTCAGCAACGGCCGCAGCTCGGTGGACCTCGAGGTCTTCTGCAACCAGGGCCGCCCGACGGTGTCGGAGCTCGAGCGCAACACCCTCGGCGACGACTGAGCCCTCGCCCCGGACCGCCGCGCAACAGCGTCGTCGCGGGCTGCGTCCACTCCTGTGAGACCTCCTACAGGAAGACACCACGATGACCTCACGACTGCTCTCGGGAGCACTGCTCGCCGCCCTCCTCGTCCCTGCGGGCATCGCCGTGCCCGCCCTCGCCGGTCCGGCACCGGCAGGTCCCACCGCCGGGCGGGAGGCCGCGCAGCCCGCCGCACCGCGCACCGCGCTCACCGTCCGGGCACCGGGGTGCGAGGGCTGCACGATCACCGCGCACTCGGCCCTGACGTCCGACTACGAGGACGTCTGGGAGTCGAGGGAGGTGGAGGTCGTCGACGGCACGGCGACGTTGCAGGTCCCCACCGACCGCACGGCCGGGCTGTCGATGAGCCTGCGGGCGCCGTGGGAGCGTCGGCTGGGCTACGTCACCGTCGTGGCGATGCGCTACGCCGGCACGAGCGCGGGCGACGCCGTGTCGAGGAGCGAGGCCCGCAGCAAGCACCGCGCCAGCGCCTGCTGGGCCGGCACCACCGAGCCCTCCTACGAGATGACGCTGCGCACGCGCAAGGTCCGCGTCGTCGGTGTCGGCCCCGGCCGGGTCCCCGGCACCCTGGCCTGGGTCCGCACGACGCAGGACTGGCTCGCGCCGATGCGCCAGGTCTGGGACGGTGTGATGGGCGGGCAGGACATCGACCTCTGCGAGCCGCCTGCTGAGGGCTGAGGCCCACCTCGCCGACGTCAGAGGCGGATGCCGACCCCGGGGCCGACGTCTGCCCCGGTGAGGTAGAAGACGGTCAGCACCGCGACCCACGAGATCCAGAACGGCACCACGAAGGGCAGCATCCGCGAGATCACGGTGCCGAGCCCGGCCTCCGGCTCGTAGCGCTTGACCATCACCAGGAAGATCCAGATGTAGGGGTTCATCGGGGTGATGACCTGGGTCGCTGAGTCACCGACCCGGAACGCCGCCTGCACGAAGCCGGGCTCGTAGCCGAGCAGGGCGAACAGCGGCACGAACACCGCACCCATCAGCGTCCACATCGACGAGCCGCTCACGATGAACAGGTTCAGCAGCGAGGCGAGCAGGATGAAGCCGATGATCGCGGGATAGCCGGTGAGGCCGATCGACTCGAGCCCGTCCGCCCCGGCCACGGCGAGCGCGGAGCCGACGTTGCTCCAGTTGAAGAGGGCGATGAACTGCCCGAGCATGAACGCCAGCACGATGAAGGCGGCCATGTCCTTGATGCCGAGGCCCATCACCTTCGGCACGTCGGCGGCGTGGCGCAGCGACCCGCTCACGAAGCCGTACGCCAACGCCGGCCCGAGGAACAGCACGAACACGATGAACACGGTCGAGTCGAGGAGCGCAGACTCCGGCAGGAAGCTGCCGTCCTCGTTGCGCCAGGGCGAGCCGCCCGGCAGCACGGCCGCGAGGATGACCGCCGCCAGGAGCGCGACGACGATGCCGGCGGCCCGGAGCCCACGGCGCTCGGCCGGGTCGAGCTCGGGGGAGAGGTCCGTCGGCGCGGCGCGCAGGGCCGGGGCCACGTCCTCGTCGGCCTCGGTGGGCGCGTCGAGGGAGGTGTCCTCACCGGTGTCGACCATGTCGACCGGCGCACCCTCGCGCACCAGGCGGGGCTCGACGAGCTTGTCGATCACGAGGCCCGCGACGAGCGCCAGCACGATCGAGGAGGCCATGTTGAACCACAGGTTCGACACCGGCGTCACCGTCGCGCCCGGGTCGGGGAGGCCGCCGGTCACCGAGTTGGTGATGCCCGAGAAGAGGGCGTCGAGGCTGGTCACCAGCATCGACGTGGAGTAGCCGGCGCCGACGGCCGCGAAGCCGCCGACGAGCCCGGCGAGCGGGTGGCGTCCGGCCGCCTTGAACACCATCGCCGCGAGGGGTGGCACGACGATGAACGCGGCGTCGGCCATCACCGAGGCGTTGACCCCGACGATGCCGACGGCGTAGGGCAGCAGCCAGCGGGGCGCCGCGCCGAGGCTCGCCCGGATGGCCGCGGCCAGCAGCCCCGTGCGCTCGGCGACGGTGACGGCGAGCAGGATCGTGACGACCGTGACCAGCGGCGGGAAGCCGATGAAGTTCGCCCCGAGGTTGACCGTCAGCCAGGCCAGGCCCTCGCCGGTGAAGAGGCCGCGGACGGCGGTCTCCTCGTCGGCCCCCGGGATCGTCACCGACGTCCCCAGCAGCTGGAGGCCGGTCGAGACCAGGCCGACGAGGAGGAAGAGCCCGAGGAACAGCAGGAAGGGGTCGGGCAGGCGGTTGCCGACGCGCTCGACGGCGGCGAGGGCGCGGTCGGTCCGCGTGGCGGGGGCGGTGCCCTGGGTGCTCATGCGCCGGCCTCCCCGAAGTACGACGGCACGTCGACCGCGCCGCCGGCCTCCTCGAAGTCGTCGGCGGCGGCCCGGCGGAGCTCGGGGTCGCTGAGCCAGTCGGCGCTGACCGCGGCGAGCGCCCACGCCGAGTCGACGACGACCCGGTCGGCCTCCTCGCTCACGGCGGCGTCGGCGAACTCGCGCGTGTGCAGCGACAGGTCGGCGTCGGTGATCTTGACCATCGCGTGCACGCCGGGCATCCGGTAGGACACGTTGCCGAAGTCCGTCGAGCCGGCGAACATCCGCGGCACCACGTCGGGTGGCAGGACCGTGCGGCCCCGCTCGCCGTAGCGCGAGGTCCACGCCGCGGCCAGCGGAGCGTTGCCGCGCACGGGGAGGTACGGCGGTGCCTCGTCCCACGTGAGCTCGACGCCGCACCCGGTCATCAGCGCGGCGCCGCGCGCGATGTCGGCGAGACGACCGCTGAGCACGGCGAGGCTCTCGGGCAGCTCGCTGCGCAGGTAGAAGAGCATCTCGGCGTGCTCGGGGATCACGTTGGGCCGCTCGCCGCCGGCGGTGACGACGCCGTGGACCCGGTCGGTGGCCGGCATCTGCTGACGGTGCAGCCCGACACCGGTGTACATCAGGTTGACCGCGTCGAGGGCGTTGCGCCCCATGAACGGCTGCGCCGAGGCGTGGGACGTGACGCCGGTGAACGTCGCGCGCAGCTGTCGGCGGCCGAGGAAGAGCGGGTCGGCGATGTCGTAGGTGAACGGGTGCACCATCAGGGCGGCGTCGACGCCGTCGAAGGCGCCCTCCGCGGCCATCAGCTCCTTGCCGCCGCCGCCCTCCTCCGCCGGCGTCCCGAGCCACACGACGCGGCCCGGCAGGCGCTCGCCCAGCGAGGCGAGGGCGAGGAAGGCGCCCAGGCCGGCGGTGGCGATGACGTTGTGGCCGCACCCGTGGCCGATGCCCGGCAGCGCGTCGTACTCCGAGAGCACGGCGATGGTGGGACCGTCGGGGTCTCCCACCTCGGCGCGCAGGCCGGTCGCGAGCCCGTGGGCACCGCGCACGACGTCGATCCCGCGGGACTCCACGAGGTCGGCCAGGGCGGCGGCCGAGCGGTGCTCCTCGAAGGAGACCTCCGGGTGCTCGGACAGGTCGTGGCTCGCGGCCAGCAGCGTCGGCGCCAGGTCGTCGACGGCGGTGCGCAGGGCGTCGAGCAGGTCGTCGCCTGCGCCGGTCGTGGTGGCCTCCGGCGCCCGTGCGGTGCGGGCCCGGCGCCGGGTCTCCTCGGCGAGGTGGGCGATCAGGAACCCGTCGGGCGTGGTGGGCGACGAGAGGTCCGGCAGGTGTGCGTGGGGATCGTTCATCGTGCAGCTTCCCTCTTTCCCGTGGTGGCGGGCCCGAGTCGGGCGGCTGGTCCGGGGACGCTAGCACCGTGACGTGTGCCACTCGCCTCGCGAGAGCGCCGCGAGGGGCGGCCGCCCACACCTCAACCGCCTGCGGGGGACGGGTCGCCCCAGCCCCTAGGCTGGGGCCATGGGCAAGCAAGAGGACTTCGTGCTCCGGGCGCTCGAGGAGCGTGACGTCCGGTTCGTGCGGCTGTGGTTCACCGACGTGCTGGGCTTCCTCAAGAGCGTGAGCGTGGCTCCCGCGGAGCTGGAGAACGCCTTCGACGAGGGCATCGGCTTCGACGGCTCGGCCATCGAGGGCTTCGCCCGGGTCTACGAGTCCGACATGCTGGCGCACCCCGACGCCTCGACGTTCCAGATCCTCCCGTGGCGCACCGGCGACGACGGCTGGCCGGCGACGGCGCGGATGTTCTGCGACATCCGGATGCCCGACGGCAGCCCGTCCTACGCCGACCCGCGCCACGTCCTCAAGCGCACGCTGAGCCGCGCGGCCGACCGGGGCTTCACCTTCTACACCCACCCCGAGATCGAGTTCTACCTCTTCAAGGACATGCCGGGCACGGGCGACGAGCCGCAGCCGGTCGACCGCAGCGGCTTCTTCGACCACACCGCCCAGTCGCGCGGCGCCGACTTCCGCCGCGAGGCCATCACGATGCTCGAGGCGATGGGCATCTCGGTCGAGTTCAGCCACCACGAGGGCGGGCCGGGACAGCAGGAGATCGACCTGCGCTACGCCGACGCGCTCACCACCGCCGACAACATCATGTCGTTCCGCACGGTGATCCGTGAGGTCGCGCTCGGGCACGGCATCTGGGCCTCCTTCATGCCCAAGCCCTACACGACCCATCCCGGCTCGGGGATGCACACGCACGTCTCGCTCTTCGAGGGCGACCGCAACGCCTTCTTCGAGGCCGGCGCCGAGTACCAGCTGTCCCAGACCGGCCGGCAGTTCATCGCCGGCATCCTGCGCCACGCCAGCGAGATCAGCGTGGTGACCAACCAGTGGGTCAACTCCTACAAGCGCCTGCTCGGCGGCGGCGAGGCCCCGTCCGGCGTGTGCTGGGGCCACAACAACCGCTCGGCGATGGTGCGCGTGCCGATGTACAAGCCCAACAAGGGCCAGTCCACGCGCGTCGAGCTGCGCACGATCGACCCCGCGTGCAACCCCTACCTCGCCTTCGCGGTGGTCCTCGCGGCCGGCATGAAGGGCATCGAGGAGGGCTACGAGCTGCCCCGCGAGGCCGAGGACGACGTCTGGTCGCTGAGCGAGCGCGAGCGCCGGGCGCTGGGCATCACGCCCCTGCCGCGCAGCCTGTGGGACGCCATCGGCATCGCCGAGGACTCCGAGCTCCTCGCCGAGACGCTGGGCGAGCACGTCTTCGACTACTTCCTGCGCAACAAGCGCGCCGAGTGGGAGGAGTACCGCTCCCAGGTCTCGGCCTTCGAGCGCGACCGCATGCTGCCGGTGCTCTGAGGCTCGCCGTCCCGTGAGCGGCCCGACCTCCAGCGGCGCCTTCGTGCGCAAGGGCTTCGTCGACGGCGCCGCCGCCGTGCGGGGCGTCGAGGCGCTGGGGGAGGCCGGCGCGCCCCTGACCGACGCCCTCGCCGCCACAGCCGACCCCGACGCCGCCCTGGCCGGGCTGCTGCGACTGGTGGAGTCGCTCGACGGGTCCGACAGCGGGCCGGGGTCCGGCGCGGCGATGCTGGCCGAGCTGGTCGACGACGAGGGCACCGCGATGCGGCTGTGCTGCGTGCTCGGGGCGAGCTCCGCGCTGACCCAGCACCTGGCCCGTCACCCCGACCACTGGCGCGAGCTGACCGACCCGACGCTGGGCAGCACCCGCCCGGCGGCGTACGCCGTGCGCGCGGCCATGCTGGCTGCCGTCGGCGCCGACCCGACGAGCGCCGAGCCGGTCGCCGGGCTGCCCGACGCCGAGGCGGTCGACGCGCTGCGCGTGGAGTACCGGCGGGTGCTGCTGCGCCTGGCCGCGCGCGACCTGGCCCACCACGTCGGCATCGACGACGCTGCCGCGGAGCTCTCCGACCTCGCCGGCGCGACCCTCGAGGCGGCGCTCGCGATCGCCCGCGCGCGGGTGGGCGAGCAGGCCCACGCCGCGCGGCTCGCGGTGATCGCGATGGGCAAGTGCGGCGGTCACGAGCTCAACTACGTCTCCGACGTCGACGTCGTCTTCGTCCACGAGGCCGCCGCCGAGGGCGACGACGCGGTGGCGCTGCGCGTCGCGACCCAGCTCGCGTCGAACCTCATGCGGATCTGCTCCGACCACACCCGCGAGGGCTCGATCTGGCCGGTCGACGCGAACCTGCGCCCCGAGGGCAGCCAGGGACCGCTGGTCCGCACCCTGCCCAGCCACCGCGGCTACTACGAGAAGTGGGCCAAGACCTGGGAGTTCCAGGCGCTGCTCAAGGCGCGCCCGGTCGCCGGCGACCTCGCGCTCGGTGCGGCGTACGTCGAGATGATCGAGCCGATGGTGTGGAGCGCGGCCGAGCGCGACGGCTTCGTCTCCGACGTCCAGGCGATGCGCCGCCGGGTGGTCGACCACATCCCCGCGCAGGAGGCCGAGCGCCAGATCAAGCTCGGCTCGGGCGGGCTGCGCGACGTGGAGTTCGCGGTCCAGCTGCTCCAGCTGGTGCACGGCCGCGCCGACGCCACGCTGCGCGACGGGGCCACGCTGAGCGCGCTCGCCCGCCTCACCGACGGCGGCTACGTCGGCCGCGAGGACGGCGAGAAGCTGCACGAGGCGTACTCCTTCCTGCGCACCCTCGAGCACCGCGTGCAGCTGCACGAGCTGCGCCGCACGCACGTGATGCCCGACGACGAGCCGTCGCTGCGGCGGCTGGGGCGCTCGCTCGGGATGATGTCGGAGCCGGTGGCCCAGCTCGACCGGCAGTGGCGCCACCACCGCCGTGAGGTCCGGCGCCTGCACGAGAAGCTCTTCTACCGCCCGCTGCTCGGTGCGGTCGCCCGGCTGGCGGGCTCGGAGGCCCGGCTCTCGCTCGAGGCGGCCGAGGCCCGCCTCGCGGCGCTGGGGTACGCCGACCCGAAGGCGGCGCTGCGCCACCTCGAGGTGCTGACCAGCGGTGTCTCGCGCACCTCCGACATCCAGCGCACCCTGCTGCCGGTGCTGCTGGAGTGGTTCGCCGACGCGCCCGACCCCGACGCCGGGCTGTTCGGCTTCCGCCGGATCAGCGAGAGCCTGGGCCGCTCGCCGTGGTACCTCACGATGCTGCGCGACGAGGGCGAGGTGGCCCAGCGCCTGGCCCACCTGCTCGGCACGTCGCGCTACGCCACCGACCTGCTCGAGCGCGAGCCGCAGGGCGTGAAGATGCTGGGGGAGTCCCTCGAGCCGCTGAGCGCCGAGGCCGCGCTGGCCGAGATGCAGGCGCTGGTCGAGCGGGCCGGGTCGGCCGAGGCGGCCGCCGTGGCCGTGCGGGCGGTGCGGCGCCGCGAGCTGCTGCGCATCGCGAGCGGCGAGCTCGTCGCCGGCACCGACGTGGCGCTGGTCGGGCAGGGCCTGAGCCGTCTCACCGACGCCACCCTCCAGGCTACCCTCGACATCGCCGGCGAGGCGGTCCGGCGCCAGCGCGGGCTGGAGCAGGCGCCCAGCGCGATCGCGGTCGTGGCGATGGGCCGCTACGGCGGCTTCGAGCTGTCCTACGGCTCGGACGCCGACGTGATGTTCGTGCACGACCCGGCCGAGGGCGTCGAGGCTCAGGTCGCGTCGTCGTACGCCACCGCGGTGGTCGCCGAGCTGCGCCGGCTGCTGTCGCTGCCGGCCAGCGACCCGCCGCTGGAGGTCGACCCCGACCTGCGCCCCGAGGGGCGCAACGGCCCGATGGTGCGCACGGTGGAGTCCTACGCCGCCTACTACGCCAAGTGGTCGCACGTGTGGGAGTTCCAGGCGCTGCTGCGCGCCGACCCGGTGGCCGGCGACGGGGACCTGCGGCGTCGCTTCACCGAGCTGATCGACCCGCTGCGCTTCCCCGCCGGGGGGATCAGCGAGTCCGACGTGGTCGAGGTGCGCCGGATCAAGGCCCGCGTCGACGACGAGCGGCTGCCACGCGGCGCGGACCGGCACACCCACCTCAAGCTGGGTCGCGGCGGCCTGGCCGACGTCGAGTGGACCGTGCAGCTGCTGCAGATGCGCCATGCGGGCACGGTCGAGAGCCTCCGGACGCCGCAGACCCTCCCGGCCCTCGAGGCCGCGGCCGCGGCCGGGCTGGTCTCCGAGGACGACGCCCGCACGCTCGCCCAGGCGTGGCGCCTGGTCAGCCGGGTGCGCAACGCGGTGACGCTGGTGCGCGGGCGCGCGGCCGACCAGCTCCCGCGCGACGCCCGCGAGCGCGCGGCCGTGGCCCGCGTGCTCGGCTACCCGCAGGGCGCGTCGGACCAGATGGTCAACGACTACCTCCGCACCACGCGTCGCGCGCACGCCGTGGTCGAGCGCGTGTTCTGGGAATGAAGGTCAGAGGTTCACCCGGCTCAGAAGAAGGTATGCTCTTCAGATGAGCAAGATGAAGCCTGAACCTTCAGTCACGGTCATCGGTGACCTGGTCGGCTCCCGGCGCAGCGCCGACCGCGCTGCCGTGCACGAGCGCTTCGCCCGCGCCGTCGCCGCCGTCAACGAGGAGTACGCGCCTCCCGTGCCACTGCGCATCGGGGTGGGCGACGAGTTCCAGGGCATCTTCGCCACGCTCGGCGCCGCCATCGCCGCCACCCTGCGGCTGCGCCTCGCGCTGCTGCCGGACGTCGACGTGCGGCAGGGCATCGGATGGGGCCGCGTCGTCGTGCTGGCCGAGGAGCCGCGGGTCGAGGACGGGCCCGGCTGGTGGGCCGCGCGCGCCGCGATCGAGACGGCCGAGGACTACGAGCGCCGGGCCCCGCTGCGGGCGGTCCGCACGGCGTACGCCGTCGCCGAGGGGGAGGCCGGACCCGACCCTGCCCTTGTCAACGCCGCCCTGATGACGCGCGACCAGCTGGTCTCCGGCCTGTCGCCTCGCTCGATGTCGGTGCTGGATGGTCTGCTGAGGGGCAGGCAGCAGCAGGAGATCGCCGACGAGCTCGGCATCAGTCCCTCGGCGGTCTCGCAGCGCGTCCGTGCCGACGGCATGGGCGTCCTGCTGGCTGCCGACGACCTGGTGCGTGGGCTGTGACGGAGATGAAGGAGGTGAGGCGACGATGAGCTGGCTGGGGATCCTGCTGATCGGTTTCGCGGTCACCGACCTGACCCACTCGGTGCGACGCACGCCGGTGCTGCCGGGCTGCCTCGGCGGCCTGGTCGCGCTGTGCGTCGGGCTGCTGGCCGGCCTCACCTCGGGGCGCGACGTCGCGGCGCTGCTCCTGATCGCGGCCGTCGTGGTGCTGTGGGACCTCACGGTCACCTGGGGCTTCGGCCACCCCGGGCCGGCGTGGCTGCCGCTGACGCTCTTCGTCGTCGCGGTCGGCGCGGCCGTGGCCTGCTCGGGCCTGGCCCCCGACGCCGCCGGGCCGCTCGGGCGCTGGCTCGACTCGGTGACGCTGCCGGCCCTCGACGGCGTCGCCCCCGACCGGTTCCTGCTCGTCCTCGGCGCCTTCGGCGTCCAGCTCTCCACCGGCAACGTCCTGGTCCGGCTGGTCCTCAAGTCGACCGGCACGATCAACCCCGCGGCCGACGGCGCCCTGCCGCCCACCCGGCTCAAGGGCGGTCGCCTGCTCGGGCCGCTCGAGCGGGTCTTCATCCTCGCGCTCGCCCTGGCCGGTCAGGTCACGGCAGCGGCGATCGTGGTGGCCGCCAAGGGCCTGCTCCGCTTCCCCGAGCTGTCCTCGCGGCGGGACCAGGTGCGGATCCACCAGCTGACGGAGTACTTCCTGCTGGGGTCGTTCGTCTCCTGGCTGGTCGCGCTGGGGTCCTACGTGCTGCTGAGCTAGCGCCGCAGTGTCAGCACGACGCTCACTGCGGCGTAGTAGACGACGTACAGCAGCGACAGGGCGGTGACGACGACGCTCGGGTCGGGGAACTGCACCAGCATCACGGCGTACATCACCAGCCACGACCCCGCCAGGACGAGGTTGAGGCCGCGGGCGGTGGCCGTGCGGGAGGGGTAGACGTACTTGATGGGCACGAAGACCAGCACCACACAGGTCAGCAGCAGCACCGCGGTCGCTCCGGGGGAGACGTCCAGCACGATCACGTAGAAGGCCAGGACGTTCCAGTAGCTCGGGAACCCCAGGAAGAAGTGGTCCTCGGTCTTGGCGTCGGTGCGGCAGAACTGGTAGCTGGACGCCAGGAGCGGCAGCACCGCGAGCACGGTGCCGAGCCGCCCTTCGGGCAGGTGGCCGCCGTACCAGAGCAGGAAGACCGGCACGAAGCAGTAGGTGATGTAGTCGACGATGTCGTCGAGCCGCGCCCCGTCGAAGGTCGGGATGACCTCCTTGACGCGGAGCCGGCGCGCGAGCATGCCGTCGGTGCCGTCGATCAGCAGGGCGAGGAAGAGCCACCACAACGCCGCGATCTCCTCGCCGCCGACGGCGGCTGTCAGCGCGAGGAACGCGATCGCGGTGCCGCTGGCGGTGTAGGCGTGCAGGGCCCAGCCCGCGGCGCGAAGGCGCGGCGAGTCCTTGGCGACGTACGTCGCGGTCATGTAGGTAGCTACCTCTCGGTCACGCCCGGAGGGCGTCTGTGCACGGACCGGATGCCCGCCGCTCGAGCGCCCGCTGTTGTTGGCAACGCCAAGCATGCTGGATCAGGCTCAGCGCCACGAACAGGACATGGCCTTCGGGACCGTCGTGTCCGTGGGTGCGCACCCTCGACGGCAGGCATGTCGTGCTCACCTCGGCCACGCCGTCGTGGTCCGATCAGAGGGACGCGCAGACGATGAGCGCCGGGGTGCCACAATGGCCTCGCCATGCCGCCCGTCCCGTCACTGCCGAACACTCGAGTGGGATCGCCCACGTCGTGAAGAGCGGCTGAGAAGCAGCAGACGGGGTCAGGCGAACACGGCAAGCACGTGCTGCGTGTCGCACGGGGTGCCTGGTGACAGCTCCGTCGGACGCTGAGGTCACCGGCGCGCCGGCGCGTTGGCGGTCGATCCTCGTGCAGCTCGTGGTCTTCGCCTGCGTCGGCGGTGCGTTCAACGTGCTGTACGGACTGCTCTACGTCCTCCTCCGGGAGCAGCTCACCGCGCAGCCGGCGAACGCTCTCGCCCTTGTGCTGTCGACGATCGCCGGAACGTTCGGGCACCGCTACGTCACCTTCGGGGTCCGTGGCACGGACCGCACCGTGCAGCACCAGGTGCTCGGGCTCGCCCTCCTGGCCTTCAGCCTCGCCGTGACGGCTGGCGCCCTGTGGCTGCTCGACGCCACCGTCGCCGAGCCGTCGCGTCGGCAGGAGCTGGCGGTCCTCATCGCGGCCAACCTGGGCACGGGCCTGGTGCGGTTCTGCGCATTTCGTGTGGCGATGTGGGACCAGCGGGGCTCCGTGGGTGCACGCGGCACGACCGGGTCGGACGTCTCTGCCACCCGTGCGCCCTAGATTGCCCACGAACACGGGTCGAGATCGTGCCAGCGGACCGCCTTGTCCCAGACGCGCGTCCGGATCTGCGGCGATCCGGTCGACGAGGCCTGCGTCCTTCCGCCGCCTATCGACGTGCCCGTTATGGGGTCTGAGACCTTCCTGGTCGAGACTTGTTCTGCACCGTCGGCGTGAGGCAATCTGCGAGTTACTGTCTCGGTCGAGGACCTCAATGCCGAGTCGGCGCCTCCACGGAGGGCTGGCGCGACCGTTCCTACCCATTCGTGGGACCAAAACGTTAGACTGACCCTAGTCAGGGCCAGCCGTGAACTGCAGAACTATTTCCTGCCACCAGTCGGCTCGTCAAGGCGGTCCCATCGCTAGAGGCAGGAGTGCGGGCCACTTACCGGGCAGTAGAGTGCGTCAGCGACTCGAAGTGTCGGAGGCGTCCAATTCCGGATCTGTGGCAATCGTCCTTAGCGCTTCGACTGGGGTCTCAAAGATCTGACTGACATCGAAGTTGGACGGGCCATAAACCGTTTCCCGGGCGGAGGTCATGTAGCCCGACGGATGAAACGCCCGTACGTCTCGCTCGATGCGCACATCAGACATTCCCGCCTCCGAGATAGTGCTCGTATCAGAGTGCAGGACGTAGTACTCACCGTTAAGCTCGGGCGCCTTCACCGCCATCGTTACCATAGTTACGACGACGTCTCCCGTGTCGGGTTCTGTGAAGGCGTCACAGGATAAGACGCCAACAGCAGGGACGCTAGGACAAGAGCCAGACGCAGGGCCGTCCGCTGGGCCAACAAACACACGCCATTGCCGCGCGGGGCCATTGCTAAACTCGACGTACGCAGAACGGGCGGAGTCCACCGCTGCGGCCGGCACCGGATTCCAGTCCTTGTCGAGGGGAACAGTCTTCGGGCTGCGTGCAACCTCGGAGCCCAAGACCGCCTGCGATCGTGTCGTCAGCAGGTGACTGAGTTCGGAGAAGGGCCGCATGCCAGGAGCCGCGGTGGCGGCCGTTGGTACCTCGGTGTGTGGCACCGCTCCAGCAACCTGCACGCCCACAATCACACCAACGGCCGTCCCAGCTGCTGCTACCGGAGCTAGCCACTTAGCTTTCTTCATGTCAGTCGCAACTTTCACTGGCGAGGGTACGCTCGGTTAACGGATGATGGCTATGTGTAAGGGTTGTCTTTCCACTCGCTTTGTCCGCCGGGCACGACCGACCAGCAAGGGTTGCCGCCGTCGGACCAACATGCGAGCACGGCAGCTCTCTCGATATTCCAATTGCGGACCACGTTCCCGTAGTGGTGCGTGGTGTTACCGCATCCAAGTTGGTTCGCGCCTTTACCTTCCGTGACAGCTCCCTGTCCGCCGACACCCACGACCTGGAAAACAAAACCAACGCCGTACCCGTCACCCGGACAAAGGTCTTCAACATAGGTGTCATACGAGAACCGGTCCTTGGTGTAGAAGAAGACCATGTCCCCACTGATGCGCCCGTACCCTCCGTATGGGCTCGGGCCAAACGTAAAGTTATAAGATGCCGCTGCCGCGGCTCCGGCAGTGGCGGTCACGGCGAAGGTCGCGACCGCGGCCACAAAAGCTGATCGAATCGATGCTGTTCTGCGAGTCATCACGCGCCAGATTCTTTCCCCCCCTTCAAGAAAGTGTCAAGAGCATCCTGACTAAGCTTGACGAATCAGTTGCACCTTCTGGAATGGACCCGCCACTGCCCCCGTGCTCCGCCTCAGGCATGCCGATCCCCACGATGTATAGATGCCCTCAAGAGAGAGTTGGTTGCCGATCGGGCTGCTCGGCAGGTCAGCCGTCCGTGTTTGGACAGTCCGTGGGTGCCTCGATCCGCCGCATATGACTCGGTGAGGGGAGCTGAGGTCAGCGGCGATGCCGGCCCTGCCAGAACCGACTCACCTCCCCGGAGGTCGAATCGGAGGCCTGCTGTCCCGGAGGCGCCGGTCAGGCACACTGCACAAGTGTTCGACCCGCTGAGCCACCTGCTCGCCGTACCGCCCGACCTCCCGGTCACGGTGGGCCTGCGACGCGGTGGTCGAGGCGCTCAGCACCCGCGGCATCGCGGTGGTCCAGGCGCCGCCGGGCACCGGCAAGACGACCTTGGTCCCACCCGCGGTGGCCGGGGTCGTCGACGGCCGGGTCGTGGTCACGCAGCCCAGCCGCATCGCCGCCCGTGCTGCCGCCCGTCGGCTCGCGCACCTGCTCGGCGAACCGGTCGGTGAGACCGTCGGCTACTCCGTGCGCGGGGACCGTCGCAGCGGTCGGCGTACGCGTGTCGAGTTCGTGACGACCGGACTGCTGCTCCGGCGGATCCAGCACGACCCCGAGCTGGCCGGCGTCGGGGCGGTCGTGCTCGACGAGGTGCACGAGCGCCACCTCGACGCCGACCTGACCCTGGCGCTGCTCGTCGACATCCGGGCCAACCTCCGCGACGACCTGTCCCTGGTCGCGATGTCGGCCACCATCGAGGCCGAGCGGACGGCGGCGCTGCTCGACCCGGAGGGTGCTCCCGTGATCGGCATCCCGGGTGCCCTGCACCCGGTCGAGACGGTGTGGTGCCCGCTGCCTGCGGGGGCGCGCCGCACCGACGACCGGGGGATCACCCCGGCGTTCCACGACCACGTCGCGGCGACCGTGCGTCGTGCGCTCGCCGCGTACGAGGGGGACGTCCTGGTCTTCGTGCCCGGTGTCGCGGAGGTCGAGGCGACCGTACGTCGCCTGGCCGGCGTGGACGCGGCCGTGCACGCCCTGCACGGGCGTCTGTCCTCCGCCGAGCAGGACCGGGCGCTGAGCGAGGGACCGCGCCGCCGCGTGATCGTCTCGACGGCCGTCGCCGAGTCGTCGTTGACGGTGCCCGGGGTACGCGTCGTAGTCGATGCCGGGTTCTCCCGCGAGCCGCGTACCGACCATCGTCGCGGACTGGCGTCCCTGGTCACCGTCGCGGTGAGTCGCGCCGGTGCCGAGCAGCGGGCCGGCCGCGCCGGGCGGCTGGGTCCGGGGACGGTGCTGCGGTGCTGGTCGGAGGCGGAGCACGCACATCTGGCCGCTCACCCGGAGCCCGAGATCGCCACCGCCGACCTGACCGCCTTCGCCCTGGAGGTGGCCTGCTGGGGCAGCGACGTCCACGACCTGGCGCTGCTCGACCAGCCGCCGGCGCACGCACTGTCGGCGGCCACGGACGTGCTGGTGGGGCTGGGGGCGATGACCGAGGACGGGCGGGCCACCTCGCGGGGCCGGCTGATCGCCGGCGTGCCGGTCGATCCCCGGCTGGCGCGTGCCCTCGTCGACGCGGCGGGTCTCGTCGGTGCGAGGCGGGCCGCGGAGGTGGTCTCGATGCTGAGCGAGGACGTACGCGCTCCCGGCGCCGACCTGGTCGCCGCGCTCCGGTCGCTGCGTGGTGACCAGCGGGCGGCAGCGTGGCGCCGCCAGGTGACCCGGCTGGAGGAGATCGTCGCCAAGCAGGCGACCGGCGACCGCGGACAGGGCGAGCAGGCCCTCACCGACGACGTCGCGGTCGGTCTGGTGCTCGCCCTGGCGCACCCCGACCGGATCGCACGCAAGCGCTCCGGCACGTCGAGCTACCTCATGGCCTCCGGGACGGGCGCCGCGCTCGACCCTCGCGACCCGGGTCCGCTGGCGGGGCTGGAGTGGCTCGCGGTCGGTGACGCGGACCGACGCCCCGGACAGCGTGAGGCCCGGATCCGCGCGGCGGCACCCCTGACCGAGGACCTCGCACTGGAGGCCGCGGGATCGATGTGGACCGAGGTGGACGAGGTCACCTGGACCGGCGGGCGGGTGCTGGCGCGGCGACGTACGTTGCTGGGCGCGATCGAGCTCACCTCCGTCCCGCTCAGCGATCCTCCCGCGCAGGCCGTGAGCGACGCGATCGCCGAGGCGCTCGCGCGCGACGGGATCGCCCTCCTCTCGTGGACGGAGGCGCCGACGGCGCTGCGCGCCCGCCTCGACTTCCTGCATCGGGCGCTCGGTGACCCCTGGCCCGACGTGAGCGACGCGGCACTCACCGAGCACCTCGACTCCTGGCTCGGACCGCAGCTGGCGCGGGTCCGCTCGGCCCAGGACCTCCGTCGCATCGACGTGGCCGCCGCGCTGCGAGCGATGGTGCCGTGGCAGGAAGCCGGCAGGCTCGACGACCTCGCCCCCGAGCGCGTGCAGGTCCCCAGCGGGTCGAACGTACGGATCGACTACTCCCAGGAGCAGCCGGTGCTCGCCGTGCGGCTGCAGGAGGTCTTCGGCTGGGGCGCAGCACCGTCCCTGGCGGGCGGCCGGGTCCCGCTCCTGCTGCACCTGCTCTCACCCGCGGGACGCCCAGCTGCCGTCACCGCCGACCTGGAGTCGTTCTGGGACAACGGCTACCCGGGCGTGCGCGCCGACCTGCGTGGTCGCTATCCCAAGCACGCCTGGCCCGAGGACCCCCGTAGCGCACAGCCCACGGCCCGGGCGACCAGGGCCCGTCGGAGCTGAGGCACGTGGTGTGCCCCACGTCCTGGTCGTCCGACTGCGCCGGGTCGTCCGGGTCCGCGGCCCTGCACGAGGTCGCTGGTCGCGGGAGCGACCGCCGTGGCGGGACAAGGACCGCGCGATCCCGAGACCACCCGTGGCGGTGAGCTCCGCGGTGGATGCCTTGACACGAGGTCGCCCGCGTCTGAGTGTGAAGGGACCCATCCGGAGCCGCCACCGCCGCACTGTCAGGTCACGGCTCCTACCCGATAAGCGCCTCGCGGCGCGAACGGAGCACATCGATGCACACATCACGTACACGTCGCACTCGCCTGGCCGCTGTGGGCCTGCTCGCCTCCTCCCTCGGAGTCGTCGGCCTCGTCCAGGCGCCCACCCACGCCGCCGACCCGGTCGCGACGGCCTCGGCCAAGCCCGGGACCAAGCTCTTCGTGACCAAGGCGAAGCTGGAGTCCCTGAACAACTCAGGGGTGCGTGGCTTCTCCAAGGTGATCGTCGACGGGCGCAAGGTGACGGTCTCCATCGATGCCAAGGGTCTGGTGAAGAAGGCTCCCCACGCGATGCACTTCCACTTCGACAAGGCGTCGACCAACATGTGTCCGACCGTGGCCGACGACACGAACGCCGACCACCGTCTGTCCACCAGCGAGGGCGTCCCGGCCTACGGCAGCGTCAGGTACTCGCTGACCGAAAGCGGAGACACCAGCCCCGCGAGCGGGCTCGCCGTGGACCGCTTCCCCACCGCTGACAAGGGGAAGATCCACTACGACCGCAAGTTCAAGGTCACCAAGTCGTTCGCCAAGAAAATCCTGCGCGGCGACGTGGCCGTCGTGGTGCACGGCATCGACTACAACCAGAACGCGACCTACGACGATGCCGCCGGGATGAGCGACCTCGACCCGACGCTTCCCACCGAGGCGACCGACCCGGTTGCCTGCGGGATCCTGCACTGATCTGATCCAGCACCACCCGCGGACCCCCGAGGAGGCTCCTCGGGGGTCCGCTGCGTCCGAGCGGTGATCACAGGCACCATGAGTGGCCGTCTGGACGCCCGCCGCCTGGGCTGCCTCAGAAGACCGTCCAGTCGGAGTACGTCGTGAACGCGTCGAGCGCGGCGAGCCCGGCGGCCGACGAGCCCGACGGCCCGAGGGACGGGCTCCACACGCAGGCGACGCCGCGGTCGGGGATGACCGCGAGGATCCCGCCGCCGACACCGCTCTTGGCGGGCAGGCCGACGCGGTAGGCGAACTCGCCCGCGGAGTCGTAGGTGCCGCAGGTGAGCATCACGGCGTTGATGCGCTTGGCCTCGCGCGGGCTGAGCAGCTGGGTGCCGTCCGAGGCCACGCCGTCGCGGGCGAGGAACAGCCCGGCGAGGGCGAGGTCGCGGCAGCTCATCGACAGTGCGCACTGGGCGACGTACTGCCCGATCACCTCGTCGACGGGGTGCTCGAGGTTGCCGTAGCTGGCCAGCAGGTGCGCCATCGCGAACGTGCGGTGCCCGGCCCCGAGCTCGGAGCGCGCCACGTCGGCGTCGCCGTCGATGTCCGCGCGACCGCTCTCACGGCGCATCAGCGCGCGCAAGGCGCCGCTGGCGTCGCCGGTCAGCGACTGGAGGCGGTCGGTGACGACGAGGGCGCCGGCGTTGATGAACGGGTTGCGCGGTCGCCCGGCCTCCTGGTCGAGCTGGAGGAAGGAGTTGAACGGGTTGCCGGACGGCTCGCGGCCCACGCGCGTCCAGATCTGCTCGCCCTCGGCGGAGACGACCTGCGCGAGGGTGAACACCTTGCTGATGCTCTGCACCGAGAACGGCACGTCGGCGTCGCCGATGACGTGGACGCTGCCGTCGACCGACGCGATCGCCATGCCGAACTGGTGCGGGTCGACCGACGCCAGGCCCGGGATGTAGGTCGCGACCTGCCCGCGGCCGACCTCGGGCGCGGCCGCCTGCTGCGCGCGCAGCAGCGCGTCCTCGATCCTCATGCGCGTCATCCTCGCGCACGTGTTCGGCGCGGGCGGACCGGGTGCTGATGCTCACGCTTCGGGGGCCGCTGGCCGGGCCGCGTCGGGGTCGGTGCTTCTGGTCGGGCCCTCGTCAGGGAGTCAGCGCCTGTCCCAGGACCGCCGCTGCGCGCGGGTCGAGGTCGGTGGCGTCGGCGCGGTGCCACAGCAGGAGCAGCAGGCGCTCGGCCTCGGCCCGGACCTCGACGAGGTTCTCGCCGTCGGCCGGGTCGCCGAGTGTCGCCGCGGCTTCGGGTCCGAGGTCCGTGGCGACCAGCCTGACGGCGTCGCCCGCATCGTCCCCGAGATCGGGCGTACGACCCAGCCGGACCTGTCGTGGCAGCAGCACGTCGACGACCTCCCGTACGCCGTCCCACGCCAGCGCCGGGTCGATCGGCCGTGGTGCACCGACCGCGTGCTCGACGTCCCACGTGTGCACCAGCACCTCGTGCACCTGGCGCCGTCGCCAGAACCCGACCGTGCGGTCGTCGCGGTCCAGCGTCCAGGCCGGCCGGTCGGCCGGTGAGTCGGCGAGCAGCCTGACCATCGCGCCGGCCTGCTCGGCGTACCAGTCGGCCAGATCGTCCTCGGACGCGGGCGGCTCGGGCTCGAGGTGGGGGTCGCCGGCCTCGACGGCGTGCACGACCCACTGATGGATTCCGCCGAGGTGCACCGCCACGTCCCGCACGCTCCAGCCCGGGCAGTGCTCCACCGCTGCGGTCGGGTCGCTGCTCGCCAGCAGCTCGGCGAAGCGCGTGGTGCCCGTGCGGAGCAGGTCGATCCAGTCGTGCTGGGTGGTCATCGCAGCTCCTCTGGGGTGTCGTGGCCGGCGCCCGCGAGGCGTGCTCGGTGCCAGTGCTCCATGGCCATGTGGCGACGACCTGGGCGGACGGCGTAGCGGAACCGGACCAGACTCAGGGAGTCGAGGACGGTCTCGTGCTGGAGCGATCGCCTGTTCTGCTCCGCCCACGCGACGAGCCCGGCCGGGTCGAGCAGGGGAGCCGCGAAGTGCAGGACGGTGGAGTACCAGATGTCGCGCGGCGCGCCCTGGTCCTCGTACCAGGCCAGTGGCCCGAGCTCGTCGCGGAGTCCTCGCATCAGCTCCCACGCGGAGTCGTCGACGGGCTCGGCCTGCACGAGCACGCCACTCCTGGTGAGGGTGACTCCCGTGAGCCGCAGCCGGACAGGAGGCGACGTGCGCGCCACCGCGTCGAGCGCACGTACCCACTCGCCGCTCACCGGGTCGGTGGGACCCGCGTGTACCAGCGCCTCGTCCAGCACGCCGGCCAGGACGTCGCGGGCGGCGTCGTCCGGGACCGCGACGACGCTGACCGGCCAGCGCCCACCGTCGACAGGCGGCTCGTCGCGCCGGTGCTCGCCCGCGAGCAACGCAGGCACCGCGTCGTCGAAGAGCCGGTCGAAGACCGGGTTGCTGACCGAGGACACGGTCGGACCCTAGCGGTTGTCGCGGGCCACGAAACGTCCACAGAGGCCCCTGACGGGCGTCTGTCCACAGGGCTTCCGCAGGAGTCGTGTCCGGTGTCGGACCCGGTCGCGACGGTGGATCCATGACCGCACTGCACCAGCACGACGAGCACCCGGCCGCCCGCGCAGCACGGGTCCTCGACGACGAGCTGGCGTCCGTCGCGGACCTGGCGCTGTGGTCGATGCCGACGGCGGAGGCGGCGGAGGTGCTCGTCGCGCTCACCCGGGCGCGGAGCCGACTCGACGGGTTCCTCATGCGGGTCCTGCGTCACGCCGAGACCGTGGGAGTGGGTCTGGACACGGGGGCGACGAGCACGGTGGCCTGGTGGGCGCACGAGACCCGGACGACCCGCGCGGAGGCGAGTCGACTCTCGCGGCTCGCGGGCGCGCTGGAGGACCACGAGCCCGTGGCGGCCGCGCTCGGATCGGGCGACGTGCGGACCGACCAGGCCCGAGCCGTCGTCGACGCGGTCGACGCCCTGCCCGACGACCTCCCGGACGGAGTGGCCGCGGCAGCGGAGGAGTGGCTGCTGGCCGCTGCGGCGGAGCACGACGCGAAGGCGCTGCGCGTGCTCGGACGACGCGTGCTCGAGGTCGTCGACCCCGCCGCGGCGGACGCCGAGGAGGCGCGGCGGCTGGAGGCCGAGGAGGCGGACGCCCGGGCTGCGGCGTCGTTCACGATGGCGGACGACGGCCACGGCCGGTGCTACGGACGTTTCTCGATCCCCTCGCTCCACGGGGCGATGCTGCGCAAGCAGCTGCTCGCCCTGCGGCCCCCGGGCGCCGCCCGCACGACGGAGACGGCACCGACGCGCGCACGCTCACACGCCACCGGATGGGCCAGGCCTTCATGGAGTACGTCGATACCAGGTCCGGCGACACCGTCCCGACGACGGGCGGGGTCTCCGCCACGGTCGTGGTCACGATGGACCTCGACTCCCTGATGGGCGGGCTGCGGGCCGCCTCGCTCGACACCGGCGAGCGGATCAGTGCGGGGGAGGCCCGGCGCCTGTCGTGCCGGGCGGGCATCATCCCCGTGGTGCTGGGCGCCGGGTCGGTCGTCCTCGACGTGGGCCGCAGGCGACGACTCCACTCCGAGGTCCAGCGCATCGCCCTGAGCCTCCGGGACGGGGGCTGCAGCGCGGCAGGATGCGACATGCCGCCCGCCCTGTGCCACGCCCACCACGACGTTCCGTGGAGCAGGGGAGGGGCGACCAGCCTCGACAACGGCCGGCTCCTCTGTCCCCGCCACCACCGAGTCGTCCACGACCCGGCGTTCCAGCACTCGCTCGACAAGCACGGCAAGGTGCGCTTCGCCCGGCGGACGTGAGGAGATCCTTCACAGCTTCCTCACGCACGGAGCTCTTCACCGACGACACCTGGGCCGGTCATGCTGACCTGGTGCACCTCCCGAGCCACGCGGCCGCCCACCGGCCCGCGGCCGTCCTGGCGGCATGCGTGGTGGCGGCCAGCGTGGTCGGGTGCGGGGCCTCGGGCTCGGCTCCGAGAGCGACCCCGAGTCCTCCGTCCGCTGCCTCCCTCGCTCTCCGGTACCAGGCCGACGCGGTGTTCGAGGCATTTGACGGCACGGTCGTCGAGCGCGAGGCACGGGATCGGCTGCGCGCGTGGGCTGTCAACGGAGCGATGGATGTCTGCATGGCCGGTGAGGGCTTCCCCGAGTGGGACTGGTCGGCCACCACAGGGCCAGCTCCGCGCACCGACGCTCTCGCGACGAGCGTGCTGTACGCCGCGCCACTGGCGCACACGACCAGCGACTCCCTTCGCGACACCGTCCAGTTCCTCCGCAGCGAAGAGGAGCTCCAGTCGGGCGAGCCGCCAACCGGCCAGGACCCGGCGATCGACCGTTGCCTCTCGCGGCGGCGGTCGGCACCGGATGACCAGGTCGGGCACGTGTCCGAGCCGCACGGGGTCGCCCACCTGCGCGAGCAGTGGTGGGAGATGCTGCGCGGCTGGGATGTCGCCCACGGTGACGTGACCGCCTACGACGCCTGCTTCGCTGATGGGTCCGAGGACTTCAGCGTCGACGCGGCCGAGGTGGGGGCGTGGCGCGCCGAGCTGGTCCGGCGCGCGCCGCGGGCGGATGACATCCCGCCCATCGGCGTGGACGAGGACTCCTTCGCTCAAGCATGGAAGGACTTCCTCGCGCTCGAGGCGTCGCTGGAAGAGATCGACTGGTCGTGTCGCGCCGAGGTCTACGAGACCCACTACGCCGAGGTGTCCAGCGACGTCCAAGCGTTCGCACAGGACCATGCGGCCGAGGTAGCGGCGATCGCCATCGGGTGGGCCGATGTCGTGGCCCGGGCGGCGGAGCTCCCCGACCCGCTCACCTGACCGCGGGGTCGCGAGACGGAGGTCGTGCCCGGCCACGCACCACGGCAGGCAGTTCGCGAGCGGGACGCGCGGGCCACGCTCAACAGCAGCCAGACTGCGCCGAACTGCCTGCGCTGATGGTCACGAGCGGGCCCCGACCCGGGTGCGGCCCTGATTCAGAGCCGCAGCACGCGCCCGGCGACGACGAGGTGCACCTCGTCGCAGGCGGCGGCGACGCGCTGGTTGACCGTGCCGAGGAGGTCGCGGAAGAGCCGGCCGGAGCGGTGCTCCGGGACGACTCCGAGGCCGACCTCGTTGGTCACGAGCACGACGTCGACAGTGGCGACGCTCAGCGCGGCCGTGAGCTCGTCGACGTGGGAGAGGACGAGCGCGTGGACGGTGTCGGAGTCCTGGTCCCAGGCGTCCGCGGCGTCGATCACGGCGGTGAGCCAGGTGCCGAGGCAGTCGATGAGCACGGGGGCGTCGGCGTCGCGCAGCACCGGCGCGAGGTCCTGGGTCTCGACCGTCGTCCACGCGGCCGGGCGGCGGTCGCGGTGCGCGGCGACGCGGGCGGACCAGTCGGGGTCGGCCTCGACGTCGGGGGAGGGGCCGGCGGCGACGTAGGTCGCCGCGCCGCCGTCGGCCAGGTCGCCGACGAGCTGCTCGGCGTGCGTCGACTTGCCCGACCGGACGCCGCCGGTGACCAGGATCCGCATGGCGCGCATCCTCGCAGAGACCGCCTGTCCTCCCGGAGACCGGGGAATCGGACGCGGGGGCATGGGTACGGGTCGACATGACCGAGCAGCCTGCGTCCACCCCTCAGCCCACCGGCGTCACCTCGCCCGACCGCGCCCGTGAGGGCCGACCCCTCGCGGTCGTCACCGGGGCCTCGAGCGGCATCGGCCTCGAGCTGGCGCGGCAGTTCGTCCAGCACGACTTCGACGTCGTCGTCGCCGCCGAGGACGCCGAGATCGCGGTGGCCGCCGCGGTCCTGCGCGCCGAGGGCGAGGCCGACGTGACACCGGTGCAGGTCGACCTCCGCACTGCCGAGGGCGTCGAGACGCTCTACTCCGCCATGAGGGCCGACGGCCGGCCGCTCGCCGCCATCGCGCTCAACGCGGGCCACGGGCAGGGCGGCGCGTTCGTCGACACCGACCTCGCGGACGAGCTCTCGATCATCGACCTCAACGTCACCTCGACCGTGCGGCTGGCCAAGCTCGTGCTGCGCGACATGGTCGCCCGCGACGAGGGACGGGTGCTGGTCACGTCGTCGATCGCCTCGACGATGCCGGGCTCGTTCCAGGCGGTCTACAACGCGTCGAAGTCGTTCCTCCAGTCCTTCACCGAGGCCCTCCAGGACGAGCTCAAGGACACGGGCGTGACACTCACGTCGCTCATGCCCGGGCCCACCGACACGGACTTCTTCGAGCGCGCCGACATGGCCGAGGACACCAAGGTGGGGACGTCGAAGAAGGACGACGCCGCGCAGGTCGCCCGGCAGGGCTTCGACGCGCTGATGGCCGGCAAGCCCCGCGTCGTCGGCGGGGGACTCAAGACCAAGGTGCAGGAGGCCGCCGGCAAGGCGATGCCCGACCGGCTCAAGGCCGCGATGCACCGGCAGATGGCGGAGCCCGGCTCGGGCGACTAGGTCGCCGCTGCGGCCAGCAGCAGCACGGCGAGGGACACCTCGACCACGGCGCCCAGCACGTCGCCGGTGATGCCGCCCAGCCGGCGCGAGCAGCGCACCAGCAGCGCGACGACGGCGCCGACGGCCAGCACGAGCCCGGCCACGCCCGCCACCACCGAGCCCAGCGCGTGGCCGGCGAGCCCCGCGAGGACGACCCCGACGACGAGCGCGACCGCCGCGCCGACCACCGGGACGGCGCCGATGCACGTCGCGCCCAGACCGTCGGGGCGCGCCGCCGGGACGCCGCGGACGCACGCCAGAGCCAGGCCCACGCGCGAGACGCAGACCAGCAGGGCAACCGCCCACCAGCCGTGGTCGTGGCGCACCACCGACGTCAGCCCAGCCGCCTGCAGGCCGGCGACCAGCACGACCGCGACCACGCCCGCCGGCCCCACCGGCCCGGTGCGCATCACCTCCAGCGAGCGCTCGCGGGAGTACGACGCGGTCAGCCCGTCGGCGGCGTCAGCCAGGCCGTCCCAGTGGAAGGCGCGGGTGCCGAGGGCCAGCACGAGCAGCACGACGTACGCCGTCGCGAGCGGCGGCAGGTCGACGAGGCCGGCGAGCAGCACGACCAGCGCGGCGGCCACGGCGAGCGGTACGACGGCGACCGGCGCGAGCAGCATCGCCAGCCCGGCGACCGTCCGGTCCACCCGCGCCGGGGGCGGCACCCGCACCGCGGTCAGCGTCCCGGTCGCGAGGAGCCACGCATCCCGCAGCGTGGCGGGCGACGTCCAGCCGGACACCCTGCTGTCGGGCGCGGGGGTGCTAGATGCAGCGGTGCCGGACGCAGGGGCGCCGGACGCCGTGGCACCGGACGCGCCGGCGCTGGAACCGGCGTCGTCGGCCGTGGAGTCTGCCGCGGGGTCGCCCGGGAGCGGGGGAGCGCTCACGAAGGCAGGATCTCCGCGAGCAGCGCGACGTCGCGCAGCACGGCGATGCCCGAGCGCAGGACGGGCAGCGCCGCGACGGCGCCCGAGCCCTCGCCGAGCCGCATGCCGAGGTCGAGCAGCGGCTCGAGGCCGAGCGCCTTGAGGGCGTGGGCCTGGGCAGGCTCGGTGGAGCGGTGCCCGGCGACCCACCACGCCCGGGCGCCGGGCGCCAGGGCCTCGGCGACCAGCGCGCAGGAGACCGACATCAGGCCGTCGAGCAGCACCGGCACCCCGAGGCGTGCGGACTCCGCGAGGAGGCCGACCGCGACCGCGAGGTCCGCGCTGCCCAGGGCGGCGAGCGCCGCGACGGGATCTGCCGCGCGGTCGCCGACGCGCGCCAGCGCTGCGGCGACGACGTCGCGCTTGCGGGCCCAGCCGGCGTCGTCGACGCCCGTGCCGCGGCCGGTGACCTCGTCGGCCGGCAGCCCCAGAAGCGCCGCCACGAGGGCGGCGGCAGGAGTGGTGTTGCCGATGCCGAGGTCGCCGGTCATCAGCAGCTGCGCGCCGTCGGCGGCGTGCTCGCGGGCCAACCGGGCGCCGAGCGCGAGCGCCGCCTCGGCCTGCTCGCGGGTGAGCGCGTCCTCGCGGTGGATCGCGCCCGACCCGCGCCCGAGCTTGTGGGCGGTGACCTCGGCGGGCAGGTCGGACAGGTCGGCGTCGACCGCGACGTCGAGCACCGTGACCGCGACGCCGTGGGCCGCGGCCAGCGCCGACACCCCGGCCCGGCCGGCGACGATCGTGCGCACCATCGCCTCGGTCACCGCGGCCGGGTACGCCGACACCCCGTGAGCGGCGACGCCGTGGTCACCGGCCAGCACCACGAGGCGTACGTCGGTGAGCGGGCGCGGCGGGACCTCGCCCTGCGCGGCGGCCAGCCACGCGCCGAGCTCGCCGACGCGGCCCAGCGCGCCGGCCGGCGTCGCGAGGCCGGCGAGGCGCTCGCGCGCGCGGGCGGCGACCTCGGGGGACGGCGGGGACACGGGGCCGGTGGGCGCGGGGCCGTTGCGCAAGGTCTCGTCCATGGTCGCGCCAGCCTAGTGAGGGTCGTGCGGCGCGCTGCTGCCAGTCTGTCCCCGTGACCGGCCACTCCGTGCTGCAGCTGCCCGTGCCGCCGCTCGAGGACTGGGTGCGGGCGCGGACCGCCCACTACGACACCGGCTTCGTCTCCGACGACCCCCGCTTCGCCCACGCGCACGTCACGGCGCTCGGTCCCTTCGACCCCGCACCCGGGCCCGAGGTGCTGGCGACCGTCGCCCGGATCGCGTCCGCGACCGCGCCGATCGGGGTTCGGCTGGCCGACGTCGCCCGGTTCCCCGACGGGATCATCCACCTCGTGCCCGACGCCCGCCGACCAGCTGCGCGACCTCACCGCCCGGCTGGTGGCCGCCTTCCCGCAGCACCCGCCGTACGGCGGCCGGCACGGCGGTCCGGAGGACCTCACGCCGCACCTGACCCTCGACGCCGCCTCCGACGAGGTCGACGTGGCCTCGACCGTGGCGCTGCTGGCCGACGTGGTCCCGGTCGAGGTGGTCCTCGACCGCCTCCAGCTGGCGTGGTGGGAGTCGGGCGCGTGCCGGGTCCTGGCCGAGTGGCCCCTCGGCGACGGGTGAGCCGGACGGGTGGCCGGACGGGCGGCCCGTCGGGGCGGACGGGTGACCCGACGGGCGGGCGGGTCGAGGAGTCGGGCGGGCTGTGGCAGGATCGCGGCATGGCTTCCTGGGCACACCTCGAGATCACCGTCGACGACCAGGGCAACGTCGAGGTCGGTGGCTACAACGCCGACCCCGAGGCGCTCGTGGCCGACACCGAGTCGTGGGAGGACCTGCTGTCCTCGCTCGGCGCCAACGGCTGGGAGCTGGTGCAGGTCATCCCCAGCGTGCAGACGACGTACTGGTTCAAGAAGCAGTCCTGACACCGGCGCTGGTCGAGTGAGCGAGCTGCAGGACCGGTTCCGCGCCGCCTCGGCCACCGCCGAGGTCGTCTTCTGGCGTGCCCCGGAGACGCCCGCGGACAGCCTGCGGGCGCTCGCGGACTTCGCCGAGGAGCACGGCATCGAGCGTGACGCCTACGGCGAGCGCGGGGCGGTCGCCCGGCTCGAGGCGGAGGTCGCCGAGCTGCTCGGCAAGCCCGCGGCGGTCATGTTCCCCTCCGGGGTGATGGCCCAGCAGGCCACCCTGCGCGCGTGGTGCGACCGCTCCGGGTCGCGTCGCGTGGCGCTGCCCGACCAGTCCCACCTGGTCCACCACGAGCAGGACGGCCCCCGGCGCGTGCTGGGCCTCGAGCTCGAGTGGCTGACCACGGGTCGCGAGACGCCGACGGCCGCGTCGCTCGCCGCCGTCCCGGGCCGCCTCGGCGCCGCGCTGGTCGAGCTTCCGCTGCGTGACGCCGGGTGCCTGCTGCCGTCGTGGGACGACCTCGTCGAGCTCTCCGCCGCGGCCCGCGAGCGCGGCGTCCCGCTCCACGCCGACGGCGCCCGGATCTGGGAGTCGGTGCCCCACTGGGGGCGCAGCCTCACCGAGGCCGCCGAGCTGGTGGACTCGATGTACGTCTCGCTCTACAAGGGCCTCGGTGCTCCCAGCGGCGCGCTGGTCGTGTGCCCCGAGGACCTCGCGCCCGAGCTCCGGTCCTGGCGCCAGCGGATGGGCGGCACGCTCTTCTCCATGACCGCCGCGGCGGTGGGTGGGCTGATGGGCCTGGCCGCAGGGGCTCGACCGGTTCGCCGACGGCCACGCCTGGGCCCTCCGGCTGGCCGCCGAGCTCAACCAGCGCGGGATCCGGACCTTCCCGGAGGTGCCCCACATCGCGACGTTCCTCGCCTACGCACCGGGCGAGGCCGACGAGGTGAACGAGCGGGTCGTGGCCCACGTGGAGGAGCACGGCATCGTGCCGTGCGGGCTGTGGCAGCCCTCCGAGGTGCCGGGCTGGCTGGTCAACGAGCTGGCCTGCTACGACGCCGCCCTCGGCCACGACCCGGTCGACGTCGCGGAGCAGATCGCCGCCGTCGTGGCCTGACTCGCTACCGGGGACGCCCGTCCCCTACATTCCTCCCGTGAGTGCCCAGGCCCCCTCTGCCGTCATCCTCGTCCGCGCGGCGAACTTCGTGCCCAACCCGGCGACCGCCGCGGACAACGCCTTCCAGTCCGACGCGCCCGCCGGGCAGTCCGACGAGGCCACCTCGGCCAAGGCGCTCGCCGAGATGGACGCGCTGGCCGAGGCGCTGCGCGCGGTCGGCGTCCGGGTCCACGTGTTCGAGGACGACGACCACACCCGGCCCGACAGCGTCTTCCCGAACAACTGGGTCTCCACCCACGCCGGCGGCGCGGTCGCGGTCTACCCGATGTACGCCTCCAACCGGCGCCACGAGCGCCGCGCCGACGTGCTCGAGATGCTGAAGTCGCAGTACCGCGTGCAGACGATCGTCGACTACTCCGGCCTCGAGCCGGACGGCATCTTCCTCGAGGGCACCGGGGCGATGGTCCTCGACCACATCTCGCGCGTGGCCTACACCGCGCGCAGCCACCGCGCCGACGTCGCGGTCCTCGAGCGCTTCTGCACCGACTTCACCTACGAGCCGATGGCCTTCGACGCGATCGACTCCGAGGGCGTGCCGGTCTACCACACCAACGTCATCGCCTGCATCGGCACCGAGGTGGCCATGATCGCCCTCGAGATGATCCCCGACGAGGACCGCCGCGAGCAGGTCCGCGAGCGCCTGGCCGTCACCGGGCGCACCATCGTGGAGCTCACCGAGGACCAGATCCGCGAGTTCGCCGGCAACGCCGTGGAGCTCTGCGGGCGTACGCCGGAGGGCCGGCGCCGCTACGTCATGACCATGTCGGCGCGGGCCAAGCGCTCGCTGCGCCCCGACCAGGTGGCGGCGATCGAGGAGTCGTGCGAGATCGTCGCGGTGGAGATCCCGACCATCGAGCTCGCCGGAGGGTCGGTGCGCTGCATGATCGCGGGCGTCCACCTCGACCGGCGCCCCGAGCAGCTGCCCGAGCCGGGCGAGAACGTGGTCGCCATCAACGTCGACGACCCGGTCACGCCCGACGGCCGCTACGTGGCGATGGACTACGCCTGACCCACACCGGTCAGCTCGGCGCTGTTGGCACGTGCAGATGCGCCAGCTCGGCACTGCCCGGGCGTGCAGATGCGTCAGCTCGGCACTGCCCCGGCGTGCAGATGCGTCAGCTCGGCGCGGTTACTACGTGCAGGTGCGTCAGCTCGCGAGCTGCACCAGCAGCACGGCGTTGAGCGCGATGATGGCCGCGGCCACCAGCACGCCGGCGGCGGTGGTGACGGGCCGGTTGACCAGCGAGCCCATCACGTCGCGGCGCGCGGTGAACCACACCAGCGGCACCAGCGCGAACGGGATGCCGAAGGACAGCACGACCTGGGAGCCGACGAGCGCGGCGGTCGGGTCGACGCCGAGGGCGAGGATGACCAGCGCCGGCGCCAGGGTGATGAGCCGGCGCACGGCGACCGGGACGTGGCGGCGGATGAAGCCCTCCATGATCACCTGGCCCGACAGCGTGCCGACGCTGCTCGAGGCGAACCCGGAGGCCAGCAGGCCGAGGGCGAACAGGAGCGCGGCTCCCGTGCCGAGGGAGTCGCCGAGACCGGCGTGGGCGGCCTCGATGGTGTCGATGCCCTGACCCGACAGGGCCGAGGCGGCGACCAGCAGGAGCGAGAGGTTCATCAGGCCGGCGACGGTCATCGCGACGACGACGTCGACGCGCTGGCTGCGCATGACGGTGACCCGCTCCTGCTCGGTGCGGGCGTGGAGGCGCTCGCTGGTGAGCGCGCTGTGCAGGTAGATCGCGTGGGGCATGACGGTCGCACCGAGCATCCCGGCAGCGAGCATCACGCTGTCCATGCCCGCGAACCGGGGGAGCGTGCCGTCGAGCACCGCCATCGAGTCGACCCCGCTGATCGCGACGTCGTACACGAAGCCCACGAGGATCACGCCGAGGAGGCCGATGATGACGGTCTCGAAGCGCCGGTGGCTCCTGCCCTTGAGCCCCAGGACCAGGAACGACACCGCGGCGGTGATGATGCCCCCGGCGAGGAGCGGGAGGTCGAAGAGCAGCTTCAGCGCGAGCGCGCCGCCGACGACCTCGGCGAGGTCGGTCGCGATCGCCACGAGCTCGGCCTGGCCCCAGAGGCCGTTGGCGACGCGGCGGGGGAGGTGCTCACGGCAGAGCGCCGGGAGGCTCAGGCCCGTGGCGACGCCCGCCTTGGCGGAGAGGTACTGGATCAGCATCGCCATGACGTTGCTGACGACCACGACCCACACGAGCAGGTACCCGTAGGCCGAGCCGGCGGAGATGTTCGTGGCGAAGTTCCCCGGGTCGACGTAGGCCACGGCCGTGACGAACGCCGGGCCGAGCAGCGGCCACATCCGGCCCAGCCGGCCGCGGAACCCGACGGCCGGTGCCGGCTCGCCGAGCACCGCGGTGGCGGCCGCGGACGTCGCACGGCGGGTGGGCGGCGCGGCGTACCTCGGGGTCTGGAACATCTCAGTCCTTGTCGGTCAGCGTCGCCAGGACGGGGGTGCGGCGCAGGCGGCGTCGGTCGATGGCACGGCACACGACCTCGGCGAGGACGAAGAGCACCATCATCGGGATCGCGAGCATCAGCATCGAGAACGGGTCGGTCGAGGGGGTGGCGACGGCGGCGAACACGACGGCCGACATCAAGATGATCGAGCGGTGCCGGCCCAGCTGGGCGCCGGAGACGACACCGGCGAGGTTGAGCAGCACGAGGAAGAACGGGATCTCGACCGCGATGCCGAAGACGAGGAGCATCCGGCTGAAGAAGGAGAAGTAGTCGCCGAACTCGACGAGGTTCTCCATGCCGGCGGGCGTGAAGCCGATCAGGACGCCGAGGCCCTTGGGCAGCACGTAGTAGCCCAGCGCGACGCCGGCGATGAAGAGCGGGCCGGCGACGGCGGCGAAGACGTGCGACCACCGCTTCTCCCGGGGCAGCAGCCCCGGGACGACGAACGCCCACACCTGCCACAGCCAGTAGGGGCTGGCGGCGACGAGCGCGGCGGTGCCGCACAGCTTGAGGTTGAGCATCAGGGGCCCGGTGGCGCCGGCGACGTACGCCGTGCTGACCGTGTCCTCCCCGATGAGCGTCTGCGCCTGGTTGTAGGGGCCCAGGACCAGCGAGAGCAGCTGGTCGTAGAAGGGCAGCGCGACGAAGAACGCCACCACGAGGACGAGGGCGGAGCGGATCAGCCTGGCCCGCACCTCACGGAGGTGGTCGGCCAGGGACATGCTCCCGGTGACCGTGCCCGGTCGGGCGGTGGGTCCGCGGAGCACGTCCACGACGGTGGCGATCGACATCAGGTGCCCCCGTCAGCCGCGGTGGACGTCGTGCTCGCGCGGCGTCTCGACGATGATCGGCTCGGAGACGGTGGTCTCGACGACCGGCTGCGTCGTCGTGGTGGCCGCGGCGGTCGTGGTGACCGGCTTCTCGTCCTTGTCGGAGTCGATGAGGCCCTTGGTCTCGGCCTTGAAGATCTTGAGCGCCTGGCCGGAGCCGCGGGCGAGCTCGGGGAGCTTGCTTGCGCCGAAGAGCAGGACCAGCACGGCGAGGATGATGATCATCTCCATGCCGCCCAGTCCGCCGATCAGCAGGGGTGCGATGGTCGTGGAAGTCATGCTGTCTTCCTCTCAACGGGTGCTGCGATGGGTGTTGCCGGGGGTGCTTCGATGGTGTGTTGCCGGGGGTGCTTCCTGGGACGAGGTGAGGTCCTCGTCGTCGTCGTGCTCGTCGTCCTCGGTGTCGTCCTCGGTGTCTCCTCTCGCGCTCGGCGAGGATCTCCTCGACCTGGCGGCGCACCATCTGGCGCGGGTCGAGGTCGCGGAGCTCGAGGTCGGCGTAGTCCTCACCGAGCGAGGAGCGCAGGTCGTCGCGCACGGAGTCGCCCATGCGCCTGGCGGCCTTGATGCCGTGGGCCAGCTGCCTGGCCAGCCCCGGGAGCTTGTCGGGTCCGAGCAGCACCACGCCGAAGAAGGCGAGCACGGCGAGCTCGGGCAGTCCGATGCCGAACATGGGGGTCCTCCCTGCTGTCCGGGGCGGACCGGGCGCACGTGGGCGCCCGGTCCACCCGAGGGGATCGAGGCCTCGGATCAGGCCCGGTGCCGGGCGGAGTGCCCGACCAGGACCCGGTCGACCTCGCGGGACCAACGCGCCGGCTGCAGCGCTGCGTGGTGGGCGGACTGGTGGGTCACCAGCCACACCGCACGCAGCACGACGGCCGTGAGCATCAGCATTGCGACGATCTCGATGGCGGGCACGTGGATCACGCGCTCTTGTTGACGGCGCCGTTGACGCCCTTGGGGAAGAACCCGCCCTTGGTGACCGACTTCGGGTTGAGGTAGACCACGTTGAGCACCTGGCCCGGCGAGCGGCTGAAGGCGATGCCGTTGTTGTCGGTGGGCACCAGGTTCGCGGACCGGTCCGTGCCGATCGGCTGGTCCTTGTTGGACTTGCCGTCCAGGCTGTCGCGCGCGTCGGAGATGGCGCGGGCGGCGTCCTGCAGACCCTTGGAGTACAGCGCGCTGCGCACGATGCCGGCGTGGTAGGCCTCGACGGCCAGGATGCCGGCCGCAGCCTCCAGGTAGGTCTTGTTGGTGATGAGCGGGGCCGCGCCCTTGTAGGCCGTGACGCCCACGTCCTCGAACACGAAGGCCGCGAGGAGGAAGTTGTCCTCGTTGGCGTACGGGTCGAAGGTCTGGCCGGGCTGGATCAGGCCGGCCGCGGTCGCCGCAGCGGTGAAGCTCTCCTGGATGTTGATGGCCGGACGCGACACCTTGGCGCCGCCGAGGGCCTTGCGCAGGAACTGGACGTGGTCGATCTCGTCCTTGGCGATCTCCTTCGCGTAGCGAGCGATGGCGGGCGTCGCGAAGTTGACCTTGCGGCCGCCCTTCACGAGTCCGCGGTTGCCCTTGCCGGTCGTGTACTTGTCCTGCAGCCCGCGACCGAAGTAGGCGTAGGAGTAGAACTCCGCCTCCAGGTACTCCAGGTTCAGCGCGAAGTTCAGGACCGCGGCGTCGCTGACGCCGCTCGCCGCCATCGCGGGGGCGGTGGCGCCCAGCGCACCGGCGCCGACGACGCCGAGACCGGCGACACCGGCGGACTTCAGGAAGAGCCGGCGGTCGGTCTCGTTCTCCGCGCTCCGGTTGATCATGTCTGTGACTACTGCCTTGCCGAACATGCGTACTCCGATCAGGGGTGTTCGCCGTACGTTCAAGTCGTCGAAGATTCGACGGCCCGCCGGGACTGGAGCCCGGCTGGTGTGACGGGGGACGTTCGGGGCCGCTGCGGGTCACGGATTGGTCACGACGTCGATCGTTCTCCGGGCCGCACCCCCTGGGGTGGGACCGGACGCCGCTGAGGAGAGCCGAAATGCGGCGCACCCCGCCCGGAGGACCGGGCGGGGTGCGCTGGGGGCGAGGTCAGGACACGGTGATCGGCTGACCGCCGGAGACCAGGCGCCAGTCGACCGACGCGAACTGCGCGGGGTCGATCGTGCCGTGCTCGGTGACCCAGTCGATGATCAGCTGGCGGATCTCGTTCTGCCGGTTGTAGACGACCGGGGCGGCCGCGACGTGCGGGAAGCCGCCGCCGCCGGACTGGCGGTAGTTGTTGACCGCCATCGCGAACTCCTGGTCCGCCGCGACCGGCACGCCGCCGTAGGCCAGGCCCACGATGCGCGACCCGACCGGCTGCGACACGTCGATGTCGTAGGTCAGCGGCGCGTCGAGACCGGCCACCGAGTCGAAGTTGTAGTCGGGGATGCTCGGCGTGCCGGCGTTGGTGAGGTCGGCGGTCGTGAACGGGCCGGTGCCGGAGACCTGCTTGAAGTAGCGCACGGAGTACTCCAGGTAGTCCTTCACCTGGGCGCCGGTGACCTTCACGCCGAGCAGCGTGTTGTCGTAGATGTAGAGACCGGCCACGTCGCGCACCGACACCTGGCCGGCGGGGAACGAGGCCGCGCGGTTGAACGGCGCGGCGATCGAGAGCACGGGCAGCGCGGCGTCGGCACCGGTGAGCCCGGCCTTGACGGCGTCGGCCTGGATGTACTGGACGAGGTCGATGATCGCGACGTCCTCGACCACCGCCCGCTCCGCCGACAGCGCGGTCGTGGACGTGCCGACGGGGGAGTTGACGTAGTCGACGACCGTCTGGTGCTGCTGGCGCACGGCGGCGAGCACGGCCGGGTCGCCGTCGACGGTGTTGGAGTTGAGGGTCTGGCCGTGCGAGGCGACGACCTTCCACCGACCGCGGTGCAGCTCGAGGTCGAGGTCCATCACCGCGACCCGCATGCCCCAGTAGAGCGGCTCGCACAGGAGCACGTCGTGGCCGGTGACGGCGTTGGTGACGTGGTTGTCGGGGATCTCCTTGTGCGCGTGGCCGACCAGGATCGCGTCGACACCGGGCACCTGCTCGGCCACCAGGGTCGAGGCGTTCTCCGATCCAGGGGAGGGCGTCGCCCCACGAGGAGGAGCCGTCGGTGCCGCTGTGGGCGCTGACGACGACCACGTCGCAGCCCCGGCGCTTGAGCTCGGGGACGAACCGCTTCGCCTGCTCGACGATCCCGGGGAACTCCATGCGGCCCTCGACGTTGGCCTTGTCCCACAGCGCGATGCCGGGGTTGGTGAGGCCGAGCACGCCGACGGTGAGGTCCGGTCCGTGCTTCACCCGGTAGCGCTTGATGACGTAGGGCGCGAAGACCGGGCGGTGGGTGGCGGGGTCGACGGCGTTGGCGCCGAGCAGCGGGAAGTCGAGCTGCGACTCGAAGGTGCGCAGAGTCTCGATGCCGTAGTTGAACTCGTGGTTGCCCAGCGCCGCGGCGTCGTAGCCGACGAGGTTCATCGCCCGGGCCATCGGGTGGGTCGAGCCGCCGGTGATCGGGTCGATGCGGGCGTAGTAGTAGGCCAGCGGCGTGCCCTGGATGGTGTCCCCGGCGTCGAGGGTGAGCACCGGCTGGTGGCGCAGCCTGGCCCGCGCGGCCTTGATGAGGGTGGCGGCCTTGGCGATGCCGATGTCGTCGTGGGCGCTGTTGTCGAACTCGGCGTTCTTGAAGTAGTCCCAGTTGAGGACGTTGCCGTGCAGGTCGGTCGTGCCGAGCACGGTCAGGCGCGTCGTGGGCCGGCCGTGGTGGTGCGGCCGCCGTGGGCCTGCGCGGGGGTGGGCGCGGCGACGAAGCCGGCCGCGGCGAGGGCGGCGGCGCCGGTGACGACCGTGCGGCGGGCAGGGGTGGGCTGCGTGGACATGGATGATCGCTTTCCGAGAGTTCCGAGGTTCCGAGTGCCCGCGAGGGGCGATCCATCTACCTACATCGAGGTGGCCGGGGTCAACCTCTGCCGGGTGACGGCTGCGTGACCTGCGAGGGCGTCCGCTCGGACTCGTAGAGGCGGAACAGCCAGTACGCCGCGACGGCGCACAGCAGGTGCCACGCCGCGTGCCCCTGCAGCAGCGACCGCGGGTCGCACCAGCCCGCGTTGCTGAGCAGCCAGATCGCGAAGGCGACCAGCATCGCGGCCAGCGACACGACGCCGTGCCGGAAGACCGTCGTGGTCGTGCCCCGCCGCCAGATCCGCGTCTCGAGGACCACGGCGGCGAGCAGCAGCAGCCCGAAGGCGAGGTTGCCGGAGTAGTGCACGACCGGCACCGGGTCGGGCCACAGCCCGACGACCTCGCAGGTCGCCACGCAGGCGGCGTACGCCGTGAGCAGGGCGCGGGTGCCGCGCCCGGTCCACCGGACCCACGCCCACGCGGCGGCGAAGCCGGCCACGAGGTACATGCTCAGCATGTCGAGGTGCCCGCCCCACTCGCTCTGGGTGGCGTGCATCGCGGCCGACGCCGGGCCGAGGAGGACCACCACGCAGGCGTACGCCGTGGCGACGGTCGTCGGACATGACCGCGCCCGGGCGACGGCGGCCGGCCCGGTGCGCGACGAGCAGCCCGGCCAGCACGAAGCCGGCGTTGGACACGGTGTTGGCCGGCTGGCGCACCCAGCCCGGGTGCGGGGCCTCGCAGAACTGGGCGCCGCGTCCGACGTCCGGCCCGAGCCAGCCCTGGCCGACCGCGAGGACCAGCAGCGTCACCGAGGTCACGGCGACGGCGCCGACGACGACGAGGGGGCGGGGCATGGCGTGATCAGACCACACCGTGCCCCGCCCCGTCAGGGCGCGCGTCGGGTCACTGTCGGGCGTCCGCCACGGCGGCGCCGATGTCGGGGTCGTCGGTGAAGAAGTCGTCCATCCCGGCGTCGAGGAACACCCCGATCTCGCCGGCCAGGTCGCCGATCCCGGCCGGGTCGGCGGAGGAGCGGAACTCGGCGGGCAGGAAGGAGTTCTCCCGCCGGAACGTCCAGCCGGTCACGGTGAGCCCGGCCCGGTGGGCGTTCGCGATCGCGTCGGTCGGCGTCGCGAGGGTGCCGTCGGCCTGCCGCGGGATCATCCGGTCCTTGCAGAGCCCGACGGAGTCGGCGTAGCGGGCGATGCCACGCATCCCGCTGCGGGTGACCAGGTCGTCGTAGGTCACGCCGCTGCCGGCGCGGACCTGGTCGTAGGGCGCGCCCGCGCAGTCGACGAGCTGCACCAGCTCGAACCGGGTCATCCGGTCGAGGCGGCGCAGGTTGGAGACCTCGAAGCTCTGGATCACGACCGGCGTCCTCCCCGGGCGTACGCCGTTGCGCTCGAGGGCGTCGAGGAGCGCCTGCTCGGCCGGGAGCCCGGCGTCGGCGAGGTAGGTGCTGTGCTTGATCTCGGGGATGACGCCCATCGGTGCGCCGTCGCAGGTCTGCGTGCGGCGGGCGAAGGCGAGCACCTCGTCGAGCGTCGGCACCTGGTAGAGCCCGTCGTAGGCCGTGTTGTCGGGGCGCAGGTCGGGCAGGCGCTCCTTCGCGCGCAGCGTCTTGAGCTCGGCCAGCGTGAAGTCCTCGACGAACCAGCCGGTGACCGAGCGGCCGTCGAGCTGCTTGGTCGTGCGGCGGGCGGCGAACTCGGGGTGGGACGCGACGTCGGTGGTGCCGCTGATCTCGGGCTCGTGACGGTCGACCAGCACGCCGTCGCTCGTCATCACGAGGTCGGGCTCGACGAAGTCCGCGCACTGCCGCGCGGCGAGCTCGTAGGCGGCCACCGTGTGCTCGGGGCGGTAGCCGGAGGCGCCGCGGTGGGCGAAGACGGTGGGGCCGCCGGTGCTGACCCGCTCGCGCCGCAGCGCGACGTGGACGATCTCGATGTCGTCGGGCTCACCGTCGACCCGCGCGTCGTCGCCGGGGTAGTTGTTGTCGTTGGTGAGGACGAACGACCCGTCGCGCAGCTGCACGACGGTCTCGTCGGAGACGAACGGCATCGCGAACGGATCGCCGGTGCCGTAGCCGTCGCCCGCGCCGATGCCCGCGGGGTTGGCGAGGTCGAGCAGGTCGAGGACGGGCTCGGCGACCAGGTGCCCGCCGGGCTCCGTGCGGCCGAGGTCGACCTCGACGACCCGCTTGGTGACGGCCTGGGCGCCGCCGAAGTTGTCGCGCTCGAGCAGCAGCATCCGGTTCCGGCCGGTCATGAACGCGTCCCCGACGAGGTTGCCGGCCTCGACGGTGCGGTAGAGCCACGTCCGTCCGGTCCAGGTCATCGTGCGGGTGTCGAGCTGCTGGATGCGCCTCACTCGTTGGTCGGTCTCGGCGACGAGCGCGCCCTCGAGGACCGGGTAGGCGTAGCGGGCCCCGTCGTAGGCCATCGCCTCGAAGCCCTTGCTGGCCGGCAGCGTGGGCTGGGCGCCGGCGAGGAACGGGTCCTGCGGGGACCGGGCGCCGGGCAGCGGGACGGGGGCGTCGAGGAGGACGCCGTCGGCGTCGAAGTGCAGCACGAACGGGCCGAACTCGTCGCCGACGAGCAGGCTGCCGTCGCGCAGGCGGACCACGGACTCGATGTCGAGGTCGGCGCCGGTGAGCAGCCGGTCGTCGGTGTCCTCGTGGACGATCGGGAACCCCGCGTGGTGGTCGGGGTCACGGAAGGACAGGAAGCGCGGCATCGCGACCGAGCCGTCCCCACCCTCGCCCTCGAAGGAGGGGCGCACGAGGTACATCCGCAGCAGGAAGTCGGCCGAGTTGGCCTTCGAGCCGAACCCGTTGTCGGGCATCGCCCAGAAGCTGCCGTCGCCGTTGTCGAGCATCGCGGAGAAGCCCGGGACGACCTGGCCGGGGAAGGGCCCGGTGCGACCGTTGGCGGGCGTGGCCAGCGCCCCCGACGGGGGTCCGGGCATCAGGAGGTCGGCGTCGATCGTGGCGCGGCCGAGGAGCGTGGGCACCTCGACGGTGCGGTGCTGTCCCCGGTCCGGTCGCTCGCCGGGGGCGTGCCCGGACGGGTGCTCCGCGCCGGCGGGGGCCGCCGCGCCGAGGGGCAGGGCGAGGGGGAGGAGGACGACGGCGGCGACGGCGGCGAGCGTGCGACCACGTCGGCGGCGGGCCGGGGGCGGGGCGAGGGGTGGGAGCTGGTGGGGGAGCTGGGGTGCGGGCATGGCTGGTCCTTCGCTGGTCCGAGGTTCGCGAGCGGAATTCGTGCGGGTGGTGCCGGGGTCGTACGGGGTCGTGCGGGGTGGGGCGGGGGTCGTGCGGGCAGGGGCCGACCACGGGCCGGTGTGGGGTCCGGCCCGTGGTCGACGGGGTGGTCAGGCGCGGCTCAGCTGCGCGTCACCTGGACCACCGAGGGCCGCGGGCCGGCGAGCTGGCCAGGGAGTGCCGTGCCTCCCGCGGGGACGAAGTCGGGGAAGCGCGACTGCGGGAGGTCCCACGTGCCGTCCTCGCCCGGGTGCTGGACGGCCACGAAGACCGAGCCGTCGCGGTCGTGGACGACCGGTCCGCACGTCTCGGCGCCCGACGGGACGGCCAGGAACTGCTGGACGCGGCCGCGCTCGGGGCCCTCGACGGGGACCTTGAACAGGCCGTCGCTGAGCTTGATCGAGCTGGGCTGGCCGTCGGTGGAGATCCAGAGGTTGCCGAGGCTGTCGAAGGCGACGTTGTCGGGGCACGAGATCGGCGAGACCGGCCCGGTCCAGCCACCGAAGTAGGTGCCGGCCGAGGCGGCGTCGCCGCAGACGAGGAACAGGTCCCAGGCGAAGGTCGTGCTGGTGTGGTCGCCACCGGTGGGGCTGATCTCCACGATGTGGCCGTCCTTGTTGGCCGCACGCGGGTTGGGCTCGGTGGGGCCCTCCTTGCCGACCTTGCCGCGATCGGTGTTGTTGGTGCACGCGACGTAGATGCGGCCGTTGTGCAGGCTGGGCTGCACGTCCTCGGGGCGGTCCATCTTGGTGGGCATGACCGCGTCGGCGGCCAGGCGGGTGAAGACCAGGACCTCCTCGAGGGTGAAGCCGGGCACCATCGACCGCCCGTCCTTCGTCAGGGGGATCCACTCACCGGTGCCGTCGCTGACCCCGTCCTCCAGGCCGTCCCCGGTGAACCGCGCGACCGACAGGTCACCGTCGGAGAGCGGCGAGCCGCTGCCGTGGCGCTTCCAGCTGCCGGAGCGCCCGCGCAGGCGGTCGCGGGAGACGAAGCGGTAGAGGTAGTCGAAGCGCTCGTCGTCGCCCATGTAGGCCACGACGTGGCCGTCGGCGTTGACGACCACGTTGGCGCCCTCGTGCTTGAAGCGGCCCATCGCGGTGTGCTTGACCGGCGTGGAGCGCGGGTCGGAGGGGTCGATCTCGACGACCCAGCCGAAGCGGTTCGGCTCGTTGCGGTAGCCCTCGGAGGTGGCGTCCCACCGCGGGTCGACCGCACGCCAGTTGCGGGCGTCCTGGGTGGGCGAGAGGCCGTAGCGGGCCTCGCGGGGGTCGGTCCCGGTGGCGGTGAAGTACTGGTTGAAGTTCTCCTCGCCCGAGAGCACGGTGCCCCACGGGGTGGTGCCGCCGGAGCAGTTGTTCATCGTCCCGCGCACCCGCGTGCCGGTCGGGTCCTCGACGGTCCTCAGCAGGTCGGAGCCGGCGGCGGGACCGTCGAGCACGAAGGGGGTGTCGAGGGTGATCCGGCGGTTGAGCCGCGCGCCCGGGACGTAGCGCCAGGTGTCGCCGCGGCGGCGGCGGACGAGCTCGACGACCGACATCCCGTGGGCGGCCCACACGGTGCGGACGAGGGTCTCGGGGTCGGTGCCGGGCGGGAACATGATCTGCTCGTTGGTGTACTCGTGGTTGCACACCAGCAGCGCGCGGGTGCCGGCACGGTTGGTCTCGATGATGTCGAGGTAGTCGTTGTTGTAGCCGAACTGGCCGGCCTGCGCCGCGGGGCTCTGCGCGGCCGCGTCGAAGGCCGGGGCCCCGCGCAGGATCGGGTCGCCCCACCGGATGATCGCGTCCCACCGGTAGCCGGCCGGGACCGTCACGTCGTCGACCGTGGTGGCCACGGGCGCGATCGCGGTGAACGCGAGGGGCGCGGGCGTCCCACCGGGCCCGTGACCACCGCCCGGGTGGTGGCCGCCGCCCGGGTGGTGGCCGCGACCGGTGGCGGCCGCGGGTGCGGTCGACGCCATGCCCAGCGCGGCGGCGGTGAGTGCGGCGCCCACGACCGTGCGGCGCCGCAGCGCCTGGGCAGCGACGTCGCGGAAGTAGGACGTCTGCGTGGTGTTGGGCGCCGCGACCGAGCACGCGTCGCCGCAGCGCAGGTGGCAGGTCAGGGGGCTCCGGTTGCCGTGGGTGAGGCCCGCCATCGGGAGGAGGGGGCGTGCGGTGGTGTCCGTCATGGGTGTCTCCGATGCCGAGTGGGGAGCCGGTCGGGTGCCGGTCAGGCGCGGGGTGCCGCCGCTCCACAGTGGTGGTCGCGGGCCACCGGAGGACGGACGCGAGGTGCACAGCGGGTGAACTGCCGGACGCGGGTGGGGACCGTGTGCTGCGCCCTCCCGGAGGTGTCACCGCGGGTGTCACCGCGGTCGTAGGGTGGCGGCATGGTGATCGTCGAGGAGCTCTTCCTCCTGCTGCGTCGTGACGACGGCAAGGCCGAGAGCGCGATCTCGCAGAACGGCTTCGGCCTCGCCGCGGCCGTCGTGACCGACCTGGTGCTCGCCGAGCGGGTCACGCTCAGCGACGACAAGGACCCGCGGATGAGCGTGGTGTCGACCGCGCCCACGGGCCACCCCGCGCTCGACGCGGCGCTGGCGCGGCTGGTCGAGAAGGACGGCAAGCGGCTCTCCGGTCTCGTCACCGACCGCCGGCTCGCGGTCGAGGAGCAGGTGGCGCAGGCGCTGTCCGCGGCCGGGGTGATCCGGGTCGAGGAGAAGCGGGCCTTGGGCCTCGTGCCTGCGCGCTACCCGGTGCTCGACCCCGAGCCCGAGCGCCGGGTGCGCGAGCGGCTGCGCACCGTGCTCGCCGGCGGCTCGCCGCAGCCCGCCGACGCCACCCTCCTCGCGATCCTCCAGGGGCTGTCGCTGACCGGCAGGGTCCTGGCGGAGGAGAAGGGCGACCTTGGCCGACGCGACCTGAAGCGCCGCATCGAGGAGGTCTCGACCGACGTGCGCGCCGGCGCGGCCGTCGCGAAGGCTGTCCAGGCGATGAACACCGCGATCATGACCGCCGCCATCGTGCCCGCGATCGTCGCGGGCAGCTGAGACCTCACCACCACCCCGTCCCGCACACCGAGGAGAGCACCTTGATCTTCATCACCGCCAAGTTCGCCGTCCGTCCTGAGCACGCCGACGCGTGGCCCGAGATCTCCCGTGCCTTCACCGAGGCGTGCCAGGCCGAGGAGGGCTGCCTGTGGTTCGAGTGGTCGCGCAGCGTGGGCGACCCCGACACCTACGTCCTGGTGGAGGCGTTCCGCGACGGCGACGCCGGCGCCGCCCACGTGCAGTCCGACCACTTCCGGGCCGCCCAGCGCGAGCTCCCGCAGTACCTCGCCCGCACCCCCGAGATCGTCAGCACCGAGGTCGAGCAGACCGGCTGGAACGAGCTCGGCGAGATGCGCGTGGACTGATCAGCCCGACGCCGGCCGTCCGGTCAGCACCCGCACGGCCATGTCGGTGGTGAAGTCGTTGTCGAGGAAGCCGACCACCCGCGTCACGCGGTCGAGGTCGAGCGGCAGCAGTCCTCGCGAGCCGGGGACGTCGGGGGTCAGGCCGAGGTCGAGGTCGTGGCGCCCCGACATCATCTCGACGTTGAAGTCGTAGCGCGCGCGTGCGCCGTCGGCCCGCAGGCGGCGCACGAGGCTCGCGCCGACGCGCCGGCCACCGGTCTCGGCCGACCAGTCGTCGAGGGCGGCCACGAGGTTGCGACCGCCCTCGTGGTCGACGTCGGCCCAGGCGGCGTCCATGGAGCCCGCGACGTCGAGCAGGATCGCCGCGGTCTTCTCGCCGATGCCCTGCACGCCCGGCAGGTTGTCGCTGCTGTCGCCGCGCAGCGCCGCGAAGGCGAGGTAGTTGGCGGGGCGGACGCCGTACATGTTGAACAGCCGCGCCGGGTCGAGCAGCGGCGACCCGTGGATGCCGCCGTCGATGAGCCGCAGCACGCGGGTGTGGTGGCTGATGTGGGCGAAGGCGTCGCGGTCGGAGGTGATGATGACGCAGTTCCAGTCGTGCTGCTCGGCCCACGTGGCGCCCGAGGCGTTGACGTCGTCGGCCTCGAGCCCCGGCGGGGTCAGCGTCGCGAGCCCGAGGGCGTCGAGCAGCGCTGCGGCGCGGTCGAGCTGGTCGACGAGCTCGGCGTCCTTCTCCGCCCTCCCGGCCTTGTAGTCGGGGTAGGCGTCGCGGCGCAGCGAGCCGGTGCGGTCGTCGAGCCCGAACAGCACCGCGTCGGGCGCGAAGGTGTCGATCGACTCCAGGATCTGGCGCAGCATCCCGTGCAGCGCCCAGATCGGGCGGCCCTGCCGGTCGCGCAGGCCGCTGTGCGAGCGCGCGTGGTGGTTGCGGTGCAGCAGCGACGGCGCGTCGACCACGAGCAGCAGCCGGCGCGCGCGGGGGTCGGGGGTGGTCTCCATGGGGATCGGCGCCAGCCTAGACGTCGCCCTCAGGCGCCCAGGTCCTCGAGGTAGCCCGCGAAGCCGTGGGGCGCGCGGGCGGTGCGGCGGCCCGAGGTGGTCACGGGGATGGCACCGGTGGCCAGCCAGTCGAACCCGGCCTCGCGGATGGCCGCCACCAGCGCGACGTCCTCGTGGACGGGAAGGGGTGCGAAGCCGCCGACGTGCTCGTAGGCGCGCCACGAGAAGCCGAGGTTCGCGCCGTGGACGTGGGGATGGCCGTCACGCGGGTCGTGCGCGGCCCGCCACGCAGCGAGCACGTCGGCGGGGAGGTCGGTGACGCGGGGCGTCACGGTGCCGACGACGAGGTCGCGGCCGAGCGCGGCCATCTCCACCTGTGCGAGGAGCCAGTTTGGCGGTACGACGCTGTCGGCGTCGGTCCCCGCGACCCACAGCGGGCCGTCGGTGGTCGCGGCGGCCCACCGGGCCGCGGCGTCGACGCCGAGCGCGCGGGCCGCGCCGACGTTGCCCGCCAGGCTGGTCACCGCGACCACGTCGGGCCGGGCGGCCACGACCGCGGCGCTGCCGTCGCGGCAGGCGTCGAGCACCACGAACACGCGGGTGGGCACGTCGGGGTGCGCTGCTCGCAGCACGTCCTGGGCGTGCGCGACCGAGTCGAGGCACCCCGGCAGCAGCTCCTCCTCGTCGCGGGCCGGGACCACCACGGCGACGGCTGCGGGCGCGGTCAGGACGGACGCCCGAGCACGTGCAGCAGGAAGTCGGGCTCCTGGTGCTCGACGAGGACGGGCGCACCGCTGGCGAGGAAGGCGTCGTGGACCGCCGGCCCGGCCAGGGGCCAGCCGACGGGCTGGTGGCGCCAGTGGCACAGCAGCAGGTGGCCGTCGGGCGTCAGTGCGCCGAGGGCCAGCTCGACGACCTCGGCGAGCTCGCCCGGGCTGAGGAAGTAGCCGACCTCGGAGATGCAGACCAGGTCGCGCCGTCCGGACGGCCACTGCGACGGCACGCGGGCGCGGCGCACGTCGACGTGGTCGATCGCGGCCGTGCGCTCGCGCGCCAGCTCGTACGCCGTCGCGCTCGCGTCGACGGCCAGCAGCCGGTCGCAACGCCCGGCCAGGTCGACGGCGAGCGCACCGACCGAGCAGCCGACCTCCAGCGCGTCGGCGTACCGCTCGCGCGGCAGGCTGGCGAGGGTGACGGCCCGCTTGCGACGCTCGTAGAGGGAGTCGACCTGCCAGGGGTCCGGGTCGTCGCGGTGCACCCGGTCGAGCGCGTCGTCCTCGACCGGCGCCGAGCCGCGGACGAAGACCTCGTCGGCGCGGTCGAAGTGCGCGAGCAGGTCCGCGCCCAGCATCACCTCGTCGCCCGGTGCGGGCGACAGGGGGCCGACCTGGCTGGCGTGGGCGGCGACGGCGGTGCGCTTCGCCTCGAGGTCGGACGGCGTGAGCGGCAGGCGGGACGCCTCGTCCGGGAGCACGCCCGGACGACCCCAGTGCCACGCCCAGACCGGGTACTCCAGCAGCAGCGCGTCGGTGCGGGTCGCGGCCAGCGCGGCCGCCCGGCCCACGGCCTCGTGGTCGGGGTGGCCGTCGCCGCGCCACGGCGCGACCAGGACGACCTCGTGGCCGCTCGTGCCGATCGCCTCGACGAGAGCAGCCACCACGGCGTCCTCGTGCGCGGCCACGTCGCCGTCGGGGAGGTCGAGGCAGCGGACGTCGGCGTCGGGTGCGAGCACGCCGATCGCCGCGCGGAGCTCGTCGCGACGGAGTGCGGCGAGCACGTCGGGCCGGTGCGTGGGGGAGTGCGGGTGGGAGCCCTCGCCGGCGGTCGCGGTGACGACCTGCACGTGCCGTCCCGCACGGGCGACGGCGTGCAGCAGCCCTCCTGCACCGAGCGTCTCGTCGTCGGGGTGGGCGCCGGCGACGACGACCCGCCGGCGCGAGGCCGGCAGGTCGAGCACGGGCAGGCCGGCGACCGCCGCGTCCCACGCGGTGGTGTGGGTGCCGGCCCGGTCGTGGTGGAACTCGGGGGCGCTCACCACCCGCGGGACCCGTGGTGCAGCAGCTCGGTGCCGAGCGCCGCCTGGTCGCGCTCGGCGTGCCACTGGCGCAGGTAGAGCCCCAGGTCGGCGACGCGCCGGGCGTGGTCCTCGTCGGTGGCGAGCGGGCCGGGGCCGAGCCCGTGGGACGCGCGCGTCAGCACGTCCTCGGCGGCGAGGGCCACCACCTCGCGCACCCGCAGCGCCGCGCGCCACCCGTCGGCACCGGTGAGCCGACCGGCGTCGACGTCGTGCGCGGCCCGGGCGAGCACGCTCCCGGCGGCGTGCAGCGCGGCATCGACCGCACCGAGGTGGACCAGCGCCACCTGGTCGGGGAGCCGGCTGCCGGCGGCCCGGACCATGCGGCGGGCGACGCCGACGGCCCCGCCGAACCACACGGCGGCCACGCCGATCCCGCCCCAGGCGAAGCCAGGGCGCTCGAGGTACCACCCCGGCTCGCCCACGGCGTACGCCGTCGCGCCGGCGAAGTCGATCGGCCCGGAGTCGACCTCCGCGAGGCCGCGGGCCACCCAGGTGCCGGGGACCGCCGTCGCCCCGGGCTGGGTGAGGTCGACGGCGAAGAGCCGCCGCTGGTCCTCGCCGACCCACGCGCTCACCAGGGCGTGGTCGAGGACCCCGCCCAGCGAGCACCAGTGCTTGCGACCCTGCAGCAGGTGGGCGTCCCCGTGCGGCTCGGCGCGCAGCGGCTCGCCGGGTCCCTCGGCCGCGAAGACGCCCCACGTCCCGGCCTCGGCGGGCCGGCCGACCTGATCGAGGATCGCGAGCGCGTCGAGGTGCGGCTCGAGCGTGCGGGCCACCGTGAGGTCGACGGCGGCGACGCTGGCCAGGGCCGACCACAGGTGGGCGGTGCCGCCGGACCCCGGCGTCGGCAGCTGCGACCCGACCACCCGGGCCAGCTCGAGCGCCGCCGGCACGTCGCCCGCCGCGTCGCGTGCGCGGTCGACGAGGTCGGCCAGCTCGTCGGCCTCGACGTCGCTCGGCTCGCCGAGCAGGACCGGGCCGTGGTCAGGCACGGACGGCACGCGCGTCGCCGCGCCCGTCGTCGTGCCGCGTGCTCGGTCGCTGGTCCATGTGCCCGCCTCGTGGGATGACGGGACGCCACGTGCGCCCGCGCGTGCCGACGCTAGGGCTCCCGCGCGGTGCCGTCCACCTCCGTCGGGGCGGGATGCGGGACCCGTGGCCCGGGCGCGGGGGGCCTCGCCCCTGACCTCGAGGGCGCCGGGGTGCGACCGTCGCCGGACCCCGCGCACCGGGAGACCGGACAGCGTGGAGTCCTCGAGCCACCGGGTGGACCAGATGCTCCACGTTCACGGCGCCAGCGCTCGCGGTACGTCGGTGGGGAACCAACGGCAGGCGATCCGTGGTCGGTTGCCTGCAGGTCGTTCCCCACGACGTCGAGACCCGGCGAGGTGGCTCGTCGGCCGCGCCGGCGACGAGCGCGGTGTCCTTGATCCACCAGGTGGACCACCGGCCCCACCATCTGCGTACGGGGTCTCGCGCGACCGTGTTCCTCTGCGGGCGACGACCGAGATCCCCGAGGGTCCCGAGCACGCGCGCAGGAGTAGGTGCCGGTCGGCACACTGGAGCCATGCCGCCGGAGCCGAAGGTCTGCCAGTCCTGCGGGCGCACCATCGAGTGGCGCAAGAAGTGGGAGCGCGACTGGGACCAGGTTCGCTACTGCTCCAGCGCCTGCCGCAAGCGCGGGGTGAACGACGTCGACCTCCGGCTCGAGGCGGCCATCACGGACCTGCTCGCCCAGCGGGCACGGACCTCCACGATCTGCCCGTCCGACGCGGCCCGCAAGGTCGGCGGCGAGGACGAGGAGACGTGGCGCGCACTGATGGAGCCCGCCCGCCGGGCGGCCCGGCGCCTGGTGGACAGGGGCGAGGTCGAGGTCACCCAGGGCGGGCGCGTCGTCGACCCGTCGACCGCGAAGGGCGCGATCCGGATCCGCCGCGCCCGCTGAGCGTCGGGGTCGCGCCGCCGGGGTCCACGACCCCGGCGCCGGTGGGACGCGGGGACCCGCACGGTGGGCCGTCGCGCAGCGGGTGAGAAACTGGCGCGCCGCGCCGCCCTCGGGACGGGCGCGGGGCTTGGGTCGGACCGCCGGAGAAGGACTGGGGAACAACGCGTGAGCGAGATCGCCGGCGAGCTGGCGCGCGTCAAGGGCGCCTTCGCCCAGCCGACGCTGACGCTGCTCCACCAGCGGCAGGCGCCGGTCGTCATCACGATCTTCCGCGCCGCGTTCGGCCGCAACAACCGGCCGATCCCCACCGCCCGCCTGCACACCCAGGTCGAGGAGCACCTCGCCGGCGTCCGCGAGGCCGGCGAGACCGACCTGCCGACCGGCAGCGGGCGTGACATCTGCCAGCGCTGGATGCGCGGGCAGTGGCTCGTGCGCTCGCTCGACGAGCAGGGCCAGGAGGTCTACACCCTGACCTCCCACGCCCAGCAGGCGCTCGAGCTGGTCAAGAACCTCAGCCGCGACCGCGCCACCCTCAGCGAGCACCGGATCACGACCATCCTCGGCACGGTGCGGCGCTTCAACTCCGAGGCGCACCCCGACCGCGGCTCCCGCGTCAGCATCCTCAACGCCGAGATCGCCCGCCTGCGCGCCGAGCGCGACCGCCTCGTCGACGGCGAGGAGATGGTCGGCGCGACCGAGGACTACATGCACGAGGGCTTCACCGAGCTGCTCTCCCTGGTCTCCGCGCTCCCCAGCGACTTCGCCCGAGTCGAGGAGCGCTTCGGCGCGATCCGCGGGGAGATCCTGGCGGCGTTCCGTGCCGAGGACCGCCCGGCCGGGGAGGTCATCGACGACTACCTCGCCCGCGCCGACGCGCTGATGACCGCGACCCACGAGGGGCGCGCGTTCGAGGGCGCCTTCGCGCTGCTGCGCGACGACGCGCTGGTCACCCAGCTGCGCGAGGACCTCACCGCGCTCCTCGAGCACCCGCTCGCCGACCGCCTGCTCAGCGACGCCGACCGCGCCGAGCTGCGCGGCACCGTGTCGCTGGTGCGCGAGGGGCTCGACCGGGTGCTGTCGCAGCGCTCACGCGTCACCGCCACGCTCAAGGAGTACATCGTCTCCCACGACGCCGTGCGCGACCGCGAGCTCGAGCAGACCCTGCGCCAGGTCGAGTCCGAGCTGATGACCTGGATCGCGACGACCGGCCCGCGCGCGACCCACGACGTGCCGCTGCTCCCGGCGCGCGCGTCGGTGGAGCACCTGCGCGAGCGCTTCCACGACCCGGCCGACGACGTGCTCCCCGAGCCGATCGCCGTCGCCGACCCGGCCGACGCCCCGGCGGTCTCCCTCGAGGAGCTCGTCGCCCACGGCGGCCCCCAGCTCGGCCCCCTGCGCGAGCGGCTGCGGGAGAGTCGTACGCACCGGCCGGTGCGCACGCTCGGCGAGCTCTTCGACCGGCTCGAGCCGTCGCTGCGCCGCCCGGTCGAGATCTTCGGCCTGCTCCACCTCGCCGCCGAGCTCACCGCGGGGGCCGAGGTCGACCCGGCCGCCCACGAGTCCTACGCCGCCGTGCGCCACGACGGCACCCGGCGCACCTTCACCCTCCCGCGGGTCGGCCTGACCGCGGACGGTCCTCCTGACGCGCCCGACGGCGCGCCGCCCGACCGTCGCCCCGACCAGCCCGACCAGCAGCCCGACACCGATCCGCAGGAGGCCCGCGCATGAGCGTGGACACCGACCTCGACCACACCGGCGACCACACCGGCGAGCCCGACCCGGACCTCGACCCGGACCTGGACCCGGACCTCGATGAGGACCTCGACCAGGACCTGGACATCGACCCGGACCTCGGCTCGGAGGTCGACGGCGACGACCCGGGCGTCCTCGCGTCGGTCTCGCTGTGGGAGGGCGACGAGGGCGGCCTGGCCCACGAGCAGCGCCACGCGCTGGTGACGCTGCTCAAGCAGCGCTTCATCAGCGCGCGGACCCACCCGCGCGACTGGAAGGTGCTCGTGGAGCACGAGCGCGTCCTGCGCGGGCGGCTCAACGACCTGTTCCTCGAGCTGCAGGTCGACCGGGCCCGCGAGGTGGCATGGAAGCGACAGGCCACGAGCGAGACGGGCAGCAAGCTCCCGACGCTGCTCTACGACGCGGCGTGGTCGCGAGAGGAGACGCTGGTGCTGGTGCACCTGCGCGACCGCCTCCGGGCCGGCCACGCCGGCGGCGAGACGCGCGTCTTCGTCGACCGCGACGACGTGATCGACCACGTGGAGAGCTTCCGGCCGGCCCACGCCACGGACGAGTCGGGCGACGAGAAGCGGGCCCGCAACGCGGTCACCAGCATCGTCAAGGCCGGGCTGCTGATCGGTGCGCCGGGCGAGGACCGCTTCGAGATCAGCGAGGCCGTGGAGCCGCTGCTGCCGCTCGACCTGCTCCAGGAGCTGCTCGACGCGCTCCGGCGGGCCAACGGCACGGCGCCGCGCGAGCCGCGCGAGGACGACCTGTTCGCCGAGGCGGACGACACCGGCCGTGACGGCGCGGGGGAGCAGGCATGAGCATCGACGAGGACCAGCGCCCCGAGACGTCGGGGGAGCGCGACGGTCTCTTCTCCGAGGACACCGTCGTCACCCCGGCCGACGACACGATGCAGTGGCGGGCCGCCCTGCTGCAGCTGGTCAACTGGGGCGGCTTCGGCGGCCTGACCACGGTGCCGCTGCGCGGCGACGCGACGATGATCTCCGGCGCCTCCGGCGTGGGCAAGAGCACCATCCTCGACGCCTACACGGCGCTGATGATGCCGTCGGACACGAAGTTCAACGGCGCCTCCAACGACGCGGTCGCCGGTCGCGCCCGCAGCCTGGGCCAGCGCAACCTGCTGTCCTACCTGCGGGGTGCCGTCGACGTGGTCGACGACCCGCGGACCGGCCGGCCGGTGGAGAAGCTGCTGCGCGGCCGGGGCAGCGACACGTGGGGCGCGGTCGCGATGACCTACGTCAACGACCGCGGCGGCCAGTTCACCGTCCTGCGCACCTACTACGTCCCTCGCCGCGCGGTCCGCTCGGGCGAGGTGCAGATGCAGCTGGTCACCCACGACGGCCCGCTGTCGCTGGAGACCCTCGAGGTCGCCGTCCCCGACCGCTTCCACGCGACCACGCTGAAGAAGCTCTTCCCCGGCGTGCGGGTCCACCGGACCTACGCCGAGTTCGCCGCAGTGCTGCACGCCCGGCTCGGCATCGGCGCCAACGGCGACGGCGCCAAGGCGCTCAGGCTGCTCGCGCGGATCCAGTCCGGCAACCAGGTCCGCAGCGTCGACGAGCTCTACAAGGACATGGTCCTGGAGCGTCCCTCGACCTACGCCGCCGCGGATCGCGCCATCGACCACTTCGACGACCTCGACGCCGCCCACGCCGCGATGCGCACCGAGGAGCAGAAGCTCGAGCTGCTCGCCCCGATCACCGACGTCTGGGAGAGGAAGGTGCGCGCCGGGCGGCGGCTGGCCGAGCTCGACTCGTTCGGCGTGACCCGCAGCGGCGACACCCCGCTGCGGACCTGGCTGCTGCAGACGCACCTGCGCCTGATCGGCGACGCGGTGACCATCAACCGCTCCGACCGCGCCGCCACCGCCGACTCGCTCGCCTCGAGCACGGCCGCCGAGCGTGCGCTGCTGGGCGACCTCGAGGCGGCCAAGGAGGCGCACCGTGCCGCCGGGGGCTCCTCCCTCCAGTCGCTGGCGCTGTCGGTCGAGCAGGAGCAGGGCGTGCGCGCGGACCGTGAGGGACGCCGCGCGGTGCTCGCCGACCGGATGCTGCCGCTCATCGACGTCTCCGACGCGCAGGCGCCCGACGTCGACTCGGCGCTGATGTCGGCGGAGTCCTTCGCGGTCCTGCAGCTGCACGCCCGCCAGTGGCTCGCCGGCCGCGACCGCGAGCAGGAGCGGCTGACCCGCGAGCGCGACGCCGCCCGCGACCGCCGCTACCCGCTGAGCCAGCGCAAGGCCGAGCTGCGCCGCGAGCGCGAGTCGCTCGAGGGCAGGGCCGGTCGCGTCGGGTCGCGGATGCACGAGCTGCGCGCCGAGGTGGCGCGGGTGAGCGGCATCGCCGAGGAGGACCTGCCGTTCGTGGCCGAGCTGCTCGACGTCGCGCCGGAGGAGTCGCGCTGGCGCACCGCGGTCGAGACCGTGCTCGGCGCGAGCGCGCGCACGATGCTCGTGCCGCTCGACGAGCTGGCCCACTTCTCGCGCGCCATCGACGGCCTGCGCCTGCGCGGTCGGCTGGTCTTCGAGGGCGTCGAGCTCGACCTGCCCGACCGGACTCCCGACGACCCGGAGCGCATCGCGGGCAAGCTGCTCTTCCGCGACAGCCCGTTCTCCGGCTGGGTGCAGGCCCACGTCGCCGACGCGTCGCGCAACGCGCTGTGCGTGGAGGACGCCTCCGGGCTCGACGGCCCCGGCTTCCGGGTCACCCTCGCCGGCCAGACCCGCAACGGCCGGCGCGGCGCGCACGGGCGCGGCGACGCCCGCAACATCATCGGCTTCTCCAACGAGGACGCGGTCGGTGAGGTCGACGCCGAGCTGGCCCGCATCGAGGCTGACCTCGACGCGATCGACGCCGAGGTGGGCGAGCTCGACCGGCGCTCGGCGGTGCTGGAGCACCAGCGCGCGGCCTACGACGCCCTGGCGTCCGCCCGCTTCGACGACATCGACGTCGACGCCAGCGACCGCCGCATCGCCGAGCTGCACGGCCGCCGCGAGGAGATCCTCGGCTCCGACGACCAGCTGCAGGTGCTGCAGCGCCAGATCGAGGTGCTGGGCGAGCAGCTCGAGGCCACCCGCCGCACGCGCTTCGAGCTCGAGCAGCGCCAGCGCGAGCTCAACGACGTCCACGGCCGGCTCGTCGACGACGAGGACCTGGTCACCGACCGGCTCGCGGCCGTGGGACCGGTGATGCTGTCGCAGGAGCAGGAGGCCGCCCTGGCCGCCGACTTCCGCGCCGCCGCGGCCCCGGCCGACCCCGACGACCTCGAGCGCTTCACCGAGACCTCCCACCGCCTCGCCGAGCGGTTGCGCGAGGCGGTCGGCGACGCGGAGTCGGAGCTGCGCCGCGCCGACGAGGAGCTGACGACGATCTTCCGCGCCTACAAGCTCCAGTGGGAGTCGCCCAACCTCGGTGGCACGGCCGACTCCTACGGCGACTACGCCCGCATCCTGGAGGAGATCCGCGGCACCGGGCTGGCCGGGCGCCGCGCGGAGTGGCGCCGCCGCCTCACCGACTGGAGCGGGCAGGACCTGGTCCCGCTGCTCGGCGCGATGGCGGCGTCCGTGGAGGAGATCGAGGACCGCCTCGAGCCGATCAACGCGATCCTGCGGCGCCTGGAGTTCGGCGGTGCCGGCGACCGGCTGCGGATCCGGCTGCGCCGGCTCTCGCCCGCCCACGTGCAGGTCTTCATGCGCGACCTGCGGGCGCTGGCCCAGCGCACGCCTGCCGACCTCGACGAGCCCGGTCTCGAGCAGCGCTTCAGCAACCTCAGCCGCTTCATGGCCCAGCTGCGGCGCCCCGCCCAGGGCGGCGAGTCCGCGGTCGTCGGGACCAGCGAGCGCGACCGGCTGCTCGACGTACGCCGTCACGTCGAGGTCAGCGCGGAGCGCTACGACGCCCTCACCGGCGAGCTCCGTGCGACCTACCGCACGCTGGGGGAGAAGAGCGGCGGGGAGAGCCAGGAGCTGGTGGCGTTCATCGTGGGCTCCGCGCTGCGCTTCCGCCTCGGCGATGAGATGCGCTCGCGACCCCGCTTCGCGCCGGTCTTCCTCGACGAGGGGTTCGTCAAGGCCGACTCGGAGTTCGCCGGGCGGGCAGTGCAGGCGTGGCGTGGGTTGGGGTTCCAGCTCGTCATCGGTGTGCCGCTCGACAAGGTGACCGGCCTCGAGCCGCACATGGACGAGCTGCTCGCGATCACCAAGAACAGCCAGACCCACCAGTCGTGGATCACGCCCATCACCGACGCCCGGGTGTGAGCCGCTCGGGGGGCTACTCCTCGAACAACCGCTCCTCGGCCTCGGCCGAGGTCACCTCGATGCGCAGCGCCATCACCTTGTCGGACGCCAGCCCGACCCGGGACAGCACGACCTGCACCTGCGGCCGCACCCAGGGGTAGGACTCCACCGCGACCCTCCCGGCCTCGGTGGCGACCCGGATCCAGACCACGGGGTCGCCGCCGCGGTCGGGGAGCCAGTGCACCTCGGTGACGCCCACCGCGCCGAGCGAGGCGCGGATCGGCAGCATCGCGGCGTCCGCCGCCCGGCGCAGCTGCTCGTCACCCACCCCGCCAGCCTAGGTGTTGTGTCCGGAGAGGTTGGGCACGCGGTCGGCGGGTGAGTGGCCTTTGAGTGCGGTGTGGCCGCGGTGGTGATTGTAGTGATGGAGCCAGTCGGGGTACGCGGCTGCGCGTTCGGCTTCTGAGCGGTACTCGTGGGCGTAGGCCCATTCCTCGAGCAGGGTCCGGTTGAACCGTTCGACCTTGCCGTTGGTCTGGGGCCGATAGGGGCGGGTTTGGCGGTGCTTGACCTCCTTGCCCAGCGCCTTGGCCCACAGCCTGGACCGGTACGCGTTGCCGTTGTCGGTCAGCACGGCCCGGATCGTGATCTCGTGGCGGGCGAACCACTCTCGGGCACGTTGCCAGAACGCGACCGCGGTCTCCTTCTTCTCATCGGCATGGATCTCGGAGTAGACGAGTCTCGAGTGGTCATCGACCGCGTGATGCAAGAACGCGTACCCAGCTGGTGTGCGCTGCTTGTTCTGTCGACCGACTTGGTGTCCCCGAAACCGCCAGCCGCCGCCGTCGGGGATCCGGCCGAGCTTCTTCACGTCGATGTGGACCAGATCGCCTGGGGCTGCGTGTTCGTAGCTGTGCTTGTCGGCGCGGGAGGTTTTGATCCGGGTCCCGGTGGCCGGGTCGGTCCACTTCAGCCTCGGGCAGCGGTAGCGCTGCAGCACCTTGTGCACCGTGGAGGGGTTCAGACCGAGGTGGTAGGCGATCCGGGCCGGACCCCACCGCCGGGTCACCCGCAACCCGATGATGCGCCGCTCACAGCGCCGCGACAGCTGACGTGGGCAACGCTGCGGACGTGAGGAGCGGTCGACCATGCCCGCTTCGCCCTCGTCGCGGTAGCGGCCGGCCCAGCGGCGTGCGGTCGAGGCGGACACCGAGAAGCGCTCCGCGGCTCGCTCGTAGGTCCAGCCTCGCTCGACGACGAGCTTGGCCAGGCGTAGCCGCCCGGTCGGGGTCAAAGTGGCGTTAGCGTGGGACATGAAGGCCTCCGGTCGGTGAGATGCGTCGCTGCTTCACACCTCATCCGGAGGCCTTCACCTGTGTCTAGCCCCGTACCGCCGTGCTCAACGTCCGTGGTTAGAACACCTAGGTCGGGGATGGGGGCGGGCGGATCGGGTACCTGCACCGGTGAATCCCTTTCGCTCCCGTGGCAGGTCGACCGCCGTCCGTCCGCACCCGGACGCCGCGTCCCCCGTGTCCCCCGTGTCCGTGCCCACCCCGCCACCGCCGACGCGGGAGGAGACGATCGGGCACGGGTTCGCCTGGACGGCGCGCTGGAGCCTGCGTCTGCTGGCCGTCGCGCTCGGGGCCGTCCTCCTCGGCTACGTGGTGAAGTACGCCTGGGTGATCCTCTTCCCGGTGCTGATGGCGATCATCGTGTGCACCGTGCTCGCACCCCTGGTGCGGTTCCTGCACGTCACCGCACGCCTGCCGCGCGGGCTGGCCGCCGCCGTGGTCGTCCTGGGTGCCGTCCTGGTCGTGGTGGGTGCCGGCTTCACCATCGCTCCGTCCGTCGCGGCACAGGGCGGGGACATCGCCGAGCGCGCCACCGACGGCCTCCAGCGGGTCCAGGACTGGGTGCAGGAGTCGGACTTCGTCTCCAAGGAGCAGGTGGACTCGGGTCTCCAGGGGCTGCAGGAGCGGCTGTCCGGCTCCGCCGGGAGCATCGCCTCCGGCGTCCTGACCGGCGTCTCCGCCGTCACCAACGGCGTGGTCAACCTGGTGCTGGTGCTGATCCTGACGTTCCTGTTCCTCAAGGACGGCGGCCGGTTCCTCCCGTGGCTCGGACGCCTGGCCGGGCCGTCGGCGGGCGGCCACCTGCAGGCGGTCGGTCAGCGGGCGTGGGACACGCTCGGGGGCTTCATCCGCACCCAGGCGCTGGTGTCCCTGATCGACGCCGTCCTCATCGGCGGCGGGCTGCTGCTGATCGGGGTGCCGCTCGCGCTGCCCCTCGCCGTCCTCACCTTCGTCGCCGGCTTCGTCCCGATCGTCGGCGCCTTCGTCGCAGGCTTCGTCGCCGTGCTGATCGCCCTGGTGTCGAACGGGGTCACGGGAGCGCTCCTGGTGCTGGCCCTGATCGTCGTCGTGCAGCAGCTCGAGGGCAACGTGCTCTCCCCGTTCCTGCAGTCGAGGTCGATGGACCTGCACGCCGCGGTCGTCCTGCTGGCGGTCACCCTCGGCGGCACCCTGTTCGGGATCACCGGCGCCTTCTTCGCCGTCCCGACGACCGCCGTGCTGGCGGTCGTGGTGCGCTACCTCGACGAGGTCGTCGACCGCCGCACGGGCCGGGCCGCGACGCCGTAGCCGCTGCCGGCCCTCACCCCGCTCAGGGGGCGACGGGGGCCACGAACTCGAACGTCGTGCCCAGCAGCCACAGCAGGAGCAGCACGACCGGCAGGTGGAAGAGGAACTGCAGGAACGTGAAGCCGACCAGGTCGCGGGCGCGCACGCCGAGCACGGCGAGCAGCGGCAGCATGAAGAACGGGTTGACCAGGTTGGGGAGGGCCTCGGCGGCGTTGTAGATCTGCACCGTCCAGCCGAGGTTCATCCCGACGTCGGTGGCCGACTGCATGACGTACGGCGCCTCGACGAGCCACTTGCCGCCGCCCGACGGGACGAGCAGGCCGAGGAGCGCGGTGTAGAGGGCGATGACCACGGCGAAGCCGCCTCCGCCGCCGATGCTGGTGAACAGGTCGGCGAGGTGCTCGGAGACCGTCATCCCTCCGCGTCCCTCGGCGCGGGTCAGGACCGCGGCCATCGCGGCGTACAGCGGGAACTGCACGAGCACGCCGGCCGTGGTGGGCACCGCCCGGGTGACGGCGTTGAGGAAGCCGCGCGGGGTGCCGTGCAGGACCAGGCCGAGCACCAGGAAGACCATGAGGTAGCCGTTGAGGCTGCTGATCACGGACAGGAACGGCAGCGTGGCGAGCTGCTGGACCAGCCACCCCAGCGTGATCAGGCCGACCAGCAGCGGCAGGATCCGGGAGTACTCCAGCCACTCGCCCGGGCGGGTCCGCTCCGCGAGCGGCTGCACGTCGTCGGAGAGGTCGACGTCCATGTCCTCGGCGGTGCGGACCGCGTCCCCCCGCGGCGCGGACGCCCACGCGACCGCGACGCTCAGCGCGATCAGGATCGCCGCCATCAGCAGCGACTGCCAGGTCAGGATCGTGGTGCCGAAGTCGAGGACGCCGGTGATCTCCAGCAGCTCCGGCGGCAGCGAGGCCGGCGTGGCCTGCAGCTGCGCGGCCGAGGAGGACAGCCCGAGCGCCCACACGGCGCCGAGCCCGAGGTAGGCCGCGGCGCCGAGGGCGCGGTAGTCGGCGCGCAGGTCGCTGCGGCGGGCGATGGCGCGCGCCAGCAGCCCGCTGAAGACCAGGCTGAGGCCCCAGTTGATCATCGAGACCGAGCAGGAGAGCAGCGCGACGAACGCGACCGCGCCGCGTGGCGTGGACGGCACCAGGGCGATGCGCCCGATGAGGCGGGCGACCGGGGGAGAGGTGGCCACGACGTAGCCGGTCAGCACGACCATCGCCATCTGCAGGGTGAAGGTGGCCAGGTCCCAGAAGCCGCCGCCGAAGGTCTCCGCGACGTGGGCCGGGCTGGAGCCGTTGACCATCGCGGCCACCGAGACCAGCACGACACCCGCGAGGGCGAAGACGTAGGCGTCGGGGAACCACTTCTCGGTCCATGCTGCGCTGCGCCGGGCGAGGCGGGCCAGCCCTCGTTCGTCGGTGGTGCCCGAGATCGTCGACATGGCCACCGAACGTATCGGACGCAGCCGCCGGTGCAGGATGGCCCGTGCCCGCCACTGGTGACGGCGAGTGCGTCCACGAGGTGTGACGGGCCTCCCACAGGGTCCTCACAGGAGATTCAGCCATTCCGGCCCGGGGTCGAGCACGAGGACATAACGTGGGGGACAGGCCCAGGGACGGGCCTGTGCATGGTTCGCTGCGCGACCCCCGACGACGCAGCACTGGACGGATCCGAGGTAGAGATGGCAGCGGTACTGGTCGTTGACGATGACGATGACATCCGCGACATCATCGCCTTCCGGGTCCGGCGCGACGGTCACGAGGTGACCAGCATCGGCCACCCGTCGCAGGCCCTCGACGTCGCCGCCGGCCAGACGTTCGACCTGGCCATCCTCGACTGGAGCATGCCGGTCATGAACGGCGGCGAGCTCTGCGAGCGGCTGCACGAGCTGCCCCACCTCGACGGTCTGCCGGTCCTGATCGTCACGGCGTTCGCGGACATGGAGACCCGGCAGAACGCCGAGCGCGCGGGAGCGTCGTCGTACCTCACCAAGCCGTTCTCGCTCCACGACCTCGCCGGCTGCGTCGGCGCGCTCCTCCCGCCGGTCGTCTCGCGCGCCTCCTGAGCGGACCCGTGCGCGACCTCCTGCGACCGGTGTCGGGATCACGCCGCGGCGCAGGGGCGCCACTACGTAGTCTTGTCCTACCCAGACGTGGACTTCGTGCGGAAGTGCACCGGCTCAGGATAGATGGAACGACGACGGAGAACAGGGCAGATGGCATCGCGGGACGCATCGGGACACGTGGGCACCTCGCACCGGGTCCGCCGGCTCGTGCTTGGTCATGCCCGAGTGCTCGACCTTGCCGTCGCGGTCCTGCTCTCGGGCGCGGTCCTGGTCTATGCCGTCACCGAGCAGCCCTGGCTCGATCGCACCTGCTACCTCGGTGCTCTCGCTCTCGCCGCTGCCGCGGCCTGGGGGGCTGCGGAGTCCAGGCCACGTGGCGACCGCGTGGCGCCGCGGCTGGTCGCGGTCGGCCTGACCCTGACCGCCGTGGGCGACGTGCTCTGGGAGGTGCTCGACGCCACCGGGGCGTCCACAGCCGTGTCGATCGCCGACCCCCCCTGGCTCGCCAGCTACCTCGCGCTGATCGCAGCGGTGTGGGTCGTCCTGACGCGTAGCAGGCCGGACCGAACCATCGATGTCGACTTCGTCGTCGATGCCCTCACGGTGGTCGCGGTATGCGTCCTGGTGTTCTGGTACTTGAGCATCGACGCGATCGTCACCGACCGCGACGTCTCGCCGGCCGTGCGGCTGGTGTGGGCGGCCTACCCGGTCGCGGACGCCGTGCTCCTCGCGCTCGTCGTGCGGCTGTTGCTGAGCCCTCGTGCCCGGTCGGTGCTGGGCGGCACGTTCGCGTTGGGGGTAGTCGTCTGGTTGGCAGCCGACGTGCTGTACCTGCGGATCCCCTCGGGTCGCGGCAACCTGGTGACCGATGCAGGGTGGATGGTGGCCCCGGTTCTGATGGCCCGGGCGCTGTGGCGCTGGGGCCCGGTGAGCGAGCCCGGCCCGGCGGCCCGGCGACCGACGTCCTCGATGACACCGCTCGTGATCGCCATCGCCCCCCTCTTCGTCCCGCCGATCCTGGAGGTGCAGGCCGACCTCCGCGGCGAGCCCGAACGCCCCTGGGTCCTGCTGGCGGGGTCCATGACTCTGGTGGTCCTGGCCTTCGTGCGCACGGCGCGGCGGACCCGTACCGAGCAGGCGGTCATGCGCGCACTGGAGGAGGCGCGGGACGACGCACTGGCGGCCTCACGGGCCAAGTCCGTGTTCGTGGCCACCATGAGCCACGAGATCCGGACCCCCCTGACGACCGTACTCGCGACCGCGGAGATGCTGGAGGAGTCGTCGCTGACCGAGGAGCAGCGCGCGCTGCTCGGGCGGATGAGGCGCTCGGGGGTCGTCCTCCACTCGCTGGTCGAGGAGATCCTCGACTTCTCCCGGATCGAGTCCGGTCACCTGCGGCTCGACGCGACCACCTTCGACCTGCACGTCCTGGTGGAGCACCTCGCAGAGGTCTACCGTCCGCGCGCAGACGCCGCCGGCCTGACCTTCGGCGCCCACCTGGCTCCCGGCCTGCCCCGCGTCGTGGTGGGGGACGCGGTCCGGCTCCAGCAGGTCGCGGGCAACCTGCTCGACAACGCGCTGAAGTTCACCGACGCCGGTGGGCTGCACCTCGAGGTCCGGTCCGCGTCGCCGGCCCCGGACGCCCCGCGGGCCGGCGAGCCGGTCCACCTCGAGGTGGTCGTCACCGACACCGGCATCGGCATCGCGCCCGACCGCATCGGGAGCGTCCTGGACCCCTTCGAGCAGGCGGACGGCTCGAGCACCCGACGTCACGGGGGTGTGGGCCTCGGGCTGGCGATCTGCCAGGAGCTGGTCGCGCTGATGGACGGATCGCTGACGGTGCGCAGCGAGCCCGGCGTCGGGAGCCAGTTCGTCGCCTCGGTCGTCCTGCGGGTCGCCGGCGGCGCGCCGGCGGAGGTCAGGGCGCCCTCGGTCGGCGGCGAGCGGTCGCTTTCCGACGCGGGCTGACAACCAGCCGGGTGCCGGGTGCGTCCCACCAGCGTTCGCACCCACCACGACGGTCTGCCCCGTCCTGCGCCACCGAAGGTCCGCCATGCCGTCGTGCCCCTCAGCCCGTCCGTCCGCCCGTCCGCCGCCCGCCCGTCCGCCCGCCCCTCGGCGCGGACCGTGGTGCTCGGCGCCGTCCTGGGATCGCTCGCCCTCCTCGCGACCGGCCTCGCCGCAGTGCCTGCCGTGGGCGACACGGGCGGCGCCGGCGACCCGACGGTGCCGGCCAGCTCGTCGGTGCGGGACAGCGGTCGCCAGCGCGTACGGCTCGACGCGCTGCCACAGGTCGTCCAGCCGGGTCGTGCGACGGGCTCCGCGGACCGCGCCCGGTCGGCCTTCGTCGCCACCGCCCGCCCGGCGCGTCCGGGACGCCGCGTCCAGCTGCAGCTGCGTGTCGGGGAGCAGTGGTCGGTCGTCGCGACCCGGCGCCAGGACGCCCGCGGCCGCGTCGAGCTCTCCGCGGCCCCGACCGCCGATGCCGCACCGGTGTACCGCGCCCGGGTGATGGCGACCCGAGGACTGCGCGCGGTCAACGGCAGCCCCGTCAGCACGGCACGGTGGCGTCGGCCGACGTGGGGCGACGAGTTCGACGGCACCGCGCTCGGCCCGGTCTGGAACCACCGCGGCAGCGAGCTCGTGAGCGGCAGCCGCCGGTCCTGCTCCCAGGGTGACCCGCGCGCGGTCCGCGTGGGCGGGGGGACGGTGCGCCTGAGCGTGCTGGAGGACCCCGACGCCACGACCCGGTGCCGCATCCGCGGCCGCGACGCGACACGAGGGTCGTACGCCTACCGGCTCAACGGGCACGTCGGCACCCAGGGCGAGTTCTCGTTCCGCTACGGCGTCGCGGCCGCACGCGTGCGGTTCCAGCACCTGCGCGGGCAGCACGGTGCCTTCTGGCTGCAGCCGACCGCCGGGATGTACCCGGGTGCGCCGGGCAGCGAGATCGACGTCGTGGAGTACTTCGGCGACGACCACCCCCAGGGCGGCCTGGCCACCTTCTTGCACCGCTACGACGGCCTGAGGCGGGTCAGCACCGGCGGCTGGGTCCGCGACCAGGCCTCGTTCCTGCAGGGCCGCGGCGACGGCTGGTCGAGGGGCTACCACGTCTTCTCGGTCGAGTGGACGCCTCGCTCGGTGGTCTTCCGCATCGACGGCAGGGAGAGCGGCCGGATCAGCGGCCGGGTCTCCGCCGAGCGGCAGTTCCCGATCCTGAGCCTCATCGCCGCCGACTACGAGGTCCCCAAGATCGACGAGCGGCGACTGCCGCAGCACATGGACGTCGACTGGGTCCGGGTGTGGGAGACCGGCCCGGAGCCGGCCCTCAGCTCCGGCCGGTGAGGCCGCGCAGCAGCTCGATCTCGCGACGCAGCTGGTAGGGCAGGGGAGCGCCGGCCGTGGCGACCGCGCCCGCGTAGGACTCGAGGGCCGCGAGCAAGCCGTTCCTCAGCACCTGCTGGTCCGCGGCCCGGGGCAGGTGCCGACCACGCTCGAGGCGCCGCCGGGCCTCGTGCACGTCGGCGAGCAGCGACGCGAGGTGGTCGTGGCCGTTGGATTCGAGGCGTGGTCCTGCAGTGGGCATGAGGGCATCCAACCCGTCCGGTGGGGATTGCCACGCGGTGCGGCAGCGTCCGGACCTCACCAACCTAGTCGGGTGCCGTGCGCATGTCCCGCCTTTCGGGTCGCGCGGCGGGCGTCGCGGGCCCGCGCGCCGGCTCAGCCGACCGTCTGCGCGGCGCTCACCAGGGGCACGTCCACGACCTCCGTGTGCGGCTCCGCGGCCACCGTCGCGAGACGCAGCCGGCGCTGCTGGGAGCCCATCAGGACGACCGCGAGCACGGTCGCACGCGACGGTCACCCCGAAGGCGGCAGTGGCGCCGGAGGTGTCGGCCAGACGCCCGGCCACGCTCGAGCCGAGCGCGTAGCCCAGCCCGGTCGCGCTGGCCAGCAGGGTCATCGCCGCGCCCACCCGGGCCGCGGGCACGACCCGCTCGGCGAGGGTGAACACCGCGATCATGTAGGGCGCGACGGCGACGCCGAGCAGGAGCACGGTCGCGGCGGCGCCGACGAGGGAGTCGACGACCAGCAGCGGCAGCGAGAGGACGAGGAGCGCGCCCGCCGCGACGAGGGCGCGGCGCTCGTGCCGCACGCGCTCGGGCAGGAACGCCGTGCCCAGGCCGGCCAGCGCGCTGCCCACGCCCAGGGAGGCGTGCACCAGCCCCGCCACGCCCGGCGTGCCGGCGTCGGTGGCCAGCACGGTGGCGCCGGTCTGGGTGGCGCCGAACAGCATGCCGATCGACAGCTGCGCGGCGACGAGCACGACGAAGGCCGCCCCCACCAGGCGACCGCCCGCGGTGGCGTGCTCGACCCCGTGCGCCGTGCGCGCGGACGGGTCGAGGGCGAACGCCGAGCCGAAGACGGCGAGCAGGACCGCCGCGAGCAGGAGCGCCCCGGACGGGGACGCCGCCGCGACCGAGAGGCCGACCAGGGCCGGCCCGACGGCGAACGACGCCTCGTCCGCGGCGCCCTCGTAGGAGAAGGCGGCATCGACCAGCCGGCGCTGGTCGGTGCCGGTGTCCCGGGTCAGCGGCCGCCAGCGCACGCGGGCCAGCGGCCCGATCTGCGGGAGCACCAGCCCGGTCGCGCCCGCGGTGGCGACGACGAGCGCGTCGCCGGCGTCGTGGCCGACGACCGCGACGAGCGCGGCGAGACCGGCGGCGCCGAGCAGGGACTGGACGAGCACGACCCAGCGCTGGCCGACCCGGTCGGCGAGCGACCCGGCGACGGGTGCGCCGACCGCGTTCGCGACGGCCAGGGCGCCGGCGCTCAGGCCGCCGAGGCCGTAGCTGCCGGTCGCGGTCGAGACGAGGAGGAGGGTGCCGAGCTGGCTCATCGCGAGCGGGAGGCGGCCGACGAACGCCACGACGACGTAGGTCGGGCCTGCCAGCTCGAGGAGTCGGCCGTAGGAGGCGAGAGGGGTCACGAGGGTCCTTCAGGGTGCGTCGGAACGACGCGCCGAACCCACCTCCAAGGACGCGTGTAACCCTCTGCTGCGGCTCATCCTAGGGCGGCTGCGAGCGGCTCCGGGAATCGCCGTAACGGGACGCGGGTGTGGATCTCGGCGCGGGAGTCACTAGGTTGAGGGCCGTAGTTCCCCAGACCTGAAGGAGAGAGAATGAACAAGCGTGAGCTCGTCGACGCCGTCGCCGAGAAGTCCGGCCTGTCCAAGGCGGAGGCCGAGAAGGCCCTCGACGCCGTCGTCGACGCCGTCTCGTCGGCCCTGAAGTCCGGCGACAAGGTCGCCGTCCCCGGTTTCGGCACGTTCGACGTGCGCGAGCGTGCGGCCCGCACCGGTCGCAACCCGCAGACCGGCGAGAGCATGGACATCGCCGCGTCCCGCAGCGCCGGCTTCAAGCCCGCCACCGCGCTGAAGACCGCGCTCAACGGCTGAGGTCGTCGCCGTCATGGCGACACAGGGAGGGAGGCGTCCGTCGGGCGCCTCCCTCCTGCGTCTCAGGCGCCGCCGGCGGGCAGCGCCTCGAGCATGATGTCCGGGTTGTCGCGGGCGGTGACCATCGCACGCCACTGGTCGACGAACAGCGCCAGGCGGGTGCCGTCGCTGCGCTCGAGCACCTCGATGCCCCGCTTGCCGGCCAGCGCGGCGGCGCCGGCAGCGTCGGTGCGTCGCGCGACCTGGTAGTCCAGGCGCGACATCCGGATCGGCGAGCTGAACTCGTTGGCCATCCGGTCCTCGACCACCTCGAACTGCATCGGGCCGACCGCGGCGAGCACGGGGTTCTGGTCGCCGCGCAGGTCCGAGCGCAGCACCTGCACCACGCCCTCCTGGTCGAGCTGCTCGATGCCGCGGCGGAACTGCTTGTAGCGCCCGATGTCGCCGGCGCTCGCGGTGACGAAGTGCTCGGGGGCGAAGCTCGGCACGGGCGGGTACTCGATCGGGTCGCCGACGTAGACGGTCTCGCCCACGCGCAGCGCCTGGGCGTTGACGAAGCCGATGATGTCGCCGGGCTCGGCGCTCTCCACCGCGGCGGTGTCGCGGCCGAAGACCGACTGGGCGAACTTCGTCGCGAACGGGCGCCCCGTGGTCGCGTGGGTCACGACCATGCCCCGCTCGAAGGTCCCCGACACGACCCGCGCGTAGGCCAGGCGGTCGCGGTGCGCGTTGTTCATGCCCGACTGCACCTTGAAGACGAAGGCGCTGAAGTCGTCGGACGGCTCCCGCACCGAGCCGTCGACCCCGGCCGTGGGGCTCGGGTCGGGGGCGATGTCGAGGAGCAGGTCGAGCAGCTGGGCGACGCCGAAGTTCTGCAGCGCCGAGGCGAACATGACCGGCGTGGTCTGACCGGCGAGGAAGCGCGCCTGGTCGTGGTCGGCCTCGTCGAGCTCGAGCAGCTCGTGCTCCTCCACGGCCGTCGACCACGGCAGGGCGTCGACCTCCTCGACCTCGTCGGCGGCCATCCGCCGCTCCGGGGCGCGGGTGGCGCCCCCCGCGGTGCGGGTGTACTTCACGAACTCGCCGGTGCGGCGGTCGAGCACGCCGCGGAAGTCGCCGGCCTCGCCGACCGGCCAGGTCAGCGGCGTGGGCCGCAGGCCGATCTTCTCCTGGATGAGGTCCATCAGCTCGAGCGCGGACAGCCCCGGCCGGTCCCACTTGTTGATGACCGTCATCACCGGGATGCCGCGCAGCGCGCACACCTTGAAGAGCTTGAGCGTCTGCGGCTCAAGCCCCTTGCCGGCGTCGACGAGCATGACGGCCGAGTCGACCGCCGACAGCACGCGGTAGGTGTCCTCGGAGAAGTCGCTGTGGCCGGGGGTGTCGACGAGGTTGATCACGTGGTCGCGGTAGACAAACTGCAGGGCCGCGGACGTGATCGAGATGCCGCGCGCCTTCTCCATCGCCATCCAGTCCGACACCGTGGCGCGGCGGTCGCCCTTGCCGTGCACCGCCCCGGCCTCGGTGATCACCCGGGCGTGCAGGGCGAGCGCCTCGGTGAGGGTCGACTTGCCCGCGTCGGGGTGGCTGATGACGGCGAACGTACGGCGGGGGCGGGTGTCGGGCACCGCCCGAATCTACCGGCCGACCCGCCGCAGTCCCGCTTCGGCGGCCGCGGCCGGACGTCTGCTCAGGTGCCGCAGAAGGTCGTGTAGGCGCCGAACGACGCGGGCGCCGGCTCGGCGTACGCCTCGAGCCCGGGACGCTCCTCGAACGGGCGCGACACGGCCTCGAGGAGTCGCTCGAGCGGGTCGAGGTCGCCGCCCGTCGCGGCGTCCAGCGCCTCCTCGACGAGGTGGTTGCGCGGGACGTGGACCGGGTTGGTGCGGTCCATCAGCGCAGCGTCCGGGCCCAGCGCGTGCCAGCGGGCGGCCCAGGCGTCGAACGCGGCGAGGTCGAGGACGAGGCTGCGGGCGGGCTCCGCGTCCCCGTCGGCCGCGCGGGCGAGGCGTCGGAAGAACGACGTGTGGTCGACGTGGTGGTCACGCAGCAGGGCCAGCAGGTCGTTGGCGAGCCCGGACACCGCCTCGTCGTCCACCGAGCCGGGGAGGCCGAGCTTGGCCCGCATGCCCCGGGTCCAGGCGGCGGAGTAGAGCGGGCGGAAGCGCTCGAGGACACCGACCGCGAGTGCCACGGCGGCGTCCTGCTCGTCGGCGAGGAGCGGCAGCAGCGACTCGGCGAACCGCGACAGGTTCCACTCCATGACGACCGGCTGCTGGCCGAACGCGTAGCGGCCGCCGGTGTCGATGGAGCTGAAGAGCGCGGCGGGGTCGAAGGCGTCGACGAAGGCGCACGGGCCGTAGTCGATGGTCTCGCCGGAGATGGTCGTGTTGTCGGTGTTCATCACGCCGTGGACGAAGCCGACGAGCATCCACTGCGCCACCAGGGACGCCTGCGCCGTCACGACCGCCTCCAGGAGCGCGAGGTGGGGCTGGTCGCTGTCGGCGGCCTGCGGGTGGTGGCGGGTGATGGCGTGGTCGGCGAGGCGGCGCAGCAGGTCGCGGTCGCCGGTCGCGGCGGCGTACTGGAAGGAGCCGACCCGCAGGTGGCTGCTCGCCACGCGGGCCAGGACCGCGCCCGGCAGCACGGTCTCGCGCTGCACCGCGTCGCCCGTCGCCACGACCGCCAGCGACCGGGTGGTGGGGATGCCCAGGGCGTGCATCGCCGTGCTGAGGACGTGCTCGCGCAGCATCGGGCCGACGGCGGCCAGCCCGTCCCCGCCGCGGGAGAAGGGGGTGCGGCCCGAGCCCTTGAGGTGCAGGTCGCGCACCCGCCCGCTCGCGTCGACGACCTCGCCGAGCAGCAGCGCCCGGCCGTCGCCGAGGCGGGGGGACCAGCCGCCGAACTGGTGGCCGGCGTAGGCCTGGGCCACCGGCCGCGCGGCGGCGGGCAGGCGGGTCCCGGTCAGCAGGCCGAGGCCGTCGTGGCCCCGCAGCCAGGCCGGGTCGAGGCCCAGCTCGGCAGCGAGCCCCTCGTCGAGTGCCAGGAGCCGGGGCTCCGGCGCCTCCCGGGCCTGCCACGGAAGGGCCAGCTCGGGGAGGGTCCGGGCGAACTGGTCGTCGAGGGTGAAGGTCGTGGTCGCAGCGCTGGTCACCCCTTCGAGGATACGCCGCGTGCGATGGCCTCAGCGGAAGTCGCGTGAGGAGGCCCGGGCCTGCAGCACGGCCCCCGCCCCGGGCACCACCACGTCGATCGGCTCGACCCGGTCGGCGACGAGGTTGGTGACGCCCTCGTTGCGCTCGAGCCGGCCGCGGACGACCACCGCGACCCGGTTGCGGGCGGCCTGGCGGTGCGCCTTCATGACGCCGATCGAGCACACGACGTTGAGCATGCCGGTCTCGTCCTCGAGGTTGAGGAAGGTCACGCCCATCGCGGTGCCCGGCCGCTGGCGGTGGGTCACCAGGCCGCCGACGTGGACCCGGCGGCCGGACTCGGCGGTGGCGAGCTCGGCGACCGAGCGGACCCCGGCGCTGCGCAGCTGCTCGCGCAGGTGCTCGACCGGGTGGCGCTCGGGGGAGACCCCGGTGGCCCAGAGGTCGGCGAGGGTGATCTCCGGCTCGCTCATCCCGGGCAGGGTGGGGGCCTCCGGAGCCGGGGTGATGCCGGGCAGGTGGTCGGCGGACTCGGCGAAGCCGGCCGCCCACAGCGCCTCGCGACGCTGCAGCCCCCACGCGTCGAAGGCACCCGCGGTGGCCAGCGACTCCAGCTGGGTCGACGTCAGGGCGGCACGGCGGGAGAGGTCGGTGATCCCGGTGAAGGGCGCCTCCTCGCGCGCGGCGACGATGCGGCGGGCCACGTCGAGGCCGATGCCGCGCACCGAGTCGAGCCCGAGGCGCACCGCCATCGCCGCGTCGCGACGGTGGACCGGCACCGGGTCCGGGGTGCCGGGCACCCACTCGACCCGGCTGAAGTGCGGGCGGCAGCAGTCGTCGGGCCCGGTCGGGGCGACCGGACCGGTGACCAGGGCCTCCAGGTCGGCCTGCGCCGAGGACCGCGTGACGTCGGGACGGCGTACGTCGACGCCGTGGCGGCGCGCGTCGCCGACCAGCGACTGCGGGGAGTAGAAGCCCATCGGCTGGTTGCGCAGCAGGCCGGCCAGGAAGGCGGCGGGGTAGTGGAGCTTGAACCACGAGGAGGCGTAGACCAGCAGCGCGAAGGACAGGGCGTGCGACTCGGCGAAGCCGAAGTTGGCGAAGGAGAGGATCTTGACGTAGATCGAGTCGGCCAGCTCGTCGGTGATGCCGCGGCGGGCCATGCCCTCGTAGAGCTTCTGCTTGACCGACTCGATGCGCTCCACGCCGCGCTTGGACCCCATCGCGCGGCGCAGCAGGTCGGCGTCGTCGCGGCTGCAGTCGCCCAGGGTGACGGCCATGGCCATCAGCTGCTCCTGGAAGAGCGGCACGCCCTTGGTGCGCTCGAGCACCGGCACGAGCTCGGGGTGGTCGTAGGTCACCTCCTCCTGCCCGGTGGCGCGGCGGACGTAGGGGTGCACGGCGCCGCCCTGGATGGGTCCGGGGCGGATCAGCGCGATCTCGATCGCGAGGTCGTAGAACTCCCGGGGCCGCAGGCGCGGCAGCGTGCCGATCTGGGCGCGGCTCTCGACCTGGAAGACGCCGATCGAGTCGGCGCGGCACAGCATGTCGTAGACGGCCGGCTCCTCCTTGGGCATCGAGGCCAGGTCCCACTCCTCGCCGAGGTGCTCGGCGACCAGCCGCATCATGTGGTCGAGCGCGCCGAGCATCCCGAGGCCCAGCAGGTCGAACTTCACCAGGCCCATCGACTCGCAGGCGTCCTTGTCCCACTGCAGCACCGTGCGCCGGTCCATCCGCGCGCGCTCGATGGGGCACACCTCGCCGATGGGCCGCTCGGTGAGGACCATGCCGCCGGAGTGGATGCCGAGGTGGCGCGGGGCGCCCATCAGCTCCTCGGCGAGCGCGACGACCTGGGCCGGCACGTCGTGGGCGTCGGGGTCGCCCTGGTCGCCGGCCACGACGGACTTCCAGCCGTCGATCTGCTTCGACCACGCGTCCTGCTGGCCGGGGGAGAAGCCGAGCGCCTTCGCGGCGTCGCGCACCGCCATCCGCGGCCGGTAGGCGATGACGTTGGCCACCTGGGCGGCGTTGCGGCGCCCGTAGGTGTCGTAGACCCACTGGATCACCTCCTCGCGCCGGTCGGAGTCGAAGTCGACGTCGATGTCGGGCTCCTCGTCGCGGTGGGCGGAGATGAAGCGCTCGAAGGGGAGCTGGTAGAACACGGCGTCGACGGCGGTGATGCCGAGGGCGTAGCAGACCGCCGAGCTGGCCGCGGAGCCGCGGCCCTGGCACAGGATCCGCTGCTCGCGGGCGAAGGCGACGATGTCGTGCACGATGACGAAGTAGCCGGCGAAGTCCTTATCGGCGATCACCCGCAGCTCGTGCTCGAGGCGGTCGCGCGCCTCTGCCTCGTGCGGGACGCCGGCGTATCGCTCGGCGAAGCCGCGCTCGGCCAGCACCCGCAGCCACGAGTCGGCGGTGTGGCCCTCGGGGATCTGCCGCTTCGGCAGCGCCGGTGAGGCCTTGCGCAGGTCGAAGGCGAGCTCGTCGGCGAGGCTCACGCTGCGCATGACGGCGTCGGGGTGGGCGGCCAGCGCGGACGCCGTCTCCGCTCCGCTGCGCAGGTGGGCCGCGGAGGAGAGGTCGAGCCAGCCGTCCATGTCGGCCAGGCTGCGCCGGGCGCGCACCGCGGCCATCGCCGAGGCCAGGCGGTGACCCTGGGGGGTCGCGTGATGGACGTTGCCCGCCGCGACCAGGTCGAGGCCGTGGACCCCCGCGAGCGTGGCGAGCGCGTCGTTGGTCGTGCCTGCCCCCGGGCGGGGCGAGAGCTCGACGACGACGTCGCGCAGGCCGAAGAGCGAGGTGAGGCGGTCGAGCTGCTCGGAGGCGGCCTCCTCGCCGCCGCTCGCCAGCGCCTGCGGCACCAGCCCCTTGCGGCACCCGGTCAGCACCACCCAGTGCCCGCGACCCTGTGCGCCGAGCTCGTCGAGGTCGTAGACCGGGCGGCCCTTCTCGTCGCCGCGCAGGTGCGCGTCGGTCATCGCGGCCGCGAGCCGGTGGTATCCCTCGACGCCGCGGGCCAGGACGAGCAGGTGGCTGCCCTCGGGGTCGGGCACGCCGTTCTGCGGGCCGCCGAGGCCCAGGGACAGCTCGGCGCCGAAGACGGTGGGCAGGCCGTGGGCCGCGGCCGCCTCGGCGAGCATGGGCGCGCCGTAGAAGCCGTCGTGATCGGTGATCGCGAGCGCGTGGAGCCCGAGCCGCACGGCCTCCTCGACCAGCTCGGTCGGCGAGCTCGCGCCGTCGAGGAAGCTGAAGTGGCTGTGGCAGTGGAGCTCGGCATAGGGGGTGACCTGCCGCGGTCGCTCCACGTGGCGCGGCTGGCCGACGGGCCGCTTGCGCCGCGACACGGGCGCGTCGTCGGCGCCGGGAAGCCCGCTGAGGCGGCGCTCGAGCTCCTTCCAGTTCATCGCGGGGTTGTTCCAGCCCATCAGGGCACCTCCCGCCGGGTCGGCTCAGTCATAGGCCGCCTCCAGGCACCAGCCCTCGGGCGAGCGGACGAGCAGCCAGGCGCGACCGTCGGCGCCCACCACCTGGAAGCGCGAGGTGGGACCGGCACCGCCCGACCACCACCCCTCATCGGTGGGCCACGGCCCCGCCCAGGCGGTCACCGGCTGCCAGGGCAGGACGCCGCCGCTGACCCGGAAGCGACACGGCTCACCGCTCACGATCCCGCGGTCGCTGACCCCCACGAGGCGTCCGGCCTCGTCGACGACCTCCGCCTCGGGGGGAGCCGCGAACACCCGGACCGGGGCCGGCCCCGGCACCCGCCCGGGCCAGGGCCGGTCGAGGGGACGCAGGTCGACCGGCCGCTCGCCCCACGGCACGAGGGACTGCCGGGCGGCGGGGCTGCGCCCGCCCTGCAGGACGGGGCGACGCACGGACTCGAAGCCGACCATGCCCTGGACCCGCGCGACCCCACGCTCCACCAGGTCGTCGGAGGCGGTGCCCCACAGGGCCTCGCTGTGGGCGGCCGCCGGCTCGACCACCTCCGGGACGAAGCGGACCCGGTCGATCGGCGCCCGCACCGCGCCGCTCGACTTGCGCGCGCGCAGCGCCCCGGCGACCCCCTCGACCGTGCCGGCGGACTGGAGCTGCCAGTGGACGCGGTCGACGAGGTCGCGGGCGGTGAAGTGGCGCGGGTGCAGCCACGACCGCGAGGAGCACACCGTGCCCTCGGACTCGGCCTCGACCCGCACGGCCGTCGCGACGAGCTGGTGGTGGGCGAGCCGGTCGACGAACCGCTCGGCGGTGGTGCGGACGCTGAAGGTGATCGCCTCGACCGACTCCAGCGCCGGCTCGAAGGGGACCTCCTCCTCGAGCTCGGGCGGAGGGGTGCGCGCCGCGAAGAGCTCGCGGTCCTCACCGCGGGCGCGGCGGCGGACCGTGGCGCCGTAGGCACCGAGACGGTGCTCGACGGCGTCCCCCGGCAGGTCGGCGAGGTCCCCGAGGGTGCGCAGGCCGAGGCGCTGGAGGAGGCCGACCAGCTCGCGACCGCGCGGGCCGTCGTCGGCGAGGACGTGGACGGGGAGACGGCGCAGGAACGCCGCCGACCCGCCCTCCGGGACGACCGTCCAGGCCTGGACCTCGGCGGTGCGAGCGGCCTGCTCGGCGGTGAAGAGGTCGTCGGCGATGCCGATGCGCACGTCCCACACGCCGGTCTCGACGATCGCCTGCCCGGTGGTCGCCGCGGCCTCGTCCTCCGAGCCGTACCAGCTGCCGGGGGCGCGGACCGCGAGCAGGCCCGGGCGCAGCGCCGCCACCCCCGGGCGGAGGTCCTCCACGGTAGCCAGGACCGGCTCGAAGGCCCGCGCGTCGCGGTCGGGGTTGGCCGCGAGCAGCAGCAGCTCGGGGCAGCGTGCCTGGGCGTCGCGGCGACGCTGCGCACGGCGTACGCCCTCGGCACGGGCGGGGCCGTTGCACACCTCGACGACGTTGGCCGCGAGCACCGCTGCCGGTGCCCGGAGCGAGCGTCCGGCCTCGTCGAGGGCGGCCACCACGGACCAGTCGGGGCACCAGACGACCATCACCCTCATCGGAGGGCTCCGTGCGAGCACGCCGCCGGCTCAGCCGGACGCACGACGGACCTCCTCGACCGCACGGGCCCGGTCGGTGCGGTGCACGCCCGGCCACGACAGGTCCAGGGACTGCGGGGGACGGGCGCCACGGTGGACGAGCACGCGGGCACGTCGCTCCTGCAGCACCCCGGTGCCGGACGTGGGCCCGAACCAGCCGGACCGCTCGGTGCTGAGGCGGGCCTCGACGCGGGGCCAGGCGCCGTGCACGACGAGCACCGACGACCGGGTGCGCAGCCGGGAGTCGAGGATACCCGCGGTGCGCTCGTCGACCCGCCCGGGCGGGCGCAGCACCACCACGCGCAGCACGTCGACCAGCGCCGCGGTCACCTCCAGCCAGTGCTCGCCCGGGTCGGGCACCAGCACCGTCCGCGAGAGCTCGATGCCCAGCTCGGCCGCGGCCTCCACGCCGAAGTCGGCGCACCCGGCGAAGCCGACCCACTCGCCGGCCTGCGAGGCCCCGGCGGCGAGGGCCAGGCCCAGCGAGGCCGAGTCGACGGCGTAGGTCCCGCCGGCACGCAGGGGCACGGCGTCGGCCAGTCCGGGAAGGGTCGCGACCGGCTCGCCGGCCGGCTTGCGCTCCATCGCCGCGACCTTCTCGCGCAGCTGCTCGACCACCGATCGCGACGGGTCGAGCGTCGCGATCGAGCGGGCGGAGGACATGGCCACATCATCGAACAGGTGTTCGAACGAGTCAAGCGAAGCCGGCCGGGACCACTCGGGTGACCGTCCGGCACGACACGTTCGGGCCATGCGCCCATGACCCGCCCGGGTGTTGTCGCAGGACCTTGTCCCCGAACTCTGCCACGAGCCGGAAACCGGGGCGAACCTTTGTCAGGGTCGGTCACGACACGCAGGAGGAGGCGACGCGATGGGCACGACGGGCGAGGACGGACGCTCGCTGCTGCGGCTCGTGCCCCGCCCCTCGCGGGGGGAGGCCGCAGCCGCGCTGGCGGTGCTGGTGGCGGTCGTCGGCTACGCCCTCACCGACACCTACGTGGTCGAGCGGGTCTGCTACGACGGGATCCTGCTCGGAGCGGCCGTCGTCGCCTGAGTGGGCGCCGAGCGTGGTCCCCGGGCGTCGCGGACCGTGCCCCGGCTGATCGCCCTCGGGGTCTCGCTCTCGGCCATGGGGGACTTCACCTGGGACCTCCTCGACGCGCTGGGACGCGACACCGACGTCTTCGTTGCCGACCCGATGTGGATGGCCAGCTACGTCGCCCTCGCGGCGGCCGTCTGGCTCGTGATCGTGCGGAGCCGTCCCGACCGCGGGCGCGACCCGGCCTTCCTCGTCGACGTGCTGACCGTCGTCGTGGTGAGCGTGCTGCTGTTCTGGCGCTTCGCCGTCGGCGCGATCCTGGGCCAGGAGGGCCTCGGACCGCTCGCCAAGGTCGTCTGGGCGTCCTACCCCGTCCTCGACGCCGTGCTGCTGGCGCTCGTGGCGCGGGCCTTCCTGAGCCCCCGGGCCCGGAGCGCCGTCGACGCCACGTTCGCCCTGGGGGTCAGCGTCTGGCTCCTCTCCGACACCGGGAGCCTCGTCCTGCCCTACGAGGGCGTCTGGAAGGTCGTCGTCGACGGGGGCTGGATGGTCGCGCCCGCCCTCATGGCCAGGTCGGCGTGGCACGCCCACGCCGGTGCCGAGGACCACGTCCGGCCAGGGTCCAACCTGGAGGTGCTCCAGGACCGGGTCCGCGGATGGCGGGCCTCGCTCGCGATCGCCGTGGTCCCGCTGCTCGTCCCTCCCGCGCTCGAGGTGGTCGGCGACGTGCGCCACGACGAGAGCCACCCCTGGGCCTTGGCCGTCGGCTCGGTGTGCCTGGTCGCGCTGGCCCTGGCCCGCACGGCGCTGCTGATGTCGTCGGAGGAGCGCAACGTGCGCGAGCTGGTGGAGGCACGCGACGCCGCGCTGGAGGCGTCCCGGGCCAAGTCGATGTTCGTGGCGACCATGAGCCACGAGATCCGCACGCCGCTGACGACCCTGGTCGGCACCATGGACATGGTGCGCGAGACGGCCCTCGACGACGAGCAGCGGTTCCTGCTCGAGCGGATGGGTCGCGCCAGCTCGCGCCTGCGGTCCCTGGTCCAGGACGTCCTCGACTTCTCCGTCATCGAGACCGGGCGTCTCGAGCTCGGGCGGCGCCCGTTCGACCTCCACCAGGTCCTCGACGACCTCCACGAGGTCTACCAGCCCGTGGCGGACGACGCCGGGCTGCGCCTGTCGTGGCACCGGGACGCCAGCGTCCCGCAGGTCGTGGTGGGCGACGCCATGCGGCTCCAGCAGGTGCTGGGCAACCTCCTCGACAACGCGGTCAAGTTCACCCCCGCGGGCAGCGTGGCCCTGCGGGTCGCCACGATCGGCGCCGGGCCGGGCTGCGAGCCGGGCCTGCTCCTGAGCGTCTCCGACACCGGGATCGGCATCCCTGCCGACCGGCTCGAGGCGATCTTCGAGTCCTTCACCCAGGTCGACGGGTCGAGCACGCGACCCTACGAGGGGTCGGGCCTGGGCCTGACCATCTCGCGACGTCTCGTGGAGGCGATGGGCGGCACGCTCGAGGTGACCAGCGAGGCGGCCCGCGGCACCACCTTCGAGGCGCGGGTCCCGCTGCTGCTGGCCACGGTCCCCGTCCCTCGCTGAGGCTCTCACCGGTCGGGCAGGGCGTCACGAGGCGTCCGGGACGCCCACGACGTAGGGCGAGCGACCGAGGAGGCGGGTCACGACGACCCCGGTGACGGTCATGGCCAGGGCGATGCCGGCGAGCACGACGAGCTGGAACTGCGCGGCCTCGGCCGGGCTGGCGCCACCGAAGAGGGCGCCGACGAAGGCGCCGGGAAGGGTGACCAGGCCGGTGGAGCGCGTCTGGTCGAGGTTGGGCAGCAGCGACTCGCGCACCGACTCCTGGCCGATCTCGAGGTGCGCGCGGGACGGGGTCGCGCCCAGCGACAGCCAGGCCTCCACCTCCTCGCGCCGGTGGCGCAGGGCACGCAGGAAGTTGCGGCCCGAGAGGGTCGCGGCCGACATGGCGTTGCCGATGACGATGCCGGCGACGGCGACGAGGTAGCGCGGCTGCGGCTCGACGAGCCGCAGCGCGATCACCAGCGTGAGCGAGGCGGCCGCGCCGGCCACGACGCCGACGACGGCGGCCCGGCGGCCGTGCCACAGCTCGGCGAGGCGACCGGCCGCGGTCCAGGAGGCGGTGAGCAGCATCAGGGCGAGGAACGCCGCGACCGTCCAGGGCAGCGTGAGGATGCCGCGCAGCAGCAGCGCGACCACGGTGAGCTGGGCCGAGGCCCGGGCCAGCGACACCAGCGGGGTCCAGCCGAGCCCGACCCCGGCGGCCCGGGCGACGACCATCGTGGCCAGCACGAGGACGAGCAGGCCGGCCCCGAACCACGCGTAGTCGACCACGGGGCGACGCTAGCGCGTGGCCGAGCGTGCCTGGCCTAGCATCCCGACGTGACCGAGACGACTCCCGAGATCGAGGCGGCGATCGCCGAGGGCTACGCGCGCCGCGACCGTCGCGACATGGCGCCGACCGTCGCGCACTTCCGGGCCCTGCTCGACCTGCACCCCGGCCACCCGGTCCTGACCCACGAGCTCGCCGGCGCCCACGACACCGCGGGTGACGAGGCGACCGCCCGCGGGCTCTACGAGGAGGCGCTGCGGCTGGGGCTGTCGGGCGAGCCCCTGATGCGATGCCTGTGCCAGTACGGCAGCACGCTGCGGTGGCTGGGGGAGCTCGAGGCGTCGCTGGCGGTGCTCGACCGTGGGCGCCGGGAGTTCCCCGGCTCGGAGTCGGTGCGGGTCTTCCGCGCGCTGACCCTCGGCGAGCTGGGCCGTCACGACGAGGCGCTGGCCGAGCTGCTCGCGGTCGTCACCGACCACGGCGAGGTGACCGACCTCGGCCGCTACGCGACGGGGCTCGCCGGTCTCGCGGCGTGGTACGCCGCTCGCCGCCCGGATGACGCGGAGGGGTGAGGCGTGCCTGGCACCTCTGGGGCCCGGGCATGGCCCGATCGGACCAAGTACCCGCGTTTTGTTAACGTCCTGTTGATTTCTTGACTACGTTCTCCCCATGCCCACCACCGTCCTCATCGTCGACGACGAGCCCGACCTCGTCCACGTCATGGAGCTGTGCCTCGTCCGAGCCGGCTTCGACGTCGTCGCGGTCGGAGCCGGGCAGGCGGCCCGCGACGCAGCGGCCTCCCGCGAGATCGACGTCGTGGTGATGGACCGCGGGCTGCCCGACATGGACGGGCTCGAGGCCACCACGCTCCTGCGCGGTGACGGCTACGCGGGCGCGGTCATCGTCGTCAGCGGGCACGTCGGTCCCGAGCACGTGGCCGCCTCGCTGGAGGCGGGCGCCGACCACGTCCTGGCCAAGCCGTTCCGGCTCGCCGAGCTCGTCGAGCACGTGCAGATGGTCGTCGCGCCGGTGGCCGACGTCTGCTGATGCCTCCCGGGGCTGACGTCGCCGCCCCGACGCGTGCGGGGGCCCGGCACGGTCGGGACCAATGACCCGTGCGTCGGACCAGTGTCCTCGGGTACCAAGGGAGCATGACGTCCCTCTCCGACGACTCCGTCCGTCAGATCGACCTGTGGTTCCGTGCGGCGAACTACCTCTCGGTCGGGCAGATCTACCTGCTCGGCAACCCGTTGCTGGAGCGGCCGCTCGAGCGCGACGACATCAAGCCCCGGCTCCTCGGGCACTGGGGCACCACCCCGGCGATCAACCTGGTGTGGACCCACCTCAACCGGGTGGTGCGCGAGCGGGACGTCGAGACGATCCTGCTGTGCGGGCCCGGCCACGGTGGCCCCGCCGCGGTCGCCAACGCCTGGCTGGAGGGCACCTACTCCGAGGTCTACCCGGCCATCGCCCGTGACGGCGACGGCATGGCACGGCTCTTCCGCCAGTTCTCGTTCCCCGGCGGCATCCCGAGCCACGTCGCCCCCGAGACGCCCGGGTCGATCCACGAGGGCGGGGAGCTGGGCTACGTCCTGTCGCACGCCTACGGGGCGGCGATGGACAACCCGGAGCTGGTCGTCGCCGCCATCGTCGGTGACGGGGAGTTCGAGACGGGACCGCTCGCGGCGAGCTGGCACGCGAACAAGTTCGTGGACCCGCTCCACGACGGCGCGGTGCTGCCGATCCTCAACCTCAACGGCTGGAAGATCGCGAACCCGACGATCCCCGCGCGGATCCACCGCGACGAGCTCGAGAGCCTGCTGCGGGGCTACGGCCACCACGTGATCACCGTGGAGGGCGACGACCCCGACGACGTGCACCGGCAGATGGCGGCGGCGCTCGACGAGGCCCACGACATGATCCGCGAGACCTGGCGGGCCGCCCGCGAGGACGGCGACCTCGAGCGTCGCCCGTGGCCGATGATCCTGCTCGTCACGCCGAAGGGCTGGACGGGTCCGGCGGAGGTCGACGGCCTGCCCGTCGAGGGGACGTGGCGTGCCCACCAGGTCCCGCTGGCCGGCACCCGCGAGGACGACGGCCACCGTGCGCAGCTCGAGGAGTGGCTGCGCTCCTACCGCCCCGGGGAGCTCTTCGACGCCGAGGGACACCCGGTCGAGGCGATCCTGGGTCAGGCGCCGGTGGGTCCCCGCCGGATGAGCGCGAACCCCCACGCCAACGGTGGTGTGCTGAAGCGGCCGCTGCGCCTGCCTGATTGGCGCACGGCGGCCGTGGAGGTCGAGCGTCCCGGGGCGTCGATCCACGAGCCGACGCGGGTGCTGGGCCAGTGGCTGATCGGGGTGGTGCGCGACAACGACACGACGTTCCGGATCTTCGGACCCGACGAGACCGCGTCCAACCGGCTCGACGCCGTCTACGAGGTCACCGACAAGGTCTGGGCCGGCGAGCTCCTCGACGTCGACGAGCACCTCGCCCGCTCGGGCCGCGTCGTGGAGATCCTGTCCGAGCACACCTGCCAGGGCTGGCTGGAGGGCTACCTGCTGACCGGCCGGCACGGGCTGTTCAGCTGCTACGAGGCCTTCATCCACATCGTCGACTCGATGCTCAACCAGCACGCCAAGTGGCTCAAGACCACCCGCGGCATCGAGTGGCGACCGCCGATCGCGAGCCTGAACTACCTGCTGAGCTCCCACGTGTGGCGCCAGGACCACAACGGGTTCTCCCACCAGGACCCGGGCTTCATCGACCACGTCGTCAACAAGAAGGCCGAGGTGGTGCGGGTCTACCTGCCGCCGGACGCCAACACGCTGCTCTCGACGATGGACCACTGCCTGCGCAGCGAGCACTACGTCAACGTCGTGGTGTCGGGCAAGCAGCCGGGCTTCGACTGGCTCGACGCCGAGCAGGCCGACCTGCACTGCGCGCGCGGGCTCGGCATCTGGGAGTGGGCGTCGAACGACGACGGCGACCCCGACGTCGTCGTCGCGGCGGCCGGTGACGTACCGACCCTGGAGGCGCTGGCCGCGACGTCGATCCTGCGCGAGCACCTGCCGGAGCTGAAGGTCCGCTTCGTCAACGTGGTCGACCTGATGCGGCTGCAGGACGAGCGGGAGCACCCGCACGGCCTCGGTGGGCGCGAGTTCGACACCCTCTTCACCACCGACCGCCCGGTCGTGTTCGCCTACCACGGCTACCCGTGGCTGATCCACCGGCTGACCTACCGGCGCACCAACCACGAGAACATCCACGTGCGCGGCTACAAGGAGGAGGGCACGACGACGACGCCCTTCGACATGGTGATGATGAACGACACCGACCGCTACCACCTGGTCATGGACGTCATCGACCGCGTGCCGGGGCTCGGGTCGCGCGCCGCCGGCCTGCGCCAGCTGATGGTCGACACCCGCAGGCGTGCCCGGGAGTGGACCCGGGAGCACGGCGACGACCTGCCCGAGGTCAGGGACTGGCACTGGGACCCCGCCGCTGACCCCGACCGCGGCCGCTCTCCGTCGACCACCGCGGCCCCGGACACGGGGGCCGACAACCTCTGAGGGGGCCCGTCCCCGGGGCCACCCGCGGCGGGCGGTCGTCGACGTGCTGCCGCGGGTCTGCCGATGGCAGGCGGCATCGGTCATCCTTGCGGTGTGAACCCCACGTACTACCGGCGGCTCGTCCGTGACCTCGACGGGTGGTCCTCGGCGTCGGAGCTTGCCCCGGGGCGCATCCGGGTGTCGGTCCCGCGAGCCGGTGGCGGCCGTCGGACGGTGGTCGTCGTGGTGACGCCCGAGCAGTGGGAGAGCGAGGTCACCGTCGTGCACGGAGGCGTCGAGTCGGCCCTCGACCGGCTGAAGCAGACCCTGCTCTCGATGGAGCCGCACCAAGGGTTCGCGGTCTACGCCGACCACGGGTGGGAGCCGTCCACCACAGGCACGTCGCCCGAGTCGGTCCTGCCCGACGCGGGGAGCGGCACCTGGACGGCGGACGGCCGGCGCCGGTTCGAGGACCGGTCGAGCGACCGCTCCTGACGGCTGCTGCTCGCACCTGGGCGACGACCGCTCCCAAGCGCCGCTACGAGCGCGCGTCGAGCAGGGCGCGCACGGCGCGGGCGATCGCCAGCTCCTCGTCGGTCGGGACCACGAGCACGGAGACGGGGGAGGAGTCGGGGGAGATCCTCCGCGTCCCGTCGCCGGGCGCCTCGTTGCGTGCGGGGTCGACGACGATGCCGAGGCGCTCCAGCCCGTGGAGCGCGTCGGCACGCAGGCGCGGCGCGTTCTCGCCGACACCGGCGGTGAACACGACGGCGTCGGCGCCGCCGAGGACCGCGTGGTAGGCGCCGACGTACTTGCGGATGCGGTGGCAGTAGACGTCCCACGCCAGCGTGCAGGCGGGGTCGCCGTCGCGCAGGCCCGCCTCGAGCTCGCGGAAGTCGGTGCGCCCGGTGAGGCCGAGGATGCCGCAGCGGTGGTGCAGGAGGTCCTCGAGCTCGTCGGTGCCGAGACCCTCGTGGCGAGCGAGGTGGACCAGGACGCCCGGGTCGAGGTCACCGGCACGCGTGCCCATGACCAGGCCCTCGAGCGGCGTGAGCCCCATCGAGGTGTCCAGGGGCCGGCCGGAGTCGATCGCGGCGGCCGAGGCGCCGTTGCCGAGGTGCAGCGTCACCAGTCGCAGGTCGTCGCGCCCCAGGTGCTCGGCGGCGCGACGGGCGACGAGCTCGTGGCTGATGCCGTGGGCGCCGTAGCGACGCACCCCGGCGCGCTCGGCGAGGTCCCGGTCGAGGGCGTACGTCGCCGAGGCCGCCGGGAGGTCGGTGAAGAACCCGGTGTCCATCACCACGACGTGGGGCACGTCGTCGAGCCAGGACATCGCTCCCCGCAGGGCGGCGAGCGCGGGCGGGTTGTGCAGCGGCGCGAGGTGGACCGCGTCCTCGATCGCTGCCAGCACGTCGTCGTCCACGACGGTCGGGACGGTGAGGCGGGGGCCGCCGTGCACCACGCGGTGGCCGACCCCCGCGAGGTGCTCGTCGTCCACCCCGGCGCGCCGGAGCTCGCCGGTCACCTCCTCGAGGGCGCGGGCGTGGTCCCCGTCGTGCTCGAGACGGTCGACCGAGCCCTTGACGCTGACCGACCCGTCGGGCGCGAGCACCTGGTACTTCAGCGAGGACGACCCGGCGTTGACCACCAGGACCTGGTCGGAGTCCATGCGTCCTGCCTACGCCACGCGGGTCATCGGGCCGCGGGCGGGAGGTCGTCGACGGACGCGGCCCCGGCCGCAGCCGGCTCGACGGGCAGCGCCAGCACCTGCTCGCGGCACCACACCGAGACCTCGCGGCTCCCGTCGAGCACCGACGCGCGGAACGTCGCCCAGGGCTCCCACACGGCGTCGGCGACCTCCTCGGGATCGGGCACGATCGCGTCGCGCGCACGCCCCACGAAGACCGGGCACATCTCGTTCTCCACGACCCCGTCCATCTCGGCGCGGTAGCGGAAGGCCGGCAGGAGCAGGCGCAGGTCGTGAACGCGGGTGCCGAGCTCCTGGCGCACCCGGCGGCGCACCGCCTCCTCGAGGTCCTCCCCGGGGGCCGGGTGGCCGCAGCAGGCGTTGCTCCACACGCCGGGGAAGGTGAGCTTGTGCAGCGCGCGACGGGTCACCAGCACCTGGCCGTCGTCGTCGAAGAGGTAGCAGGAGAAGGCCAGGTGCAGCGGGGTGTCGGCGTGGTGGACCGTGCGCTTGTCGGCCGCGCCGACCGCGTGGCCGCCCTCGTCGAGGAGGACCACCTGCTCGGCCGTGCCGGTGGCGGTCAGGGTCGCCGGGTCAGGGGCGTGGGTCACGAAGGCACCTCGATCGGTCGGGAGAGCTGGTCGACCGCGGCGCGGAAGACCCAGGGGGCCCGGCGGGCGGCGGGCACCAGCAGGCGGCGCACGGGGGCGTGGGCCGTCGAGCCCACCAGTGCGCGGGTGAGGATCTCGTGGCGCAGCGCCAGCCGGCGGGCGATGCGGTCGTAGTCCTGAGGCCGCTGCCGCACGATGCAGCTCACGGCCGCGCGCGCCTGCGCGAGGCCGAGCGCGATCCCCTCGCCGGTGAGCGCGTCGACGTAGCCGCCGGCGTCGCCCGCGAGGAGCACCCGCCCGGCCACGCGCGAGCGCGCGGACTGGCGCAGGGGTCCGGCTCCGCGGACCCGGCTGCGGGCGCCGGTCAGCCGCTCCAGCAGGGCGGGGAAGTCGGCGAGCACGTCGTCGAAGCGGACCCCGCGGCCGGTCAGCACGGCCACGCCGACGAGGTCGTCGGCCACCGGCGTGACGTAGACCTCCGCCCGGTCCGACCAGTGCACCTCGACGTAGGACGACCACGGCTCCTGCTCGACGTGGCAGCGCTGCCCGAAGCGTGCCCGGCCGCCGGCCGGGGCGTCGAGGCCGAGCATCCGGCGCACGGGGGAGTGCAGGCCGTCGGCGGCGAGGAGGTGGCGGGCCGGCTCGCCGTCGACCAGCACGTGGTCGTCGTCCTGGTGCACCTCCTCGACCGGTCGGTGCTCCACCGGGACCCCGGCCTCGGCGAGCCGCTCGGACAGCGCCGCGTGCAGGACGGTGCGGCGTACGCCTCGCCCGGGTCCGTGGGAGAAGCGCGCGGTGGCGGCGCGTCCCGGTGTGGCGCCGAGGTAGCGGATGCCGGTGAGCTCGCGACCGGCCGGGTGGATGCCGAGCGTGGCGAGCTCGGCGACCGCGCCGGGCATCAGGCCCTCGCCGCAGGCCTTGTCGATGGCGCCGCGGCGGGGCTCGCGCACCACGACGTCGAGGCCCAGCCGGTGGGCGTGCAGGGCCGCAGCCAGTCCCACGGGTCCACCGCCGGCGACGACGAGGTCACGCACGGGCGGCCTCCGTCGACGGGTCGGTCCGCGGCGACGGGGGGAGCGTGGCCAGCGCGGCGTCCTCGGCGCGGATCCGCACGGCCAGCAGGCCCGCGTTGAGCACCGTGAAGACCACCGCGGTCACCCAGGCGGCGTGCACCATCGGCAGCGCGACGCCCTCGACGACCACGGCGACGTAGTTGGGGTGGGGGATCAGGCGGTAGGGCCCCGAGCGGACCGGCGCCAGGCCGGGCACGACGATCACCCGCGTGTTCCAGCGGCGGCCGAGGGTGGTGATGCACCACCACCGCAGGGCCTGCGAGGCGACCACCAGCGCGAGCATCGACCACGCCAGTGCCGACGGCACGTCGGGGCGTCGCAGCCAGGCCTCCGCGAGCGCGCCCGCCAGCAGGCCGGTGTGCAGGACGACCATGAAGGGGAAGTGGCCCTGGCCGGTCTCGATGCCGCCGCGCTCGCGGCTCCAGGCGGCGTTGCGCACCGAGACGACGAGCTCGGCGACCCGCTCGAGGCCGACGAGCGCCACGAGCACCGTGAAGGCGAGCAGGGTCGTCATCGCGCCGCCCTCAGCAGCACCAGCTCGGAGCAGAAGCCCGGGCCCATGGCCAGGAGCACGCCGTGGGTCCCCGGAGCCGGTGGGCGCTCGCGCAGGGTGTCCTCGAGGACGTGCAGGACCGAGACGGACGACAGGTTGCCCACCCGCGCCAGGGAGTCCCAGGTGAGCTGCACGGCCTCGCGCGGGACGTCGAGGGCGCCCTCGAGCGCCTCGATCACCTTCGGTCCGCCGGGGTGGCAGACCCACCACCCGATGTCGGCGCGGGTCAGGCCGTGGCCGGCCAGGAACCGGTCGACGTCCTCGCGCAGGTAGCGCGAGACCAGGTCGGGGACCTCGGCGTCGAGCACGATCCGCAGCCCGGTGGAGGCCACGTCGAAGCCCATCGTGCGCTCGCTGTCGGGGTAGAGCCGGCTCACCGAGTCGAGGACGGCCACGGGTCCGGGGCGTCCGCGGTCACCGGTCGCGACCACCGCCGAGGCGCCGTCGCCGAAGAGCCCGCTCGCGACGAGGTTGGGCACCGAGGTGTCGTCGAGCTGCAAGGTCAGCGAGCACAGCTCGACCGCCACCAGCACGGCCGTGTGGTCGGGGTGGCCGAGGAGGTAGTCGTGGACCCGGGCGATGCCCGCCGCGCCGGCCACGCAGCCCAGCCCCACCAGGGGCATCCGGCGCACGTCCTCGCGCAGGCCGACCAGCCCGGCGATCCGCGCGTCCAGGGAGGGGACCGCGAGGCCGGTGACGGTCGCGGTCACGACGAGGTCGACGTCGGACGGGGTCAGGTCGGCGGCCTTGAGGGCGTCGACGAGCGCGCGCGCCCCGAGCTCCACGGCGTGCTCGATGAAGAGGTCGTTGGCGCGACCGAAGTCGCCGAGCGTGGCGTAGTCGGCGAGCGGCAGCACGGTGTGGCGGCGCTCGACACCGGCGTTGCGGTGGAAGCGGCGCAGCAGTGCCCGGTCGAGGTGGTCCTCGGAGATGACCTGCGCGAACGCCTCGGTGATGTCGGCCTGCGGGTGCGAGTGCGGCGGCAGGGCCGCGCGGGCGGAGAGGATCTGCATGTCGGCTACCTCGTGGCTGTCGGGGTCGGGGGAGCGGGTCGAGCGGTGCGGGAGGGCGGTCTCACCAGCGAGCGGGCCAGCCCGCCGGCCAGGCGGGCGTCGATGCGACCGTCGCCGAGACCGATCTCGACGAGGGTGTCGAAGACGCGCCGGTCGCGGGCGGCCGCGCGGATGCCCGCGTCCACCACCCGCGGCGACCGGGCCAGCCGCGACGCGGTCCAGGTGTGGCGCAGGTGCGTGCCGAGCAGGCGGCGTACGTCGTCGCGGTGCCGGGCACCGGCGTCCTCGGCCCGGCCCGCGCCCACGCAGCGCGCGGCGGTGCGGCCGGCGGCGATGCCCGTCGCGACGGCGTAGTAGATGCCCTCGCCGGTCATCGGGTTGACCAGCCCGGCGGCGTCGCCGGCCAGCAGCACGGCCCCGTCGGGCTGGTCCCACCGCCACCCGCTCAGCGGCAGGTGGTGGCCGCGCCAGTCGCGGCCGGTGCTCGCAGCACCCGGCACCAGCAGCTCCAGCTGCTCCAGCAGGAGCCGGCGGCTCGGCGCCCGGTCGGTGTCGCGCTCGCCGGGCAGGAGCTCGCCGTAGCCGACGTTGGCCAGGCCGTCGCCGCGGTCGAAGGCCCAGGCGTAGGACGGCTGGCGCCGCTCGCCGTAGCGGATGACCTGCCGGCCCTCGAGCTCAGGCGGGGTCGGTGCGTAGCCGCGGATCGCGATCGCGCGGGTGCGGCGCGAGCGCCCCAGCAGCGTCGAGCGGACCAGGGAGTGGGCGCCGTCGGCGCCGACGACCACGCGGCCCGCCACCTCGCCCGAGACCAGCGGGTCGCCCGGACCGGGGCGCAGGGAGGCCACCCGGTGGCGGCGCAGCACGGCACCGGCGGCGACCGCGCGCTCCACCAGGCGGGCGTCGAACACCTGACGGGGCACGACGTGGACCTCGCGGCTCATCTCGCCGGCGACCTCGACGTCGCCGTGCGACAGCGACAGGTGGCGCAGCGGGGTCCAGTCGTCGACCACGTCGCCGGCACCGACCCCGGCGAGCGCGTCGAGGACGTGGGGGGCGATGCCGTCGCCGCACGACTTGTCCCGCGGGAAGTCGGCGCGGTCCAGCAGCAGCACCCGGAGCCCCGGCCGCTCGGTGAGCGCGCCGAGCGCGGCGGCCGCACCGGCCGGTCCCGCGCCCACCACGACGAGGTCCCACTGCTCCGGCGCGCTCACCGGCCGACCACCAGGAGGACGGCGTCGACCAGCGCGATGCCGAGGGCCGCGACGAAGGGTCGCCGGCCCGACGACGTCACGACGACGAGCGCGAGGGCGAGCACGACGAGGGCGGCCACGAGGAGGGCCGCGGTGCCCGGGGCCGCGCCCGCGAGCGCGACGACGGTGGCGGCGACCAGCACGCACGCGGCGACGGGTGCGATCCGGCGCGCACCCAGGACGTGGGGGAGGCCGCGGACCCCGGTGGCGGCGTCGTCGTCGAGGTCGGGGAGCACGTTGACCAGGTGGGCGCCGACACCCAGCAGGGCGCCGCCGACGGGCCACCACCACGGGGGTGCCTCGCCGTCGGCCAGCGCGACGAAGACCGGCAGGGCTCCGAAGGCGACGGCGTAGGGGAGCCAGGACAGCACGGTCGACTTGAGACCCAGGTTGTAGGCCCAGCCGGCCGCCACGCAGACGAGGTGGACCGCGCCCGCGGCGAGGCCGCAGGCGAGGGAACCGAGCAGGCAGGCGGCGACGGCAGCGCCGCAGCACCCGCGGACGAGCGCGACCGGCACCTGCCCGGTGGCCAGCGGCTTGTCCGACCGGGCCGCGGCACGGTCGCGGTCGAGGTCGACGAGGTCGTTGCTCCACCCGATCGAGAGCTGGCCGGCCAGCACCGCCGCCACCACCAGCGCGCCGCGGCCGGGGTCGAGGCCCTGCGCTGCGGCCAGGAGACCGGCGAGCACGGTGACGGCCAGGGCCGGACCGACGTGCGCGGACTCGACCAGCCCGCGCAGCGTGACGCCGCTGCCGCGGTCGTGGGACAGCTCGGTGGTCACGCGACCTCCTCGTGGTCCCCGGTCGGGTCCCCTCCCCGAACGGTACCCAGTGGCCTCACGGTCGTCGCAGCCCTCAGGGGTGGGACGCCGACGCGCGCCGGGCCTCCACGTCGTCCTCGGAGCAGAACCCGCGGCCGTGGTGCTTGAGGCACAGCAGGCCGAGCAGGTCGCCGCGCCCGTCGACGACCGCCAGGCGGCGCACCCCCGCCCGCCGCATCCGCTCGCGGGCGGCGAGCGCGTCGTCGGTGGGCGAGACGGTGCGGCCCTCGACCGAGGCGAGGTCCATCGCCGCGCCGCCGCCGTGACCGGCCCGCGCCAGGTCGGACCGGGTCAGCGTCCCGCGGAGCGTGGCCCCGTCCACGAGCAGCAGCAGGTGGACGTGGTCGCGCTCCAGGGCGGAGCGCGCCACGTCGACCGTCGTGGTCGCCGGCAGCGTGGAGGGGTGCGTCAGCATCACGTCCCGCACGAGCGGGCGAGGCGTCGGCGGGTGAGTCCTGGGACCCGGTCGGCTCATGCGGCGGCTGCGGACTCCGACAGCGAGGCGCGCAGGACCCCCAGGACGCGGGCGAGGATCCGCGAGACCTGCGCCTGGGTCACCCCGGCCAGGTCGGCGATCTCCTGCTGTGTCAGGTCGTCCACGAAGCGCCACCGCAGGATCGACCGGTCGCGCTCCGGCAGCTGCGCGACAGCGTCGCCGAGCGCCAGCCGCGACTCGACCCACGACAGGCCGGGGTCCTCCGAGCCGAGCAGGTCCGCGATGCTGCTCGTGCCGTCGTCCGCGGCGCGCTCCAGCGACGTCGGCCGGAAGCAGCCCTCGGCCGTGAGGGCCTCCACGACGTCGGTGACGTCGGCGCCGAGGTGGTCGGCGAGCTCGTCGGGCCGCGGCGCCCGGCCCAGCTGGGCGTGGAGCCGGTCGCGGTCGTCCTTGATCCGGGCCTGCAGCTCCTGGATCCGCCGCGGCACCCGGATCATCCACCCGGAGTCGCGGAAGTGGCGGCGCACCTCGCCGCGGATCGTCGGGACGGCGTAGGCCAGGAAGTCGTGGTCGGAGCCGCAGTCGAAGCGGCGGGCGGCCTGCGTGAGCCCGACGAGCGCGACCTGCTGCAGGTCGTCGAGGTCGATGCCGCGGTTGGCGTAGCGCCCGGCGATCGACAGCGGCGACCGGCAGGTTGACCTCGATCAGCTCCTGGACCAGCTGGTGGCGCACCTCGCCCTCGCCTACGTCGCGCAGCCGCTCCACGAGGGCGGCGGTACGCCGTGCCCGGCTGTCCTGGGGGCTGTGCGGGCCGCTCTGGTCCTCGCCAGTCCGGGCGGACGGGAGGGCGATGGGGGCCTCACCCGGCTCGCGGGGCGTGGTGGCGGCGGGAACAGCGGTGCGGATCGCGGTCGTGCTCACGGCGTGCTCCTTCGAAGACGGCTCTCGAGGGGGCCCGGTGGGCCCCGGAACATCATTGCGGGTGGGTCGAGGACGGCGAAAGCCGAAAAACGAAGACACTGGACAAACCCTGTACACGGTGGCGGTCCGGGCGTCCCGGCCGGGCGGCCCCGCGTCGTGCTCGGGGTCGGCTCAGGCGCTGGCCAGCGAGATGACCTCGGCCAGGTGCGTGGACGGGAGCGTGACGGTGACGGTCGTGCCCCGGTCGACCTGCGAGGAGATCGTCACCGTGCCGCCATAGGCCTCGACGGTGCTCTTGACGACCGCCAGGCCCAGGCCCGTGCCCTGGATGGCGTTCTCGATGGCCACCGACGCCCGGTAGAAGCGGTCGAAGACGAAGGGCAGGTCGGCCTCGGAGATGCCGAGCCCGGTGTCGCTGACGGTGAGGACGGCCCCGCGGTGGTCGTGGGTGAGCGCCATCGTCACCGAGCCGCCCGCCGCGGTGAACTTGATCGCGTTGGAGAGCAGGTTGAACACCACGCGCTCCAGCTGGCTGACCTCGCCACGGGTGGTGGGGCCCGAGTCGTCGCAGCTCAGCCGGAGGTCAACGCCCCGGCGCTCGGCGAGCGGCGCCATCGCGCCGAGCACGTCGTCGACGACGCCCCGCAGGTCCACCTCGGCGCCGTCGCCGGTCGGCTCCTGGCCGCCGTCGACGCGCGAGAGCGAGAGGAGGTCCTCGATGAGATTCATCAGCCGGTCTGCGTTGCGGCTCACCACCTGGACCATGTGGCGCTGCTCGTCGTCGACCCGGGTGACCTCGGGGTCGAGGAGCAGCTGGGCGTAGCCGCTGATGCTCGTCACGGGGGTGCGCAGCTCGTGGGACACCGTCGAGACGAGCTCGCTCTTGACGCGGTCGGCGACCCGCAGGCGCTCGAGCGCCTCGGCCTGCCCGGAGTGGGCCTCGGCCTGCATCAGGGCGATGCCGAGGACGTCCGCGACGCCCTCGACCACCGCGACCTGGCGCGGGGACCACGCCCGGGCCTCGGTCGTCGATTGCAGCACCAGCCAGCCGACGAGGCGCTCACCCATCCACATCGGCGTGCCGAGGTAGGACAGCGCCCCGAGGCCGCCGACGACGTCGGAGGCCTCGTCCGCCCCCAGCCTCGGGTCGGTGAGCACGTCGTCGACCACCAGGCTGCGGCGCGCCTGCGCCGCGGTCAGGCACATCTGCTCCAGCACGGAGGGCAGGGTCGTGGACGGGGGGAGCGCCGATGCGTCCGGACCCGTCCACTGCGCGGCGATGCGGCCGATGCCCGACCCGTCGGCGAAGCGCACGAGGCACCGGTCGGCGCCGACCGCGCCACCCACCGAGCTCACCGCTCGGCGCACGATCATCCGGGGGTCGAGGTCGCGACGCAGGTCGAGGGAGAGCCGGTGGATCAGCCGCTGGTCCTCGAGGTGCTCGCGGAGTCGGTCCTCGGTCTGCTTCAGCTCCTGGACGGCGTCGTAGAGCTGGGCGGTCGACTGCTCGCCGACCTGCTCCGCCGTGCGCCGCGCCCGCCGCTCCCGCTCGAGCCGGCGCCGCAGCAGGGCGATCTCGGCCGCGGCGTCAGAGGGCGCGGGCTGCAGCATCTGTCCGGTCGTGGAACGTGCAGTGCAGGACGCACGCCTCGGCGCCGTCGAGGACGCACTGCTCCTGGACGATGTGCGCGGCCTGGCCGAAGTGGGTGGCGGCACCGGCGATCATGCCCTCGGCCATCGCGCACAGGCGGCGCTGCGAGCGGTAGCCGACGCGCAGCTCGTCCGGGCCGAGCACGGTGAAGTCGAACTCGGGCGGCCGGGCGGCGGCGTGCAGCTTGCGCACCTGCGGGTGGATCACGTCGTTGAGGGTGAGCAGGAAGTCGCTCGTGCGCTCGTGCGGGGTGAAGAACGCGGGGAACTTCGCGGCGAGGCCGAGCAGGGCGTCGTGGCCGAAGGCGCGCGTCTCCGCGACGTCGCTGCGGCCCGTGCCGTGGGCACGGGCGGCCACCAGCGTCTGCAGCTCGCTGCTGGGGTAGTCGCCGATCGCGCTGTAGCCACCGTCGACGTCCGCCGTCTCGAGGAGCTCGTCCCACGCGGCGGGTCCACCCTCGCCCTCGACGTGCTCCTCGAGCAGGTTGAAGATGATGCCCTTCATGCCTGTTCCCTCCTCGTGCCTCCTGCGTGGACGTGCTGAGGATATGGCGGACGGGAGGCCCGCACAGGCGAACCGACGAGATCGCGCCAGATCGCGCCGGGCGCCGGGCACGGGGGTGGCGCACCACGTTCTGGGTACTGTCGAGACAGGTGGGTGTTGCCCGCCGCTCGTCATCCCCACGCCCCGGTCACCGCGCCGGGTCCGGCCGACAGGAGATCGGTGTGCAGCAGGCTTCCGCGCGTCCCGCACCAGGACCGACCGTGGCGGTGGTCGTCGGTGCGTCCAGCGGCATCGGCCGCGCCACCGCCCTCGCGCTGGCGGCGCGAGGCGACCACGTCGGGCTGCTCGCCCGCCGCGAGGACGCGCTCGAGGAGGTCGCCCGGGAGTGCCGGGAGGCCGGGGCCGCGTCGGCGTGGACGACCTCCTGCGACGTGGACGAGGACGGGGAGGTGGCGGCCGCGGTGGACGACGCGTGCGAACGCCACGACCGGCTCGACGTGGTCGTCCACTGCGCCGGCATCGTGACCTACGGCCGGGTGGAGGACGCCGACGCCGACGACGCCAGGCGCGTCGTGCACACCAACCTGCTGGGGGCGATGACGGTCGCGCGGCACGTCGTCCCCGTCCTGCGCGAGCAGCGCCGCGGCACGCTCGTGCTGGTCGGCTCGCTGCTCGGTCACGTCGCGGTGCCCGGCATGACGCCGTACGTCGTGTCCAAGTGGGGCGTGCGCGCGCTCGCGCGACAGCTGCACATCGAGAACCTCGACGTGCCCGGCGTCCACGTCGTGCACGTCGCACCGGGCAGCGTCGACACCGACATCTACGACGAGGCGCTGGACGACGCCGGCGCGGTCAACACGCCGCCGCCGCCGGTGCAGTCGCCCGAGTCGGTCGCGCGCACCGTCGTGAACGCCATCGACCACCCGCGCCGGAGCGTGCAGACCTCACCGGTCAACCAGGCCCTCATCCTCGCCTTCACCGTCGTCCCGTGGGCGTGGGACCGGCTGGTCGGACCGGTCTTCGAGCGGGTCTCCCACCGGAGCGCCGACCCGGCCGGCCAGGGCGGTCGCGGTGAGCGCTGAGCGCGCGACGCCCCGCGCGGTGCTCGTCGTGGGCGGCACGTCGGGCATCGGGCTGGCCACCGCGCGCCGCCTGGCCCGGGACGGCGTGAGCGTCGCGGTCGCGTCGCGCTCGGCCGTCCGCGTCGACGCCGTGGCGCGCGAGCTCGCGGGCCTCGGGGCACCCGACTCCGTCGGGATCGTGACCGACCTGGCCGAGACGGGGTCGGCCGCGAGGGCGGTCGCGGCCGCGGTCGAGCGGTTCGGGCACCTCGACGCCGTCATCACCTCCGCGCAGGTCATGGCCTACGGGACGGTCGAGCAGGTCGATGCCGAGGTCTTCGACCGGGTCGCGCGCATCGCGGTGCAGGGCACCTTCGAGCTGGCCCGTGCCGCCCTGCCCGCGCTGCGCGCGTCGGGCGGTGGGTCGCTGGTCGTGGTGTCGTCGCTGCTCGGGGAGATCGCCGTGCCGTCGATGTCGACCTACTGCACGGCCAAGTGGGGCCAGCTGGGCCTGGTGCGCTCGCTGCAGGCCGAGACCCGCCGCGAGCGCGACGTGCACGTGACGCTGGTGCTGCCCGGCGCCGTCGACACCCCCATCTACGAGCAGGGCGGCACGTGGGCCGGTCGCACCGGTCACGCCCCGCCCCCGGTGGTGGCGCCCGACGCGGTGGCCCGTGCCTGCGTGCGCGCGCTCGTGCGCCCGCGGCGGATGGTCCACGTCGGTCCGGTCAACCGGCTCGCCGTGGCCGGCTTCCGGCTCGCGCCAGGGATCTACGACGTCCTCGCCCCGTTCCTCGTCGACCGCGTCGTGCTGCGCGGGCGACGCGTACCGAGCCACCCCGGCAACGTGCTGGAGCCCCGGGCCGAGCTCGAGGGCGAGCGCGGCGGCTGGAGCTGGTGGGGGCGACGGGGACGTCGCTGAGCCGTCGGCCCTAGACGTGCCGGACGACCACCCGGCCCGCGTCGACCTCCCAGTGCTGGTCGAGGCGGACGTTCTCGAGCAGTCGGCGGTCGTGGGAGACCAGGAGCAGGGCGCCGTCGTAGGATGCCAGCGCCTGCTCGAGCTGCTCGATCGCCGGCAGGTCGAGGTGGTTGGTCGGCTCGTCGAGGACGAGCAGGTTGACGCCGCGGGCCTGCAGGAGCGCCATCGCGGCGCGGGTGCGCTCGCCGGGCGAGAGCCGTCCCACCTCGCTGGCGACCTGGTCGGCCTTGAGGCCGAACTTGGCGAGGAGCGTGCGCACCTCGGCCTGGGTGAGGTCGGGCACGACCGCCTCGAAGGCCGCGCCGAGCGGCAGCGCGTCGTCGAGGGTGGTCCGCGCCTGGTCGATCACGCCGATCGCGACCGACGCGCCGAGCGACGCCGACCCGCTGTCGGGCGCGGTGTCGCCGAGCAGCAGTCGCAGCAGCGTGGTCTTCCCCGCTCCGTTCGAACCGGTGATGCCGATCCGGTCGCCGGCCTCGACCTGGGCCGAGACCGGCCCGAGGGCGAAGTGGCCCAGGCGCACGCTCGCCTCGTTGAGGGTCGCGACCACCGAGCTGGAGCGGGGTGCGGCGGCGATGTCGAACTGCAGCACCCACTCCTTGCGCGGCTCCTCCACCTCCTCCAGCCGCGCGATGCGCGACTCCATCTGCCGCACCTTCTGCGCCTGCTTCTCCGAGGACTCGGTGGCCGCCTTGCGGCGGATCTTGTCGTTGTCGGGGTTCTTCTTCATCGCGTTGCGCACGCCCTGCGAGCTCCACTCGCGCTGGGTGCGCGCCCGGCCGACGAGGTCGGCCCGCGTGGCGGCGTACTGGTCGTAGGCCTCGCGCGCGTGCCGGCGCGCCACGGCGCGCTCCTCGAGGAAGGAGTCGTAGCCGCCGTCGTGGACGCTGACCTGGTGCTGGGCCAGGTCGAGCTCGACCACGCGCGTCACGCAGCGGGCGAGGAACTCCCGGTCGTGCGAGACCAGCACCACGCCGCCCCGCAGTCCCTGCACGAAGGCCTCCAGCCGGGCCAGGCCGTCGAGGTCGAGGTCGTTGGTCGGCTCGTCGAGCAGCACGACGTCGAACCGGCTCAGCAGCAGCGCCGCCAGCGCGACGCGCGCCGCCTGGCCGCCGGACAGCGAGGTCATCAGCGCGTCGGTGCCGACGTCGAGCCCCAGGTCGTCGAGCACCGGCGCGATCCGGTCGTCGAGGTCGGCGGCGCCGCTGGCCATCCAGCGGTCGAAGGCGACGGCGTACGCGTCGTCTGCGCCGGGCTCCTCGGAGCCCAGGGCGGCCGCGGTGGCCTCCATCGTCGCGGTCGCCTGGGCGGCGCCGGTGCGTCGAGCGACGTAGTGGGCGACGGTCTCGCCCGGGACCCGCTCGTGCTCCTGGGGGAGCAGGCCGACGAACGCGTCGGCGGGCGCGCACGACACGGTGCCGCCCATCGGCTCGGCGGCGCCGCCGAGCAGCGACAGCAGGGTCGACTTGCCGGCTCCGTTGGCGCCGACGACGCCGATGACGTCGCCCGGGGCGACGGTGAGGTCGAGGCCCTCGAAGAGGACGCGGTGACCGTGTCCGCCGGACAGGTCCTTGGCGACGAGCGTGGCAGGCACGGCCGGGAGCCTAGCGGGCGCGGCCGGCGCCGGGACTTCCGCGGCCCGCCGCGCGGGCGCGTCCGCGCCCCGGCGGTGCGCGTAGGATCGCTGCGAATGACCGTGGACCGGGCTCCCGTCGGGGGTCGGAGCCGGTCGAGAGGCGGACGTCATGACGACGTCGAACGAGACCACCCGCCCGTCCCTCGTCCCGCCACCCGGTGGGCCGCCCGGCGAGCCGCTCCGGCTCGAGCTGGCGCGGGTCCCGGGCCAGGACCGTCTCGACGGCGCCTGGTGGCCGCGGTCCCGGGACCTCTCGGTGGAGCTGGCGCAGCTGGTCGCCGACTTCCCGCCGGGGCACGGGCGCATCGTGCGCGCGGTGTGCTCCTCTCCCGACTGGGACGCACCTCTGCGCGGCGTGCCTGGTACGACGGACGGGCCCGAGGTCGGCACGCTCCCGGGCGAGGAGAGCCACCTGGTCCTCCTCACCTTCTCCGACGCGACCGTGCTCCGGTTGCTGGTCGTGCCACCCGGACTGACCCCCGACCAGGGCGAGGAGGCCCTCCTGGCCGCCGCCACGGCGGGCAACGCGCACTCGGCGGCGGACCTGCTCGCGGAGGTGACCAACTCGCCGGACCTCGACGTCCGGGACCGCTGGACCTATCCCGGCGAGGCCTGGGCGGGGGCGAGCTCCGTCCCCCCGGCGCCGGGTCGCGGCCAGGTCCCGGGGGTGTGAGCGTGGCCGGCGTCGTGCTCCGGGTCCGGATGGTCAGCGGTGACACCACGGACGTCACCTACGAGCCCGCCAGCGCCGGGAGTGACGCCGAGCTGATCGAGGAGGTCGTCGCCACCCTGGCCGACGACCACGGCGCGCTGCGGTGCCGGCACGGCGAGCGGCTCGTGGTGCTGTTCGCCCGGGGGGTCGCCGCCGTGGAGGTGGCCCCGAGGGGCGCCATCCTGTGACGCCGTGGCGAGGAGGCCTAGCGTGGGGACCGACTGACCGCCTGACCGACTGACCGGCACCACCGACATCACTGACACGACCGTCACGGAGGAGCTCCCATGTCCCACCCCCGACCCACCCGCACCCTCGGCACGCTGGAGGTCTCCGGCCTCGGGCTGGGGTGCATGGGCATCAGCCAGAGCTTCGGTGCGACCCCGGAGCGGTCCGAGTCCGTCGCCTTCCTCCGCCGGGCGGTGGACGCCGGCGTCACCTTCTTCGACACCGCCGAGGTCTACGGCCCCCACGACAACGAGGAGGTCGTCGGCGAGGCGCTGCAGCCCGTGCGGGACGACGTCGTGATCGCCACCAAGTTCGGCTTCGCGTTCGACGGCGACGGTCGCCAGACCGGCGTCAGCAGCCGGCCGGACCACGTCCGCGCCGCCGTGGAGGGCTCGCTGCGCCGGCTGCGGACCGACACGATCGACCTGCTCTACCAGCACCGCGTCGACCCCGACGTCCCCATCGAGGACGTGGCCGGGACGGTGCGTGAGCTCATCGGCGAGGGCAAGGTGCGCCACTTCGGGATGTCGGAGGCCGGGCCCACCACGATCCGTCGCGCGCACGCCGAGCAGCCGGTCACCGCGCTGCAGAGCGAGTACTCGCTGTTCTGGCGCGAGCCGGAGACCTCGGTCCTGCCCACGCTCGCCGAGCTCGGCATCGGGTTCGTCCCGTTCAGCCCGCTCGGTCGCGGCATCCTCACGGGGGCGGTGACCCGCGAGTCCACCTTCGGCGAGGGCGACATCCGCGCGAACCTGCCCCGCTTCACCGCCGAGGCGCTCGCGACGAACCTCGAGCTCGTCGACCGGGTGCGGGCGGTGGCCGACCGCCTCGACGCCACGGTCGGGCAGGTGGCGCTGGCCTGGCTGCTGGCGCAGCAGCCCTGGATCGTCCCGATCCCCGGCACCCGCCGGGTCGAGCGCCTCGAGGAGAACCTGGGGGCCCTCGACCTCGAGCTCGGCGCCGACGACCTCGCCGACCTCGCCGAGGCCTCGGACGCCGTCGCGGTGGTGGGCGAGCGCTACCCGGAGGCGATGCAGGCTTTGGTCGACCGCACCTGACGCCCGTCGGCGCACGGGCCTCGGGCATGATCTGCCGGTGCGAGGGCGAGGGTGGGGGAGAGCAGGAGCGAGGACGGCGGCGGCGTTCGCCGCAGCCGTCCTGCTGACCTCCTGCGCCGACGTGGCGTCCGTGGTCGAGGCGACCGTGGACGCCGCCACCGACCCTGGCCCGCCCGTGGAGCCGCCGGTGACCGGACCGCGGGCCCACGCCGAGGTCGTCCGGCTGCTCGGCAGCCTCAGGGCGGGGGAGCGCGACCACCTCGACACCTACGAGCGCGACGCCTTCGGCTCGGCGTGGGCCGACACGGACGGCAACGGCTGCAACCAGCGGGACGACGTCCTGCGGCGTGACGCCCTGCCCGGCACGGTCACCGTCGCCGCGCAGGACGGGTGCGACCACGACGTGCTGGCGGGCTCGTGGGTCGACCCCTACTCCGGCGCGGTGATGACCTTCGACGACCTCAGGGACCTCGTGCAGGCGCAGGCGATCCAGATCGACCACGTGGTGCCGCTGTCGGAGGCGTGGTCCTCGGGAGCCGACGCCTGGGGCGACGACCGGCGCCGCACCTTCGCCAACGACACGCGCAACCTGCTCGCCGTCGACGGGCCGACCAACGCGAGCAAGGGCGACGACGATCCCGCCGCCTGGCGGCCCCGAGCGCCGTTCCAGTGCGCGTACGCCGTGCGGTGGGTCCGGGTGAAGAGCCGCTACGACCTCGCTGCCGATGCGAGCGAGGTGCGGGCGCTCGCCGAGATGCTCGACCGCTGCTGATCCGCTCGCCGCGCCCAACCCCTGCGGGGGTGGGGCCGGCGCGGCAGGGGTGGTGGGGTCGGGGCATGGACCTCGGCATCACAGGCAGGACGGCCCTCGTCACCGGCGGGGGAGGTGGCATCGGACGTGCGACGGCCGCGGCACTCGTGGCGGAGGGCGTGCAGGTCGTGCTCACCGACCTCGACCACGACCGGCTCGAGGAGGCCCGCGCGTCGTTGCCCGCTGACGCGGTCGTGCATGTCGTCGCCGCCGACCTGCGCCAGAAGGACGCCGTCGACGCCCTGTCCCGCGAGGTGCGCGCGGCCGTCGGCGAGGTCGACATCGTCGTGCACTGTGCCGGGGTGACCGGACCCACCGGCGCCTTCCACGAGCTCACGGACGACGACTTCACCGACGTGCTCGACACGAACCTGGTGTCGGCCGTGCGGGTCAGCCACGCCTTCCTGGCCGACCTGCGCCGGGGGTGGGGCCGGATGGTCTTCGTGTGCTCCGAGGACGCGGTGCAGCCCTACGACGACGAGCTGCCCTACTGCGCTGCCAAGGCCGGGCTGCTGGCCTTCGCCAAGGGCCTGTCCCGGACGTACGCCGGGGAGGGCCTGCTGGTCAACAGCGTCTCGCCCGCCTTCATCGACACCCCGATGACCGACGCCATGATGGACGAGCGTGCCGAGGAGCAGGGCACCAGCCGCGAGGAGGCGATCGCCTCGTTCCTCGAGGAGGAGCGCCCCTTCATGGAGCTCGGCCGGCGCGGGGAGCCCGACGAGGTCGCCGCGGTCATCGCGTTCCTGTGCTCCGAGCGCGCCAGCTTCGTCAACGGCGCCGACTACCGCGTCGACGCCGGGTCGGTCGCCACGCTCTGAGCGGCGCCCTGTGCGGCACACGTGTCCCAGTTCTGGCCCCGGGACCGGCACCGCGGGTCACTCGCGCAGCAGCTGCGCGAGCGGCGTACGCCGGACGCGGCGCCCGTCGAGCAGCGCGAGCCCGACCGCCCAGCCGACGAGGACGACGACCGGCAGCACCGACCACCACGGCACCGCGATCGCGGGTGGGGTGGCGACGCCGGTGAGCCGTTCGAGGGCGAGCGACCCCAGCAGGAGCCGGGAGACCGCCACCCCCACGCCGAGGCCGACGAGCGCGGCGACGGCGACCGGGGCGGCGACCTCACCGACCAGCACCCGGGCCAGGTCGCGCCGGGGCAGGCCCTGGGCGCGCAGCCGGCCGATCGCCCGTCTCCGCCCGGGGGCGTCGACGCCGGCGGCCAGCGCCACGCCGAGCACGGCCAGGACCAGCACGAGCGCACCCGCGGCGAGCGTCAGCTCAAGCATCGCCGCGGGCAGGGCGGCCTCCCGGCGACGGTCGAGCTCGTCGGCGTAGGTGACCACGGAGGCGCCCCGCGACGCAGGCCCCGCGACGGCCCGCACGGCCGCCGCGGCACCGGGGCCGACCGCCCACAGCGTGTCGGGAGGTGCCTCCACCCCTGCCGTGGCCAGCGCCCCGGCGTCCACGACGACGACCGGCCCCGCCGGACGACTCGACCCGCGGGGCGGTGCCGACCACCGTCAGCGCGATGCTGCTGTCCTCCCACAGGAGCCGGGGCGAGCCGCTCAGGCCGGCGGGCGCGCCCGCCACGAGTGCCGGCACCCGGTCGTCCTCGACGCGTCCGAGGCGTGCGAGCCCCGGTGCGTCGGGCAGCGAGCCGGCGCGCAGCAGGCGCTCGTAGGCCGCCGCGTCGACCACGACCAGCCGCACGAGTGCCGAGGTCTGGGTCGCCGACACCCGTACGCCGTCCTCGACCCGCGCGACGGCGACCGCCCGGACCCCGGTGGCGTCGGCGACGCGGTCCGCGAGCGCGCCCAGGTCGTCGCCCGGCGGTGCGTCGAGGCGGGCGTCGGCACCCACGGCACCGCGGGCGGCGTCGGACCCGGCGTGCAGCAACGTGCTCGCGAAGGCGGCGCCGAAGGTCGTCGCGGTGACGGCGAGGACGACGACGGTCGCGGGCAGCGCCCTGCCGGCCGCGGACGCGAGGCGGGCCACCACCACCAAGCGGGACGACCGAGCGGGACCGTCGCGCGACGCCGCCCGCCCGTCGCAGCGCCGGCGGCATCATGCGCAGCAGCACCAGCGAGGCCGCGAGCGCGAGCCAGGTGACCGCCCCCGCCGCCGTCAGGTCGCTCCCGCTGCCGCCGGTCCCGCGCTGGACCAGCGCCACGGCGGAGAGCGCGGCCGCCACCAGGACCGCGCCCTCGAGGGCGAGGCGCTGGGCCCGGGCTGACCGGTCGCGGGCGCGCCGGGCCGACCGGTTCGCTGGCTCGCGCACCCCGCCGGCCGCGCGGGCCGCGGCGAGGGCGCCCAGGGCGACCGGGACCGCGACGGCTGCGAGCAGCACCGGCAGCGACCAGGTCCAGCCGACGGAGCCGAGGAGCGAGCGCACCGCGACGAGACCCAGGGCCCCGCCGAGGGCCGCGACCAGCACGGACTCCAGGAGCAGCTCGACCGCGACCCCTGCCACCGTCGCGCCCCGCTCGCGCGCCATGGCCAGGGCCGCGGAGCGGCGGCGGACCAGGAGCTGGCCGGCCAGGGCCAGGACCAGGACCGCGCACACCAGCAGCGAGACCAGCACGACCTGCGCCTGGGCCTGGGCGGAGGCCACCTCGGTGCGGACGTCGTGCAGGACGGTGCCGAGCAGGCTGTCCCAGGTCGTCCCCCCGAGCGCCAGCCCGGCGCCCGACTGGAGCGACTCCACGACCTTCTCCAGCTCCGCCGACCGCTGCCAGCGCACGGCCTCGGCGTCCGGCACGAGGACCAGGCGGTGGACGAGGGCGTCGTCGGGCAGCGCGAGTCGCAGGTCGGGCAGGGACGCGGCGCTCACCAGCGCCGTCCCCGACGTGCGCGGCTGGCCGTCGGAGACCCCGACGCTCGGCTCGAGGACCCGCGGCGCGACGGTCCACTCGACGTCACCTGCGTCCTGGGCGACGAAGGTCCCGCTGACCCTCACCACGAGGGGGCGGCCGTGCTCGTCGCGGGCGTCGACGTCCTTCCCGACCTCGGTCCCCAGCGCCCGCGCGGTCTCGTCGGAGACCGCGACCTCGACCACGGTCGACCCTCGCCCGCTCACGGTCCGTGGCGGCCGGCCGGAGGTCCACGTGACGGCGGGCGGGCCCGACGCCGTGTCGAGGTAGGCCAGCTGGAGGTAGCGCCCCGGACCGTCGTCGAGCAGCTGGAGCGTGGTGGTGGTGACCGTCGCGATGCCCGGTCGGAGGACGGCGTCCAGCGCCGGTGGCAACGACTCCTCGGCCGCAGCGGCGTCGCGACGCACCTGCGCGGCCGTCCCGGGCCGGAGGCGTGGGTTCCTCGACACCTCGAACCACTCGGGCAGCGACGCGTCCACGGCGCCCCGCAGGCCGGCGTCGCGCACTGCGTCGACGACGGCGCGATCGGCCGTCCGCTCGGTCACCGGTGCCACGGCCGCGGTCAGCGCGACGGTGAGCCCCACCACCGCCGTCACGAGCAGCAGCAGCCCGCGCTCGGAGCGCAGCCGTCCCAGGACGGTGGGCAGGTGGGGTCTCGGCGCGTGCATCAGGCACCGTCCGCGCGGAGCTGGTCGGGCAGGGAACGGCGTACGAGCGCGCGGGCGAGGACCAGCGCGACACCGAGCGCCGCCAGCGTCAGGCCACCGACCACGAGCACCTCGCCCGCCCACGGCCAGGCCAGCGACGGGGTCGGCACGGGCGCCGCCCCCACGTCGGAGCGCACCAGGTGGGGCCCGACCAGGACCGCGGTGGCGACCCCGACCGCGGTGCCGACGACCATCAGCGGGACCAGCACGAGCAGCTGCTCGACGAGCGCGATCCACCCCACCTCGCGTCGCGAGGCACCCATCGCCCGCAACCGCGCCACCTCGGTGGAGCGGCGCGCGCGGTCCGCGCCGAGCAGCAGGACGACGGCGGAGAGCTGGAGCGCGACGGCCAGGGCGACCAGGACGAGCAGGGTGGCGGGCACCGCCGCGCGCAGCGGGCCGCGGGCGAGCCGGTCCGCCTCCGCGGCGCGCGTGGTGACGGTGCCGAGGCCGGATGACTCCAGTGCGGTGGTGGTCTCCTCCGGCGGGTCGCCCACCCACCACCCGTCGACGACCGGGTCCAGCCGTCCGGAATCGACGAGGGCGCGCGAGAGCGTGTCGGCGTCGGCCAGCACGGCGACCTGGCCCGGTGCGGACGGCACGGCCGGCACGACCGACACCACCCGGAGCACGAGCGCGGAGTCACCGACGATCGCGGAGAGCCGGTCGCCCGCCCCGGCGCCGACGGCGTCGACGAGGTCCTGCGAGACCGCGACGGGCACGTCCTCCGGTGCGGGGAGCGCGGTCGCCAGCAGGTCGGCCCCGGTGTACTGCAGGTAGGTGAGGCTGAGGTCGAGGCCGGCGCGCAGAGTGGTGCCGCCCGCTCCCGGGTCGAGGGAGACCTCGGCCGAGGTGACCGGGCCCTCGTCCTGCAGCCGCAGGAGGCGCCACGCCGCGTCGGCGTCGGTGGGACCGCCCGCCGGACCGTCGGTGGGCCCGCCGGCCGGCACGGACACCGACACCTCGACGTGCGACGCCGGGCCGGCTGCGCTCGACGAGGGGTCGTCGGTGGGTGCCCCGTCGATCTCCAGGCGCAGCGCCACGAGCTCGAGGCCGGTGCCGAGCGGGGCCGTCCAGCGCAGCGGGTGCGGTGTGCCGTCGAGCGTCACCGTGTCGGCGGAGACCGCGGCGCGGAAGCCCGTGGCGTCCTGCAGGACGGCCGTGGGTCGCACCCTCAGCGTCGCGCCCGGCACCCGCGACCCCCGCAGCGTCATGCCGGCGCCGGCGTCGGGGACGGGGAGGCCCGCGACGGTGCCGGGGGCCGCGAGCGGGGCGGTCACGCCCGACCAGGTGCGTCCCGCGTCGAGCCGGCCGCGCAGGAGCTCACCCCCGCTGCGCGCGTCGACCGCCACCAGGACAGGGCGTGCTCCCTCGCGGCCGACGTAGCGTCCCAGCGCGAGCGGACGGTGGATGACGGGGGAGACGGGCGGGGCGGGCTCGTGCGCGGCCACGGCTGCGGCCACCGTCGCAGCCTCCTGCGGGCCGGCCGGACCGGGCAGCGTGAGGGCGAGGTCGGTGCCCACGCGCAGCGCGGCCTGGTCGACCTGCGATCGCTCCCAGGTCGAGCGCACGGACAGTCCCAGCACCGCCGCGGCGACGGCGCCCGCGACCAGTGCCGTCGCCGTCGCCGTGTGTGCCCGGCGGCGCGCCTGGCGGCTCGCCAGGGGCCAGACGAGGGCGGGGGAGCGCGCCGTGGCGCGCGCCGCCACCTCGAGCAGCGGGGGCACGAGACGCACCCCGACCACGGTCAGGGCCCCGAGCACCAGCATCGGCGCGAGGGTGAGCACGACGTCGGCCCCCGACGCGGTCGCCGGCCGTGAGCGCAGCTGCCACCACGCGATGCCGGCGAAGGCGAGCAGCACCACCTCGGGGACGCGGGCCAGGCGGGTCCGCGGCGCGGGGTCGTCGGCGAGCGGTGCCCGGGTGGCTGCGCCGACCAGCGCGCCGCTGAGCACGAGCGCCGTCGCCAGCACGGCCAGCACGAGCGCGACGGAGAACGTGGGGGCCTGGGTGAGTCCCGCGGCGTCGAGCGCGTCGAGGTGGGTCAGCCGCGAGTGCAGGACGGCCGCCGCGGGCACCGCGACGGCGGCGGCCACGACCGAGACCAGCACGGCCTCCACGGCGGCGGACCCGGCCTGCTGGCGACGGCCCAGGCCCATCGCGACCAGCAGGTCGCGCTCGTCATGCCGGGTCCGGGCGACCACGCGTCCGGTCAGCAGGGCGGCGGCCATCGAGAGCGCCACGCCGAGCAGGAGGACGACGAGGACGGTCGAGCGCGTGCTCGCCTGCTGCGCCAGGACGCCGTCGAGGGCTCGGGGGAGCTCGGAGCCCACCCGGGTCAGCCGGGCACGGTCGCCGTCCTGGGCGGTGAGGGCGCCGGGTGCGCGCCGCAGCTCCTGGACGGCGTGCCTGAGGTCGCCCTCGGTCGCCAGGGCCGTCTGCGGGTGGGCGGTGACGCGCAGCGCGTTGACCGACGAGCCGGTCGTGAGCAGCGCCCGCTGGTCGACGACGAAGGGGCCGTAGGTCGCCGCGGCCTCGAGCCCGTCGCTGTAGTCGGGCGAGAACCCCGCACCCCCCAGCGGGTCGCGCTCCCACTCCACGCCCGACCGGGGGCGGAACGTGCCGACGAGCACCACCCGGACGTCGTCGTCAGCGCCCCCGAGACCGAGCTCACGACCGAGCACCACCTCGTCGCCGACCTCGAGGTCGAGCAGGCGGGCGGTCGTCTCCGGCACGACGGCCTCGAGCGCCGCGCCCGCCGACGGGGTGGTCGAGGCCGGCCACCGGCCCGACCTCAGGTCGGCGCGCGAGGCGAGGGCGTCGGTCGCGGCGAGGTACGCCTGGCCGTCCGCGTCGAGACCTGCTGCCACGGCGTCGGCCCCGAGCTCGCGCAGGCGGGAGGTCATGGTGGTCTCGAGGGTCGGGCGCAGGGGAGCGAGGACGTCGCCGACGACCGCCGCGGCGGCGTCGGCGGCCGGCACGACGTCGGCCCCGTCGACGTCGACGAGGAACGCGGTGACCCCCACGTCGTCGACCGGCAGCTGCTGCGCGGCACGGTGGAAGGCGCGGTCCTGGGTCGCGGTGAGGACCAGCGTGCAGGTGCCGACCAGGGTGCAGGCGGTCGCCACGAGCACCGCGACGACGACCAGCAGCGCCCGCTGGACGCGCGCACGACGCAGGACCAGGACCAGCACTGCGACCTCAGTCCTCGATCCGGCCGTCCGCGATCGGCAGGACCCGATCGGCGAGCGACATCAGCACGGCGTCGTGGGTCGCCACGATCGCGGTCACGCCCTCGGACTCGACCACCGCGCGCAGCAGCGCCATCACGCCGAGCCCGGTCTCGGTGTCCAGCTGGCCGGTGGGCTCGTCGGCGAGCAGCACCCGCGGCGACGCGGCGAGCGCCCGGGCGATGGCGACCCGCTGCTGCTGCCCGCCCGAGAGCTCACCCGGCCGCTGCAGCGCGTGCCCGCCCAGACCGACGAGGTCGAGCAGCAGCGCCACGCGCTGCTCGCGCTCCTCGGTCGGCGTGCGCCGCAGTCGCAGCGGCACCCCCACGTTCTCGGCCGCGGTGAGGGCCGGGACGAGCCCGAAGGTCTGGAAGACGTAGGACACGGTGTCGCGACGCAGCGCCCCGAGACCGTCCTCGTCGAGGTCACCCAGGTCCGTGCCGGCCACGCGGACCGTGCCGTCGTCGGGGCGGTCGAGGCCGCCGAGGAGGTTGAGCAGGGTGGTCTTTCCCCGACCCGGAGCGGCCGACCACGGCCAGCATCTGACCGGGCGGCACGTCGAGCGACACGTCGTGGACGGCGTGCACCGGAGCGGACGGGGGACCGTAGGTGCGGGTCAGCCCGCGCGCGAGGACCATCGGCTCGGCAGCCACCCTCACTGCTCCTCGCTGCGGTCGGAGCGGATCTCGACGTGGTCGCCGGTGAGGGCCAGCCGGACCCGGCGGGTGAGGTCGAGCGCCTCGCGGTACTCGCGGGGCAGCTGCACCCGACCCGCGCGGTCCATCACGGCGAACTCCTCCGCGGTGGCGCCGGTCCCGCCGGGGCCGCCGACGCCGGTGTGGTCGCGCAGCACCTCGCTGCTGGTGCGACCGTCGCGGATCGCGATCGTGCGCGCGACGTGGTCGCTGACCCCGGCGTCGTGGGTCACCACGACGACCGTGGCGCCGAGCTCGCGGTTGGCGGTGCGCAACGCCGCGAAGACCTCCGCCCCGGTCTCGCTGTCGAGCTCACCGGTCGGCTCGTCGGCCAGCAGGAGGTGGGGACCGTTGGCCAGCGCGACGGCGATGGCGACCCGCTGCTGCTCCCCGCCGGACATCTCGCCGGGACGCCGGTCGGCGCAGTGGGTGACGCCGAGCAGCTCGAGCAGCTCGTCGGCGCGGGTCCGACGCTCGGCCCGCGGGCGCCCGGCGATCGTCAGCGGCAGGTCCACGACCTGGCGGGCGGTGAGGTACGGCACGAGGTTGCGCGCCGTCTGCTGGCGCACGAAGCCCACGACGTGGCGCCGGTAGTGGACGCGCTCGGACCGCGACATGTCCACCAGGTCGTGCCCGGCGACGCGGACCCGACCGGCCGTGGGCTGGTCGACGGCGGCCAGGACGTTGAGCAGGGTCGACTTGCCCGAGCCCGAGGCGCCGACCAGGGCGACCATCTCGCCCTGGTCGACGAGGAGGTCCAGGCCCTGGAGGGCCTGGACCTCGATGTCCTCGGACTGGTAGATCCGCACGACGTTGTCGCACACGACGAGCGCGTCGTGGCCGAACTCGGGCGCCCGCGGGGCAGGCGTCGGCAGGCCCAGCACCGGCTCAGCCACGGCGTCCCCCCTGATCTCGCGCGCGCCGGGCGATGCTACTCAGGACTCGAGTCGCTTGGCCACGGTGAGCACGCGGGTGACCAGGTGGTCCAGAGCGGTGTTCGCGGTGTCGTCCACGCCGCCGGCCCCGGTGACCACGCCGACGCCGTAGGGGTTGCCGTCGTTGAACTTGGTCTGGTCGGTGTAGCCGGGCGGGACGATGATGCCGCCGAAGTGGCAGAACGTCGTGAGCATGGCGAGGATCGTGGTCTCCTGCCCTCCGTGCAGCGTCTGGCTCGAGGTGAAGGCGGCGTAGACCTTGTCGGCCAGCCGGCCCCCCTGCCAGAGCGGGCCGAGGGTGTCGATGAAGGACTGGAGCTGGCTGGTGACGTGGCCGTAGCGCGTGCCGGACCCCATGATCACCGCGTCGGCCCAGGCCAGGTCCTCCGGCTCGGCGACCGGCTGGTCGGCCACGGAGGCGGCGTGGGCGGCCCACGGCTCGACCGACTTCACGACCTCGTCGGGGCGGTCTCGCGCACCCGGCGCAGCCGGACCTCGGCGCCCTGGGACTCCGCCGTGGCGGCCAGGCGGGAGGCCATCTGGTGGGCGACGCCGTAGCTGGAGTAGTAGATGATTGAAAACTTGGTAATCCTCCGACGGTACCCCCGACGTGTGCTGGCTCACACCCCTGCAGGGGTCCGGTCGGCCGGACACGCACCGGCCGCCGGCGGTTCACGGTCGCGGCGCCCTCGCGCCCACTGCCGCTCCTAGGGTGCGGCCATGGTCCGACGTGGAGTCCTGGGGTACGTGCTGGTGCTCGCCGGAGGGCTGGTCGTGTCCGTCCTGCCCGCCTCGAGCGAGGTCGCGGCGCTGCCGCTGCTGGGCGGCCTGAGGTCGTCCACCACCGGCCGGATGCTCGGGCTGGCCGTCGTCGTGCTGGGCCTGGGCCTGGCGTCGTCGGCGTGGCTGCGGCTGGTGAGGACGGCCGGGGACCCGCGGACGGGGGAGGCGACGCGGATCCGGCTCGTCCACCGCGCGACGGCGGCGTGGGCGCTGCCGCTCCTGCTCGCGCCCCCGATGTTCTCCCGCGACGGCTGGAGCTACGCGGCCCAGGGCGTGCTGACCCGGCTCGGTCTCTCCCCCTACGTCTGGACGCCCTCGATCCTCGACGGCCAGGTCGTCGAGGCCGTCGACCCGATGTGGCTGGGCACCGCCACGCCGTACGGTCCCGTCCCGCTGGTCTGGGGTGCCGCGGCCGCGGGACTCACGACCGACCCGTGGCTGCTCGTCATCGCCCACCGCGTGCTGTCCCTCGTGGGCCTGGTCCTGCTCGCCTGGGCGGTCCCGCGGCTCGCCCGCTGGTCGGGGGTCGGGGTCGACCCGGCACGCAGCGCGGCGCTCGTCCTGGCCAGCCCGTTGGTGATGGCGCACGGCGTCGCCGGGGTGCACAACGACCTGCTCATGGTGGGCCTGGCAGCAGCGGCCCTGGTCGTGGCTGCCCGGCACGGCTGGCTCGCCGGAGCGCTCCTCGTGGGCGTCGCGGCCGCCGTCAAGCTGCCGGCCGGCCTCGTGGCGGTCGGCGTGGTGCTGGTGACCTGCCCACCGGGTGCCGGGGCGCGCCTGCGGACGCGCAGGGCGGGGCAGGTCGCGGCGGTGGCGGGCGCGACGCTCACGGTGACCGGTCTCCTGAGCGGCCTCGGCGTCGGGTGGGTGCACGCGCTCGGGGTGCCGGGCGAGGTCCGCACGCCGCTGTCGCTCCCGACCCAGCTCGGTCGCCTCGCGCACCTCCTCACCGGCCTCGACCTGGTCGACGCCTCCCGCGCCGCGGGATCGGTCGCGCTGCTCGTCGTCGCCGCGACGATCGCCCTGCGGGCACGCACCGGTGAGCCCGGGGCGGCACTCCGTGCGTCGGCCGCAGCGACCCTGGCCTCGGTGGTGCTGAGCCCGGTGGTCCACCACTGGTACGTCCTGTGGACCCTGCCGTTCCTCGCCGCCTGCACGCTGCCGCGCCGCGGGCGGCAGGCGCTGCTGCACGTGTCGTGGCTCGGTGGCCTGGTCGCGCCGCTGGACTCCTCGTTGCGCGGGGCCGACGCGGTCATCGCGGCGGGCGTCGGGCTGGTCGTCGCGACCGCTGTCGTGCAGGCGCTCGCGCACCGTCGCGCCGAGGCTCAGGCGCGCACCCCGGACGCCAGCCGGGCCAGCGCGCCGGACCCGTCGGCGCCGCCCATCTCCCGGTGAAGGGCGAGCATCGCCGCGACGGTCCGGTCCCACCCGAACTGCTCGGCGCGCCGGCGTGCGGCGGCGCGCCGCACCGCCTCGGGGCGGGCCAGGACCTCCAGCACCGCGTCCCCCAGCGGCCCGGGGTCGGGCCGTGCCCAGGCGCCGGAGTGCTCGTCGACGAGCTCGCGGGCCCCGCCGACGTCGGCGGTGACCACCGGGGTCCCGGACGCCAGCGCCTCGAGCACCGCGAGCCCGAAGGTCTCGCCCGGGCACGGTGACAGCGCGACGTCGGCCCGGGCGATGCGCGCGGCCAGCGCGCGGCGGTCGGCGAGGTGGCCGTGGAAGGTCACGGCTCCGGTGCCGGCGGCCGCCTGCTCGAGCTCGGCCCGCTGCGGGCCGTCGCCGAGGACGTCGAGGTGCACCCGGTGCCCGCGACGGTGCAGGTCGAGCGCCGTCGCGACCGAGAGGTGCGGGCTCTTCTCGCGCGAGAGGCGACCGACGTGCACCAGGCGCACCACCCCGCCGTTGGCGCCGGTGCGCGCGCTCGCCGGTCGCGGCGCCGAGGCGAACGTCTCGAGGTCGACGCCGAGCGCCACCTGGTGCAGCGGCGTGCCGGCGACCGCGGCGAGGTCGCGGAACTCGCGCCGCGCGAAGTCGGAGGTCACCACGATGCCGTCGAAGCGACGCACGAGCGTGCGGTTCAGGGCCTCGACGGGCGCGCCGAGCCCGGACCGGAGGCCGGTGCGCAGCTCGAGCATCGCGTCGAGGCGCTCGTGGGAGAACAGCAGGGTGGCGATCCCGCGGCGCCGCGCCCACGAGGTCACCGGCAGGAGCGTGGACTTGTCGGAGACCTCGACCGAGGTCGGCGCGAAGGCCTCCAGCTCGTCGAGGACCCGCCAGGGCTCCACGATCAGCCGGTAGCCGCCCCCGACGCGCGGTGCGCGGAGCTGCACGACGACACCGTGCTCGCCGACGGTGCGGGAGTCGGACGGACCGGGCACGACGAGCATCCGCTCGGCTCCCGCGGCGACGTAGCCGGCGCCGAGGGCACGCACCGCGGTCCTCATGCCTCCCGACGAGGGGCCGACGAAGTTGGCGAGCTGGGCGATGCGCACGGCCCCACCGTCGGGGGGCCGGGTGAACGCGCGGTGTCGTGGACCACCGCGTCCTGCGGCGTGCGGGTGGCACGTCGCCCCACGAGGGCGGCGGCGACCGCCACGAGCCAGCCCGCCAGGACGTCGACGACGTAGTGCTCGCCGGTGTAGACGAGCATCACGCCCATCGTCAGGGCGTAGGCCGCCAGGAGCAGGCGCACCACCCGCGACGCCGAGGGCCAGAGGAAGAGGGCGACGAGCAGGGCGGCACCTGCGTGGAGCGACGGCATGGCGGCGACCGGGTTGCTGCCGGACTGGCCGAGCTCGACCAGGCGCGCGACCCCGTCGAGGTGCAGCGGCTCCCACCCCAGGTCGGAGATGCGCTCCACGGGTCCGATCGCTCCCTCCACCGAGGCCATCCACGGGGGCGCGGCGGGGTACGCGACGTAGCCGGCCACGCCGAGCACCGTCATCGTCAGCACGGCGGCGAGCCACTCGCGGAAGCGGTCGCGCAGGCGGAACCACGCCAGCGCGGTGAGCACGGGGATGGCCACGAAGTGGGAGACGTAGACCGGCGCGGCCACCACGTCGTACCAGTGCGGGGCGCCGTCGACGAGCCGCTCCTGGAGCCACACGGACGGCACCGCGCCGAACAGGGACGCGTCGGCGCGCGCCGGACCGAGGACGTGCAGCGAGGCGCCGAGGCGGTTGGTCGCCGCGGGGCTCGTGCCGTGCAGCGGCGCGGTCACCCACTGGGCGGCCCAGTAGACGAGCAGGATCACGCTCAGGGGCGACCAGGCGATGAGGAGCTGGGCGATCGGGCCGTGCCGGGTCGGCGGCGGACCGTCGCCCGGGTCCGGTGCGGTGGACCGGCGGGAACGCGCTCCGACCGTCATCGTGCGCCGCCCCTGGCCTCGAGACGTCGCAGGAGGGGCTCGGTGCGGAACCGGTTGTAGCGCTGGATCGCGATGAAGGGCAGGTTGACCAGCACGCCGTAGGTCACCAGCAGGGCGGACGCCAGCGGCGGGTTCCAGAGCAGGAACAGCGGCGAGCACGCGAGCGCCCACCAGTGCGCGAGCTCCGCACGCCGGGTCTCGCGCACGAACAGGCGCAGGCCGGCGGCGTCGGTCGCGGGGAGCTCGCTCTTGCTGATGCCGCCGTCGAAGAGCGCGCCGGCCTCGGGCATCCGGTCCTTCCACCGGTGGATGCGCAGCACGCGACGGTAGACCCGTCCCCGCTCCTCGACGCGGCGTGCCCGCAGCAGCCAGCCGTCCCGGGAGAGCCGGCGCGCGTCGGTCCGGTGTGCGGCCCAGCCGGTCACGGCGTGGAAGAAGCCCCAGGCGGCGACGTCGACGAGCACCGTGAGCCACCACGGCATGACGTAGCGCAGCATCAGGGCACCTCGCGGTCGGCGCGCGCGTGGCCGACGTCCACGGGGCGACCGCGCCACCTCACGGAGCGGCGCACGACGGTGAGCAGGGCGGAGCGGGCGAAGACGAGGTCGAAGGCCAGCAGCGGCAGCGGGAAGAGCAGCCAGGTCCACCACGCGAAGGAGCCGGCACGGCGCAGCAGGCTGCGCAGCTGCGCGGCCAGCAAGACCCAGCAGGCGGCCCAGAGCGCCGCGCTGCCCGCGGCGAGGTCGCGGCCCACCGCCGCGCCGACCAGCGACAGCAGCGCACCGACGGCCACGGCGTGGTGCGCGCAGATCCACAGGACCGTCGCCGCCGAGGCCCCAGGCGCGGCGTCGGCGGCACCGGAGGCGATGTTCTTGGTCCAGCCGTCGAGGAGCTGGCGCAGGCCGCCGGGGTAGCTGCGCATCCACACCGACCGCCCGCCGACCGCGCACGTCACCGGCAGGCCGGCGCGGTCGTAGGCGCGCGCCAGCCGTACGTCGTCGAGGATCTCGCCGCGCACGGCCGCGTGGCCGCCCACGAGGGCGTGGTCGGCGCGCGAGGTCAGCAGGCACGGGCCGAACGCCATCGGCCGGCTCGAGGGGCGGCCGGTGAAGGCGTCGCTCGACATGAGGGCGACGACGTTGAAGTAGGCGCTGAGCTGCTCGGACGCCGAGCCGACCCGGTGGTGCGGCTGCACCGACACCAGGCCGCCGTGCTCGTCGTGCAGCTGAACCAGGCCGTCGAGGGCGTCGGGGGCCAGGACGGTGTCGGCGTCGAGGAACAGCAGCAGCTCGCCGGTCGTCCGGTCGGCTCCCGTCTGGCAGGCCCACGCCTTGCCGGTCCACCCCGGCGGGGGCTCGGTGGCGGGCAGCACCCGCGCTCCCGCCGCCCGTGCCACCTCACCGGTGCGGTCCCGGGAGCCGTCGTCGACCACCAGGACCTCGGCGGGCGCCAGCGTCGAGGCCCGCAGCCCGTCGAGCAGGCCGGGCAGGCTCTGCTCCTCGTCGCGCGCGGGCACCACGACCGACACCGGACGCCGCGCGGGAGGGTCGACACGGCCCGGCGGCACCGTCCGCGGGTCGGCCAGCAGCCGCAGCGGCACGACCGCGGCCACCAGCACCAGGACGAGCAGCACGGCGTCCGGCAGCAGGTCAGGCACCGTGCGCGCCCGGGAGGCGGGTGAGGACGAGCGGCATCCCGCCCTCGGGGTGCACCGCGACCTGCGCCTGCGGTCGCGGACGACGCCAGTCCGGCGGCAGGCCGACGCGGTGGGTGGCCAGGAGGCGGTCGAGCACGACCGCCATCTCACCGATGGCGAAGTCGCGACCGATGCACAACCGGGGACCCAGCCCGAAGGGAAGGTAGCCCGAGCGCGCCGCGGCCGGGTCGAGGAACCGCTCGGGACGGAAGGCGAGGGGCTCGGGCCAGAGGTCGTGACGGCGGTGGACCACCCAGGGGCTGATGATCGCCAGCGTGCCGGCCGGCACCTCGGTGCCGCCGAGGACGTCCGGGCCGATCGAGCGCCGCGAGATCGCCCACGCGGGCGGGTAGAGGCGCAGGGCCTCGTCGATGACCGCGCGGGTCCAGGGGATCCGGTCGCGGTGGTCGAGCAGCGAGACCGGCGAGGCGAGCCCGGCGAGCTCCGCACGGGTCCGCTCCTGCACCTCGGGGTGCTCGGCCAGCAGCATCAGGGTCCAGGTCAGGGCGCCGGCGACCGTCTCGTGGCCGGCGATCACCATCGTGACCAGCTCGTCGCGCACCTCCACGTCGGCCATGTCGCTGTCCAGCAGCAGCCCGAGCAGGTCGTCGCCGTGCGCCGCAGCCCCGGCCGCGCCGCCGCGGGCGCGCCGCTCCGCGACGAGGTGCGCGGTGATGGCGTCGAGGCGCCGGCGGGTCAGCCGCAGCCGCAGGTTCGTCGGTGTGGGCGCCCACCGCGCCGTGGGCAGGATCGAGCGTCCCAGGCGGACCACCAGCTCGGCGGCGTTGCTGGTCGCGTCGAGCAGCTGCTGGGCGTGGCCCGACAGGTCGGCGGAGAAGAGGGCGCGACCCACGGCGTCGAGCCCCACCCGGTGGGTGAGCCGGGCGACGTCGACGACCCGGCCGTGGCCCGGACGCAGGTCGGCCAGCCCGGTGACCAGCGCGGCGTCGGCCGCCGCCCGGACCTCGGTGCTCACCGCCTCGAGCCGCTGGTGGTGGAAGGCCGGCGCCGCGGTGCGCCGGTGCTCGATCCAGCTCGGCTCGGCCGAGGCCAGCAGGCCCTGGCCGGTGACGCGCGCGAGCGCGCCGTACTGGACGGTCCTCTTGTCCCAGTTGCGCGCGGAGGCCTGCAGCACGTGCCGCACCTCGTCGGGGTCGCTGACCAGGAGCGCCGGTGCGCCCGGGACGGGGAAGGAGACCCGGTCGCCGTACTGCGCCGAGACGCGCTCGAGGAACGTGAGCGGGTCGCGACGCACGGACCGGAAGGCGCGCGCCATGTCGAACGGGGTGGGGCCGGGGACCCCGATGTCGGTGGGCTGCATGGCCTCGAGGCGGGAGGTCAGGCTCATGCGACGTCCTGCTCCCGCGGCCTGCCCAGCCGGGTCCACGCCACGCACGACAGCAGCACCAGGCCGAAGCCGAAGAGCAGGTCCTCGACCGGGGCGTAGAGGATGCGCCAGTCGCCCAGCAGGACGACCCGCCCGCTGCCCAGGATGGTGTCCGGGTCGTACTGCACGATCCGCCGGCCGGTGAGCCACCCGTTGGTGAGGAGCTGGAAGAACACGATGATGGCGTAGGCCGACCACCAGTCGCGGGTGCTGGTGATCCGGGTGCGCACGACCCAGCGGTCCAGGACGACGGAGACGAGCACGCCGAGCACGGCGAGGGTGGTGTAGGTCATCGGACCGCGCCCCGCCGACGGGCGACCTTGACCGCCTCGAGCGTCAGCACCGCGACGACGGGGATCACCACGAAGAACGCGACCTCCTCCAGGGGGAGCCCCGCCACCCTCGGCGGCAGCGTCTGGGCGGCGTCGAAGTGCCAGTGGCCGGCGTGCGTGGCGTAGAGGTCCCACACGAGGAACGGCGTCCCGGCCAGCAGCACCGTCAGGGCGAGGCGGCGCGGCTGGCGCAGCACCGAGAGCCGGAACACCGCGACCAGGGGCAGGGTGCCGGCCAGGCAGAAGGCCAGCATGGCCACGTAGGACCAGTGGGGGAGGCTCATCCGCCCACCGGGAAGGTGGAGCGGTCGCCGCTGAGGCGCTTGAGGACGAGCTCCGCGCTGATCAGGCACATGGGCAGGCCGACGCCGGGGATCGTGCTGGCGCCGGCGTAGAGCAGGCCGTCCACGCGCGAGGAGGCGTTGCCGGGGCGCAGGAAGGCGCTCTGCCGCAGGGTGTGCTCGAGACCCAGCGCACCTCCGCGCCAGGCGTGGTAGCGGGTGGCGAAGTCCTCCGGACCGACCGTGTGCCGCACACGGATGCGCTCGCGCAGGTCGGGGATGCCCGCCCAGGCCGCGACCTGGTCGATCGCCGCGTCGGCCGTCCGCTCGACGGCCTCGGACCCACCGCCGTCGTCGCCGCCGTGGCCGATGGAGGTGTCGGCCGGCACGGGGACCAGCACGAAGAGGTTCTCGCTGCCCTCGGGCGCGACGGACGGGTCGGTCTCCGACGGCTTGCAGACGTAGACCGACGCCGGGTCCGGCACGCGGGCGTCGGCCCCGAAGATGTCGCCGAAGTTGGCCGCCCAGTCGGTGGTGAAGAACAGCGAGTGGTGCGGGAGCTGCGGCAGCCGACCCTCGACGCCGAGCATCGCGAGCACCGCTCCGGGGCCGGGGGAGCGGCCGCGCCAGGCCTTCTCGGGGTGCGTGCGGAGGTCCTCGGGGAGCAGCTCGGTCTCGAGGTGGTGCAGGTCGGCCGCACCGACGACGACGTCGGCCAGGATGGTCTCGCGGCCGCTCCGGCCGGCGTCGGCGTGCTCGACGCCCTGGACCACGGCGCGACGTCCGCTGCCCGGTCGCGTCAGGATGCGGGTGACCTCGCGCCCGGTGTGGAGGCGGGCCCCGTGCTTCTCGGCGAGGGTGGCGACCACCTCGATCAACCGGGTGAAGCCGCCCATCGGGTAGAGGACCCGGTCGCCGAGGTCGAGGTGGCTCATCAGGTGGTAGAGGCTCGGTGCGCGGTCGGGGGAGGAGCCCAGGAAGACCGCCGGGTAGCCGAGGACCTGGCGCAGGCGGGGGTCGGTGAACGACGCGGCGACGTGGCTCTCCAGCGACCGGGTGAGCAGGCGGCCCAGCGTCGGCGCGTGACGCACGACGTCGGCGTGCAGCAGGGACGAGGGGCCCTCGAAGCTGGTGTAGAGGAACCGGCGCAGGGCCAGGTCGTACGCCGTGCGGGCCGAGGCGAGGTAGTCGTCGAGCCGTGCTCCGGCGCCGGGCTCGAGGGAGTCGAACACCGCGCGGTTGTGCGCCACGTCGGGCTTCACGTCGAGCGCGTCGTCGTGGGCCTCGAAGAACACCCGATAGCTCGGGTCGAGCTCGACGAGGTCGATCTCGGCCTCCGTCGAGGTGCCGAGGAGGTCGAAGAAGTGGTCGAAGACCTCCGGCATCAGCCACCAGGACGCGCCGGTGTCGAAGCGGAAGCCGTCGCGCTCGACGCTGCCGACGCGACCGCCGAGGTCGTCGTTCTTCTCGACGAGGTCGACGCTGTGGCCGCGCGAGGCGAGCAGCGCGGCGGTGGCCAGGCCGGCGATGCCGCCGCCGACGACCACCACCCGGAGGGGAGCGGTCACGCCCGGCCCCCGTAGAGCGCTCCTGCGGCGATGCGCAGCTTGACCGGGTGGGGGACCCGCACGCGGGCCCGGCGGATCTCCGGGGCGGGGGTCGCGCGCAACCGGCTCGCCAGCTCGGCGAAGGTGGCGTGCGCCGCCGTGACGGCCCGGCGGCTGCTCGGCGGGAGCGCCGGCACCACGGCCGCGGCTGCGACGAGGTCGGCGTCGATGTCGTCGAGGATCCGGTTGCGGTCGGCGTCGCAGAACAGGTCGACCTCCAGGTCGGGGAAGTACTGGCGGTGGAGCAGGTCGTGGTCCTCGGCGAGGTCGCGCACGAAGTTCAGCTTCTGGAAGGCCGCGCCCAGACGCCGCGCGCCCGGCGCGAGGTCGGCGTACGTGCCCTCCGGGTCCGCGGGTCCGTCGGGGGCGGCGAGGAAGGCGCGCAGGCACATCAGGCCGACGACCTCGGCCGAGCCGTAGACGTAGCGCTCGAAGCTCTCGGGGGTGTGCACGGTGGTGTCGAGGTCCATGCGCATGGAGTCGAAGAAGGGCGCGACCAGCTCGTCCTCGATGCCGACCGCCGTCGCGGTCCGGGCGAAGGCGTGCACGACCAGGTTCGCGCTGTAGCCGGTGGCGCACGCGTGACGGACGTCGTCCAGCAGCCAGGTGAGCATCCGCTCCCGCGCCACGACCGCCAGCCCCGGGTCGGGGTTGTCGACGATCTCGTCGGCCACCCGCACCAGCGCGTAGAGGTTGCGGACCTGGGTCCGCACCGGCTCGGCGAGCAGGCGCGAGGCCAGGCCGAAGGAGCTGGAGTACTCCCGGATGACCAGGGCGGAGCTGCCCTCGGAGACGGCGTCGTAGGGGGTGCGCGGCGCGCCCCGACGTCCCGGGCGGTTCACGCGGCGACCTCCGCGTCGACGGGCACCAGCGGGGGCGGGGTCGACATGGCGTCGAGGAGGTCGGGGGCGACGCCGAGCTCGTCGAGGACGGTGCGCGCCGCACCGAGGTGCTGCTCGGCGAGGTCCTCGACGAAGGCGCGCGACCCCGACCGGGTCAGCGAGCGCCGGACCTCGGTCAGCGCGTCGGTGTCGAGCTCGCACCCGACGTGCGGGGCGATCCGCTCCCACTCCGACGTCGTCCTCGCGTGCACCAGCAGGGGCGTCTGCTTGCCGGTGCGCAGGTCGTTGGTGGTGCTCTTCCCGGACAGGCGGGGGTCGCCGAAGACGCCGATCAGGTCGTCCACGAGCTGGAACGCCAGCCCCAGGACCCGGCCCGCCTCGCCGAGGCGCTCGGTCGTGACGTCGTCCGCGCCGGCGAGCACCGCCCCCGCCTGCAGTGGCAGCGAGAACGAGTAGGCGCTGGTCTTCTGCTCGAGCATGAGCAGGCTCTCCGGCAGGGTCGCGGGACGGGCGTCGATGGACAGGCGGACGTCGGCCAGCTCGCCGGCGGCGGTGGTGTGCAGCGCCGCGTCGAAGAGGTCGAGCAGGCGGTGGACGACGTCGGGGGCGGCCCCGCAGGTCGCGACCGTGCGCACGGCGGCGGCCAGTGCGAGGTCGCCGGCCAGGATCGCGGCCGTCCTGCCGTAGTCGCCGGCCGGGCCCGGTGCCACGCCGGCCGCGAGCGCCGTGCGCCCGAAGCTCCCGCTCACGTTGGGCCGTCCGCGACGCTCGTGGTCGTCGTCGATGACGTCGTCGTGGATGACGAAGGCGGTGTGCAGCAGCTCCACCGCGGCGCCCACCTCCGCGGCGGCCTCCGGAGCGTCGCCGTGCAGGGCGTCGTGGGCCGAGACGAGCAGGGCGGGGCGGAACCGCTTGCCGCCCTCCGTCGCGCGCGCGAGCTCCTCCCAGAGCCGGACGTGCTCGGGGTCGATGCCCGCGGCACGACGACGACCCGCCTCGAGCAGGCGCGTGAGGGCCTGGTCGGTCGAGGTCGGGGTCATGGGGGTCCTCCCGCGGTGGTCGTCGTCTGCAGCGAGACTAGCCACCGCGTGGCAACCGCCCGGCACGTCTCGCGGGGAGCGAGGTCTCACCTCATCATCTCGCGGAACACCCGGTGGAACGGCATCACCGCGCGACGGCACCCGTCGGTGCCCTCGATCTCGCCGGTGCGGACGTAGTCGGTGAAACCGGGGACGCGGAGCGCGTCCTCGCGCGCCATCTCCCGGAAACCCATGTGCCAGCCCTCGAACGCGCGCTGGTCGATCACGTCGCGGACCACGAGGAACACCTCGTGGTGGCGATCGTCGGCGTCGATGAGGGTGAAGAGGGCGTCGACGGTCTCGTCGGGTCCCTCGAGCGTCTGGATGAAGTTGCCGCCCGAGTGCAGCAGCATCCCGGAGACGCCCCGGCATGCGTTCTTGGCGCGGGACTCGGTGAGGAGACCGGAGAGCTCGTGGGGGGTCAGCAGCTCGACGGCCGAGCTGAGGTAGGTGAGCGACAGCACGCGAGCTCCCGACGGTGGTGTTGGACGTCCCCGCCGCCTGCGGTACCCGCCCCGTGCGGGCTCATGCTCCCCACACACGTGCCGGCGAGGCTCCGGGCCGGTCCCGGCGCCGATCCGCCGTGACTCGTTCGTCCGGCGTTCACCCCGGCGGGTGGGTCCGTTGCGGTGCGCGCCCGAGGCTTCACCCGTTCACCCCCGACTCGGGTCGGGCCGGTGACGCCACGTCAGCAGTCTCTCGGGCCCGTCTTGAAAGAGCCACGTGACCTTCGTCGCCACGCAGGACCCCGTCCTGCCTCCTCCCGAGGTGCGCCCACGGCGCATCTCGCGCAAGGCCACCGGTGCCGACCGGGTCTTCGAGATCGGGGCCCGCGCCGTCGGCGCCACGGTGCTCGTCGTCACCGGCGGCATCGGCGCCTTCCTCGCCTGGCAGTCGGTGCCGACGCTCGAGCGCTACGGCTGGGGCTTCTTCACCGAGAGCGCCTGGCAGCCGGAGTCCGACCAGCTCGGCATCGCCGCCGTGCTCGTCGGCACCGTCTCGATCGCCGGCGTCGCGATGTTCTTCGCGTTCCCGCTGGCGCTGCTGACCGCGCTCTACATCAGCGAGTACGCCCCGGCCGGGGCGCGGGCCACGCTGATCTCGATGGTCGACCTGATGGCCGCGGTGCCCTCGATCATCTACGGGATGTGGGGCTACTTCCTCGTCATGCCCCACGCCGCGGCGCTGAGCCTGTGGCTGCACCAGCACCTCGGGTGGATCCCGCTGTTCTCCGTCGACGCCGACCCGGACGCCGCCGTGTGGGACCAGTCGCGCTACATCGGCAGCGCGTTCTGCGCGGGCATCGCCGTGGCGATGATGGTGCTCCCGATGTCGTGCGCGGTGATGCGCCAGGTGTTCTCGCAGACCCCGCCGGGGGAGAAGGAGGCCGCCCTCGCCCTCGGCGCGACCCGCTGGGGCATGATCCGCGCGGTCGTGCTGCCCTTCGGTCGCGGCGGCATCGTCGGTGGCACGATGCTCGGCCTGGGTCGCGCGCTCGGCGAGACCATCGCGGTGCTGCTGATCATCTCGCCCGACTTCGTCATCAAGCCGCGCATCCTCGAGGTGGGTACGTCGTCGGTCAGCGCGCTGATCGCGGGCCGCTTCGGCGACGCCAGCGCCGCGCAGCTCTCGGCCCTGCTCACCGCCGGCTTCGTGCTCTTCCTGATCACCCTCGTGGTCAACACGCTCGCCGCGACGATCGTCGCGCGCAGCCGCTCCGGGGCGGGGACCGACGCATGAGCGCCCCCACCCAGGAGCGGCGCGCGACGGCGACCACCCACCTGCCCGTGCGCGACCTCGACGCCGCGCCCCCGGTGCCGCGGGCGCGGCTGGGCCGGCCGACCGCCGAGGAGCAGCTCACCGTCGTCGGCGCCTGGGTCGGCGCCCTCGCCCTCGCCTGGGTCCTGACCCAGCGGGTGCTGCCGCTGCCCGGCCCCGCGTGGCTGCTGGTCGTGTGGTTCGTGCTGGGGCTGGTGATGAGCGCGGTCACCACCTCGATGAGCGGGCGCCGGGTCGACGTGGTCGACCGGGTCGTCGCCGGTGTCGTGACGACCGGCGCGGTCGTCGTCGGCGCCGCCCTCGTCAGCACGGTCGTCTTCGTCGTCTACCGCGGCTGGCAGCCCCTGCTCCACCTCAACTTCTTCGTCGACGACATGGCCGGCGTCGGGCCCCGCGACCCCTTCGACCGCGGGGGCATCGGCCACGCGATCCTCGGCTCGGTCATCGAGCTCGGCATCGCCATCGCGGTCACCCTGCCCCTGGGCATCGGCACCGCGGTGTTCATGACCGAGGTGGGAGGACGCTTCGCCGCGGTGGTGCGCACGATCGTCGAGGCGATGACGGCGCTGCCCTCGATCGTCGCGGGCCTGTTCGTCTACACCGTCCTGATCGTCGCGATCGGCTTCCCCCGCTCGGGCTTCGCGGCCGCGATGGCGCTGTCGGTGATGATGCTGCCGATCATCGCCCGCGCCTCCGACGTGGTGCTGCGGGTCGTGCCCGGTGGCCTGCGGGAGGCCAGCCTCGCGCTGGGCGCCAGCCGGTGGCGGACGGTGTGGCACGTCGTCCTGCCGACGGCCCGCCCGGGACTGGCCACCGCGCTGATCCTGGGGGTGGCGCGCGGCGTGGGGGAGACCTCGCCGGTGCTGCTGACCTCCGGCGTCGCGACGTTCGTCGTCACCGACCCCACCGACGGGGTGATGAACTCCTTGCCGCTCTTCATCTTCAAGGGCGCCCGCAGCCCGGAGCCGATGGACATCGAGCGCGCGTTCGCTGCCGCCACGGTCCTGCTGGTCCTGGTGCTCGCGCTCTTCGTCGTCGCCCGTCTCGTGGCCCGGCCCGCGCGCGCCGCCGTGCGCCGCACCCCTGCTCGTACGACCCGCGCGAAGCGCGCACCCGAGGAGTCCTGATGACCCGCACCACCCGCCGTCCCGCGGCGGTCCTGCTGTCCGTCCTGCTCGCCGCGTCGCTCGCCGCCCTGTCGGGGCTCGGCGCGGCCGCGGCCGCCGACCCCGGGGCGCAGGACGGTCTCGGCAACGCCGCGCCCCGCGCGGCGTACGCCCAGATCGAGGGCTCGGGCTCGACGTGGTCCGAGGTCATCGTGCAGCAGTGGATCTCCGACGTCGACGCGCTCGGCATGAAGGTCACCTACAACGGCGGCGGCTCCTCGCAGGGTCGCAAGAACTTCGCGCAGAACGTCACCGACTTCGGCATCTCCGAGATCCCCTACCCGGGCGTCGACGAGTTCGGCAACGCCGACAACAGCGACGGCCGCGAGTTCGCCTACCTCCCGATCGTCGCCGGCGGGACCGCCTTCACCTACCAGCTGAAGATCGGCGACGAGCTGGTCCGCAACCTGCGGCTCTCGGGGGAGACCCTGACCAAGATCTTCACCGGGCAGATCACCGACTGGTCGGACCCGGCCATCACGAAGGACAACAACGGACGCGCCTTTCCCAAGCTCGCGATCACCCCCGTGGTCCGCTCGGACGGCTCCGGCACCACCGCGCAGCTCACCACCTGGATGGACGCGCAGTACCCCGAGGTCTGGCGCCCCTACTTCGGCAAGAGCGGCTTCACGTCGTACTACCCGCGCAAGGGCCGGATGCTGGCCCAGTCGGGGTCGGACCAGGTGATGAACACGATCTCCGGCTTCGCCGGCAACGGCACCATCGGCTACGTCGAGTACGCCTACCCGCTCAACAAGGACTACCCGGTCGTCAAGGTCCTCAACAAGGGCGGCTACTACGTCGAGCCGACGCAGTACAACGTCGCGGTCGCGCTGACCCAGGCCCGCATCAACGAGGACGCCTCCTCGCCGCTGTACCTCACCCAGATCCTCGACGGCGTCTACGACGCCACCGACCCGCGCGCCTACCCGCTCTCGTCCTACAGCTACATGATCATCCCGACCGGCGCCGACGACCAGCGGATGACGACGGCCAAGCGCCAGACCCTCGGCGACTTCATGTACTACTCGCTGTGCGAGGGGCAGTCGAAGGCCGGCCCCTACGGCTACTCGCCGCTCCCGCTCAACCTGGTGCAGGCCGGGTTCACCCAGCTCGCGCGCCTCAAGGACGCCGACCCCGCCGTCGACATCACCGACCGCGACGCGACCAAGTGCAACAACCCGACCTTCGTGGCGGGCAACCTGAAGCAGAACAAGCTCGCCCAGATCGCCCCACAGCCCGCAGCGTGCGACGAGGAGGGTGCCGGTCCCTGCGGCACCGACACCGGCACCGGTGAGCCGTCGACCGACGAGGGACAGCCCGCCGACGCCGGCACGGGCTCGGGCAAGGGCGGCGCGCAGGGTGGTCGGGGCGGGGCCGCGACCGGCGGCGCGTCCGGCGGGGACGGCGGCGGAGGCGGCGGAGGCGGCGGCGGAGGCGGCGGAGGCGGCGGTCAGCCCGCGACGACGGTCGATCCCGTCACCGGCGAGGCGGTGGCCGCGGACGGGACGGTCGCCGGCGCTGCCGGTGGCGACGGCACCACGTCCGACCCGATCTTTGCCACGCCCCTCGAGCTGTCCGCCGACCGCTCCTCCGACGACCGCGCCTTCGGCTGGCTCGCCGTGCTGGAGCTGCTCGCCCTCGTGCTCGTGCCCGGCGTCCTGCTCGCCCGCGGCATCCGTCGCAAGGACGGCGCCCGGTGAGGCGCGCGGCCCTCCTGCTCGCCCTCGGCCTCGTCGCCCTCGGCCTGCCCGCCACCAGCCCGGTGGCGAGCGCCGCGACCGGCTCCGGCGGCTCCGGTGGCACCGGCGCGCCGGCGTACGCCCAGACCAGGCACCTGACCCGCTCCATCGTGTTCGACGGCCAGCCCATCGAGATCGACGCGCGCGACGTCACCGTGACCGCGAGCCGCACGACCGAGCTGCGCGGCCGCGAGCGGATCGACATCGCCTGGAGCGGCGCGCACCCCTCCGGCGGACGCGCGGCGAGCCCCTTCGGCGAGCTCGGGATGCTCCAGGAGTACCCCGTGGTGATCCTGCAGTGCCGCGGTGTCGACGACCCGTCGCTGCCCGTCGACCAGCAGCTCTCGCCGGAGACGTGCTGGACCTCCTCGCGCATCCAGCGCACCCAGTCGGCCGACGCCTCGCAGGCGGTGTGGCGCCACGACGCGTGGGCCACCGAGGCCGACCTCGCCGAGAAGAGCGGACTCGTGCCGCTGCCGGCGGAGTGCAACGACCCGCCGACGTTCTCGACCCACACGACCCCCTTCCGTGCCGCCAACGGCACCACCTACACCTCGTGCACCGCCGAGACGATGGCGCCCGAGGCGGCCGTCGGTGCGGCGTTCCCGCCGGCGGAGATGGCGGCCTTCACCGACGCCGACGGCAACGGGTCGGCCAAGTTCGAGGTGCGCTCGGCGGTCGAGAACGAGTCGCTCGGCTGCTCGGACACCGTGGCCTGCTCGGTCGTGGTCATCCCGATCGTCGGCATCTCCTGCGTCGACGACGACCGCGAGTGCTCCAAGGCCGGCCGCTTCGAGCCGGGCGCCAGCAACTACGCCAACGACGGGGTCGACCTGGCGGTCTCGCCGCAGCTGTGGTGGTCGCCGTCCAACTGGCACAACCGGTTCTCGATCCCGCTCGACCTCGGCCTCGCGCCCGATGCGTGCGACGTCCTCGACTCGCGCCCGCCGACCGGCTTCTACGGCTCCGAGCTGATGGCGCAGGCCTCCCTGCAGTGGTCCCCGGCGTACTGCCTGGACACGTCGCGCTTCAAGTTCCAGCACAACAAGATGCCCGACTCCGCCGGCTTCAACCTCGCCGAGACGGGCGGCGGCGCGGCCGCCTTCGTCTCCAGCGAGCACGAGGCGACCGGCGACCCGATGGCCTACGCCCCGACCGCGGTGACCGGCTTCTCGATCGCCTACATCATCGATCTCCCCGGCAACGCCGGGGAGTACGGCGACCTCCGGCTGAACGCCCGGCTGCTGGCCAAGCTGCTCACGCAGTCCTACGTCGGCAGCGAGCGGGGGCGGTCCCACCCGGGCATGTCCTCGAACCCGACCTCGATCAACCTCGACCCCGAGTTCGAGAAGCTCAACCCCGGCCTCGACCAGGTGCCGCGGGAGGCCGGTGCCACGCTGCTGTCCCTCTCGGAGTCGAGCGACGTCCTGCAGACCCTCACGTCCTACATCGCCGGCGACCAGGACGCGACGGACTTCGTCGCGGGCAAGCCCGACCCCTGGGGCATGAAGGTCAACCCGAGCTACCGCAGGATCGACCTGCCCACGCCCGAGTGGCCCCTGCTCGACGACTTCGTCGCGCCCTCGGAGCTGGAGTGCTACCAGCAGAACCCGGCGCCGTACTTCACCCAGGTGGCGGCTCCGGTGACCTCGCTGCGCAAGATCGCCGAGGCCGTGCTGGACGCCTGGCCCAACGTGCAGACCAAGTGCGACCGGGCCACCAGCAGCGACCCGTGGAAGATCGGGCGGGTCGACCGCCAGGGCGTCGGGACGCGCTTCATGCTCGGCCTGGTCTCGATCGGCGACGCCGAGCGGCTCGGGCTGGCCCAGGCCGAGCTCGAGACGGCGGGGCGGACCTACGTCGGCCCCACCCCCTCCGCCATGGCGAAGGCGGTGCGGCTCGCGGAGCCGTCGAAGACCGGCGACGCCCCCTTCACCCTCGACATGTCGGCGGTGGTCCGGGCCCACGGCTACCCCGGGACGATGGTCGTCTACACCGCGGCCCGCACCGCCAACCTGCCCGAGGACGACGCGGCCAAGGTCGCCGAGTTCGTCCGCATCTCGACCTCCGAGGGACAGCGCACCGGCTTCGGCAACGGTGAGCTCCCCGCCGGCTACCTCCCGATCACCCGCAGCGGCGTCACCGCGCCCCTGTGGAAGCAGGCGCAGACCGTCGCGACCGCGTTCGCCGAGCAGGAGGGCGCCACCGCGGACACCCCGGACGCCACGGACGGCGACGGCGACGGGGACGCAGGCGACGGCCCCGGGGACGGGGGCGGGCTCGGACCCGGCAGCGTGACGTCCGTGGACGGCACCTCCGGACCGACGTCCACCGACGGGACCGGCGCGGAGCCGAGCGACGCCGAGGGTGACGACAAGGGCGACGGCCAGGGCGACGGCAAGGGCGACGGCAAGGACGGGAAGGGCGCCGGCAAGGACGAGGACGCCGGGGCGCAGGACCCCCTCGCCATGCCCCCGACCGGCGCCGTCTCCGCCCCGGTCACCGCCCGCCTGCTGCCCCAGCTGATCGTGCTGGTGCTCGTGAGCGCCCTGCTCGCCAACATCATCCGGCTGCGCAACCTGCGCCGGAGGCGGCCATGACCGCGGTGCTCGACCGTGCGCCGCGTCCCCCCGTGCGCGACGACGACGCGTGGGCGGTGGTCTCGGCCACCTCGCTCATGGTCTTCCTGCTCGCCGGCTGGATGCTCCTCCAGCTGCTCTACCTCGGCGGGCTCTCGCACGACCGCGCGCAGGCCGAGCTCTACCAGCGCTTCCGCGGTGAGCTGGCCGCCGGGACCGCGCCCGTCGGACCGGTGACCGAGGTCGGGGCACCCGTCGCCCTCCTGTCCATCCCGCACCTCGGGCTGCAGGAGGTCGTCACCGAGGGCACCGCCTCCGGTGACCTCCTCGACGGCCCCGGACACCTGCGCAACACCGTCCTGCCCGGCCAGCTCGGCACCTCGGCGGTCCTCGGTCGCGCCAGCACCTACGGCGCCCCGTTCGCCGACCTCGGCCGGCTCGCGCCGGGCGACCGCATCGAGGTCACCACGGCCCAGGGCGTGACGCCGTTCGAGGTCATCGGCGTACGCCGTGCCGGGGACCCGCTGCCCCAGCCGCGGCCGGACGACGCGGCGCGGCTCGTGCTGGTCAGCGGCGAGTCGAGCGGCTCGCGCCTGCCCGCGCTGTCGCCCGACGGCGTCGTCTACGTCGACGCCGAGGCCACCGAGGCGCTGCCGACCCCGCCCGGCCTGCCGCGTGTCGTCCCCGAGGCGGAGCAGGTCATGGGCACCGAGACGGCGGCGCTGCCGCTGCTCACCCTGTGCCTGGGCGCCCTCCTGGCGCTGGCCCTCGGCGGCGTGGCCGCCCGGCAGCGCTTCCGCGCCGGCCTGGTGTGGGTCGTGTGCGTCCCGCTCCTGGTCGCGACCGCCTGGCTGACCACCGACGTCGCCATGCGGCTGCTGCCGAACCTCCTGTGAGCCCCCCGATCCGTTCCACCTGCACCACCCGACAAGCACCACCCATCCAGAGAAGGACTGAACACATGTCTGTACGCAGGTTCCTCGCCGGTGTCAGCACCGCGGCCGTCGCGGCCGCCTCGCTGTCCCTGGCGGCTCCGGCCGTCGCCGACCCGGCGGCCGGCTACGCCCCCGCGTCGTCCGACGTCATCGGCGTCGGCTCCGACACCTCCGAGTTCGCGCTGGCCTACCTCGCCGACGGCGCGTCCGGCACGCCGGGCTACAACGCCACGAACCCCGCCAACAAGCTGGTCAGCTGGAACGCCATCGCCCCCGCGGGCGCGCCGACCACGATCAACCTGCCCGGCAACCCCGCCGCGACCCGCCCCAACGGCTCGGGCGCGGGCAAGAAGACGCTCTACGGCGCCGGCAACGTCCCCGAGATCGACTTCGCCCGGTCCTCCGCGGCGCTCGACGCCACCGAGAAGCAGGCCGGCCTCCAGGCGTTCCCCTTCGCCAAGGACTCCCTGGCCCTCGCCACGGCGAAGACCAGCAACGCACCGGCCACCATCAGCGCCGCCGACATGGTGCGCATCTACTCCGGCACGGTCACCAACTGGAGCCAGCTGGGTGGCGCCCCGGGCGTCATCGAGCCGAAGATCCCGCAGAGCGGCTCCGGCACGCGGTCCTTCTTCCTCGCCCAGCTCCAGGCGGCCAACAACGGCACGGCGGTCACCCTCGCCGGCACCGTGGCCGAGGTGCAGGAGCACGACCCCACCCAGATCCAGTCCAACGCCAACGCCGTCGCGCCCTTCTCCATCGGACGCAACGCCGTCGCCGGCGCCCCGCTGCGCATCGAGGGTGGCTTCCTGGCCGCCCGCGCGCTCTACGACGTCGTGCGCCAGGGCGACGTCGCCAAGCCCGAGATCCTCGCGATCTTCGGTGAGTCCGGCTTCGTCTGCTCGGCTGCCGCCAAGCCGCTGATCGCGGCCGCCGGCTTCGAGCAGCTGCTGCCCCGCAGCCAGGGCGGCGTGTGCGGCGTCCCGACCCAGGACCCGACGACCAACCTCGCCACCGAGCAGGTCGCGACCTCCACCGCGGTCACCGGCACCTCGCCGGCCGCCGGCTCGCTGAGCCTCACCGCCACGGTCGCTGCCGGCAGCGCGGTGGCCGACGGCCTGGTCTCGTTCTACCTCGACGGCGCGGCGAGCGCCAGCGGCACCCCGGTCCCGCTCACCGGCGGCAAGGCCACCAAGGCGCTGACCGGCATCGCTGCAGGCGCCCACACGGTCGTGGCGAGGTTCACGCCCACCACCAGCTCGGTCTTCGCCGCGTCGCAGTCGACGCCCGCGTCGGTGAGCGTCCTGGCCGCCACCCCGGCACCGACGGTCACCAAGGCCGCCACGAAGGTGGTCGTGAAGTTCAAGAAGTCCTACGCCAAGGGCGCGAAGATCAAGGGCTCCATCAAGATCAAGGAGTCCGCCTCGGGCAAGGCGTCCGGCAAGGTCGTCATCACCCGCGGCTCGAAGGTCGTCGGCAAGGGCAGGCTCAAGAACGGCAAGGTCGTCGTCACGATCACCAAGCCGCTCAAGGCCGGCAAGAACAAGCTCGTCGCGTCCTACGCCGGTGACGCCGGCTTCGCGGCCTCCAAGGTGAAGTTCACGATCACCGTCGCCCGGGCCTGAGGGCCACTCCCGACCGGGGGCGGGCGGTCCGCTGACGCCCGCCCGCCCCCACCCGGGCCGGACCTCCCCGGTCCGGCCCACTGTCCGGCCCACCCGACCCGACACGACGAAGAGACCCCAGATGACCCAGTCGACGCTCCCTCCGCCCGCCACCTCCTCGCCCGCGCCGCGGCCCGGCGCGGCACCGGCCACCGGGCCGGCCACGCTCGAGGCCCGCGACATCACCGCCTGGTTCGGCACCCACCAGGTGCTCGACCGGGTCTCGCTGACGATGCCCGCTCGCGGCATCACCGCCCTCATCGGACCCTCGGGCTGCGGCAAGTCGACGTTCCTGCGCATCCTGAACCGGATGCACGAGCTGGTCCCGTCGGCGGCGCTGGCCGGCGAGGTGCTGCTCGACGGGGACGACATCTACGACCCGCAGCGCCGCCTCACCGACGCCCGCCGCGCGATCGGCATGGTCTTCCAGAAGCCCAACCCGTTCCCGGCGATGTCGATCCGCGAGAACGTGCTGGCCGGGCTGCGGCTCACCGGGACCAAGGTCGGCAGGAGCGCGAAGGACGACCTCGTGGAGGAGTGCCTCGTGCGCGGCGGCCTCTGGAAGGAGGTCAAGGACCGTCTCGACAGCCCGGGCGGCGGACTCTCCGGCGGCCAGCAGCAGCGCCTGTGCATCGCGCGCTCGCTGGCCATCAAGCCGCGGGTGCTGCTGATGGACGAGCCGTGCTCGGCCCTCGACCCGACCTCGACGCGCGTCATCGAGGAGACCATGAAGGACCTGGCCGAGCAGGTCACGATCGTCATCGTCACCCACAACATGCAGCAGGCAGCCCGGGTCTCCGACACCTGCGCGTTCTTCCTGGCCTCGCAGGGCACCCCGGGCGTCATCGTCGAGCACGGCAGCACCGACGCGATGTTCACCAGCCCCCGCGACCCGCGTACGTCCGACTACGTCAACGGACGTTTCGGCTGAGTCCCACCGTCGGGTTCACCGCTCGTCACCCGGCCGCCGTGTCCGGCGTGCGATCGACCCGCGTGACGCTGAGGAACACCACGGTCGCGAGGATCGTGGCGAGGAAGACGACGCTGGTGACGAGGGTGCCGAGCCCCAGTCCGCCCTCGGAGCGGTCGGAGGCGAGGTAGTCGCCGATGTTGGCGCCGAGCGGGCGGGTCAGGACGTAGGCCAGCCAGAACGACAGGACCGGTCCCGCGCCGAGCCGCCACGCGACCAGCACCGCGAGGAGGAGGCCGGCGGGGAGCAGGATCGACGTGCCCGGCGACCAGCCGGTGAGCTCGAGGGTCCAGTCGCCGAGGGCGGTGCCGAGCGCGAAGGTGACCAGTACGACCAGCCAGTACCAGCCCTCGCGCGGCGTCGTGGTGATCGAGTGGATCGACAGCGTGCGCTCCCGGACCCACCAGGCGCTGAAGACCGCGGCCAGGAGGACCGCGAAGAGCGTGCTGCTGAACCACAGCGGCACGCCGTGCGCGTCGGTGAGGTTGTCGGTGAGCAGCGTCCCGACGACGCTGATGAGCACGACGGCGAGCCAGTAGACGCCCGGGACGTAGCGACGGGCCCGGAGCTGCGCCACCAGGACCACCACGAGCGCCACCGAGAACAGCGCGGTGGTGTTGGTGAGGCCGAAGCCCAGGGTCTCGTTGACGTAGTCGGCGAAGCTCTCGCCGACCGTGGTGCAGAGGATCTTGATGACCCAGAAGAAGACGGTCACCTCGGGGACCTTGTTCCGCATGGTCCCGACGTCCGGGCGTGCGTGCGTGCTGGCTGTCATGGCGCCAGCGTGCGCGGGCGGACCTGCCAGGTTCCTGACTGCTCAGCGACGGCGGTCGACGACGTCGTCGAGGATCTGCTGGGCGACCTGGGACAGGGGCTGCCCAGTCTGCTCGCCGATCTCCACCAGACGGGCGAAGGCCTCGTCCATCTCGAGGCGGTCGGTGTGGGCGAGCACTCCCTTGGCCCGCTCGATCGCCACCCGGCCGTGGAGAGCGGCTCGGAGCCGCTGACCCACGGTGTCGGCGTGGTCCTCCGAGGCGGGGGACTGCATGAGCGCGAGCACCGCGATGTCGGCGAAGGCCTGCGCGAGGTCCCCGTCGGTCTGGTCCGCCGCCAGGGGTGACCTCCAGAAGAGGTTGAGCCCGCCGACCACCTGCTCGTGCCAGCGCATGGGTGAGGCGAGCACCGTCTCGAACCCGGCAGCCGCCATCGAGGAGCCGAAGCCCGGCCACCGGGTGCGGAGGTCTGCGGACCCGCTCGCGAAGACGCTGTCCCCGGTCTCGATGGTCTCCACGCAGGGCCCCTCCTGCCCGTGGGCCTGGTGGAGCTCGAGCGCGATGGCCTGGTGCGACGACGCCGCCGCCAGCTCCAGGGCGCCGTCCACCCGGACGAGGACGCCGGCGGAGTCCGCGCCGAGCAGCCGGAGGCAGTCGGCCAGCAGCACGTGCACCACGCTCGCGCCGTCGACTCCTCGGATCATCGCCGCGTGCGCAGCCGCGAACGCGTCTCCGCTGGTGGTCGCTCTCATGGCGTCAGTCTCCTTCCACGTCGAAGTTCACGAAGTCGATGGTCCTGGCGACCACGCGCTCGGCCACGTCGTTGACGTCGGTGGCGAGCGCGTAGGCGTGTCCGCGCAGCAGTGCGAGCGCGTCGGCGGGGGTGACCCGGACCTGGGCCATCACCATCCCGGTGGCCTGGTGGACCACGCTGCGCGAGCCCCAGCCCCCGTCCGCCTGCGGCCGGCCGTCCGGGTCGTGCTCGCCGGCGTCGGCCACCAGCGCCGCGCCGACCGCGTTGACGAGGAACTGCACGTGGTCGACCGGCTCGGCCAGGCGGACGTCCGGTCCGGTGTGGAGCGTCGCCACGCCGTCGAGGCCGCCGTCGGCGTGGACGGGGACGGCGTAGAGCCGGCGCGGACCGAAGCGCGACTCCACGGCCTGTGCCAGCATCGGCCAGCGCTGGTCGGCGTCGCCGTCGAGGTCGGCGACGACGACGGTGTCGTGGGTCGCGGCGTCGAAGCCGGGGCCGTGCCCGAGGACCTCCTGGAGGTTCTCCAGGGCCACCGCCACCTCGTCGCTGGCACACAGGGTGATCCGGTGGTCCGAGAGGTACTGCAGGGTGATGGCGACACCGTCGGCCCCGAGCATCAGGCGCACCGCCTGTCCGAGTCGCCACGTCTGGGCCGCGTCGGGGGGGAGGGTCGCCAGGGTCGAGGCGAGTCCAGAGAGGAGTCGCCCCCGCACGCTCAGGGGAAGCTCGTCCACCTTGCCCGCTCCTCCCGATCCCGGCCGATGACGGTCTCGACCCTACGCCCCTCCGCAGGGTGATGCTCGGCCACGTCGACATGCAGTAGGTTGGCGACTGGTTCGAGCCAAGAACCACTGGTTGCCGGGGGGTTGCACAGCACTCTGGTCCGATGGATGGGTACGCCGATGAGCCCCGACACCGATCTCACGCACGTGTCGCAGCACCTGTCCGTCGCAGCAGCCCTTGCCCGGGCGAGCATGACCATCAACGCCTCCCGCACCGTCGACGAGACGCTCGAGGCCATCGTGCACGCGACCCGGAGCTCCCTGCCCGAGTTCGCCCACGTCAGCGTCTCGGTCCGCAACGGTGCGGGCCGGTTCGAGACCAGCGCCGGCACCGACGAGCTGGCCTTCGACCTCGACCGCGTCCAGTACGACCTGGGGGAGGGGCCGTGCGTCGAGGCGATCGAGTCCGAGCCGGTCGTGGCGGTCCCGCACCTGCGCCACGACCAGCGCTGGCCGCGCTACGTCCAGGCGGCCGCAGATCGGGGGGTGCGCAGCCAGGTGGCGGTCCGCCTGTTCACCAGGAACAGGCACGTCGCAGGTCTCAACCTCTACTCCACCGAGCGCGAGGACGTGCAGGTCGACTCCCTGGACACCGCGCGACTCTTCGCCAGCCACGCGGCGATCCTGCTGGGCCACGTCCAGGAGGAGGACCAGCTCAACCAGGCGCTGCAGACCCGCAAGATCATCGGTCAGGCCACCGGGATCCTGATGGAGCACTACCGCATGGACGCCGACCGGGCCTTCCAGTTCCTCCTCCGCGCGTCCTCGACCGGCAACGTCAAGCTCCGCGACGTCGCCCAGGAGGTCGTCACCGCCAGCATCGAGCGCTATCGATCAGGCACGCCGACCGAGACCGCCTCCCGGTCGAGCCCCGTCGGCCGGCCATGACGTGAGGTGCTCGCGGCGTCGCCCGTCCGACCCGCGTGCGATAGTCGCCTGACGCCCCGCGGCCCGCGGGAACCCGTCTCGAGCAGGACGGAGGCCGCGATGGCCGAGCAGAGCGACCCCTACGTCCGGGTGCGGGGAGCGGCCGAGCACAACCTGCGCGACGTCGACGTCGACGTGCCGCGCGACTCGCTGGTGGTGTTCACCGGCGTCTCGGGGTCGGGCAAGTCGTCGCTGGCCTTCGACACGATCTACGCCGAGGCCCAGCGGCGCTACTTCGAGTCGGTCGCCCCCTACGCACGCCGCCTCCTGCAGCAGGTCGACACGCCCCACGTCCGCGAGATCACCGGGCTGCCTCCGGCGGTCGCGCTGCGGCAGCAGCGCGGCGCGGTCAGCACCCGGTCGACGGTGGGCACGCTCACCACGCTGTCGAACCTGCTGCGCATGCTGCTCTCCCGCGCCGGCACCTACCCCGACGGCGCGGAGCGGCTCTCCGCGGAGGCGTTCTCGCCCAACACCGTCACCGGTGCCTGCCCGGCCTGCCACGGGCTCGGCGTGGTGCACGACGTGGCCGAGGACCTGCTCGTGCCCGACCGCTCGCTCACCATCCGTGAGGGCGCGATCGCCGCGTGGCCGGGTGCCTGGCAGGGTCACAACCTGCGCCGCATCACCCACCGGCTCGGCATCGACGTCGACACCCCGTGGCAGGACCTGGCCGAGACCGACCGGCAGTGGCTGCTCTTCACCGAGGAGCGACCGGCGGTGCTGATCCGCCCGGCGGACAAGGACGGCGGCGGGGGTCGTGACTACATGGGCACGTTCCGCAGCGCCCGGGCCCACGTCCACCAGGTGCTGGCGACGTCGTCGAGCGAGAAGTCGCGACGCGACATGGAGCGGTTCATGCGCAGCACTCCCTGCGAGGTGTGCGGGGGAGCGGGACTGCGGACCGACGCCCTGGCGGTGACCTTCGCCGGCCGCTCCATCGACCGGCTCAGCGCCGCGACGCTGACCGAGCTCGAGGGCGTCCTGCGCGAGCACGCCGACGGCGACGACGTCGCGGCCCGGCTCAGCGCCGACATGGCGGGCCGTCTCGAGGTGCTCGTGCGACTGGGCCTCGGCTACCTCTCCCTCGACCGCCGCTCCACGACGCTGTCCTCGGGCGAGGCCCAGCGCCTGCGCATCGCGACCCAGCTGCGGGCCGGCCTGTTCGGGGTGGCCTACGTCCTCGACGAGCCGTCGGCCGGGCTGCACCCCGCCGAGGCCGAGCCGCTCCTCGACGTCCTCGAGCAGCTCAAGGCGGGCGGGAACTCGGTCGTCGTCGTCGAGCACAACCTCGACGTGATCCGCCGTGCCGACTGGGTCGTCGAGGTCGGGCCCGGGGCGGGCGAGGCCGGTGGCCGGGTGGTCCACAGCGGCCCGCTCGACCAGCTCGAGGGGGTCGCCGGCTCGGCGACCGCGCCGTACCTCTTCGGCGGCGGGCGCCACCTCGAGCGGGTCGTGCGGAGCCCGACCTCGTGGCTCGAGGCCGACGACGTGGCGGTGCACAACCTGCGGCACCTCGACGTCCGCGTCCCGATGCACGCCTTCACCGCGATCACCGGGCTGTCCGGAGCGGGCAAGTCGACGCTCCTGCACGACGTCCTCGGCCGGTCGGTCCGCGACCAGCTCGACGGGCACGCGGGGGAGGGGGCCGCGATCGGCGAGGTGCGCGGGGCCGACCGGTTCGACCGGCTCGTCGTGGTCGACCAACGGCCCATCGGGCGTACGCCGCGGTCCAACGTCGCGACCTACGTCGGCCTCTTCGACATCGTCCGGAAGATCTTCGCGCAGACGCCCGAGGCGCAGCGGCGTGGCTACGGCGCCGGTCGGTTCTCGCCCAACGTGGCGGGCGGGCGGTGCGAGGTGTGCCGCGGCGAGGGCGTGCAGAACGTCGAGCTGCTCTTCCTGCCCGGCGTGACCACGCCGTGCGCGGCCTGCCACGGCACCCGCTACAACGAGGAGACGCTCCAGGTCACCTACCGCGACCGCACCATCGCCGACGTGCTCGCGATGTCGGTCGCCGACGCCCTGGAGGTCTTCGACGACGTGCCGGGGGTCAGGCGCCGGCTCGAGGCGTTGCGCGACGTGCGCCTGGGCTACGTCCGGCTCGGCCAGACCGCGATGGAGGTCAGCGGCGGGGAGGCGCAACGGATCAAGCTCGCCAGCGAGCTTCAGCGCGTCGACCGCGGCCACGGGCTCTACCTGCTCGACGAGCCGACCACCGGCCTGCACGCGTCCGACGTCGCCGTCCTCGCCGGCCTGCTGCACCGCCTGGTCGACTCGGGCAACACCGTCGTGGTGGTCGAGCACGACCTCGCCGTCGTCGCCGGCGCCGACTGGGTGGTCGACCTCGGCCCGTCCGGCGGCGACGGGGGCGGTCGCATCGTCGCGACCGGCACGCCGCAGCAGGTGGTGGACGCCGGTGCCGGCGCGACCGCCGAGCACCTGCGCCGCCACCTGGCTCCAGCGCCGGCGCCTACCAGCCGTGGTGGAGGTCGACGATGACCTGGGCGAGCCGCGCGACGGGGATGCCGGCGCGCTGAGAGGCGTCGGCGATCTCGCGCCGCGCCGCGGCGACCGTCAGGGACCGGCGGTGGGCCAGGATCCCGGTGGCCGCGTCGACCGTGGCGCTGTCCCGCAGGTCGAGCGGCGCGCGTTCGGCGGCACGCCGGGTCGAGAACGACAGGTCGGCGTTGGCGACCGCACCGGCGGCCCAGCCGCCGAAGAGGCCGGCGAGAGCCTCGTGCTTGCCGGTGAAGGTGTCCGGGGCGTGGCCGTACATGTTGATCGTCGCCACCACGTCGTCGGCCCTGACCACAGGGAAGGTGAGGGTGCTGTGCACCCCCGCCGCGGCGCCGGCCACGGCGAACTCGCGCCACCGGGTCTCGCTCAGCAACCCCTCGGCTGAGGTGGTGATCCCGCGGCCTATGTCGATCGCGTCCACGCAGGGGCCGGACGCGAGGTACTGGACGGCGTCGAGCGTCGCCACCTCCTCGTCGGTCGCGACCAGGGTGAAGGTGAGGCCGTTCTCGAGCGAGGCCATGCTGAGGCCGACGACGCCGGGAGCGACCGCCCGGGCCCGGTCGGCGACGTCGCTGAGCCGGTCGAAGAGGCTGGTGTCGTCGGTGTCGTCGGCATAGGTGTCGAGCTCGTCGAGGGCCTGCAGACTCTCGGGGATGAATTCCATGGGCGCGTCGTACCCGTCGCCGATGCCGCATATTCCCGGAGCTGCGCGAAGCCCGAATCCGTCGGCGACGGGTGGGTACCGACGAGGTGTCAGAGCACGACCCACCGACGCAGCATGGAGGACAGCATGACCACAGCACGAGAAGTGATGACGGCCGGCACGGAGTGCGCCTCGGTCGACGACACCGTGACGGACGCCGCACGCAAGATGCGGGACCTCGACGTGGGTGCCCTGCCCATCTGCGGCGACGACAACCGGCTCCAGGGGATGATCACCGACCGCGACATCGTCCTGAACTGCGTGTCCGAGGGCATGGACACCACGCAGGTCAAGGTGCGCGACTACACCGGGGGCGAGGTGGTGACCATCGGAGCGGACGACGACATCGAGGAGGCCCTCGACACCATGGCGCGCCACGGCGTCCGGCGCCTTCCCGTGATCGACGGGCACGACCTGGTCGGGATGATCAGCCAGGCCGACATCGCCAAGTCCCTGCCCGAGGAGAGCGCGGGACGACTGGTCGCGGCCATCTCCTCGGCTCCCTCGACCGACTGACCGGCCCCCACCCAGCACGTCCCGACCCAGCACGACCCGACACCTCGGAGGTGGAACCATGCCAGGCAAGCAGGAGCTCCCGTCGACGTTGGAGCGCTCGTCGACGAAGGCGCAGCGCACGTGGATCGAAGCGCACGACTCGGCGGTGGAGGAGTACGGCGAGGGCGAGCGTGCCCACCGCACGGCCTTCGCCGCGCTCAAGCACTCCTTCGAGAAGGTGGGCGACCGCTGGGAGGCCAAGGACGAGAAGGGGCCCTCGGACTCCCAGGCCGCGAAGTCCGGTCGGGGGGCACGCGAGGGCGGCACGACGGCAGAGGGCGTCGACGCCAACGCGACGAAGGCGCACCTGATGGACCTCGCCAAGCGGCTCGACGTCACCGGCCGGTCCCGAATGAACAAGGGCGAGCTGGTCGAGGCGATCAGGAGGGCCAACCGGCGCGAGACCCGCCGGTCCCGCGACTGACCGCTCCGGTCAGTGGCGGGCGGCCAGCGCAGCCTGCGCGCCGGTAGTCCGTATCAAATGGGTGGTCCCACGGGCTGGGGAACGACCCGTTTGACACGGACTACCGGCGCGGGCGAGGCGGAGCACGCCCCCGAGGGCGCCGGCGCCCGGACGCGCCAGATGGTGGTGCAGTGGGTCAGTCCCGCTCCTCCTGCTCGGCCTGCTGGTCCAGCAGCCGGCGGGCGTGGTCGCCGCCGTCCTCCTGGTCGAGGGCCCGTCGGAAGCTGGCGAGCTTCTCGCGCCCGGCCGGGAAGGGAGGCAGGAGCGGGACGTCCGGATCGACGATCGCCTCGATCACGACGGGGCGATCGGCCGCGAGCGCCCGGTCCCAGGCGGCGTCCACGTCCGCCGGGTCGTCGACCCGGATCCCGGTGAGGCCGAGCAGGTCGGCGTACGCCGCGTAGGGGAAGGCCGGCAACGTCTGGCTCGCGTCGTAGCGCGGGTCGCCCTCGGTCTCGCGCTGCTCCCACGTCACCTCGGCGAGGTCCTCGTTGTGCAGGACCAGGACGACGAAGCGCGGGTCGTCCCAGTCGCGCCAGCGGTGGGCGACGGTGACGAGCTCGTTGAGGCCGTTCATCTGCATGGCTCCGTCGCCCACCAGCGCCACGACCGGACGCCCCGGCGCGTGGAGCTTCGCCGCGAGCCCGTAGGGGAGGGCCGAGCCCATGGACGCGAGCGTCGAGGACAGGTGCGCCGGCACCCCGGGCGGCAGCGTGAGGTGCCGGGCGTACCAGTACGTCACCGAGCCGACGTCGACGCTCACCTGGGCATCGGCCGGCAGCCCGTCGGACAGCGCCCGCACCACGAGCTCGGGGCTGAGCGGGTCGGCCGGGGTGGAGGCACGCTCGGCCGCGAGCTCGTGCCACGACCGGACGTGCTCCTCGACCTCCTCGCGCCAGCCGGCACGCACGCGCAGGCGGGGGAGGAGCTGCTCGAGGGTCTCGGCGGCGTCCCCCACCAGCCCGACCTCGACGGGGTAGCGGTTGCCGAGGTGGCGCCCGTCGATGTCGACCTGGACCGCGCGGGCCTGGCCGGGCGCGGGGTAGAACTCCGTCCACGGGTTGTTGCTGCCGACGACGAGCAGCGTGTCGCAGGAGTCGAGCAGCCAGCCGGAGGCGGTGGTGCCGAGGTGCCCCATGACCCCGCAGCTCGTCGAGAGGGTCTCGTCCCACCACGGCTTGCCGAGCAGGCTGGTGGTGACGCCGGCGCCGAGCGCCTCGGCGACCGCCCGCACCTGGTCGGCGGCGCCCCTCGCGCCCTGGCCGACCAGCAGGGCCACCCGCTCACCGGCGTCGAGGACCGCGGCCGCGGCGTCGAGGTCGCGCTCGTGCGGCAGCACCCGCGGCGGGCGCCATTCCGGCGTCGTCGGCACCACGCCGTGCTCGTGGGGGAGCTCGTCGGGCGCGGGCGCCACCTGGAGGTCGTGGGGGAGGATGACGACGCAGGGCGACCGCGTCGCCAGGGCCGTGCGGAAGGCGCGGTCGAGGACCATCGCGGCCTGCTCGGGGGCGAGGACCGGCTGGACGTACTGCGCGGCGACGTCCTTGAAGAGCGCGGCGAGGTCGATCTCCTGCTGGTACTCCGAGCCCAGGGCCGTCGTCGGCTGCTGTCCCACGATCGCCACGACGGGCTGGTGGTCGAGCTTGGCGTCGTAGAGGCCGTTGAGCAGGTGGACCGCGCCGGGACCCTGGGTGCTGGTGACGACCCCGACCTCTCCGGCGTACTTCGCGTGCCCGGTCGCCATCAGTGCCGCGTTCTCCTCGTGCCGCGCCTGCACGAACGCGGGGTCGCCCCCGGCGCGGCGCAGGGCGCCCATGAGCCCGTTGATGCCGTCGCCGGAGTAGCCGAAGACGCGACGCACGCCCCAGGCGCGCAGGCGCTCGACGACCAGGTCGGCGACCAGCCGCTCGGCCACCTCAGGACCCCGGCTCGAGGACGACCTTGGTCCAGCCGCTCTCGTGCTGGGCGTCGTGGCCCGCCCGGCAGCAGGAGCAGTGGCCGCGGCCAGCGTCCGTCGGGTCCTGGATCGAGGGGTCGGGGACCTCGTCCAGCCGGACGTCGCCCACGCCGTGCCACACCGCTGCTCGCATGTCGTCTCCTCGCTCGGGGACACCCTCAGTGCCCCGGGGACCGCGCGACATGTGTTGGACGGCAGGACGCCGCCGTCGTAGCCTTGGAGCGCCGGGAGCTCGCCGTGAGAAGAGCGGCCCCACGCCCGGCACTCTCGGAAACGGTCCGCCGTGTCTCACCATCAGCTCGTCTTCCGCACCGCCGGCCCCGACGTCCTGGTCGCCCCGGTCGAGTGCGCCTCCATCGCCATCCCCGGGCTCATCCAGGAGGTCGTCGAGCGGTGCCTCGAGCCGGATCCTCCACTCCTCGTCGTCGACCTGACCGAGGTCGTCGGCTGGAACATGCAGGTGCTGGCACCGCTCGTCTGGGCGCGACGCCAGTGCCTGGCCGCCGGCGGCGACCTCGCGCTGGTCCTGCCCCGGCGCACCGTCTTCGCCTGCTCGGAGGTCGCGGTGCTCGAGCAGCTGTTCGTCGTGGCCACCGACGTGTCGAGGGCCCGGGCGCTGCTGGCCGGGCCGAGCGTCCCGGCGCCGAGCCGCGCGCGGGGCTGAGACGACCCGGGACGGCCGCGGACCGACGCGGCCGGATCAGAGCTGGCGTCGTACGCCCGGCTCGTGGGCGAGGTCGGCGACCTGGTCGCCGAAGGTGCCGGTGAGGTCGGTGCGCGAGCGGCCCCTGCGCCCGAGCGGGAGCACGGTGCGCGACTCGCTGCCCTCGAGCTCGAGGGCGAGCGCGGCGTAGAGGGCGAGGGCGAAGAGGACCACGCCGATCCAGCCCGCCGCGTGCTGCCAGCCGAGTCCTCCGTCGATGTCGGCGATCCCCGTCGTGGCGAAGCGCAGCGCGCTGAGGGTGATCACCGCAGCCGGGACGAGCTTCGAGCGGGCTGCCGCCGCCGGCACCAGGAGCGATGCCGCGGAGCAGAGCAGGATGACGCCCAGCCCGCTGCCGGGTCGTCCGGGTGGGGTGGTCAACGTCGTGAGGCACACCGCGGCCCAGGTGCCGGCCAGGACGCCCATGCCCGTGGCCGCCGCAGGGTCGCGGCTCAGGAACCCCACCACGGACGCCACCAGCTGGATCGGCACGGTGAGGACCAGGACGCCGAGCGCCACGGCGTGCCCCTGCGTCGGCGGGACCCACTCGAGCTGGACGGCGGCGAAGGACAGGGTCGCCGCGCCCAGGGCGAGGAACCCCAGCGGCAGGGGGGTCGCGATCGGCCGCAACGTCACGCTGACGGGAGGGGTCGTGGTGTCGGTGTGCGTCATCGGACTGCTCCTTCGGGACTGACCTGATGGGTCGTACCCGCGCCCGCCGCGGGTGATGTGCCATCCTCGGGCACCCGGTGCGACGGCTTCGGCGACTCGGCTTCGCGGCCGCGGCGCCTGAGCCCGACGCCGGGTGCCGCCGTCAGTGGGCCTCCTCGACCGACCTGGAGTCGGTCAGACTGAGCGCACCGCACCCGGCGACGAGGCCCACGACGACGGCGAGCACGCCGTAGGTCACCCGCTCGCCGTGGAAGAACGACGCCACCAGCGCGCTGCTCCAGGCGCCGGCCGGCAGCGCCGTGGTGACGAAGACGGCGACCAGGGTGCCCACGACGGCCGTGCCGATGCTGGTGCCGACCTCCTGGGCGGTGTCGTTGAGCGCTGCGCCGACGGACGTGCGGTTGGCGGGCATGGCGTCGACGAGCGCGACCGCGCAGATCGTCATCACCGTGCGCAGGCCGACCGTCATGACGACCAGGCAGGCGGCGATCACGGCGTACCCGTGGTCGACGCCCCAGGCCAGGCCGGCCAGCGCGCCCGCCATCAGCCCCGCACCGACCAGGCAGGCGACGCGGTGGCCCAAGCGCTTGCCCAGCCGCTCGGAGACCGGGGTGGCGAGGACCATCGTGAGGATGAGCGGCAGGTTGGCCAGGCCGGCCCGCATCGGGCTCCAGCCGTAGGCGTACTGGAAGTGCAGGATGAGGCCGAACATCACGCCGGCCATGGCGATGGAGGTGCCGACCTGCGCGATGGCGGCGCCGCGCACGGTGCCGCCGGCGAAAAGGCCCAGGTCGAGCATCGGCTCGGCCGTGGACCGCTCGTGGCGGACGAACGCGACGACGGCCAGCACCGCGCCGAGGGCGCAGCCCAGGGTGACGGGGGAGGCCAAGCCGTGCTCGACCCCGCTGGTCAGCGCGTAGCAGGCCAGCCCGATCGCCGAGATGCTCAGTGCGGCGCCCGGCAGGTCGAGGCGGTCGGTGGTGAGGTCCTCGCGACGGTCCGCGGGCACCCCGAGGCGTACGCCCACCCAGGCCACCAGCGCCACCGGGGCGTTGACGACCAGCAGCCACTCCCACGACACGTGGGCCAGCGCCGTCCCGCCCAGGACCGGGCCGAGGATGAAGCCGCTCATGCCCACCACGATCATCACCGTCATCGCCCGCATCCGCAGCGCCTGGTCTCGAAGAGCCGGAAGACCAGCGAGTTGGTGATCGGCGCCATCGCTGCCGCCGTGAGGCCGAGGACGGCGCGCAGCGCGATGAGCTCACCGGCGGTGTGGACCCAGACGACCGCGAGGCTGACCAGGCCGAAGGCGGACAGGCCCACCAGCAGGACGCGACGGCGCCCGAGGCGGTCGGCCATCGAGCCGGCGGTGAGCAGCAGTCCACCGAAGGTCAGCGAGTAGGCGCCGGTCACCCACTGCAGCGCGGTGGTGCCGCTGCCGAGGTCGCGGCCGATGGTCGGCAGCGCGATGGTGAGCAGTGTGTTGTCGACCATCTCGACGAAGAAGGCGAGGCAGAGGGCCAGGAGCGGGATCCAGGCGGCCCCGAGCGAGGCGTAGGTGCGCGAGGGCGCGGGGGCGGTGAGGGCGGACATCGGGACCTCCGAACGATCGAACGTCGTTCGACTGTCGAACAACGTTCGAGACTATAGAACGTTGTTCGAGGGGTGTGCAAGACTGCCGCCACACACGAGGTGATGGGATGGCCCACATGGCAGCGACGGCACCGCGACGCACCCGGACCGGTGGCGAGCGCGAGCGACGCCGGGCCGTGCACTCCATGGACGCCGTCATCGGCGAGGCGGTCGAGCTGCTCGACGAGGCGGGGGAGTCGGCGCTGACCTTCCGCGGGCTCGCGGCCCGGCTGGGCGGGGGAGCGGCGAGCATCTACTGGTACGTCGCCAACAAGGACGAGCTGCTCGACCGGGCCAGCGACCACGTGATCGCGCAGGTGCTCGCCGACACCGAGGGCTTCGCCGGCGCACCGGACCCCGTCGACGACCTGCGCTCGATCGCGGTCGTCCTCTTCGACGCCATCGCCAGACGGCCCTGGCTCGGCGCGTACTTCATGCGCGACACGGGCGTGCAGCCGCACTCCCTGCTGCTCTACGAGCGCCTCGGCCAGCAGGTGCTGCGGCTGGGGCTCACGCCGCGGCAGAGCTTCCACGCGGTGTCGGCGATCATCGGCTTCGTCGTCGGCATCGCCGCCGACCTCGGTCAGCAGCCGCCGCAGGAGGTCCTCGACGGCACCGTGGACCGCGAGGAGTATCTCGGTCGCTTCGTGCAGCAGTGGCGCGATCTCGACGCGGCCGAGTACCCCTTCCTCCACCACGTCGTCGACGAGTTCGAGGGCCACGACGACGCGGAGCAGTTCCGCGCGGGCCTCGACCTGCTGCTGGCCGGCCTCCGGCTCCAGGCGGGCTGACCGCCGCCCGTCAGGCGAGCTCCCGGACGCGCACGAGCCCGGACACCACCGGGTCCGGGCTCGTGCGGGTCGTGCAGGGCGTCCGGGGTCAGGCGCTCTTGATCGCGGAGATGTCGAACTCGAGCTTGATCTTCTCCGAGACCAGCACGCCGCCGGTCTCGAGGGCGGCGTTCCAGGACAGGTCCCAGTCCTTGCGGTTGATCGTGGTCGCGCCCTCGAAGCCGACGCGGGTGTTGCCGAACGGGTCGACGGCGGTGCCGGTCTCCTCGAAGGGGATCGCGACCGGCTTGGTCACGCCCTTGATGGTCAGGTCGCCGGTGATCGTCCACTCGCTGCCGTCGCGCTCGACGCTGGTCGAGGTGAACGTGATGGCCGGGTGGTTCTCGACGTCGAAGAAGTCGCCCGAGACGAGGTGGCCGTCGCGGTCCGCGGTGCCGGTGGAGATGCTGGCGGGGCGGATGGCGATCGTCACGGTCGAGGCGGCGGGGTTCTCGGCGTCGACGTGGGCGGTGCCGTCGAAGTCGGCGAACTGGCCGCGGACGGTCGTCACCATCGCGTGGCGGGCCGAGAAGCCGAGGCGGCTGTGGCTGGCGTCGACGACGTAGTCGCCGGTGACCGACGCGCGGTCGAGGACGGCCGTGGCGGGGGCGGCGGGGGCGGCGGGCGCCGCGGCGGCAGCGGCGTGGGCGGGCTTGGACTTGGTGCGGCGGAAGATCGACACGGGGTGCTCCTGGTGGTAAGTAGTTGACGTTTCAACAAGCCTAACCGGGCTGCGCCGGGGTTCATTCCCCGCTGGGTGTGATCCGCGTCTCGCCCCCCGGCGCCCGCCGGCGAACCGCCACGTGCCGCGACCGCGTGCCTCCGGAGGGAGGAGGCGCGCGGTCGCGGGTGGGGGCGTGCGGTGTGCGATGGCTCAGCGCACGACGACGGTGCGGGTCAGCGTGCTGCGGCCGCCGGCACCAGTGGCGACGACCTTGACCCGGACGGCGCCCTTGCGCAGCGAGCCCGGCAGCCTGAACGAGCCTCCGTCGGCCGCGAGCTCCTTGGTGGCGCTGTTCTTGCCCTGGGTGATCCGGACCTTCACCTGGCTGGCACCGTCCACCGCGACCGAGATCCAGGTCTGGGCGCCGCGGGCGACCTTCCGAGGAGCGGCGAGCGTGATCGACGGCTTGTCCGCCGGCGTGCTGGTGGGGGCCGGCGGGGTGGGCGTGGGCGTCGGCGTGGCGGTGACGGTCACCGTGGCGGTCGCCGTCGCCGTGGGGGTCGGGACGGACGGCAGCGTGCTGGGCGTGCGCCCGAGCATGGTGCTGTAGAGGTCGGTCTGGTCGATGACCCCGGTCACGTTGGCAGCCTGGGGCCCGATGGCCGCGACGCGGATCTGGGCGCCGGTGTGCGTGGCCGACGGCCCGCCGTTCGCGGAGTAGTCGGTGGAGTAGCCCACCGTCATCGGGTCGCCGTCAGCGGTCTGCACCGTCGCGGTGCGGGCCGCGTCGAAGACCGGGCTCGGCAGGATCTGGGTCGAGTGGGCGTGGTCGCCCGTGACGATGACCAGCGTGTCAGGGTGGGTCTTCTGGTAGTCCAGGGCGGTCTTGACGGCCTGGTCGAGGTCCTCGAGCTCGCCGATGGCACCGCAGATGTCGCGGTCGTGCTCGGCCTTGTCCACGCTGGCGCCCTCGACCTGGAGGAAGAAGCCGTTGGGGTTGTCGAGCAGCGAGATGGCCTTGGCGGTCATCTGCTGCAGGGTCGGCTGGGTGCCGCGGTCCTGCGGGGTGCACTTGGTCGTGGCCGAGCCCGCGCCGGTGGAGGTGGCGACGAGCGGGGCGTACTTACGGACCATGTTGCCCGGGGTGAAGAGGCCGAGCACAGGTCCGCCCGACAGGCTGGAGATCGCGTCGAGCTCACCGGCGGTGCCGACGGAGCGGTAGCCGCGGGTGGTCTTCGCGTAGTCGAGGACCGTCGTCGCGCTGCCCTCGAGCGTCTGCGCGTAGCGGTTGGCGCCACCGCCGAGGAGCACGTCGATCCGGTGGTCGACCAGCTGCTCGGCGATCGAGCCCTTCCCGCCCGGCGCGGACTTCAGCGCTGCCGGGCAGGTCGCCATGTTGGCCGGTCCCTGGCAGGCGCGGGCGTTGATGTGCGACGCCGCGGCGGCCGGGGTCGCGTCGGTGATCTCGGCGGTGGAGACGTCGCCGACCCGCTTGCCCGCGGCCTGGAACTGCTCGAGGACGGTCTGGTAGTCGGTGCCCGGGACGGTCTCGCCCGTCGAGGGACCCTGCGAGATGCGGCCGTCGACGGTCTTCTTGCCGGTCGACCACCCGCTCGCGGTCGGCGCCGAGTCGGAGACGTACGCGATCGGGTACTTCGGGCCCGCGCCGACCTTGAGGCCGTAGGTCGTCATGGCGCCGGCGAACGGGAGCTCGTCCAGGACGAGTCGGCCGGCCGCGCCGACGGAGTAGTTGCGAGCAGCCGTGATCATCGAGTCGTCCATGCCGTCCCCGATGAGGAGGATGACGCTCTTCGGCTTGGCCGGGTTGATCTGCTGAGCCAGCTCGGCCGAGCGGTCCTGGCTGAAGCCCATGGGCACGGCGGTCGCGGCAGCGACACCGAGGGCGACGACGCCGGCGGTGCCGGCGGCCAGGACGGGGAGGGAGAGACGCTTCACGTCCGGTGTTCCTTTCGGTAGGAGAACGTGGCGACTGTGTCCTCCTCTGTGAACGCCCGGGTCCGGATCCGGTGTCCGGCGGGTGACCGGCGCGCGTCGCGCTGGCGACACCCGCCCGAGCGCGGAGCGCTGCTACGGCCTCTCGAGGGAGATGACCTGCGGGGGACGTCCCCACTCGTCGCGCCCCAGGCGTGAGACCGGCCGCAGCGCCGACATCATCGGGTGCGTGCCGTCGAGGGCGGACTCGTGCACCGTGATGGCGCGGACGGTCCCGAGGACCAGCCACGACGTGCCGAGGTCGACGACCTGGCGCAGCCGGCACTCGATGGAGGCGGGGGAGGCCTGCACGCGCGGCGGAGCGACCTTCTCGCTCGGCTCCATCGCCACGCTGAGGGCCCTCGCCTCGTCGACGTCGGGCCCGAACGCCGCCGACGTCGCGTTGACCTCGTCGATCAGCTCCTCGCACGCGAGGCTCACGGTGAACTCGCCGGTCTCCTCGACGTTGCGCAGCGTGTCCTTGCGGCCGATGGAGGTGAACTGCACGACCGCCGGGTCGGCGCACGCGACGGTGAAGAAGGAGTGCGGTGCGAGGTTGCCGACGCCGTCCGCGGACAGGGTGGAGACCCAGGCGATCGGTCGCGGGACCACGAGGGCCGTGAGGAGGGGATAGGGCGAGGTCGAGGGGTCGTCGATGTCGAAGACGCGGCGGGAGAGGCTCATCGCTGCCGAGGCTAGTCGCGGGCCCCCGGCGCCCGGGCGGCGATGCCGCCCACCGGACCGTACGGCCAGCCCGCGGGGAGGTACGCGATCGAGGTGACGGACTCGCAGGAGTCCCAGACGACGTCGAGCGGGTCCCGTGCCCCCACGTAGACGACCCGGTCGTCGGCTCCCGCCTGCGCCCGCTGGCCCTCGGTGTCCATGTCGTCGCACCGCACGACGTCGGCGACGCCGTCGTCGACGAGGTAGACGGTGTCGTTGCCCTCCTCGGGCCACACCTTGTCGGCCCCGGAGCCGATGAAGAGGAGGTCGTCGCCCTCGTCGCCCTTGACGTTGTCGTCGCCGGACCCGTCGACGAGGACGTCGTTGCCGCTGCCGCCGGAGAGCAGGTCGTTGCCGGGACCGGCGTCGAGGTGGTCGTCGCCGTCGTGGCCCGAGACGACGTCGTTGCCGTCCTCGCCGTACACCTGGTCGTCGCCCGGGCCGCCGAAGAGCCCGCCGGGCCCGTGCTTGCCGCCGGGACCGACCTTGCCCGAGCGGTCGGGCAGGTCGTCGTCGCCCGGGCCGCCGTAGATGACGTCGTCGCCCTCGGAGCCGTTGATGGTGTCGCGGCCGTCCTCGCCGTAGATGACGTCGTCGTCCTTCCAGGCGTCGACGACGTCGTCGCCGGCGCCGGCCCAGATCTGGTCGTCGCCGGTGTGGCCGCTGATCTGGTCGTCGCCGTCCTCGCCGTAGACGAGGTCGTCGCCCGGTCCGGCGTCCACGGTGTCGTCGCCGTCCTCGCCGTGGACGACGTCGTGGCCCTCGTGCCCCTGCACGAGGTCGTCGCCCGGGCCTCCCCAGACGGTGTCGTCGCCGGCCTCACCGCGCACGGTGTCGTCGCCGCCGTCGCCGTGGATCGTGTCGTCGTCGGCGTTGCCGGCCAGGTAGTCGTCGCCGCCCTTGCCCCTGATGACGTCGTCGCCGTCCCAGCCGCTGATGGTGTCGGACCTGCCGCGGCCGACGAGCAGGTCGGCCGACCGGGTGGCCTTCTTGGCCCTCGTGAGCTTCCTGGCCGCGTGCGGCGCCGGCGCGAGGGAGACCGCGCTCGCGGTCGGCGCGTCGGCTGCCGCGGTGGCGGACGTCAGGGGGAGTGCGAGGGCGAACGAGGCGAGCAGCGCGACGGGTCCGAGGGCGGGCGTCATGGTGGCGGTCTCCAAGCAGTCGTGACGGGAGCACCCACCTGATCGGCACCGTCACGCACGTGCTGAGTGGTCCGGGCCGCCGAGACCTCACCGGCACGGCCGCCCCACCAGGAGTGCCCCCGCACGACCATCGCGCGTCAGCCCGGGGCACACCGGTCTGCCGAGGGCCCCGAGGTCCGGGTCACGCCTGACCGGTGACGTCGGGCCCGGGGGCGTCCAGCGGCGTCCCGTCACCCTCGGTGCCCCGGCTGATGCGCCACAGCGTCAGGTCCAGCATCTGCGCCTGCACCTGGAGCTGGGCAGCGGTCTGCTCGTCCTCGTCGGCCGAGGCCTCCAGCTGCTCGGCGTCGCCGAGCCCGTACAGGTCCGGATCGCGGGCCGCCCAGCGGCTGGTCTCGGCCCGGTCCCGCAGCGCCTTGACCGCGAGCCACGCGGCCCGTGAGCTCGCGCGCGTCTGCTCGAGCACGACCTCCTCGACCGTGAAGCGGTGCTCGCGCTTGCACTCGACGTCCCCGTGGTCGACGACGTGGAGGGGTCCGCCGCAGTGGGGGCAGGGGAAGGTGAGTACCGCGGTGCCGTCGTTCATGGGCCGTCCTTGATCGTGTAGCGGGTGTCGGCCTGGGTGACGAGCGCCCGGGCGGCGTCCCTGAGCTTGATGTTGTCGGTGCTGGACACGCGGACCAGGAAGGCGGAGGCCCGCTCCTCGTTGATCTGGTAACGCTCCATCAGCAGGCCCATGGCCTGGCCGATCACCTTCCTGGTCTCCAGGGCGCTGCCGAGCTGCTCCTCGGTGCGGGCCCAGCGGAGGGCGAGGGCCACGTGCGTGGCGAACAGGGTGGCGAGGTCGAGGGCCTCGGGATGGATGCCCTCTCCCTTGCTGCTGTACAGGTTCAGGGCGCCACGGATGGCCGCCCCGTCGTGCAGCGGCACCGCCATCTGCGCGGTGACGCCCGCGCGGACCGCCCGGGGGACGTACACGGGCCAGCGCTGCTCGTGGCGCAGGTCCGGGACGGTCACGACCGAGGGTCGGGCGAAGGCGTCGAAGCAGGGGCCCTCGGCTGTTTCGTACTGGACCGCGTCCAGCGACTCGACCAGCTCGCTGGACGCGCTGCGCGTCTCCACGAGGCCCCCGCCGAGCGTGAGGGAGATGCTGACCTCGTCGAACCCGGGCACGGTGTCCCGTGCGGCCGCGACGACCGCGCGGACGCGCTCGTCGTAGGTCTGGGGCGTGTTGATCGACTGTGCCGCGGCGGCGATCACGTCGCCGAGGGGCGGTCTGGGACTGTCCACGTCATGCTCCTTCTGAGGTAGCCGTCGACCCTGTTCCGCGATCACGTCCACGTCGGGGGCGCCACCAGATCTGGAGCTCGGACAAAGCACAGCGCCGCCCCTGTACCCACACCCAGCGGATCCCATCGCCCGGGCCACCGGTCCTTGCGGAAAGGAGCTCGGGCGCGACCTCGATCTCGTCGTGGTGGGATGGATCCTCGCGAAGCGGGTACGCCACCGCATGGACACCGACATCACCCTGGTCGTCGACGGCACGCCTCGCGAGCTGTCGGTGGACACCCGGACGACCCTGCTCGACGCCCTGCGCGAGCGACTCGGTGTGACCTCACCGAAGAAGGGGTGCGACCACGGCCAGTGCGGGTCGTGCACCGTCCTCCTGGACGGGCGTCGTCATCTCACCTGCCTGACGATCGCGGTCGCCCATGACGGTGCCGAGGTGCTCACGGCGGCCGGGCTGGGCGGTGACGACCTCCATCCGGTCCAGCAGGCGTTCCTCGACCACGACGGCTACCAGTGCGGTTACTGCACTCCCGGCCAGGTGTGCTCGGCGGTCGGGATGCTGGAGGAGGCCGAGCAGGGACACCCCAGCCACGTGACCGATGACCTGGCGGGAGACGTCGACCTCGACGACGCCGAGATACGTGAGCGGATGAGCGGGAATCTGTGCCGCTGCGGTGCCTATCCCGGCATCCTCGCTGCGATCCGGGAGGTGGCGGGGCGATGAGGATTCTCGACTACCAGCGCCCCACGTCGGTGGAGGAGGCCGTCGACCTGGTGGTGAGCCGGCCCGGCGCCAGGTTCCTGGCCGGTGGCAGCAACCTGGTCGACCACCTGAAGCTCGGCATCGCCTCGCCGGACCTGCTGGTCGACATCACCCGACTGCCGCTCGACACCGTGGAGGAGCAGGCGGGGGAGGAGGGCGGCCTGCTGCGCGTCGGTGCCAACGTCCGCAACAGCGACCTGGCCGCGCACCCGGTCGTCCGTTCCCGCTTCCCGGTGGTGGCGCGTGCGCTCCTCGCCGGTGCGTCCGGACAGATCCGCAACCAGGCGACCACGGGCGGCAACCTCCTGCAGCGCACCCGCTGCGTCTACTTCCAGGACGTCACGACGCCGTGCAACAAGCGGGAGCCGGGGAGCGGCTGCTCGGCCGTCGGCGGCTACGGCCGCTACAACGCGATCCTCGGAGCCAGCCCCGAGTGCGTGACGACGCACCCCTCCGACCTCGCCGTGGGCCTCGCTGCTGTCGACGCCGTGATCGTCGTGGTCGGTCAGGGCGGGGAGCGGCGGATCCCGATCGAGGACCTGCACCGCCTGCCCGGTGACCACCCCGAGACCGACACGACGCTCGCTGACGGCGACCTGATCACCGCCGTCGAGCTGCCGATGGACGACCGGGCCACCCTCTCGACGTACAGCAAGGTCCGCGACCGCGCCTCCTACGCCTTCGCGCTCGTCTCGGTCGGGGCGACCCTCCGCCTCGACGGGGACCGGGTGGAGGAGGTGCGGATCGCGTGGGGCGGGGTCGCCCACAAGCCGTGGCGCGCGCGCCGGGCGGAGGAGGTCCTCACCGGGCGACGGCTCGACGAGAGCGCCGTCCGAGCCGCGGTCGACGAGGAGCTGGCGGCGGCCGTGACCGACGAGCAGACCGCCTACAAGGCTCCGATGGTCCGCAACACCACCGTCATGACACTCCTGGGCCTGGCCGGGGAGGTCACGCGATGACCGAGCAGCAGACCCGGACGATCTCCCCGCGCTCCATCGGCACCTCGCTCGACCGGGTGGACGGCCCGGAGAAGGTGACCGGCCGCGCGACGTACGCCGTCGAGCACGGAGCAGCGGCGGGCGTCAGCGACCCGCTCAGCCTGTGGCTGGTGACCTCCACGATCGCCAGCGGCCGGGTCACCGGGGTCGACGGCTCGCGGGCGCTGGACCACCCCGGGGTGACGTCGGTGATCGACCACACCAGTGCGCCGCGCCTGGCCCAGACCGACAACCGAGAGCTGGCGATCCTCCAGGACGACCAGGTCGGCTTCCGCGGCCAGGTGGTCGCACTCGTGCTGGCGGAGACCTCCGAGGCAGCACGGGAGGGCGCCGCGCTGGTGGAGGTGTCCTACGCCCAGGAGCCGCACGAGGCCGAGCTGCGCGAGGACAACGCGACCTACAAGCCCGACCGCGTCAACCCCGACATGGAGACCGACACCGAGGAGGGCGACGTCGACGCTGCCCTCGCGTCGGCCGCCGTCGTGGTCGAGCAGACCTACCGCACGCCGTACGAGCACAACAACCCCCTGGAGCCCCACGCCACCACGGCGTGGTGGGAGGAGCACGAGGGTCGCGACGTCCTCTCGATGTTCGACTCGACGCAGGGCGTCCACGGCATCGTGCAGGCGCTCGCCCCCATGCTCGGCCTCGAGCCCGACCAGGTCCGTGTGCGCGCGCCGTACGTCGGTGGCGGCTTCGGCAGCAAGGGCGAGGCGCACGCCCACGTCATGGCCGCCGCCCTCGCCGCCCGCACGACCGGAGGACGACCCGTGCGCGTCGCGGTGACCCGCCAGCAGATGTTCTCCCTCACCGGCTACCGCACCGCGACCATCTCGCACATGCGCCTCGGCGCCGATGCCGACGGACGCCTCACCGCGATCGAGCACGCGGTCCAGGAGCAGACCTCCGTCGTGCGCGAGTTCGCCGAGCAGACCGCCTCCCCGACGCGCATGCTGTACGCCGCCCCGAACCGCCGCACGAGCCACCGGCTCGCCCAGCTCGACGTGGCCGTCCCGTCGTGGATGCGCGCCCCGGGCGAGATGCCGGGCGTCTTCGCCCACGAGGTGGCGATGGACGAGCTCGCCGTCGCGTGCGGCATCGACCCGATCACGCTGCGAGAGCGCAACGAACCCGACCTGGATCCCGAGACCGGCAAGCCGTTCAACGACCGCCGCCTGGTCGAGTGCCTCCACCGCGGGGCGGACCGCTTCGACTGGGCCGCACGACCTGCGCAGCCGCGGGCCCGTCTGGAGGGGGACTGGTGGGTCGGCACCGGGGTCGCGTCGGCGACGTACCCCGCGATGAAGCAGCCGGGCAACAGTGCCCGCGTCACCTCGCTGGCGGACGGTCGCTACTCCGTGGCCATCGGCTCGGTCGACATCGGCACCGGTGCCCGGACCGTCCTGACGCAGATCGCCGCCGACGCGCTCGGGACCGACCCGGCAGACATCGAGCTGGAGATCGCCGACTCGCTCCTGCCGTCAGCCTCGGTCGCCGGGGGGTCGTCCGGCACCAGCTCCTGGGGCTCCGCGATCTTCGCCGCCGCCCAGCTCTTCCGCGACGACCACGGCGCGTCGCCCGACCCGGGCCTCCACACGACGGCGTCGGCGGCCGAGGACCCAGCGGCCGACCGCTACGCCTTCCACTCCTTCGGAGCCGTCTTCGCCGAGGCACGCGTCAACCGGTGGACCGGTGAGGTGCGCGTGCCGCGGCTCCACGGCGTGTACTCCGCGGGCCGGGTCATCAACCCGAGGACGGCGCGATCCCAGCTCATCGGCGGGCTGGTCATGGGACTCTCCGCTGCGCTGTTCGAGGAGTCGCACCGCGACCCCCGCTTCGGCCACGTCGTGACCCAGGACCTCGCGACCTACCACGTCGCCGCGCACGCCGACGTCCTCGACGTCGACGCCGAGTGGCTCGAGGAGTCCGACGACGCCTTCACCCCGATGGGGTCGCGGGGCATCGGCGAGATCGGCATCGTCGGCACGGCGGCCGCGGTGGCCAATGCCACCTTCCACGCGACAGGAGCGCGGGTGCGCTCCCTGCCGCTGACGGCCGACCACTTCCTCGACCTCTGAGCTGCGCGTCACAACCGGGAATAGCCGCCGCCGCGCGGTGTTCTAGCCAGACGTGCGCACCGTCGACCCGTCTCCGTCCGAGATGACGCGATCGTCGACGTCGAGCGCGCTCGGCCCGCAGTCGGCGGCGAGCGCCGCCGGCGACCGGTCCAAGCGACTGCTGACCGAGGTGGGGCGGTTCCTCACCGTGGGGGGAGCCGCGACCGTCGTCGCCCTCATCATCTTCAACGCGCTGGTCCACGGCTCCAGCACGGGCGAGCGCGCCCTCCTCGCTGACCGCCCGGTCCTCGCCTACGTGCTGGCCAACTCCGTCGGCATGGTGATCAGCTACCGCGGGTCGCGGAGCTGGGCGTTCCGGGACCGCCCGCCGCGTCAGGCGGACGGAGGACGCTCGGCGTACGTCCTGATCAACCTGGCCACGATGTCGCTGCCCATCGCCTGCCTGGTCGTCAGCCGGGACGTGCTCGGCCTCGACGACCCGCTCTCGGACAACATCGCCGCCAACGTGATCGGCCTCGCGCTCGGCCTCGTCGCGCGGTTCTACCTCTTCCGGCGCTTCGTCTTCCCCCGGCCGGCCGCACCGCTCCACCCCGCCGCCTGAAGGTCGCCGGACCGGCACACGACGAAGGCCCCGGCCCCCACGCGGGGGACCGGGGCCTCGTCGTACGACGGTGGCTCAGATGTCGTAGTAGAGCTCGAACTCGTGCGGGTGCGGGCGCAGCTGCACGGGGGCGATCTCCTGGGTGCGCTTGAAGTGGATCCACGTCTCGATCAGGTCGTCGGTGAAGACACCGCCGCGCGTGAGGTAGTCGTGGTCGGCCTCGAGCGCCTCGAGGACCGCACCGAGGCTGGTCGGCACCTGGTCGATGTCGGCCATCTCGTCCGGCGGCAGCTCGTAGATGTCCTTGTCGACCGGGGCGGGCGGCTCGATCTTGTTCTGGATGCCGTCGATGCCGGCGAGCATGAGCGCGGCGAAGGCGAGGTACGGGTTCGCCGACGGGTCGGGGAAGCGAGCCTCCACGCGCTTGGCCTTCGGGTTCGCGCCCGTGATCGGGATGCGGACCGAGGCGGAACGGTTGCGCGAGGAGTAGACCAGCGAGATCGGGGCCTCGTAACCGGGGACCAGGCGGTGGTAGGAGTTCACCGTCGGGTTGGTGAAGGCCAGCAGCGACGGGGCGTGCTTGAGGATGCCGCCGATGTACCAGCGGGCCAGGTCGGAGAGGCCGGCGTACCCGGTCTCGTCGAAGAACAGCGGCTCGCCGTCCTTCCACAGCGACGAGTGCACGTGCATGCCCGAGCCGTTGTCGCCGAAGATGGGCTTCGGCATGAAGGTGACCGACTTGCCCTGCTCCCAGGCGGTGTTCTTGATGAGGTACTTGAACTTCATCACGTCGTCGGCGGCCTTGAGCAGCGTGTCGAAGCGGTAGTTGATCTCCGCCTGGCCGGCCGTGCCGACCTCGTGGTGGGCGCGCTCGACGAGCAGGCCGCAGGCCTCGAGGTTCTTGACCATGTCGGCGCGCAGGTCGCTGTAGTGGTCGTAGGGCTCGACGGGGAAGTAGCCGCCCTTGAGACGGGTCTTGTAGCCCTTGTTCTCCTCGCCCTCCTTGCCCGAGTTCCACCAGCCCTCGACGGAGTCGATGTGGTAGTAGCCCTCGTTGACGCCGGTGGAGTAGCGGACGTTGTCGAAGATGTAGAACTCGGCCTCGGGGGCGAAGTACGCGGTGTCCGCGATGCCGGTGGAGTCGAGGTACGCCAGTGCCTTGCGCGCGATGTTGCGCGGGTCGCGGCTGTAGGCCTCGCCGGTGATCGGGTCGTGGATGAAGAAGTTGACGTTGAGCGTCTTGGACTTGCGGAACGGGTCGAGGTAGGCCGTGGTCGGGTCCGGGAACAGCGACATGTCGGACTCGTTGATGGCCTGGAAGCCGCGGATCGACGAGCCGTCGAAGCCGAGGCCGTCGTCGAAGACGCTCTGGTCGAAGGAGGAGACCGGGACCGTGAAGTGCTGCATCACGCCCGGCAGGTCGCAGAAGCGGACGTCGACCATCTCGACGCCCTCGTCCTTGATGAACTTGAGCAGCTCATCGGAGTTGTTGAACATTCGGTGTCCTCCTTGACGGACCTCTCGCGGCCGTCGAGATTGCAGCGTCGGGAACGGAGCCTCGTTGCACCGTGGCCCTGACACTAGACGGGGGCAGTTTCTTGACCGTATCCCGTTTGTTTCGGCCGTGTTACGAGTGACCGGCAGCTGGCGCCGCCCGGGGCCCTCCTAGGCTGGTGACGTGACGAGCGCCGTAACACCGACCCTCGAGAGTGCGACCTGGGGACGCCGGATCCTGGCGCTGCTCGTGGACTGGCTGACCTGCCTCGCCGTGGTCGAGGGCCTGGTCGCCGTCGGCGTGCTCGGCGCCAACCCCAATGGCCTGGGCACGCTCGGGCTCTTCGTGCTGGAGTCGGCGTTCTTCACCGCGCTCACGGGCGGCTCGTTCGGCAAGCTGATGACCCGGCTGCGGGTCGTCGACCATCGCGACCCCTCGCGCCCGGTGTCGCTGCTGCGGTCCCTGCTGCGCAGCGTGCTGGTCGCCCTGCTGGTCCCGCCGCTGCTCACGTTCGACGGCCGCGGGCTGCACGACCTCGCGGCCGGCACGCGCACCGTCGCGATCTGACGGAGGTTTCGAGGCTCGCTGCGCTCGCACCTCAACCACCGAGTGGCGGGCGCTCGCACCTCAACCACCGAGTGGCGGGCGCTCGCACCTCAACCACCGAGTTCGTGAGTGCGTGCGTCGGAGGTTTCGAGGCTCGCTGCGCTCGCACCTCAACCACCGAGACGCTGCGCTCGCACCTCAACCACCGATGGGGAGTGCTCGGACCTCAACCACCGAGGCGGGGGCTCAGCGGCCTCGCTGCGAGCGCATGCCCTTCATCGAGGTCGGGACCGGGCCCTTGGGCAGCGGCAGCTTGCCGCGCTGGGCGTCGAGGGCCTTGAGCCGCTGGAGGATGTCGGTGATCTCGGCGGGCTTGACGTTGCGGCCGAGCTTCTGGACGTGGCGCACCAGCTTGGGCAGCGGCACCTCGCCCTCGCCGCGACCGCACACGACCTCGTGGATCGGCACCTCGTAGGCCACGCGCTCGTGCTTCTTGCGCTCGGTGGCGAGCAGCTGCCGGACGCGGGTCGGGCTCGAGCCCTCGCCCACCAGGACGATGCCGGGAGGACCGACCACGCGGTGCACGACGTCCTGCTGCTTGGTGAAGCCGACGACGGGGTCGACCTTCCAGCCGCGGCGCAGCATCTGGAGCGCACCGGCACCCGCGGCGGGCTGGCCCTCCATCTGCGTGTACGCCGCGCTCTGCGCGCGGCGGCCGAAGACCAGCAGCGCGGCGAGCATGCCGATGAGGAAGGCGCCGATGATCGAGATGACCAGCGCCAGCACGCCGTCGCCGGGCAGCAGCCACATCAGCGTGAAGCCGACCGCCGCGCCCACCACGAACGTCGCGAGGAGGATCAGGCCCAGGCGCGGGTCGCTGCGCTTGGCCATCGTGTAGGTCTGCATGATCTGCCCACGGCGCGAGGTGGGCGTGGTGGCGGGGGTAGACATCTGGGTGGCCTTCGTCAGCGAGGAGGGTCGTACGGGGTCGTGCGGATCAGACAGTCGCGGCGGTGGCGCGCGCGTCCATGGCCTGACCGTACAACCGACCGGCGCGGTAGGACGAGCGGACCAGCGGTCCGGACAGGGCGCCGGCGAAGCCGATCTCGTCGGCCTCTGCCTTGAGCTCCACGAACTCCTCCGGCTTGACCCACCGCTCCACGGGGTGGTGGCGCGGGGAGGGGCGGAGGTACTGGGTGATCGTGATCAGCTCGCAGCCGGCCTCGTGGAGGTCGCGCAGCGCCTGGCTGACCTCCTCGCGGGTCTCGCCCATGCCGAGGATGAGGTTGGACTTGGTCACCAGGCCGAAGTCGCGGGCCTGGGTGATCACGTCGAGCGAGCGGTCGTAGCGGAACGCCGGGCGGATCCGCTTGAAGATGCGCGGGACGGTCTCGACGTTGTGGGCCAGCACCTCGGGGCGCGACTCGAAGACCTCCTGCAGGAGGTCGGGCTTGCCGTTGAAGTCGGGGATCAGGTTCTCCACGCCGGTGCCGGGGTTGAGCTCGTGGATCGCGCGGACCGTCTCGGCGTAGAGCCAGGCGCCGCCGTCGGGCAGGTCGTCGCGGGCGACGCCGGTGATCGTGGCGTACTTGAGCTGCATCTTCTGCACCGACTCGGCCACGCGGCGGGGCTCGTCGCGGTCGAGCGGGGCCGGCTTGCCGGTGTCGATCTGGCAGAAGTCGCAGCGGCGGGTGCACTGCTCGCCACCGATGAGGAAGGTGGCCTCGCGGTCCTCCCAGCACTCGAAGATGTTGGGGCAGCCGGCCTCCTGGCAGACCGTGTGGAGTCCCTCGGACTTCACCAGGCTCTGCAGGGCCATGTACTCCGGACCCATCTTGGCCTTGGTCTTGATCCACTCCGGCTTGCGCTCGATGGGGGTCTCGGCGTTGCGGATCTCCAGGCGGAGGAGCTTGCGTCCTTCAGGGGCGGGAGCAGTCACGTCGTCACTCTACGCCGGGCCCGATGCCCACCCAATTCGCCCTCCGGCGCCGACACGGCGGTGCCGCGACACCGTCAGACGCCGGGTCGTACGAGCTCGATGCGCGGCGCGCGGCCGGGCTCGGGGCGGGCGTCGTAGTCGGGCGTCGCGTCGTAGGGCGCCCACGCGAGGTACGTCGCCAGGTGCTCGCGCACGCTCGGCAGCACGTCAGTGACGGTGACGTCGCGGCCCAGCTCCCGGCTCAGCGAGGTGACGCCGGCGTCGGCGATCCCGCAGGGGACGAACCGGTCGTACCACCCGAGGTCGACGTCGCAGTTGAGCGAGAACCCGTGCATCGTCACGCCGCGGCTCACGCGGATGCCGATCGCCGCGATCTTGCGCTCGGGGCCGCGGTCGTCGGCGCGCAGCCACACGCCGCTGCGACCGGGAATGCGGGCGGTCCTCACGCCGAGATCGGTGCACACCGCGATCAGGGCCTCCTCGACCCGGCGGACGTAGTCGACGACCTTGACGTGGTCGGGCAGCGCGACGATGGGGTAGCCGACCAGCTGGCCGGGGCCGTGGAAGGTGATCTTGCCGCCGCGGTCGACGTCGACCACGGCAGCACCGCCCGGGTCGGCGGGTCGCTCGTGGGGGTCGGTGCGCTTGCCGGCGGTGAAGACGGGCGGGTGCTCCAGCAGCAGCACGGTGCCGGGTCGCTCGCCCGCGACGACCTGCTCGTGCACGCGCCGCTGCACGTCCCACGCGGCGAGGTAGTCGACGGCGTCGTCGCCCAGTCCGGCGACCTCGAAGTCCAGCGTGCTCACGTCCTGCGACATGCCTGCGAGCCTACGCCCGCGGTCACCGGCCGCCGGTCGGGGTGGCCTGTGGACGAGCGCCGACGCCGACCGTCGGGATCGGGGACGCTGGCGGGGTGGACCCACGCCGCCTCCTGCCCGCCCTCACCGCGCTCGCCTGCGCCTGCGTCGTCCTGACCCTCGGGGTCGGGTGGGCGCGCTCCGGGACGGGACCGGGCGCCGACGCCGGGCCCGCGCGGACCTCGTCCGCAGCGGTGCGCCACTCGGGGACCGGCACCCCGGGACCTGCGGCGGCTCGTCCGGCAGCGGTGCTCGCCGCCTGGGACGCTCGCCGCGCGTCTGCCTGGGCGGCGGGTGACGTCGCCGGGCTGCGCCGCCTCTACGTCGTGGGCTCGCGCGCCGGCGCCGCCGACGTCCAGCCTGCTCCGGGCGTACGCCGCCCGAGGGCTGCGGGTCGAGGGGCTGACCAGCCAGGTGCTCGCCCTCGAGGTCGTCGCTCGGTCGTCGCGTCGCCTGGTGCTGCGGGTGACCGACCGGGTCGTGGGCGCGCGGGCGGTCGGCGCCGGTGCCGCGCCGCGCCCGATGCCCGTGGGACGACCGGCCGAGCGCGAGGTGGTGCTGCGCCGGGTCGCGGGGGAGTGGCGGGTGGTCGAGGCGACCGGTCAGGACAGCGCGGCCGCCAGCACCTCGCGCACGTCCTCGTCCTCGAAGTCGTAGCCGGCGCGCTCGAGAGCGGTCGGGCGGGCGTTGACCGAGGACAGCACCTCGGAGGAGAGGTCGCCGGCCGCGACCTTGAGCACGGCGGCGGGTGCGGCCAGGAACGCCCGTCGGCCGACGGCGTCGGCCAGCGCGCGGGTGAACTCGGCGTTGGTCGGGGTCGTGGGGCAGCACAGGTTGAAGGCGCCCGAGACGTCGCGCGACTCGAGCAGGTAGCTCACGGCGCCGACCCAGTCGCGCAGGGAGATCATCGGGAAGTACTGCTCGCCCGAGCCGAGGCGGGCGCCGAGCCCGGCCTTGAAGAGCAGCCGCAGCTGCTTGAGCGGCGGCGAGGTGCGGTCCATGACCGGTGAGGTGCGCAGCACGCAGACCCGAGCGCCGGCGTCGCGGGCCGGCTGCGCGGCGGCGTCCCACTCGCGGGTCACCCGGGTCAGGAAGGCGTCGCCGCGGCTCTCGGAGTCCTCGGTGACCGCCGCGTCGCCGTGGTCGCCGTACCAGGCGATGCCGTTGCCGGCGATGAACGCCGGCGGACGCTCGGCCTCGGCGATCGTGCGGGCGAGCAGGCCGGTGGTCGAGATGCGGCTCTCCAGGACCCCCTCGGCCCACCGTCCCGAGTGGGGGTTGCCGGCGATGGGAGCGCCGGCGAGGTTGACCACCGCATCGGCCCGCGCGACCACCGCGGCGTCGATCTCGCCGCGGCTGGGGTCCCAGCGCGACTCGTGGGACCTCGCGGGCTCTCGGCGCACCAGGGCGGTCACCTCGTGACCGTGGACGCGCAGGTGCTCGGACAGGTGGGTACCGAGGAAACCCGAGGCTCCGGCGATCACGACGCGCATGCGCCCACCCAACCACGCGGCGCCAACCGCCCCGCCCGCCCGGGCGAGGCCCCTCAGCCGGCCAGGTGACCCCAGCGCGAGGACAGCTCGCCCCACGGACCGTCGTCGACGACGCGTCCGGCGTCCAGCACGACGACGCGATCGGCCTGGGCCAGCGCGGCCGCCTTGCTGGTCGCGCCGATCACCGTCGCCCCGCGGGCCCGCAGCGCCCGCCACAGCTCGATCTCGGTGGCCGCGTCGAGCGCCGAGGACACGTCGTCGGCGAGCAGGACGTCGGCGTCGCAGGCCAGCGCGCGGGCCAGCGCCAGGCGCTGCACCTGACCGCCCGAGAGGCGTACGCCGCGGTGCCCGACCAGCGAGTCGGGGCCGCCGGCGTCGGTGACGTCGCGCCCCATCCGGGCCGCCTCCAGCGCCGGCACGACCGTGCGGGTGGGGTGGTCGAGGCCGACGTTGCCGGTGAAGGTCCCCGACAGGACGCGCGGGACCTGCGCGACGTGGGCCACGCGGGCGGGTCGCAGCACGGTCTGGGGGTCGTCGACCGGGCGGCCGTTCCACAGGATCTCGCCGGTGCTGCTGACCAGTCCGGCCAGCGCACCGAGGAGGCTGGACTTGCCCGAGCCGACCTGGCCGAGGAGCAGCACGAGCTCGCCCGACCCGACCTCGAGGTCGACGTCCTGGACGCCGAGGGTGCCGTCGTCGTGGACCGCGGAGAGCTCGCGCAGGGTGAGCGTGCGCAGCGGCTCGCGCTCGGGGGAGGCGGGGGCGTCGGCCGTGCCGGCCGAGAGGTCCATGCCCGCCGGCAGGACCATCAGGTCGCCGCCGCCGGCCAGCGCGCTCGTCGCGTGCAGCCAGGCGCGCGTGCCGGGCGCCTCGGTGACCACCGACCCGGCCACCCGGCCGAACCAGTCGAACCCGCTGACGGCGTTGGCCACCAGCAGCGCCGTCGCCAGCTCCCAGCGCCCGGCCAGGAGGCCCGCCCAGGCCGCGACCACGCCGCACTGCACCATCACGACCGGCACGCCGTCGAGCAGCGACTGCACGCGGTGCTCGCGCACGGCCGCGTCGACGCGCCCGCCGTCGACCTCGCGCAGGTGGTGGTGCAGCTGGGGGGTGGCGGCGGCGAGCTTGACCGTGCGGATCGACTCCAGCGTCGAGACCAGCGCCTGCCCGAAGCCGGCTCGAGCGGCCGAGGCCGCTGCCGCCGACCGGCCGGCGACCCGGCGCCCCAGCGAGGAGGCGAGCGCGGAGGCCGTCATGACGGCCAGGAGGATGGCTCCGGCGAGCCAGGTGCCGGCGATGACCGCGGTGAGGCCCGCGACCACGAGGCCGTTGACGAAGTCGACCCAGCGGTCGGTGTAGCGCGCGATCCGGTCGGCGTCCATCGCGCGGGCGACGACCTCTCCCGGCGGGGTGCGGACCAGGCGACGCTGGCTCGTCTGGCCGGCGAGGACGGCGGCGCGCACCCGCATCCGGACCTCGACCCACCAGTGGGGATAGGTCCAGAACGCCTGCGACAGCAGGAGCGGGCCGACCATCAGCGACGCGACCAGCGCGACGAGCAGCAGCGCCGGCACATGGCCGTCCTGCAGCGAGGTGACGACGTGGCCCCAGACGAAGCCGGTGACCGCGCCGTAGGCGCCGGTGAGCGAGGCGGCGAGGAACAGGGAGGCGCCGAGCAGGCCCCACTCCGGCTTGAGTCGGATGCAGTGCCAGACCTGGCGCAGCAGGCCGAGCGGCGGCTCGAGCTGCGGCGGCGCGGGGGGCGTGGTGCTGCGTCGGACCGACCCGATCGAGGCGTCGTCGTGGTGGTGCTCCTCGACGGCGACCTCGTGGGCCGCGGCCACGAGCAGGTCGCGGAACGGGCCGTCGGTCGCGGCGAGGCGCTCGCGCGGCCCCTGCTGCACGACGCGGCCGGCCTCGAGCACCGCGACCTGCTCGGCCCGCTCGGTGGTGGAGAGGCGGTGGGCCACCAGGATGCCGGTGCGCCCGGCGATCAGCCGGTCGGCCGCGCGCACCACGCGGGCCTCGGTGACGGGGTCCATGCGGGCGGTCGCCTCGTCGAGGACCACGATCGCCACGTCGCGCACCAGCAGGCGGGCGAAGGCGACCAGCTGCTCCTCGCCGGCCGACAGCGTGGTGCCGCCGGGACCGAGGAGCGTGTCGAGCCCCTGGGGGAGGCCGGCCACCCAGTCGGTGAGCCCGAGCTCCTCCACCGCGGCCGTGACCTGGGAGCGGGGCGCGTCACCGAAGAGCGTGACGTTGTCGGCGAGCGTGCCGGCGAGGATCTCGGTGCGCTGGGTGACCACGCCGACCGCGGCGCGGAGCCGCTGCAGGTCGAGGTCGCGGACGTCGGTGCCGCCGATGAACACCGACCCGCGCGGCGGCTCGACCGCGCGGGACAGGAACGAGGCGAGCGTCGACTTGCCGGACCCGGTGCGGCCCACGAGCGCGCAGGTGTGACCGGCCGGCACCGCGAGGTGGACGTCGTGCAGCGCGAAGGTGCCGTGGTCGTAGGAGAAGTCGAGGCCGCGCAGCTCGACGTCGAGGGGCCCCTCGGGCAGCGGCAGACCGCCGACCGGCTCGGCCGGCACCGACAGCATCCCGCGCAGCCGCAGGACGGCGCCCATGCCCTCCTGGAGGTCGGGCAGGTGACGCGCGAGCATGTCGACCTGGCCGACGAACATCGTCGTGACCAGGAACAGCGTGACCAACCGGGCCGTGGTGAGGTCGCCGTGGAGGACGAGCGCGACGCCGAGGAGGCCGGTGGCGGCCAGCACCCCGTGCAGCAGCGCACCGCTGCGCCGGGTCACGCTCACCTCGATCGCCAGCACGCTGCGCAGCCTGCGGTGGATCTCGGCGGCGAGCTCGGCGTTGCGCCGCAGGACGTGCGGCTGGCCCAGCGAGGTGCGGATGTCGTCGCGGGCAGCCACGCCCTCCTCGGTCGAGGCGGCGTGGTCGGTCCACGCGGCCTCCTCGAGGACCTTGCGCTCGGCGATGAGGGGGAGCAGGCGGCGGACGAAGAACCACACCAGCACCCCGCACAGCGGGAACAGCACCGCCGCGGGCCACCACGTCACGCTGGCCACGATCCACAGCGGGCCGGCCGACAGCGTCGTGCGCATGGCCATCCACACGCCCCAGCGCATCAGCTGGCCGACCTCCCAGGTGTCGTCGTCGATGCGGTCGAGCACCTCGCCCACGGCCTGCTCGGAGAGCTCGGAGAGCGGCTGGGCCATCGCGGCGTCGATGAGGTCGGCGCGCAGGCGCCCCTCGGCGCGGTCGACCACGACGCCCCACAGGGTGCGGGCGGCGGTGTCGACGAACGCGCCACCCACCACGCACGCGGCCAGCAGCATCACCAGGGTCGAGGTGGGCGACTCGGCGAGGCGCCCGGCGGCGACGCTGCCGAGGGAGGAGGCGATCGCCCCGACGAGCGCCAGCGCGACGCACACGGTGGCGAGCGGACGGCGCACGCGACGCCAGTCGACCGGCACCCGACCCGCCGGCAGACCCTCCGTCGCGGGGGTCGCTGCCGGTGTCGTCGGGGTCTGCAGGTCGGTCACCGTCACAGTCACCGGACGTTACGCGGCCGGACCGACATCCCGCCTGCGCTTTTCGGGTGGTGTGCCCCACGTCGCGGACGGTGAGGAGCACCAGGACACGGCAATGGCCGCCCGACGCACGCCATGGCGTGCGTCGAGCGGCCACTGGTCCGCTCGGGTCGCCCGAGGGCGACGGGTGCTCAGACCTCGAACTGACCGGCCTCGAGGCGCTTCTTGACCTCCTGGAGGAAGCGGCCCGCGTCGGCGCCGTCGACCAGGCGGTGGTCGTAGGTGAGCGCGAGGTGGACCATGTGGCGCACCGCGATCGTCTCGCCGAGGTTGGGGTCGTCGATCACGACGGGCCGCTTGACGACCGCGCCGGGGCCGAGGATCGCGACCTGGGGCTTGTTGATGATCGGGGTGTCGAAGAGCGCCCCGAAGCTGCCGAGGTTGGTGATCGTGAAGGTGCCGCCGGACAGCTCGTCGGGCGTGATCTTGTTGGTGCGGGTGCGCTCGGCGACGTCGGCGATCTTCTTCGCCAGGCCGGCGATCGAGAGGTCACCGGCCTCCTTGACGACCGGGGTCAGCAGGCCCTTCTCGGTGTCCACCGCGAACGCGATGTTCTCGCGGTCGTAGTAGGTCACCTCGCCCTTCTCGGCGTCGATCGCGGCGTTGAGCTTGGGGTGCAGCTTGAGCGCGTCGATCGCGGCCTTGGCGAAGAACGGGAGGTAGGTCAGCTTGACGCCCTCGCGGGCCAGGAAGTCGGCCTTCGACGCCTCGCGCAGGCGGGCGATCGTGGTGACGTCGACCTCCATGACCTGGGTCAGCTGGGCGGCCTCCTGCAGCGACTCGACCATGCGGGTCGCGATCACCTTGCGCAGGCGCGACATCGGCTCGGTCGTGCCGCGCAGCGGCGACGGCGACGTCGAGGTCGGGGCGGCCGCCGGGGTGCTCGCGGCAGCGGGGGCTGCAGCGGCCGGAGCAGCGGCAGCAGGGGCCGGGGCGGCGGCCTGCTGGGCCGCGGCGGCGGCGTCGAGGACGTCCTGCTTGCGGATCCGGCCACCGACGCCGGTGCCCTGCAGCGAGGACAGGTCGACGCCGTGCTGGTCGGCCATCTTGCGCACGAGCGGGGTGACGTACGCCGACTGGTCGCGACCGCCGGCGGTCGGTGCCTGGGGCGAGGGCTCGGGGGCCTGGGCCGCGGCGTCGGTGCGCTGGGGCTCGGGCTCGCCCTGAGGCGCCGGGGCGTAGGGGGCCTCGCCCTTGGCCTCGGGCTCGACCTCCTGCGACTGCTGGGCGGCGCCGGAGTCCTGCTTGGCGGACTCGGGGGTCTCGTCGCCGGCGGGCAGGCTGCCGGTCTCCTCGACCACCTGCTCCTCCTGCTCGGCCTTCTTCTCCGCGTTGGCCTCGTCCTTGGGCTGGGCCTCGGCGGACTGCGGCTCGCCGCCGGCGTCGCCGGAGCCGATGATGGCCAGCTCGGCGCCGACCTCGACGGTCTCGTCCTCGGCGGCCTTGATCTCCAGCAGGGTGCCGGCGACGGGGGAGGGGATCTCGGTGTCGACCTTGTCGGTGGAGACCTCGAGCAGCGGCTCGTCGACGGCGACCTCGTCGCCGACCTGCTTGAGCCAGCGGGTGACGGTGCCCTCGGTGACCGACTCGCCCAGGGCGGGCAGGGTCACGGGGGTGCCGGACCCACCCGAGCCACCGGAGCCACCGGAGCCGGAGCCGCCGGACGCGGCCTGCTCGGCAGCGGGCTCGGACTGCGCCGGGGCGTCGTCCTTCTCCGACTCGGGGGTCGCGTCGCCGGCCGGCAGCTCGCCGGTCTCCTCGGCGACCTGCTCCTCCTGCTCGGCCTTCTTCTCCGACTCGGCGTCGTCGGCGGGCTGGGCCTCGGGCTCGGCGGAGCCGCTGGCGTCACCGGCCGACTCGCCCTCCTCGCCCACGACGGCCAGGACCGCGCCGACCTCGACGGTGTCGTCCTCGTTGGCCTTGATCTCCAGCAGGGTGCCGGCGACGGGGGAGGGGATCTCGGTGTCGACCTTGTCGGTGGAGACCTCGAGCAGGGGCTCGTCGACGGCAACCGTGTCACCGACCTGCTTGAGCCATCGGGTGACGGTGCCCTCGGTGACGGACTCGCCGAGTGCGGGGAGGGTGACTTCGGAGGCCATGTGGTTCCTTCGCTCGCGTGTGGGTGGGGTCTGGGGGGTCAGGAGTGTGCGTGGAGCGCCTTGCCGGCGAGGGCCAGGTGGGCCTCTCCGAGCGCCTCGTTCTGGGTGGGGTGGGCGTGCACGAAGGGTGCGACGTCGTCGGCGTGGGCCTCCCAGCCGTAGATCAGCTGGGCCTCGCCGATGAGCTCGCCGACGCGGTCGCCGACCATGTGCACCCCGATGACCGGGCCGTCGGTGAGGCCGATGAGCTTCACGAAGCCCTGCGTCTGCAGGATCTGGCTCTTGCCGTTGCCGCCGAGGTCGTAGGCGACGGTGGTGACGGCGTCGCCGTGCAGCTCGCGGGCGGTGGCCTCGTCGAGGCCGACGGAGGCGATCTCGGGGTGGGAGTACGTCACCCGGGGGATGGCCGTCTCGTCGATCGGGCGCGGGTCGAGGCCGGCGATCTCCTCGGCCACGAAGATGCCCTGCTGGAAGCCGCGGTGGGCCAGCTGCAGGCCGGGCACGATGTCGCCGACGGCGTAGACGCCCTCGACGTTGGTGCGGCAGCGCTCGTCGGCGAGCACGAAGCCGCGCTCCATCGCCACGCCCTGCTCGGCGTAGCCGAGGCCGTCGGTGGACGGGCCGCGACCGACCGCGACGAGGAGCACCTCGGCCTCGATGATGCTCTCGCCGTCCTTGGCGCCCTCGACCGTGACGGCCACGCCGGTGTCGGTGACCTTGACGCTCTTGAAGGACGTGCCGGTGCGGAAGTCGATCTTCCGCTTGCGGAAGGCGCGCTCGAGCGCCTTGGAGGAGGCCTCGTCCTCGGCCGCGACCAGGCGCGGCAGCGCCTCGACGATGGTGACGTCGGAGCCGAACGACTTCCACACGCTGGCGAACTCGCAGCCGATGACACCGCCGCCCAGCACGATCGCCGAGGCGGGGACGCGGTCCAGGCGCAGGGCGTGCTCGGAGGTGAGGACCTTCTCGCCGTCGACCTCGAGGCCCGGCAGGCTCCTGCTGTAGGAGCCGGAGGCCAGGACCACGGCCTTGCCGGTGTACGCCGTGCCGTCGACGGTGACCTCGCGCGGCCCGGTCAGGACGCCGGCGCCCTCGATGACCGTGATCCCGCGCGACTTGATCAGTCCGGTGAGGCCCTTGAAGAGCCGGTCGACGACCTTGTCCTTGTAGGCGTTGACGCCGGCCATGTCGATGCCGTCGAGGCTCGCCGAGACGCCGAACTGCGAGGCCTCGCGGGCCGAGTCGGCGACCTCCGCGGCGTGGAGGAGGGCCTTGGTCGGGATGCAGCCCACGTGGAGGCAGGTGCCGCCGAGGTTGCCCTTCTCGACCAGCCCGACCCTCAGGCCCAGCTGTGCGGCCCGCAGGGCACAGGCGTAACCGCCCGAACCAGCCCCGAGGACGAGGACGTCGAACTCACCGTCCGTCACTGATGTTCCCTCCACCATGCTCGACTCGTGCCGGTTCCCGGCATCGCCCATCCTTGCACTTCCTGCAGTGCTGTCCACACCGGGTCTGGGCGAGCCCGGACGGGGTGTTCGGCGACGCCGGTGGGAGTGTCTGGGCAGAATGGGCACATGGGCATGTTCGATCGTTTCCGCCGCTCGAGGCGCACCAGCCGTCCCGCGCGTGACGCCGAGCGCACCGGGTCGACCCGGGTCCGCGCCGCCGACGGCGAGGACGTGCGCCACCTCGAGGGGTTCGTCCGCACCCGCCAGGGCGTGGAGGGCTTCGTCGAGCCGCGGACCGCGGTCAGCGACGTGACGCTCCTCCTCGTCGCGCACGACGGGGAGTGGACGCGACGCCGGGTGCCGAGCGTGCGCTGGGCGCACGAGTTCTCCAACCGCCACCGGGTGCCGTCGTACGACGCCGCGGTGGTCGGCGTGCCGCAGCGGATGCGCGACTACAACTCGCGCAAGAAGGCCGAGCGCCGCGCCGGCGGGCTCTGAGCGGACCGGGCCCGGGTCCGGTCCCGGCGGCCCGGGCGGGCTCAGGCCTCGGCGAGCGAGCGCGCGAACGCGACGAGCGTCGTGACCCCGAAGCCGGTGGCACCGGAGGGGACGTGGCCGTAGGGGCCGCCGAGGTTCATCTCCTTGCCGGCGATGTCGAGGTGCGCCCAGGGCAGGCCCCCGGTGAACTCGCGCAGGAACGCCGAGGCGTAGAGGCCGCCGCCCCAGCGCACCCAGTCGTGCTGGAGCAGGTCGGCGACCTTCGAGCTGGTCACCCGCTCGTGCATCTCCTCGGGGATGGGCATGCGCCAGTGCTGCTCCCCGGCGACGTCACCGGCTGCGAGCACGGCCGGCACCTGGTCGTCGGTGCCCATGACGGCGCCCACGCGGTCGCCGAGGGCGAGCTGCATGTGGCCGGTGAGGGTGGCGATGTCGACGACGACGTCGGGCTCCTCCTCGACGGCCATCGCCAGCGCGTCGCCGAGCAGCATCCGGCCCTCGGCGTCGGTGTTGGAGATCTCGACGGTGCGACCGTTGCGCATGGTGATGACGTCACCGGGCCGGGTCGAGGTCGCGGAGACCATGTTCTCGGCCATCGGGGCCCAGGCGGTGACCTTGAGGGGCAGGCCGAGGCGGGCGATGGCGAGCGTGGCGGCCACGACGCTGGCGGCGCCGGCCATGTCGCCCTTCATGTTCATCATGCTCGAGGACGGCTTGATGGTGAGGCCGCCGGAGTCGAAGGTGACGCCCTTGCCGACCAGCGCGAGGTGGGCCACGGCCTTCTTCGGCGCCCAGGTCAGCTTGGCCATCCGCGAGGGAGCGACCGAGGAGTCGCCCACGCTGAGGATGCCGCCGCAGCCCATCTCGGCGAGCTGCTCGTGGTCGAAGACCTCGAGCTTGACCTTGGGCGCGCCGCGGCCCTTCGTGACCTGCTGGTGGGCCGCGGTGACCAGGTCGGCGAGCAGCGGGGGCGTGCAGTCGCCGGGCGGGGTGTTGACCCAGTCGCGGCACAGGACGACGGCGTCGGCGAGCACCTCGGCGGTCTCCACGGCGGCGGTCGCCTCGGCCTTGCGCGCGATCGGGCTGAGCACCACCACGTCGGTGGGGACCGAGGACTCGCTGGCAGACGACTTGTAGGCGGTGAAGGTGTAGCCGCCGAGGCGGTGGCCCTCGACGACGGCGCCGAGGAGCTCGGGGGTCTGGCCCGGCAGGGCCAACGCGACCGAGGCGGCGTTCGGGACGCTACGGGCCGCGACGCCGGCGGCACGGCGTACGGCGACCGCGTCGGCCTCGTCGTCGCCCAGGCCGACCAGCACCAGGAGCGGCGCGTTGACCTCGCTGCCGGTGGGCACCTTCACCGACTCGCCCGCCTTGCCGGTCACCCCGAGGGTCGACAGCAGGGGGCGCAGGCGGCGGCCGTAGGCGGCGCCGACCTCCCGCCCGGCCTCGCACAGGCGCGGTCCCTCGGGACCGGCCACGACCCCCACCACGAGGGCGTCGACTCGGGTCTTGGCGGGGTTGGCGCTGCGGAGCGTGTAGGTCGTCACCCGGGCATGCTAGGTGAGGGCCCGTCGGGGCGCGGAGCCGTCCCCGGGCTGCGGTAGGTTGCGCGACATGGCCAGCACGCTGAAGTTGTCGCCCCTCCACGACCGTCACGAGGCCCTCGGCGCCAAGTTCTCCGAGTTCGGCGGCTGGTCGATGCCGCTGGAGTACCCCACCGGCGTGGTCAAGGAGCACACCGCCGTCCGCGAGGCCGTCGGCGTCTTCGACGTCAGCCACCTCGGCAAGGCCATGGTGTCGGGCCCGGGCGCGGCCGACTTCGTCAACGCGACGCTGTCCAACGACCTCGCCAAGATCGGTCCCGGCCAGGCGCAGTACACCCTGTGCCTCGACGAGTCCGGCGGCATCGTCGACGACCTCATCGCCTACTGGCACGACGACGAGCACGTGCTGCTGATCCCCAACGCCGCCAACACCTCCGAGGTCGTGCGCCGGCTGCGCGAGTCCGCGCCCGAGGGCGTGAAGGTGGTCGACCACCACGAGGACTACGCCGTGCTGGCCGTCCAGGGCGCCCGCTCCGACGAGGTCCTGCAGAAGGTCGGCCTGCCGACGGGCCACGACTACATGTCGTTCGTCGAGGCCGAGCTCCACGACACCGGCGTCGGGGTCGTGGTGTGCCGCACCGGCTACACCGGCGAGCGCGGCTACGAGCTGGTCGTGGTCAACGACGCCGCCGGCGAGCTGTGGGACGCGCTGATGGAGGCGGGCGAGGAGTGGGGCATCACGGCCTGCGGCCTCGGCGCCCGCGACACCCTGCGCACCGAGATGGGCTACCCCCTCCACGGCCAGGACATCAGCCTCGACACCAACCCGGTCGAGGCCGGTCTCTCCTGGGCGGTCGGCTGGAAGAAGGACGCCTTCTGGGGACGCGACGCCGTGCTGAAGGTCAAGGAGGAGGGCCCGCGCCGACGGCTGCGCGGTCTCGTCGCGCTCGGTCGCGGGATCCCGCGCCCCGGCATGTCGGTGACCCTGACCCAGGACGTCCCGCTCGCCGACATCACCTCCGGCACCTTCTCGCCGACCCTGAAGAAGGGCATCGGCCTGGCCCTCGTCCCGGTGATGGTCGCCGAGGACGCCGAGGTCGGGGTCGACGTGCGTGGGCGCCGTGAGATCTTCCGGCTCGTGAAGCCGCCGTTCGTCGACCCGTCGGTGCGGGAGGACTGATCGTGCTCCCCGGACAGCCCCCCACCTTCCGCCAGCCCACCTCGGCCGAGCTGCCGTGGTGGTGGCGCCTCGAGGACGCCGCCGGCGCCGAGGTCGAGCCCGCGGGCTACGTCGACCGCCGCTTCTCCACCCAGGGCGACGCGGAGTCGTGGGTCGGAGAGATCTGGGCCGAGCTCGCCGAGCACGGGGTGGCCGCGGTGACGCTGTTCGAGCACGACCGCCAGGTCTACGGCCCGATGTCGTTGAGCGCCTGACGCCATCCGGTCGCGCGTCGCGCTCCGAACGACTGCCGAGAGGGTGGGTGGGAGCGTGACGGCTGCTCGGGCGCAGGACCCCGGTTTCGAGGAGTACGCGCGGGTGCGCTGGCCCGACCTGGTCGGCGGGCTGGAGGACGAGGGCGTCGCGCCCGAGGACGCCCGCCTCGCCGCGGCGGGGGCGCTGCTGGCGCAGCGCCGGGGCTGGGAGAGGCTGGTCCGCGACCGCGAGGTCGACGTCGTCGTCTGGGCCGAGGCGCGCGAGCGGGCGGGCCTGCAGCCCGGTGTCCGCGAGGCGGTCCCGCACGGGGTGCGGGCGCCCGACCCGCAGGACCCGCCCGAGCCGTGGCTGGCCCGGGCCGGGCGGGCCCGTGCCGCTGAGCGGCGTCGCACCGCGCGCCGCTCGCTCGTGGCGCTCGCCGTCGTCGCGGTGCTGGCCGCGGGCTGGTCCTGGTGGGCCTCGCGACCCGACCCGCCCGACGTGCGCGAGGAGGCGAACCCGCTGCCGGTCGTCTGGTACGCCTCCGGCGACCTGCACCTGGCGGACGTCGTGGTGGAGCTCCCCGGCATCGGGGAGTTCGTCGCGGTCGACGACGGGGTGGCGGTCCGGATGAGCACCGGCGAGCTGCTGCTGGTCGACGACGACGGTGCCGTCGCTCCGCTCGACGCCGCACCGACCGAGCTCGACGACCCCCCGCAGGTGCGCGCCTTCGAGCCACCCGGTCGCTACGACGTGAGCGTCCAGGGGGTTCCCCTGGCCGACGGCGCCTGGGCCTACGTCATCGACTCCGCACGCCGCGACGGTGCCACGGACGCGGTCCGTCAGTCGGAGTCGGGCCGGCGCGCGCTGGTCGTCTGCGAGGACGACGGGTCGTGTGCGGAGCCGGTCACCATCGACGTCGACGGGACGATCCGGCTCCGGTGACCCGACCTCGGCGATCCACGTCGTAGGGTTCCGGACCGTGGCTGAGGCACTGTGGTCGGGCGTGGCGTCGGCGTACGCGCGGAGCTTCGCGGGGCTGTGCGCGGGCGCGGTGCCCGCGATGCTCGCCGGGCTGCCGTCCGGCAGCCGCCTGCTCGACGTGGGGTGCGGCACCGGCACGCTGGTCGCGGCGGCTCGCGAGCGCGGGCACGAGGTCGTCGCCGTCGAGCCGGACGCGGAGATGGCGGCGCTGGCGGGTGACCGGCTGGGCGAGCCCGTCGCGCTCGGCGGCCTGCCCGACCTGCCGCTGGCCGACGACGGCTTCGAGGTGGTGACCGCGTCGTTCGTGCTCAACCACGTCGACGACCCCCGCGCCGCCGCTCGCGAGCTGGCGCGGGTCGCCGCGCCCGGTGGCGTCGTCCGGGCGACGATCTGGGGCAGCACCCCGCCGCCGCAGGCCGTGATGTGGGCCGGGCTGCTCGACGCGGCCGGCGCGACGCGGGTCCCGTCCCCGCGGCTGCCCGCGGACAAGGACTTCGACCGCTCGCCGGTCGGTCTCGCGGAGGTGCTGACCGGTGCGGGCCTCGCGGTCACCGGGGTCCGGCGAGGAGAGGTGGACGTGGGACGTGCCCGCCGACGACCTGTGGGCCGGGCTCACGTCGGTCGGCAACTTCGGCGTCGCGTGGCGGGCCCAGCCCGAGGAGGTGCGCGCGCGGGTGCGGACGGCGTACGACGCGCACGTGTCGCGCGGCGCCGACGGAGGCGACCTGAGGTTCGAGGTCGCGTGCGTCCTCGTCGAGGCGCGCGTCCCGCGCTCGTAGGTCGTCGTAGAGTCCTCCCGTGCGCGCCTACCTCGACCTGCTCCAGCGGATCCTCGACGAGGGAGTGGAGAAGAGCGACCGCACCGGCACCGGCACGCTCAGCGTCTTCGGCCACCAGATGCGCTTCGACCTGTCGCAGGGCTTCCCGCTCGTGACCACGAAGAAGGTGCACACCCGCTCGGTCTTCGGCGAGCTGCTGTGGTTCCTGCGCGGCGACACCAACGTCCGGTGGCTCCAGGACCGCGGCATCACGATCTGGGACGAGTGGGCCGACGACGACGGCGACCTCGGACCGGTCTACGGCCACCAGTGGCGCTCGTGGCCCACGCCCGACGGCCGGCACGTCGACCAGCTCGCCCGGGTGATCGAGAGCATCCGCACCAACCCCGACTCGCGCCGTCACATCGTCTCGGCGTGGAACGTCGCCGACGTCGACGACATGGCGCTGCCGCCGTGCCACACGCTCTTCCAGTTCTACGTCTCCCCGCAGGCCGACGGCCCGGGCCGGCTGAGCTGCCAGCTCTACCAGCGCTCGGCCGACACCTTCCTCGGCGTGCCGTTCAACATCGCCTCCTACGCCCTGCTCACCCACATGGTCGCCCAGGTCACCGGCCTCGAGGTGGGCGACTTCGTGCACACGATGGGCGACGCGCACCTCTACCTCAACCACGTCGAGCAGGCCCGCCTCCAGCTCACCCGGGAGCCGCGGGCGCTGCCGCGCCTGGTCCTCGACCCCGCCGTCACCGAGATCGACGGCTTCGAGCTCGAGCACGTCGCCGTCGAGGGCTACGACCCCCACCCCGCGATCAAGGCCCCCATTGCCGTCTGAGCCGCCGTCTGAGCCGCCGTCCGGGCTGCCGGGCCGTCGCGTCGTCGCGGTCGCGGCGTACGCCCGCCACCGGGTGATCGGCGACCACGGCCGGATCCCGTGGCACATCCCGGAGGACTTCGCGCACTTCAAGCGCGAGACGATGGGCCGCACGATGGTGATGGGTCGCCTGACCTACGACTCGATCGGCCGCCCCCTCCCCGGTCGCCGCACGATCGTGGTCACCCGCAACCCCGACTGGGCCGTCGACGGCGTCGAGGTGGCCCACTCGCTCGAGGCCGCGATGTCGCTGGCCGACCCGCAGGCCGACCTCGTCGTCGCCGGGGGAGCGCAGGTCTACGCCGAGGCGATGCCCCTGCTGACCCACCAGGTGCTGACCGAGGTCGACCTCGAGGTCGGCGGCGACGCCTTCTACCCCGACTTCGATCGCTCGGCGTGGCGCGAGACCTGGCGCGAGGCCGGACCCGGGTGCACCTGGGTGTGGTGGGAACGTGCCTGAGCTCCGGCTCGCGGTCGACCCCGGCTCCGACGTGCCCCCCTTCGAGCAGGTCCGCGAGCAGGTCCGCGCGCAGGTCGACTCCGGTGTCCTGGAGCCCGGCTTCCGCCTGCCGCCGGTGCGCGCGCTCGCGGCCTCGCTCGGCCTCGCCGCCAACACGGTCGCCCGGTCCTACAAGGAGCTCGAGGCGCTCGGCGTCGTGGAGACCCGCGGCCGGGCCGGCACCTTCGTCGCCGGTGCGGGCGTGCAGCGCTCGGCCCGCGAGGCGGCGGCGGCGTACGTCGCGACCGTGCGCTCGCTCGGCCTGAACGACACGTTGGCCCTCGACGTCGTACGCCGCGCGCTCGAGGGCTGAGACGCCGCTGTCGAGCCGCGACGTGCGGGTGGGCGGTGGCTGAGGGGGACTCTCGGGCCCCGGATTCCTCCTCACGCACCGCTCGGCAGCGTGTCGAGGCGCGACGTGCGGGTGGGCGGTGGCTGAGGGGGACTCTCGGGCCCCGGACTCCTCCTCACGCACCGACGTGCATCAGGTCCCGGAACGTGGCCGAACCCTGCCTCGATGCCCGTCAGGCAGCCGTGCCGCACCACCTCGGGGACGAGACGTGAGGCAGACCACGTGGGCGCGGGAATGACGAGCCGCCCGACGTCGTTGGACCGGACAGCTGGTTCCGCATCATGCCCCCGGGCCTCACCACTCGCCGCCACGAGCGGCCGTTCGCCGAGAGGCGGCTGACGGGCCAGCGAGCGTCACCACGCAGCCACCCGACGGGTAAGCCCCGGTCCGGGTGGCTGCGTGACGTCCGGACCGGCGTGGCAGGCTCGGGCCATGCCCGACGCGCCCGACGACAAGCACATCGTGGTCGCGGCCGTGGCACTGGTGCGTGACGGGCACGTCCTGACGGTCCGCAAGCGGGGCACCGAGCGGTTCATGCTCGTTGGGGGCAAGCTCGAGCCGGGGGAGTCGGCCCGCGACGCTGCGCTGCGCGAGACCCTCGAGGAGGTGGGGGTGCGGGTCGAGCACGCCACGCTCCTGGGGGAGTTCCTCTCCGAGGCCGCCAACGAGCCCGGACACATGCTGCACTCCACCGTCTTCTGGATCGAGACCGACGCCGAGCCGGTCGCCGCGGCCGAGATCGCCGAGGTGAGGTGGACGCCGGTCGACGGCCACCCGGACGACCTCGCCCCGATGCTGGAGCACCACGTGCTCCCGGTGATCCGCAGCACGTACGCCGGCTGAGCACCGGCTGTTGCCTCAACGTGCTCAGGACGTGGAATTCCGGTCGATAGGAACGGTGCGACCCCGCGATGCGGGACCACCGATCGTCGCGAGGAACCCCCGTGCCCACCCCCCACCGCCAGCCGAACCCGCCCGTGCGCGCCCTCGCGGCGCTGACCGCGACGGGTGCCGTCGTGCTGACCGCGCTGGGCGCGACCCCGGCGACCGCCGGGGCGGGCTGCGGCGCGACGAGCAGCACGCACGCCGTCCGGCTGGCCGACGCGATCGCCGACGGCGTCGGCCTGGGGGCCGTGCGTGACACCTCGGGCGTCGGCCGTGCGGCCCTCGCCGAGCTCGCCCACGACGGCACCGGGTGGGTCGACGCGTGCGGTCAGGTCTACGTCGTCGACCACGCCGTCGCGGCGTCGGAACGGACCGCGGTCGACCCGACCGCCGGGGAGACCGTGCCCGACGACGTGTTCGCGCTGTCCTCGCGCCCGACCTCGACGCGCACCCTCTACCTCGACTTCGACGGCTCCACCGACACCGGCACCCGGTGGAACGGCGGCGCGACGATCGTGTCCGCGCCGTACTCCGTCGACGCCGACACCTCCACGCTCACCGCGACCGAGCGGGCGCAGGTCTACCTCGCCTGGCGCAGCGTCGCGGAGGACTTCGCACCCTTCGACGTCAACGTCACGACCCGGGTCCCCAGCGCCGACGCGCTGACCCGCACCAGCGGCGCCGACCCGACCTACGGCATGACGATCGTCGTGACCGCGACCAACGCGGTCGGTGCCGGCTGCGGCTGCGGCGGCAAGGCGTACGTCGGGGTCTTCGCCGCGGTGGACAACCGCGCCTACCAGCCCGGCTGGGTCTTCACCGACGGCTCCGGCACCGGCGGCTACAACGTGGGACAGGTCGTCAGCCACGAGGCCGGCCACACCTTCGGGCTCTCCCACGACGGCACCGCCTCCCTGGGCTACTACTCCGGCGCCAACGGCTGGGGCCCGATCATGGGCGCCTCCTACAACCGCCGCGCGTCGCAGTGGTCGAGCGGGGAGTACGCCGGAGCCAACAACACCGAGGACGACGTGGCCCTCCTGGCCAAGGTCGCCCCGGCGATGCCCGACGACCACGCCGACACCGCGGCGGGCGCCTCCGCGCTCACCCCCGGCGTGCCGTCGACCGGCCTGATCACCTCGCGCACCGACGCCGACGCGTTCACCTTCCTCGCCGCCGGCCCCACGACCCTTGCGGTGACGGGCCCGCCGGGGGTGTCGGACCTCGACGTGCTGCTCACGGTCAGCGACGCCCAGGGGCAGGTCGTGGCCAGGGTCGACCCGAGCGCCGCGAGCGCCACCGACGCCTCGCTCGACGCGACGTGGACGGTCGACCTGCCGAGCACCCCGACCACCTGGACGGCCGTCGTCGACGGCACCTCCCACGGCGATCCGGCCGCTCCGGGCGGCTACAGCGACTACGGCTCGCTGGGGTCCTACACAGTCACCCTCACGACGGCCGCCGGTCCGATCGTCGCGACGCCCACCCCGACGCCGACCCCGACCCCGACGCCGACCCCGACCTCCACCCCGACCTCCACCCCGACCTCCACCCCGACCTCCACCCCGACCGCGACGCCGACCGCGACACCGACGACGACCACCCCGACCCCGGTCACCGAGCCGACCAGGCCGGGCACCACCGGGACGCCGGCCTTCGTCACCGCCCGGCTCCCGCACGCCCGGGTGGGCGCGCACTACCGCGCGGTCGTCCGATTCACCGGCGGGGTGCGCGAGGCCGCGGTGCGGGGCCGGCTGCCCCTGGGGCTGCGCTGGCGGGCGGTGAGGGGCCGGGTCGTCCTGGCCGGCACGTTCGGTGCCTCCGGCGTGCGCCACGTGAGCATCGAGCTCGTGGGCCTCGATGGGACGACCGTGCGCCACAGGTTCGCCGTCCGCGTGCGCTGAGCGGGCGCGGTCGACGCCTCCCGGCAGACCTCAGCCGAACAGCGCCAGCTCCGGCCCCCACCCGTCGATCATGTCGACGGTCCGGGTGTGGCCGCGGCGGGCATCGTGGTCGCGGCACGCGGCCCGGACCCGCGGGTACGCCTCGCGCACGGCGCCGACGTCGCCGTCGAGCAGGCGCCCGACGAGCCCGAGCAGGTCGTCGGCCGCCCAGCCCTCGAGCGGGTGGGTGCGCAGCTCCCAGGGCAGGTACTTGTTGTACGGCCGCACCCGGCCGGCGAGGGCGAAGACCACGTCGAGCAGCCACGCCACCGACTCGGCGGCGTCGAGCCGCGCCTCCAACGCCCGACCGTCACGGTCGTTCTTCAGCGCGCGGTAGCCGAAGTTGACCCAACCGTCTAGGCGGTCGTGCCGCAGCAGCACCTCGTCGGCCTCGGCGGGGGTGAGCGTCGCCTGCCGCTGCACGGCCCGGGTCAGCTCGCCGCCGGTGCGGTCGAGCAGGACCGGTGCCCAGGCGTAGGACCAGCGGTACCACCAGCCGTCGCTGCCGAAGGGCGGCACCGTGGTCAGCTCGGACCACGCGTCGACGGCCTCGTCGACCTGGGCGGAGTGGGTGGTGACCCGGCCGGCGGCCTCCTCGTCGGTGAGCACCACGCAGACGTCGAGGTCGGAGCGCTCGGTGGCGTACGCCCTGCCGGCGGAGCCGCTCAGCACCAGCCCCAGCAGGCGGTCGCCGTGGTCGGCCGCGTTGCGCTCGGCGAGCGAGCGGAGCGTGCGGCGCTGGTCGGTGGTGAGCCAGTGGGGGAGGTCGAGGTCGGGCACGGGTCTCCTGCTCAGCGCGGCGGTCGTGGAGGGAGGGTGCGGACGAACCGGACGCCGCGTTCGACCCACGTGGCGAGCGCGTCGTCGTCGCCGAGCGCCTCGGCCGCCACGAGCAGCCACCCTGCCACCGGTCGGCCCCGCATCTCCAGGGGATTCACCGCCCGGCCGTCGACCCAGTCCGCGCAGTCGGAGGGGTCGGCGCGCACCATCAGGGCGCCGCTGCTGGCGGCGGCCACCGCCATGTGGCCGTCCACCATGAAGCCCAGTCCGCCGAACATCCGCCGCGACGTCACGCCCGCCTCGCCGTCGAGCAGGTCGTGGATGCGGCTCGCCAGCACCTCGTCGAAGGGCATGTGAGCAGTATGCGGCTCGCCGACGCCGGTCCGGGGGAGCAGGAGCGATACCCTCACCGCATGAGTGAGCGGAGCGAAGCGAGCACGCGCGTGAGTGTCGACGTCCCGTTCGGTCGCCTGCTCACGGCGATGGCCACCGCGTTCCACGAGGACGGCACCGTCGACCTCGAGGGCACCGCGCGCATCGCCGCACACCTGGTCGAGCACGGCAACGACGGCGTGGTCGTCAGCGGCACGACGGGCGAGAGCCCGACGACCTCGGTCGCCGAGGACGGCGACCTCCTGCGCGCGGTCAAGGACGCCGTCGGCGACCGGGCGATCGTCGTCGCCGGTGTCGGCACCAACTCCACCGCCCACTCCGTCGAGCTGGCCCAGCAGGCCGCGAAGGCCGGCGCGGACGGCGTGCTGCTGGTCAGCCCCTATTACAACAAGCCCGGCCAGGTCGGCCTGCGCCACCACTTCGACTCCGTCGTGGAGTCCACCGACCTGCCCGTGATGCTCTACGACGTGCCGGGGCGCACCGCCACCCTCATCGAGCTCGAGACCTACGAGGCGATGCGGCGCCACGACCACGTGGTCGCGGTGAAGGACGCCTCGGGCCTGCTCGCCCGCACCGCCCAGCTCGTCGACCTGGGCTACGCCGTCTACTCCGGCGACGACGCCAACACCCTGGGCTACCTCGCCTACGGCGGCGTCGGGCTGGTCTCGGTCGTCGCCCACGCCGCCGGTGACCAGCTCGCGTCGATGATCGACGCGTGGGCGCGCGGCGACCACGCCGAGGCCCTGCGGGTCCACACCTCCCTGGTGCCCGCCTTCGACGCCGTGATGGGCGTCCCCAACTACGGAGCCACCACCGCCAAGGCAGCCCTCCAGCTGCTCGGTGTGCTCGACAACCGCCGCGTCCGCGGCCCTCTGGTCGCCCTGGACGACGACGAGCTCGCGGCGCTGCGCGCCGGTCTCGCCGCCGCCGGCCTGATCTGAACGACACCCGAACGAAGGACTGATTTGAGCCACTCACACCTGGAACTGAGCGCACCCGCCCCCCTCGCCGCAGGAGGCCTCCGGGTCATCCCGCTCGGGGGACTGGGCGACGTCGGGCGCAACATGACCGTCTTCGAGTACGACGGCCGTCTGCTGCTCGTCGACTGCGGCGTGCTCTTCCCCGAGGACCACCACCCCGGCGTCGACCTCATCCTCCCCGACTTCGACCCGATCCGGGACCGCCTCGACGCCGTCGAGGCGCTGGTGCTCACCCACGGCCACGAGGACCACATCGGGGCCACGCCCTACCTCCTGCGCGAGCGCGGCGACATCCCGCTCGTCGGCTCCAAGCTGACCCTGGCGCTCCTGGCGTCGAAGCTGCGCGAGCACCGGCTCAAGGAGACCGCCCAGTACGAGGTGGCCGAGGGCCAGACGATCACCTTCGGCCCGTTCGTGCTCGAGTTCGTCGCGGTCAACCACTCGATCCCCGACGCGCTGGCGGTCGTGATCCGCACCGGCGCCGGGGTCGTGTTGCACACCGGCGACTTCAAGATGGACCAGCTCCCGCTCGACGGCCGCATCACCGACCTCAACGAGTTCGCCCGTCTCGGCGACGAGGGCGTCGACCTGTTCCTCGTCGACTCGACCAACTCCGAGGTCCCCGGCTTCACGACCTCGGAGAAGGACATCGCACCGGTCCTCGACCGGGTCTTCGCCAAGAGCGACCAGCGGATCATCGTGGCCTGCTTCGCCTCCCACGTGCACCGCGTCCAGCAGGTCCTCGACGCCGCGGTCGCGCACGGTCGCAAGGTCGGCTACGTCGGCCGCTCGATGGTGCGCAACATGGCGATCGCCCAGGAGCTCGGCTACCTCACCGTCCCGCCCGGGGTGATGGTGGAGGCCAAGGAGCTGGCCGACCTGCCCCCGCACAAGCAGGTCCTCATCTCGACCGGGTCGCAGGGCGAGCCGCTCGCCGCGCTCAGCCGGATGTCGCAGAACAACCACCACTTCGTCAGCCTGCAGCCGGGTGACACCGTCGTCCTGGCGAGCTCGCTGATCCCCGGCAACGAGAACGCCGTCTACCGCGTGATCAACGGCCTGACCCGTCTGGGCGCCAACGTCGTGCACAAGGGCAACTCGCTGGTGCACGTCTCCGGGCACGCCAGCGCCGGCGAGCTCCTCTACTGCTACAACATCGTCAAGCCGCGCAACGTGATGCCGGTCCACGGCGAGATCCGCCACCTGATGGCCAACGCCGACCTCGCGCGCGCCACGGGCGTGGAGAACGTCGTGCTGGCCGAGGACGGGATGGTCGTCGACCTGGCCGACGGCGTCGCGAAGGTCGTCGGCAAGGTCGACATCGGCTACGTCTTCGTCGACGGCACCACGATCGGCGACATCTCCGAGGCCTCGATGAAGGACCGCCGGGTCCTCGGCGAGGAGGGCTTCCTCTCCGTGATCGTGGTCGTGGACTCCGCGACCGGCAAGGTCGTGTCAGGCCCGGAGATCCACGCGCGCGGCTTCGCCGAGGACGAGACCACCTTCGACGAGATCCGCCAGCCGATCATCGACGCGATCGCCGCTGCCGTGCAGGAGGGCGTCACCGACTCTCACCAGCTCCAGCAGACCGTCCGGCGTGTCGTGGGCCGGTGGGTCAACCGTGCGCACCGTCGACGCCCCATGATCATCCCTGTGGTGATCGAGGCCTGACACGGCCGACGAGCTGGCGGGTTCCACCGGGGCCGAGGGCAGGATGGGGACGATGGTCGCAGTGCCGCACCGGGAGGGTGCACTCAGCCGACTGGCCGAGCTCATGCGGCGGGTGAACTCCTCGACGGACACCGAGGTGATCCTCGAGGAGATCGCCCACGGCGTGGTCGACGTGCTCGGCTACGGTGTCGCGGCGATCGCGCGCCTCGAGGGCGACACGCTCGTGATGACCAACGTCGCGGGCCCCGCCGACGTGGTCACCGAGATCCTGCACCGCCGCACCCCGGCCAACCAGATCCTCGACGAGTTCCGCGAGGCCGACCGGTGGGGCATCCTGCGCTTCGTGCCGGCCGGGCGGATGTCGGAGGCGCGGCTGCGCGCGGCGTGGATCCCCGACCTCGAGACGTTCGACGACGACCCCGACGCCTGGCACCCGCAGCACGCGCTCTACGCCCCGCTCTACGCCGCCAGCGGCGAGCTGCTGGGCAACATGGCCGTCGACCTGCCCCACGACAACCGGATGCCGAGCCAGGTCGACCGCGACCTGCTCGAGATGTTCGTCGTGCAGGCGGGTGTCGCGCTGTCCAACGCGCGCGAGCGCGAGCGGCTCACCGAGCGCGTGCGGCTCGACCAGATGATCACCTCCGTCGCCGGCTCCGGCACCCAGTCGAGCCTGTCGCAGACCCTCACCTCGGCCGCCGCCGCGATCCACGACTGCCTCGGGACCTCGCAGGCCTGGGTCCGCACGTTCCCCATCGACGCCCAGGGTCGTGAGCTCGGCGCGGGCAGCCCGCTGCCGTTCGCCACCGACCACGAGGTCCCCGGGCTGCGCGACGACCTGGTCAGCCAGGTCGTGCTCACCCCGCAGCCGAGCCTGGTGGAGCTCGGCGTGGACGACGTCGCCTCCGCGCTCCTCCCGGCGAGCCGCAAGCCCCTGCAGGAGGTGATGCGCGCGGTCGGCGCCCAACGCGTCGTGGTGTGTCCCTTCGTGTCGCAGGACGAGCTCGTCGGGTACGCCGTCCTCGGCTTCGCCGGGCGGACCCGCACCCTCAGCAACGGCGAGAGCGACGCGCTCCTCGAGGTGGGCCGGCTGCTCGGCCAGATCGTGCGCGCCTCGCGGGTGCTGGAGACCGAGCAGCGACTGGTGCAGGAGCTGCGCGAGCTGGCCCGCTACCGCAGCGAGCTGATCGCCACCATCTCCCACGAGCTCAAGACCCCGCTGACCGCGATCCTCGGGCATGCCGAGCTCGTCGCCGACCGGCACCCCGAGCTCAGCTCGATCGACGCCATCATCCGCAACGCGCAGCGCCTGGCCCACCTGGTCGCGAACCTCCTGCACTACTCACGCGTGCAGGGCCGTCGCGAGACCGTGCGTCGCGCGGTCGACCTCGCCGAGCTCTGCGAGGCCAGCGTGGACCTGCTCGGGATCCGTGCCAAGCAGGCCGGGGTGGAGCTGTCGTTCCACACCGACGTCACCGGCCCCGTGGTCGTCTTCGGCGACCCCGAGGAGCTGGCGCGCGTGGTGGACAACATGGTCGACAACGCCGTGAAGTACACCCGCGAGGGCGGCACCGTCTCGGTGACCATGGAGGTGAGGGACGACGAGGTCGTCGTCGACGTCGCCGACACCGGCATCGGCATCTCCCCGGCCGACCAGCAGCACGTGTTCTCGGCCTTCCACCGCTCGACCAACCCCAACGCCCTCTCCATCCCCGGCACCGGCCTCGGGCTGCCCATCGCCGAGCGGATCGCGGAGTCCCACGGCGGCACGCTCGGGCTCACCTCCGTGCTCGGGAAGGGCAGCACGTTCCGCTTCACGCTCCCGCTGCGGACCGCACGGGACTCGGTGGGCTGACCGGCCGGGCCGGGCCGGCCCCCAGCTCCACGACGCGAGCCGCTGGCCGCGCGGTGCGGGCAGCGCGCGCTGAGCGCCGCCTCCGGGGCGGCGCTGTCGTCGGGTCCGGCCGGCCGCTGTGCTGGCTCGCGCTGCCGACGACCCCGGGACGCAGGAAGGCCCCGGCGGATCGCTCCGCCGGGGCCTCCCGGTGCTGCTGCTGATCAGCTCGCTCTGGTCAGGTGGTGCTCTTCAGGTGGTGCTGGGTGCTGCTGGACTCAGCGGACGATGCGGAACCGCACGCGGTTCTTGCTGCCGTCGACCGTGTCGGAGCCCTTGTACTTCGCGAAGGCGACGTGCTTGCCGGCGCGGTAGTTGCGCTCGATGTGGAAGACGACCTTGCCGTCCTTCACCTTGGCGATGCCCATTCGTTTGCCGTCGATGCGCAGCACGACCATGCCGGTCGGCTCCTCACCCTTGGCCCGGACCTTGACCACGACCTTGAAGTTCTCCCGGTAGGAGGGCTTCTCCGGCATGACCTTCACCGTCGTCGTCGACTCGACGACCTGCGGGGCAGGCGTCGGGGTCGGCGTCGGGGTGGGGGTCGGCGTCGGGGTCGGGGTCGGGGTCGGGGTCGGGGTGGGGGTCGGCGTCACGGCGTCGGTGCAGACCTCCACCTTGACGTTGTCGACGTACCAGCCGTCGACGCCGCCGCAGCCGTCGCGACCCATGTCGAAGCGGAACTTCACCGTGTCACCGGCCTTGGCCACCTGGGCCAGGTCGACGATCGAGGTGCCCCACGAGCCGCCGAGCTGGCCGCCGTCGGTGCCGGTGAAGGCAGCCTCGTTGGCCATCGGCAGGGTGCCCGCGTCGAGCTGGCCCTGCGGCGCGTTGAACAGGTAGGCGTCAGTCGGGACGAGCGCGAACTCGCCGCCGTTGACACTGACCTTCACGTTGCCACCGTCGTAGGTCGACTCCGAGGCCATGTAGTGGTCCCACTGGATGCGCGGCGTGGTGCCGGCCGGCACCGTGATGGCCGGGGAGATCAGGCCGTTGCGGCTGGTGTAGTCACCGGCCGCACCGTTGCAGGTGCCGCCCTGGGGGTCGGCACCGTAGGCCACGAGACCGGTGTGCTCCGGGGCGTCCGCGGTCTTCGTCCATGCGAAGCCCTGACCACCCTCGAACGCGATGTCCTCGTCCTGGGTCCAGCCGACGAGGCCGTCCTCGAAGTCCTCCGACCAGGTGGTGGAGGTCGTGGTGCCGTTGCCACAGCTCAGCTCGGGCGCACCGGGCTGGAGCAGGGGCTGCCAGTCGCACTCCGCGCTGGGGTCGAGGCGCAGCTCGGTCTCGGCGATGACGTCGGCCAGGGTGGCGCAGTCGGCCTCCGTCGTGCCGCCGGGGATCGTACCGGCGCTGGCGGCGCCGTCCGAGCCGTCGTCCTCGGTCGGGTTGCCGACCGTGAGCTTGTCGAGCGCCACACCCTGCAGGTCCTGGCAGGAGGCCTCGAGGCCGTCAGCCAGGTCCGGGAAGTACGACGTGGGGGTGAGGTAGTTGGTCTGGGTGTTCCAGAACAGCCACCCGGCCTTGTCGAGGCCGATGCCCGAGTCGTTGCCGTCGATGCCGTCGACCAGCATCGCGAAGGTGCGGTTGACCACGCCCGAGTTGGTGTGGACGCCGCCGGAGTCCTCGGCACCGCAGACGTACTCCTCGTCCGAGACCTTGCCCGGGTCGCCGTAGCAGTTCGGGTTCCACATGTCGCGGATCGCGCCACCGAAGGCCGGGTCGGACTCGCCGGAGAGCCAGCGGTTGGTGTCGTCGGCGTCGGAGGGCTGGGCCGCGATGGTGAACTCGACCGCATCGCCCTCGGCGTCGGCCTGCTTGAACTTGGCGCCGTCGGCGTTGGAGACCATCACGCCGTAGAGGTCGGAGTCACCCGCGATGGAGCCGAGGGCACCGGTGGGGGTGTTGCCCACCACGATGCCGATCGCGCCCGCGTCCTCCGCGTTGGCGATCTTGTCCGCGAACGAGCAGATGCCGCGGTCGACGTAGACCCAGTTGCCCGCGATCTCACCAGGGTTGGTGAGCGTCTGGCAGCCGTTGGTCGGCGAGGTGTCGGGCAGGCCGTCGGAGGTGGTGCCGGTGGCCGCGTCGTCGCCGACGACGGCGGTCGCGAGGACCGGGGTCTCGGTGATGACGGGGCCGAAGGAGGCGGGAACGCTCACGCACGGACCGGCGACCGAGGCCGGGGCGGTGATCGTCATGTCGGTCAGCGACCGGGTGTACTGCGAGCAGTTGCCCGGCGTGCGGTTGACCTGACCGTCGGGCGAGTTGGGCTCGCCCGCCTCGTTCATCCGGTCGTTGAGCATGTCGACGGTCTCGCCCCAGACGTCGGAGTACGCCTCGTTCATGGCGCCGGCCTGCCACTGGTAGATCAGGCCGGAGGTCGACTCGGTGTAGGCGTGGCCCCACTCGTGGGCCACGGTGTCGTCACCGGTGACGCCGTCGCAGTAGTTGGTGGTGATGCCGTTCCAGTTGGCGTTGGGGCAGGCGATGGTCGGGTCGTTGTTGACCGTGATCATCTTGCCGCCCTTGCCGTCCCAGGCGTTGTAGCCGAAGGAGTTGCGGAAGAGCCAGTAGGCCTCGCCCGTGCCCAGGACCTCGTTCTGCTGGTCCTGGTTCAAGGTGCCCGGGAAGGCGTCGCCCTCCGAGTAGACCTGGTTGCCGGGGGAGTACTCCTCCTCGTAGAGCTCGCGGTCGAGGGCGTCGGCCATCATCGACCAGCGGTTGAGCGGCTTGCCCGTGGCGGCGTCGAGGATGAGCGACTCGCGGATGGTCTTCTTGTTCCAGACCTCCACCGCCCAGGCGAGCTTCGACTCGCCGGTGATGCCGCGCGGCGAGCCGGTGCGGTAGACGACGAGCTTGGCGTCGCGGACGGTGAGGCCGTCCTTGAAGTTGCGCGGGCCGCCGTCCTCGTAGCCGGCGGGCCGGGCCTTGACGGCCTGCAGCGCCTTGGCGGAGGCCTGCTCGCGGGAGATCGCGGGCGTGACGTCGAGGGCGATGTCGGGGGCGGCGAAGCCGTTGACCGACGTCAGGTCGCCGTCGGCGTCGACGTGGGCCTTGAGCTCGCCGGCGAAGACCGGCACGCCCTGGTAGGACTGGGCGAAGGTGATCGACCAGCCGTTCTTGGCCGCGTAGACCTCGGTCTGCTTGAGCTCGCCCGCACGCGCGCCGAAGGCGCTGGCGTAGTCGTCGAGGTACGCCGTCGCCTTGGCGATGGCGCCCTGACGACCGTCGCCGGACATCGACGGGAGGAGGTCGGCCTGCGCGCCCTCGGCGCGGGCGAACCCGACGCGACCGGTGGCAGGGTTGGACCGGAGGTCCACCTTCCCCGTGGCGGCGGCCTTCATCTGGCCGAGGACCGACTGGTCGGTCTTGCCCGTCTCGGCCGCCTGGGCCGCGACGAGCGGCTGGGCGGCGAGCCCAGCTGCGATGAGACTGAGACCGAGGGTGAGCCCCTGGCCTCGCTTGAGCTGCTTCAAAAGGGTGGACCTCTCGCTCGCACCCGGACTCCACGCCCGAGTGATCTCGGCCACCTTAAGTACAGGAGCCGTTCGCGGGAAGACCCGATTTTCGCCACGGGTCGGTGGTAGAGGGCCGACGCGGCCGGAGATCGTCCGTCCGAACGCGCCGGGACGCGTGGATCGCGTCGTCGTCCGTGCCCCGCGACGGTCTGACAGGGACGACGCACCGCACCTGCAGGGGTGGGGCGCGTCCTTCGGCGCTCGGAGCGCAGCGGCGCGGCCGCAACACGCACTCGTGTGATCCATGGGGCGGGTGTGACGGGGCCGTAGGGTCGCAGCATGGCGACCCGTACGTCTTCCCCGCCGGGGTCGCGGAGCTCGAGCACGTCTGGAACCAAGCGCAGCACCAGCGGCTCGAGCACCCGATCACGGAGTACCAGCAGCAAGCGTCCCGCCCCTCGCGCCTCCGCGGCGAAGGGCCGCGGGAGTGCTGGCGCGCGCAAGCCCGCCGCGCGTCCTGCCCCGCGGGCGGTGCGCAGCGGACCGGGCCCGGTCTCGCGGCTCTTCGGCGCGCTGTGGCGCGGCGTCGCCGCGGTGTGGCTGGGACTGGCCCACGGCGTGGGCGCCCTCGCGCGGTCCGTCGGGCAGTCGGCGCGCGACCTGGACCCCGAGCACCGGCGCGACGGCGTCGGCCTCTTCCTGCTGGGCCTGGCCACGGTCGTGGCCGCGGCCGTGTGGTGGCAGCTCCCCGGCGGGATCATGGACGTCGCGCGGTCGGTGACCTCCGGCGCCGTGGGCAAGGTCGGCTGGCTGGTGCCGCTGTTCCTCGTCTGGGCCGGCTGGCGGACCCTGCGCGACCCCGAGCGCAACGGCCCCGCCGGTCGTCAGGTGATCGGCTGGACCGCCTTCACGCTGGGCCTGCTCGGCATCGTCCACATCGCCAACGGCAACCCGCAGCCGGTGCTGGGCGACGCCACCGACCTGCAGTCCGCCGGTGGCGCGGTCGGCTACGTCACCTCGAGCCTGCTGCTCGACCTGATGCAGACGACGTACGTCGTGGTGCCGCTGCTGGCGCTGCTGATGACCTTCGGCGTGCTGATCATCTCCGCGACCCCGGTCTACCAGGTGCCCGCGCGCCTGGCCGAGCTCCGTGACCGCGCGCTGGGCCGCACCCACGTCGACGACCTCCCCGCCGAGGACGAGGCCACCGCCCCGGTCCGCACCCGGCGCCGCTCCATGCTCGACGACGAGATCGACCCCGAGCTGGGCGACCCCGCCTACGACAGCCCCGTGCTGTCCGACCGCGAGCTGTCGAAGCGCCGACGCAAGAAGGCTGGGGCCGAGCCGGTCGAGGACTTCGGCATCGACCTCTTCGCCGACGCCCCCACCGAGGTCACCCCCGCCGTCGACGCGGCTGCGCCCGACGCGGGCAAGGACGACACCGGCACCGTGGAGCCGCCGCCGCACACGCCGCTGCCGGCGCGCGTCGAGCAGCTCGCGCTCTCGGGCGACATCACCTACTCCCTGCCCGAGAACTCCGCGCTGCGCCCGGGCTCGCCGCACAAGGCCCGGTCCAAGGCCAGCGACGCGGTCGTCGAGCGGCTGATGCAGGTGATGGAGGAGTTCGGCATCGACGCCGCCGTCACCGGCTACACCCGCGGACCCACCGTCACCCGCTACGAGGTCGAGCTCGGCCCGGCGGTCAAGGTCGAGAAGGTCACGGCGCTGTCGAAGAACATCGCCTACGCCGTGGCCTCGGCCGACGTGCGCATCCTGAGCCCGATTCCCGGCAAGTCGGCGATCGGCATCGAGATCCCCAACGTGGACAAGGAGATCGTCTCCCTGGGCGACGTGCTCCGCTCCACCACGGCCCGCTCCGACCACCACCCGATGGTGGCCGGGCTCGGCAAGGACGTCGAGGGCGGCTTCGTCGTCGCCAACCTGGCGAAGATGCCCCACCTGCTGGTCGCCGGCGCCACCGGATCGGGCAAGTCGAGCTTCATCAACTCGATGATCACCTCGATCCTCATGCGCTCCACGCCCGACGAGGTCCGGATGATCATGGTCGACCCCAAGCGGGTCGAGCTCAACGCCTACGAGGGCGTCCCGCACCTCATCACCCCGATCATCACCAACCCCAAGAAGGCCGCCGAGGCGCTGGCCTGGGTCGTGCGCGAGATGGACATGCGCTACGACGACCTGGCCAACTTCGGGTTCCGCCACGTCGACGACTTCAACAAGGCCGTGCGCGCCGGGAAGGTCGAGCTGCCCGCCGGCAGCGAGCGGGTGCTCTCGCCGTACCCCTACCTCCTGGTCATCGTCGACGAGCTCGCCGACCTCATGATGGTCGCGCCGCGCGACGTCGAGGACGCGGTCGTGCGCATCACCCAGCTGGCACGTGCGGCGGGCATCCACCTCGTGCTCGCGACGCAGCGACCCTCGGTCGACGTGGTGACCGGCCTGATCAAGGCCAACGTCCCCTCGCGACTGGCCTTCGCGACGTCGTCGCTGGCCGACAGCCGCGTCATCCTCGACCAGCCCGGGGCCGAGAAGCTCGTCGGCCAGGGTGACGGCCTCTTCCTGCCGATGGGCTCCAGCAAGCCCGCCCGCATCCAGGGCGCGTGGGTCACCGAGGCGGAGATCGCGGCCGTCGTCAAGCACTGCAAGGACCAGCTCGAGCCGACCTACGTCGAGGAGGTGACGGCGCCGGCCGCCTCGAAGCGGGACCTCGACGACGACATCGGCGACGACATGGAGCTGGTGGTGCAGGCCATCGAGCTCGTCGTCTCCACGCAGTTCGGCTCGACCTCGATGCTCCAGCGCAAGCTGCGCGTGGGCTTCGCCAAGGCCGGGCGCCTGATGGACATCATGGAGAGCCGCGGGGTCGTCGGACCCAGCGAGGGATCCAAGGCGCGCGACGTCCTGGTCAAGCCGGACGAGCTCGATTCCGTGATCGCCACGTTGGAGGGGGGAGCCTGATGGGCGCCGCAGCACTGCACGAGGACCGCACCCACGAGCACGACGGAGCGACGGGGGAGGGCCGCGACGTCCTCGGGGTCGCTCCCGACGCCGTGGAGGTACGCCGTCACGCCGGCGTCGCCGCCGGCGTGGGGCTCACCGCCTCCGCCGTGGCCATCGCCTACCTCGCCCGGGCCACCCAGAGCGGGTCGGCCCTCGACTGGGCCTTCGTGGTCGTGATGGGTCTGCTCGGCTGCTACTGGCTCGCCGGCCTGGTCGATGCCCGCACCCCGCTGCTGGTCGCCGACGTCCAGGGCATCCGGATCCGCCTGGGTCGCACCTGGCGCGGGCTGCCCTGGACGGCCGTGCACCACGTCGAGCACCTGCCGCGGCGCGGTCCCCTGCGCGACGGTCGCCTGGTCGTCGTGCCGCACAACCTCGAGCTGATCGAGTCCGAGCTGACCGGCGCGGGCAAGCGCCACACCGTCATCTCGCGCCTGCTGCACGGTGCCCCGCTGGCCGTGCCGCTCGGCCTGGCCACGCGCGTCACCGGCGCCGACGGCGACCTCACCGGTGCGCTGGCGCGGGTCGCCCGTGACGCCAGCCAGGTCGTCGTCCTCGAGCGCGAGTCCGCGTCGGTCGACGCCGACGCCGACGCCGATGCCGACGCCGATGCGGAGGTCGCCGAGGTCGAGGCTGCCGAGGTCGAGGCCGTCGAGGCCGAGGCCGAGCGGCACGAGGAGACGGCCACCGTCGTGGTCGCCAGCCCGACCCCCGCCGCGCTGCGCGAGACCGGCGTGGCCCGCCGCTCGGAGGTCCACCGCGAGGTGGTCGTCGACGAGGAGGAGCCGGAGGGCCGCGAGCTGCACCGCCCTGGTCGGGTCAGCCTGGTCGAGGAGACCCAGTCGTGGGGCGACCGCGTGCGCGCCATCGCCCGTCCCGGCGAGCCGGTCGAGCCGCTGGTGCTCGACGACTTCGAGGTCGAGCCCGCCGAGGACCCGGTCATCGGCCCCGAGCTGGCCGCGGCACGCACCCGTCTGGGCCTCAGCGTCGACCAGCTGGCCGAGCGCACCCGCATCCGTCCGCACGTGATCGAGGCCGTCGAGGTCGACGACTTCGAGCCGTGCGGCGGCGACTTCTACGCCCGCGGCCACCTGCGCACGCTGGCCCGCGTGCTGGGCGTCGACGCCGCTCCGCTGCTGGCGTCCTACGACGAGCGCTACGCCCACGCCCCGATCAACCCGCGCCGGGTCTTCGAGGCCGAGCTCGCCACCGGGTCCCACGGCTCCATCCGCGGCACCCGCGGCGGACCCAACTGGTCGGTGCTGGTCGCCGTGGTCATGGCCCTCGTGCTGGCCTGGTCGATCGCCCGCCTGGTCATGGACACCCCGCCCGAGCTGCGCGGTGCCACCCCGGTCCTCAACGGCTCCGGCGGCCCGCAGGGTGGCGGGAAGGCCGCGCCGGCCGAGCCGGTGGGTGTGGTGGTCACCGCCCCGTCGAGCGGCGCGCGGATCGTCGTGCGCGACGGCGCCGGCGCGATCGTCTTCAAGGGCAACCTCGCCGTCGGCCAGACCAAGGACCTCCAGGCCTCGCCCCCGGTCCGGGTCGAGTCCACCGACGGTGCGGTCACGGTCCAGCTCGCCGGCGGCGAGGCCCGCCCGGTGGGCGAGGCGGGGGTCGCCGGACAGGGCACGTTCGTCGTCGACTGAGGTCGGCCCAGCGCAGGGGAGGACCGCAGCCGACGCGTCGGCCGCGATCCTCCCCTGCGTCGTTCCCACGAGGGCCGGTGAGCCTGCTCACGGCTCGTCGGTGCGGGTCCCGGAGGGGCGAACCGGCATACTCGACGGTGCGATGACCACGACTGACGCTGCCCCCGGGACGACCCCCGCGCCCACCCTCGACCCGGCCTCCCCGCTGCAGGTCGCCGTCGTGACCCTCGGGTGCGCGCGCAACGAGGTCGACTCCGAGGAGCTCGCCGGTCGGCTCGAGGCCGGTGGGTTCGTGCTCGTCGACGACCCCGAGGACGCCGACACGGTCGTGGTCAACACGTGCGGCTTCGTCGAGGCGGCCAAGAAGGACTCCGTCGACACGCTGCTGGAGGCCGCCGACCTCAAGGAGTCCGCCGGCAACGGCGGCCGGGCGCAGGCCGTGGTGGCCGTCGGCTGCCTGGCCGAGCGCTACGGCAAGGACCTCGCCGAGTCGCTGCCCGAGGCCGACGCGGTGCTCGGGTTCGACGACTACCCCGACATCGCCGCCAAGCTGCGCGCCATCGTCGCGGGGGAGGCCCACCACCCGCACACGCCGTCCGACCGCCGTCGCCTGCTGCCGATCTCGCCGGTCGACCGCGACGCCTCCGCCATCTCGGTCCCGGGTCACGAGGCCGTGGCCGACGCGTCCGAGATCGGCGCGGGCGCGCCCGCGACCGGCCCCCGCGCCGTACGCCGTCGCCTCGACGCCGGCCCGATGGCACCCCTCAAGCTGGCGAGCGGCTGCGACCGCCGCTGCTCGTTCTGCGCGATCCCGAGCTTCCGCGGCTCCTTCGTGAGCCGCCGTCCCAGCGACGTGCTGCAGGAGGGACAGTGGCTGGCCACGCAGGGCGTCAAGGAGCTGTTCCTGGTCAGCGAGAACTCCACCTCCTACGGCAAGGACCTCGGCGACCTGCGCCTGCTGGAGACGCTGCTGCCCGAGCTCGCCGGCATCGAGGGCGTCGAGCGCGTGCGGGTGTCCTACCTCCAGCCCGCCGAGACCCGGCCGGGACTGATCGAGGCCATCGCCTCCACGCCCGGCGTGGTGCCCTACTTCGACCTCTCCTTCCAGCACGCCAGTGCCTCGGTGCTGCGCCGGATGCGCCGCTTCGGCGACCCGGAGAGCTTCCTCGGGCTGCTCGAGCAGGTCCGGGCGCTCGCCCCGCGGGCCGGCGTGCGCGCCAACGTGATCGTCGGCTTCCCCGGCGAGACCGAGGACGACCTCCAGACCCTGTGCGACTTCCTCGTCGCGGCCCGCATGGACGTCACCGGCGTCTTCGGCTACTCCGACGAGGACGGGACGGAGGCGGCCGGCTTCGCCGAGGAGCTCAAGCTCGACGAGGACGAGGTGCGCGCCCGCACCGAGCACGTGTCCACCCTCGTCGAGGAGCTCAACGCCCAGCGGGCCGAGGAGCGGATCGGCGAGGAGGTCGTCGTGCTCGTGGAGTCGGTGGAGGATGGCGTCGTCGAGGGACGCGGGGCCCACCAGGGGCCCGAGGTCGACGGCACCACGCTCGTCGTGGGCGCCGACGGCGCACGTGTCGGTGACCTGCTCACTGCGACCGTCACCGGCACCGACGGTGTCGACCTGGTCGCCCACCTCGCCGGACCACTGGACGGAGCCCGCGCATGAGCACCGAGACCGACCGGGTGCCCAACCTCAACATCGCCAACGTGCTGACGGTCCTGCGGATCGTGCTGGTGCCGTTCTTCGCCTGGGCGCTGCTCCAGGACGACGGCGACTCCACCGGCTGGCGGTGGGTCGCCTTCGCGATCTTCGCCGTCGCGATGGTCACCGACAAGATCGACGGCGACCTCGCGCGCAAGCACGGCCTGGTCACCGACTTCGGCAAGATCGCCGACCCGATCGCGGACAAGGCGATGACCGGGATGGCGTTCATCGGCCTCTCGATCGTCGGCGACGTCTGGTGGTGGGTGACGGTCGTGGTCCTGGTGCGGGAGTGGAGCGTGACGCTGCTGCGGCTCTCGGTGCTCAAGCAGGTCGTCATCCCCGCGGCGCGCAGCGGAAAGATCAAGACGGTGCTGCAGGCCTTCGCGCTGGCCGGTCTGACCTGGCCCCTGCCGCACGGTGACGCCCACGGCGGGGCGTTCGACTTCTGGCCCGGGCCGCTGGGCGAGGCGCTGTTCTACCTCGGCCAGGTCATGCTCGCCGGCGCCGTCGTGATGACCCTGTGGTCGGGCTGGGAGTTCGTCCGCGAGGTACGTCGTCAGCGGGTCCGCCCCGCCTGACCCGGGACCGACCGGGAGGTCGGGAATCGTTGTCGTGCCGAGACGTCGCACCCGGACCGGAGGGTTAGGGTGAGCCGACTCACAGCTCCCGACGAAAGGTTCCCTTCGTGTCAGCATCACGAACCGGCCGCACGTTCTCGATCGCGGCCACCGTGACGGGCCTCCTGGCGGCGCCCCTCGCGGTCATCGCGACGGCCACGCCGGCGCACGCCGCCACCGACCACTACGTCCAGATCCTCGCCACCAACGACTTCCACGGTCGCCTGGCCGACCGGCCCACCGGGTCGAACAACCCGGAGCCCATCGAGATCGCCTCGGTGATGTCCGGCGCGGTCAAGCAGCTGCGGACCACTCCTCCCGTGGCGGGTGCCGACACGATCTTCGCGGCGGCAGGCGACATGATCGGCGCCTCGACCTTCGAGTCCTTCATCCAGCGCGACAAGCCCACCCTCGACGTCCTCAACGATGCGGGGCTAGCCGTTTCTGCGGCCGGCAACCACGAATTCGACGCGGGCTACAGCGACCTCGTCAACCGGGTGATGAAGCCCTACGACGCGACGTCCAACCCCGAGGGCGGTGCCAACTGGCAGTACCTCGCGGCCAACGTGCGCAAGCGGTCGGACGGGTCTCCTGCCCTGCCCGACGTCGCCGCCTCTCCCGGCACGTCCGACGGCGCGACCTGGATGGCCACGACCGCCGGAGGCGTGAAGGTCGGCTTCGTCGGTGCGGTGACCGAGGACCTGCCGTCGCTGGTGAGCCCCTCGGGCATCGCCGACATCAAGGTCACGAGCATCATTGACGAGACCAACAAGGCGGCGGACGCGCTCGACGCGGCGGGTGCGGACGTTATCGTCATGCTGGTCCACGAGGGTGCCGCCACCACGAACATCTCCAGCGCGACCGACGACTCGGCCTTCGGACGGATCGTCAAGGGCGTCAGCCCGAAGGTCAACGCGATCGTGTCGGGCCACACCCACCTCGCCTACAACCACTCCATCGCGGGCCGTCCGGTCGTCTCGGCCGGGCAGTACGGCGCGATGCTCAACCAGCTCGTCTTCAAGGTGACCGATCCTGACGACGACCTCAGCACCCCGAACTCGACGGTCGCGGTCGAGTCGCAGACCACGCTGGACCTCTTCGGTCCCGATCCCGACCGCAGCCCAGACGGGAGCACGAACGGCCCCAAGGCCACGCCGCCGCTCTACCCGGTGGACCCGACGGCCAAGTCGATCGTCGACGCCGCGTTCGCGCGCGCCGACGTGCTGGGCGCCAAGGTGCTCGGCAAGGTCGCCGGGGCGTTCAACCGGGCCAAGCTCGGCAACGGCAGCGAGAACCGCGGCGGTGAGTCCACCCTCGGCAACCTCGTCGCGGAGGTCCAGCGCTGGGCCACCTCGACCCCCGAGTCCGGTGCCGCCCAGATCGCCTTCATGAACCCCGGCGGCCTGCGTGCCGACATGGCCGGGGTCTCCGGCGGCTTCCCGGCGGACCTCACCTACAAGCAGGCCGCGGTCGTGCAGCCCTTCGCCAACACGCTGGTCAACATGAAGATGACCGGCGCCCAGATCAAGACCGTGCTCGAGCAGCAGTGGCAGCGCGACGACAAGAACGCCGTCCCGACCCGCCCGTTCCTGCGCCTCGGCGTCTCCAACGGCTTCTTCGCCACCTACGACGACTCGCGCCCCGAGGGTGACCGGGTGACCGGCATGTGGCTCGACGGCAAGGCGATCGACAAGGCCGCCTCGTACTCCGTGACGGCCAACTCCTTCCTGGCCGGCGGCGGCGACAACTTCCGCGGGTTCAACGCCGGCACGGCCAAGCGCGACACCGGCAAGGTCGACCTGCAGGCCATGGTCGACTACATGGCGTCCAAGGCCGCCACCACGCCGCTCGCGGTCACCAAGGACCAGCGCCAGGTCGGCGTCAGCTGGCCCGCCCAGGCCCCGCGGTTCTACCGCATCGGTCAGGACGTCAAGCTCGCGCTGTCCTCGCTGGCCATGAGCACCGCCGCGGACGCCAAGGACTCCTCGCTCGCCATCAAGGCGGGCACCGTCTCGCTGGCCCCGACGCCGGTCGACAACACGATCGGCAACGACCCGTTCGACACCTACGGCACCAGCGCCGTCTCGGTGAAGCTGAAGGGCAAGACGAGGACCGGCAAGCAGATGCTGACCTTCACCGGTGCCTCCACCGGCACGTCGTTCTCGCTGCCGATCGAGGTCCGCAAGGCCAAGGGCGAGCTCAAGGTCCGCACGAAGCCCGAGCGCGTCGTCAAGGGCAAGACCCGCATCCGCCTGAAGCTGAAGGCCTCCGCCTTCGGCATCGCCAAGGTGACCGGCAAGATCAAGGTCAAGGCCGGCGGCAAGACCTACAAGGTCAGGCTCAAGAAGGGCAAGGCGTTCGTGCGCCTCGACCGCTTCGCCGGCACGGGCAAGAAGAAGATCGTGGTGTCCTACCTGGGCAACCGCAAGATCCGCGGCGCCCGTGAGGTCGTCGTGGTGAAGGTGCACCGCCGCTGATCTGATCCACGCTCCACACGAGGCGGCCCTCGTCCTGCTCAGCGCAGGGCGAGGGCCGCCTGCACGAGGGTGAGGTGGCTGAAGGCCTGCGGGAAGTTGCCGGCCATCCGCCCATGATCGGCGTCGTACTCCTCGGCGAGCAGGCCGACGTCGTTGGCAAGGCCGCACAGGCGGTCGAACAGCTCGCCCGCCTCCGCACGCCGCCCCGCGTGGGCCAGCGCGGAGACCAGCCAGAACGAGCAGGCCAGGAACGGGTGCTCGTCGCCGTGTAGCCCGTCCACGCCGGTGGTGGTGCGGTAGCGCAGCAGCAGGCCGTCGCGCATCAGGTCCTCCTGGACGGCGGCGATGGTGCCGAGCACCCGCGGGTCGTCGCCGGGCAGGAAGCCCACCAGGGGGAGGACGAGCAGCGACGCGTCGACCTCCCGGGTGTCGTAGTGCTGGGTGAACGTGCCGCGCTCGGCGTCGTAGCCCTTGTCCAGCACCTCCGCGCGCACGCGCTCGCGCAGCTCGCGCCAGCGCTCCACCGGGCCGGGCAGCCCGTGGTCCTCGACCGCCCGCACGGCGCGGTCGAAGGCGACCCAGACCATGACCCGCGAGTGCGTGAAGTGCCGCAGCGGGCCCCGGATCTCCCACAGGCCGTGGTCGGGCTCGTCCCAGTGCTCGGCCAGCTCCTCGACGAGGGCGCGCTGCAGCGACCACGAGTTGCCGGTCTCCTCCAGGCCGGCGCGCCGGGCGAGCTCCAGCGCGATCATCACCTCGCCCAGGACGTCGTTCTGCCGCTGGCCGGCCGCGCCGTTGCCGATGCGGACCGGGGTGCTGCCGGCATAGCCCGGGAGGTGCGCGAGCTCGAGCTCGGGCAGCTGCCGGCCGCCGTCGACGGTGTACATGATCTGCAGGTCGGCGGGGTCTCCGGCGACGGCGCGCAGGAGCCAGCGCCGCCACCCCAGCGCCTCCTCGTCGTACCCCGCCCCGAGCAGCGACTCCAGCGTCAGCGCGGCGTCGCGCAGCCAGCAGTAGCGGTAGTCCCAGTTGCGCTCGCCGCCGAAGTCCTCGGGCAGCGACGTCGTGGGCGCCGCGACGATCCCGCCCGTCTCGGCGTGCGTCATCAGCATCAGCGTGAGCAGGCTGCGCTGCACGAGGTCGGCGTGCGGGACGTCGTCGGGTGCACGCTCGGACCAGGCGCGCTGGTGGTCGGTGGTCGCCCGGATCCGCTCGGTGAGCCCGAGCGGGGCGGGCACGTCTCGCCACGAGTGGACCCACGTCATGGAGAAGGTCATCTCCTCGCCGGCCGCGAGGTCGAACTCGTCGACGTGGTGGCCGTCGTGCCCGCGGGGGAGCCGCGGTCCGCGCAGCACCAGCTTGTCGGGGCCGGCGACGGCGACCACGACGTCCTCGTCGTGCGCCTGCTCGCGGCTGACCCACGGGCGGACACGCCCGTAGTCGGTGCGGACCCGCCAGTCGTGCCTGACGCGCACCCGCCCGTGCGTGCACGTGAGGCGGCGCACGACGTCGGCGCGACCGTCGCCGGTCGGCATCACGTCGAGGAGCACGAGCTCGCCCTCGTCGGTGGTGAAGGTGGTCTCCAGCAGCGCGGTGCCGTCGACGTAGCGCCGCCGGGTGCGAGTCACCTCCCCGGCGGGTGCCAGCAGCCAGCGGCCGTGCTCCTCCGTGCCGAGCAGCGCGGCGAAGCACGCGGGGGAGTCGAAGCGCGGCAGGCACAGCCAGTCGATGGATCCGTCGGTGCCGACGAGCGCCGCGGTGCCGCGGTCGCCGATCAGGGCGTAGTCCTCGATGGGGAGTGGCATGCGGCTAGTGTCGCCGACATGTGGATGCCGCAGGCGCAACGCGTGCTCGACCTGCTGGCGCGGCGCGGCGAGACGCTGGCGTGCGCCGAGTCGCTCACCGGCGGGCTGCTGTCGGCCAGGCTGACCGACGTGCCGGGAGCCTCGCGCTGCGTGGTGGGCGGCGTGGTGTCCTACGCGACGCGGGTCAAGGTGTCGGTGCTCGGCGTGCCGGAGCAGCTCGTCGAGGACCACGGCGTGGTGTCGGGCGAGTGCGCGACGGCGATGGCGCGCGGTGTGCGCGAGCGCCTCGCCGCGGACTGGGGCCTTGCGACCACGGGCGTCGCCGGACCGGACCGGCAGGAGGGCAAGCCGGTGGGGACCGTGTGGGTGGCGGTCGCCGGCCCGGGCGGCGAGGAGGCCCGGCTGCTCACCCTGCCGGGTGACCGTGCGCAGGTCCGCGAGGCCACCTGCGCGGCCGCGTTGGCCCTGCTGGAGGAGCTCGCGGACGACGAGGGACGGAACTTCGCCCGGGAAGAAACCCACCTCGGGTAGCGTTGACCCCACGACCGACTCCCCCGAGAGCAAGGACGCGCGCATGGTTCTCTTCCGACGACTGCTGGGCGACGTGCTGCGCGGCGCCCGGATGCAGCGCGGGATGACCCTGCGGGACCTCTCGGCCGAGGCCCGGGTGAGCCTGGGCTACATCTCGGAGATCGAGCGGGGGCAGAAGGAGGCGTCCTCCGAGCTCCTCGCCTCGCTGTGCCAGGCGATGGACCTCCCGCTCTCCGACGTCCTGCGTGACGTCGCGGACGCGGTCGCGCTCGAGGAGGTCGCGCTCGGCCTCGTGGCCAGCACCCCGATCGGCGCCGCCCGCCCGGCCGGCGACGTGGTCGCCTCCGCCGCCTGACCCGTCAGAACGGCCTGACCCTCAACCGCCTGATCCGTCAGGCAGCCGGCTGGCAGCTCGGGCACCAGTACGCCGCGCGCTCCCGTCCGGGCTCGCCGACCATGTCGACGGCGATCGGCGTCCCGCACCGTCGGCACGGCGCCTTGTCGCGGCGGTAGACCCAGAGCCGTTCGCGCTGGCGCAGGTTGCCCGTGGTGGACTGGATCGCCCGCTCCTTGTTGACCTCGAGCATCTGCTTGGCCCGCCGCAGCAGCCGCGGCAGGTCGCGCACCGCGGCCACCGGGGTGGTGGGGTGAACGCCGCTGGTGAAGCAGAGCTCGGCCATGTACATGTTGCCGATGCCGGCGAGGTTGCGCTGGTCGAGCAGCGCCTGGCCCAGGGGCCTCTCGGGCTGGTCGGCCAGGCGAACCAGCGCCGCGTCGAGGTCCCAGTCGGGGCCGAGGAGGTCGGGCCCGAGGTGCGCGGTGAGCGCCGCCTCCTCCTGGCGCGGGACGATCTCCACGATGCCGAGGGAGAACCCGACGGCGCGGCGACCCTTGACGCCCAGCACGGCCCGCACCTGCTCGGCGGGCCGCCGCCAGCGGTCGCCGTCGGCGTAGATGTGCCACGAGCCCTCCATCTTGAGGTGGGTGTGGAGGGTCCAGGCGCGGTCGTGGTCGATGCGGGTCAGCAGGTGCTTGCCCCGGGCGAGGCTGCGCACGACGGTGCCGCCGGTGAGGTCGACCGTGGCGAACGCCGGGACCCGGAAGTCGCTGACCGTCAGGCGGTGGCCGGTGAGGGCGCGGTCGAGCGCTGCCGCGGAGCGGAAGACGGTGTCGCCCTCAGGCACGCAGCCTCAGCCCCTTCGGGGTCGCCACGAACCCGGCGGCCGACAGGGCGTGGCGGATCGGCGTGTCGCCGCCCCCGCCGATCAGCGGCTGGCCGTCGGCCTTCTCGACCGTGAGCCGACCCAGTGCGCCGCGGCCCGCGGCCTCGGCGAGGGCGGCGACCGCAGGCGTGAGGACGTCCTCGTCCTCGGTCCACGTGAGCAGCGTGCGACCGCCCCGCTCGACGTAGACGGTCAGCGCGCCGTCGACGAGCACCACCATCGCGCCCGCCTTGCGCCCCGGACGGTGCCCGGACTTCTCGGCGTCGGCCTCGGGCCAGGGGAGCGCCGCGCCGAAGACGTTGGCCGGGTCGGTGGCCGCGAGGGCGACCACCTCGGGCTTGCCGCCGGAGGCCGACGCGGGCTCGGAGAAGGTGCGCAGCCGGTCGATCGACCCGGCCGTGCCGAACTGGGCGGCCCCGAGGCCCTCGATGAAGTACCCGCGGCGGCAGCGGCCGGAGTCCTCGAAGGCGCTGAGCACCTTGTAGACGCCGGCGAAGCCGCCCGCCACGCGCTCGCTGACGACCGCGCCGCGGGTGACGACCCCGTGCCGCTCGAGCAGGTGCTCGGCGCGGGCGTGGGCGCGGCGCGTCGGGTCGCCGTCCCGCTCGGGCAGCAGGGCCCAGCGGCCGGCGGTCTCGGGCGGGCCGGTGCGCGCGGGCATCCGGCCGGCACCGCCGCGACCGGCCGGCCGCCCGAGGCGGGGCGGCGTACGGCGGGTGCGGTGGGACGGCGTGCCGCTGCGCACGAGTGCCCGGAGAGGGGTCAGGGTGTCGTTGGTGACGCGGCCCTGCCAGACCAGCTCCCACAGGGCGGTCGACAGCTCGGGGTCGCTCGTGGAGCCGACGCGGTCGGCGAGCTGGCGGAAGAACCACGCGCCTCCGGGATCGAGCGCGTCGAGCACGGCGCGCTGCAGGCCCGTCGGCTCGTCGGCCTCGACCTCGGGGAGGGTCAGGTGGGCCTGGTCGGCGAGGTGGAGGCTGACCCAGCCGTCGCTGCCGGGCAGCGGCGCGTGCCCGGACCAGATGACCTCGCCGGACGCGGTGAGCTCGTCGAGCATCGAGGGCTCGTAGTCGCGGACCCGGGCGGCGAGCACGAGCGGCTCGAGCGCGCTGGCGGGCACCGGGCACCCGGCGAGCTGGTCGATCGCGGCCACGACGCCGTCCACGCCGCGCAGCTGGCTGCGGCCCGTGCCGCCGATGCGCTGCCAGGCGGGCAGGAACCGCGCGACCGCGTCCTGCGAGACGGGCTCGATCTCCTGGCGCAGCCGGGCCAGCGAACGCCGGCGCAGCTTGCGCAGCACCTCGGCCTCGCACCACTCGCTGCCGGCGCCCGAGGGGCGGAACTCGCCGTCGAGGACCCGTCCGCGGTGGGCGAGGCGCTGCAGGGTCTGGCGGGCGACGGCCTCACCGAGCCCGAGGCGGGCGGCGACCTCGGCGGTGGTGAAGGGGCCGTGGCTGCGGGCGTAGCGGGAGACGAGGTCGCCGAGGGGGTCCTCGGGGAGCTCGAGGAACGCCTCCGGCGTGCCGACGGGGACCGGGACGCCGAGGCCGTCGCGCAGGCGCCCGATGTCCTCGATCGCGGTCCAGCGCTCCTCGCCGGCCATCCGGACCGGGAGGATGCGGCGCGCCGCGTGGAGCTCGGCGAGCCAGGACTCGACGTCGGACCCGTCGACGGCGCGGGCACGGACCTCCTCGGTGGACAGCGGTCCGACGAGGCGGAGCAGGTCGGACACGGCCTCGGCGGTGCGGGCACGCCGGTCGTCGGCGAGCCACTGGAGCTCGGCCTCGACCTCCGCGAGGACCTCGGGGTCGAGCAGCTCGCGGAGCTCGGCGCGACCGAGGAGCTCGGCGAGCAGGCCCTGGTCGAGCGAGAGGGCGGCGGCCCGCCGCTCGGCGATGGGGGAGTCGCCCTCGTAGACGAACTGGGCGACGTAGCCGAAGAGCAGGCTGCGGGCGAAGGGGCTGGGCGTGGTGGTCGCGACGTCGACGACCGTGATCTCGCGGCGCTGCACCCGCCCGAGCAGGGCGACCAGCGCGGGCAGGTCGTAGACGTCCTGGAGGCACTCGCGCACCGCCTCGAGCACGATCGGGAACGACGGGTACTTCGAGGCGACCTCGAGCAGCTGGGCGCTGCGCTGGCGCTGCTGCCACAGCGGGCTGCGGCGTCCGGGGTCGCGGCGCGGGAGGAGGAGGGCACGGGCGGCACACTCGCGGAACCGGCTGGCGAAGAGCGCGGAGCCACCGACCTCCTGGGTGACGAGCTGCTCGATCTCCTCGGGCTCGAAGACGATCACCTCGCCGGTGGGCGGCTCGGCGTCGGTGTCGGGGATGCGGATGACGATGCCGTCGTCGGAGGCCACGGCCTGGCCGTCGACGTCGAAACGCTCGCGCAGCCGGGCGTTGATGGCCAGCGCCCACGGGGCGTGCACGGGCGTGCCGTAGGGGGAGTGGACGACCAGGCGCCAGTCGCCGAGCTCGTCGCGGAAGCGCTCCACCACGACCTGGGTGTCGTGAGGGACGACCTGGGTGGCCTCGCGCTGCTCGGAGATGTAGGTGACGAGGTTGTGGGCCGCGTAGTCGTCGAGCCCGCGCTCCTTGACCGTGGCGATGGCCGTGGCTTCGGGCAGCGCGGCGAGCTCGCGGGTGAAGCTGCCGACCGCGGCCCCGAGCTCGGCGGGCCGGCCGAGGGCGTCGCCCTTCCAGAACGGGAGCCGGCCGGGGATGCCGGGCGCGGGGGTGACCAGGACCCGGTCGTGCGTGATGTCCTCGATGCGCCAGCTCGTCGCGCCGAGGGCGAAGACGTCGCCCACGCGCGACTCGTAGACCATCTCCTCGTCGAGCTCGCCGACGCGGCTGGCCTTCTCGCCGACGAGGAAGACCCCGAAGAGCCCGCGGTCGGGGATGGTGCCGCCGCTGGTCACGGCCAGGCGCTGGGCCCCGGGCCGACCGCTCAGGGTGTCGTTGACGCGGTCCCACACGATGCGCGGCCGCAGCTCGGCGAACTCGTCGCTCGGGTAGCGGCCGCTGAGCAGGTCGAGGGTGGCGTCGAAGGCGCTGCGCGGGAGCTGGGCGTAGGACGCCGAGCGCTGGACGAGCGCGAAGAGCTCGTCGACCTGCCAGTCCTCCAGCGCGACGGTCGCGACGACCTGCTGGGCGAGCACGTCGAGGGGGTTGGTCGGCACCGACATCTTCTCGATGGCGCCGGTGCGCATCCGCTCGACCGCCACCGCGGTCTGGGCGAGGTCGCCGCGGTGCTTGGGGAACAGCACGCCGCGGCTGGTCTCGCCGACCTGGTGGCCCGCGCGGCCGACGCGCTGGAGCGCGCTCGCGACGCTGGGCGGCGACTCGATCTGGATGACCAGGTCGACCGAGCCCATGTCGATGCCGAGCTCGAGGCTGCTGGTCGCCACGACGCAGGGCAGCCGGCCGCGCTTGAGGTCGTCCTCGATGATCGCGCGCTGCTCCTTCGACACCGAGCCGTGGTGGGCCTTGGCGATGATCGACTCGGCGCCGGAGCTCTGCCCGGACTGCGCCATCACCTGCGCCGGCGTCCCGCGCGGCGACCGGCGGGCGCCGTCGGACCCCGTCGTCGTCGTCGTCCTGCCCGTGGGCCCCGCCCGCCTCGGCGGCACGCTCCGCCCGGTCGGCGGCGATCTCGTTGAGCCGGGCGGTGAGCCGCTCGGCGAGGCGCCGGGAGTTGGCGAAGACGATGGTGGAGCGGTGCTGCTCGACGAGGTCGACCACGTGCTCCTCGACGTGGGGCCAGATGCTGGTGGAGCGGGCGGGGTTGCCGGACTCCTCGTCGTAGTCCTCGGGCATGGTCATGTCCTCGACGGGCACGACGACGCGCAGGTCCCACTCCTTGGTGCTGGGCGGGGAGACGATCTCGACCGGCTGGCTGCCGCCGAGGAACCGGGCGACCTCCTCCAGCGGGCGCACCGTCGCGCTGAGGCCGATGCGCTGGGCCGGCTTGTCGAGGAGCGCGTCCAGCCGCTCGAGGCTGATGCCGAGGTGGGCGCCGCGCTTGGTGCCGGCCACGGCGTGGACCTCGTCGATGATCACCGTGTCGACGCCGCGCAGCGTCTCGCGGGCCTGGCTGGTGAGCATCAGGAAGAGCGACTCGGGCGTCGTGATGAGGATGTCGGGCGGCGTGGTGCCGAGCTTGCGCCGGTCGGCTGGGCTCGTGTCGCCTGAGCGGAGGCCGACCGTGACGTCGGGGACCGTGGCCTCCAGCCTCTCGGCGGTGTTGCGGATGCCGGTGAGCGGGGCACGGAGGTTGCGCTCGACGTCGACGCCGAGGGCCTTGAGCGGGGAGATGTAGAGGACGCGGGTGCGCTGGAGCTTCTCCTCGGGCCGCGGGGTGCTCAGCAGGCGGTCGATGGCGTGGAGGAACGCGCTGAGCGTCTTGCCGCTGCCGGTGGGCGCGACGACGAGCGCGTTCTTGCCGGCGGCGATGGCGTCCCACGCGCCCTCCTGCGCCGGTGTGGGGCTGGCGAAGGACGCCTCGAACCAGGCACGCGTCGGCGCGCTGAAACGGTCGAGAGCAGTCATGGGCGTCAGTGTGTCACCGGGGTCCGACACTCGCCCTCGCCCTTCGGGCTGGTCCCTCCGCGTGCGCACCCCCGCGTGGAGGTCGGGCTCCGTGCTCAGAATCGGGCATCTCGGTGGTGGCGGACCCTCCGCGACGGACGACGCGTGCAGGCTGCTGCCATGACGGCGGTGGCCCACGACGAGATGGCGGCGGTCGTCCGCGAGCTCGGGCAGGCTGCCGACGCGTTCGCCGGCCGTGCCGCGGTGCAGGAGCGACTGCGTGACGCCGCGCGACCCGGGTCCGCCGTCCAGCACCACCACGCCCACGCGGCCACCCTCTGGCGCTGTGCGGAGGCGAGCATCCAGGAGCGGATCGGCGCGCTGACCGACACCGACCTGCCTCAGTCCTCGGCTGGCTGAGCGAGCATCTCCCCGTCGGGTGCTGCTGGTCCCCGGGCCCGCGTGACCCTCGAGCGAGACGTCGGACCCGAGTGCGTGACGCCGCTGCCGGGCGGGTGGCTCGATCGGGCCGGAACCTGGCCGAAAAACCGGCGTCGCAGACCGCCACGGACCAGGACAATGGCGGCGTGATGGAGCTACGACCGAGCTGCGAGTGCTGTGACCGCGACCTGCCGCCCGAGTCGCCGGACGCACGCATCTGCACCTACGAGTGCACCTTCTGCCGCGACTGCGTCGACGGTGCCCTGGGTGGGGTGTGCCCCAACTGCGGCGGGAACTTCGAGCGGCGCCCCGTGCGCCCGCCGGACAAGCTCGCGAAGGACGCCGCGTCGACGACGCGGGTGGTGCGAGGACAGTGCCCCTGACGCCGCTCGTCGAGGAGACCGACCCCCGCGTCAGTCGCGCGTGACGACCTGCTCGACCTCGGCCAGGGCGCGCTCGGCGTACCCCGCCCACATCCGGCCGATGACGTTGGTGGTCAGTCGTGCCGGTGCGGCCTTCGGGTAGAAGGTCCAGGACCAGCTGATGCGGGTGCCGCCCTCGTGCGGGGTGGTGGTCCAGAGCCCGTCGATGGTCTGGACGAAGTGGCGCAGCGGGCCCTCGAGCTCGTCGAGGCGGTAGGAGAAGCTGCTCGTCGGGTCGACGTCGGTGAGCGTCTCGCGGAGCCGGGCGCCGTCGGTGAGCACGATCGTGCGCGTCTGCCCGACGACGCCCCAGTCGTCCGGCTGGCCGGTCACGTCGACCACGGCGGGGAACGCCGCGTAGCGCCGGCGGAAGATGTCGGTCAGACGCGCACCGAGGAGCCGGTGGAAGGCCGTCTCGGGATCGACGGACACTGTGCGCGAGGCTTCGACCCGGTGACCGGACATGACGAGCAGACTACGGGGAGGGACCGGTCTTCGGCACCGGTCGCGGACAACGGATGCCGGCGTGTCGTCCAGCGCCTCCGTCAGCGGGCGACCAGCCGGTCGCACACCTCGGGTGGGGACGGGGCGAGGTAGGCGTCCCCAACGTCCTCACCAGGCGAAGTCATGGCTGATCATCCCTCAAACAGGTGGTGCTGCACGGCCCGGGACGGGACTTCGCCGCGCCGACCTCGTACGCTGCTGCAGATGTCACTGCGGGGGGCCCAAGCGAGGAGATGCACGTGCTGAGCCAGGATTTCGATGAGAGCAGCCAGAGCGGGGCGGGCGAGCCGCAGGACAGCGCCACGGGCGAGGTCGGCGTGCCGGGTCCGCGCTCGCCCTCCGCAGCGCGGCTGCTGGAGCTGACCGCCCGCGAGACCGACCAGTGGCGCGCCGACGCCAAGGACGAGGCCGCGGCCATCGTCGCTGCGGCGCGCGAGGAGGCGAGCGAGCTCGTGCGCTCGGCGCAGCGCGAGTCCGAGCGCCTGGTCGAGGACGCCCGCATGGAGGCAGCCCGCACGCTCGACGAGGCGCGTGCCACGGCGGACGACGAGCGCGCCCGCACCGAGGAGCAGCGCATGAGGAACGCGGCGGAGGTCGCGCGCCTCCAGCAGGTGGCGTCGGAGCACTCGGACCACCTGCGCCGGCACCTCAACGACGTGCTCGGCCGGCTCGACGGCCTCGGGTCCCCCTCGGGTCCGCAGGCCTGAGCCAGCCCCTCGGCCGGCCAGCGGCCGGCCGAGGTCCTATCGTCGTCCGCGTGGATGACGCGTGGACACGGTCGGTGGGAGCGTTCGCCGAGGCCGCTCGGTGGTTCGTGAGCACCACCGGCGCCGTCGGCGACCGGTGGGACGCGCCCGGGCTCGGGGAGTGGGACGTCCGCAGCCTGGTCGGCCACACGAGCCGGTCGCTGCTGACGGTGGAGACCTATCTCGGCCGGCCGGCCGACGTCGTGGTCGTGGAGTCCACCGAGGCCTACTACGCGATGACGCGCGACCTGGCAGCCGGCCCGGACGTCGCGGAGCGCGGGCGTCAGGCAGGTCGCGACCTCGGCGCGGACCCCGCGGGCGCCGTTCAGGAGATCGCTGCCCGCGTGCTCCCCGTGGTCGAGGCGTGCGACGGCGGCGAGCTCGTCACCACCATCGCCGGCGGCATGCGTCTGGCCGACTACCTCCCCACCCGCACGTTCGAGCTCGTCGTGCACACCCTCGACCTCGCCGCGGCGCTGGGCGTTTCCGGCGGACCGCCGGACCTGCCCGCCGCGCAGGCGCTCGACCTCGTGGGTCGGCTGGCGGTCGCCGGTGGCTCGGCGGGACCGCTGCTGCGCGCCGCGACGGGGCGGGAGGGGCTCGTGCCGGGGTTCACCGTGCTCTGAGGACCTCAGTCCTCGATCACGTCGAGCCCCTGCTCGCGGAGCCGGGCCAGCCCGTCGAGCATCGTCTGCAGCGCCTCGGGGGAGTGCGGCTGCCAGTCGTGCACCTCGTGCAGGACCCGCAGGGCGTGGTGGGTGCGGTAGGACTCGGTCGGGTTGCCCGGGAACTTCTTGTCGGTCACGTTGGGGTCGTCCTCGAACGGTCCGAGCGGCTCCACGGCGTACACGTGCCCGGGGCCCTCCAGGCCCGCCAGTGCCGTCGCGAGCTGCGCGCCCCAGGCCGCCGTGCTCTCCAGCGTCGTGAAGTAGATGTGGCGCAGGGCGCGCTCGGCGTCGTAGTTGGAGGCGTAGCCGGCGACCAGCTCGTCGCCGGGACGCAGCACGGCCTTGGTGCCGTGCAGGAACGGGCCCGACACGTGGGCGTGGTGGGCGAAGGTGACCGGCTGGCGCTCCGTCACGACGCGGCTCCCGGGTCGGAGAGCACGTCGCGCCAGGAGTGCTGCGGATCGAAGCCGACGAGCTCGCGTGCCTTGTCGATGGCGTAGAACGTCTCGTCGCGCCCCATCTGGCGCCGCACCTCGACGCCGTCGTAGAACCGCTCGATGACCTCGCCGGTCGTCGCGGCCACCGACATGTCGGCGTTGGCGACGTTGAAGACCTCGTAGCCCAGCCCGTCGGTCTCCAGGCAGCGCTGCACCATCTGCCCGAGGTCGCGCACGTCGATGTAGGCGAAGACGTTGCGCCGTCGCAGCGCCGGGTCGTGGAGGAACGGCGGGAACATCTCGGCGTACTCGTGCGGCTCGATGACGTTGTTGATGCGCAGGCCGTAGACGTCGGTGCCGCTGCGCGCCTGGAACGACCGCGCGGTGACCTCGCCCGCGACCTTCGACATCGCGTAGGAGTCCTCCGGCACCGTGGGGTGCTCCTCGTCGACCGGGACGTAGAGCGGCTTGCGCTCGCCCTGGGCGAAGCAGACGCCGTAGGTCGTCTCGGACGAGGCGAAGACCACCTTGGGGATCCCGAGGCGGGTCGCGGCCTCGAGCACGTTGTAGGTGCTGAGCACGTTGGTGGCGTAGGTGGCGGCGTCAGGCTCGCGGAGGATCGCCGGGATCGCGGCGAAGTGCACCACCGCGTCGTAGGACGGCTTCTGCGGCAGGTCGAGCTCCTCGAAGGTCGCGAGCCCGGCCAGAGCGGAGTAGACCTCGCCGGTGTCGGTGAGGTCGACCCGCAGGTCGGCGACCTGGTCGTGGCCGAGCGGGACGAGGTCGGCGTTGGTGACCTGATGGCCCTGGTCGGCGAGGTACGGGGCGACGTGGCGGCCGGCCTTGCCGCTGCCGCCGGTGAAGAAGATGCGCATGGCTCCTTCCTACCGTGGCGGCACGCGGCGCGGCACACCCTGTCGGTCAGGGCGCGCGGGGCGCCGCCTGCGTCGTAGGGTGCGCGCCATGGGGGAACAACGATCCAGCAGCATGTCCGACGCCTACCCGTACGCCGGCCACGTCGACGTGGTGCCCGCTGCGCGGCTCGCAAACACGATCGGCACGGTGAAGCTGGTCCTCGTGGTGCTGGTGGCTGTCGTGAGCGTGCTCGTCGCTGCCACCAGCTACGCCGGGCTCTTCCCGCTGATCTGGGGGCTGGTCGTCGCGCTGTCCATCTACATCACCTTCGGCTGGCTGGAGCAGACGCTCCGCCTGCTCATCGGCATCGCCTACAACTCCGCGGAGTCGGCAGGACTCGGTCCGTCGGTGCCGCTCTCCGACGACGGGGTCACCTACTGACGCAGCACCATGAAGGCAGTTCGCCGGCTGACGCGGCCCTGCCACGCTCGGCATTCGGTGGCCGACAGCCGAACTGCCTTCCTGGTGCGCGACGTCAGCCTCCGCCTGCACCCCGGTTGGCGCCCGCCCGGCGCAGCAGCACCGCCCGCTCGCCCTCGTTGCGGGTGAGCCGGGCGGCGTCGTCGAAGGCGTGCGCGGCCTCGTCGTGCCGGCCCGCCCGTTCGAGCAGGTCCCCGCGCACGCCCGGCAGCAGGGGCGACCCGGCCAGCGACGACGGGTCGAGCGCCGCCAGCACCGCCAGTCCGGCGGCGGCCCCGTGCGCCCGGCCGTGCGCGACCGCCCGGTTGACCTCGACGACCGGTCCGGGCGCGGCGCCGGCCAGGACGTCGTACAACGCGGCGATGCGACGCCAGTCGGTGTCCTCGGCCCGCCGGGCGCGGGCGTGGCAGGCGGCGATCGAGGCCTGGAGGAAGTAGCGGCCGACGGGGACGCCCGTGGCGGCGAGCGAGGTCGCGCGCTCCAGCGCGGCGAGGCCGCGCCGGATGCGCAGCCGGTCCCACAGCGCCCGGTCCTGGTCGTCGAGCAGCACCGGCTCGCCGTCGGCGGACAGCCGGGCCGCGGTGCGCGAGCCCTGGAGCTCCAGCAGCGCCTGGAGGCCGAGCACCTCGGGCTCGTCGGGCGCGAGGTCGGACAGCATCCGCGCCAGCCGCGTCGCCTCCTCGACCAGGTCGGGACGCATCCAGTCGTCACCGGCCGTGGCGGAGTAGCCCTCGTTGAAGATGAGGTAGAGCACGGCCATCACGTCGTCGAGGCGGGCCTCGCGCTCGGCGCCGGTGGGCAGCTCGAACGCGGCGCCCGCCTGCGCGAGGGTCTTCTTGGCCCGGGAGATGCGCTGACCCATCGTCGCCTCGGTCGTGAGGAAGCCGCGCGCGATCTCCGCGGTCGTCAGCCCACCGACCAGCCGCAGGGTCAGCGCCGCGCGGGACTCCGGCGTCAGGGACGGGTGGCAGCTGAGGAACACGAGCCGGAGGACGTCGTCCTCGATGTGGTCGACCTGGTCGTCGAGGTCCGGCACGTCCGCCTCCTCCCTGCGCCGGCCGCCGTGCTCGAGCTCGGCGACCTTGCGGCGCAGCGTGTCCGCGCGCCGGACGTGGTCGATGCCGCGGCGCCGGGCCGTGGTCATCAGCCACGCGGCCGGGTTGTCCGGGATCCCGGTGACCGGCCACTGCTCGAGCGCGGCCACGAGCGCGTCCTGCGCCAGGTCCTCGGCGAGGGCGACGTCGCGGGTCATCCGGGTGAGGGCGCCCACGAGGCGGGCCGACTCGGCCCGCCACGCGGCGATCACGGCCCTCGCGGGCTCGTCGTCAGTGGTCCCTGCCGGCACGCGGCCAGCGTAGTGAGAGGTGCTCAGGCGGTGGGCTCCTCGGGCCCGCCGGAGACCTGGCGCAGCGTCGCGACGACCGTGGCCTCGGGCCAGTGGTCGGCGTGCAGCTGCGCGAACGCCTGCTGGTCGGCCACCGCGTCCTCGAGGCTGGGGTACTCCAGCAGCGACCAGCCGCCGACGACCTCCTTGCCCTCGGCGTAGGGGCCGTCGACGCGGGTGACCTCGCCGTCGCGGACGACGAAGTTGACGGCGTCCTCGGTGCCGTAGAGCCCGCCGCCGTCGACGAAGCGACCGTCCGCGGCGCGCTCCCCGATGTAGCCGTCCATCGCCTCGAACAGCGCCTGGGGCGGCATCCCGATGTTCTCCTCCATGCGGACGAATCCCATGAAACGCGGCATCTGACTCAACTCCTGTGTGGTGTGTGGACTGCTGTCTCGCACGTACGTCGAACGGGCTCCCCGCGCTTCGACATCGGCCCGCGAAGTTTTTCGCGACGACCGGGCTCCTTGCCACCCCCGCGCACGATGGAGCCATGAGAACGCTGTCGCCCGCCCTCGGCGGACTGCTCGCCGGACTGCTCGCCGCCGCCACCGGGTGCTCCGGCGACACCGCCGCGTCCGGCGCCCTCGGCCCCGCCACGGCGGAGGGCGACGGCGCCTGGCCCTTCGCGGTGGAGGAGGTCGGGCGCTACGACGAGCCGTGGGCGATGGCGTTCCTGCCCGGCTCCGGCGACCTCCTCGTCACCGAGCGCAGCGGCGTGCTCCACCTGCGTGACGCCGGGTCCGGCGAGGACGTCGAGGTGGCCGGCGTGCCGGAGGTGGTCGACGCGGGCCAGGGCGGGCTCGGCGACGTCGTGCCCGCCCCGACCTACGAGCAGGACCGCACGATCTACCTCAGCTGGGTCGAGGCGGGTGACGGCGGCTCGGGCGCGGTGGTGGGCCGGGCCCGGCTCGCGTCGGGCGGGGGAGCGGCCGCACTGGAGGACCTCGAGGTCGTCTGGCGCCAGACGCCCAAGGTCGAGGGCGACGGTCACTTCAGCCACCGCATCGCCTTCTCACCCGACGGGGAGCAGCTCTTCGTGACCTCCGGCGAGCGGCAGCAGGGCAGCCCCGCTCAGGACACGACCAACAACCTCGGGTCGATCGTGCGGCTGACCCCCGATGGCGACCCGGCACCGGGCAACCCCCTCGCCGAGCGGGGCGGGGTGAGCGCCGAGCTCTGGTCGTGGGGCCACCGCAACCCGCTCGGTCTCCAGTTCGCCCCCGACGGCACCCTCTGGGAGACCGAGATGGGCCCGGAGGGCGGCGACGAGCTCAACGTCGTGGAGCCAGGCGGCAACTACGGCTGGCCCGAGGTCTCCAACGGCAGCGACTACGGCGGCGGCGAGATCCCCGACCACGCCGAGGGAGACGGGTTTGCCGCGCCCGCTGCGTGGTGGAACCCGAGCATCTCGCCCGGGAGCCTGCTGGTCTACGACGGCGAGATGTTCCCCGACTGGCGCGGTGACGCGCTCATCGGCGCGCTCTCCGGCGAGGCGCTGGTGCGCGTCGACCTCGACGGCACGGAGGCCGGCGAGCAGCAGGTGTTCGACCTGGGTGAGCGCGTCCGTGCGGTCGACCAGGGACCGGACGGCGCCATCTGGCTGCTGGAGGACGAGGGCGCCGGTCGCCTGCTGCGGCTGACCCCGTCGGCGTAGTCCCCGCGCAGGATCAGGAGGTCCGGGGGCGACGTGCGTCGCCCGGCAGGCCGAACTCGGTGAACACCCCCGGGCTGAAGGCCAGGTGGTCGGGCGGGCGCCCGGCCAGGCCGGGCAGCCCGACCGAGGCCATCAGCCGGTCGTCGATCGCCAGCACCTCGGCGTCGTGCACCGGCCAGGGCGCATGCCGGTTGGGGACGTAGAGGGTGCGGCCCAGCACCCGGCTGTGCAGCCCCCAGCGCGCGCTGAGGAAGTGGTCGACCTCGGTGGGCTCGCGGCGCGGACCGGCGCGGACCACGAGGTGGGTGGCGCCCCGCGCACCCGGCCAGCGCAGACGTGCGTCGTAGGTGTGCACGTCGCCGTCGCGGGAGTAGCGCATCCGCGCCCACCGGTAGGGCACGCCGAACCCGGCACGCGCGCCCAGCACGACCGCGAGCCGGTCGGCGTCGAGGCTGAGGAACACGATGCCGCGGCGGCCCGTGTCGTCGACGGAGTAGAGGCGCACGTTGGTCTCGAGGAACGACCCCAGCCACGGCACGCCCGGCAGCCGGAACGGCGCGGCGTCGACCATGCGGAAGGGGATCAGCCCGACGTAGGTCCGCCCGTCGAGGGTGTCGGGTCGCACGCCGGGCGGCATGAGGCCAGCGACCAGCCCCGGGTCGACCGCCCAGTGCAGGAAGGTCAGGTCGCGCCAGTGCTGGTTCATCAGCACCGTGCCCGGCATGGCCGGGGCGTGCGGGGTGATGTCCTCGATCGCACTCCGAGGCCTGCCGGCGTCCACGCCACCGATCGTACGAACCTGCTGGGAGCCGTCGTGGTCCACGGGCGACCCGCGAGGGGTTACCCGTCCGACGCACGGCTGATCTAGTGTCCTGCGACGTGAGGGACACCATGATCTCGGCCCGGGGGCTGCGCAAGTCGTTCGGTGACTTCGAGGCCGTCAAGGGCATCGACGTCGACGTGCTGCAGGGCGAGGCGTTCGGCTTCCTCGGACCCAACGGTGCGGGCAAGTCGAGCACCATGCGGATGATCGCCTCGGTGAGCCCCGTCAGCGGCGGCGAGCTGCGCATCCTCGGGATGGACCCGGCCACCGACGGCCCCGCGATCCGAGGTCGGCTGGGCGTCTGCCCGCAGGAGGACACGCTCGACAACGAGCTCAACGTCTTCGACAACCTCTACATCTACGGCCGCTACTTCGGCCTCGACCGCGCGACGTGCCGCGAGCGGGCCACCGAGCTGCTGGAGTTCGCCCAGATCACCGACAAGGCCAAGGCCAAGGTCGAGGACCTCTCCGGCGGCATGAAGCGCCGCCTCACCATCGCGCGCAGCCTGATCAACAACCCCGACGTGCTGCTCCTCGACGAGCCCACGACGGGTCTGGACCCGCAGGCGCGCCACGTCCTGTGGGACCAGCTGTTCCGGCTCAAGCAGGCCGGCGTCACCCTGGTCATCACCACGCACTACATGGACGAGGCCGAGCAGCTCTGCGACCGCCTCGTGGTGATGGACAAGGGTGTCATCGCCGCCGAGGGGTCGCCGCGCGAGCTGATCGACGCCCACTCCACCCGCGAGGTCGCCGAGCTGCGCTTCGGCGTCGGCGAGCACGAGGCGCTGGCGGCGAAGGTGGAGGACCTCGGCGAGCGCGTCGAGGTGCTGCCCGACCGGCTCCTGGTCTACAGCGACCACGGCGAGGAGGTCGTCACGGCCGTCATCGAGCGCGGCCTGCAGCCCATCGCGACGCTGGTGCGCCGCTCCACCCTCGAGGACGTCTTCCTGCGCCTCACCGGCCGGAGCCTGGCCGACTGATGTCCGACGCGACGACGAGGACGACGACCGGGCGCCCCAGCGGGACCCTCTCGGTCCGCGAGGGCATGGCGCGGCAGTACGACTACTGGGCCACCGTCTACAAGCGCACCTGGCGCGGGGGAGTGGCCAACTCGTTCGCCACCCCGCTCTTCTACGTCCTCGCGATGGGCGTCCTGCTCGGGGGCTTCATCGACGCCGACCCCGCCCGTCTCGAGGGCGCGACGTCGTACCTCGCCTTCATCGTCCCCGGGCTGGTCGCCGCCCACGCGATGACCATCGCGGTGAGCGAGTCGACGTACCCCGTCATGGGGGCCATCAAGTGGCACAAGACGTTCTTCGCCCAGCTCGCCACGCCGCTGGCGGTGCGCGACCTGGTCAACGCCTTCCTCGCCTTCGTCGTCTTCCGCGTCGCCTCCGCGTGCGCGGTGTTCATGCTCGTGCTGGCGCCGTTCGGGGTCTTCGAGACGTGGTGGGGGCCGCTGCTGGCGTGGGTGGCGCAGGTGCTGGTCGGCACCGCGTTCGCGACCCTCGCCTTCGGCTACTCCGCGCGACTGCGGTCGGAGGAGGGCTTCGGGCTGCTGTTCCGGCTCGGGGTGCTCCCGCTGACGCTGTTCTCCGGCGCGTTCTTCCCGGTGAGCAACCTCGGGCCCGTGCTGGAGTGGGTCGCGCGGCTGACGCCGCTGTGGCACGGCGTCTCGCTGTCGCGGATGTTCTGCCTCGACACCGTCGACTGGCCGCTGGCCCTGGTCAACCTCGCCGTGCTCGTCGGCCTCGCCGTCGTGGGCTGGGTCTGGGCCGTGCGCGGGCTCGACAAGCGGCTGGAGGTCTGAGGTGGCGCTCGTCGGCCCGATCCCCGCACCCCTGACGCCGGTGGGCGCCGCCCGCCTGCTCGTGCTGCGCAACTTCATCGTCTACAAGTCGGCGTGGAAGCTCTTCCTCACCGGCTTCCTCGAGCCGGTCCTCTACCTCTTCTCGATCGGGATCGGCGTCGGGCAGCTCATCGACTCCTTCGAGTTCCACGGCGAGCAGGTCCCCTACGCCGCCTTCGTGGCCCCCGCGATGCTCGCCACCTCCGCCTTCAACGGTGCGCTGCTCGACTCGACCTTCAACGTCTTCTTCAAGCTCAAGTACGAGAAGCTCTACGACCAGATGCTCGCCACCCCACTGTCGACCGGCGACATCGCCCGCGGCGAGATCACCTGGGGCCTGCTGCGCGGCTCGGTCTACTCCGCGGCGTTCCTCGTCGTCATGGTGGCGATGGGGCTCGTCGAGTCGTGGTGGGCGGTCCTGGCGCTGCCGGCGGCGGTGCTGATCGCCTTCGCGTTCTCGGCCGTCTGCATGGCGCTGACGACGTGGATGAAGTCCTGGCAGGACTTCGACAAGATCACCCTCGCGCAGATGCCGCTGTTCCTCTTCTCCGCGACCTTCTTCCCGGTCGAGGCCTTCGGCGACGGCGTGCTGCGGTGGGTCGTGGAGGCCACGCCGCTCTATCGCGGGGTCGTCCTGTGCCGCGAGCTGACCACCGGCGTGCTGACCTGGGAGTCGGCCGTGTCGGTCGTCTACCTCCTGGCGATGGGCGTGGTCGGCCTGCTCGTCGTGCGCCGTCGGCTCGACAGGCTGCTGCTGACCTGAGGCCCTTGGCGGCGCTGCGCGCGAGCCGTAGGTTGCCGGGCATGGAGTCCACCGCACCGTCCCCGGCCGCCTCGCACGCGCAGGGCGAGAGCACCCCCGCGCTCCTGGAGGAGACGATCGGGGCGAACCTGCGCCGCACCGTCGCGGCGCACGGCGACCGCGAGGCGCTGGTCGAGGTGGCCTCCGGACGGCGCTGGACGTGGGCCGAGCTCGACGCCGACGTGGACCGCCTCGCCCGGGGCCTGATCGGCGCGGGCGTCGAGAAGGGCGACCGGGTCGGGATCTGGGGACCGAACAGTGCCGCGTGGACCCTCGTGCAGTTCGCGACCGCCCGGATCGGCGCGATCCTGGTCAACGTCAACCCGGCCTACCGCACCCACGAGTTCTCCTACGTCGCCAACCAGTCGGGCATGCGGCTCCTGGTCAGCGCCACGTCGTTCCGCACCAGCGACTACCGCGCGATGATCGCCGAGACGAGCGCCGACACGCACGCCCTCGAGCGGGTCGTGCACCTCGACGACGAGGAGAGCTGGGGCGCGCTGCTGGCGGACGGTGACGGCGTCGGTGCGGACGAGCTCGAGCAGCGGGAGGCGTCGCTGTCGCCCACCGACCCGATCAACATCCAGTACACGTCCGGGACCACCGGGTTCCCGAAGGGCGCGACCCTCAGCCACCGCAACATCCTCAACAACGGCTACCTCGTGGGCGAGGTCTGCGGCTACACCGAGGCCGACCGCGTGTGCATCCCGGTGCCCTTCTACCACTGCTTCGGGATGGTCATGGGCAACCTCGCCTGCTCCACCCACGGCTCGACGATGGTCATCCCCGCGCCGGGCTTCGACCCCGCGCTGACCCTGCGCGCCACGGCCGACGAGGCCTGCACCTCCCTCTACGGCGTGCCGACGATGTTCATCGCGGAGTGGGCGCTGCCCGACGTCGCCTCCTACGACCTGTCCTCGGTCCGCACGGGCATCATGGCCGGCTCTCCCTGTCCCGAGGAGATGATGAAGAAGCTCATCGCCGCCGGCATCGACGAGATGACCATCGCCTACGGCATGACCGAGACCTCGCCGGTCTCCACCCACACCCGTCGCGACGACTCGCTGGAGCGCAAGGTCGGCACGGTCGGTCGGGTGTGCCCGCACCTCGAGGTCAAGATCGTCGACCCGGTCGGCGGCGAGACGCTGCCGCGCGGCGAGGCGGGGGAGTTCTGCACCCGCGGCTACTCGGTGATGCTCGGCTACTGGGACGACCCCGAGAAGACCCGCGAGGCGATCGACCCCGACGGCTGGATGCACACCGGCGACCTCGGCGTGATGGACGACGACGGCTACGTCCGCATCACGGGCCGGATCAAGGACATGGTCATCCGTGGCGGGGAGAACGTGTACCCGCGCGAGATCGAGGAGTTCCTCTACACCCACCCCGACATCGAGGACGTCCAGGTCGTCGGCGTCCCGGACGCGAGGTACGGCGAGGAGCTGTGCGCGTGGCTGCGGATGCGACCGGGCGCCACGCCGCTCGACGCGGAGGCCGTGCGCGCCTTCGCGACCGGGAGGCTCGCCCACTACAAGATCCCGCGCTACGTCATGGTGGTGGAGGAGTTCCCGATGACCGTCACCGGCAAGGTGCGCAAGGTCGAGATGCGGGAGGTCTCCACCCGCGAGCTCGGTCTGGCCTGAGCCGGAGCCCCAGCCCGTCTCAGCCCAGCACCCGCTGGAGCCAGACCAGGTCGATCCAGCGGTCGTGCTTGCGTCCGACCTGGCGCATCACGCCCACCTCCTCGAAGCCGCACGCGCGGTGCAGCGCGACGCTCGCCGGGTTGGGCAGCGCGACGGCGGCCACGACCGTGTGCACGCCGTCGCGCGACAGCCGCGCGAGCAGGTCGTCGTACAACGCCCGACCGGTGCCGCGTCCCTGGTGGCCCGGCGCGACGTAGATCGTGGTCTCGCGCGTGTGGGCGTAGGCCGGCTTGGGGCGGTAGGGACCGGAGGTCGCGTAGCCGATCACGTCACCGTCGTGCTCGGCGACCAGGAACAGGTCGTCGCCGGCCAGCCTCGCCTCCCAGTCCGACGTCGCACGGCCCTCGACGTCGAAGGTCGCATGGCCCTCGCGGGCCTCGCGCTCGTAGATCGCGGCGACGGCGCGGAGGTCGGCCGGATCTGCGCGGCGGATGTCCATTCCGCGCATTGTGCCCCGCCCGGCGGCTGGTTGGATGAGCGCCATGAGCGCTGACCCCCGACGCGATCGAGCCCGACACCAAGGACTGGACCTGGGTCCTGGAGCGCCGCTGCCCCGACTGCGGCTTCGACGCCTCGGCGCAGCGCGTCGCGGACCTCGCGGGCCTGGTCCACGACACGGCGACGACGTGGTCGGAGGTGCTCGCGCGGCGCGACGTCCGGGAGCGCCCGGCGGCGGGCGTGTGGTCCCCGCTGGAGTACGCCTGCCACGTGCGCGACGTCCACGTCGTCTTCGGTGAGCGGGTGCGGCTCATGCTCGAGGAGGACGGTCCGCGCTTCGCCGACTGGGACCAGGACGCGACGGCGCTCGAGCGCGACTACGCCTCGCAGGACCCGGCCGTGGTGGCCGACGAACTCGTCGAGGCGGCCCGGGCGGTGGCCGGCCTCTACGCCGGCGTGGACGACGAGGCGGCCACCAGGCGCGGCACCCGCTCCAACGGCGACGAGTTCACCGTCGCCTCGCTCGGCGCCTACCACCTGCACGACGTCGTGCACCACCTCCACGACGTCGGGGTGCGGTGAGCGAGGACGACGCCGTCGGCCGGACGGTGCACGCCTACGACCTCGACGCCGTCGCGTACGCCGAGGCCGCGCCGCCGCTGCCGGACCGGGTCCGCGCCGACCTCGACGCCCTGGCGCGACGGCTGGGACCCGGCGCACGGGTGCTGGAGGTGGGGTCCGGGAGCGGACGCGACGCGCGGGCGATGGAGGAGCGGGGCCTGGTCGTGCGCCGCACCGACGTCACGCCGGGGTTCGTCGCGCTGCTGCGCGCGCAGGGACACGAGTGCGACGTGCTCGACCCCCTCGTCGACGACCTGTCCTCGCCGGACGGTGCGTACGACGCGGTGTGGGCCAATGCCTCGCTGCTCCACGTGCGCCGTGACGACCTCCCCGTCGTCCTGGCGCGGCTGGCGGCGGTGACCCGCCCGGGAGGGGTGCTGCGGGTCTCGGTCAAGGAGGGGGACGGCGAGGCCTGGTCGACGCACGGCTCGGTCCGCTCGCCGCGCCACTTCACCTACTGGCGCGCCGAGTCCCTGCGCGCCGTGGTCGACGGCGCCGGGTGGACCGTGGAGCGGCTCTCTGAGGGGGTGCCCGGGTCGCGAGGGGAGTCCTGGCTCGAGGTGTCGGCGGTCCGTGATGGGGTGTGCGGATGAGGCACACCGAGTTCTGGGCGCGGCTCGACGACGTCCTGGGCCGTGACTACTCCCGCACGTGGGCCGAGCTGACGGTCGTGCGCGACCTCGACGGGCGCACCACGCAGGAGGCGCTCGACTCCGGCATGCCCCCCAAGCAGGTGTGGGCGGCCGTGCGCCGCCAGCTCGAGCTGCCCGAGAGCGAGCGGTGAGCGCCACCGTCGAGGGGGTCGACGTCGAGGCCGTCCAGCGCCACACCGTCCGCACGCTCGTCGTCTCCCAGGCGGTCGGCGCCGTCGGCGTCACGATCGGGGTCGCCACCGCCTCGCTGCTCGCCCGCGACATCTCCGGCAGCGAGACCCTGGCCGGGCTCGCGCAGACCTCGCAGGTGCTCGGCACGGCGGTCGCGGCGTACGCGCTGGCCCGGCTGATGCGGCGCCGCGGGCGGCGCGTCGGGCTGGTGACCGGCTACCTGATCGGGTCGGTCGGGGCGGCCCTGGCAGTGGTGGCCGGCACGGTCGGCTCGATGCCGCTCCTGCTCGTGGGGGCGCTCCTGCTGGGCGCCACCACGGCCGTCAACAACGGCTCGCGCTACGCCGCCACCGACCTGGCGACCGAGGCCCACCGGGCCAGGGCGCTCTCGGTGGTGGTGTGGGCGACGACCATCGGAGCCGTAGCCGGGCCCAACCTCACCGGCGTCGGCGGCCGCGTCGCGCGCAGCCTGGGGGTCCCGGAGCTGACGGGGGGCTTCGCCATCGGCTCGGTGGTCCTGGTGGTCGCCGCCGGCTGGGTGTGGTGGCGGCTGCGTCCCGACCCGCTCCTCCTCGCCCAGGAGGTCGCCGGCGTCGTCCCCGAGACGGTGGCCGAGCCGATGGGTCGGTCGTGGGGCCGCTTCGCCGCAGTCGTGCGCGAGGTGCCGGCGGTGGGCGCGGCCGTCGTCGCGATGGCGTGCGCGCACGCCGCGATGGTGACGGTGATGATCATGACGCCGCTCCACATGGAGCACGGCGGCGCGCACCTCGAGGTCATCGGCTTCGTCATCTCCGTCCACGTCCTGGGCATGTTCGCCTTCGCGCCGGTCATGGGCTGGGCCGCGGACCGGCTCGGGCGCAGCACCGTCCTGGTCGCCGGGGGAGTCGTCCTGCTGGTGTCCCTCGCCCTCTGCGGCTCGTCCCCCGAGGGCTCGTCGTGGCAGATCGTCACCGGGCTCTTCCTGCTCGGCCTGGGGTGGTCGGCCGCGACCGTGGCCGCCTCCACCGTGATCGCCGACCGCACGCCGATCGCGGCCCGCACCGACGTCCAGGGCACCTCCGACATGGCCATGGCGCTGACCGCGGCCGTCGGCGGCGCCGTCGCTGGCGTGGTCGTCGGCTCCCTGGGGTACGCCGCGCTCGCCCTCCTCGCCGCCCTGCTCGCCCTCACCGTGGTGGTGGCGGGCGGGCTCACCCGGCGCCACGGCTGACCGGCCCCGGTCCCTCGCGCGACACGCCGGGCAGGAGCGCGCGTCGAACACCTGTTCGGGCTACGGTGTGTCCACAGGTATGACGAGGGGCGAGGTTGTCCACAGCTCGTGACCGTCCTGACCAGGGACTGTCGGTGGCTCGCCCTAGCGTCGCAGACATACCGACACATCACTCGACGAACAGAACGGGACACAGCCATGGCTGGTGCAGACCGCGAGAAGGCCCTTGACGCCGCCCTCGCCCAGGTGGAGAAGCAGTTCGGCAAGGGCTCGGTCATGCGACTGGGCGACGAGACGCGGGCGCCGCTCGAGGTGATCCCCACGGGGTCGATCGCCCTCGACGTGGCCCTCGGCCTCGGCGGTCTCCCGCGCGGTCGCGTGGTGGAGATCTACGGTCCGGAGTCCTCCGGAAAGACGACGGTCGCCCTGCACGCGGTGGCCAGCGCGCAGGCCGCGGGCGGCATCGTCGCCTTCATCGACGCCGAGCACGCGCTCGACCCGGAGTACGCGAAGAACCTCGGTGTCGACACCGACGCCCTGCTGGTCTCCCAGCCCGACTCCGGTGAGCAGGCGCTCGAGATCGCCGACATGCTGATCCGCTCCGGCGCCCTGTCGCTGATCGTCATCGACTCCGTGGCGGCCCTGGTGCCCCGCGCCGAGATCGAGGGCGAGATGGGCGACAGCCACGTCGGCCTCCAGGCGCGCCTGATGAGCCAGGCGCTGCGCAAGATGACCGGTGCCCTCAACAACGCCGGCACCACGGCGATCTTCATCAACCAGCTGCGCGAGAAGATCGGCGTCATGTTCGGCTCGCCGGAGACCACCACCGGTGGTCGCGCGCTGAAGTTCTACTCCTCGGTGCGCCTCGACGTGCGTCGCATCGAGACGCTCAAGGACGGCACCGACATGGTCGGCAACCGCACCCGCGTCAAGGTCGTCAAGAACAAGGTCGCGCCGCCGTTCAAGCAGGCCGAGTTCGACATCATGTACGGCAAGGGCATCAGCCGCGAGGGTGGCCTGATCGACGTCGGCGTCGAGGCGGGCATCATCCGCAAGGCCGGCGCCTGGTACACCTACGAGGGCGACCAGCTCGGCCAGGGCAAGGAGAACTCGCGCAACTTCCTCAAGGACAACCCCGACCTCGCCAACGAGATCGAGAAGCTGATCCTGGAGAAGCTGGGCGTCATCCCGTCCGTCGACAAGCCCGCCGACGACCTGAGCGACGAGCCCATCGGGGTCGATGACTTCTGAGAGCCGGCCGGCGCCCGCGTGGGCCGGTGACGTCAGCCTCGGCGTGCAGGCGTGGGCGGGGGAGACCCCTTCCACGCCTGCACGCGGCGCCGAGGCGGGTCGCCCACGACGCGCCGCGGCGGACGGCGAGTCGGCGTCGCGCGACGAGTCCGGCACCCCGAGGCGCGGCTCGAGGAAGCGCGCCGGCGGCAGGAGCCGGACCCGGACCTGGGAGGAGCGCGAGGCCGCCCGGGTCGCACGCGAGGAGGCCGCCGCCGCCGAGGTCGAGGCAGACCCGGAGGGCGTGGCCCGCAAGATCCTGCTCGACACCCTCACCGGGCAGGCCCGGACCCGCCAGGAGCTGGCCGACAAGCTGGCCAAGCGCGGGGTTCCCGACGACCTCGCCGCCTCGCTGCTCGACCGCTTCACCGAGGTCGGCCTCATCGACGACGCCGCGTTCGCGCGGCAGTGGGTGGAGAGCCGTCACCGCAGCCGCGGTCTGGCGCCGCGGGCCCTGAAGCAGGAGCTGCGCCGCAAGGGCGTCGACGACGAGGCCGCGGCCGAGGCGCTCGAGCAGATCGACGACGACGACCAGCGCGCAGCTGCCCGTGCGCTCGTCGAGAAGAAGCTGCGCTCGATGCGGGGTCTCGACACGCAGGTCGCCACCCGCCGACTGGCGGGGCTGCTGGCCCGCAAGGGCTACGGCGCCGGGCTCGCCTTCGCCGTCGTGCGCGAGGCGCTCGCCGACGCCGGAGCCGGCGGGCTGGACGATGCGACGATGCCCGAGGACTGACCACCCTCTTCCGCCGTCGCGGAGGCTCTGGTGGGATGTCCCGGGTGAGCAACGAGCGTGAGGTCCTCACCTACGAGCGGTTCGGCACGGCCACCCGTCAGCTGGCCCAGCAGGTCGCCGACTCGGGGTTCGCCCCCGACATGATCCTCTCGATCGCCCGCGGCGGACTCGCGCTGGGCATGGGGCTGGGCTACGCGCTGGCGGTGAAGAACATCTCGGTGGTCAACGTCGAGTTCTACACTGGCGTCGACCAGCGCCTCGACGTGCCGATCATGCTCCCGCCCACCCCGGCGGCCATCGACCTGTCCGGGCTGAAGGTCCTCGTCGCCGACGACGTCGCCGACACCGGCCGCACCCTCGAGCTGGTCCACGCCTTCTGCGCGGGCCATGTCGCCGAGGCTCGCACCGCGGTGATCTACGAGAAGCCGCAGTCGGTCATCAAGCCCGACTACTCCTGGCGGCTCACCGAGCAGTGGATCGACTTCCCGTGGTCGGTGCTGCCCCCGGTCGTCGGCGACGGCATGGCCCACTGACCGGGTCCGCGGTCCCGCCTGGCCGGTGGGCCATGATGTGCCCATGACCGACGACATCACCGCCCAGCTGCGCCTGCCTGCAGGGCCGGTGGACCTGACCGCGATCCCCACCGACGTGGCGCCCGGGTTCGACGGGAAGAAGGACGACGGCAAGGCGACGCTCTTCGCCATGGGTGACGAGCTCTCCGACCTCCAGGAGCGGCTGTGGGCGCAGCGCACGGTCGGCTCCGAGCGTCGGGTGCTGCTGGTGCTGCAGGGCATGGACACCAGCGGCAAGGGCGGGGTGCTGCGCCACACGATCGGGCTCGTCGACCCCCAGGGCGTGCGGATCACCTCGTTCAAGGCCCCGACCGAGCAGGAGCGTGCGCACGACTTCCTGTGGCGCATCGAGAAGGGCCTGCCGCCGGCCGGCTACATCGGTGTCTTCGACCGCTCCCACTACGAGGACGTGCTGATCGCCAAGGTGCGCGGCTTTGCCGAGCCCGACGAGATCGAGCGTCGCTACGGCGCGATCAACGAGTTCGAGGCCCGGCTCGTCGACGAGGGGCACGCGATCATCAAGTGCATGCTGCACATCAGCGCCGACGAGCAGAAGGCGCGCCTGGCCGCGCGGCTCGAGAACCCCGACAAGCACTGGAAGTACAACCCGGGCGACCTCGACGAGCGCGAGTACTGGACGGCGTACCGCCAGGCCTACGAGACCGTGCTCGAGCGCACCAGCACCCAGCTCGCGCCGTGGCACGTGGTGCCGTCGGACAAGAAGTGGTTCCGCAACCTCGCGATCGGCCAGCTCCTGCTCGAGACCCTGCGCGGCCTCGACCTGCAGTGGCCCGAGGCCGACTTCGACGTCGAGGCCGAGAAGGCCCGTCTCGCCGCGGAGGCGCCGGTCCAGTGAGCGCCGGCCTGCCCACCGTCACCGTCACCCGCTACGTCACCCCGCTGCGCGAGGGCGGCAGCCTGCCCGGGGTCGTGGAGGCCGAGGACCTCGGCACCTACGTCTGCAAGTTCCGCGGGGCAGGCCAGGGGGCGAAGGTGCTCGTCGCCGAGGTCGTGGTCAGCGGCCTGGCCACCCGGCTCGGACTGCGCACCCCGCGGCTCGTCGTGCTCGACCTCGACCCCGAGATCGCCCGCTACGAGGCCGACGAGGAGGTGCAGGACCTGCTCAACGCGAGCGTGGGGCCCAACCTCGGCATCGACTTCCTGCCGGGGTCCTTCGGCGTCGACGGCCAGGTCACCGCCGCCGACGACGAGGGCGCCCGCGTGCTGTGGCTCGACGCGTTCACCGCCAACGTCGACCGCTCGTGGCGCAACCCGAACCTCCTGCTGTGGAACGGCGACCTCTGGGTCATCGACCACGGCGCCTCGCTCTACTTCCACCACGGCTGGCGCTCCGGCGTCACCGACCCGGCCCGGTTCGCGGCGCAGCCGTGGGACGCCTCGGGCCACGTCTTCGAGACGTGTGCGGGCCGTGCCCGCGAGCTCGACGACGAGATCGCGGGACGTCTCGGACGCGACGTCTTCGCCGAGGTGCTCGCCGACGTCCCCGACGTGTGGCTCGAGCCGGTGCCCGGCGCCGACGGTGCCGCCGACCTGGGGCCGGCAGAGCTGCGCGAGGCCTACGTCGACTTCCTCACCGCCCGGCTGGGCACCCGCCAGTGGCTGCCCGAGGCCCCGCGGTGAGCGCCCCGCGCCTGGCCTACCAGTACGTCGTGCTGCGGTGCGTCCCGCGGCCCGACCGCGAGGAGTTCCTCAACGTCGGCGTCGTCCTGCACTGCCAGGGCGCCGACTTCCTCGACGTCGACTGGAGCTGCGACCGGGATCGGTTGCTGGCCCTCGACGCCGGGCTCGACGTCGACCAGGTGTGCGAGGCGCTCGGCTTCGTCGAGCGGGTCTGCCGCGGCGACGCGAGGGCCGGGGAGGCGGCCCGCCAGCCGCTCGGCCAGCGCTTCGGCTTCCTCAAGGCGCCGCGCAGCACCGTGCTCCAGCCCGGCCCCGTGCACGGCGGCACGACCGACGACCCGGCCCGCCAGCTGGCCCACCTGCGCGAACGCCTCGTCGGCTAGGGCATGCCGGACCGGGCGCGGGGGTCGATACTCATCGGGTGAGCCAGCCCGTCGGCGCCGTCCGGTTCCGGCTGTCCTCCGCGCTGGTCGTGGAGGCCGCCGGTCGCTCGTACGCGGGCGGTGGGCTGGGCAGTCGCAAGGCGCGGACGCTGCTCGCGCTGCTCGCCGCGTCCGGGGGGACGGCGAGCACCGATCGCATCGCCGACGTCCTGTGGCCGGGGGCCGCGCCCGCCGACCCGGCGGCCAACGTCGCCACGCTCGTCAGCAGGCTCCGGCGCACGCTGGGTCCCGTGGTGGGCAGCGAGCTGGTGGTCGGCTCGCCGGGGTCCTACCGTCTGGCCGGCGGGTGGACGGTCGACCTGGCCGAGGCCGCGGTGCTGGTCTCCGAGGCGGGGACCCGGCTCCGGGCGGGCGAGCACGCGCTCGCGGAGGCGTCCGCGGCGGCCGCCCTCGAGATCCTGGGCAGCGGGCCGGCGCTGGCCGACGAGGACGACGCCGAGTGGGTCGTGCAGGCGCGGCGCGGTGCCGACGACCTACGTCGCGACGCGCGGCACCACCGTGCGTCCGCGCTGCTGGCGCTCGACCCCGCGCTGGCGGTGTCCGTCGCCGCCGCCGGTGCGGAGGTGGACCGCCTCGACGAGCGGGCCCTGCGTGACCTGATGCGGGCGCTCGCCGCGGACGGGCGTGTCGCGGCGGCCCTCACGGCGTACGACGTCCTGGCGCGCACCCTGCGCGACGAGGTCGGCGCCGACCCGAGCCGGGAGACCGCCGACCTGCACCTGGCCCTGCTGCGCGAGGAGGCACCGGTGCCGGTGCCCGTGCCGGGACCACGTGGTCCGACCGCGCAGCCGGTGCTGGTGGGCCGCGCGACGGAGCTCCTCGCCCTCGACGAGGCGTGGCGCGCGGCGGTCGACGGGCGCGCGAGGGGCGTCGTCCTCGTCGTCGGCGAGGGCGGCATCGGCAAGACCGGGCTGCTCGACGCGGCGGCCCGGGCCGGCGCGGCGACCGGTGGCCAGGTCCTGCGCGGTCGCTGTCACCCCTCGGAGCGGTCACTGTTCCTTCAGCCCTACGTCGATGCGCTCCGCCCGGCCCTGTCGGGACTGCGGCCCGACGCGCTCCTCGCGGTCGTCCGGGACCACGAGGCCGCGTGGGTCGCCCTCGTCCCGGACCTCGCGGAGGTCGTTCGGGGGACCCCCGCGCCACCCGTCGACCGCGACCTGCACCGTCGTGCGACCTACGACGCCGTCGCCGCCGGGCTGCGGCGACTCGCCGCGACGCGTCCGGTCCTGCTCGTCCTCGACGACCTCCAGGACGCCGGTGCGGCCACGGTCGACCTGCTCGGCCACCTCGCGGGACGGCTGGCCGGTGCGCGGGTGCTGTTCGTGGGCGCCGTGCGCAGCGAGGACCCGAGCGTGGCCGAACGCCTCGGCGGGCGGGCGACCTCGCTGCGCCTCGGGCCGCTCCCGGCCGCCGCGGTCGAGGAGCTCGCCGCCGCCGCCGGGCTGCCCGCGAGCGGCGGCCAGGTCATGGCGCGCACCTCCGGCCACACGCTCAGCGTCGTGGAGAGCCTGCGCGCGCTGCAGGACGGCGACGACGGTGTCCCGGCCTCGCTGTCGGCCGGTGTGGAGGCACGCGTCGGCCGCCTCGACCCCCGGGCGCGCGCCGTCGTCGAGGCCGGCGCGGTCCTGCGTCGACGCCTCGACCCGCGCCTGCTCGGCGGCCTCACCGAGACCTCCGAGGTCGCGGCCACGCGGGACGCCGAGGAGCTGACCCTCGCCGGACTGTTCGTCCGCAGCGGTGCGGTCTACGAGTTCGCCAACGACCTGCTCCAGGAGTGCGTGTACGCCGCGCTGCCGCCGGCGGTCGCGACCGCCTACCACCGCCGCGCCGCCGACCTCAGCGCCGACCGGCCCGAGGTGATGGCCGCGCACGCGCATGCCGTGGGCGACGACGCCCGGGCGGCACGTGGCTGGCTGCTCGCGGCGGAGGCGGCGCTGGTGGGTGCCGCGGTCGAGGACGCCCGGACGCTGGTCGAACGCTGCCTCGGCACGCCGGGGGTCACCGCCGACATCCGGGCCCGGGCGCTGCTCGTGCGGGCGCGCCTGCACGAGGCGGGCACGAGCTGGTCGGCCGCCATCGACGACGTCGACGAGGCCCTCGCCTGGGCCCGGTCCAGCGGCGAGCGGCGCCTGGAGCTGGCCGCGCTCCGCGCCCGCGGAGGGGATGCCGCGATCGGCGCGCAGCTCGGTCCCGACGAGATCGGCGGCGCGCTCGAGGACGGCCTGCGGCTGGCGGCCCAGCTCGGTGACCGACGGGCCGAGGCCGACTTCGCGTGTCGCCTCTCCGTGCTCGAGGCCAGCCGCCTGCAGCTCGGGCACGCGCGGGCCCGCGCCGAACGAGCCATCGGCCGCGCCCGGTCCGCCGGATCGGGGGAGGCCCTCCTGCTGGCGCTCGACGGTCTCAAGACGGCGGCGTGGTACCTCGGTGACGCGCCGCTGCTGGCCTCGACGCTCGATCAGATGCACCCCCTGCTCGCCGAGCGGCCCGACCCGTGGCTGCACCAGTGGGTGGTGTTCGAGTCCGCCTTCGTCCCGGCGGCACACGACGACTGGGCCTGCGTGCGTGGACGCATCGCCGAGGCGCTCGACATGAACCGGCGCAGCGGGTTCCCCGCCTATGCCGGCTGGCTCACCGCCTACGAGTCGTGGCTGCTCCGGCTGGAGGGGGACCTCGACGAGGCGCGGCGGCGGGGCCGCGCGGCCGTGGCGGCGTCGTCGGCGGTCGACCACCCCTGGTGGCACGCCTGGGCGGCCGGGCTGGTCGCGGCCACCCTCATCGAGACCGGCGACCACGGGGAGGCCACCGCCGTGGCCCGCTCGGGCCTCGCCGGACGCAGCGGCACGGCCCGTCCCGGCCGGCTGCTGTGCGCCGCGGCACTGGCGGCGACGACCGGCGAGCACGCCCGTGAGGCGTCTGCGGCGCTCGGCGACGTGGACTGCCCGTCCGGTGGTGCCTGGGTCCTCGGCGCGGACGCCTACCTGCTGCTCGCCGGCGTCGCCCGCGATCGCGGCGACCACGCCGAGGCCGCTCGCATCCTCGAGCCCCTGAGTGCCGCCACCGCACACGCGTGGCCCGCCGTACGTCGCCGCGTCGAGGCGGTTCAGAGCGCCTCGAGCGCCAGCCGGGCGGCGCGCGCCGCGCCGTCGGAGGGCACCGGGAGGTAGTCGACCGGCTGCGCGAGGGCGGCCACGACCTCGTCGGCGACCCGCTCGGGAGAGGTGTCGGCATAGGCGAGCGCGCGGCCGGCGCGGTGGCGGTCGAGCCGGTGTCGCACGTGGACCTGCTGCTCGAAGTGGTGCTCGAGCGGGACGAAGACGAACGGCCGACGAGCCGCGGTCAGCTCCATCGTGGTGCTGAGCCCGCCCTGCACGACGGCGACGTCGCACGCCGCGTGACGCAGGTCGAGGTCGGGCAGGAAGCGGTGGACCTCCACGCCGCGGGGGAGGGCGAGCGAGCCGGCGTCGACACGTGGGCCGGTGACGACGACCATCCGCAGGCCGGGGACGCGTGCGGCGATCGACTCGTGGGCGGCCGCGACCCGCCTCAGCAGGTGCTCTCCGACCCCGGACCCGCCCACCGAGACCAGGCAGACCACCTCGTCGTCGGCCCAGCCGAATCCGCGACGGACCTGCGCGCGGTGGTCCGGGTCGGGGCGCGCGCCCATCACGTAGCCGGCGAAGTCGAAGTGCTGCTCGGTCCACGTCCGCGCGGTGGGGAGGTCGGGGCCGAGCGGCAGGTCGACGACGTCCTCGGGGTCACCGACGAAGATCGACCGGTCGCGCAGGGCCGGTGCGCTCGCGACGTGCTCGACCATCTCGGCGTTGTAGTCGGCGGTGAGGAAGGCCTCCCGCTCACCGCCGTCCGGCATGGGCACCCAGCCGACGAAGTCGGTCATCCAGACGAAGGGCGCCCGCTTCAGCGACGGGTGCTCGTGGAGGAAGTGGTCGAGGTCCCACGCCTCGTCGCCGACCCAGAGGTCGAAGCGCTCCCGCTCGACGAGGTCGTCGAAGACCATGAAGTTGTTGACCAGCACCTCGTCCATCCGGCGTACGGCGTCGAAGGCGTGGAGGTCGTGCTCGCCCGCCTCGGCCTCGAAGTGGCCCGACTCGCTCGCCAGCAACCGGGAGGCGGGGTGCACCACCTCGCCGCGCTGCCGGAGGAACTCCGTGACCGGGGACTGGGTCAGCCACTCGACCTCGAGGTCCGGACGCTGCTCGCGCATGGCGTCGGCGACCGCGAGGTCACGGCGCACGTGGCCCAGGCCGATCGGGGAGGACAGGTAGAGCACGCGCGGACGACGACGGCCGGCGCTGCGCGGTCGCGGGACCGGGACCGCCCCCGTCGCCCGGTCGACGAGTGCCTTGATCGCCCGGTTGACGAGCACCGGGTGACGCGCCATCGGGAGGTGGCCGCCGCCCTCGACCAGCAGGAGCTCGGCACCGGTCCACTCGACGATCGAGCGACCGCGCCCCTGCGGCTGGCACAGGTCGGCGGTGCCCTGCACGACGAGCACGGGCGCGGTGATGCCGCGCAGCAGGGCCTCGGCCTCGTCGGAGGTGTCGGGGAACCGCGGCGCGGCGTTCTCGGCGATGATCACCGATCCGGTGGTCTGGCGGGTGAACCCGACGATGTCCTCCAGCTGCTTGGTCGAGTGCGGCTCGGGGAGCATCTGGTCGAAGAAGAACTCGGCGAAGTCGGGCCAGTGCTCCGGCAGGTGGTGGCGGTTGTTGCCCATCCACCCCGAGTAGTCGTCGAGCTCGTCGTCGTAGTGCAGCGCCGCCTCCAGACGGACGGGGTAGGGAGGGGTGCGGTCGCGCGCCCACGGCCCGACCGCGGCGACCCCCAGGACCCGCTCGGGGTGCAGCGCCGCCACGAGGAGCGCCTGCCAGGCGCTGACGCAGATGCCGACGAGCACCGCGCGCTCGATGCCGAGGTGGTCCATCACGGTGAGCGTCGACTCGACCATCGCGAGGTCGCCGTAGGCGTCGGGGTCGAGGGCCCGCCCGGACCGCCCGTTGCCCGGCGGGTCGACGGTCACGACGCGGAAGTGCTGGGCGAGGTAGGCGACCTGGCCCTTCCACGCCCGGCTGTGCACGCAGGTGTCGATCGGCACGAACAGGACGGTGGTCTCCCCGGTGTCGTTGAACGACTCCCAGGCGAGCCGCACGCCGTCGACCTCGACGACGCCGTCGCTGTCGGGTTCACGTGCCCTCATGGCCCCACCTTCCGCTGCCCGGTTGCAGCCCGGTTGCAGCCCGTTGCAATCGCCGTGCAACCGGCACCGCACACCCTCGCAGGACAGCATCCACCCGGGATGCCCCGGAGAGGGAGACCCACATGACCACCATCGACACCACCGTCGACACCGGCAGCGACCCCGGCACGCCGCAGGGGACCGCGCAGGAGCCGGCCCCGGCCATCGACATGGACACGCTGATGGCGTTCGTCGGAGCGTTCGTCGGCGACCTCGGGGCCACCATCGGCGCCGGCAACGTGCTCCTGGGGGAGCGCCTCGGCCTCTACCGCGCCCTCGCCCAGCACCCCGGGGACGCTCGCTCGGTGGCCGAGGCCACCGGCACGGACCCCCGCTACGTCGAGGAGTGGCTGCGCGGCCAGGCGGCCGGCGGCTACGTCGAGCACGACGCCGCCACCGGCACGTACTCCATGACCCCGGAGAAGGCCTTCGCGCTCACCGACCCGTGCGGTCCGGTGTTCCTCCCGGGTGCGTTCGAGCTCGCGCTCGGGGCGATGAAGGCGCTGCCGCAGATCGAGCACGCCTTCCGCACCGGGGCCGGCCACGGGTGGCACGAGCACGACGCCGACGTGTTCACCGGCTGCGAGCGCTTCTTCCGCCCGGGCTACCTCATGCACCTGCTGACCGAGTGGATCCCGGCGCTGGACGGGGTCGCCGCCCGCCTCGAGCGGGGCGGGCGCGTCGCCGACCTCGGCTGCGGCCACGGTGCCTCGACGCTGCTGATGGCCGAGGCCTTCCCGAACAGCTCGTTCGTCGGCTCCGACTACCACCAGGGCTCGATCGAGGCGGCGCGCGAGCGCGCGGACGCGGCCGGCGTCGGGTCACGGGTGCGCTTCGACGTCGCCGGCGCCCAGGCGCTCGCCGAGCGCGACCTCGACCTGGTCACGACCTTCGACTGCCTGCACGACATGGGCGACCCGCTGGGTGCGGCCCAGCACGTACGTCGCTCGCTCGCGCCCGACGGCACCTGGATGATCGTCGAGCCGGCGGCGGGCGACACGGTGGCGTCGAACCTCAACCCCGTCGGCCGGGTGTTCTACGGCTTCTCCACGTTCCTGTGCGTGCCCAACGCGGTGTCGCAGCCCGGTGGCTACGCGCTGGGTGCCCAGGCGGGGGAGGCCGCGATCCGCCAGGTGGTCACCGACGCCGGGTTCACCCGGTTCGCCAAGGTCGCGCAGACGCCGTTTAACCACGTCTACGAGGCTCGGCCCTGACGTCTCGGACGGGGACGAGCTCCCACGTGGGGAGGTGCCGAGCTGACGCGTCTGCGCACCGCGGAGGTGCCGAGCTGACTCATCTGCGCAGCGCGAAGGTGCCGAGCTGACGCGTCTGCGCAGCCCCGTCAGGGGACGGGTGTGCAGATGCGTCAGCTCGGCGGGTGGCGGGTGTGCAGATGCGTCAGCTCGGCGGGTGTGCAGATGCGACCGCTGGTCAGACGGGGACGAGCTCCACGGCGCCGACGGCGTAGCGGGCGAGGATGGCGCGGGCGACCGAGGGGTGGGCGCCCAGCGGGTCGGAGACGACGATGGCGCCGGCCTCGAGCGCGAGCTCGGCGGCCCGGTCCGGGAGCTTGCCGGGGGCGAGGAAGAACGAGGCGACCGCGACGTGGCGCTTGCCCTCGGCCCGGAACGCCCGGACGGCCTCGCCGGTGGCCGGGGGAGCCGCGGAGGCGAACGCCGCGGTGACCGGCAGCTTGTGCCGGGTGCCCCAGGCGCGGGCGATGCGCGCCACGGACTGGTTGGCCAGCGGGTCTGAGGAGCCGGCGGCCGCCAGGACCAGGGCGTCGAGCTCGCGCACCCGCGCGGCCTTGAGCGCGTCGCGCAGGCGGATGTCGAGGACCTCCAGGAAGGCCGCCTCCATGCCGAGGATCCGGCTGGCCTGGATGCGCACGCCGTCGTGGCGGTCCATCGCCTCCGCGATCGCGCGGGGCACGTCGACCTTGGCGTGGTAGGCCTCGGTGAGCAGGAGCGGGACCACCACGATCTCCTCGTGGCCGGCCTTGACGAGGCGGTCGACGACCGTGTCGAAGCCGGGCTTGGACAGCTCGAGGAACGCCGTCTCGACGCGGAGGTCGGGGCGCATGGCCTTGACCTCGGCGACGAGGGCCTTGATCGTCGCGGCCGAACGCGGGTCCCGGCTTCCGTGAGCCAGGGCAACCAGAGCAGGAGCAGCCATCAGGGGTGCCTCCGATCGTGAGTGGTGGAGCGGTTCTTCGGGGGCGCGACGACGCTGTCGCGCATGCTGTGGGGGTGGTGATCCTCGTGGGGTGTGCTCACTGGTGGATACCGCACTCGGTCTTCGTCGTGCCGGCCCAGCGCCCGCTGCGCGGGTCGTCGCCCGGGGCGACGCGGCGCGTGCAGGGCCAGCAGCCGATGCTGGGGTAGCCGTCGTGGACGAGCGGGTTGACCAGCACGCCGTTCTCGACGACGTAGCGCTCGACGTCCTCGTCGCTCCAGCGGGCCAGCGGGGAGACCTTGACCTTGCCCTTGCGGGCGTCCCAGCCGATGACCGGTGCGATGACCCGGTTGTGGGTCTCGGCGCGACGCAGGCCGGTGGCCCAGGCGTCGTACTCGGCGAGGGTGTCGGCGAGCGGCTTCACCTTGCGCAGCGCGCAGCACAGGTCGGGGTCGGTCCGGTAGAGGTCCTTGCCGTACTGCGCGTCCTGCTCGGCGACGGTGAGCGAGGTGCTGACCGTGCGCAGGTTGACCGGGAGCGTGGCCTCGACGGCGTCGCGGGTGCCGATGGTCTCGACGAAGTGGTAACCGGTGTCGAGGAAGACCACGTCGACGCCGGGTGCCACGGAGGAGGCCAGGTGGGCCAGGACGGCGTCGCCCATCGAGGAGGTGATCGCGAACCGGTCGCCGAAGGTGGCCACGGCCCACTCGACGATCACCTCGGCCGGGGCGAGCTCGAGCTCGGCGCCGACGTGGGAGACGAGCTCGCGCAGCTCCTCCGGCGTACGCCCCTCGGTGTGGGTGCCCTTGAAGTCGCGGGCGGCGCGGGTCGACAGGCTCATGCCGTGCCTCCGGTGCTGCCCGGGTGCGGGATCATGCCGGTCATCCGGACGGTGAACGCGCGCAGGCACGAGCGGCACTCCCAGGCCCCTGCGCCCTCCTGGGGGAACAGGTTCTCGTCCCCGCAGTAGGGGCAGTGGAAGGGCTGGGCGCGCTCGCTCATCAGGACGCCACCGGCTCCCCGCGCAGCAGCACCTCGTCGGCGCGCGTGACCCAGGTCGCGAAGCGCTCCCCGTCGGTGCGGTCGGCGAGGTAGGCGGACACGACCGCGGTGACGTAGTCGTCGAGGCCCGCGCTGGTGACCTTGTGGGCGCGCAGCTTGCGACCCATCACGGGGTTGAGGCCCAGCGAGCCGCCGAGGTGCACCTGGAAGCCCTCGACCTGACGGCCGTCGTCGTCCAGGACGAGCTGGCCCTTGAGGCCGATGTCGGCGACCTGGGTCCGGGCGCACGCATTGGGGCAGCCGTTGACGTTGACCGAGATCTGGGTGTCGAGCTCGGGGAAGCGCTTCTCCAGCTCGTCGACGAGGCGGCGTGCGCGCTCCTTGGTGTCGACGATGGCGAGCTTGCAGAACTCGATGCCGGTGCAGGCCATGGTCGAGCGGCGCCAGTTGCTGGGCCTCGCGGTCAGCCCGATCTTCTCGAGGTCGTCGGCGAAGGCCTCCGCGTCGTCGGCGGCGACGCCGATGACGACGAGCTTCTGGTAGGCGGTGAGCCGGGCACCGGCCGCGCCGTACTGCTCGACCAGGTCGCCGAGCGCGCTCAGCGTGGTGCCGTCGATGCGGCCCACGACCGGCGCGGCGCCGACGTAGGAGCGGCCGTCCTTCTGCTCGTGGATGCCGATGTGGTCACCGGCCGTCACGGGCGCCTCGGGGGACGGGTTGTCGACGAGCGCACGGTGGAGGTACTCGTTCTCCAGCACCTCGCGGAACTTCTCCTTGCCCCAGTCGGCGAGCAGGAACTTCAGCCGCGCCTTCGAGCGCAGCCGGCGGTAGCCGTAGTCGCGGAAGATCCCGGCCACGCCCTCCCACGCGTCGGCGACCTCGTCGAGCGGGATCCACACGCCGAGCTTGTGCGCCAGCATCGGGTTGGTGGACAGCCCCCCGCCGACCCACAGGTCGAAGCCCGGGCCGTGCTCGGGGTGGACGGTGCCGACGAAGGAGACGTCGTTGACCTCGGGGGCCACGTCGTGGCTCGGGTGGCCGGTCAGCGCGGTCTTGAACTTGCGCGGCAGGTTGGAGTAGTCGGGGTTGCCGAGGATGCGGCGCTTGATCTCCGCCAGCGCCTCGGACCCGTCGATGATCTCGTCCTTGGCGATGCCGGCGACGGGGGAGCCCAGGAACGGGCGCGGGCTGTCGCCGCACGCCTCGAGCGTGGTCAGGCCGACCGCCTCGAGGCGCTCCCAGATCGCCGGGACGCTCTCGATCTCGATCCAGTGGTACTGGATGTTGTTGCGGTCGGTGATGTCCGCGGTGTTGCGGGCGTACGCCGTGGAGACCTCGCCGAGCGCCCGCAGCGCGGCGGCGTCGAGGACCGCGCCGTCGGTGCGCACCCGCATCATGAAGTAGCGGTCGTCGAGCTCCTCCTCCTCGAGCTGGGCGGTCTTGCCGCCGTCGAAGCCCGGGGCGCGCTGGGTGTAGAGGCCCATCCAGCGGAAGCGGCCGCGCAGGTCCGCCGGGTCGATCGAGTCGAAGCCGCGTCGCGAGTAGGTGTGGAGGATCCGGTCACGGACGTTGAGCGGGTCGTCGTCCTTCTTGGACTGCTCGTTCTTGTTGAGCGGCTCGGTGTAGCCGAGCGCCCACTGGCCCTCCGCACGCTTGGGGCGGGGGATCTCGGTGCTCTCGGCGGCCTGGGGCTTGAACCGGAGGTCAGGCATGGCGGGGTTGGTCCTGTTCGCTGAGGGGGTGCCGCGCGCGACGGTGGGCGCGGGTGGGACTTCGGGCGGCGATCAGCGGTGCCAACAGGTCGCGCTGCCCACGCGCATGAGGTCGACATGACGTCGGACCACGAGGTGCGTGTGGGTGGATGCGGTGACCATGTCAAGAAGTCTCAGGGAGTGGACACCCGTTCCACAAGGCGAAATCTCGTATCGTGGGATGACGCGCCACGATGTGAGATGGACGGTCGGTCCTGACGCTGCACGGGGCGACCCGGTGCGGCCCAGGTCACACCCCGGCCCGCCCGCGGGAGACCCGGAGGAGCAGGAGCGCGCGGTCGCGGCCGGCCGATGCCGAGCCTGCCGAGCCTGCCGAGACGACCACGCGGCGCGTCCCGACGTCTGCCGTGGCGGCGACCCGGGTGCGGAGGAGGACCCGCAGCGAGCCGCCCGGCTCGACCACGGGCGTGCGCCACCCGCGGCCCGCCACCGCGCCGGTGCGCACGCGTCCGCGGTGGACGTAGGAGACGCGGACCTCCCCGGACGACACGGAGGCGGGACCGCGCACGACGAACCTGCCTGCGGTCTCGCCGGTGTTCCGGACGCGCAGGACCGCCCGCACGACCCGGCCCGGCTGCGTCCGCACGCTGACGCGCCCGGTGGCCGGGCCCCTCACGCGCAGGGCCAGGTCGGGGGTCGCCGGCCGCAGGGCCGGGGGAGCGGTCGGGGCGACGGTGGGAGCGGTCGGCGGGACGGTCGTCGCGGGGGTCGTCGGGGCGGTCGTCGGGTCGGTGGGTGCGGCCACGACGGTGTAGGTCCGGGTGCGGGTCGTGGTGCGGGCGGCGCCGTCGCGCGCGGTCACCGACCACGTGCGGACGCCGGGGGTCGAGGTGTCGAGGCGGCGACCGGCGGGTCCGTCGCACGACTGGAGCGTCGAGCCCCCGCGGTCGGTGCACGAGAAGCCGACCGGCACGTCGTCGCCCTGCACGACGGTGACGCCGTCGGCCGGTCCGTCCAGGCGCACCTCGGGGTCGAAGCCGTCGCGGGACGGGACCAGCGCCACGCGATAGCTGATGAAGGCGTTGAGCCGGACCCCGTCGACGACGGCGCGGGTGTCGGCCAGCCGCCAGGTGGTCAGGCCGGCCGCGTCGGTCTCGGTGGCGATCGAGTCCTGGGCGGCCGACCAGCCGATCAGGGTCGTCCCGGTCGTCGTGCGGGCGGCGGAGCCCATGAACCACGCGAAGCGCGAGGTGTCGCCGTAGGTGCGCACCGGCGTGGCGGTGCCGTCGGCCAGCGCGAACTCCACCACCCGCGTCGTCGGGCGCTGGACCGACCCGCGCTGCGGGTCCTGCTGGTCGACGCAGAGCGGACGTCCGAAGAAGGTCGACGAGCCGTTGTCGAAGACGAGCACGTTGCCGTTCGGCAGGACGGTCGCGGAGTGCTGCGCGCACGGACCGTTGTCCGGGGCGCCGCCCGGCAGCGGCGGGAAGGCGAAGGTGCTGTCGCGCCCGCCGAGCTTCCACACCACCTCGTCCGGCCCGCTCCCGGGCCGGATGAGGAAGACCGAGCTGAGGTGGCGGAACGACGCCAGCACGTCGCCGTCCGGCTGGACGTCGATGGAGTTGAGGTGGGCGTAGTCGGCGTCGCCCGGGACGACGGTCTCGTCGGCGTAGGGCGCGCTCGACCACTGCCAGACCACGGAGCCGTCGGGGTCGAGGTGCTGGATCACCGCGTCGATGAGCCCGGTGGCGGCGTTCGGCTCGTAGGCCACCATCCACCGCGAGCCGTCCGGCAGCAGCAGCGAGTCGTGGTCGTCGGTGTCGACCAGGCCGGTCGTCTCGAGGCGCCGCACCTCGCGGAACTGCTCGTCCAGCTCGACCAGCGCACCGCCGGTGCGCCCGGGCGTCGTGGTCGGTCGGTGCACGGTGAGGTGACCGTCGGCGGCGAGCTTGAGGTCGAGCACGCGGTCGCGGTGGGAGCGGGTGTAGACCGGCACGCCGCGGCGGTCCACGACCGCCTCGAAGTGCGGCGAGGCCCCGTCGTAGCGGTCGAGGGTCAGGGCCAGGTCGCCCGGGGCGAGCGGTGCACCGGTCGACTCGGAGGCGAGCGTGGGGAACCCGGGCGGCAGCACGTAGAGCGCGTGGACCAGACGGTCGGCGCCCGTGCCGACGATGACGGAGATCTCCTGACCCGGGGTGACGTCGCTGAAGACGGCGCTGCCGTCCGCGTCGGGGACGCCGTCGAACCAGACCGGCACCGCCCCACCGACGTCGACGCGCACCGACCCGTCGGGCGCCGGGTGCACGGCGTACCGCGAGATCCCCGGGCTGTACGCCGGGTACATCTCGGCCCCGCCGCCGACCGAGACGGACGGCGCGTCGAGCGCGCTCGCGGGGGCGGGCGCGCCGTGCAGCAGCGGCGCTGCACCGGCGAGCAGCGCGCCGGCGACCAGCGCCGGGAGGTGGGGACGCATCACGATCTCCTTCGACGCCTCGCAGGCTATGTCGTCCCTCGGTCCGGTGTGCGCGCAATCGCCTGGCCGCTCTAGGCTCGGGGCCATGACGGACTCCCTCATCAGCAGCGCGTACTCCCAGGCCCTCGAGGTCATCGCCTCCGTCGAGCCGCGCATCGCCGAGGCGACGCGCCAGGAGCTGGCCGACCAGCGTGGCTCGCTGAAGCTGATCGCCTCGGAGAACTACGCCTCGCCGGCCGTGCTGATGACGATGGGGACCTGGTTCAGCGACAAGTACGCCGAGGGCACCGTCGGCCACCGGTTCTACGCCGGCTGCCAGAACGTCGACACCGTGGAGTCGCTGGCCGCCGAGCACGCGCGCGAGCTCTTCGGCGCCCCCTACGCCTACGTCCAGCCCCACTCGGGCATCGACGCCAACCTCGTGGCGTTCTGGTCGATCCTGGCCAACCGCGTCGAGTCGCCCTACCTGCAGAAGCTCCAGGCCAAGAACGTCAACGAGCTCACCGAGGCCGACTGGGAGTCGCTGCGCCACGAGCTCGGCAACCAGCGCCTGCTGGGCATGTCGCTCGACGCCGGCGGGCACCTGACCCACGGCTTCCGCCCCAACATCAGCGGCAAGATGTTCCACCAGCAGCAGTACGGCACCGACCCGGAGACCGGGCTGCTCGACTACGACGCGGTCGCGGCCAAGGCGCGCGAGTTCAAGCCGCTCGTCCTCGTCGCCGGCTACTCCGCCTACCCGCGCCGGGTGAACTTCGCCAAGATGCGCGAGATCGCCGACGAGGTCGGCGCGGTGCTGATGGTCGACATGGCCCACTTCGCCGGGCTGGTCGCGGGCAAGGTCTTCACCGGCGAGGAGGACCCCGTCCCCTTCGCCCACATCACCACCACGACCACCCACAAGTCGCTGCGCGGTCCGCGCGGCGGGATGGTGCTGGCGCAGGAGGAGTTCGCCGCCGACGTCGACCGCGGCTGCCCGATGGTCCTCGGTGGCCCGCTGTCGCACGTGATGGCCGCCAAGGCCGTGGCCTTCGCCGAGGCCCGCACCACCGAGTTCCAGGACTACGCCCAGCGCATCGCCGACAACGCCAAGTCGCTGGCCGAGGGGTTCCTGAGCCGCGGCGCGAACCTGGTGACCGGTGGCACCGACAACCACCTCGTCCTGCTCGACGTCTCGTCCTTCGGCCTCACCGGCCGTCAGGCCGAGTCGGCACTGCTCGACGCCGGCGTGGTGACCAACCGCAACTCGGTGCCCGCCGACCCCAACGGCGCCTGGTACACCTCCGGCGTCCGTCTCGGCACCCCCGCGCTCACCACCCGCGGCTTCGGCCACGACGAGTTCGACACGGTCGCCGACCTCATCGTCGACGTGCTCAGCAACACCGAGGCCGGCACGACCAAGGCGGGCGGCCCGAGCAAGGCGTCGTACGTCCTGGGCGACGGCGTGGCCGACCGGGTCACCGCGCGCTCGGCCGAGATGCTCGACAAGCACCCGCTCTACCCCGGGCTCGTCCTCAGCTGAGCGGACCTGCGGCTCAGTCGGTCGTGCGACCCGCCCAGACGTAGCCCACCTCGGGCCGGCCCGCGCCGCCGTAGCGCGGCTGGCGGGTGACGCGACCCTCGTCGGCGAGGTGCTCGAGGTAGCGCCGCGCCGTGACGCGGGAGGCGCCGATCGCGGTGGCCGCCTCGGCCGCGGAGAGGCCGGGACCGCTGGCGCGCACCGCCTCGACCACCGCCCGCATCGAGTCCAGGCTCATCCCCTTGGGCAGCGCCTCCCCGGTCGGGCGTGCGCGGAGCGCCCCGAACAGCTGGTCGACGTCGTCCTGCACCACGTCGGTGGGCTGGCTCTCCAGCCGCGCGCGGAACTCGGCGTACTGCTCGAGCTTGCCGCGGAAGGCGGCGAAGGTGAAGGGCTTGAGGAGGTAGAGCACCACCCCCTGCGACACCGCGCGGCGCACCACCTCGCTGTCGCGTGCGGACGTCACCGCGATGACGTCGAGCGTGCGGCCCTCGGCGCGCAGCCGCTGGAGCAGGCCGAGACCGTGGCCGTCGGGAAGGTGCATGTCGAGCAGGACGAGGTCGACCGCCTCGCGCTGGAGCAGTCGTAGCGTCTCGCCGGCGGAGTGCGCCACGCCCGCGAGCTCGAAGCCCGCGACCCGCCCGACGTAGGTGGCGTGTGCCTCCGCCGCCACCTCCTCGTCCTCCACGACGAGCACCCGGACGGTCATCGCGCCGCCTCTGCGGGGTCGACGACCAGCACGAACCGGGCGCCCCCGAGCGGGGAGTCGGCCAGCTCGAGGTGCCCGCCGTGCCGGGAGACGACCTGGGCGACGATCGCCAGGCCGAGGCCGCGGCCCTCGTCGGCCTTGCTCGACCAGCCCCGGTCCAGCACGTGCTGCCGGTCCTCGGGCGCCACGCCCGGACCGGAGTCGTCGACCTCGATGCGCAGGTGGCCGGGGCCGCCGGCCAGGGAGACCCGCACCCGCTGGGGGCGCTCGGCCCGGGTCTCGGCGACGGCGTCGAAGGCGTTGTCGACCAGGTTGCCGACGAGCGCGACCAGGTCGCGACCGGCGACGGGCAGGACGGCGGGCAGGTCGCCCTCGATGTCGAGGGCGATGCCGCGCTCGGCGGCCTGCGCGGTCTTGCCGAGCAGCAGCGCGGCGAGCACCGGCTCCTCGACCGACGAGACGAGCTCGTCGGCGAGGCCCTGGGCGACCTGGAGCTCGGCGGTGGCGAACTCCACGGCCTGCTCGGGCCGGCCCATCTCCACCAGGGACACCACGGTGTGCAGGCGGTTCGCGGCCTCGTGGTTCTGGGCGCGCAGCGAGTCGGTGAGCCCCCGGACCAGGTCGAGCTCGCCGGTGACGGCCTGCAGCTCGGTGCGGTCGCGCACGGTGACCACGGCGCCGACCTCGTCCTGGCCCCAGTAGGCAGGGGAGGTGCTCAGCACCAGCACCTGGTGGCCCAGGACGTAGGTCTCGTCGGTCAGCGCGCTGCGTCGCTCGACCGCGGCCACCAGTCCCGGGGGCAGGCCGAGCTCGGCGAGCGGGCGGCCCTCGACCTCGGCCGGCAGCGCGAGCAGGCGCGCGGCCTCGTCGTTGACCAGCTGCACCCGCATCTCGGAGTCGACCAGCAGGAGGCCCTCGCGCACCGCGCTGAGCACGGCGCGGTAGTACTCGTACATCCGGGTGATCTCGCGCTCGCCCAGGCCGTGGGTCTGGCGGCGCAGCCGCCGGGCGATCAGCCAGGCGCCGAGCAGACCGGCCAGCAGCGTCGCGCCCGCGGCCAGGCTGATCCCGGGCAGGTCGCCCAGGACCTGGCGGTCCAGCCGGTCCACGGTGATGCCCACGGCGACGAGCGCGACGACCCGGCCTCCGTCGACCACCGGGACGACGGCGCGCACGGACAGCCCGAGCGTGCCCCGGTAGACCTGGGTGAACACCTGGCCCTGCGGGGCGTCCCCGAGGTCGCCGACGAACGGCCGGCCGATCTGGTCGGTGTCGGGGTGGGTCCAGCGGGTGCGGTCGAGGTCCATCACGACGACGAAGTCGGTGCCGGTGTCGCGGCGCACCTCCTCGGCGTACGGCTGGAGCTCGGCGGTCGGGTCGGCCGCACGGACCTCGCGGCGCACGAACGGGGAGTCGGCGACCGAGCGCGCGACGGCCGTGGCCTGGTCGCGTGCGCTCTCCCGCGAGTCGTGGCGGGCGTCGAGGGCGGCGAGCGCCACGGCGGTGACCACCAGCACGACCACGACCGCCACCTGGAGCAGCAGGATCTGGCGGGCGACGGGACTCTCGCCCGCCGCCTGTCGTCGCATGCGCGCATTGTGCCCGTACCCGGGCGGGTGTGCCACGAGCCGCCGCGCGGGCGTGAACTCAACGAACACAACGGTGACGGCCGTCACAGGACGTCGCAGGATGTGACGGCGGGCACAGGCCCCGTCATCGAGCAGCACCGGAGCTGGAGGAAGCATGAGCACAACCACCCCAGGGGCCACGGTCACCCGCGACCGCACCCACTACCTCTACATCGCGGTCATCATCGCGGTGGTCCTCGGAGCCGTCGTCGGTCTCGTGTTCCCCGACTTCGCCGTGGGCCTGAAGTGGATCGGCACCACCTTCGTGGCGCTCATCAAGATGATGATCCAGCCCGTCATCTTCTGCACCCTGGTCATCGGGGTCGGGTCGGTACGCAGCGCGGCCAGCGTCGGCAAGGTCGGCGGTCTGGCGCTCGCCTACTTCCTGACGATGTCGACCGTCGCGCTCGGGATCGGCATGGTCGTGGGCAACCTGCTCGACCCGGGCGAGGGGCTCCACCTCTCCGACGACGTCGCCGGCGTCGGCAAGGAGCAGGCGGCGACCGCCCACGGCTCGACGACCGAGTTCATCACCGGCATCGTCCCCGACTCCCTGCTGTCCTCGCTCACCTCCGGAGAGGTGCTCCAGACCCTGCTCGTCGCGCTGCTCGTCGGCTTCGCCCTGCAGGCCATGGGACGCGCGGGGGAGCCGATCCTCGTCGGCATCGGCCACCTCCAGCGCCTGGTGTTCCGCGTCCTGGCGATGATCATGTGGGCCGCCCCGGTCGGCGCCTTCGCGGCCATCGCCGCGGTCGTCGGCGAGACCGGCGTGGACGCGCTGAAGAGCCTGGCCACCATCATGATCGCGTTCTACCTGACCTGCGCCGTCTTCGTGTTCGGCGTGCTCGGCCTGATCCTCAAGGTGGTCACCGGAGTGAACATCTTCCGGCTCCTGAAGTACCTCGGCCGCGAGTTCCTGCTCATCGTGTCGACCTCGTCGTCAGAGTCGGCCCTGCCGCGCCTGATCGCGAAGATGAACCACGCCGGTGTCGAGAAGACCACCGTCGGCGTGGTCGTGCCGACCGGCTACTCCTTCAACCTTGACGGCACCGCCATCTACCTGACGATGGCCTCGATCTTCATCGCCGACGCGCTCGACAAGCCGCTGTCCATCGGCGAGCAGTTCTCGCTGCTGCTCTTCATGATCATCGCCTCCAAGGGCGCCGCCGGGGTCACCGGCGCTGGACTCGCCACCCTGGCCGGCGGACTCTCCTCGCACCGCCCCGAGCTGCTCGACGGCGTCGGCCTCATCGTCGGCATCGACCGGTTCATGTCGGAGGCCCGCGCGGTCACCAACTTCGCCGGCAACTCGGTCGCCACGCTCCTGGTCGGCCAGTGGACCGGCACCATCGACCACGCCCAGCTCGAGCGGGTGCTCTCCGGCGAGGACCGCTTCGACGAGGCCACGATGGTCGACGACCACGACACCTCGCCGCGGCCCGCCTCGCCGGCCGAGGAGCCGACCCCCGCCGGTCGCTGACGGACGGACGGACCGAACGGCCCACCCGGTCGACTGCTCACGCCCGAGCGGTCGACCGGGTCATGGTCGCGGGCGACCGGTTCTCCGGCACCCCGGCGACACCTCGCCCGGCCGCCCGCTGGCTGACCGAAAGTTTTCGCTCAGCGCCGAGACCGAGACCCGGCCCGTGCGCCTCGTCGAGGCCCGCCATGAGAGCTGCGAGGTCCAGCGGTCCGTCAGAGGGAGCGGTAGATGTCGAGCGTGCGCTGGGCGATGGCGCCCCAGCTGAAGGACTCCTCGGCCCGGCGGCGGCCGGCGACGCCGTACGCCCGGGCGCGCTCGGGGTCGGAGACCGCCTCGACGAGGGCCGCGCCCAGGTCGGCGACGTAGCGCTCGGGGTCGAGGGGCGTGCCGGTGCCGTCGGTGGCCTGCTCGATCGGCACCAGCCAGCCGGTCTCGCCGTGGACCACGACCTCCGGGATGCCGCCGGTGGCGGTCGCCACGACGGCGGTCTGGCAGGCCATCGCCTCCAGGTTCACGATGCCGAGGGGCTCGTAGATCGAGGGGCAGGCGAAGACAGTGGCGGCCGTCAGCAGCGCGACGACGTCGGGACGGGGCAGCATCTCGTCGATCCACACCACGCCGGACCGGGTCGCGGCCAGGTCGTCGACGAGCCCGCTCACCTCCGCCATGATCTCCGGGGTGTCGGGCGCGCCGGCGCAGAGCACGAGCTGCACCTCGGGCGGGAGTGAGGCGGCCGCGCGGAGGAAGAGCGGGAGGCCCTTCTGGCGGGTGATCCGGCCGACGAAGACGACGCTCGGGCGGTCGGGGTCGACGCCGAGCTCGCGCACCCGGTCAGGGTTCGCCACCGGCGCCCACTCGTCGGTGTCGATGCCGTTGTGCACGACGTGGACCCGGCCCGGGTCGACCGCCGGATAGCTGCGCAGCACGTCGTCGCGCATCGCCGCGCTGACCGCGATGATGCCGGCCGCGCCCTCGTACGCGGTGCGCTCGGCCCAGCTCGAGAGGCGGTAGCCGCCGCCGAGCTGCTCGGCCTTCCACGGCCGCATCGGCTCGAGCGAGTGCGCGCTGACGACGTGCGGGACGCCGTGCATCAGCGAGGCGAGGTGGCCGGCCATGTTGGCGTACCAGGTGTGGGAGTGCACCACGTCGGCGCCGGCGCAGTCGTCGACCATCGCGAGGTCGACGCCCAGCGTGCGCAGGGCGGGGTTGGAGCGTGCGAGCGTCTCCGGCTCGGCGTACGCCGTGGTGCCGGGCTCGGAGCGCGGCGCGCCGAAGCAGCGGACCCGGGCGTCCACGTCGGGCATGCCGCGCAGGGCGCGCACCAGCTCCGCCACGTGCACGCCCGCGCCTCCGTAGACCTCCGGCGGGTACTCCTTGCTGAGGACGTCGATGCGCATGGGGCCGAACCTAGTCCGAAACGCGATCGTGTGGGTGGTCGACCGGGCACCCGTGGGACGGCTAGTTTCGTCGCATGGCCGCCACCCCCCGTCGCAAGAAGGTCCTCGCCATCGTGCTGGCCGGAGGTGAGGGCAAGCGGTTGATGCCGCTCACCGCCGACCGTGCCAAGCCCGCGGTCCCGTTCGGCGGGATCTACCGCCTGATCGACTTCGCCCTGTCCAACGTCGTGAACTCCGGCTACCTCAAGGTCGTCGTGCTGACGCAGTACAAGTCGCACAGCCTCGACCGGCACGTCACGACCACCTGGCGCATGTCGCAGCTGCTCGGCAACTACGTCACCCCGGTCCCGGCCCAACAGCGCGTGGGCAAGCGGTGGTACCTCGGCAGTGCCGACGCGATCTTCCAGTCGCTCAACCTGCTCACCGACGAGCAGCCCGACATCGTCGTCGTCGTGGGCGCCGACCACGTCTACCGGATGGACTTCGCGCAGATGGTGGCCGACCACGTCGACTCCGGCGCCGGCTGCACGGTCGCCGCGATCCGCCAGCCGATCGGCCTGGCCGACCAGTTCGGCGTGATCGACGTAGACCCGTCCGACCCCCAGCGGATCCGCGCCTTCCTCGAGAAGCCCACCGACCCGGTCGGCCTGCCCGACTCCCCGGAGGAGGTGCTGGCGAGCATGGGCAACTACGTCTTCGACGCCGACGCCCTGCGCGACGCGGTCACCCGCGACGCCGCCCGCGAGCAGTCCAAGCACGACATGGGCGGCGACATCGTGCCGTGGTTCGTCGACAAGTCGGAGTCCGCGGTCTACGACTACAAGGACAACGACGTGCCCGGCGCGACCGACCGCGACCGCGGCTACTGGCGCGACGTCGGGACCATGCGCTCCTACTACGACGCGCACCTCGACCTGGTCTCGCCGCTCCCGGTGTTCAACCTCTACAACACCGCGTGGCCGATCTACACCAGCTACGGCCCGCACCCGCCGGCCAAGCTCGTCGAGGGCGGCGGGGGCGAGAAGGTCTCGACCTTCAACTCGATCCTGTCGCCGGGCGTCGTGGTCAGCGGCGGCACGGTGAACCACTCCGTCCTCTCGCCCGCGGTCTGGGTCAAGGACGGTGCGGAGGTGTCCGACTCGGTGCTGATGGACGGCGTCTGGGTCGGCGAGGGTGCCGTCGTGCGCAACGCGATCATCGACAAGGGCGTCATGGTGCCGCCGGGCGTGCAGATCGGGGTCGACCAGGAGGCCGACCGGGCCCGCGGCTTCGTCGTGGAGGACGGCCTGACCGTGCTGGCCAAGCAGCAGCACGTCCCGGAGGCCTGAGCCGCGGGTCAGCGGGGCAGCGCGTCGCGCTGCCCCTCGAGGAACGCGCGCTCGACGTCGTTGCGGCACGCCGCGACGGCCTGGTCGTAGGCCGCGCGTGCCGCGTCGACGTCGCCGGCGCGCGAGAGCAGCTCGGCACGCACGGCGGCCGGCCGGTGGCTGTCGGGGATCTCCAGGCCCTCGAGCGCGGCCAGCCCCGCCGCGGTCCCGCGGTCCTCGGCGACCGCGACCACCCGCGCGAGCCGGGCCGACGGCGAGGGTGCCACCTGCAGCAGCAGGTCGTACCACCCCACGATGCGGTCCCAGCGCCTGTCCTGCGGCGTCGGAGCCGTCGCGTGCTCGGCCGCGATCCGCGCCTGCAGGGCGTACGACGCCGCGAGCGGGGTGATCGGCCCGGTCAGCGCCGGATGGGCGAGCAGCCGCATCGCCTCGGCGACCTCGTCGTGGTGCCACCGCGTGCGGTCCTGGTCGGCGAGCAGCACCAGCCGGCCGTCGCGGACCCGGGCGTCGCGCCGCGAGTGCTGGAGCAGCACGAGCGCCAGCAGCGCCACCAGCGCGGGCTCGTCGGGACGCAGGCCGAGCACCACGCGGACCAGCCGGACCGCCTCGCCCGCGAGGTCGGCGCGCAGCAGGTCGGGGCCGGTGCCGGGGGAGTAGCCCGCGGTGAACGCGAGGTACGCCGTCTGCGCGACCGTGTCGAGCCGGTCGGGGAGCGCTGCGGCGTCCGGCACGGCGAAGGGGATCCCGGCCCCGACGATGCGCTTCTTGGCGCGGGTGATGCGCGCGGCCATCGTGGGCTCGGGCACCAGGAAGAGGCGTGCGACGTCGGCGGTGGGCACGCCCAGCACCAGCCGGAGGCTGAGCGCGCTCGCCGACTCCGGGGCGAGGGCCGGGTGGGCGCACATCAGCACGAGCCGCAGCACGTCGTCCTCGACGAGCGTCCCGGCGTCGGCCATCGTGCGTGCGCCCAGCTCGCGCTGCTCGGCGTCGGTGACCAGCAGCGGCTGCTTGCGGCGCGAGACCTCCTCGGTGCGCAACCGGTCGAGCACCCGCCGCCGGGCCGTGGTCATCAGCCAGCCGGCGGGGTTGCCGGGCGTCCCGTCGACCGGCCAGTGCCGCTGCGCGGCCTCGACGGCGTCGCCCAGGGCGTCCTCCACCAGGTCGAGGCGTCGGAACTGCGCGAGGAGCAGCGCCACCAGGCGGCCCCACTCCTCGCGCACGACCCGCTCGAGCGCCGCGTCCGCGTCCGGGTCCTCCACGCTCAGTAGGGGTCCACGGCCGGCGACAGCTGCATGTCGTAGGGCGGCAGGATCGCCAGCAGCTCCAGCAGCACGTCGAGGTCGGGCGTCTCGACGAGGTAGAACCCGCCCATCTGCTCGATGGCCTCGGTGTAGGGACCCTCGGTGAGGGTCGTCGAGCCGCCCCGCGTGCGCACCGTGGTGGCGTGCGACGGTCCGGCGAGCGCCTCGCCGGCGAGGATCTCGACGCCGTCGCGCTCACCGCAGGCGACGTGGAACGCCTCGAAGGACCTCATGACCTCGGCCTGCTCCTCGGGGGAGTGCTCCGGCCACGGCTTCAGCTCGCCGTCGCCGATCAGCAGCACCAGGTACTTCACGACGGCCTCGTCTCCGCGACGACGGTCGGCACGACCTGCACGGCGTCGCCGAGCGCGGCGATGATGCGGCAGCAGTCCAGCAGGTCGTCGAGGTCGTCGGTCTCGATGTGGAAGTAGCCGCCCACCTGCTCGGCGGTCTCGGCGAAGGGACCGTCGGTGACGGTCTCCCCGCCGGGCTGGACGGTGCGGACGGTGGAGCTGGGCTGGAGCTCCGCACCGGCGACGATGCGGTGGCCCCGCTCGCCGAGCTGCTGGGCGAACCGGCCGTACTCGGCGTAGCCGTCCTTGCGCTCCTGCTCGCTCATGGTGGTCCACCAGCGGTCGGCGTCGCCGACGATCAGCACGACGTACTCGGACATGTCGTTCTCCTTCACTCCGCCATCCGGCGGAACTCGATCAGCTCGCCCCGGCTCGACCACCGCTCGCACGCCGCCCGCAGGTCGGCCTCGTCGTCCGAGCCGACGAGGTAGAACCCGACGACCTGCTCGACCGACTCGGTGAACGGACCGTCGGTGACGAGCGTGCCGCCCGCCCCGTCCGGTCGCATCGAGGTCGCCGCGACCGAGGGCTCCAACGGCCCGGCGACCAGCAGCTCGTGGCCACCGGCCCGCAGGTCCTCCTGGAACTGGAGGTGGGACGCCATCCCCTTCTCGTGCTCCTCGGGGGGAAGGTCGGCCCACTCGGCCTCGGGTGCGGGCAGCAGGATCAGGTAGCGGCTCACGGTGCGGCGGTCTCCTCGTGTGGGGCGGGCCGCGGGTGCGGCCTCACCACTCTGACGGACGGACGGGCCGCGGATCGACACCTCACCCCCAGGTTTCTCGACGCGCGTGGCCCGACCCACCAAGATGGGGCCATGGCCAACCACGAGAGAGCCGGACAGCCCGCCCGCACCGAGGACCTGGTGGACGTCGCCCACCTGGTGACGGCCTACTTCGACCTCGAGCCCGATCCCGACGACGTCGCGCAGCAGGTCGCCTTCGGCACCAGCGGGCACCGCGGCACCTCGCTCACCACCTCGTTCAACGAGGTGCACATCGCGGCGACGACGCAGGCGATCTGCGACTACCGCCGGGACCAGGGCTACGACGGGCCGCTGTTCATCGGTCGCGACACCCACGCGCTCTCCGAGCCGGCGTGGGCGACGGCGCTGGAGGTGCTCGTCGCCAACGACGTCACCGTGCTCGTCGACGACCGCGACGGCTTCACGCCCACCCCGGCGGTGAGCCACGCGATCATCCGCGCCAACCAGGGACGTACGACGGGCAGCGGGCTCGCCGACGGCATCGTGGTCACCCCGTCCCACAACCCGCCGTCCGACGGCGGCTTCAAGTACAACCCGCCCCACGGCGGACCGGCCGACTCCGACGCGACGTCGGTGATCGCCGAGCGTGCCAACGAGCTGATCCGCGGCAACATCGCCGGCGTGAAGCGGGTGGCGTTCGCGAAGGCCCGGGCGGCGGTGGGCTCCTACGACTTCCTCGGCACCTACGTCGACGACCTGCCCGCTGTGCTCGACCTCGACGTCGTGCGCGAGGCGGGGGTGCGGATCGGCGCCGACCCGCTCGGGGGTGCGAGCGTGGCCTACTGGGGCGAGATCGCCGAGCGGCACCGCCTCGACCTCACGGTGGTCAACCCGCTGGTCGACCCGACGTGGCGCTTCATGACCCTCGACTGGGACGGCAAGATCCGGATGGACTGCTCCTCCCCGCACGCGATGGCCTCCCTGGTCCGGCGCAAGGACGAGTACTCGATCGCCACCGGCAACGACGCCGACGCCGACCGCCACGGGATCGTGACGCCCGACGCCGGCCTGATGAACCCCAACCACTTCCTCGCCGTCGCGATCGGCTACCTCTTCGGCGGCGCGCGCCCCGGATGGTCCGACCAGGCGCGCATCGGCAAGACGCTGGTGTCGAGCTCGATGATCGACCGCGTCGCGCAGTCGCTCGGCAAGCCCCTGGTCGAGGTGCCGGTGGGCTTCAAGTGGTTCGTGCCGGGCCTGATGGACGGCTCGTTCGGCTTCGGGGGCGAGGAGTCGGCCGGTGCGTCGTTCCTGCGGCGCGACGGCTCGACGTGGACCACCGACAAGGACGGCCTGCTGCTGGCGCTGCTGGCCAGCGAGATCCTCGGCGCGACCGGTCGCACGCCCAGCGAGCACTACGCCGACCTCGTCGCGCAGCACGGCGACCCCGCCTACGCCCGGATCGACGCCCCGGCCTCGCGCGAGGAGAAGGCCAAGCTGGCCGCCCTGTCGCCCGACGACGTCAGCGCGACGACGCTCGCGGGCGAGCAGATCACCGACAAGCTCACCGAGGCGCCCGGCAACGGCGCGAAGGTGGGCGGGCTCAAGGTGACCACCGAGTCCGCGTGGTTCGCGGCGCGCCCCAGCGGCACCGAGGACGTCTACAAGATCTACGCGGAGTCCTTCCGCGGTCCCGAGCACCTGGCGCAGGTGCAGGAGGAGGCGCGCGAGGTCGTCTCGGCCGCCCTGGGCTGAGCCCGGGGCCGAGCCGTGGCCGGCCGGGTTCAGCCCCCGACGGGGCCGGCCTCGATCGGCTGGCGCTCGGCGCCCCAGTGGGCCCGGGCGGCGTCCGTCGGCTCGGGCTCGCCGTCGCCGTCGATCGCGGAGCGGGAGAAGGCTGACCGCGACGATGGAGTCCAGGCGCACCAGGATCTGGTGGCCGTTGCCGTCGTCGAGGATCACGCCGAGGCCGTCGGCGCCGACGATGACGCCGTCGAGCCAGGTCCCGGAGACCAGGACCCTCACGGGTGCGCCGGCGTCCTGCGCGTGACGCAGCAGGGTGCCGACGGTGAACAGGGTGCTGGACAGGCTCGACAAGGTGGATCCCCCTCAGAATCCGGGCCAGCCTAGGCGGAGCCCGCCGCCCCTCGTCGGCGTTTCGCCGAGTCGTGACCGATCGGTGACGCACCCTGGCCCGATCGGGCCACGCCGGTCCCGGTCGCGCTCAGACGACGGGCGTGGCGCGGTCGACGACCGCCCGGAGCCCGCCGCTCGTGAGCATCCCGAACGTGCCGCCGTAGGCCGCTCCGAGCCGGCTGCCACAGAACGCGTCGGCGACCTCCGCCGGGGCGAAGCGCACCAGCAGCGACCCCTGCAGGCACGCCGCCATCTGTCCGGCCAGGCGCCGGGCGCCCACCTCGAGGCCGCCGGAGTCGCCGAGCAGGGTGAGCGTGTCGTCGACCGCGCGGTCGAGCCGGGCGTCGCCCCCGCGCGCGGCCCCCACCTCGGTGATCCACGCCTGCAGCACCTCGGGCTCGCGGCCCAGGGCACGGAGCACGTCGAGCGCGTTGACGTTGCCCGAGCCCTCCCAGATCGAGTTCAGCGGCGACTCGCGGAACATCAGCGGCAGGCCCGACTCCTCGACGTAGCCGTTGCCGCCCAGGCACTCCAGCGCCTCCGCGACCATGGCCGGGGTCCTCTTGCACACCCAGAACTTCGCCAGCGGCAGCGCGATCCGGCGCAGCGCGACCTCGTGCGGGTCGTCGGGGCGGTCGACCGCCGCGGCCAGCCTCATGGCGAGCGCCGTCGCGCCCTCCGACTCGACGGCGAGGTCGGCGACGACGTTCTGCATCAGCGGCTTGTCGACCAGCAGCCCGCCGAAGGCCGAGCGGTGCGCGACGTGCCAGGAGGCCTCCGCGAGCGCGTGCCGCATCAGGGCCGCGGAGCCGAGCACGCAGTCGAGGCGGGTGGCGGCCACCATCTCGAGGATCGTCCGCACCCCGCGACCCTCGTCGCCGAGGCGCTGCGCGAGCGTGCCGTCGAGCTCCAGCTCGCTCGAGGCGTTGGAGCGGTTGCCGAGCTTGTCCTTGAGCCGCACCACGTCGATGCGGTTGCGGGTGCCGTCGGGGAGCACCCGCGGGACGACGAAGCAGCTCACCCCGCCCGCCGCCTGCGCGAGGACGAGGAAGACGTCGTTCATCGGGGCCGAGGTGAACCACTTGTGCCCGCGCAGGGCGTACCACCCCTCCTCGTCGACCGGCACGGCCTCGGTCCGGTTGGCCCGCACGTCCGAGCCGCCCTGCTTCTCCGTCATCCCCATGCCGGCCAGCGCGCCGGACTTGAGCGAGCGCTCGCGCACGCCCGGGTCGTAGGAGCGGGCGGCGAGCAGCGGCTCCCACTCCTGCGCGATCGCCGCGTCGGCGCGCAGCGCCGGCACCGCGGCGTAGGTCATCGAGATCGGGCAGCCGTGCCCGGGCTCGGTCTGCGACCACGCGTAGAAGCCCGCCGCCCGCCGCAGGTGGGCGTGCGGGTCGCCGGCCTCCTGCAGCTGCCACGGCGCGGCCTGCAGGCCGTGGGACACCGCGCGCCCCATCAGCCAGTGCCACGAGGGGTGGAACTCCACCTCGTCGACCCGGTTGCCCCACCGGTCGTAGGTCACCAGCTCGGGGTGGTGGCGGTTGGCGAGCATCCCGTGCTCGCGCGCCTCGGCGCTGCCGGCCTCGCGCCCGAGGTCGCCGAGGTCCGCGGCGAGGTCGGGCGAGCCGTGGCGGGCGAGGGCCTCGACGAGCGCGGCGTCGGAGCCGACGACGTCGTGGCCCACCAGAGGGGGAGCCTGGTTGGTGGCCGTGCGCAGGTCGGTCGTCATGGGCACACCGTAGGCGGGCGGGCGACCCACGGTCCGGATTCCCCGGAGTGGGGCGCGAGGTCGCTAGCGTGGCGACATGGTCGAGGCGCGCGAGGACATCCCTGCCGCGCGCCGCGTCGAGGTCGTGCTGCGGCGCTGGCGCGAGCACCTGTGGCGCATCGTCGTGACCACCGTCGGCTCCTGCCTGCGCCACCGGGTCACCGGGCTCGCCGCCGAGGCGGCGTTCTTCGCGGTGCTCTCGGTGCCGCCGCTGGTCTTCGCGCTGGCCGGGGCGGTCGGCTTCGTGAGCGAGCGCTTCACCGACACCCAGGTCGCCGACGTGCGCAACGCGGTGCTGGAGATCTCGCGGCAGGGCCTGACCGAGAGGGCCGTCAACAGCATCATCCGGCCCACCATCGACACCGTCCTCGACGGCGGGCGCTACGACGTGATCTCGATCGGCTTCGTGCTCGCGCTGTGGTCGGGCTCGAGAGCCCTGAACGTCTTCGTCGACACCATCACGATCATGCACGGCCTCGGCGGGCACCGCGGGATCGTCGCCACGCGGGCGCTGTCGTTCGTCCTCTACGTCCTGGCGATGGTCACCGGCGCGGTCAGCCTCCCGCTCGTGGTGGCGGGTCCGAGCCTCGTCGACCGGCTGGTGCCGCCGCGCCTGGACTTCGTCAACGCGCTCTACTGGCCGGTGGTGCTGCTGGTGTGCATCTGCTTCCTCGCCACGCTCTACCACGTGTCGGTCCCGGTCCGGACGAGCTGGAGCTTCAACCTTCCGGGGGCGGCCTTCGCCCTGTTCTGCTGGATCGCCGGCTCCTACGTCCTGCGCTGGGTGCTGACGGTCACCGCGGCCGAGTCCCGCTCGATCTACGGCCCCCTCGCCGCCCCGATCGCGGTGCTGCTCTGGCTCTACCTCCTGGCGCTCGCCGTCCTGATCGGCGCGGCGGTGAACGCCGCCTTCGACACCGTCTTCCCGCAGAAGAACACCCAGCGGGCGCGACGCGAGACGATGCAGCGCCTGCGTGCGCGCATGGGCGTGCGAGACTCCTGACCGTGCAGCACGCGAGCGACCACCCCAGCGTGGGCCGGGTGTCCCTGCCGGAGCGCCAGCGCTCGCCCTGGTGGGAGCTCGGTCGCCGGGTCCTGATGGCGCTCGCGATCCTCGTCGGCACCGTGCTGCTGGTCTACGTCGACCGCGAGGGCTACCGCGACAACGCCCACCCCGGCCGCGACCTCAGCCTCCTCGACGCCTTCTACTACACGACCGTCACGCTCAGCACGACCGGCTACGGCGACATCGCCCCTGCCGATCCCCAGGCCCGCCTGATCAACGCCATCGTCATCACGCCGGCGCGCATCGCGTTCCTGGTCCTGCTGATCGGCACCACCCTGGAGGTCCTCGCCTCCCAGGGACGCGAGATGATCCGGGTCGCCCGGTGGAGGAAGAAGATGGACCAGCACGTCGTCGTCGTCGGCTACGGCACCAAGGGCCGCAGCGCGATCGGCACACTCGTGAGCAACGGCTACGACCGGTCCTCGATCGTGGTCGTCGACCCGGGCCTGGTCGCCATCGAGGAGGCCAACCGCGACCAGCTCGTCGCCATCGCCGGTGACGCCACGCGCCGCGGCGTGCTGCGCCAGGCCGGCGTCGAGAACGCCACCCACGTCATCATCACCACCGACCGCGACGACTCCAACGTGCTCGTCACGCTGACGGTGCGCCAGCTCAACCCCGACGCCTGGATCGTGGCGTCGGTGCGCGAGCAGGAGAACGTCCCGCTGATGCGCCAGTCGGGCGCCAACTCGGTGATCACCTCCTCCGACGCCGTCGGCCGGCTGCTCGGCCTGTCGTCGATGTCGCCGATGCTCGGCTCGGTGATGGAGGACCTGATGACCTACGGCGAGGGCCTCGAGGTCGCCGAGCGCGACCTGCTGGTCAACGAGGTCGGCAAGCAGCCGCAGCGCCTGCCCGACCAGGTCATCGCGGTGATCCGCGACGAGAAGGTCTACCGCTACTTCGACCCCGTCGTCTCGCTGCTGGCCCGCGGCGACCGGCTCGTCGTCGTGCGCCCCGCCAAGGAGCTGCCGTGGGCGCCGCGCCCCGGCACCCACGGCGAGGAGTCGTCGGACGAGGACGACTGAGGCGGCCCGTCCCCGTGATCGCCTCGCACCGCCACCGCTTCGTGTTCGTCAAGACCCGCAAGACCGCGGGCACGAGCCTCGAGATCGCGCTGTCGCGCCACTGCGGCCCCGACGACATCGTCACCAGGATCAGCCCCGAGGACGAGGAGCTGCGCGTCGCCGCCGGGGGAGTGGGCCCCCAGAACGACGACACCACCCCGTCGTCGTACGCCCACATGGGCGCGCGCCGGGTGATCGAGGTGATCGGCCGCGAGACGTGGGACGCCTGGTTCACCTTCGCGGTCGAGCGCAACCCGTTCGACGTCGTCGCCTCGTCCTACCGCTACAGCGCCCGCAAGCCGAGCTTCTCCAAGACCTTCGCCGAGTTCGTCCGGACGCCGCGACGCATGGAGCGCCTCGCGCTCAACGAGCGGCTCTACCGCCTCGGCGGCCGCATCGTGGTCGACGAGGTCTACCGCTACGAGGACCTGCCCGACGCCGTCGCCGACATCTCCTCGCGACTGGGCCTCGAGCTCGACCTGCCCCACGCCAAGCAGGGGAGCGGGCCGCACTACCGCGAGCTCTACGGTCCCGGCGACGCCGAGATCGTGGCCGAGCGCTTCGCCCGCACGATCCGGCACTTCGGCTACGAGTTCTGAGCCCCGCCGTACGGGACGACGCTGACCTGCACGTTCGATAATTACATGATTGTTCTTCCGGCATCGGCGTGGCGCGCTTGACTTCCGCCTCATAGCATCACCACTCGTGCACCAAAGGCCACAGCAACCTCACACGTCACACGAACGCCGCGCGACCCCGTCCGCGGTCGGTCAGATCGTGCGTCGGGCCGCCCGGACGGCGCTGCTGGCCATCGGTGCCCTGGCGCTCGTCGCCTCCATCGTGCCGAGCACGGGCACGCGCGTGAGCCTGGCCTCCTCGACGTACCTCTGCACCGGGTACCAGGGGTGCGCCGCCGCCGGCCTGAGCGACTCGGGCTACCGGCAGGCCTCCGGCTCGATGTACTGGCGGATGTACTCCGGCCACAACTGCACCAACTACGTCGCCTACCGGCTGATCCGCAACGGCATGCCGGACACGCGCCCCTGGCAGGGCAACGGCGACGCGTCGAACTGGGGCGTCGCGATGGCCTCCATCACCGACCAGACCCCCGCCGTCGGCTCGGTCGCCTGGTACCGCCCCAACGTGACGCCCGCCGGCTCGGCCGGCCACGTGGCCTTCGTCGAGCAGGTCATCTCCCCGACGGAGATCGTCGTCTCCGAGGACTACTGGGGCGGCGACTTCTACTGGCGTCGGATCACGAAGACCGGTGGCGGCTGGCCGAGCGGCTTCATCCACTTCAACGACCGCGTCGTGCAGCCCACGACGCCTCCCACCATCATCGGCTCGCCCATGGTCGGCGCGCCCCTCGAGGTGGCCGTCGGTGGCTGGACGCCCGCCCCCACCAGCGTCACCTACCGCTGGCTCGCCGACGGTGCGGCGATCCCCGGGGCCACGAACCCCGGCTACGTCCCGACCCCCGACGTCAAGGGCAAGACGCTCACCGCCGAGGTCACGGCGGCGCTCAGCGGCTACACGCCCGGCGCGGCGACCCTCGCGACCGCCCCCGTCGCCCCCGGCGCGTTCCAGCCCGTGCAGCAGCCCACGATCCAGGGGACCCCGGAGGTCGGCTCCACGCTGACCCTCACCGAGTCGTCGTGGTCGCCGCAGCCCGCGAAGGCGATCACCCAGTGGTACGCCGACGGCGCCGCGGTCGAGGGAGCCACCGGCTCGACGTTCACCCTGACCCGCGCGCAGCTCGGCGCCAGCATGAGCGCCCGCGTCACGGGGAGCAGCCCGGGCTACCTGAAGGCGCGCGCCGCCGCCCCCGCGACGGCGCCCGTCCAGGCCAAGCAGCTGACCGTCGTGACGCCGTCGCGCCTCACGGGCTCCGCGGTCGTCGGCGAGCGTCTCGAGGTGAAGCCGGGCAGCACCAGGCCGACCGGTGCCTCGGCGAGCTACCGCTGGATCCGCGACGGCAAGCGCATCTCCGGCGCCACGCACCCGGTCTACACCGTCCGCAAGGGCGACCTGGGGCACGCCCTGTCCGTCGAGGTCACCCTCGAGCGCAACCACTTCCGGGCCAGCACCGAGACCGTCCCGGTCGCCGGGGTGACCACCGTCCCCGAGCTGAAGGTGCGCTCGGAGGCGTCGAAGAAGCGTGTCGCGGTCGAGATCCGCGTCAAGGCGCCCGGGGCGTCGCGCCCCACCGGTGCCATCAGCGTCACCGTCGGCAAGAAGACCGTCGAGGGCCAGGTCGTCGACGGCGTCGCGCGCCTGGTGGTCCGCCAGCCCCGGCCCGGAAACCGGCCCGTGGTCGTGCGCTGGGCCGGCACCGACGTCGTGCAGGCCGCGGTCTCGCGCACCACGGTGACGGTGCCCCGCGGGAAGTAGTCGCGCGTCCTGGTTCGCCAGGACGCTCGAGGCGCAACGAGAGAAGGGCCCCGGATCAGATCCGGGGCCCTTCTCGTGCTGGTGGGCGATACTGGGTTTGAACCAGTGACCTCTTCCGTGTCAAGGAAGCGCGCTACCGCTGCGCCAATCGCCCTTGTTGAGTTGTCGTGCGAGGTGGGTACGGGATTTGAACCCGTGTAGACGGATTTGCAGTCCGTTGCCTCGCCTCTCGGCCAACCCACCGTGGAGGCCCACGTGTGTCTGGGAGACCCCTCAGAGCGGACAACGAGACTCGAACTCGCGACCTCAACCTTGGCAAGGTTGCGCTCTACCAACTGAGCTATGTCCGCCTGTTCTCCGGAGCGGGTGACCGCTCCTTGGAACGAGTGGAACAGTAGTACATGGGTTGCGAGGGGCCAAAATCGGGTCCGTTCCCGCGTGTCCGGGCGTCTCCGCCCGGGCCCCTAGAGTGGCGACATGCGCGCGTGGCTCAACGGTGACCTCCTGTCCGACCCGACCGCGGGTGCCCTCGCGGTCACCGACCACGGCTTCACCGTGGGCGACGGGGTGTTCGAGGCGGTCAAGACGATCTCCGGCACGCCGTTCGCCCTGACCCGCCACCTCGCGCGGCTCGAGCGGAGCGCCGCCGGGCTCGGTCTGCCGGCGCCCGACCTCGACGACGTGCGCCGCGGTGTGGAGGCGGTGCTGGCCGACGGCGCGGACGCCGACGCCGATCGGTCGGCTCAGGATCACCTGGACCGCCGGCCCGCACCCGATGGGCTCGGGTCGCGGCGGCGGCCCGCCCACCCTGGTCGTCGCCTACAGCGCGATCGACCACGCGCCCGCCGCCACGACGGTGGTGACGGTCCCGTGGACCCGCAACGAGAACGGCGCCACCGCGGGGCTCAAGACGACGTCGTACGCCGAGAACGTCATCGCCCTCGCCCACGCCCAGGAGCGCGGGGGGAGCGAGGCGGTCCTCGCCAACACCGCCGGCCACCTGTGCGAGGGCACCGGCTCCAACGTCTTCTACGTCCTCGACGGCGAGCTGCGCACCCCGAGCCTGGCCTCCGGCTGCCTGGCCGGGATCACCCGCGCGCTGGTCGTGGAGTGGTGCGGTGCGCGCGAGGTCGACGAGCCGCTCGCCGAGGTCCGCGAGCGTGCCAGCGAGGCGTTCCTCGTCTCCACCACCCGCGACGTGCAGGCCATCTCGCGCTGGGACGACCGCGACCTGCCGGCCCCCGGCCCGGTCACCGAGCAGTGCGCGCGGACGTGGGCCTCCCGCGAGGCTGGGACGATGGAGCCGTGAACACCCCCGCTCCCTCCTCCGGCCTCGACCCCGCCGTCGCCGCCCGGCTGCGCCACACCGCCGAGGGCCTGGTCCCGGTCGTGGTCCAGCAGCACGGCACCCGCGAGGTGCTGATGCTCGCGTGGGTCGACGACGAGGCCCTGGCGCGCACGCTCGACACCGGCCGGGCGACGTACTGGTCGCGCTCGCGTCGCGAGTACTGGGTCAAGGGCGACACCTCGGGCCACGTCCAGCACGTCAAGGAGGTGCGTCTGGACTGCGACGGCGACACGCTCCTCTTCGTCGTCGAGCAGACCGGCGCGGCCTGCCACACCGGCGACCGGACCTGCTTCGACGCCGACCTCGTCCAGAGCTTCGATGGCTGAGCGCGAGGAGGCCGGGGGAGAGGCCGCGGAGGAGTCCGTCGCCCGCAGGCCGCGGAGCACGTTCGGCCCCGTGGTGCTGCTCGGGCTCGTGGCCGCCGGGCTCGCCGCGACCGCGGCCAACAAGCCGTGGGTCTCCGGCAGCTCGGGGACGATCGACACCGCGCAGGGCGAGCCGATGAGCTCCATGCTCTCCCTCGACGGCGTGCGCGACTCACCGCTCGCCGGCGCCCTGGCACTGGTGGTGCTGGCCTGCTGGGGCGTGCTGCTGGTGACGCGCGGCCGGTTCCGTCGCGCCGTCGCCGTGCTGGCCGTCGTCGCCGCGCTCGGGACGGTCGCCGTGTGCGCCGAGGCGGCCTGGAGCCTGCCCACCAAGCTCGCCGACGCGCTCATGGAGGCGTCGGGCAGCGACACCGCGGCCACCTCCTTCACCGGGTGGTACTACGCCGCGCTCGTCGGGGCGGTGCTCAGCGTCGTCGCGACGGCGGCGGCGGTGCGCCTGGTCGGGTCGTGGCCCGAGATGGGCGCGAGGTACGACTCACCCGCGGGCGCGACACCAGGCGCGCCATCGGGCGCGACACCGGGCGGCGCGTCGTCGTCCACCGCCGTGCCGACCGAGGTGCCGGAGGAGAACATCGACATCTGGAAGGCCCTCGACGAGGGTCGCGACCCGACCGCCTAGACTCGCCGTGCACCCCGCAGTTCGACGAAGGAGCTTCACCATGGCTGGTGGCCACGGCAACACCCCCGCTGCTTGGACCGCTGTGTCGGTCGCGATGCTCGGCTTCGTCATCGGCAGCATCGCGCTGCTGCAGGTCCCGACCCAGACCACGCTGCTGTGGATCGGCATCATCGTGGCCGTCGTGGCGTTCCCCCTGTTCCTCGTGCTGTCCCGGCTCGGCTTCAACACCTCCGACCACTGATCCGCCGCCCGGCGGCCGGGGTCCGACCCCTGGGCACCGGTGCCAGGGCGGCTGGCGCCGGGTGAGAGGCTGAGGGCATGCCTGCGACCGGTTCCGTCCTCGACGACATCGTCGCCGGAGTGCGGGAGGACCTCGCGCGCCGCGAGGCCGCGCTCCCGCTCGGCGAGCTGCTGGCCCACCTCCCCGAGGCCCCGGCGCCGCGCGACCCGATGCCCCACTTCCGGGCCCGCGGCTCGAGCGTGATCGCGGAGGTCAAGCGCCGCAGCCCCAGCAAGGGCGACCTCGCCGACATCCCCGACCCGGCCGACCTGGCCCGCGCCTACGCGCGCGGAGGCGCCGCCGCGATCTCGGTGCTGACCGAGGAGCGCCGCTTCGGCGGCAGCCTGGCCGACCTGCGCGCCGTGCGTGCGGCGGTGGAGGTGCCGCTGCTGCGCAAGGACTTCATCGTCGAGACCTACCAGCTCGTCGAGGCGCGCGCGGCCGGCGCGGACCTGGCGCTGCTGATCGTCGCGGCGCTCGACGACGACACGCTGCGCCGGCTGCACGACGAGGCCGGCGAGCTCGGGCTGACCGTGCTCGTCGAGGTGCACGACGAGGCCGAGGCGGAGCGCGCGCTGGCCCTCGACGCCGAGCTGGTGGGCGTCAACAGCCGCAACCTCAAGACGCTGGAGGTCGACCCCGACGTGTTCGGGCGCCTGGCCCCGCAGATCCACGCCGACGTCGTGAAGGTCGCCGAGAGCGGCATCACCGGCGTCGACGACGTGCAGCGCTTCGTCTCGGAGGGGGCCGGCGTGGTGCTGGTGGGCGAGGCGCTGGTCAAGGACGGCGACCCGGAGGCCGCCGTACGAGCGATGACAGGAGTGACTGCACGATGAGCGAGGCCCTGAGCACGCCCACCGGCCCGATCCGCTACGAGGCGGACGAGCGCGGCTACTTCGGCCAGACCTGGGGTGGCCGGTTCATGCCGGAGGCCCTGGTCAAGGCCCTCGACGAGCTGACCGACGCGTGGCAGGAGGCGATGGCCGACGAGGCCTTCGTCGGGGAGTTCGAGCGGGTGCTGCGCGACTACGCCGGCATCCCGAGCCGGCTCTACCACGCCGAGCGGCTCTCGGACCTCGTCGGCGCCCGCGTGCTGCTCAAGCGCGAGGACCTCAACCACACCGGTGCCCACAAGATCCGCAACGTGATGGGCCAGGCGCTGCTCACCAAGCGCATGGGCAAGACCCGCGTCATCGCCGAGACCGGCGCGGGCCAGCACGGCGTCGCCAGCGCGACCGCCGCCGCGTGGTTCGACCTCGACTGCACCGTCTACATGGGCGCCGTCGACACCCGACGCCAGGCGCTCAACGTGGCACGCATGCAGCTGCTCGGCGCCAAGGTCGTGCCCGTGGAGTCCGGCAGCGCCACGCTCAAGGACGCCATCAACGAGGCGCTGCGCGACTGGGTCGCGAGCGTCGACCACACCGCGTACCTCTTCGGCACCGCCGCCGGGCCGCACCCCTTCCCCAGCATGGTCCGCGACTTCTGCCGCGGCATCGGCGACGAGGCCCGCGAGCAGTGCCTCGAGCAGTACGGCGTGCTGCCCGACGCCGTCGCGGCGTGCGTCGGCGGCGGCTCGAACGCCATCGGGCTGTTCACCGCGTTCCTCGAGGACGAGGGCGTGGAGATCCACGGCTTCGAGCCGGGGGGCGACGGCGTCGAGACCGGCCGTCACGCCGCCACCATCCACGCGGGGGAGGCCGGCGTGCTCCACGGCGCGCGCACCTACGTCCTGCAGGACGAGGACGGCCAGACCGTCGAGTCCCACTCGATCTCCGCCGGCCTCGACTACCCCGGCGTGGGGCCGCAGCACTCGTGGCTCGCGGCCGCCGGGCGGGCGACGTACACCCCGGTCACCGACACCCAGGCCATGGACGCCATGGCGCTGCTCAGCCGCACCGAGGGCATCATCCCGGCGATCGAGTCCGCGCACGCGATCGCCGGCGCGCTCGACGTGGCCCGCCGCCTCGGCGAGGAGAAGGGCCCCGACGCGACGGTGATCATCAACCTCAGCGGCCGCGGCGACAAGGACATGGGCACCGCGATCGAGTGGTTCGGCCTCGGCGACGCCGACGGCGAGGCGGAGCCCGTCGTCGCGACGGCACCGGGGGAGGAGGCCTGATGGCCTCCACCACGTCGACCACCTCGGCGTTCGCCACGGCGCGCGAGGAGGGCCGCTCGGCCCTCGTCGGCTACCTCCCGGCCGGCTTCCCCAGCGTCGAGGGCTCGATCACCGCGCTGCGCACGATGGTCGAGGCCGGCTGCGACGTCATCGAGATCGGGCTGCCCTACAGCGACCCGGTCATGGACGGGCCCACCATCCAGGCCGCCGCCCAGCAGGCGCTGGAGCGCGGCGTGCGCACCCGCGACGTCCTCGAGGTCGTCGCGGCCGTCGCCGAGACCGGCGTGCCCACCCTGGTGATGACCTACTGGAACCCGGTCGAGCGCTACGGCGTCGAGCGGTTCGCCGCCGACCTGGCCGCGGCCGGCGGGGCCGGCCTGATCACCCCCGACATCACCCCCGACCACGGTGGCGAGTGGGTCGCGGCCGCCGACGCCCACGACCTCGACAAGGTCTTCCTCGTCGCGCCGAGCTCGACCGACGACCGCATCGCCATGACGGCCGCGGCCAGCCGCGGCTTCGTCTACGCCGCCGCCGTCATGGGCGTCACCGGCGCCCGCGACGCCACCTCCGACCTCGCCGGTCCGCTCGTCGGCCGGGTGCGCGCGTGCGGTGACGTCCCCGTCGCGGTCGGCATCGGCGTCAGCAACGGCGACCAGGCCGCCGAGGTGGCCCGCTTCGCCGACGGCGTGATCGTGGGGTCCGCCTTCGTCCGCACCCTGCTCGACCACCCCGACGACGAGGCCGCCGGCCTGGCCGCGCTGCGCGCGCTCACCGAGGACCTCGCCGAGGGCGTACGCCGTGGCTAGGACGCGCCTGCTCGTCCTGGCCGCGCTGGCCCCGCTCCTGGCCCCGCTCCTGGCCGCCTGCGGCGGGGCCGGCGCGGCCCAGGGGACCGAGCTCACCGGCACCCGCCTCGACCCGCCCTTCGAGGTGTCGTCGACGCCGCTGGTGGACACCTCCGGCGACTCGTTCAGCCTCACCGACAGCACCGACAAGCCGCTCACGCTCGTCTTCTTCGGCTACACCCACTGCCCCGACATCTGCGGGCAGGTGATGGCCACGCTCGCCGGGACGCTCGCGCGCCTCGACGACGAGCAGAAGGACGACCTCGACGTCGTCTTCGTGACCACCGACCCCGCGCGCGACGACGAGGCGGCGGTCGCGCAGTACGTCGACGCCTTCGACCCGTCGATGATCGGGCTCACCGGGAAGCTGTCCGACATCGTCGAGGTCGGGCGCAGCATGGCCATCGGCGTCGACCAGGGCGAGAAGCTCCCCAGCGGTGGCTACGACGTCACGCACGGCACCCAGGTGATGGCCATCGACGCCGACGACGTGGCCCCGGTGTTCTGGGACTATGACGTCTCCCAGGCCCAGCTCGCCCACGACGTCACCGTCCTGCTCGACGAAGGATGATCATCCCCATGCTGCCCACGTTGTCCCCGCTCGTGACCCTGATGACGATCCCGAGCCCCGCGCAGGGCGTGTGGCACCTCGGGCCGCTCCCGATCCGCGGCTACGCGCTGTGCATCATCGCCGGCATCGTCGCCGCGATCTGGATCGGCGAGAAGCGCTGGATCGCCCGCGGCGGTGCGCCCGGCGAGGTCAGCGACCTGGCGATCTGGGCGGTGCCCTTCGGCCTCGTCGGCGGCCGGCTCTACCACGTGGCCACCGACTGGGAGCTCTACTTCGGGGAGGGCCGCAACCCCGTCACCGCGCTCTACGTCTGGCGCGGCGGCCTGGGCATCTGGGGCGCCATCGCGCTGGGCGCCGTGGGGGTCTGGCTGGGCTGCCGCTCGCGCGGGATCAAGGTGCTGCCGCTGCTCGACGCCCTGGCGCCGGGCGTGCTCGTCGCCCAGGCGATGGGCCGCTGGGGCAACTGGTTCAACCAGGAGCTCTACGGCGGCCCGACCTCGCTGCCGTGGGGCCTGGAGATCGACGTGGCCCACCGCGAGGCGCGCTACCTCGACGTGGCGACCTACCACCCGACCTTCCTCTACGAGTGCCTGTGGAACCTCGCCGCCTTCGCGGTGCTGATCTGGCTCGACCGGCGCTTCCGGCTCGGTCACGGACGGGTCGTCGCGCTCTACGTCATGCTCTACACCGCCGGTCGCGGCTGGATCGAGAACATGCGCATCGACGAGGTCCAGATGAACAACGTGCTGGGCCTGCGGCTCAACGTGTGGACCTCGATCGTGCTGTTCGTGCTGGCCAGCGCGTACTTCCTCTGGGCCACCCGCCGCCACCCGGGCCGCGAGGAGGTCGTGCGCACCAGGCCGCCGCTCGGCGAGGAGACGGCCGACTCCGAGGAGCACTCGACCACCGGTCCCACGGCCTGAAACAGCCCCCGGCGCCACGTCCGGCCGGTGATAGGTTGCGCAGTGCTCGGGCCAACGTCGTCCCCAGCGGAAACGCCCACCCCTCTGCCCGTCCGGCTCCCTCGCGGAGACGACGCGCGAGACGACGACGGGAGAACCAGTGTCCTCGATGCACGCGTTCCCGCCGAACTTCCCAGCGCCGCAGGGTCTCTACGACCCGCGCCACGAGAAGGACGCCTGCGGCGTCGCCATGGTGGCGACGCTGACCGGTGAGGCCAGCCACGACATCGTGGCCAAGGCGCTCACCGCGCTGCGCAACCTCGACCACCGCGGCGCCGCCGGCGCCGAGGTCAACTCCGGCGACGGGGCCGGCATCCTGCTGCAGGTGCCCGACGCGTTCCTGCGCGAGGTGGTCGACTTCGACCTCCCCCACGCGCGCTCGTACGCCGTCGGCACCGCCTTCCTCCCCGGTGACGAGGCGGCCGTCGCGGCCACCCGCCGCCGGATCGAGGAGATCGCCGACGAGGAGGGCCTCGCGGTCCTCGGCTGGCGCGAGGTCCCGGTCGACGACACGACGCTCGGCGCCACCGCGAAGAGCGTGATGCCGTCCTTCGCCCAGCTCTTCGTGGCCGGCAAGGGCTCACGGGTCGGCGGGATGGCGCTCGAGCGGCTCGCGTTCTGCCTGCGCAAGCGGGCCGAGTCCGAGACCGACGTCTACTTCCCGTCGCTGTCCTCGCGCACCCTGGCCTACAAGGGGATGCTGACGACCGACCAGCTCGACCGGGTCTTCCCCGACCTGACCGACGAGCGGGTCGCCTCGGCGATGGCGGTGGTGCACTCGCGCTTCTCGACCAACACGTTCCCGAGCTGGCCGCTGGCGCATCCCTTCCGCTACATCGCCCACAACGGCGAGATCAACACCGTGATGGGCAACCGCAACTGGATGCGCGCCCGCGAGGCGCTCCTCGAGAGCGACCTGATCCCCGGCGACCTCGAGCGGCTCTACCCGATCTGCACGCCCGGCGCCTCCGACTCCGCGTCGTTCGACGAGGTCCTCGAGCTGCTCCACCTCGGCGGCCGCTCGCTGCCGCACTCGGTGCTGATGATGATCCCCGAGGCGTGGGAGAACCACCGCGACATGGACGCGCAGCGGCGGGCCTTCTACGAGTTCCACTCCACGCTCATGGAGCCGTGGGACGGACCGGCGTGCGTGGTGTTCACCGACGGCACCCAGGTCGGCGCGGTCCTCGACCGCAACGGTCTGCGCCCCTCGCGCTACTGGGTCACCGACGGCGGTCTCGTCGTGCTGGCCTCCGAGGTCGGCGTGCTCGACCTCGACCCCGCCACGGTCGTGCGCAAGGGCCGGCTCCAGCCGGGCCGGATGTTCCTCGTCGACACCGAGGAGCACCGCATCATCGAGGACGAGGAGATCAAGGGCCAGCTCGCTGCCGAGCACCCCTACGGCGAGTGGCTGCACGCCGGGCTGATCCAGCTCGACGACCTCGACGAGCTCGAGCACATCGTCCACACCCACGCCTCGGTCACCCGGCGCCAGCAGGTCTTCGGCTACACCGAGGAGGAGCTGCGCGTCCTGCTGGGCCCGATGGCCTCCACCGGCGCCGAGGCGATCGGCTCGATGGGCACCGACACCCCGATCGCGGCCCTCAGCGACAAGCCGCGGCTGCTGTTCGACTACTTCTCCCAGCTCTTCGCGCAGGTCACCAACCCACCGCTCGACGCGATCCGCGAGGAGCTGGTCACCTCGCTGAGCGGCTCGATCGGCCCCGAGGCCAACCTCCTCGACCCGACGCCGGCCTCGTGCCGCCAGGTGGTGCTGCCGTTCCCGGTCTTCTCCAACGACGAGCTGGCCAAGATCCGCCACATCAACCGCAACGGCGACATGCCGGGCTTCCAGGTCCACATCGTCCGCGGCCTCTACGAGGTGGAGGGCGGGGGAGCCGCGCTCGAGGCACGGCTCGAGGAGCTGTGCGCCGAGGTGTCGGCCGCGATCGCCGAGGGTGCGCGCATCATCGTGCTCTCCGACCGCCACTCCACCGCGGAGCTCGCCCCGATCCCGTCGCTGCTGCTCACCGGCGCGGTCCACCACCACCTGGTCCGCGAGAAGACCCGCACCCAGGTCGGCCTGCTCGTCGAGGCCGGCGACGTGCGCGAGGTGCACCACGTGGCGCTGCTGGTCGGCTACGGCGCGGCCGCGGTCAACCCCTACCTCGCCATGGAGTCGGTCGAGGACCTCGCCCGCGAGGCCTACTACGTCAAGGTCGAGCCCGAGAAGGCCGTCGCGAACCTGATCAAGGCGCTCGGCAAGGGCGTGCTCAAGGTGATGTCGAAGATGGGCGTCTCGACGGTGGCGTCCTACACCGGCGCGAAGATCTTCGAGTCCGTCGGGCTCTCCCAGCCGGTCATCGACCGCTACTTCTCCGGCACGACCTCCAAGCTCGGCGGCATCGGGCTCGACACGATCGCCGAGGAGGTCGCGCGCCGGCACGCCGTGGCGTACCCCCGCGGCGGCATCTCGCCGGCGCACCGCGAGCTCACGATCGGCGGCGAGTACCAGTGGCGGCGCAGCGTGAAGGGCGACGCCGAGCCGCACCTGTTCGATCCCGAGACGGTCTTCCGGCTGCAGCACTCCACCCGCACCGGCAGCTACGAGGTCTTCCAGCAGTACACGAGCCGCGTCAACGAGCAGTCCGAGCGGCTGATGACGCTGCGCGGGCTCTTCACCTTCAAGGACGCCGCCGGGACCGGGCGCGAGCCCGTCGACATCGACGAGGTCGAGCCGGTCTCCTCGATCGTGCGGCGCTTCTCCACCGGCGCGATGTCCTACGGCTCGATCAGCCAGGAGGCGCACGAGACCCTCGCGATCGCGATGAACCGGCTGGGCGCGAAGTCCAACACCGGTGAGGGCGGCGAGGACGCCGACCGGCTCCACGACCCCGAGCGCCGCTCGGCGATCAAGCAGGTGGCCTCGGGCCGCTTCGGCGTGACCTCGGAGTACCTCACCAACGCCGACGACATCCAGATCAAGATGGCGCAGGGCGCCAAGCCCGGCGAGGGCGGCCAGCTGCCCGGCCACAAGGTCTACCCGTGGGTGGCCAAGACCCGGCACTCCACGCCGGGCGTCGGCCTGATCAGCCCGCCGCCGCACCACGACATCTACTCCATCGAGGACCTGGCGCAGCTGATCCACGACCTCAAGAACGCGAACCCGTCGGCGCGGGTCCACGTCAAGCTCGTCTCCGAGGTCGGCATCGGCACGGTCGCCGCGGGCGTGTCCAAGGCCCACGCCGACGTCGTGCTGGTCTCCGGCCACGACGGCGGCACCGGCGCCTCGCCGCTCACCTCGCTCAAGCACGCGGGCGGTCCGTGGGAGCTGGGCCTGGCCGAGACCCAGCAGACCCTGCTGCTCAACGGGCTCCGCGACCGGATCGTGGTGCAGGCCGACGGCCAGCTCAAGACCGGGCGCGACGTCGTCATCGCCGCGCTGCTCGGCGCGGAGGAGTACGGCTTCGCCACCGCGCCGCTGGTCGTGAGCGGCTGCATCATGATGCGGGTCTGCCACCTCGACACCTGCCCGGTGGGCGTGGCCACCCAGAACCCCGTCCTGCGCGAGCGCTTCAGCGGCCAGGCCGACTACATCGTGAACTTCTTCGAGTTCATCGCCCAGGAGGTCCGCGAGCTCCTCGCCGAGCTCGGCTTCCGCAGCCTCGACGAGGCCGTCGGCCAGGTCGGCACCCTCGACGTCGCAGGCGCGGTCGACCACTGGAAGGCCGCCGGCCTCGACCTCACGCCGATCCTCCACCAGGCCTCGCGGCACGGGGAGTTCGGCCAGTTCGAGGACCAGGACCTGCGCAACACCAAGCGTCAGGACCACGGCCTCGACAAGGCGCTCGACCACGAGCTCATCGCCATCGCGGCCCCCGCGCTGGAGTCGGGCGAGCCCGTGCGCGCGCAGCTCGCGATCCGCAACGTCAACCGCACGGTCGGCACGATGCTGGGCCACGAGGTGACCAAGCGCTACCACGGCGAGGGCCTGCCCGACGGCACGATCGACATCACCCTCACCGGCTCGGCCGGCCAGTCGTTCGGCGCGTTCGTGCCGCGGGGGATCACCCTGCGGCTCGAGGGCGACGCCAACGACTACGTCGGCAAGGGGCTCTCGGGCGGGCGCATCGTCGTACGCCCCGACCGGGCCGCGACCTTCGACGCCTCGGAGCAGATCATCGCCGGCAACACGATCGGCTACGGCGCCACGTCGGGCCAGATCTTCCTGAGCGGTCGCGCCGGCGAGCGGTTCTGCGTGCGCAACTCCGGTGCGAGCGCGGTCGTGGAGGGCGTGGGCGACCACGCCTGCGAGTACATGACCGGCGGCGTCGTGGTGGTGCTCGGACCCACCGGTCGCAACGTCGCGGCCGGCATGTCCGGCGGCTACGCCTTCGTGCTCGACCTCGACGAGACCCTCGTCAACCCCGAGCTCGTCGAGCTCTCCCCGGTCTCGGGCAGGGCCGCCACCGAGCTGGAGGACCTCGTCCGCCAGCACGCCGAGGAGACCGGGTCCGCCGTCGCGCAGGCGCTGCTCGACGACTGGGCCGCCGGCCTGGCCCGGTTCACCCAGGTCATGCCGCGCGACTTCAGGCGGGTGCTGGAGGCGCGCGAGGAGGCGCTGGCCGAGGGCCTCGACGAGGACCAGGCCGACGCCCGCGTCATGGAGGTGCTCCATGGGTGAGCGCGTCGTCATCGTGTCGATCACCGGCGGGCCGTCGTGCTCGCCCCTGACCCGGGAGGTGCCGCATGGCTGACCCCAAGGGATTCCTCAAGCACGGCCGCGAGGTCGCCTCGCGTCGCGAGGTCGCCGAGCGCGTGAACGACTGGGACGAGGTGTACCCCGACGGGATCGGCCGCGCCCTGCTGCCGATCATCAGCACCCAGGCCGGGCGCTGCATGGACTGCGGCATCCCGTTCTGCCACCAGGGCTGCCCGCTGGGCAACATCATCCCGGAGTGGAACGACCTGGTCTGGCGCGACGACTGGGACGGCGCGATGGACCGGCTCCACGCGACCAACAACTTCCCGGAGTTCACCGGGCGGCTGTGCCCGGCGCCGTGCGAGACCGCCTGCGTGCTCGGCATCAACCAGGACCCCGTCACCATCAAGAACGTCGAGGTCTCGATCATCGACCGCGCCTGGGGCTCGGGCTACGTCCGCCCCCAGCCGCCCGAGTGGCTCTCGGGCAGGACGGTCGCCGTCATCGGCTCGGGCCCGGCCGGCCTCGCCGCGGCGCAGCAGCTCACCCGCGCCGGGCACACGGTCGCGGTCTACGAGCGGGCCGACAAGATCGGCGGGCTCCTGCGCTACGGCATCCCCGAGTTCAAGATGGAGAAGAAGCACCTCGACCGCCGCCTGGACCAGATGCGGCGCGAGGGCACGGTCTTCCGCGCCGGCGTCGACGTCGGGGGAGACCTGACCGGGCCGCAGCTGCTCGCGCGCTACGACGCCGTGGTGCTGGCGATGGGCGCCACGCAGGCGCGTGACCTGCCCGTGCCCGGTCGCGAGCTCGCCGGCGTCCACCAGGCGATGGAGTTCCTGCCCCAGGCCAACCGGGTCGCGCTGGGCGAGGAGCCGACACTGGACGGCTCCGAGCAGATCGTGGCGACCGGCAAGGACGTGGTCATCATCGGCGGCGGTGACACCGGGGCCGACTGCCTCGGCACGTCGATCCGCCAGGGCGCGCGCTCCATCACCCAGCTGGAGATCATGGCGCGTCCCGGCGAGGACCGGCCCACCGGCCAGCCGTGGCCGACGTACCCGATGACCTTCAAGGTCACCTCGGCCCACGAGGAGGGCGCCACCCTGGACAAGCAGAGCCGCGTCTACGCCGTGTCGACCCAGGAGCTCGTCGGCGACGCCGAGGGCCACGTCGCCGAGCTCCGGCTCGTCGAGGTGGACGCCTCGTTCCAGCCCGTCGAGGGCACCGAGCGCTCGATCCCGGCCCAGCTGGTGCTGCTGGCGATGGGGTTCACCGGTCCCGAGCAGCCCGGCATCGTCGAGCAGCTCGGCGTGGACCTCGACGAGCGGGGCAACGTGCGCCGTGACTCCTCCTACGCCTCCTCGGTGCCCGGCGTCTACGTCGCCGGCGACGTGGGTCGCGGCCAGTCGCTCATCGTGTGGGCGATCGCCGAGGGGCGCAGCGCCGCCGCCGCTGTCGACGCCTTCCTCACCGGCTCGACGGCGCTGCCCGCGCCGATCAAGCCGCACGAGCGGCCGCTGACCGCCTGACCGCCGCCCGACACCCGCCCGACAGCCGGCGCGCCGGTGCTGTAACGCCGGGTTCATCGTTGTACCCACCCCCGTGCATGGGGGTGGGTACAGCTCGTAACCCGGCGTTACAGGATTCGATCGCGATCGGCGAAGACCTTGCTTGGAACGATCCAACGTCCGCTAGGGTGGAGCACGTGCGTAGAGCAAAGATCGTCTGCACCATGGGTCCCGCGGTGAACACTCCCGAGCGGATCCGCGAGCTCGTCGACGCCGGGATGGACGTCGCCCGGCTCAACATGAGCCACGGGGCGTACGCCGACCACGAGGCGGTCTACCGGCTGGTCCGGCAGGCCTCCGACGCGTCGGGGCACGCCATCGGCATCTTCGCCGACCTCCAGGGCCCGAAGATCCGGCTGGAGACCTTCGCCGACGGTCCCCACAAGCTGAAGCCCGGGCAGCGGTTCACCATCACCACCCGCGACGTGCCGGGTGACGCCACCATCTGCGGGACGACGTACAAGGGCCTGCCCGGCGACGTCGCCGAGGGCGACCCGATCCTCATCGACGACGGCAAGGTGCGCCTCAAGGTGGTCTCGGTCGACGAGACCGACGTGGTCACCGAGGTCGTCGTGGCCGGCAAGGTCAGCAACAACAAGGGCATCAACCTCCCCGGCGTCGCGGTCTCCGTGCCGGCGCTGTCGGACAAGGACACCGAGGACCTGCGCTGGGCGCTGCGCATCGGCGTCGACTTCGTCGCCCTGAGCTTCGTGCGCCACGCGTCGGACGCCGAGGACGTGCGCGCGGTGATGCGCGAGGAGGGCATCTCGGTGCCCATCATCGCCAAGATCGAGAAGCCGCAGGCCATCGAGAACATCGACGAGATCGTCGACGCCTTCGACGGCGTGATGGTCGCGCGTGGTGACCTCGGTGTGGAGTGCCCGCTCGAGGACGTGCCGATCCACCAGAAGCTGATCATCGACAAGGCCCGCCGCAACGCCAAGCCCGTCATCGTCGCCACGCAGATGCTGGAGTCGATGATCTCGGCCCCCGCGCCCACCCGCGCGGAGGCCAGCGACGTCGCCAACGCCGTGCTCGACGGTGCGGACGCCGTGATGCTCTCGGGCGAGACGAGCGTGGGGGAGTACCCCGTCGTGGCCGTCGAGACGATGGCGCGCATCGTGCAGTCCACCGAGGAGCACGGGCTGAGCCACATGGCCGAGGTGGAGTGGCAGCCGCACACCCGCGGCGGCATCATCGCCAAGGCCGCGGCCGAGGTCGCCGAGCGCGTCGAGGCCAAGTACGTCGTGGCCTTCACCGTCAGCGGCGACTCCGCCAAGCGGCTCTCGCGCTACCGCGGTCCGGTCCCGGTCCTGGCCTTCACCCCCAACCCGCGCACGCGCTCCCAGCTCGCCCTCACGTGGGGCGTGGAGACGTTCCTCGGCGAGGACGTCGAGCACACCGACGAGATGGTGCGCCAGGTCGACGAGGCGCTGCTGGACATCGGCCGGGTGGCGGAGGGCGACCTGGTCGTCATCATCGCCGGCAGCCCGCCCGGCATCCCGGGCTCCACCAACGCGCTACGCATCCACCGCATGGGTGACGCGATCAACGGAGCGGCCCCGGCCTACCGCCGTACGCGCTGACCGTGGCGAAGTTCTCGTCCTGAACCCCTCAGGCCGGGAGCAGGACGGGCGATGGGGGAGGCGGTGACCTGGCGACACGGAGGTCGACGGCACCGCTAGCCACTCGGAGACCCACTTCCATGACAACGCCCTTCCGTGCCCTGAGCGACCTGAAGATCGGCGTGCGCCTCGCTGCCGCCTTCGTGGTCTGCGGTCTGCTCGTGGGCCTCGCCGCCTTCCTCGGGCTCTCCGCGCAGAGCAAGGCCGACGGGATGCGTGACGAGCTCGAGCAGGTCGCCTCTCACCGCGCCCTGGCCGACCGCATGCTCATCAACATCAACGACATCACCGGTTGGCAGGGGCTCTACCTCGCCGACGCCTCCGCCTACGGCGTCGAGGCGGCGCTGGCCGACGACGGCTACAACCGCAGCGGGTACCTCGAGAGCCAGGCGGCCATCGAGAAGATGTTCGCCGACGCCGACACCACCGGCCTCACCGCCAAGCAGCTCGCCATCCTCGACAGCACCGAGGCGAACTTCCAGCAGCTCTTCGACCAGGACGACTGGATCGTGGGCAAGCTGGAGGAGGGCGGCATCAAGGCCATGCCCGAGATCATGGACAGCGTCAACGGCGGCGAGGCCGGCGAGGCCTGGAGCGCGGTCTACGACGACATGAGCGCCTTCGGCGACTCCCTCGCCGCGCAGGACAAGGCGCTGCGCGCCGAGCTCGTCGACGTCTCACGCCACGGCAAGCTCATGGTCTACCTGGGTCTGTTCCTCGTCGTCGTCGCCGGCACCGCGGTCGTCGTCAGCGTCACCCGCTCGATCACCCGCCCGCTGGGGCGTGCCATCGCCGTCCTGCAGTCCGTGGCCGCCGGGCGCCTGGACGCGCGGCTGGAGGAGGACCGCGGCGACGAGATCGGTGACCTGGCCACCGCCCTCAACAGCGCGGTCGCCGACCTCGGCGCCACCATGTCCGAGATCTCCGGCACCGCCGTGCAGCTGGCCGGTGCCTCGGAGGAGCTGTCGGCCGTGTCCGGCCAGATGACCGGCTCGGCGTCCGAGGCCTCGGCCCAGGCCGGCCTGGTCTCCTCGGCGGCCAGCCAGGTCTCCGACAACGTGCAGACCGTGGCCGCCGCCACCGAGCAGATGGGCGCCTCGATCCGCGAGATCGCGGTCAACGCCAGCAACGCCGCCGGGGTCGCGGCCCGCGCCGTCGTCGCCGCCGAGTCGACCACTGCGACCGTCGCCAAGCTCGGGGAGTCGTCCTCGGAGGTCGGCAACGTCGTCAAGGTGATCAGCTCGATCTCCGAGCAGACCAACCTGCTCGCCCTCAACGCCACGATCGAGGCGGCCCGGGCCGGCGAGTTCGGCAAGGGCTTCGCGGTGGTCGCCAACGAGGTCAAGGAGCTGGCGCAGGAGACCAGCAAGGCCACCGGCGACATCGACCAGCGCATCCGGGCGATCCAGTCCGACACGCAGGAGGCCGTCACGGCCATCGCCGAGATCGCCGGGATCATCGCCCAGATCAGCGACACCCAGACCGTCATCGCCTCCGCGGTGGAGGAGCAGACCGCCACCACCCACGAGATGTCGCGCTCGGTCGCCGACGCCGCCGTGGGCTCCACCGACATCGCCGAGAACATCACCGGCGTCGCACGCACCGCCGCCGACACCCAGGTGGCGGCCGGCAGCACCAGCTCGGCGGCCGACGAGCTGTCGCGGATGGCGCAGCGGCTCCAGGAGCTCGTCGGCAAGTTCAGCTACGACACCCCCGAGGTGGTCGTCACCGGCTGACGGGAGCCCGCGCCTGTGTGGGGCAGGCGCGGGCCCATCGTCCGCCACTCAGCGGACGGGTCAGGCCCTCGCGCCCGGCGTACGGGCCTGGGCGGTGAGTGAGGGGGATTCCGAGCCTTCGGAACCCGCCTCACGCACCGCCCGCGGGCGTGTCCCCGCGTGACGCGCGCGTGGGCGGTGAGCGAGGAGGATTGCCGCGCCGCCGAATGCCCCTCACGCACCGCTCGGTCGGGCGTACGGGCTGGGCGGTGGCCGAGGCAGCTTCCGGACGCCGGGAACGTGCGTGGGTGACCGCTCGGAGGCGGCGTGGTGTGCCCCGGGTGAGATTCGAACTCACACTGAATGCTGTTTGAGAGCATCGCCTCTGCCGTTGGGCTACCGGGGCGGAATCGGCGTCGGAACCCTATCCGAACTAGCCTTGCGACCGTGACGCAGCCCGCCGACAGCATCCCCGCCCCCGACGCCGCGCGCCGCGTGGTGATCGCCGAGGACGAGGCCCTCATCCGCATGGACCTGGCCGAGATGCTCGGCGAGGAGGGCTACGACGTCGTCGGCCAGGCCGGCGACGGGCAGAGGGCCATCGAGCTGGCCCGCGACCTGCGTCCGGACCTGGTCATCCTCGACGTGAAGATGCCGCGCCTGGACGGCATCGCGGCCGCCGAGGTGATCGCGGGGGAGCGGATCGCCCCGGTCGTGATCCTGACGGCGTTCTCCCAGCGCGACCTGGTCGCGCGGGCGCGCGACGCCGGGGCGATGGCCTACCTCGTCAAGCCGTTCCAGCGTGGCGACCTGGTGCCCGCGATCGAGATGGCGGTGAGCAGGTTCGCCGAGATCACCGTCCTCGAGCGCGAGGTCTCCGACCTCCAGGAGTCGCTGGCGACCCGCAAGGCCGTCGACCGGGCCAAGGGCGTGCTGCAGGCCCAGCTCGGCCTCAGCGAGCCCGATGCGTTCCGGTGGATCCAGAAGACCGCGATGGACCTGCGGCTCTCGATGCTGCAGGTGGCCGACGGGGTCGTCGAGCACGGCGTCGCGGGCCTCGCCGGGGGCGAGCAGGCCTGACCCAGCCCGGGCGCCCGCGGATGCCCGGAACCGCCCGATTCGCGCCGTTCGACTGCGAAGGCGGGAGTTTGTTGCGCGCACACACCATGTTTCGGTTGCGTTTCCGGACCAGACCGCTTGGTCACGAAACGACAACGGCATGGCGCAAGGGCGTCGCAATCGTGTCCCACGCCACATGGGTGATGTTAGGTTCCGGCCACGAGGCTGCCGAGGTGGACAGCCCAGAGACTGTGGAGGGATCAATGATCCGCTCATCCAAGAGGTGGCAGGCACTTGCCCTGACGTCGGTCGCCGCCCTGGCGCTCGGCGCGTGCGGCACGACGAACGACGACAGCGGGAGCGACGCCTCCTCCGGCGGCGACGGCGCGAGCCCGCTGTGCGGCAAGAGCATCGCGTTCCTCGGTGCCCTCACCGGCGACGCGGGTGCGCTCGGCCAGAACATGGTCGGCGGCATCCAGCTGGCGCTCGACGAGTACAACAAGGACAACGCGGACTGCAAGGTCGAGCTCAAGCAGTTCGACTCCCAGGGCAGCCCGGACACCGCCCCGGGTCTGGCGACCCAGATCGTCAACGACGACGACATCTTCGGCCTGGTCGGCCCCGGCTTCTCGGGCGAGTCGCTCGCGACCGGCAAGACCTTCTTCGAGGCCGGTCTGCCGTCGATCTCCCCGTCGGCGACCAACGTCACGATCACCGACCAGGGCTGGACCACCTGGCACCGCGTCATCGGCAACGACGACGCCCAGGGCACCGCCGACGCGACCTACCTGACCGAGACCGCCGGTGCGGCCAAGGTCTACGTGGTCGACGACGGCCAGGACTACAGCAAGGGCCTCGCGGGCAAGGTCTCCGAGGTCCTCGGTGACGCCCAGGTCGGCTCCGACCAGATCTCGGTCGGCCAGACCGACATGTCGGCCGTCGTCACCTCGGTGAAGGCCGCCGACGCCGACGCCGTCTTCTACGGTGGCTACTACACCGAGGCCGGCCTGCTCGCCAAGGCGCTGCGCCAGGGCGGCTGGAAGGGCACGTTCATGTCGGGCGACGGCTCGGAGGACCCGGCGTTCGTCGACGTCGCCGGCCCCGCCGCCGCCGAGGGTGCGATCCTCTCGGCCCCCGCCGCTCCGGCCCCGGCCGACTTCGGTGCCACCGGCCTCTACGCCACCCAGGCCTACGACGCGGCCAACATCTTCCTGGCCGCGCTCGAGGACGGTGCCGAGGACGGCGAGGCGATCAACGAGTTCATCGGCAGCTACGACACCGACGGCGTCAGCGGCCCGATCTCGTTCGACGACAAGGGTGACATCGAGTCCTCCTCGATCTACGCCTACTTCGTCAAGGACGGCGAGCTCGACCTGGAGAACCCCGAGCAGATCCAGTAACACCCCGCCTCATCCCTGAGGTGCAGTCATACGTTGCGGCCGGTGGCACTGCCACCGGCCGCAACGACCGGATCGGTGAAGGAAACGACCCTTGGACTTCGGCGCCCTGTTCGGCAGCTTCGACAACTTCATGAGCTACACCGCGGGCGGGCTGGTCTTCGGTGCCATCTACGCTCTCATCGCCCTCGGCTACACGATGGTCTACGGCGTCCTGCAGCTCATCAACTTCGCTCACTCGGAAGTCTTCATGTACGGCACGTTCGCCGTCGCGTGGACCTTCATCTTCCTCCACGGCACCGACCGTGTGAACCAGAGCCTCGGTGAGGCTCTCCCCATCCTGCTGGCCGCCCTCGTGGCGGCCATGATCGTGTCAGCGGCCATCGCGCTGCTGCTCGAGCGCTTCGCCTACCGCCCCCTCATCAAGAAGGGCGCACCGAAGCTCATCGCACTGATCTCCGCGATCGGCGCCTCCTTCGCGCTCGCCGAGGCGATGGGCCTGCGCGACCGCTTCGCCTCCTGGGTGGGCCTCGACGACAACCTGGAGAACTACGTCGTGCCCGGCAAGGCGCGCGACGTCTACTCCAACCCCGTCTCGATCCAGCCGCAGGGCCTGTTCGACATCGGCGGCTACACCGTCACCGACGTCGACCTGGTCATCCTCGTCGCGGCGCTCGGCATGATGGTCGCGCTCGACCAGTTCGTGCGCCGCACGCGGTTCGGGCGTGCGATCCGCGCGACCGCCCAGGACCCCGAGTCCGCCGCCCTGATGGGCGTCAACTCCACCCGTGTGGTGCAGCTGACCTTCCTCATCGGCGGCCTCATGGCCGGCGCCGCGGCGACCCTCTACATGATGAAGATCGGCTCGACGCGGCAGAACGCCGGGTTCATCCTCGGCGTCAAGGCGTTCACCGCCGCCGTCATGGGTGGCATCGGAAACCTCCGCGGAGCCCTGCTCGGCGGGCTGGTGCTGGGAGTCATGGAGAACTGGGGCTCGGCCGTGTTCGGATCCGAGTGGAAGGACGTGGTGGCCTTCGTGCTGCTGGTCCTGATCCTCCTGGTCCGTCCGTCCGGCCTGCTGGGCGAGTCGCTCGGAAAGGCGCGTGCGTGATGGCCAAGAACACCAAGGACACCAAGGTCACGAAGGACCGGCGCGGGTTCGGCGAGAGGTACGCCTCCGCCCCGACCCCGGTCAAGGTCGTCGCGGTGACGCTGCTGCTGGTGCTGGTCTACGCGCTGCCGCTGCTGCGCCCGCCGATCCTGACGACCAACAGCATCGACTTCGGCACGGTCATGTTCCGTGTGATCGCGTTCGCGCTCGTGGCCCTCGGTCTCAACATCGTCATCGGCTACGCCGGCCTGCTCGACCTCGGCTACGTCGGCTTCTACGCCGTCGGTGCCTACACGACCGCCGTGCTGACGACCTATCACTGGCACTGGCCGTTCTTCCTGGCCCTGCCGGCCGCGATCGCCGTCACCATGGTCTCGGGCGTGCTGCTGGGAGCACCGACACTGCGAGTGCGGGGCGACTACCTCGCGATCGTGACGCTCGGATTCGGTGAGATCATCCGCATCACCGTCCAGAACGTCGAGTGGGTCGGCGCGTCCGCCGGCATCAAGGACATCCCGCACCCGACCGGCATCGGCGCCAAGCCGAACCCGCCGTTCGACCAGGGCGGCCTGTTCCAGATCCCGCGGCTGCAGTGGGACGGCTTCGTCCCGGTCGTCGACCTCGAGCACAAGACGTCGTTCCTGGCCTTCGGCTCGCGCGACGCCGTGCCGTACTACTGGCTCATCCTGACCTTCCTGCTGCTGATCCTCATCGGTGACCGGATGATCAAGGCCAGCCGCGTCGGCCGCGCGTGGGAGGCCACCCGCGAGGACGAGGACGCCGCCGAGCTCATGGGCGTGCCGACCTTCAAGTACAAGCTGATGGCCTTCGCCCTCGGCGCCGCGATCGGCGGCATGTCGGGCTCGTTCTACGCCAGCAGCCAGTCCGGCTACATCAACCCCCAGAGCTTCCCGCTCCTGCTCTCGATGCTGTTCGTCGCCGCGGTCGTGGTCGGCGGGTCGGGCAACCGCTGGGGTGCCATCGCGGGTGGCGCCATCGTCGCCTACCTGCCCGAGCGGTTCCGCGACTTCGCCGACTACCGCCTGCTCGTCTTCGGCCTCGCCCTCACGGTGCTCGCCGTGTGGCGCCCCGAGGGCCTGTTCCCGCCACGACGCACGCGTCGGGCGAAGGCGGCCGAGGCCGAGATCGAGGCACTCGAGGAAGGCACCGAGAACGAGGAGGTGACCCATGCCTGACACCACATCCGACACCACGTCCGACACCGCACGTGAGGCCGGGAAGGGCCGGACCGTGCTCCGGCTGTCGAACGCCACGCTGAAGTTCGGCGGGCTGACCGCGCTCAACGACGTGAGCTTCGAGATCTACGAGGGCGAGATCTTCGGCCTCATCGGGCCCAACGGCGCCGGCAAGACGACGTGCTTCAACGCCATGACCGGCGTCTACGCGCTCACCTCCGGCACCATCGAGTTCGAGGGCACCGACCTCGCCGGTCGCAAGCGGCACAAGATCACCAAGCTCGGCATGGCCCGCACGTTCCAGAACATCCGCCTCTTCAAGACGATGACGGCGCTGGAGAACGTGATGGTGGGCGCCGACGTCCACAGTAAGGTCAGCTTCTTCGAGGCACTGTTCCGGCTGCCCCGCCACCGCTCGACGGAGGCCGAGGCGCTCGGGCGCGCCAAGGAGCTGCTCGACCTGGTGGGGATCGAGGGTCGGCACGACGAGCTCGCGGCCAACCTCTCCTACGGAGACCAGCGTCGCCTGGAGATCGCGCGCGCCATGGCGACCAACCCCACGCTGCTCTGCCTCGACGAGCCCGCTGCGGGCTTCAACCCGGCCGAGAAGCAGCGCCTGATGGAGCTGATCCGCAAGCTCCGCGACCGCGGCGTGACGGTGCTGCTCATCGAGCACGACATGCGCCTGGTGATGGGCGTGACCGACCGCATCGTGGTGCTCGAGTTCGGTCGCAAGATCGCCGAGGGCACCCCCGCCGAGATCCGGGACAACCCGGCTGTCATCGCGGCCTACCTGGGAGTCGAGGAAGAAGATGCTTCTTGAGGTCGAGGGCCTCTGCGTCAACTACGGACACATCGAGGCGATCCGTGACATCACCTTCGGCGTCGAGGAGGGCACGGTCACGACGTTGATCGGGGCCAACGGCGCCGGCAAGACCACCACCCTGAAGACCCTGTCGGGCCTGCGCAAGGTGCGGGCCGGCAAGGTGACCTTCGACGGCACCGACATCACCGACATGTCGCCGGAGAAGCGGGTGAAGATGGGCCTGTCCCAGTCGCCCGAGGGTCGGGGCGTGTTCCCGGGCATGACCGTGCGGGAGAACCTCGACATGGGCGGCTTCGTGCGGCGCGACAAGGCCGGCCTCGCTGCCGACCTCGACCGCGTCATGGCGCTGTTCCCGCGCCTGAACGAGCGCATCTCGCAGGTCGCCGGCACCATGTCCGGCGGCGAGCAGCAGATGCTGGCGATCGGTCGGGCCCTGATGGCCCGTCCGCGCGTGGTGCTGCTCGACGAGCCGTCCATGGGCCTGGCGCCCAAGCTCATCCAGCAGATCTTCGCGATCATCAAGGAGATCAACGAGCAGGGCACCACCGTCCTGCTCGTGGAGCAGAACGCCGCCCAGGCGCTCAAGGCCGCCGACCAGGCACACGTCCTGGAGACCGGTGAGCTGGTCCGCTCGGGCACCGGTGCCGAGCTGGCCGGGGACGACTCGGTCCGCGCGGCCTACCTCGGTGGAGACATCTGAGCCACCCGAGCACCGACACGACGAAGGGCCCGGCCGTCACGGCCGGGCCCTTCGTCGTGTGTCGTGTGGTCTCGACCTGTGGGTCAGAGGACCTTCGAGAGGAAGGCCTGCGTCCGCTCGTGCTGCGGGTTGGCCAGCACCTCGGTCGGGTCGCCCTCCTCGACGATGACGCCGCCGTCCATGAAGACCAGCTTGTCGCCGACCTCGCGGGCGAAGCCCATCTCGTGGGTCACGACCATCATGGTCATGCCCTCGGACGCCAGCGTCTTCATCACCTCGAGCACGTCACCGACGAGCTCGGGGTCGAGCGCCGACGTGGGCTCGTCGAACAGCATCATGTCGGGGTCCATCGACAACGCGCGGGCGATCGCCACGCGCTGCTGCTGCCCGCCCGAGAGGTGGGCCGGGTAGGCGTCCTCGCGGCCGCTGAGACCGACCTTGTCGAGGTTGGTCCGGGCGATCTCGACCGCTTCCTTCTTCGACCTCTTCTTCACCTTCTCCTGCGCGACGGTGAGGTTGCGCAGGACGCTCATGTGCGGGAAGAGGTTGAACTGCTGGAAGACCATGCCGATGCGCGAGCGCACCGCGTCGAGGTCGGTCTCGGGGTCGCACACGTCGATGCCCTCGACCAGGATCTGACCGCTGTCGGCGACCTCGAGCTGGTTGACGCAGCGCAGCAGCGTCGACTTGCCGGAGCCGGAGGGGCCGATGACGCAGACGACCTGGCCGTCGTCGACGTGGAAGTCGATGCCCTTGAGCACCTTGTTGGAGCCGAACGACTTGTGGAGGTCGCGGACGTGGATGGCGGCGGTCGTGCCGCCGTGACCGGTGGTGGTCATCGTGACCTCCTCTGTCGCTTCTCGAGGTAGCTGACCAGCTGGGTGAGCGGCAGCGTGATCACCAGGTAGAGGATCGCCGCCTGGATGTAGCTGGTCGACGTGCCGGCGCTCGGGCTGGAGGCCACGAAGTCACGCGCCAGGGTGGTGAGCTCGCGCTGGTCGGCGGCGAAGCCGATGACGAAGAGCAGCGCCGTGTCCTTGATGAGCAGGACGAACTCGTTGGTCAACGGCGGGATCACGATGCGGAAGGCCTGGGGCAGGACGACCGTGACGGTCGTGCGGCCGGCACTCATGCCGAGCGAGCGTGCCGCCTCGGTCTGCCCCGTGGGGACGGCCTGGATGCCGGCGCGGACGGTCTCGGCCATGTAGGCGCCGGCCACGAGGATCAGGCCGATGACGCCGGCGCCGACGGCGCCACCCGGCGGGGTCCACTGGAAGGCGATCGGGATGCCGAACGCCATGAGGAGCACGACCAGCAGGGCGGGCAGTCCGCGGAAGAACTCAATGTAGATCGTCGCCAGCCACCGGTAGGGGCCGACGGGGGAGAGCCGCATGAGGGCGAGGACGATCGCCAGGACGAGGCCGGCCGCGAAGGCGATCGCGGTGTAGATCAGCGTGTTCTTCACGCCGACCGTGATGAGGTCGGGCCACGTGCCCCAGTCGCCCTTGAACGGGTTGCCGAAGCCACCGGGCGCGAAGAAGTTGTCGTGGATCGTCGGCCAGTCGGCCGCGAACGCGAGAGCGACCACGCCGCCCAGGAGCACTGCGTACAGTGCGCCCTGGACGACGCGTCGCTTCGTGGTGCGCTTCATTGCCATGGAGAGCGGGCGATCACTCAGTCGCGAAGTACGTGTTGTAGATGTCGTCGTAGCTGCCGTCGTCGCGCATCGTGCTGAGCTGCTCGTCGACCGCGTCGACCAGGGCGGTGTTGCCCTTCTTCATCGCCAGGCCGTACTGCTCGTCGGTCTTGTAGGTCTCCACGACCTCGAAGCCACCGGCCTTCTGGTGGTCGAGGTTGACCGGGAGGTCCTGCAGGAGGGCGTCGACCTGGCCGGCCTTGATCGCCTGGAACATCTCGGCGTCGCTCGGGAAGGAGATGACGTCGGCGCCCGTCGCGTTCTCCTCGGTGTAGGACTTGCCGGTCGTGCCCTGCTGGACGCCGACCTTCATGCCGTCGAGGTCGTCGATCGAGGCGATGTCGGAGCCCTCGGGCACGAGGAGCGACTGCTCGGAGTCGTAGTAGCCCTCGGAGAAGTCGAGCGAGGCCTTGCGCTCGTCGGTGATGGTCATGGCGCTGGCGGCCACGTCGCACTGGCCGGCATTGAGGGCCTGGCCGCTCTGCAGGGCGTCGAAGGAGGAGTCCTTGACCGCGAGCTTGAGGTCGAGGCCGTCGGCGATCTTCTGCACGACGTCGATGTCGAAGCCCTTGAAGCCCGACTCGGCGGTCTCGTCGAAGTCCTCGAAGGGCGGGTAGGGGACGTCCGAGCACACCGTCAGGGTGCCGCTGGAGACCGTGGTCAGGCCGGACGCGCTGCCCGAGCCGTCTGCGGCGTCGTCGCCGCCGTCGTCGGAACCGCACGCGGAGAGGACCGTGGCCAGGGCCAGGGTGGAGACGAGTGCCAGGGAGCTGCGGACGATGCCGCGCGAGCGCGGATGTGTGCTGGATGACATGCCCGGGAGACTAGTGCACCACCTGCCTCGCAGGCTCGCACCACGTGGGCTTCGTCACGCGGACGTTACATTCCGTTGACCTGGCGTGTCGGGACGCGCGGGGCCGCCTCGCCGTTCTGCTGCGAAGCCCGCGACCTCGGCGTAGCGTCGAGGGCCACGTGGGCGTACCCTCGCCCGGGTGTGGCGCCGGGAAATGCCGGTGGGGGGCCACAGGTGGCACGGAGGAATGGTGGGTCGATGAGTCGGACGCCGGTGACCGTACGAGCGGCAGGGCCCTCGGACGTGGCCTCGCTGCGTGAGCTGTGGAGCGACATCCTGCGTCGCGGCGGGCTCGACGAGCAGCTGGCCGACGTGGCTCGCGTCGTGGCCAACGCCGCCGGACGCCCGGACCAGTGCGTGGCGGTCGCGGAGGTCGACGGCGAGGTCGCCGGTGCGGTCTACCTCGAGGCCGGCACCTTCACCCCCCTCAACCTCGAGCCCGCGGTCCTCGCGGTGTCCCCGCACGTGTTCCCGCAGTTCCGTCGCAAGGGTGTCGGCAGCGCGCTGATGGAGGCCGCGTGCCACTTCGCCGAGCAGCAGGGCATCGCCCACATCCAGACCGCGGCCGCCGCCGAGGCGCGTGACGCCAACCGGTTCATGGCGCGGCTGTCGTTCGCGCCGCAGGCGATGCTGCGCGCCGCCACGACGAGCGCGGTGCGCGCCCGGCTCCCGCAGACGCGCCAGGCGGCCACCCCGGCCGCGACCAGCAAGCAGCGCATCGACCGGGTCCTGGCGGCCCGCCGGGTGCGCCGCGGGGAGCGCGTCGCCGGCTGAGTGCGGCTCGCGGGGTGTCCGCCTCAGGCGGAGGGCGCGTCGATGAGCGCGCAGGTGATGCGCGAGGTGCACACCCGCTTGCCGCGCTCGTCGGTGATCACGATCTCGTAGGACGTGCTGCTGCGGCCGAGGTGCACCGCGGTGGCCACGCCGGTGACCACGCCGGAGGTCGCCGCGCGGTGGTGGGTGGCGTTGATGTCGACCCCCACGGCCACCTTGCCGGGGTAGGCGTGGATCGCGGAGCCGATCGAGCCGAGGGTCTCGGCGAGCACCACCGACGCGCCGCCGTGGAGCAGGCCGAACGGCTGGGTGTTGCCCTCGACCGGCATCGTGGCCACGACGCGCTCGGCAGAGACCTCGACGAGCTCGACGCCCATCTTGTCGTTGAGCCGGCCGTTGCCGTCGGGCATGAAGGCGATCAGCTCCTCGACGCTGAGGTCGGCCAGGGACGCGGGGGCGGGAGTCTCGCTCATGCCTGCCATTGTGGCGCTCGCCGACGACCGTCGCGTCGTCGCCCTGCGGGTGGCGTCGGGAGTCGCTTCCCGGGCGGCGCGGTGTCGGCGGTGACGGATAGAGTCGGCGGGTGCCTGAGACGAGTGCAGCCCAGCCCGAGCAGACCCGTCCCCGACTCCTGCTGCTGGACGGTCACTCCCTGGCCTACCGCGCGTTCTTCGCGCTGCCGGTGGAGAACTTCGCGACCGCCACGGGCCAGCACACCAACGCGGTCTACGGGTTCACCTCGATGCTGGTCAACGTGCTGCGCGACGAGGTGCCCACGCACGTCGCCGTCGCGTTCGACAAGTCGCGCCAGACCTTCCGCCTCGAGCAGTACTCCGAGTACAAGGCCAAGCGCAACAAGACCCCCGACGAGTTCAGCAGCCAGCTGCCGCTGATCCGTCGCGTGCTCGACGCGCTGGCCATCACCCACCTCGACCTCGTGGGCTACGAGGCCGACGACATCATCGCGACGCTGGTGACCGACGCGCTGGCCGACGGCATGGAGGTGCTGATCCTCACCGGTGACCGCGACTCCATCCAGCTCGTCACCGAGCACTCGACCGTGCTCTACCCGATGCAGGGCGTGAGCAACCTGGCCCGCCTCACGCCGGCGTCGGTGGAGGAGAAGTACGGCGTGCCGCCGCACCGCTACCCCGAGCTCGCGGCGATCGTGGGGGAGACCTCCGACAACCTGCCCGGGGTCCCGGGCGTCGGTCCCGGCTTCGCGGCCCGGTGGATCAACCAGTTCGACGGACTCGACAACGTCATCGCGCGGGCCGACGAGATCACCGGCAAGAAGGGCGAGGCGCTGCGCGCCCACCTCGGCGACGTCATCCGCAACCGCCAGCTCAACGCGCTGGTGCGCGACCTGTCGCTCCCGGTCGCGCCGGTCGAGCTCGCGCGCCGCCCGTGGGACCGCACCGCCGGCCTCGAGCTCCTCGACGAGCTCGAGTTCCGCGGCGAGCTGCGCACCCGCCTGCTCGACACCATCGATCCCGCACCCGACGAGACCATCGAGGCGGAGTCGGGCTTCGAGCTCGACGGTCGTCGGCTGGCCCCGGGCGAGGCCGCCGCATGGCTCGACGAGCACGCCCCGGCGGGCGAGCGGGTGGGGGTGGCGGTCGGCGGCACGTGGCGTGCCGGCACCGGCGAGGTCGTCTCGCTCTCGGTCGCGACCGAGGCCGGCGCGGCGGCGTGGATCGACGTCGCCGAGCTGGGTCCCGACGACGACGCGGCGATCGCGGCGTGGCTGGCCGACCCGGCACGTCCGAAGGCGCTCCACGACGCCAACGGCCCGAGCCTGGCCCTCGCGGCCCGCGGCTGGGTGCTCGACGGCCTCGCCGTCGACACCGCGCTCGCCGCGTACCTCGTCCAGCCCGACCAGCGCTCATACGACCTGGCCGACCTCACCCTGCGCTACCTCAAGCGCGAGCTGCGCCAGGACACCGCCGACGCCGACCAGCTCAGCTTCGACGCCCTGGAGGACACCGGGGCCAGCGACACCGGGATGCTCACCGCCAAGGCGGTCCTCGACCTCGCCGACGCCCTCGACGGTGCCGTCGAGGAGCACGGCGGCACCCGCCTGCTGCGCGACGTCGAGCTGCCACTGATCGGCACGCTGGTGCGGATGGAGCAGATCGGCATCGCGGTCGACACCGACCACCTCGAGGGCCTGGAGTCGGAGTTCGGCGACCAGGTGCGTGCCGCGGCCGAGGACGCGTACTCCGTGATCGGCAAGGAGATCAACCTCGGCTCGCCCAAGCAGCTGCAGGTCGTGCTCTTCGACGAGCTCGACATGCCGAAGACCAAGCGCACCAAGACCGGGTGGACGACCGACGCGGACGCGCTGCAGCAGCTGTTCGAGAAGACCGAGCACCCGTTCCTCCAGCACCTCCTGCGCCACCGCGACGTGATCCGGCTGCGCCAGACGGTCGAGGGCCTGCTCAAGACGGTCGCCTCCGACGGGCGCATCCACACGACCTACAACCAGATCATCGCCGCGACCGGGCGCCTCTCGAGCACCGACCCCAACCTCCAGAACATCCCCATCCGCACCGAGGCCGGGCGCCGGATCCGCGAGGGGTTCGTGGTGGGCGAGGGCTACGAGTCGCTGATGACGGCCGACTACAGCCAGGTCGAGATGCGGATCATGGCCCACCTGTCCGAGGACGCCCTGCTCATCGAGGCGTTCCGGTCCGGCCAGGACTTTCACTCGATCACGGCGGCGCGGGTCTTCGGCGTGGACGCTGCCGCCGTGAGCGTGGAGCAGCGGGCCAAGATCAAGGCGATGAACTACGGCCTCGCCTACGGACTGTCCGCCTTCGGCCTGTCCCAGCAGCTGCGGATCAGCACCGGCGAGGCGGCCGGGCTGATGGAGGAGTACTTCCAGACCTTCGGCGGCGTGCGCGACTACCTCGGCGGCATCGTCGACGAGGCCCGCCGCTCCAGCTTCACCGAGACCATCCTCGGTCGCCGGCGCTACCTGCCCGACCTCACGAGCGACAACCGCCAGCGCCGCGAGACGGCCGAGCGGATGGCGCTCAACGCCCCGATCCAGGGCTCGGCGGCCGACCTGGTCAAGGTCGCGATGCTCGGTGTCGAGCGCGCGCTGCGCGAGGAGGGCCTGCGCTCACGGATGCTGCTCCAGGTGCACGACGAGCTCGTCCTGGAGGTGGCACCGGGCGAGGCCGAGGCCCTGGCCGAGCTGGTCAGGCGCGAGATGGGCGGGGCCGCCGACCTCACGGTGCCGCTCGACGTCTCCGTCGGCGTGGGTCGCAGCTGGCACGACGCCGCCCACTGACCGCGCCGGAGGTGCCCGTCAGGCGGGAGGCCTCGGGCGGGAAGGTCGGGCGGGAAGGTCAGGCGGGCGCCAGGCGGTAGAGGAACTGGTAGCCGAAGAGCGTGGGCCACACGCGGGTGGCCACGCGGTCGACGACACCCACCCGGGTCGCCAGCCGGGCCAGGCGCCCCGACGCGCCACCGCGCGCCGCCACGTCCACCGGGGACCCGACGGTCACCCGCTCGACGACCTGCATGCCGGCGGCGCGCACGAGCTTCTCGAAGCTGCGGCGGGTGAAGAAGCGGACGTGGCCGTGGTCCAGCGGGCCACGCTGGTCGTAGTCGAAGCGTCCGACCGCCACGCGGGTCCGCGGGTACCAGTGCCCGAAGTTCGGGATCGAGACCAGCACCTCGCCGTCGGGGGAGAGGCGGTCGCGCAGCTCCTGCAGGAGCGACAGCGGGTCGATCACGTGCTCGAGGACGTCACCGGCGACGACGGCGTCGAACTGGCTCGGCAGGTCCTCGGGGAGGCCCGCGTTGAGGTCGGCGGCGTGGAAGGCGTCGAGGCGCTCGGTGACGCCGGCGCACTCCTCAAGGTCGACCCCGGTGACGTGGTGGCCGCGGACGCGTCCCAGGGCGGCGAAGCGGCCGTCCGAGCAGCCGACGTCGAGCACCTTGCCCGGCTCACGTGCCTCGAGCCACCGCAGCAGGACGCCGTGGGAGGAGTGGGGCGAGGGCTTGAGGTCGTAGGCCGCGGGCGCTGCGGCCGCCACGGGCGAGCCGAAGCCCATCTGCCGGGCCCGGAAGCGCACGACGTCCTTAGCCACGTTGGCCGCGTAGGACATGCCGTTGACGTAGCAGATCTCGTCGCCGTAGTAGGTCGGGATCGAGACCTCGACGATCCGGCTCTGCTGGGCGTGCAGGCCGAGGATGATCTCGGTGTCGAAGTTGAAGTCGTCGGTGAACGAGGCGAGGTCGAGGGTCCGCAGCGCGTCGACCCGGTAGGCGCGGTAGCCGCTGTGCCACTCGGTGAGGTCGAGCCCGACGACGGCGTTCTGGAACGTGGTGAGGATCCGGTTCCCGACGTACTTGTAGAGCGGCATGCCGCCGGAGCGGGCGGCGCCCTTGACCATCATCCGGGAGCCGAACACGGCGTCGGCCTCGCCGGCCACGAGCGGCGCGACGATGTCCTCGATGCACTCGGGCGCGTACTGGCCGTCGCCGTGCAGCAGGACCACGACGTCGAGGCCGTGGGACATGGCCCAGCGGTAGCCCGCCTTCTGGTTGCCGCCGTAGCCGAGGTTCTTCTCGTGACGGATCACCGTCATCGGCAGCGTGGAGCCGTTGGCGAACTCGAGCCCGACCTCGTAGGTGTCGTCCTGGCTGCAGTCGTCGCTGACCAGGACGTGGTCGAGGCGGCGGCGGAAGCTCTCGGGGAGACGCTCCAGCGTCGAGGTCAGCGTCGTCGACGCGTTGTAGGCAACGACGAGGACCCCGATGCGGGATGATCCGGGTGCGGTCGTGCTGTGGGCCTGGGTCGACATGACCATCCAACGACTCGAGAACCCGGCGGGTTCGTGGACTAGGTGATCGATAGTGACACCTGGGGGCCGGGTCGGTCAGGCGTTCGCGGAGATCCGTGGCAGCGAGTCGGCGCGGAGGCTCGCCACGACCAGGAGCGCGGTGAGGCCGGCGGTGACGGCGATCATCAAGGTCAGCAGCCCCGTCGGGGTGCTGGTGGTCGAGCCGGCGACGGTGCACACGACCAGGGCCGCCCAGACGAGAGCGATGGAGGAGGTGCCCTGCCGCGCCAGCGTGGCGTAGACGAGCAGCTGGGTGATCGAGAGCAGCGTGCCCAGGACGGCGAAGAGCCACAGGTGCCCCTGCACCGCCGCGAGCTTCTCGCTGTCGACCAGCTCGGTGGCGACGCTCGCGAGCAGGGCGACGCCCACGGTGCACACGGCGCCGAGCGCGAGGATCGCACCCGTACCGCGGACGACCGCCCGGCGGCGCTCGTCGGCGGTCGCCAGCGACGGGAACATCACGATCACGACGAACTGCGGCAGGTAGAGCATGATCTTGGCGACCAGCAGGCCGACCGCGTAGAGACCCGAGTCGTGCTCGTCCATCACGTGGCGGGCCACCACGATGTCGACGTTGGCGAGCGCGAAGAAGGCCAGCAACGCCTGCGCGCTGTGCAACGCCTCCCTCAGGACCGGCCACGCGGACCCTTCGTGCGCGGACCCCTCGTGCGTGGTCGCGGCGGAGTGCGCCCGGGGGCGGCGCAGCAGCCACCAGCCGAGCACGACGGGAGCGATGTAGCCCAGGCCGCTGCCGAAGAGCGCCACGCTCTCGCCCGGGTGCCACCACAGCAGCGCGAGGCCGGCGATCCGGGGCACCCCGGCCAGGACGTAGACCCAGGAGAGCGCCGGCCAGCGCTTCTCGCCCTGGAGGATCCCGACGTGGGCGCCCATCAGCGTCGTCGGCACGGCGAGTGCCGCGAGCACGAGGGCGGGCACCACCGAGTCGAGCTGCAGCAGCCAGGTCACGGCGGGGGAGAGGACGAGGAGGGCCCCGCCCACCGCGAGCGAGGTGGCGTACCCCACCCGGAGGATCGAGCGCTCCACCCCGCCGACCGCGGCGGGGTCCGCCACGATCCGACGCGCGGCCGTGGCCTGCAGGCCCATGTTGACCACCGAGATGACCATCAGGAGGTTGAGCAGGGCGAAGAACGCGCCGTAGGAGGCGGTGTCGAGGATGCCGGCCGCGACGATCGTGAAGCCGAAGGTGCACGCGTTCATCACCGCCGTGCCGATGACGATGCCGCCCCCGCCGCCGAGGAAGCGGCGCAGCGCGCTGACGCTCACGCGGCGCCCACCCGCACGGCCTCCGGGGCGGTACGCCGGCCCGCGCGGGCACCGACCGTCGTCAGCGCGACGAGCAGCACGGCGTCGACCGCGGCGACCGTGGTCACCAGACCGGCGACCGATCCGGCCCGGCTGCCCAGCACGACGGCGACGGCGAGGGCGCACCACAGGAGCAGGACCGACCGGCGTCCCTGCCGGGCCAGCACGGCGTAGACCTGCAGCTGCAGCATGGCGAGCACCGTGCCGAGCACGGCGAACACCCACAGGATGCCCTGGACCTCCTCGAACTCCGCGCCACCGACGAAGACCATCGCGACCCCGGAGAGGACCTTGGCGCCGGCGACGGCGACGAGCCCGAGGCCGCCGACGAGCAGCAGGCTGCGCAGCAGGGCACGCTGTCGGCCCTCGGGGGTGGCCATGTCGGGGAACGCGACCACCACCACGAACTGCGGCAGGAAGAGGATCACCTTGGCCATGATCAGGCCTGCCGCGTAGAGCCCGGCGTCGTGCTCGCTGAGCACCTGCCTGGCGAGCACGATGTCGACGCTCGACAGGGCGTAGAAGGCGAGGAGCACCTGCATGTTGTGGGCGCCCTCGGTGAGGATCGCCCGGGCGCGGTGCGCGTCGGCGGGCACGGGCGCCGGCGCCGCACGACGGTCGCGCAGCACCCACCACCCGACGAGGACCGGGAAGAAGAGTCCGACCAGCACGCCGGCGAAGGCACTGGTCGCGTCGGGTCGCCACGCCACGATCGCGGTGCCGATCACCAGCCGCGGCACGCCGCTGGCGAGGTAGAACGCGGCGAGCGCACCCCAGCGCTTCTCGCCCTGCAGCACGCCCGCCTGCGCGCCGCCGAACGTGAGCGGGACCGCGGAGAGGCCGACCATCGCGGCCAGCACCGGGTCGTCGAGGTTGAGCAGGAGGTCGACGAGCGGGGTCGCGGCCAGGAGCAGCACCCCGAGCACGACGGACACCTTGGCCGCCAGCGCCAGGACGACGTGCTCGATGGTGGCGACGTGGTCGCGGTCGACGGCGATGCGTCGCGCCGCTGCTGCCTGCAGGCCGTAGGCGACGACCTGCACGACGAGCGTCAGCCCGAGGCAGGCGACGAACGCGCCGTACTCCCGCGGGCCGACCAGGCGCGCGGTGAGGATCGTGTAGCCGTAGGTCGCCACGTTCATCACGCTCGTCGCGATCGCGACCGAGGTGCCGTCGAAGGAACGCCTGCTTCGTCCGGCGGCGGAGGGGGCCATCACCCGCGCATCCTAGGTTCTCCGCCGCGCCTGCGAGGCACGGACGGGGAAGGACGGGCGTCGGAGTGTCGGCGCGGCCGTGCGCCCTAGGTGTTGTGTCCGGAGAGGTTGGGCACGCGGTCGGCGGGTGAGTGGCCTTTGAGTGCGGTGTGGCCGCGGGGTGATTGTAGTGATGAGCCAGTCGGGGTACGCGGCTGCGCGTTCGGCTTCTGAGCGGTACTCGTGGGCGTAGGCCCATTCCTCGAGCAGGGTCCGGTTGAACCGTTCGACCTTGCCGTTGGTCTGGGGCCGATAGGGGCGGGTTCGGCGGTGCTTGACCTCCTTGCCCAGCGCCTTGGCCCACAGCCTGGACCGGTACGCGTTGCCGTTGTCGGTCAGCACGGCCCGGATCGTGATCTCGTGGCGGGCGAACCACTCTCGGGCACGTTGCCAGAACGCGACCGCGGTCTCCTTCTTCTCATCGGCATGGATCTCGGAGTAGACGAGTCTCGAGTGGTCATCGACCGCGTGATGCAAGAACGCGTACCCAGCTGGTGTGCGCTGCTTGTTCTGTCGACCGACTTGGTGTCCCCGAAACCGCCAGCCGCCGCCGTCGGGGATCCGGCCGAGCTTCTTCACGTCGATGTGGACCAGATCGCCTGGGGCTGCGTGTTCGTAGCTGTGCTTGTCGGCGCGGGAGGTTTCGATCCGGGTCCCGGTGGCCGGGTCGGTCCACTTCAGCCTCGGGCAGCGGTAGCGCTGCAGCACCTTGTGCACCGTGGAGGGGTTCAGACCGAGGTGGTAGGCGATCCGGGCCGGACCCCACCGCCGGGTCACCCGCAACCCGATGATGCGCCGCTCACAGCGCCGCGACAGCTGACGTGGGCAACGCTGCGGACGTGAGGAGCGGTCGACCATGCCCGCTTCACCCTCGTCGCGGTAGCGGCCGGCCCAGCGCTACGGTCGAGGCGGACACCGAGAAGCGCTCCGCGGCTCGCTCGTGGTCCAGCATCGCTCGACGACAGCTTGGCCGGCGTAGCCGCCCGGTCGGGGTCAATGGCGTTTGCGTGGGACATGAAGGCCTCCGGTCGGTGAGATGCGTCGCTGCTTCACACCTCATCCGGAGGCCTTCACCTGTGTCTAGCCCCGTACCGCCGGTCGACAGAACAAGCAGCGCACACCAGCTGGGTACGCGTTCTTGCATCACGCGGTCGATGACCACTCGAGACTCGTCTACTCCGAGATCCATGCCGATGAGAAGAAGGAGACCGCGGTCGCGTTCTGGCAACGTGCCCGAGAGTGGTTCGCCCGCCACGGGATCACGATCCGGGCCGTGCTGACCGACAACGGCAACGCGTACCGGTCCAGGCTGTGGGCCAAGGCGTTGGGCAAGGAGGTCAAGCACCGCCGAACCCGCCCCTATCGGCCCCAGACCAACGGCAAGGTCGAACGGTTCAACCGGACCCTGCTCGAGGAATGGGCCTACGCCCACGAGTACCGCTCAGAAGCCGAACGCGCAGCCGCGTACCCCGACTGGCTCCATCACTACAATCACCACCGCGGCCACACCGCACTCAAAGGCCACTCACCCGCCGACCGCGTGCCCAACCTCTCCGGACACAACACCTAGGGTGGGTCCCCGTGGACGGTGGGTCGAGCAGTCGCGTGGCGCGCTGGGCGCCGACGGCGTGGGCCACCGTGCTCGCGCTCCTGCTCCTCGGCCCCGCCCTCGGTCGCGGCTTCGTGCTGAGCTACGACATGGTCTGGGTGCCCGACCTCGCGCTCGGTCGCGACGCCCTCGGCACGGCGCAGGCCCTGCCGCGCGCCGTCCCCTCCGATGCCGTGGTCGCGGTGCTCGACGAGCTCCTCGGCGGTGTGCTGCTGCAGAAGGTCGTCCTGGTGCTGCCGCTGGTCGCGGCGGGGGCCGGTGCCGCCGCCCTCGCCGGCCGGGCACCCGTCGCGCGGCTGGTGGCGGCGTCCGTCGCGGTGTGGAACCCCTTCGTGGTGGAGCGGCTGGGGATCGGGCACTGGCCGGTGCTCGTCGGGTACGGCGTCCTGCCCTGGTTGCTGCTGGCCGGCGTCGCGTGGCGCCGCACGGGCGTCATGCCCGCGCGGCTTCCCCTCCTCCTCGTGCTGGGCAGCCTGAGCGCGACCACCGGCCTGGCGACGGCAGTGGCACTGGCCGCGGCGGCCGGCGAGCGGTCGGCGCGGAGGTGGTGGAGGGTCGCCGGGCTCGCGGCCCTGGCCAACCTGCCCTGGCTGGTGGCGGGTGTCCTGCACGCCGGGTCCGCGACCTCGAGCGCCACGGGCGCCGACGTCTTCGCGCCGCACGGCCAGGGCCGCCTGCCCGGCCCGGCCTCGTTCCTCACCCTGGGCGGCATCTGGAACGCCCAGGTGGTCCCGGGCTCGTCGGAGGGCTGGCGCGGCCCGCTCCTGCTCGTGCTGCTGTGCGGGCTCGCCCTGGTCGGCGCGGTGGCCGGCCGGTCGCTGGTCGCCCCTGGTGCCTTCGGTCCGCTCGTGACCTGCTGGGTGGTCGGGATGACGGTTGCGCTGGTGACGTGGGGGGTGCCGTCGGTGACGGCCTGGGCGGCCGGTCACGTCCCCGGTGGCGGCCTGCTGCGCGACGGGTCCCGGCTGCTCGCCCTCGCCGCGCCGCTGACCGCGGTGCTGGTGGGGCTCGGGGCCGCCGAGGTGTGCCGGCGGCTCCCGGACGTCGTCTCCCGCGTCGTCATCGCGGGCGCCTGCGCGCTGGCGCCGGTCGCGCTGATCCCCGACGCGGCCCTCGGGCTCTCCGGCGGCCTCGACGCGGTGCCCTACCCGGCCTCGTACGCCGCTGCCGTCGCCGACCTGCGCTCGCAGCCCGCGGGCGACGCCGCCCTGCTGCCCTTCCAGGCCTACCGCGCCCCGGCGTGGAACGACCGGCGGCCGGTGCTCGCCCCCCTGGGGCGCTACCTCGGCCGTCCGGTCGTGGTCCAGGACGACCTCGTCGTCGACGGGCGGCAGGTCGCCGGCGAGGACCCGCGCGCCGCAGAGGTGGAGGCGGCACTGTCGCGACCCACCCCCGGCCAGCGGGCGGAGGCCCTGCGGCAGGCCGGCATCCGGTGGCTGGTCGTGGAGGACCTCCCCGGCGTGGACGTCCCCGACGTCACGGGCACGGAGGTCTGGACGGGCGACGGCCTCCGGACCGTCGACCTGGGTCCCGGCGCCCCGGCCCCGGCCGTGCCGGTGGGCTGGCGGGTGTCGATGGGAGCGGCGTGGGCCCTGTGGGTCGGTCTGCTCGTGGTGGCCTCCGGTCGAGGGGCCGCGCGGGTCGTGCGACAGCGCCGAGGAATTCGCGGCGAATGATTGCGCTGCGGGGGCTACCGGCTGGTACCTTGCTCGCACTGTCTAGGGAGGATCACACAACCCATGGGTTCAATCGTCGCACCGATCGTCAGCCTCGTCGTCGGCGGAGGCCTCGCCGTGGCGACCCTCGTGGGCGTGGTCACCAGCCAGACGAGTGCCCCGGAGAAGTCCCCCGGCACCATCGAGTCGCCCGAGTTCAGCTACGGCGCCACCCAGTGACCCACCTGGTCTGACCGACCGGTCTGGTCCTGCCCGCGTGATCGGGCAGGTGTGATCCCGCAGGCGTGCCGCGGGCGACGTTCTCAGGTCCCATCCGGGTCCTGGGCATCGACGCGCTCACCGCGCAGCACCGCGGCCAGCACGTGGGCGAACGACTCCTGGGCGTGACCCCAGGTGAACTGGTGGCTCATGGCGTAGGCGCCCTCGCCGAGCCGCGCGCGCAGCCCGTGGTCCGTGACGACCTCCCGCAGCGCGGCCGTGAGCTCGTGGGGCTCGTCGACCAGGATCCCGGACACCCTGTCGCGCACCGACTCGCGCGTCCCGCCGGCGGAGGCGTAGGCGACGGTGGGCGTGCGGTGCATGCCGGCCTCGCCGACCACGAGGCCCCAGCCCTCCTTCAGCGACGGCAGGGCCAGCGCCCAGGCGCGCTCGTAGATCTCGTGCTTGCGCTGCTCGTCGACGTGGCCCTCGAAGACCACGGTGTCGCCGGCGCCGCGCTCCGCGGCGTACCTGTGGAGCTCGGCCTCCCACCATCCGCCGCCCACGACGTGCAGCCGCAGCCCGGGGTGGTCGTGGCGCAGCTCGAGGGCGGAGTCGATGGCGTGCTCCACCTGCTTGTGGGGGACCAGCCGTCCGACCACCGCGATGGTGGGGTGCGGGGACGCGCCGGGCGCGGTCGAGACCACCGGGTCCGTGCCGTTGTGCACCACCGCGATCCTGCGGCGGTCCACACCGAGGCCGACCAGCTCGTCGCGGGTGGCGCGCGAGACCGCGACGTACTGGCAGGAGCGGTAGAGCCGAGGAGCCACGCGGTGCTCGATCGCCCATCCGACCCTGCCCACGAGGCCCGGGTAGACCACGGGCCACTGCTCGCGGTGGACGTGGTGCACGAGCACCACCACGGGCACCCGCGTCGCGGCGCGGGTGAAGAAGGGCAGGCCGTTCTGCACGTCGACGACGAGGTCGACCGGACCGAGGTGCCCGCGGGCCAGGGCGCGGAAGCCCTCCTGGTAGACGGTGAGCTTCGAGCCACGGCGCACGAACCGGATGCCGTCGACCACGTCCTCGGGCGGCGCGGCGGCGTGCGCCGCACAGAAGATCGTCACCCTGGCGCCTCGCGCGACGAGGCCCTGGGCCATCTTCTCCAGGTAGCGCTCGGCGCCGCCACCCTCGGGGTTGTGGGTGTCTCGCCAGCTCAGGAACGCCACGTGGCGCCCCGCGAGGTCGTCGTGCTCAGTCATGTCGCGGCGAACCCTACCGCCCGGTCACTTGTCAGTTAGGGTCTACGCGTGCTGAAGCGGACCCGACCCTGGCGGGCCGACCTCCGCAGGTCGATCCACCTGTTCCGGGAGTTCGGCCACGAGCAGTCGGACCCGGGTCGCTTCTACACCGCGCTCGCCCAGGACTCCGCCGCGCAGGTCGCTCAGTACCACGACCTCACCGGCGCCACGCTGCTCGACGTGGGCGGCGGCCCGGGGTACTTCCGCGACGCGTTCGGCGCCGCCGGGGCGACCTACCTGGCTCTCGACTCCGACGTCGGCGAGCTCGCGGGTGCCGGCGAGATCGGCTCCGGCACGGTGATCGGCAGCGGCATGGACCTGCCGTTCCGTGACGGCGCGGTCGACGTCTGCTACTCCTCCAACGTGCTCGAGCACGTGCCGGACCCGTGGCGGATGGCCGAGGAGATGGTCCGCGTCACCCGGCCCGGCGGGCTCGTCTTCATCAGCTACACGACCTGGTTCGGGCCGTGGGGCGGCCACGAGACCTCGCCCTGGCACTACCTCGGTGGACGTCGGGCCCGTCGCCGCTACACCGCGGAGCACGGGCACGAGCCCAAGAACAGGTTCGGCGAGTCCCTCTTCGCGGTCACCGTCGCCGGGGGACTGAGGTGGGCGCGCACCCAGCAGGCCGCCGACGTGGTGCACCTGCTCCCGCGCTACAACCCGTGGTGGAGCCGCTGGCTGCTCCGTGTCCCTGTGCTGCGAGAGGTGGTGACGTGGAACCTCGTGCTCGTGCTGAGGAAGAGGTGATCCCGGACGGCACGCGGTTCCGCTGGCGGCTCCTGGCCGCCTGCGTGCTGCTCACCGGCCTGGCCATGACCCAGTCGCCCGGACTCCTGGTCCCCGACACCAAGCTCGACCTCGCGGTGGCCCCGCTGGACTTCCTGTCCCGCGCCGCGCACCTGTGGGACGGTGAGGGCGCCTTCGGCCAGCTGCAGAACCAGGCCTACGGCTACCTCTGGCCGATGGGACCGTTCTTCGCGCTCGGCGAGGTGCTCGACGTCCCCGGCTGGGTGGTCCAGCGACTGTGGATGGCGCTCGTGCTGTGCGTGGCGTTCACCGGTGCGGCGAAGGTCTGCCGCGCCCTCGGCGTGCGCTCGGACCTCGCCTGCCTCCTGGGCGGCTTCGCGTACGCGCTGTCGCCCCGCATGCTGACGGTCATCGGCCCCAGCTCGATCGAGGTCTGGCCGATGGCGCTCGCGCCGTGGGTGCTGCTGCCGCTCGTCCTCGGCTCCGAGCGCGGGTCACCGCGCCGGGCCGCCGCGCTCTCGGCGCTCGCTGTCGCGCATGGTCGGTGGGGTCAACGCTGCTGCGACCTCGGCCGTGCTGCCGCTCGGTGCGCTGTGGCTGCTCACCCGGGCGCCCGGCCCGCGTCGGCGCGCGCTGATGCTGTGGTGGCCGGCCTTCACCCTGCTGGCGCACGCTGTGGTGGCTGGTGCCGCTCTTCCTGCTCGGCGCCTACAGCCCGCCGTTCCTCGACTTCATCGAGTCGGCCGGCGATCACCACGTTCCCGACGACCCTCTTCGACGCGCTCCGCGGCACCTCGAACTGGGTCGCCTACGTCGACGCACAGTCCGCGGCCGGGCAGGACCTGATCCGCGTCCGCCTACCTCGTCCTCAACACCGGTCTCCTGGCTGCCTCAGGTCTGGCCGGGCTGGCGCTGACCCGCAACCGCCACCGCCGCTTCCTCCTGCTCGGTCTGTTCGTCGGCCTGTTCCTCGTCACGATGGGCCACCCGGGCACGGCCGAGGGGCTGTTCGCCGCAGCCGTTGACGGCCGCTGCTCGACGGGCTCCTGGCGCCCCTGCGCAACGTGCACAAGTTCGCGCCGACATCACGACGATCCCGACAGACCTCGTCGACGCGCTGCGGGGGACGTCGAACTGGCTTCCGTTCATCGATGCGTCGTCGCGAGCCGGCAGCGACCTGGTCAGGATGGGCTACCTGATCGCCAACAGTGCGGTCGTGCTCGCGGCCGGCGTCCTCGGCATGGCCCTTCGCCGCACGCCGCACCGCCTCTTCCTCGTGAGCGGCCTCACCGTAGGGCTCTTCCTGGTGTCGATGGGACACACGGGCCCGGCCCAGGGCTGGTTCGCACCGACCCTCCAGGACCTCCTGGACGGCGCGCTCGCCCCCCTGCGCAACATCCACAAGTTCGACCCGGTGGTGCGGCTGCCGCTCGTCCTGGGCCTGGCCTGGACCGTGGACTGGCTGATGGCCCTGGCGCGCGACGTCCGTACGCCGCGTGCGGAGCGCGCCAACTACCGCTTCCTCGCCGGGCTCGCCGCCTTCGCCGTGCTGGCGGCAGCGACGCCCGCCGCCGCCGGTAGGCTGACGCCCAGCGGGGGGTTCGACGGCGTGCCCGGCTACTGGAGCCAGGCGGCCGCGTGGCTCGCCGACGAGCAGGACTCCGGCGTGGCGCTCCTGGTGCCGGGGTCGATGTTCGGCAGCTACGTCTGGGGTGAGCCGCGCGACGAGCCGTTCCAGGCGCTGGCGACCACGCCCTGGGCCGTGAGGAACGCTGTCCCGCTGACCCCGGCGGGCAACATCCGCATGCTCGACGCGGTCGAGGACCGCTTCGCCCAGGGGCACGGTTCGCCGGGACTGACGGCCTTCCTGCGCCGCGGCCGGGGTGAGCCACCTCGTGGTGCGCAACGACCTGACGCGCAGCGACGACCACCCCGACCCGGTGCTCGTCCACGAGGCCATCGACGAGTCGCCGGGCCTGGAGCTCGTGGCGACCTTCGGCCCGACCATCGGGGGTGGCGCTCACATCAACGGCGACCTCGGGCGTGCCGTCGTCAACGGGGGGTGGCAGAACGACGTCGACGCGATCGAGATCTACGCCGTCAACGCGCCGGCCTCCGCCGCAGTCGGCACCGACGAGGCCCCGATCGTGGTCGGTGGCCCCGAGGACGTCCTTGACCTGACCGACCTCGGCGTCGTCGACGCGGACGTGCCGACGCGGCTCGCCGCCGACGTCGGCGAGGACGGCGCCGACGGTGCCGACGGGGCGCCCGTGATCCTGACAGACGGCAACCGCTCGGTCGTGCGGCACTTCGGCCGGATCCACGACGCGACGTCCGCGGTCCGCACACGGCAGCAGGCCGAGGCTCCGCAAGAGACGGTCCCGGACTACCTCCTCCCCGATCCGGACCGCTGGTCCACCTTCGTCGAGTACGACGGCATCGAGGGAGTGCGCGCCTCGAGCTCGCTGGCGCAGGCAGGTCCTGCCCCCACGGCACGCGGCCGGCTGCCCTTCGCGGCGCTCGACGGACATGCGGAGACGTCCTGGCAGAGCGTCCAGTCGACCGACGAACACCACTGGTGGCAGGTGGACCTGGCCGACGAGGCACTGCCTCCCACCATCGAGGTGACCGGTGCTCTGATGGGCGAGCAGGAAGTGAGCATCAGCACGGACGACTGGACGAGCGACCCGATCGTCCTGGTCCCGGAGACACCGACTCGGATCGTCCTCGGCGACGAGGCGTCGCCGTTCCTCCGCGTCACCGACACGGCCAGCCCCACCAACACCCCGTTGGCCCTGGCCGAGGTCGACCTCCCGGGCGTGCAGCCGGTGCGCCGGCTCCGACTTCCACCAGCACCGTCGGGGACGGGGGCACCGAGCGCGATCGTCCTGCGGTCCGTCTCGGACGCCCGGACCGGGTGTGCTGCGGTGGATCTCGACGTGCGGTGCGTCGAGGGTCGCGAAGGGTCCTCCGAGGAGCCCTTCGACCTCCGTCGCCTCGTCGACGTGGCCACGCCCGCTTCCTACGCGGCGTCGATGCGCGTGCGTCCGATCCCGGGTCCCGCGCTCGACGAGCTGCTGCAGCAGGACTCGCTCGTTGGCGTCCGTGCGTCCTCGACCGGTGTCTCGGACGTACGGGCCTCGGCGCTCGCTGCCGTCGACGGTGACGCCGGCACGACCTGGTCCGCAGCACTCTCCGACGTGCGTCCGACCCTCGAGCTGCGATGGGTGAAGCTACAGCGGCTGAGCGAAATCCGGCTGCAGGTCGACGCCGACACGGACGCACGGCGGCCCGAGTCGCTGGTCCTGCGGTGGCCCGGGGGACGTCGGGAGATCGAGCTCGACGACGACGGGCGCGCCGACTTCCCCACGATCCGGACGGACCGGCTCCTGCTGGAGGTCGGCGACGCGGAGCCGGTCACGAGCGTGAACTTCGCCGGCGTCGCGAGCCCGGCGCCGGTCGGTATCACGGACCTGTCCCTGCCCGGGGCGCAGGCTCTCCCGGCGATCCTCGGTGACCAGCTGCTCGACCTGCCGTGCGGGAGCGGGCCGGAGCTGACCGTAGACGGGGCTACGACGAGGACCGCAGTGCGTGCGAGCGCGCGCGAGCTGTTCACCGGCGAGCTGGTCAGCGTGGTGCTGTGCGACCAGGACACGGTGGCGCTGGACGAGGGAACCAACCAGGTCGACGTCACGGCCTCGGACGCCTTCGCGCCCGTGTCGGTCGTGCTGTCCAGGTCAGGGCTCCCGCTGGGCGCGTCGTCGCCCGTCCCGGGCACGTCGGACGGACGGGGTCACCAACGTCTCGAGCCGGCGCCTGACCAGGCGATCATCGCTGGTCACGAGAACACCAACGCGGGGTGGCGTGCGACCCAGGACGGCGCCGACCTCTCGCCCGTCGTAGTGGATGGTTGGCGCCAGGGCTGGAGGACGAACGCCGAGGGCCCGACGACGCTGGAGGCGAGCTTCGCCCCTGGGCGCACGTACGTCGCGGCGCTGATCGTCGGGCTGCTCGCCGCCCTGGCACTGGTCGCAGGCATCGCCCTGGGCCGTCGCGGACGGTCCCGTGGCACGGGTACGGCGGCGTGTACGGAGCGGGCCGTGCCCTCGGCACTGGTGCTGGTCGTGCCCGTGGTGGGCCTCCTCCTCGGCGCGGGGATCGGGATGGCAGTGGCCCTGGTGACGGCGGGTCTGGTCTGGGGGCTGCACCGTGGACGCGGCGCGCTGGCGAGCGGACTCCTCGCTGCCCTCGTGGGCGCCGCGCTCATGGCGTACGCGTTGCAGCCCTGGGGTGGCCTCGGCGGGTGGGCCGGCGGTCAGGCCTGGCCGAGCTACGTCGTGGTAGCGGTGGTGTCGGGGCTGCTCACGCTGGTCGGCGCGGACTCACGGCGGCGCACCTTGCCCTGGAGGCGCAGGGCCGGCATCTCGACCACGCGGTAGAGAACCTCGGAAGCGAGGACTGACAGGACGAGGGTCGTCGTCCAGATGCGGAGCCCGTGACCGGTGAAGACGTCGATGCCGGTGAGGTCGAAGGCGCCGGCGAGCACCGCCAGGTGGATGCAGAAGATGCTGTAGCTGAGGTGTCCCAGGTGACGCAACCAGCGCCAGGTCATCACGCGCTGGTAGGCGCCGGGCGTGGTGAAGACGCCGCTGAGCACGAGCAGGAACCCGATGCAGGTGTACAGCAGGTTCTTGGTGATCGACTCCGCGACGCTTGGGGCCTCGAGGAGGGTCGGGCCGGCAAGCGGCGTCGCCGCCACGAGCAGCAGCCCGACCGCCATGGACCAGCAGACTCCCGGCTGTCGGCCGAGCGCGACCACGTGGGCGACTGTGCGCGAGCGCGACCCCGCCTGGTGGTGCACGTGGATTGCGGCCAGGCCGATCCCGGCTGCGAACCAGGAGAGGTAGGCAGGCAGCCACAGCCCGGGAGAGCCAGCGACCTCCGAGTCGATCCGGGGGGCCAGGGCGAGCCAGAGGATGGCGACCGTGCTCATGCCCGTCAGGACCAGCGGCGTGCGCCGAGGTCGCACGAGCAGCATCCCCAGCGGCAGGAGGAGGTAGAACGAGGCTTCGACCGACAGGCTCCACATGTGGGTCAGGCCGTAGGGGAGGGACTTGTCGACGAACGGGTCGATGAGCAGGGCCGAGGCGGCCCACTGGCGCGGACCGGACCCCTCGTTGCCAGGAACGAATAGATAGGCGATCACCACCACGACCAGGTACACGGGCATGATCCGCAGCGCGCGCTTCTCGTAGTAGGTGACCAGGCCCGGGCGCGGCATCGCGAGCGCCTGGCGCGCCAACCAGGACCGTGACAGCAAGAAGCCCGACAGCACGAAGAAGATCGCGACACCGACATCGAGCCGGGCGAGGAGAGAGCCCCGGACCCCGTTGCCGAGGTACTCCCCGGTCTGGAACGAGGTGTGGGTCGTCAGCACGGCCAGCGCCCCCACTGCTCGCAGCGTGTCGAGCGCGGGGAACCTGCTCGCCAGCTCAATCCGGCCGGTGACGGGCGTGGCAACGCTGCGGTCGTTCCGTGCGGCGGTCGTCATGGTGCTTCTCCTGACGTGGGGACCCCGACCTCGATGACGTCGACGCAGAGCGTCGTGTCCGGCTCCAGGTCGGAGAGCGTGACACTGTCGAAGGAGCCGGGGGTGTGCACGAACAGGCTGCCGAGGCCGGGGTTGACCACGGTGGAGCGGGACACGTCGCCTGCCGTCACGGTGAGTGCGCTCCGCTGGGAGCTCAGGTAGCCGATCCGGAGCCACCAGTCGTACTCGAGCGTCTCCTGCTGGAGCGGGATGGTGCGGCGATCGGAGGTGATGCGCCACCCGCACCCCTCGACCCTGCCCGGGACCGAGGTCGTGGCGGGGTCGATGCGTGCGGGGGACGGGACACCGTTCGGGGAGAGGACCTGTAGGTCGCCGGAGACCGCGGGGAAGTCGACACCCGAGACATGCACCGGCAGCAACCTGCTGGTCGAGTTCCACGGAGCCTGCACGGGAGACATCACCTCCGGCGGCACGACCGTGTCGACGACGTCGGTGCGCTCACGACCCTGGGTCGCCTGCGTGACCGCATCGAGGTAGGACCGGCCGGGGTTGTCGTCGTGCCACGTGCCGACGTAGACCGCGGTCGACACCAGGCTCCCGCCGACCACGGCCGAGGCGGCGAGGACCGATACTGCCGGACCGAGACGCACCAGCACCAGCGGTGTCTCGCGGGGACGGCTCGGCGTGAGCGCCGAACGCAGCGGCAGTAGTGCTAGACCCAGCCCGAGCGGGACGTAGAGGGAGGATTCCGTGAGGTAGCGCATCTCGTTGCCGGCGATGGCGCCGAACACCGGACCGCGTGTGAGGAGCAGCAGCGCGTAGTCCAGCGACAGACCCAGGGTGATCAGCCCCCAAGCTCTCCAGGTGCCGGTTCGCCGCAGCGAGACGTAGGCGACCAGCAGCGCCAGGACGACCCATGCCGCATGCGCGGCCCAGTCGGGTGGGTCGGTGATCGACACGGGAGCGTTGGCGTCGTTCCATCGCCACGGCCCACCCATCACCGCAGTCGCCCACGACGTGCCGATGAGTCGGTCCGCCAGAGGGCCCGCGGTATCCGCGACCGAGGACTGCGTCACCACGGACGGCACGCTCGAGACGTAGTACGCGGTGAACCCACCGACGAGCGTCGTCACCGTGATGACCGCGACCTTGTGGCCCTGCACCACGGACCGGATGCGATCGGGGAGGCTCCCGGTCGAGAAGTAGGCCAGCACGAGGTAGGCCAGCACGGGCACGACCAAGACCGTCTTGACGTAGGCGAGGAGTCCGAGGGCAAGGACGGCCGCGATCGCCAGCACCCACCGGGTGCGTCCGGTCTGGAGGTAGCGCAGCGTGGCGGCCACGGCAGCGGGCCACGCGACCAGGAGCGGCAGCTGGTTGAGGCTGGCGGCCCACCACATGCCGGCAGGGAGTGCAGTTGTGGCCGTGAGGGCCAGGACGTAGAGGACGAGCACCTCCCAGCGTCGGCCGAAGGCTGCGGTCAGCATCCACAGACATGCCGCCGCGGCGGCGGCCGAGAGGACGACGGACACGATGACGGCGGACGACCACGAGGCATGGACGGCGCCGCCGCCGGCGTCGTGGGTGACCAGCCACGCCACCGCCCTGCCGAACGGCATGAACTGGCTGTCGAACGGCTCGGTGAGGTACCGAACACCGAACTCGGAGTCCTGCGCCTGACCCAGGAGTCTGTGGTCGTCGGCGTAGAACCAGCTACCGGCGAGCGCCCACGTCCGCAGCAGCAGGGTCAGTCCTGCTGCCAGGCCGGCCAGGGCGTAGAAAGTGCTCCTGTCGAGGTCTCCGGCGGACGTCGTCGACGAGGTGGATGATGCCGAGGACGGCTCCAGCAGCCTCCGCAGATCCTGGGGCACGGGCACGTCAGGTCCTCCTCGGGCGGGAACTATGCCACAGCGTTAGCGGGGTGGACGGCATGTGGAAACGATCAGGACTAAGCAGAAGGCAGCGCATTGCCGGCAATGATCGACGTGACGCAGATGGTCCCGCCTTCGACCCGCACGTCGAGGGAGTCCGGGACTTCGCCGCCGAACGGGAAGTACGTCGAATGAAGCCCCGGACCGACCTCGACGGTGCGCGTGGCCGATCCCAGCTCGATGGTCATCCGACCACCTTCGCCAGCGATGGTGTCGACCTGGACGGCCCACGTCCAGGCGAAGAGGCCTTGGGTCATCGGGATCGTCGCCGGCCGACCGGCCGCGATGACGTACCCGCAGTCCTCGACCGGGCCCGGCTGACTGCGTGTGTCCGCGCTGACCGTGACGCTTTCCAAAGTACCCGTCTCCGAGAGGACGTGAAGATCGTTGGCGGGCTCGGTGAAGGACACGGCGTCCAGGGGGGCGAGCATTCGAGACGCCTTGGCGTAGTCCAGCCAGTACGAGGGGGCCAGCACCCGGTCGGGAGCAACTGACTCGACCAAGGTGACCGGGTCGTTCCCCAGCTCGGCGGTGACCGAGTCCACCCACGACTTCGCTGGCGACACGCCGATCCGGTGCGCAGCCGTCAGGTTGCCGGCGACGAGGGATGCGGTCAAGGTGGCGGGAACAGCGAAGCTAGCCACGCGACGGATCCTTGGGTCCCTCAGCACGGCCGCCTGAGCCAACTCTCGCGAGCGGGCGGGTCTGGCGAGGGCGAGCACCAGGGCAAGCAGCAACACGGCGAACGAATCGACAACGTATCGCTCGTCGTCGATCGCGATCGTTCCGAGGTTCACGAACCGCGAGCTGAACAACACGAGTCCCCAGGACACGAACAGGTAGAGGATGGCGCCGAGAAGCGGCAGCCAGGCCTCACGCCGGAGGCGAACAATTCCTGCGACGGCCATCAACAGGGCCGCCATCGTTGTCCAGCTCACCCACGGCGACGCCAAGGAGTAGGCGTGGCTGGTCGTGGGCATCGAGCCCCAGGGGCCTCCCGCGACACCCGGTGCGAGCAAGCTGCCAAGTCCGCTGAGGAGAAACTCAAGGGCCTCACCCCCGGTGGGCGGTCGGCTGAAGTTGACACCCTTCTCGCGCTGGTCGCCGCTTCCGTGGCCGAGCACGAGGTAAAGCAGTGTGTAAGCGATAGCGACGCCTGCGACTGTGAGGATCGTGCTTCGGTGCAGTCGAACCCTGGCGCGTGGCGTGCCTCCATGGGCGCAGATCAGCACCAACCCGATCGGTAGGACTAGGAGCACGGCCTTCTCCCAGAAGAGGAGGGCCACCACGAAGGCGACAGCGAGCTTGGCGCGATCGCGCCGATCGGGCTCCACGGCCATGCGGCCCGCGAAGAGAACGACCGACGCCATGCAGAACTGCAGGGGTAGGACCTGGAGCGCCGAGGCCCACCAGATGACCGGGCGGATCATCAACGGTGATGCCGCGAGCAGTGCCAGGGGTAGCAGGAGCCATCTGTGCTCGTCCGCTACTGCTGCCAAGGCCCTGCCCCATTGCCACACGACGCCTGCCGAACCCACCGCGATGAGGACTAGGGGCAGCGAGTAGTTCAGCGGAGCCCACGCAGTCACGAGCCAGTTGACGAAGAACTCAGCAGGCATCAGGTGACCGTTGTAGATCTGAAACACGTAGTCGAGGAACGGCATTGTGGCTGCGTTGCTGAGATACACCCAGTCGTCTCGCTCCTGCCACGTCCAGCGTGACGCCACCCACGCCCTCCAGACAAGCGTGACGAAGGCTAGGACCAGGACGCCGCGTCGGTAGGGCGTGGCGACGAACGACCTGGACGACGAGAGCACGGCGAGATCGTAGTTGCACACGGCTCTGTTTTGGGCCTTCGCGGAGGGGCCCGTGGCCTCGCAGTTCCCCGAGCGCCAAACACCTCCCCGGGCGGCCTACTTGCTGGTAGCCTTCGGCGACTTCACTGATCCCCTGGGAGGATTCCACGTGCGCAAGATCATCGCTGGGTTGCTGCTCGGCCTTGGTTCGTTCCTTCTCGTCCTGGCGCTGACCGTCGTGGTGTGGGGTGGCAACGCGGTCAAGAAGACTCCTCTCGACACGAACTCGGTGACCGAGCTGAGCGGCGAGGCGGCCAAGCTCAACCCGGTCAGCGGTGACATCGAGGACCTCTCGGTGAAGGCGGCGAGCGTGACCCAGGCCGACTCGGACCTCTCCGACGGCAAGGTCGTGGTGTTCGTCAACACCACGTGCCTGGTCATCGACGAGGACGACGTCCCCCAGTGCGTGGACGAGGGCGACGACCGGCTGGTCACCGCCAGCAGCGACATCTTCGCCACCGACCGCCACACCGGCGAGGCGGTCAACGGCTCCCAGTACCTCCCCCCGAGCGCGGAGGAGAAGTCCGGCCTCATCAACAAGTGGCCCTTCGACGCCCAGAAGAAGGACTACACCTACTGGGACGGGATGCTCGGCGAGGCCGTGCCCGCCACCTACGACGGCACCGAGACCATCGACGGCCTCGAGACCTACAAGTTCCACGTCCTGGTGGAGAACCAGCCGGCCGAGGTCGTGACCGACATCGACGGCATCTACTCCCAGGACAAGTACCTCTGGATCGACCCGACCACCGGCGCGATCATCAACCAGACCCAGCACGAGGTCCGCACGCTCGAGGACGGCTCGCCGCTGCTCGACCTGCAGCTCGCCTTCACCGAGGACCAGGTGAAGACCAACGTCGACGACGCCCAGGACAACGGCAAGCTGCTGGGCCTGCTCACCAGCACCGTCCCGCTCATCGGCTTCGTCGGTGGCGTGCTGGCGCTCCTGGCCGGCGGGTTCGTCCTGCTCCAGTCCCGCCGTCGCGAGACGGCCTGACCCGAGCACCACCTCACGAGGCGGTCCTGCCACCGATGACTGACCAGCTGGTCGTCCCCGCCGGGGACGTGCGGTGGTACGCCGACACCTTCGACCGTGTCGTGGCCAACGTGGAGTCGGCCGTGCTCGGCAAGAACCACGTCGTGCGACTGGCGCTCACCTGCCTGGTCTCGGGCGGCCACCTGCTCCTGGAGGACCTGCCCGGCACCGGCAAGACGATGCTGGCGCGTGCGCTCGCCCGCTCGCTGGACTGCTCGTTCGCCCGGGTGCAGTTCACCCCGGACCTGCTGCCCTCCGACGTCACGGGCGTGACGGTCTACGACCAGGCGCGCGGCGAGTTCTCCTTCCACCCCGGGCCCGTGTTCCACAGCGTGGTCCTGGCCGACGAGATCAACCGGGCGTCCCCCAAGACCCAGTCGGCGCTGCTCGAGGTCATGGAGGAGGGGCACGTGACCGTCGACGGGCAGACCCACGACGTGGGCCGCCCGTTCATGGTGATCGCCACCCAGAACCCGATCGAGCAGGCCGGCACCTACCAGCTGCCCGAGGCGCAGCTGGACCGCTTCTTGATGCGCACCAGCCTCGGGCACCCGGACGCGGCCGCCACGGAGGCGCTGCTGGCCGAGTCGCGCGTGCGCGACCGTGCCGCCGCGATCGTCCCGGTCGTCGGCGCCGCGGAGATCGGCGACATGGGTCGCCTGGCCGACCAGGTGCACGTCGATGCGGCGATCATCAGCTACGTGCGGCGTCTCGCGGAGAGCTCGCGCGAGCTGCCCGACGTGAGGATCGGGCTCTCGACCCGGGGCGCGCTGGCGTGGATCAGGGCCGCCAAGGCGTGGGCCCTCGCCGAGGGACGCGGGCACGTCGTGCCCGAGGACGTCGCGATCCTCGCCCGGCCGGTCCTCGGCCACCGGATCCTGATGGTCGCGAGCGCGACCTACGGCGGCACGACGACCGACGAGGTCGTCGACCAGCTGCTGGCACAGGTCCCGGTGCCGCGCGACCGCGCGTGACGCCGACCGTGCGCCGCCCACCCCGACTGCTCACCGCACTGGGTCGGGGGGTGCTGGTCGTCGGCGTGCTGGCGTGGTGGGTCGGTGCGCGCCTGCACTGGCAGGAGTTCACCGTCCTCGCCGTCACGGCGTTCCTGCTCCTCGGGCTCAGGCCTGCTGTGGCAGCTGCCGGTCCAGGGCCCGGTCGTGCGGCTGCACGTGCGGCAGCGCCGGCTGGTCGCCGGCGGCCCCCGGACCACGGCCACCCTGGAGGTGCGCGGCGGTGCGGTGCCGCTGCTCTTTCCGAAGGTGCGCCTCGCGGTGGGGCCCGGCGTGGTCGAGGTGAGGCTGCCGTTCCTGACCTCGCACGCCGAGCACACCGAGGAGGTGGAGCTGCCCGACCTGCCGCGCGGCGTGCACGCCGTGGGCCCGGTGACCTGGCAGCGCTCGGACCCCGTCGGCCTGGTCAGCCGCACTGTCGAGGCCGGAGCGGCCGTCAGCGTCCTCGTCGCGCCGCGCGTGGTCGACCTGCCCCTCTACGCCGGCGGGCTGAGCAGCGACGTCGACGGGGCCGCGAGCTCCCAGGTCTCGATGAACGACCTGGCCTTCCACGCGCTGCGCGAGTACGTGCAGGGCGACGACCTGCGCCACGTGCACTGGCGCTCCTCGGCGAAGGCGGGCGAGCTGCAGGTCCGGCAGTACCACGAGAGCCGACGCGGGCACGTCACGGTGCTCCTCGACGGGGCGCGTGCGTCGTACGCCCGGGCCGATGACTTCGAGCTCGCCGTGTCGGTCGCCGCCTCCGTCGCGCTGCGGGCCGCGCGCGACGACCTCGACACCTACCTGCGCTGCGGGGAGCACCTCGCCCACAGCCGCGACGCCTTGGTGCTGGTCGACGCCGCGTGCCGCTTCGCCTGCGGCGACGACGACCACCTCGCCCACGCGGCGGAGGCCGCCGTCGTGGTCGGGCGGACAGGGCTCGTGGTCCAGGTCACCGGGTCGCGCCGCGACCTGCTCGACCTCGATCGGGCGGCCCGGCCCTTCACCTCCGCGACGGACCTGGTCGTGGTCCGCGCCGGCGCGGACACCCCGGCAGCCGCCCGGGTGGCCCCCGGGATGCGCGAGCTGTGCGTCCCCGACCTCGCCGCCCTCCCCGGGCTCCTGGCGGGCAGCCTGCGATGAGAGGTCAGCGAGGCACCCTCGTCGACGCCGTCGTCGTGCTCGTCCTGTTCACCGCGGCGCTGTCGCTGCTGGACGACACGTTCGCCGACCGCCGCTACCTCGTCGCGGGGCTGGTCCCGGTCGTGCTGCTGCTCGCGGGGGCGCTGCTCGCGCGCCGCGTGCACGAGGGCGGCTGGTGGTACTCGCTGGGGGCCGTCGTCGCGTTCGCGCCCCTCGGTGCCCTCGCCGCGCTGCGCGACCCCGGCCCGTTCCTCCTCCCCACGCTCGACACGATGAGCCGCGTGCTGGCCCAGTCGGTGAACGCACCGACCATGCTCGTGGGCACGGTCCCGCCCGTCGCCCCGGTGGGCGTGGTCATGCTCGCGCCGTTCCTCGTCGGCTACCTGCTCGGCTTCCCGGCGGTCTGGTTCGCGGTGGCGACCTCACGGCCGCTCGCACCGGTGGTCCCGGTCGTGCTGGCGCTCGCGGCGACGATCCCGCTGGCGGTGCTCACGCCGTCGCTGCTCGTCCCGCGCGCCGCGCTGGTCACGGTCGTCGCCCTCGCGTGGGCGTCGGCACGGGCGCGGCGTCGCGCGCCGGTGGTCGCCGCCGAGCGCGGCGCGGGCGTGGCGGCCGCGGTGGCCGCACTGACCGTCGTGGCCGCGGCGGGGCTGGCGAGCCTGGTCGTCCCCGCGTCGGGCCAGCCCGACCGGGTGCTGCTGCGCGGCGACGACGAGCGGATCGCCATCAGCCCGCCGGTGCTGCCGGTGCCCGGGCGCGACGACCTCCGGCTGCTGACGGTCGACAACCTGCCGGCCGGTCGCCGGATCCGGTTCGCGGTGCTCGACCTGTACGACGGGTCGGGATGGGTCACCGCGCCGCAGTCGCCCGGGTCGGAGGGCTACGGCACCTTCAAGCGGGTCGGGGCGGAGATCACGCCGCTGCACGCGGGCACCACCACCGTCGTGCGGGTGCGGGTCCGTCCGGGCTACAGCAGCGACTGGCTCCCGGTGGCCGGTGAGCTCACGAGCATCGACTTCGCGTGGAACCCGGGCCGCACCGAGGTGAGCGACGTGCGCTACAACCAGGCCACCTCGAGCGCCCTGGTGGTCGGCGGGGTCGACCCGCGCGACCGCTACGCGTTCGAGGCGGCGCTGGGCCGCGAGGGCCTCACCCGGCGTGACGCGACCCGGGAGCCGAGCGCGGACCAGCGCCAGCCGGGTGGTGCGTTCCTCGACGACGTGCTGCGCCCCTTCGACCGCTCCGACCTGCTCCCGCTCGAGCGGGTGCTGCTGCTCGCGCGCTACCTGCGGGCCAACGGCGTGGTCCGCGCGACGGAGTCCTTCGACCAGTCGCCCGACTTCCTCCTCCACCGGATGCTGGGCGCCCGTGGACCCAGCGGGACCCAGTTCCAGTTCAGCGCCGCGATGGCGTTGTCGGCCGCGCGGCTGGGGGTGCCCGCCCGCGTCGTCACCGGCGCCTCGCCCGACGGCCGGGGTCGCATCGACTACGGTGACGTCACCTCGTGGGTCGAGCTGCAGCTCGCCGACGGCACCTGGCGCACCCTCGAGCCGGACCGCTACGTCGGCGTGCGTGTCGATGGCGCCGGCACCGTCGCGCCACCGAGCGAGTTCGTGGCCGAGCAGGTCGAGCGGGCCGCCGCCGGCCGCGACCGCGAGATCCAGCCGACGGTCGGGTCCCACGAGGGCGACGCGCGGATCACCCCGGGTCAGCTCGCGGCCCTCGTCCTGGTGACGCTGCTCGCGCTGGTGGTGACGTTCCTCGTGCTGGTCCCGGCCTCGGTCGCCGTGCGCCGTGCGCTGCGGCGGCGTACGCGGTCGTGGTCGGGCGTCTACGTCGGCGCGTGGCAGGAGGTGGTGGACTGCGCGCGTGACCTCGGCTCGCCCGTGCCGGACGGGTGGGGCCGGGTCGAGCAGGCGCGCGCTCTCGGGGTCGACCCCGACCTCGCGCGCCGCGCCGATGCCGCCGTCTTCGCCCCCGGGCCGCCTCCGGCGACCGACGCGCTCACGTTCTGGGCCGAGTGCCAGGACGTGCGTCGCACCCTTCGCGGGCAGGCGGGCATGCGCCGCCGCATCCTGTCCCTCGTCAACCCGGCGTCGCTGCTGGCCGGGCGTGCGCGGGGTCGCTCAGCGAGCCGTCCGGTGCGCGAGGAAGATCGCGGTGCCCGGCGTCAGGCGGCCGCGCACCCGTGACCAGCCGCCCCACACCCGGTCGTGGTCCTCGGGCCACTCGGGCTCGACGAGGTCGGCCAGCGCGAAGCCGTGGGCGGTCAGGAGCCTGACCCAGTCGCCGAGGGTGCGGTGGTGCTCGACGTAGGAGACCACGCCGGTCGCGTCGTCCACCTCGACGTAGGGGGTGCGGTCCCAGTAGGACTGCGACGCGGTCAGCCCGGCCTCGCCGGGGTCGTCGGGGAACATCCACCGCGTGGGGTGGGTGACGGAGAAGGCGAAGCGGCCACCGGGTCGCAGGACCCGGGCGACCTCGGCCACGGCGTCGTCGATGTCGCTGACGAACTGCAGCGCCCCGAAGGAGCAGAACACCGCGTCGAACGCGGCGGGGGAGAAGGGGAGCGCGGTGGCGGTCCCGCGCACCGACGGCACGGCCGTGCCGGTCTCCTCGTCGAGACGCAGCGAGTGCTGCAGCTGGCGGTGCGACAGGTCGAGACCGAACGAGCGGCCGCCGTGCCGGCGCACCCAGCGCGAGCACTGCCCGGCGCCGCTGCCGACCTCGAGGACGTCGAGCCCCGTGACGTCGCCGAGCACGCCCAGCTCGTCCTCGGTGTGCCCCTCGGGGCCCCAGACGAACCCCGCGTCCCCGAGGAACGTGCCGTGCGTGGCCTGGTACTCGTCGGCGTAGCGGTCCCAGTCCGGGCCGTTGGCCCGCCGGGACTCGTGCTCGGTGACCGGCCGCCGCTCGACCCGGACGGACTGGGGCAGGTGGTCCTCCACGGGACGAGCCTAGTGGGGTGGGGCACCGCGTCTGGGCTCCGTGCCACGATGCGGGGCGTGAGCGACCTGGGTGACGTGCTGGTCCCGCTCCCGGGCGGCCACTCCGGGCGCACCTTCCTCTCCGAGGTCGCGGGGGAGCGGTCCGTCGTGCGCCTCTACCCGCCGGGCGACCCCCGCGGCGCGGGCGCGGTCGAGGTGGACGAGGCGGTCCTCCGCCTCGTGCGCGGCCTGCTGCCGGTGCCCGAGGTGCTCGAGCTGCGTCGGCCGGAGGCGTACGCCGCGCAGCCGGGTCTGCTCGTGACGAGCTGGCTGCCGGGCGAGCGCGGGGACCTCGTGGTGGATGACCTCGGCGACGACGCCGACCTGCGTCGGCTCGGGGCCGCCCTGGGCCGGGTCGCCGGGACGCTCGCGGGGATGCCGTTCCTGCGCGCCGGCTCGTTCGTCGACGCCGACCTCACGCTCGGGGCGCTGCCGGGTGACCTCGAGGACTGGGTCGACGCACGCCTGCCCCACTGGCCCGAGGAGGAGCGGTCACGGCTGCGCGACGTCGCCGGGACGGCGCAGGACCTGCTCGACACGGCCGGCAGGACGTGCCTGGTGCACGGCGACCTGAACCCCAAGAACGTCCTGGTCGACCGGGCCGGCCCGGAGGTGACCGGGGTCGTCGACTGGGAGTTCGCGCACGCCGGGCACCCGTGGACCGACGTGGGCAACCTGCTGCGCTGGGACCGGCGTCCCGCCTACGTCGAGGGAGTCCTCGACGCGTGGACGCGACTGCGTGGCGGCGACCCGTCGGAGGTGCTGGAGGGTGCTCGGGCCGCCGACCTGTGGGCGCTGGTCGACCTCGCGGCGCGGGCCGGCCAGAACCCGGTCGCCGACCGCGCGGAGCAGCTGCTGCGTGGCGTGGCCGCCACCGGCGACCTGCACGCGTGGCCGCCGGGCTGGTGAGCGCGTCCCCGGGGCGCCGGGCCGGTTGGACGGGCGTACGCGCGCACGCGTAGGCTGGGCAGTCGCGCCAGTCGTCTGCCCGGTTCCCATACCGAGCGAAACCCGGCTCGCCGTGTCCCCGTCAGCGACCCGTCGCCGCGGAGACCAGTGAAACAGACGTCTACTTCCCGCGCCTCCGTTCGACTCCATCCATCCAAGGAATCACCTTCCACATGACGAGCACCCTCTCCCACCTCCAGGACTTCGACGCCCCGCAGGTGGCGATCAACGACATCGGGTCCGAAGAGGACTTCCTCGCGGCGATCGACGCGACCATCAAGTACTTCAACGACGGCGACATCGTCGACGGCACCATCGTCAAGGTGGACCGTGACGAGGTCCTCCTCGACATCGGCTACAAGACCGAGGGCGTCATCCCCTCGCGCGAGCTGTCGATCAAGCACGACGTCGACCCCAACGAGGTCGTTTCCGTGGGCGACAAGGTCGAGGCCCTGGTCCTCCAGAAGGAGGACAAGGAAGGCCGCCTGATCCTGTCCAAGAAGCGCGCCCAGTACGAGCGCGCCTGGGGCACCATCGAGCAGGTCAAGGAGGAGGACGGCGTCGTCGAGGGCACCGTCATCGAGGTCGTCAAGGGTGGACTCATCCTCGACATCGGCCTGCGCGGCTTCCTGCCCGCCTCGCTCGTGGAGATGCGTCGCGTCCGCGACCTGCAGCCCTACGTCGGCCAGACCCTCGAGGCCAAGATCATCGAGCTCGACAAGAACCGCAACAACGTGGTCCTGTCGCGCCGTGCCTGGCTCGAGCAGACCCAGTCCGAGGTCCGCCACGGCTTCCTGACCCAGCTCCAGAAGGGCCAGATCCGCAAGGGCGTCGTCTCCTCGATCGTCAACTTCGGTGCGTTCGTGGACCTCGGCGGCGTCGACGGCCTCGTCCACGTCTCCGAGCTGTCGTGGAAGCACATCGACCACCCGTCCGAGGTCGTCGCCGTGGGCGACGAGGTCACCGTCGAGGTCCTCGACGTCGACATGGACCGCGAGCGTGTCTCCCTGTCGCTGAAGGCGACGCAGGAGGACCCGTGGCAGCACTTCGCCCGCACCCACCAGATCGGCCAGATCGTGCCGGGCAAGGTCACCAAGCTGGTGCCCTTCGGTTCGTTCGTCCGCGTCGAGGAGGGCATCGAGGGCCTGGTGCACATCTCCGAGCTGGCCGAGCGCCACGTGGAGATCCCCGAGCAGGTCGTCCAGGTCAACGACGACGTCATGGTCAAGATCATCGACATCGACCTCGAGCGTCGCCGGATCTCGCTGTCGCTCAAGCAGGCCAACGAGACGGCTGCGGCCGCTGACGTGGAGGAGTTCGACCCGACCCTCTACGGCATGACCGCGACCTACGACGAGCAGGGCAACTACGTCTACCCCGAGGGCTTCGACCCCGAGACGGGCGAGTGGCTCGAGGGCTTCGAGGAGCAGCGTGCGGTCTGGGAGGACCAGTACGCCAAGGCGCACGCCCGCTGGGAGCAGCACGTCAAGCAGCAGGCCGACGCGAAGGTCGCCGAGGCCGAGGCGGGCGAGGCCACCTCGTACTCCTCGGGTGGCACCGACACCGAGAGCGAGACCGGTGGCGACACCGGCGGCTCGCTGGCCTCCGACGAGGCGCTGCAGGCGCTCCGCGAGAAGCTCACGGGCGGCCAGGCCTGATCGGCTGACCGCACCCGCACGACACCGCACGACACGACAGCCCGCCGGGGAGACCCGGCGGGCTGTCGCCGTTCCCGGCCGCATCAGGTCGGGTCCGCTACAACTGGGGCCATGACAGGCACAGGCACCTCAGCACTCGTCCTCGGCGGTGGCGGGATCACCGGCATCGCGTGGGAGCTCGGGATCCTCGCCGGGCTCGCACGCCAGGGCGTGGACCTGACCGACGCCGACGTCGTGGTCGGCACGTCCGCCGGGTCCGTGGTCGGCGCCCAGCTGGGCAGCGGCCTCGGGCTCGACGACCTCTACGCCGCCCAGCTCGAGCCGCCCGACGCCGAGCTGGGTGGAAGGTTCTCCCGCGCCGGCATGCTGCGGCTGGTCGCGCCCTACGTCCTGCCCGGCGACGGGCGCCGCAAGCTCGCGCGCGTGGGCCGGGTCGCCCGCAGGGCGCACGCGCCCGGCAGCATCGACCGCGAGGCGGTGATCCGCGCCCGGCTGCCGGTGCACGACTGGCCCGACCGCGACCTGCGCGTCACGGCCGTCGACGCGCAGAGCGGGGAGTTCACCGTCTTCACGCGCGACTCCGGCGTCGACCTCGTCTCCGCCGTGGCCGCCAGCTGTGCGGTGCCCACCGTGTGGCCGCCGGTGCAGGTCGGGGGCCGCCCCTACATGGACGGCGGGATGCGCTCGACCGCCAACGTCGACGTCGCCCGTGGCGCCGAGCGGGTCGTCGTGCTCGCCCCGCTCCCGCGTGCGTTCAGCCGTCGGACGTCGATCCGCGCCCAGCTCGAGGGCGTCGGCCCGCGCGCCTGGTCGGTCGTGACCCCTGACCCCGACGCGCTCGCCGCCTTCGGCTCGAACCTGCTGGACCCGGCCAAGCGCCGCGACGCGGCCGAGGCGGGCCTGCGCCAGTCGGCGGACCTGGTCGAGCAGCTGCGCGGCGTCTGGGAGGCCTAGGCGGTCGCGACGCGCGGGCGAGGAGTCGGGCAGGTCAGGCGCGGGGGACGAGGTGGTGACGCTCGTCGACCGGGCCGAGGTCGTCGACGTGGTGCGCGGAGGCACCGGGACCGGCGAAGCGGTCGTGGCGGGTGTAGCCGACCAGCAGGGGAGCGAGGGCGGCGAGGACGAGGAGCGCGAGGATCGTGGTCATGGCAGTAATTCTCCGCCCGCGCGATTCCTGCCGTGAGTGGCAGGAACGACAGGTTGCGTTGACTTCCTGCCACGCGCCGGTCACGATGGCCGGGTGAAGAAGGTCGTGGTCGTCGTGCAGGAGCAGCCGGAGCCCTTCGGGCTGGGCGCCCTGTGCGAGGTGTGGGCCGAGCCCTACCACCCCGACGACGACAACCCGGTCTTCGACTTCCGCGTCGTCACCCCGCGCCCCGGGCGGCTGCGCACGCGCGCGGGCTTCGACCTCGTCGTCGAGCACGGCCTCGAGGAGGCCGCCGACGCCGACCTGGTCTGCCTGGCGCCCAAGACCGACCACCGCGGCTCGGACCCCGCGGTCTCGGAGCTGCTGCGGGCGACCCACGAGCGCGCGGCGATGATCTTCGCGCACTGCTCGGCCACCTTCATGCTCGGCGAGGCCGGCCTGCTCGACGGGCGGCGCTGCACCACGCACTGGCGCTACGCCGCCGAGCTGGCCGAGCGGTTCCCCGAGGCCGACGTCGACCGCGACGTGCTCTACGTCCAGGACGGCACCGTCGTCACCGGCGCCGGCTCGGCCGCCGCGCTGGACGCCGCGCTCCACGTGATGCGCCAGCAGTTCGGCGCCCGGGTCGCCGCGACGACGGCACGCCGGATGGTCGTGGCCCCCCACCGCGACGGTGGGCAGGCGCAGTTCATCGAGCGCCCGGTGCCGGTGTGCGAGTCCGAGGCCCTCGCCCCGCTGCTGGCGTGGATCAGCGCCCACCTCGCCGAGGAGCTCGACGTCGAGACCCTGGCGCGTCAGGTGCACATGTCGGCGCGCACCTTCGCGCGCAGGTTCAAGGAGGAGACCGGCACCACGCCGTACTCCTGGATCCTGGGCGAGCGCGTGCGCGCCGCGCAGGAGCTGCTCGAGCAGACCGAGCACCCGATCGACTGGGTCGCCGGCGAGGTGGGCTTCGGCAACGCCGCCACCCTGCGCCACCACTTCGGCCGCTCGCGGGGCGTCAGCCCGCAGGAGTACCGCCGCAGCTTCAAGACGCCTGCCTGAGCGGTGCCGGGTCCTCGGTAGCCTTGCCGGTGTGAACGCGACCCCGCTGGCCGACCTGACCGCCGACGACCTCGACGCGCTCCTGCAGCAGCAGCGCGCCGCCTACGAGGAGCTGAAGGGCCGCGGCCTGAAGCTCGACCTGACGCGCGGCAAGCCGTCGTCGCAGCAGCTCGACCTCTCGGACCGGCTGCTGCAGCTGCCGAGCACCACCCGCTCGGCGTCGGGCGTCGACGTGCGCAACTACGGCGGGCTCGAGGGCCTGGCCGAGCTGCGCGAGATGTTCGCCGAGCTGCTGTGGGTGGAGCCCGCGCAGGTCGTCGCCGGCGGCAGCTCGAGCCTGACGATGATGCGCGACTGCCTGGTCGACCTGGTCCTCTTCGGTGCGGTCGACTCCGAGCGTCCGTGGAACCGGGAGGAGAAGGTCCGCTTCGTGTGCCCGGTGCCGGGCTACGACCGTCACTTCACGCTGCTGGAGAGCCTCGGCATCGAGATGGTCACCGTGGCGATGAACGACGACGGACCCGACGCCGAGGCGGTCGCCGCCCTGGTGGCCGACGACCCGACCATCAAGGGCATGTGGGTCGTGCCGACCTACGCCAACCCCACCGGTGCGGTCGTCACCCAGGAGGTCGCGGCGCGGCTCGTCGCGATGCCCACGGCGGCGCCCGACTTCAAGATCTTCTGGGACAACGCCTACGCGCTGCACCACCTGACCGAGGACGAGGCCAAGAGCGCCGACGTGCTGTCGCTCGCCTCGGCAGCGGGTCACCCGCACCGCCCGATCATGTTCGCCTCGACCTCGAAGATCACCTACGCCGGCGCCGGGGTGGCGTTCCTGGCCGCGTCGACCGACAACGTCGCCTGGTACCTGGGCCACCTCGGCAACGGGTCGATCGGCCCGGACAAGGTCAACCACCTGCGCCACGTCGAGTTCTTCGGCTCGCCCCAGGGCGTGCGCGACCACATGGTCAAGCACCGCGAGATCATCGCGCCGAAGTTCGCCGAGGTCGACCGCGTCCTCACCGAGCGGCTCGGGGGACGCGGCGTGGCCACCTGGAACACGCCCACCGGCGGCTACTTCGTGAACCTCGACGTCGTGCCCGGCACGGCCAGCCGGGTGGTGGAGCTGGCCCGCGAGGCCGGGGTGGCGCTGACGCCCGCCGGGTCGTCGTTCCCCTACAAGCAGGACCCCGAGGACACCAACATCCGCCTCGCGCCCACCATGCCGCCGGTCGAGGAGGTCACCGGGGCCATGGAGGCCGTGGCGACGTGCGTGCTCCTCGCCGCCGCGGAGCAGGCGACCGCGCGGGCCGAGGCGGCGGCGCCGCAGGCCTGAGCGCGGCTCAGGCGGCGACGGGGTCCGCGCCGAGGCCGCCGCGGACCAGGTCGGCGTAGCGCCCGCCCAGGAGCAGCAGCTCCTCGTGGGTGCCGAGCTCGACGACCCGGCCCCGGCTCAGCACGGCGATCTGGTCGGCGTCGCGCACGGTCGAGAGCCGGTGGGCGATCGTGATGGTGGTCCGCGTGCGGGACACGGCGTCGAGGGTCGCGAGGATCGAGCGCTCGGTCTCGTTGTCGAGCGCGCTCGTGGCCTCGTCGAGCACGAGCACGGCCGGGTCCCTCAGCAGGGTCCGGGCGATGGCCAGGCGCTGCTGCTCGCCGCCGGAGAACCGGTGACCGCGCGAGCCGACCACGGTGTCGTAGCCCTCGGGGAGCGAGGCGAGGAGGTCGTGGATCCGCGCGTCGCGCGCCGCCTGCTCGATCTGGGCGTCCGTGGCGTCGGGGCGCGCGTGGCGCAGATTCTCACGGACGGTGGCGTGCAGGAGGTAGGTCTCCTGGGTGACCACGCCGACGACGTCGGCGAGGTCGGTGGTGGCGAGGTCGCGCACGTCGACCCCGTCGATGGTCACCCGCCCCGAGGTGACGTCGTGGAGCCGGGGCACCAGCGCGGCGAGCGTGGACTTGCCGCTGCCGGTCTCGCCGACCAGCGCCAGCGTGCCGCCGGCCGGGACGTGGAGGTCGATGCCCGACAGGACCGGCCGGTCGGCGTCGTAGGCGAAGCCGACGCCCTCGAAGCGCACCTCCCCGCGCGCCGTGGCGCGGTCCAGCCGGGTGGGGGAGCCGGGCTCGGCGATCTCGACCGGGAGGTCGGCGTACTCGAAGATGCGCGAGAAGAGCGCCATCGAGGCGGTGAGGTCGACACCGACGTTGAGCAGCCCCATCAGCGGGCGGAACAGGCCGCCCTGCAGCGCGATGAACGCGACGAGCGTGCCGATGGTCATCCCGCCCGACGTGGCGGGGAAGCCGGCGGCGAGGTAGATGGCGGCCGGGACCGCCGCGAAGACGACGTTCATCGTGGCCATCCGCCAGCGACCCGCCAGGCGCGAGCGGATCTCGAGTCCGACGAGGTCGGCCGAGGTCTCCTCGAACCGGGCGGTGAGCCGGGGCGAGGCGCCGAGGGTCTTGGTGAGCAGCACCCCGCTGACCGAGAGGCCCTCCTCGATCTGGACGTGGAGGTCGGCGAGGCGGCGCTGCCGCTCCCCGGTGACGCGGTGGCGCATGCGGGCCACCTGGCGGGTCAGCAGCACGGCGGGGGGCAGGACCACGAGCGAGATGAGGGCCAGTCGCCAGCTCAGCGCGACCATCGCGACGGCCGTGCCGACCACGACGGTGATGTTCGCCGCGACCGACGTGGCCGTCTGGGTGACGACGCCCTGCATGCCGCCGATGTCGTTGACCAGGCGCGACTGGACCTCGCCGCCGCGGGTGCGGGTGAAGAAGCCGAGCGACTGCTGCTGCAGGTGGGCGAAGAGGTCGCTGCGCAGGCGGTGCATGACGCGCTGGCCCACCGCGGTGGAGAGCCAGGTCTGCACGACGCCGATCACGGCGGTCGCGACCGCGACCGCCAGCATGGCGCCGACCAGCAGCAGGAGGAGGCGGACGTCCTGGCGGGGGAGGGCGTCGTCGATGACGTGGCGCACCAGGAACGGCTGGGCCAGCCCGACGGCCGAGCTGAGGACGATGAGGACGACGACGACCGCCAGCGTGGCCCGGTGGGGCGCGAAGAGACCGGCGATGCGCCGCAGGGAGACGGGGGAGGCCTCGAGCTGGCGGAGGTCCGCGGGGTCGGGGCGGCCGGCGCGGGAGCCGCGAGGACCGCGGGTCTCGACCGCGTCGGAGGACGGGGTGGTGGTGGGGGTGGCGCGTCGGCGGTCTGCCATGCGACCAGCTCCTCTCGGGTGTGGGATCGAAAGCGGTGAGGTAACCTCACTGTGAGGCTACAACTCCACTGCGGCAGGATGTATTCCATGGAGCACCACCCAGCCCAGACCGGCGACCTCGTGATGGCCGTCGCCCGACGCGTGCGCCGGGCGCACCTCGAGGCGCTGTCGCAGTGGCAGGTGACCCCGTCGCAGTCCCGCGCCCTGCGGGTGCTCGCGTCCCGGCCCGACGGCATGCGCCCCTCCGTGCTCGCCGACGAGCTGCACATCGCGCCACGCTCGGCCACCGAGGTCGTCGACGCGCTGGCGGAGCGCGACTGGGTCGCGCGCACCCCCGACCCCACCGACCGCCGCGCGACCGTGCTGACCCTCACCGACTCCGGTCGCGCGCTGGTCGCCCAGGTCGACGACGTGCGCCGCTCCGCCTCGGAGGGGGTGCTCGACGTGCTCACGCCCGCCCAGCGTCGTACGCTCCACGACATCCTGACCGTCGTCGTGGGGGAGGACCAGTGACCGTACGGGTCGGCCTGACCGGAGGCATCGCCTCCGGCAAGAGCACCGTCTCGGCGATCCTCGCCGAGCTCGGCGCGGTCGTCGTCGACGCCGACCTGCTCGCCCGGGAGGTCGTGGAGCGCGGCACGCCCGGCCTCGCGGCGGTCGTCGAGGCGCTGGGCGACGGCGTGCTGACCCCGGAGGGCGACCTCGACCGTCCCGCGGTCGGTGCCCTCGTCTTCGCCGACCCCGACGCCCGCACGCGCCTGGAGGAGGTGGTGCACCCGCTCGTGCACGCGCGCAGCGCGGAGCTCGAGTCGCAGGCCCCGCCCGGCTCCGTCGTCGTGCACGACATCCCGCTGCTCGCCGAGGGCGCTCGCGCCGGGTCGTTCGACGCGGTCGTGGTGGTCGACGTGCCCACCGAGCTGCAGGTCGAGCGCATGGTGGGCGACCGGGGATGGACCCGCGAGCAGGCAGAGGCTCGGATCGGCGCCCAGGCGAGCCGCGCCGACCGCCTCGCGATCGCCACCCACGTGCTCGACAACACCGGCACCCGCGAGGACCTGCGCGCCGCCGTCGAGAGGCTGTACGCCGAGCTCGCCGCCCGCGCCTGACGTTTCCACCTGCTCAGGGTCGGGCCGGTAGCCTCCGGGCGTGCTCCCGATCCGACCCCGCCTGGCCGTGATCGCGACGGGGCTCCTGCTGGTCAGCGGTTGCGCGGGCCTGGGGGCCGAGGGCGACCGGCCGTCCTCCTCCACCGACGCGTCCGCGACGCCGGGCTCCTCCTCGTCCTCCTCCTCGTCCTCCGAGACCTCGTCGTCGCCGTCCGCGACCCCCACCGTCGACCCCGACGCCCCGACGTCCTGGGGCCCCACGGCCGGCGAGGTCGAGCGGGCCGAGGAGATGGTGAGCACCTGGACCGACGACCAGCTGGCCGGCGGCGTGATCGTGGGTCGCTTCCACGGCTACGACCCGGCGGTGGCGGCCCAGGAGGTACGCGACCTGCACCTCGCGGGGGTCTCGATCACCTCCGACAACGTGAGCGACCGCGACCAGGTGCTCGCGATGACCTCGGCGATCACCGACGCGTCGCGGGCCGACGGGCGACGGTTCCCCCCGGTCATCGGGGTCGACCAGGAGGGTGGCTACGTCTCCCACCTGCGCGGCATCGCCACCGACTTCCCCCACTTCCAGTCCGCGGGCCTCGCCGTCCAGTCCGACGCGCGACTCGGGCGCCGGGTGACCCGGGCTGCTGCGCTCGCCACCGGGCTCGAGCTGCGCGACCTCGGCTTCACCTGGGTCTTCGCCCCGGTCGCCGACGTGACGATCGGCGCCGCCGACCCCACCATCGGCGCGCGCTCGCCCTCGGAGGACCCGAAGGTCGCCGCCCAGGCGGTCGGTGCGGCGATCAAGGGCTACGACGACGCCGGCATCGTCTCGACCGTCAAGCACTTCCCCGGCCACGGCACCGCGACCGCCGACAGCCACGACACGCTGCCGGTGGTCGACTCCACGCTCGAGGAGATCCGCGAGCACGACCTGCCGCCGTTCGCCTCGGCGATCGCCCACCACGCGCCGGCGGTGATGCTGAGCCACCTCGACCTGACCTCCATCGCGCCCGACGTGCCCGCGAGCATGGCCCCGGAGGTCTACTCCCTGCTGCGCGACGACCTCGGCTTCGAGGGGGTCACCATCACCGACTCGCTCGGGATGGGCGCGGTCGCCGGGCGGCCGACCCCGGCCCTGCAGGCGCTTGAGGCGGGTGCCGACCTGCTGCTGATGCCGGTCGACAACGCCGCCACGCACCAGGTCATCGTCGACGCGCTGGAGTCCGGCGAGATGTCCCACGAGCGGGTCGAGGAGGCCGCGTCGCGGGTCGTCGCGGTCCAGATGTGGCAGGCGCGGCTGGCAGCACAACGGCCTGTGCCCCCCGACGTGGTCGAGAGGGCACAGGCCGCGAGCGCGAACCTGCTGTCCGCTGCGTACTGACCTGCCGTCAGGCAGCGAGGTCGGGGTCGCCGGCGCGGCGGAGCTTCTGCAACGCCTCCCGCTCGAGCTGGCGGACGCGCTCGGCGGAGATGCCGTGGCGGGCGCCGATGTCGGCGAGCTTGTGCTGGCGCCCGTCGGCGAGGCCGTAGCGGGCCCGGACGATGTCGGCGGAGCGGTCGTCGAGGATGCCGACGAGGTCCTCCAGGCGCTGGCGGGCCTCGGCGTCGAGCACGTTGAGGTCCGGCCCGGGCGCGGTCTCCTGGGCCATCAGGTCCCCGAGCGAGGTGTCGCCGTCCTCGTCGACCGGCGTGTCGAGCGAGACGTGGTCACGACCCCAGCTCATCAGGTCGAGCACGCGGTCGAGGTCCATGCCGAGCTCGGTGGCGATCTCCTGCGGCTCGGGGTCGCGGCCCAGCTGGCGCTCCAGGGTGCGTCGCGCGCTGCCCACCTGGTTGAGCTCCTCCACGACGTGGACCGGGAGCCGGACCACGCGGGCCTGCTGGGCGATGCCGCGGGTGATGGCCTGCCGCACCCACCAGGTGGCGTACGTCGAGAACTTGTAGCCCTTGGTGTAGTCGAACTTCTCGACCGCACGGATCAGGCCGGTGTTGCCCTCCTGGATCAGGTCGAGCATCGGCATCTGCGAGCGGCCGTACTTGCGCGCGATGGACACCACGAGTCGCAGGTTGGCCTCGATGAAGCGGTCGACGGCCAGGCGGCCCTGCTCGGCGAGCCACTCGAGCTCGGCCTCGCTGGCGCTCATCGGCGCACCGCCCTTGCGGCGTCCGATCCGGCCGGTGTCGAGGAGGTGCTGGGCCATCAGGCCCGCCTCGATCGTCTTGGAGAGCTCGACCTCGGTCTCGGCGTCGAGCAGTGGGGTGCGTGCGATCTCGTCGAGGTAGAGACCGACGCTGTCGCGACCCTCGATCTCGCGGGTCGTGGTGGTGGTGCGGTTGGCCTGTGCAGTGCTCATCTCGTCCTCCTGCTTCAAGTGCGAGCACCCCGTGCCGCACGCCTGTTCCAACACCTGTGTTCGGTCCGGGATTCCCCGCCGATTGCCGGTGGCCTACACCAGACACGACGACCCGGAGGTCCCGGGAATTCCGTGAAATCGGAACTCTCAGGGAGTTCTCAGCAGTTCCCCACCCCGCGGGGCGGCATGCGCGGAGGTGACGGCCGGGCGCGGCCCGTCCCTGTGGACGGTGGGACGCATGCTGTGGACGGAGCGACCAGATCTGTGGGCAACCCTGTGGGACCGAAGGTTTGTGGCTCCGGACCCTTGCGGCGGTCGGTACGGCGGGCATAGAACTCTGCCTACCGGCACCGCTTCGGCGGGGCCGGGGATCGGATCGGATGCACGTTCCCCACCCGGCGAGCTCGCTCGCCGCGCAGGCCCGGTGACGGGGTCGGCGGGGGTGCTGTGCCCGGTCCGGTGGACCGGACGTCACCGCCCCCGGTCGAACCCGAGGGGCTCCTGGCGCTCATACCGCCGGGGGCCCCTCACCCTTCCCCGGCTCAGTCCTCGGTGGGGGGCTCGACGCGGCGCAGCGCCGGGTCGTCGGTGCGATAGCTGCGCACCGGGCCCGGCGGCGTGAGCGCGGTCTCGAAGCGGACGGTGACCACCCCGGACCCGGAGCCCCAGACCCAGCCCGGGCCCATCTCGTCGTGCACGACGTCCGAGCCGGGCGGCCAGGCGCGCCGCGGCGGCTCGGGCAGCACGACCTCCACCTCGTCCTCCTCCGCGGCGCTCTCGCCGAAGAGGTCCTCCTGGACCCAGTCGGCCAGCCCCGACACGCCCACCCCGAGCAGCCGGACCCCGCCGGTCGTGTCGAGGTCGGCGAGCAGCGAGCGTGCGACCCGGGCGATGGTCGCCCCCTCGTCGGTCGGGCTCGACAGCGTGCTCGAGCGGCTCAGCGTGGTGAAGTCGTGCAGCCGGACCTTGATGCTCACCGTGCGGCCGGAGTGGCCGTTCTTGCGCATCCGCTCGCCCACCTCGCGTGCCTGCCGGGTCAGCAGGCCCTCCATCAGCCGGCGGTCGGTGATGTCGGAGTCGTAGGTCCCCTCGACGCTGATCGACTTGGCCTCGCGCTCGGCGACCACGGGCCGGTCGTCACGGGCGCGGGCCAGCTGCCACAACCCGTGGCCCTGCGCCTTCCCGAGGAGGCCGACGAGCTCGTCCTCTCCCCGCTGCTCGAGCTCGGCGATCGTGTGGATGCCGGCGCGCCGCAGGCGCTCGGCGGTCGCCGGCCCGACGCCGGGGATCACCGAGACCTTCATCGGCCGCAGCAGGTCGAGCTCGGTGCCCGGCGGCACCACGGTCATCCCGTCGGGCTTGTCGAGCTCGCTGGCCACCTTGGCGAGGAACTTCGAGGACGCGATGCCGACGGTGGCGGTGAGGCCTCCGGTGGCCTCCTGCAGCCGGGCCCGCAGGTCGGCACCGACCTGCGTGACCGTCGCGACCTCGAGGTCGGGCAGCCCGGCGCTCGCGAGGTCCACGAAGGCCTCGTCGAGCGAGAGCGGCTCGACCAGTGGCGAGAGCTCGCGCAGGACCTCCATCACGCGCGCGCTGGTCTCGCGGTAGGCGTGGAAGCGGCCGCTGAGGAAGGCCGCGTGCGGGCACCGGGCCCGCGCCTCGCGGCCCGACATGGCCGACCCGACGCCGTACTTGCGGGCCTCGTAGGACGCCGTGGCCACCACCCCACGCCCGCCGGTCCCGCCGACGATCACGGGCTTGCCGCGCAGCGACGGCTTGTCGCGCTGCTCGACCGCGGCGAAGAAGGCGTCGAGGTCGACGTGCAGGACCGACGCGGTGGCACGCATCAGACGGCGACCCCCGCGGCGGGACGGTCGCCGGGCCGACCGGTGGGGGAGCAGCACGTCACGCGACCAGTCTCCCAGCCGCCGCCACGGGCCACCAACCGTCCACAGGTGTGCGCCGGAGGGCGTCGTCCACAGGCCGTCGGGTCCGTGTGCGTGGGACGTCGGTCCTGACGGGAAGCGTCCCAGGCATGACATCGACCAGCCGACCCGCCAGCCGGGCACCCCGTCCCCACCCACCCACCATGATGCGCGCGCGCACCCCCGACGACCTCGTCGCCTTCGTCCCCGTGGCCCTCGGCTTCGTCCCGGAGCACTCGGTCGTCCTGGTCAGCGTCGGCGGCCCGGGCGGCATGCACGCGCGCGTCGACCTGCCCCACGACCCCGACGACGTCGACGACCTGGTCGAGGCACTGCTCCGCGCGACCCGGCGCAACGACGTGCGCGACGCGGTCGTGGTGGTCTACGACGACGACACGACCGTCGCCGACGAGGCCGCCTGGGCGGTGCACGAGGAGCTCACCGCCGCGGGCGTCACCGTCCACGAGGTCCTGCGCGTGCACGACTCCCACTGGTACGCCGTGCTCCCCGGCGCGCCGCTCGAGGCCTACCGCGGCGTGCCCTTCACGCTCACCGACCACCGGTTCACCGCCCAAAGCGTGCTCGCCGGACGGGTCACCCACGCCAGTCGCGAGGCGCTGCGCTCCACGATCGCCCCCGACCCGGTCGCGGTGCGGGCCACCGCCACCCACCTCGCATCGGCCCGTCCGCTCGCCCCCGGTGCGCTCGCGGCCCTCGTCGACCGGCACCTCGCCGCACGGTCGACCTTCTCGCCCGCCGACCTCGCCGCGGTCGCCCTCACCGTCACCGACGGGGAGCGGCGCGACGAGGCGTGGGTGTGGCTCGACCGCGAGCACGCGCAGGCGGCCGTGGACCTGTGGTCCGACGCCGTCCGGCGCCTGCCCACCGCCCACGTGGCCGGCCCGGCGGCCGTCCTGGCGTTCGCGGCCTGGCTGCTCGGCGACGGCGCGCTGGCGTGGTGCGCGCTCGACCGCTGCCGCGAGGACCGCCCCGACCACTCGCTGGCCGGGCTCGTCGCGCAGGTGCTCGAGGGTGCCGTGCCGCCGGACTCGTGGGAGTCCCTGAGGCCCCGGCTCGACGGTCCGGGAGCCCCGGCCGCGTGACCCCGCCCCTGCGGGCAGTTCCGCGACGTGCCCCGCCTGACTAGGGTGCGGACATGGGAGAAGAGGTCGACCAGCAGGACTTCAGCCGCGCTGACCGGACGCGGCACCGGGAGAAGGTGCGTCGCAACCTCGACGTGTTCGCCCGGATGCTGCGCGAGGCACGCTTCGACACCGACGACCCGATGACGGGCCTGGAGATGGAGCTCAACCTCATCGACGAGGCGGGCGACCCGGCGCTGAAGAACGCCGAGGTGCTCGAGGCGATCGCCGACCCCGACTTCCAGACCGAGCTCGGGCAGTTCAACATCGAGATCAACCTGGCCCCGGCCAAGCTGCGCGAGGGCGGCCTGTCGACCTTCGAGGACCAGCTGCGCCGCTCGCTCAACGACGCCGAGGACAAGGCGGCCAAGGTCGGCGCCCACCAGGTGATGATCGGGATCCTGCCGACCCTCGCCGAGGGGCACATGAGCCTGGACTCCCTGAGCGCCAACCCCCGCTACAAGCTCCTGTCCGAGCAGATCCTGGCTGCGCGCGGCGAGGACATCACGATCAGCATCTCCGGGCGCGAGCGGCTCACCACCACCGCCGACTCGATCGTGCCGGAGGCGGCGTGCACGAGCACCCAGTTCCACGTCCAGACCTCGCCCGACCAGTTCGCCGCCTACTGGAACGCCGCCCAGGCGATCGCCGGCATCCAGGTCGCGGTCTCGGCCAACTCGCCGTTCCTGCTCGGCAAGGAGCTGTGGCGCGAGACGCGGATCCCGCTCTTCGAGCAGGCCACCGACACCCGCAGCGAGGAGCTGAAGGCCCAGGGCGTGCGGCCCCGCGTGTGGTTCGGGGAGCGCTGGATCACCTCGGTCTTCGACCTCTTCGAGGAGAACGTGCGCTACTTCCCGGCGCTCCTCCCGGTCACCGACGAGGAGGACCCGCTCGAGGTGCTCGAGTCCGGCGCGACCCCGAACCTGCACGAGCTGCGCCTGCACAACGGGACGATCTACCGCTGGAACCGCCCGGTCTACGACATCGCCGACGGGGTGCCCCACCTGCGCGTGGAGAACCGGCTGCTCGCGGCCGGCCCGACCGTGGCCGACACCATCGCCAACGCCGCGCTCTGGTTCGGCCTCGTCCGGCACCTCGCCGAGGGCGAGCGGCCCCTGTGGTCGCAGATGTCGTTCTCCGCGGCGGAGGAGAACTTCCAGGTCGCGGCCCAGACCGGCGTCGACGCGCAGGTCTACTGGCCCGGCATCGGCCAGGTCCGCGCCACTGAGCTGGTGCTGCGGCGGCTGCTGCCGATGGCCCAGCAGGGGCTGGAGGCCTACGGCGTGCCCTCGGAGGAGGTCGACCGCTACCTCGGCATCATCGAGCAGCGCTGCATGGCCGAGACCAGCGGCGCGGCGTGGTTCGTCCACCGGGTGCGCGAGCGTGGGGGAGAGGACCGCTTCGACGCCCTGCGCGCCACGCTCCTGGACTACCGCGAGCGGATGCACAGCAACCAGCCCGTCCACGAGTGGGACTGAGCCGCACGGTCGATCCGGGCACAGCCGCAGCGGGGCGGTGACGTCCCCGGGTCAGTGTCGCCGGAGCCGGCGCCACTCCCGGGTCACGCCGGAGACCGGGTCGAACCAGCCCCGGCGGGTGACCACGACGAGCCCGACGGGCACGCCGAGGGCCGCCGCGGCCCACGACGTGGGACCGAGCCAGCGCAGGTCGTCGTCGTGGGGTGAGAGCTCACCCGGCCGGGTGAGCCAGACCCGCGGTCGCGGATGGAGGGCACAGCCGCGACGCAGCAGCGCCAGGACCGCGTCGGCGTGCAGACCGGCGTCGGCGGTGCGCGGCAGGTCGGGGCGTCGCGCGCAGCGTCCGGGGACCCCGGCGTGCAGCTGCGGCGCGAAGTCGCGGCCCGGGCTCGCCTCGACGAGCCCGAGGACGGCTGCGCGCAGCACCACGTGGGTCTCCCGGTCGATCGGGGCGCTCAGGCTGGCGGCGGGCGGCACCTGCTCACCCTGCCGCACCCGGGACGTCTCGCCCCACCTGTCCACAGGTGCCCAAGCCCCGCCGTTTCCGTTACGGTGCCAACAGGCCAGCCACACCGGGCTGCGGCCGCGAGAGGAGACCCCATGGGCACCGTTGTCGTCGGATACGTCCCCAAGCCGGAGGGCGAGGCTGCCCTGGCCGCCGGCATCAGTGAGGCCAAGCTGCGTGGCGCCAAGCTGGTGGTGGTCAACTCGCACCGCGGTGGCCAGGAGTTCGACGGGGCCCGCGCCCAGGCGGCCGAGGACGACATGGCGGCCATCCGCACGACCCTCGCCGAGTCCGGCGTGGAGCACGACGTGCGCCAGCTCGTGCGCGGCTTCGAGCCGGCCGAGGACCTGATCAGCATCGCCGAGGCCAACGACGCCGAGCTGTTGGTCATCGGGCTGCGCCGCCGCTCGCCCGTCGGCAAGCTCATCCTCGGCAGCAACGCCCAGCGCGTGCTGCTCGATGCCCCGTGCCCGGTGCTCGCGGTCAAGGCCCAGTAGGTCCGGCTCCGTCCCGTCACGCAGCACAGCGACGGCCCGCCCGGCGACGCCCGGGCGGGCCGTCGGGCACAATCGGCCCATGGGCTTCCAGATCACCGGCGACCCGGCCGCCGACAAGGTGCTCGACGACTCCGCCTTCGCGCTGCTCGTGGGCATGATGCTCGACCAGCAGTACCCGATGGAGCACGCGTTCCGCGGGCCTGCGAAGGTGCTCGACCGGTTCGGGACCGTCGACCCGGGCCCGATCGCCGCGGCCGACCCCGACACGTTCGCCGCGATGGCGGCCACGCCGCCGGCCATCCACCGGTTCCCCGGCTCGATGTCGGCGCGGCTGCAGGAGCTCGCCCGGATCGTGGAGGACACCTACGGCGGTGACGCGGCACGGCTGTGGACCGAGGCCGCGGACGGCAAGGACCTCCTCGCCCGGGTGATGGCCCTGCCCGGCTTCGGCAAGCAGAAGGCGCAGATCTTCGTCGCGCTGCTCGCCAAGCAGCTGGGGGTGCGTCCCGCCGGCTGGGAGGCGGCGGTCGGCGACTACGCCCTCGACGGCCACCGCTCGGTCGCCGACGTGGTCGACGCCGACTCGCTGCAGAAGGTCCGTGACTTCAAGAAGGCGAAGAAGGCGGCCGCGCGCACCGCGACGTGAGGGGGGATGGGGCGGTCCCGTGGACCCTCGTGCCACAATGAGCATGCGGCTCTTGACGTCTCCGGGCCTCGCCGCGCCCCGAAGTTGCTGGACGAGAGGTGTTCGTGTCCTCACACGCACGCAAGTTGCTCCCCGCCGAGGTGCTGTCGCACCCCTCCATCACCGCTCTGGTCGAGGGTGGTGGCCCGACCGGCACCGTGTCCCCCGAGGACGTGCGCCGAGCCAGTGACGAGGCCGGTGTCGAGCCTCGCCACCTGAAGGCGCTCCTGGTCCACCTCGGTGAGCTCGGCATCACCGTGCAGCTCGACGCCTCGAGCCTGCGTGCCGTCGCGGCCACCAGCAAGCGTGCCTCGACCTCGGCCGCGGCCAAGAAGGCGCCGGCGAAGAAGGCGGCCGCCACGACGGTCACCGCGGAGCCTGCGGCTGCCGCCCCCGCGAAGAAGGCCGCCGCCAAGAAGGCAGCGCCTGCGAAGAAGACGGCGGCGAAGAAGGCTGCCGCGTCGGCCGCTGAGCCGGTCGACCTCGGCACCGCCGAGGCCCCCGTCGTCGGTCCCGACGGCAAGAAGCTGCTCCCGGACATCCCGGACGAGGTCTTCGAGAAGGACGTCGCCAAGGACCCGACGATCAAGGAGGACGAGAAGCAGGCCTTCACCGTCTCCGCGGCCGACGAGACCGACGAGCCCGAGCAGCAGGTCATGGTCGCCGGTGCGACCGCCGACCCGGTCAAGGACTACCTCAAGCAGATCGGCAAGGTGCCCCTCCTCAACGCCGAGATGGAGGTCGAGCTCGCCAAGCGGATCGAGGCCGGTCTCTTCTCGGAGGAGAAGCTCGCCAAGGGCGGGCGGATCAGCCCGAAGATGCTCGAGGAGTACGAGTGGATCGCGGAGGACGGTCGCCGCGCGAAGAACCACCTCCTCGAGGCCAACCTGCGACTGGTCGTCTCGCTGGCCAAGCGCTACACCGGTCGCGGCATGCTCTTCCTCGACCTGATCCAGGAGGGCAACCTCGGCCTGATCCGTGCGGTCGAGAAGTTCGACTACACCAAGGGCTACAAGTTCTCCACCTACGCGACGTGGTGGATCCGCCAGGCGATCACCCGCGCCATGGCCGACCAGGCCCGCACCATCCGCATCCCGGTGCACATGGTCGAGGTCATCAACAAGCTCGCCCGCGTCCAGCGCCAGATGCTCCAGGACCTGGGCCGCGAGCCCACGCCGGAGGAGCTGGCCAAGGAGCTCGACATGACCCCCGAGAAGGTCATCGAGGTCCAGAAGTACGGCCGCGAGCCGATCTCGCTCCACACCCCGCTCGGCGAGGACGGCGACTCCGAGTTCGGCGACCTGATCGAGGACTCCGAGGCGATCGTCCCGGCCGACGCCGTGTCGTTCACCCTCCTGCAGGAGCAGCTGCACGCCGTCCTCGACACGCTGTCCGAGCGTGAGGCCGGTGTGGTGTCGATGCGCTTCGGCCTGACCGACGGCCAGCCCAAGACGCTCGACGAGATCGGCAAGGTCTACGGCGTGACCCGCGAGCGGATCCGCCAGATCGAGTCCAAGACGATGTCGAAGCTGCGTCACCCGAGCCGCTCGCAGGTGCTGCGCGACTACCTGGACTGATCTCCACCCGCACCGGCACGAGGGCCCGACCGCACGCAGCGGTCGGGCCCTCGTCGTACGTCGCGGCGTCTACGGTGGGTCCATGGTCCGGTCGCGAGGTGCCACGGTCGTGGTGGCCGCGCTCGCCCTCGGTGCGTGCTCGAGCGACGTGGCACCGCAGCGTGGCGAGCCACCGGCCCCGCCGTCCGGCGCCCGGACGTCCGACCCGACACCCGACCCGACACCCGGCACCACACCGCCGACGGCCTCCACGGCACCGGAGCGCCCGCCGCGGGCGGTCCGTCCGGGAGACCTGCGCGTGGCGAGCGCCGAGCGCGCCGTGCGGTTCCTCGCCGGGGAGGTCGGGCCGCGGGAGGCCACCGGCCCGGCGTACGCCCGCGCCGCGCGCTGGGTCGGCGCGCGGCTGCGCCGGCTCGGCTACGTCGTGGAGCGCCAGGACCTGCCGGTCCCGGCCGGCACGTCCTGGGGCGTCGCCGTCCCGGCCGGCCGCTCGAGCAACGTCGTCGCCCACCTGCCGGGCGTCGACCCCTCGCGCCCCCACCTCCTGGTGGGCGCGCACCTCGACACCGTCCCGCAGGCACCCGGCGCCGAGGACAACGCCTCGGGGGTCGGTGTGCTGCTCGCCGTGGCCGAGGCGGTGGCGCAGCGGCGCACCCGCCTGCCCGTGGTGCTCGTGGCCTTCGGGGCCGAGGAGCCGCGCGGGGCGGGCGACGACCTGCACCACTTCGGCTCCCGGGCCTACGTCGACGCGCTCGGCCCGCGGTCGCGGCGTGCGGTGCGGGGGATGGTCGCGCTCGACCGTGTCGGGGTCGGCGACGTCGTCCCGGTGGGATCGGCCGCGGGCTCCGACCCCGTGCAGCGCTCGCTGCTGGCCGCGGCCCGGCGTGCGGGGGTGCCGGCCGTGCCCGACCCCGGCCAGCGCAGCAGCGACCACTGGTCGTTCGTCCGGTCCGGGCTGCCGGCCGCGCGCCTCGGCTCCACGCCGTACGCCGGCTACCACTCCGCGCGCGACGTGCCCACCGTCGTGTCGACCGAGCAGCTCGCCCGCACGGGTCGTGTGGTGCTGGCCTGGCTCGCGCCTCAGCGCGGCTGACCGAGCCCGGTGCAGGCGCGGAGCTCCGCGCGTTCGGCGGCGAAGGCGGCCACCGCGCCGCCGAGCAGGCGCGAGGCCGTGCCGTTCGTCCCGATCCGGCCTGCCCACCACGTCGACCCGACGACGCTCGCGCGTCCGCCGGAGCGGTGCGGGGGCCGGACGGCGAGGGTGAGGACGCCCGTGGGGCCGGGGGAGTACCACGCGAGGTTGCCGAGCCCGTAGGCGACGTAGCCGGGGCCGAGGCGTCCGTCGCCCTGCAGGACGTGGGTGTGGGAGCCCACGACGACGTCGGCGCCCGCGGCGACGAGCCGCGCGGCGAGCGAGCGCTGGTCGGGGGACGGGCACCGCTCGCCCTGGATGCCCCAGTGGAGGTAGGCCACGACCACGTCGTGCTGCTGGGCGGCGCGTCGCACCGCCCGCAGCAGCGGGCCAGGGTCGAGGGCCATGGCGATGCCGCCGCGGGTGGGCGTGGCCGCCCACGGGGCGGTCGCGTCGGCGGTCGGGTCCTGGTCGGCGACCGAGGCCGCGAGGACCGCCACGGTGCTGCCACCCACCCGGGAGACGGCTGGTGCGAGGGCGGAGCGCAGGTCGCGGCCGATGCCCACGACGTCGAGAGGCGCGCCGGCGACCGCGCGCAGGGTGCTGGGCAGCCGGGACCGACCGAGGTCCAGCGCGTGGTTGTTGGCCTGCACCGCCACGTCGACCCCGGCCTCCGCCAGGTCGTCGAGCACCGACGGCGGGGCGGAGAAGGTGAACCGCTTACCCGGCTCGGGTCGGCCCCCCGCGCCCACCGAGGTCTCGAGGTTGACCACGGCGACGTCGGCACCGGCCAGCACCCGCGCGGCCTCGCCCAGCACGCCCGACGGCGCCCCGAGGCGCGCCCGCAGGGCGCCCTCGACGTGGACGTCGCCGCCGACGGCGATCCTCACGAGCGGGGCGCGCCGCGCCGGCCGCTCCGCGGTCGGGGCTCCGGGTCCCGGGCTGCTCGTCGTCGGGCCGCCCGGGTCGGCGGACGGGGACGGGGACGGCGCGACGGCCCGGGTGCAGCCGCCCGCCAGCACCACGGCGCAGGCGACGACGGCCGTCACCCCCGGGCGTACGCGCCTCCCTGCAGCCATGCCGCCATGGTGCCACCGCCGCGGCCGCACACCCCCCAGAAGTGGGTGGACGCCCGGGGGGTGGCAGGTGCCACACTCGAGGCATGCGAACTCGGACCTCTCGCGCTGCCGCCGTCGCCGTGCCCGCCCTGCTCCTCGCCGGCCTCGTCGGCGCTCCCGCCCACGCGGAGTTCTACTCGATCGACGACCCCGCCGACGCCGGGGCCTCGCTCACCGACATCTACGGCCTCGAGGCCGTGCACGGTGCCCGCAACCTGCTGGTCAAGGTCCGCTTCGACGAGCTCGTGCGCTCCAGCGCGGCCGGGGTGTCGGTCTACATCGACACCGACCGCGACGAGCGCGGCCCGGAGTACGTCCTCAGCAGCGGCCTCGGCGACGGCACCGACTACGTCCTGACCAAGGCGGACGGCTGGCAGGGCAGCGACTCCCCGGTCGACTGCGACTACTCCGCCCGCCCCAGGTGGCGCAAGGACGTCTTCCGGACCGTCATCAGCCGCGGGTGCCTGGGCGGCCCGTCGTCGGTGCGGGTGTCGGTGAAAATGGTCGACCAAGCGGACGGATCCCACCCGGTCATGGACTGGGCGCCGAAGCGCCACCGCTGGAGCCTGGCGATCGCCTCAGGCCTCGGCGTCTGAGCGCGGAGCAGGAACGGGCGCGACCGCTCGAGGTCCCTCAGGTCACCGCGACGCCGACGGCCCACGTCACCGCGGCCAGGAACGCGGCCACCAGCTCGATGAGGATCGACACGCCCACCGCCTTCAGCGCCGCCACGGTGGACGGCCAGGCCGCCGCCGCACCCACGCGCGCCCGCTCGGCGAGGTAGACGCCCAGCACGAACCCGAGGAACAGCCCGACCAGCGGGACGACGAAGAAGCCGACGAAGGCCAGCAGCGCGCCGATCGCGAGGGTGCGGTGGGGCACCCCGGAGGCCTTGAGGCGCCGGCCGGGGACGAGGACCTTCACGACGGCGCCGCCCGCCAGCAGCACGGTGCACAGCGAGAACACCACCCAGCCGGTCGACGTCGCGACGTCGAGCGCCCAGACCAGGACGGCTCCCAGGACCAGGAGCGTGCCCGGCAGGACGGGGACGATGATGCCGACGATGCCGACGGCGATCGCGAGGGCCACGAGTACTTCGATCAGGCTCACGGGCCCAGCCTCGCAGACGCGGGTCCAGGTCGTGGCCGGACGCTCCCTGGCGGGCGCCACGGGCACCCGGACGCAGAACGACCCCGGAGAGCGTGTCCGGGGTCGTCCTGGAAGTCGTGCGGGTGGTGGGTGCTGCGGCGGTGCGGGCTCAGTCCTCGCTGCCCGTGACCGGCGTACCCAGCTTGTGGGTCTCGTCGTGGACGGAAGCGGCGACCTCGCGCAGCTTCTCGCCGTGCTCACGGGCGTGGTGGGCGCAGAAGAGCAGCTCGCCGCCAGTCTGGAGCTCCACACGGAGGTAGGCCTGGGCACCGCAGCGGTCGCAGCGGTCCGAGGCCGTCAGGACGGCCTGGGTGGGTGCGGTGGCAGTGGTCACGTCAGCCTCATTTCTGTTCATCGGTGTCTGGCCCAACGTAGCCAGTGGGACAAAGATTCCCACGGGTGCCCTCGTGCCTCGATGTCGTCCAGTGAATCACGCCACGCCCCGGGACGTGGCCGTTGTCCGCAAGGAGGGACCTTCGGTGTGTCGCCGTGCCTGCGGCTGCGGACGCCGGGGCGCAGGTAGGGTCGAGCCGTTCCGAGCCCGACCCGAGCACGACAGGACGTCCGTGGCAGCACCGGCAGACAACACCTACAACGCAGCACACCTCCTCGTCCTGGAGGGGCTGGACGCGGTGCGCAAGCGACCCGGCATGTACATCGGCTCGACCGACACGCGCGGCCTGATGCACTGCCTGTGGGAGATCATCGACAACGGCGTCGACGAGGCGCTGGCCGGTGTCGCGCACCAGGTCGAGGTCACCCTCCACGAGGACGGCTCGGTGGAGGTCTTCGACGACGGTCGCGGCATCCCCACCGACAAGGAGCCCAAGACCGGGCTCTCCGGCGTCGAGGTCGTGGCCACCAAGCTCCACGCGGGCGGCAAGTTCGGCGGCGGGTCCTACGTCGCCACCGGTGGCCTGCACGGCGTGGGCCTGTCGGTGGTCAACGCCCTGTCCTCGCGCATGGACATCGACGTCGACCGCTCGCCCGCCCAGCAGGGGCTGTCCTTCCAGCGCGGGGTGCCGGGCGTCTTCGACGGCGACGGGCCCTCCGCGCCCTTCACCCCGCAGTCCGGCCTGACCCGCAAGGGCAAGCGGGTCGCCAAGGGCCGCACGGGCACCCGCATCCGGTTCTGGCCCGACCGCCAGATCTTCACCAAGGACGCCCGCTTCGAGATGGAGGGCCTGGTCGGGCGCGCCCGCCAGACGTCGTACATCGTCCCGGGGCTCGAGCTCGTGATCCGCGACCAGCGCGCGGGGGAGATGGTCGAGGAGAAGTTCCGCCACGACGGCGGCATCGCCGAGTTCGTGGAGTTCCTCTCCCACGGTGAGCCGGTCACCGACATCCTGCGCCTGCAGGGCACCGACACCTTCACCGAGACCGTGCCCCTCCTCGACGACCAGGGCCACATGACCCCGCAGGAGGTCGAGCGCGAGCTCATGGTCGACGTCGCCGTGCGGTGGGACACCGCCTACGACACCGAGCTGCGCTCCTTCGTCAACGTCATCGCCACCCCCAAGGGCGGCACCCACGTGAGCGGCTTCGAGGCCGCGCTCACCAAGACGTTCAACGACGCGATGCGCGCCGCCAAGGTGCTGAAGGCCGCCGACTCCGACGTCATCAAGGACGACGTCATGGAGGGCCTCACCGCCGTGGTGACCGTGCGCCTGGCGGAGCCGCAGTTCGAGGGCCAGACCAAGGAGATCCTGGGCACGCCGGCGGCGCGCGGCGTCGTGCGCAAGGTGGTGGCCGGGGAGCTCAAGGCGTTCCTCACCTCGACCAGGCGCGCCGAGAAGGCCCAGGCCAAGCTCCTGATGGAGAAGGTCGCCGGGGCGTCCAAGACCCGCCTCGCGGCCCGCCAGCACAAGGAGAACCAGCGCCGCAAGAACGCCCTCGAGTCGTCCGCGCTGCCCGCCAAGCTCTTCGACTGCCGCAGCTCCGACACCGAGCGCACCGAGCTGTTCATCGTCGAGGGGGACTCCGCGATGGGGACCGCCAAGGCGGCCCGCAGCAGCGAGTTCCAGGCCCTGCTCCCGATCCGCGGCAAGATCCTCAACGTCCAGAAGGCCTCGGTCGGCGACATGCTGAAGAACGCCGAGTGCGCCTCGATCATCCAGGTCGTCGGCGCCGGGTCGGGCCGCACCTTCGACCTCGAGGCCGCCCGCTACGGCCGGATCATCCTGATGGCCGACGCCGACTCCGACGGCGCCCACATCCGCTGCCTGCTGGCCACGCTGTTCTTCAAGTACATGCCCGAGCTGGTGCGCGACGGCCGGCTCTACTCGGCCGTGCCGCCGCTGCACCGCATCGAGCTGTCCAACCCCAAGAAGGGGATGGACAAGTACGTCTACACCTACTCCGACGACGAGCTCCAGCGACGCCTCGCCGAGCTCAAGCGCAAGAACGTGCGTTGGAAGGAGCCCATCCAGCGCTACAAGGGCCTCGGCGAGATGGACGCCGACCAGCTGGCCGAGACGACCATGGACCCGCGCCACCGCACCCTGCGCAAGCTCACCATCGCCGACGTCGACGAGGCCAGCGCCGTGTTCGACCTGCTGATGGGCTCCGACGTGGCGCCGCGCAAGGAGTTCATCGTCCAGGGCGCCTACGAGGTCGACGTCGAGGCCCTCGACGCCTGAGACACGTGACACGCACGCGTCCTGCACACGACCGTGACAGTTGTTGTGTCGGGGTGCGGGCCTGAGTAGGTTTGTGGCCCGCGTCACAGTCGGCCGAGAGGAACCCCCATGCCCGACGAGTCGTTCGACTACATCGTCATCGGATCGGGCAGCGCAGGCGGAGTCGTCGCCGCGCGGCTGAGCGAGGACCCGGGCGTCCGCGTGCTGCTGCTCGAGGCGGGGCCTGCCGACGACGACGACAACATCCACATCCCGCTGGCGTTCTCGATGCTGTTCAAGACCAAGTGGGACTGGAACTACGAGACGACGCCCCAGAAGCACCTCGACGGCCGGCGCGCCTACTGGCCGCGGATGAAGGCCCTCGGCGGCTGCTCGTCGATGAACGCGATGATCTACATCCGCGGCAACCACGCCGACTACGACGAGTGGCGCGACGCCTACGGCGCCACCGGGTGGGGGTTCGAGGACGTCCTGCCGTACTTCACCAGGGCCGAGGGCAACACCCGCCTCGGTGGCCGCTTCCACGGCACCGACGGCCCGCTGCACGTCGAGGACCGCACCTACGACCACGAGCTCAGCACGGCGTTCATCGAGGCCGGGGTCGCTGCTGGGCTCAAGCGCAACGACGACTTCAACGGCGCCGAGCAGGAGGGCATCGGGCCCTACCAGGTCACCTGCAGGAAGGGGCGCCGCTGGTCGGTCGCCGACGCCTACATCCACCCGGCGGCCGGGCGGTCCAACCTGACGGTGCGGACCGAGGCGTTCGTGACGCGGATCGTGCTCGAGGGCACCCGTGCGGTCGGGGTGGCGTACACCAGGGACGGCCGGGACCACGTGGCGCGCGCCGAGGCCGAGGTCGTGCTCAGCGGAGGGGCGATCAACAGCCCCCAGCTGCTCATGCTCTCCGGCATCGGGCCGGGGGCGCACCTGCGCGAGATGGGCATCGACGTCGTCGTCGACTCCGCCGGCGTCGGCCAGAACCTCCAGGACCACCCGGTGTCGGGGATCCTGAGCTACACCAAGGACACCACCGACGTCGCGGAGATGCTGGGCCTCGGCAACCTGCTGAAGTGGAAGACCACGGGCAGGGGGCCGTTGAGCTCCAACGTCGCGGAGACGGGCGCGTTCTACGCCTCGCGCGACGACCTGGGCCTCCCGGACATCCAGCTCCACGTCGCGCCGACCGGCTTCTACGACAACGGCATGCACGAGCCCGTGCGCCGGGCGCTGACCACGGCGGTCACGCTGGTCAACGTGCAGAGCTCGGGCCACGTCCGCCTCCGCTCGGCCGACCCCACCTGGCACCCCGAGATCGACCCCGGCTACTTCGACGACCGCGCCGACCTCGAGGCGATGATCGGCGGGTTCCGGACCGCGCTGGAGGTCCTGCGCCAGGGCCCCATCGCCAGGTTCGTCGACGAGCCCTGGGTCCCGGCGACGGCTGACCCGACCGACGACGACATCATCGAGGGCATCGGCCGTCTCGGCCAGACGCTCTACCACCCGGTCGCGACCTGCGCGATGGGCACGATCGAGGGCAGCGTCGTCGACCCCGAGCTGCGCGTCCAAGGCGTCGAGGGCCTCCGGGTCGCCGACGCCTCCGTCATGCCTCGGGTGCCCCGCGGCAACACCAACGCCCCCACGATCATGATCGGCGAGAAGTGCGCCGACCTCCTCAAGGAGTCACGATGAGCACCACGCTCCAGCCGCCGACCACATCCGGCACCTCCGGCACCACCGGCGCCGCCCCCGCTCCCGCGGAGACCTTCGACTCGCTCGACCCCGCCAACGGCGACCTCGTCGGCACCCACCCGGTGAGCAGCCGCGCCGAGGTCGACGCCGCGGTGGCACGGGCCCGCGACGCGGTCGACTGGTGGGGCAACCTGTCCTTCGACGAGCGCGCCGAGCACCTGCTCACCTGGCGGAGCGTGATCACCCGGCGGATCGCCCAGCTGGCCGACCTCGTGCACCGCGAGACCGGCAAGCCCCACGGCGACGCCCAGCTCGAGATCGTCCTGGCGATCGACCACATCGCGTGGGCGGCGAAGAACGCCAAGAAGGTGCTCGGCGCCCGCAAGGTCTCCTCCGGGCTGCTGATGACCAACCAGGCGGCCAGCGTCGCCTACCACCCGCTCGGGGTCGTCGGGGTCATCGGCCCGTGGAACTATCCCGTCTTCACGCCCATGGGCTCGATCGCCTACGCGCTCGCCGCGGGCAACACCGTGGTCTTCAAGCCCAGCGAGTTCACCCCCGGCGTCGGGCAGTGGCTCGCCGACAGCCTCCGCGAGGTGGTGCAGGGCCGCGACGTGCTCCAGGTCGTGACCGGTCTCGGCGAGACCGGCAACGCGCTGTGCCGGGCGCGCATCGACAAGCTCGCGTTCACCGGCTCGGGACGCACCGGCAAGAAGGTGATGGCCGCGTGCGCGGAGAACCTCACCCCGGTCGTCATCGAGGCCGGCGGCAAGGACTCCCTGATCGTCGACGAGGACGCCGACCTGGCCAAGGCCGCCGAGGCGGCGCTCTGGGGCGGGATGTCCAACGCCGGGCAGACCTGCATCGGCACCGAGCGGGTCTACGTCCACGAGAGCGTCTTCGACGCCTTCATGACCGAGATCCTCGCCCAGGCCGACGGCCTGCGTGCCGGTGCCGACCCCGGCGCCAAGATCGGGCCGATCACGATGCCCACGCAGCTCGGCGTCATCCGCAGCCACATCGAGGACGCGATCTCCCGGGGTGCCCGGGTCGCGCTCGGTGGGGCGGACGCCGTCGGCGAGCGGTTCGTCCAGCCGACGATCCTCACCCACGTCCCGGAGGACTCCACCGAGATCACCGAGGAGACCTTCGGACCCACGCTCGCCATCAACCCGGTCTCGAGCATGGACGAGGCCGTCCGCCTCACCAACGCCACCGAGTACGGCCTCGCCGGCGCGGTCTTCTCCAAGGCCAACGGCGTCTCGATCGCGCGACGCATCCGCTCCGGGATGACGTCGGTCAACTCCGTGATCGCCTTCGCCGCGGTGCCCGGGCTGCCCTTCGGCGGCGTCGGCCAGTCCGGCTTCGGCCGCATCCACGGACCCGACGGCCTGCGCGAGTTCACCTACGCCAAGGCCATCACGCGCCAGAAGTTCGCGCCGGTGATGAACCTGACGTCCTTCGCCCGGGGAGCCGCCACCGACAGCTTGGTGGCGCAGCTCGTCACCCTGCTGCACGGTGGCAAGCAGACCCTGAAGTAGGCCTCAGGCCCCTTCGCTCACCTCGTAGATCTCGTCGGCGACCAGGCCGTGCGCCTCGCGGTGCACGGTGTTCGCCGACTCGGCGTCCGGGGCGTCGACCAGGCAGAAGATCTTGCCCTCGGCCTCGTTGACCCAGTACTTGAGGTAGTTGACGCCGTGGCCGTCCTGCTCCTGCAGGTCGGCCATGTGCGCCTTCGCGACGTCGCCCACGGCGACCCCGCCTTCCATGTGGTGGACGTCCATGTACAGCGGCATCGCGTGCCCCTCTCGGATCGCTTTCCCCCCGGTCGGACAGTCCCTCAGTCTCCGCCGGGGCGCGCGCGTCCGACAGCCCGGTCTGGACCTGTGCGTCGCCCACCGAGGCGGGGCGCCGGGACCAGGGGGCTCCGCGGCTCAGGCGTGGCGGGTCAGCAGCCCGGAGTCGACGTCGTAGAGGAAGCCGCCGACCCGGGCGCGCTCTCCGATGAGCGGGTGGGTGCGGACCTTGGCGACGTCCTGGCGCAGCTGGTCGAGCTGGTCGGTGACCACGCCGAACGAGGCCCAGCTGGCGTCGACGCCGGCGGACTCGCCGACCTTGACCCGCAGCTCGGCCTCCGACGCCGAGGCCATCGCGCAGCGGGTGTGGGGGACGACGAGGACCCGCTGCACATTGAGCAGGTGGACGCCCAGCACGAGCGCCTCGAGCGCCTGGGGCGTGACGCGGCCCCCGGGGTTGCGGAAGATCTTGGCGTCACCGTGCTTGAGCCCGAGCATCCGCAGCGGGTCGATGCGGGAGTCCATGCAGGTCACCAGGGCGATGCCGGCATGCGCCTTGCCGTCGAACCCGCCGAGGTCGAAGTCGTCGGCGAAGGCGCGGTTGGCGTCGAGCAGGTCGTCGAAGTCGTGCGAGAAGTCAGCCACGGACCGCAGGCTAGCGCCCGTCAGCCGCCGCCGGGGAAGAGGTCCCGCGTGCTGAGCCGCGTGGGGCGCACCTCCCGGAAGAGCACGAGCGCGAGGAGGGCCGCGACCACGGCGCACCCGGCCGCGCCCCAGAAGACGGCGTGCTCCTGGGCGATGCCCGCGACCCTCAGCAGGTCGGAGAACTCCCGGCAGCGGCTCTTGCCGTCGCAGACGTCCTGGACCGGCGGGATCGCCAGCTGCTCGGAGTAGTAGCGGCGCAGGCCGACCGTCGTCAGCGCCGAGATGCCGACGAGCATCCCGACCATGCGCGCGACCACGACGAAGGCGCTCGCCACTCCGTGGACGTCGTCGTCGGTGGAGGCCAGCAGGGCGGCGTTGACCGGAGCCAGGGCGAGCCCGAAGCCGAGCCCGCCGACGACGAGCGCGAGGTTGGCGACCGGCTCCTCGATGGTGGTCAGGCCCCAGCGGGTCATCAGCACGAAGCCCGTCGCCGCCAGCAGCATCCCGAACGCGGTCACCAGGCCGGGGGAGAGCAGCCGGATGAGGTAGCCACCGGCGACCGCGCCCACGGGCAGCGCGAGCAGGAAGCGGACCAGCACCAGGGCGGCGGGCAGCTGGTCGTCGGGGTACACGGTGGTCCGCGCGAACAGCGGGATGTCGATGAGGGCGGCGATCAGCGCGGCGCCGACGAAGAAGCTGACCAGCAGCGCGCCCCACGCCGGCGTACGCCGCAGCGCGCCGCGCGGGACGAGCGGGTCGGCGGCCCGGCGCACGTGCCAGGTGAACACAGCTGCGGCGACCAGAGCACCAAGGAGGTACCAGCGCCCCCGCGGGGAGAAGACCTCGACCTTGGGGTCGGCGGTGGCGAACGCGAGGATCACGCCCCCCAGCGCCAGGGCGAGCAGGAGGGCCCCGACCAGGTCCGCGTCGAGCAGCACCCCCACCCATCCGCGCAGGTCGAGCAGGGGCCGGGGTGCCCACCAGCACCACGCGGCCAGCAGGACCAGCGCGGCCACGGCCACGGCACCGATGGGGGTGAGCCAGCGGCCGTCGCCGGCGAACGGGATGAACAGCCGTCCCCACGTCAGGTCGCGCATCAACGACGACGGGCGCAGGAAGACCACGAGGCCGGCGGCCAGCGTCACGAGCAGCAGCAGGAGGCCGACGACGTCGACGCGGGGTCTCGAGGCTCGCTGCGCTCGCACCTCGACCGCCGAGGGGTCGCCGGTGTGTGCTCGCACCTCGACCGCCGAGGGGGCACGCGACGCGACCGCGCGCACGGCGACCACCAGCACCAGCCCGACGGCGAGGTTGACCGCGAAGATGGCGCGCCAGTCGGCCAGGGACAGGACGACGGCACCGAAGAGCGGGCCGAGCACCGCGCCGATCTCCTGGACCGCCGAGACGATGCCGAGCGGGACGCCGCGGCGCTCGACGGGGTAGAGGTCGGCCACCAGCGCGAGGGTGGCCGGCACCAGCCCGCCGCCGCCCACGCCCTGCAGGAATCGCCCGGCGACGATGCTGGGCATGTCGTAGGCGAGCGTGGTGACCAGGGAGCCGACGGCGAAGAGGACCAGCGCCATCACCAGCACCGGGACCCGGCCGCGCAGGTCGGCGATCCGCCCGATGAGCGGCAGCATCGCGACGTAGCCGAGAAGGAAGCCGCTGACGATCGGGGCAGCGCGCTGCAGCTGGTCGATCGGGATCCCGACGCCGGTCATCATGTCGGGCAGCGCCAGCACGACGACGTAGGTGTCGGCGGCGGCGAACGCCACCGCCACCGCGGCGATGGCCAGGAGCAGCCGTGACGTCCGGTGAACCGCGTCGGTGGACCGCTCGGGCGCCCGGGTCACGGGGCGCTGATGTCCTTGGTCGTGCCGTAGTCGGCGAAGTCGACGGTGTAGGTCATCGGGTCGGTGTGGGGGTAGAAGACGCCGGTGAGCGTCGCCCGGCGCAGCTCGCCGTCGTCGGTGACCTGCCACTCGGCGTCGAAGGTGTCGCCCGACGCGGAGGGGATGACCGCGTCCATCGCGTCGCCCGGCACGGTGCCGGAGTAGGTGGTCAGCACCTCGGTGTTGTCGGCGCCGCCACGCACGCTCTCGCCGGCCTCGGGCGACTCGGTGAGCGTGATCAGCCCGGCGAAGCCGTCCTGGCCGACGAGCCCGGACGGGTCGGGGGCGCCGTACTCCTTCGGGTCGACCTTGTTCCAGCCCGGGGTGAAGGGGAGCTGGGCGTAGACCGTCTTGTCGACGGCGATCACCGGCACGTCGACGGTCTGCCCGGCGAAGACGACGGTGATGGTGCCGTCGAAGGCGGGGCCGTCGGTGACGGTCCCGGACGCCTCCTTGATGCCGGCCACGCCGTCGGGCAGCGCGTCGGTCGCGAGGTTCAGCTCGACCCCGCTGGTGGTGGCGAGCTTGTCGGACGCCTCGGCCAGCACGTCCTCGGGTGCCTTCTGCGCCGCGGCCTTCGAGTCGTCGCCCGAGCAGGCGGCGAGGGTGGGGAGGGACAGCAGGACGGCCGAGGCCGTCGCGACGACGCGGCCGGCGGGCCGGACACGTCGGAGGAGGGGAGCACGCATGCGCTCAGCCTTCCACAGCGTCGGTCGCGGACCCGCTCGCCGCGTCGGTCGCCTCGCCCGCCGCCCGGTCCGTCTCGGTGACCTGGCCTGCGACCTGCACCGTCACCGGGGAGGCGATCGCTGCGATCGGCTGCGGGGCGGGCACGCCGGAGCCGTCCCGCTTGCCGGTGGCGGCGGGCAGCTCGATCGGGGCGCCGCTGGCCGCGGCCGCCCGCGCGGGGCCGGGGCCGGCCCACGCGGTGACGAGCGTGTCCTCGCCCTTGAGGAAGCGGTGGCTGCGCACGCCACCGGTGGCGCGACCCTTGCCGGGGTACTCGCTGAACGGGGTCGCCTTCACCGATCCCGGCTCGGTGCCCTCCAGCGCGGTCGAGGAGCCCGACGCGGTCACGACGACGGCGTCGGTGGGGTCGAACGCGCCGAAGAAGGCCGCCCTGTGCCCGGCGGTCAGCTTGATCCCGGCCATGCCGCCGCCCGAGCGGCCCTGGGGGCGTACGCCCGAGGCGGGGAAGTGCAGCAGCTGGGCGTCGGTGGAGATGAAGCAGAGCTCCTCCTCGCCGGTGCGCAGCTCCACCGCACCCACGACCTCGTCGTCGTCCTTGAGGCCGATGACCTCCCACTCGTCGCGGTTGAGGACCTCGGGGTTCACGCGCTTGACCACGCCGTCGCGGGTCCCGAGCGCGAGCCCGGGCCCGTCCGTGGCCAGCGACGTCAGCGCGAGCACCCGCTCGCCGGTGTCGAGGGAGACCAGCTCGCTGAGCGGGACGCCTCCGGCCACGTGGGGGTCGTTGGCGGTGGAGGGGAGCTCGGCGCCGATGTCGATGACGGCCACCCGCAGCAGCCGGCCGCGGCTGGTGACCAGGCCGATCTCGCCGCGCTTGGAGGTCAGCACGGTGGAGACCGCGACGTCGTGGTTGGCGCGGTCGCCCCCGGAGCCGAAGGGGCCGGCGTCGCGGGTGCGCGCGAGGAGGCCGGTCGAGGACAGCAGCACGAAGCACGGGTCGTCGGTGACCTCGACCGACGTCGCGGCCGCCGAGATCGCGGGCGCGGCGCCGAGCAGGACGGTGCGGCGCGGGGTGCCGTGCTCCTTGGCCACGTCGCCGAGCTCGTCGGAGACGACCTTCCGCAGCAGCTTCTCGTCGGCCAGGATCGCGTCGAGCTCCTCGATGGTGCGCTCGAGCTCCGACTTCTCCTTCTCCAGCTCCAGCCGGGAGAACCGCGTGAGCCGGCGCAGCGGCATGTCGAGGATGTAGTCGGCCTGCACCTCGCTGAGCTCGAAGACCTGGATCAGGCGTTCCTTGGCGGCCGCGGCGTTGTCAGAGGAGCGGATGACCTGGATGACCTCGTCGATGTCGAGGATCGCCACGAGCAGGCCGTCGACGAGGTGGAGGCGGTCGGCGGCCTTCTTGCGACGGAAGCTCGAGCGGCGGCGCACGACCTCGAAGCGGTGCTCGAGGAAGACGTCGAGGAGCTGCTTGAGCCCGAGCGTGCGGGGCTGGCCGTCGACGAGCGCGACCGCGTTGATGCCGAAGGAGTCCTCCATCGCGGTCTGGCGGTAGAGCTGCTCGAGCAGGGCCTCGGGCACGAAGCCGTTCTTGACCTCGATCACCAGCTGCAGGCCGTGCTCGCGGTCGGAGAGGTCCTTGATGTCGGCGATGCCCTGGAGCTTCTTGGCCAGGACCAGCTTCTTGATCTGCTCCATCACCCGCTCGGTGCCCACGCCGTAGGGGAGCTCGGTGACCACGATGCCCTTGCGGCGCGCCGTCACCGACTCGACCCGGGCGGTCGCGCGCATCCGGAAGGTCCCGCGACCCGACTCGTAGGCGTCGCGGATCCCGTCGAGGCCGACGATCTTGCCTCCGGTGGGCAGGTCGGGGCCCGGGATGAAGCGCATCAGGTCGTCGAGCGACGCCTTCGGGTGGGTGATGAGGTGCTTGAGGGCCTGGACGACCTCGACGAGGTTGTGCGGCGCGATGTTGGTGGCCATGCCCACCGCGATGCCGGCCGAGCCGTTGACCAGCAGGTGCGGGATCGCGGACGGGAGGACGACCGGCTCCATCTCCCGCGAGTCGTAGTTGGGCTTGAAGTCGACGGTGTCCTCGTCGATCGAGGCCGTCATCGCCACCGCGGCCGGCGCCATGCGGCACTCGGTGTAGCGCATGGCGGCGGGGGAGTCGTCGGGCGAGCCGAAGTTGCCGTGGCCGTCGACGGTCCTCAGCCGCATCGACCACGGCTGCGCCATCCGGACCAGGGCGTCGTAGATCGCGCCGTCGCCGTGCGGGTGGAGCCGGCCCATGACCTCGCCGACCACGCGCGCGCTCTTGACGTGCCCGCGGTCGGGCCGCAGGGACATCTCGTCCATCGTGTAGAGGATCCGGCGCTGCACGGGCTTGAGGCCGTCGCGCGCGTCGGGCAGCGCCCGGGAGTAGATGACGGAGTAGGCGTACTCCAGGAACGACGTCTGCATCTCGTCGCGGATGTCGGTGTCGAGGATGTGCTCCTCGAAGTCCTCCGGCAGGGGCTGCTTCGTCGTACGTCGTGCCATGGGCGCCATTCTCCCCGGTGGCACCCCGGTGCGGGGCGGGGGCACGCCGGGCGCAACCCGACATCCGTCGGTGCGCGGGCCGCGCGCCGGTTAGATTGATGCCGTGACCGACGTGGACGCAGGAGCAGACAGGCTGGGCACCACCCCGCCCCCGCGCCACTGGGAGGCCGACGTGCTGCTGCGCGACGGGCGCACGGCCCACATCCGGCCGATGCAGCCCGAGGACCGCGCGCTGCTCGTCGAGTTCTACGCGCGGGTCTCCGACCAGTCGAAGTACTACCGGTTCTTCTCGCCCATGCCGGAGCTCTCCGAGCGCGACCTCGACCGCTTCACCCGCGTCGACCACCGTGACCGGGTGGCGCTGATCCTGCTCGTCGCCGGGGAGATGATCGCGGTCGGGCGCTTCGACACGATCCGGCCCGGCCACGCGGAGGTCGCGTTCCTCGTCGAGGACAAGCACCAGGGACGCGGCATCGGCCAGCTGCTGCTCGAGCACCTCGCCCAGGCGGGTCGCGAGCGCGGCGTGGAGGAGTTCGTCGCCGAGGTGCTGCCGGACAACCAGGCGATGATCCACACCTTCAAGGACGCCGGCTACCAGGTCCGCAGCGCCTTCGAGGACGGCGTGATGGAGCTGGTCTTCCGCATCGACCCGACCGCGACCGCGATCGGGGTGATGGAGCAGCGCGAGCACCGCGCCGAGTACGCCTCGATCGAGCGGTTCTTCTCCCCGAGGTCGGTCGCGATCATCGGCGCCAGCCGCCGCCAGGACACCATCGGCCGCGCGCTCGTGCGCCACCTCGTCCTGGGCAACTTCTCCGGGCGCATCCACGTGGTCAACCCGAGCGCCGACTCGGTCGCCGGGATGCCGGCGTGGAAGTCGGTGGGCGAGATCCCCGGCGACGTCGACGTGGCCATCGTCGCCGTGCCGGCCGAGGCCGTGCAGGACGTCGTGCTCGACTGCGCCGCCAAGGGCGTCCACGGCCTGGTCGTCATCTCCTCCGGCTTCGCCGAGACCGGCGAGGAGGGCCGCATGCGCCAGCGGCGCCTGGTGGGGCTCTCGCGCTCCTACGGCCTGCGCCTGATCGGGCCCAACGCGCTCGGCGTCATCAACACCGACCCCGACGTGTCCCTCAACGCCTCGCTCTCCTCGGTGATGCCGCCGCGCGGCCGTGCCGGCTTCTTCTGCCAGTCCGGGGCGCTCGGCTCCGCGATCCTGGAGAAGGTCCAGAACCGCGGGCTTGGCCTGACCACCTTCGTCAGCGCCGGCAACCGCGCCGACGTCTCGGGCAACGACCTCCTGCAGTACTGGGAGGAGGACGACGCCACCGAGGTGGTCCTGCTCTACCTGGAGTCGATCGGCAACCCGCGCAAGTTCTCCCGCATCGCGCGTCGCGTCAGCCGCCGCAAGCCGATCGTGGCGGTGCGCTCCGGCCGCAGCTCGCAGGGCGTGCCCATGGGCCACGCGGTGCGCAAGATCTCCGCGCCGGCCGAGGCGGTCGATGCGATGTTCCGGCAGGCCGGGATCATCCAGGTCGAGTCGCTGGAGGAGATGTTCGACGTCGCCCAGCTGCTCGCCCACCAGCCGCTGCCCCGCGGGCGGCGGGTCGCGATCGTGGGCAACTCCGACGCGCTCGGGCTGCTGGCCGCCGATGCCGCCAACTCGGTCGGGCTGGTCGTCAACAAGCAGGTGGCGCTGGGGGCCGACGCCACGGCCGAGGACTTCGAGGACGCCCTCGACGCCGCGATCGACGACCCCGACGTCGACTCGGTGGTGGCGATCTTCATCCCGCCGCTCAACGTGGCCGGCGCCCGCGAGGACGTCGCCAACGTGCTCGCGGCCGTGGGGGAGCAGTCCGACAAGCCCATCGTGTCGACGTTCCTCGGGACCGAGGGCGTGCCCGAGCTGCTGCGGGTGCCCGACGTCGCCGGCTCGAGCGCCGGGCGCGGGTCGGTGCCGTCGTACCCCGAGGTCGAGGCGGCGGTGCGCGCGCTCGCGCGCGTCGTGGAGTACGCCGTGTGGCTGCGCGTGCCGCAGCCCTCGGGCCACGAGCCCGGCGTCGTCGACCGCGACGCGGCCCGGCACCTGGTCAACGAGGTGCTGATGCGCGACCCCGACGGCCGCGAGCTCGACTTCTCCGAGCAGCACCGGCTCCTCGACGCCTACGGCATCCACCTCTGGGACACCTACGCCGTGGAGTCGCTCGACGAGGCGACGGCCGCGGGCGAGCAGCTGGGCTGGGACGTGGTGCTCAAGGCGACCGCCGACCACCTGCGCGACCGCCCCGACCTGGCCCACGTGTGGCGCAACATCGACACCCCCGGGGAGATGGAGGACGCCTGGACCACGCTCAACCAGGTGATCACCGACCCGAGCCGGGCCGGCTTCGTCGTCCAGCGCAACGCGCCCCCCGGCGTGCCCGTCACGATCGCGACCATGGAGGACCCGCTCTTCGGCCCGGTGCTCTCCTTCGGCATCGGCGGTCCGTTGACCGAGCTCCTCGGCGACCGGTCCTACCGGATCCCGCCGCTCGCCGACCACGACGCCCAGGACATGGTGCGCGAGATCAAGGCCTCGCCCCTGCTCTTCGGCTACCGCGGCAGCGAGATCGTCGACGTCGAGGAGATCGAGCGCCTGGTGCGCCAGGTCGCGCAGCTCCAGCACGACCTGCCGCAGGTCCGGGCGCTGCAGCTGCCGCTGGTCCTGGCGGGCGCCGACGGGGCCACGGTGCTCGGTGCGAGCGTGCGCGTGGAGCCGGTGAAGGACCCGCGGTCCGACTGGTTCGTGCGGCGGCTGTCCACCATGCCCGGGGACACGCTTCCCGACTGAGAGGGGATGCGTGACAGACTTCACCCATGCCCCGCTCCACCCGTGACGCGGACGTCTCCCCGGACCTCCGCCAGGCGATCCAACGCACCGGCTACTACCCCGAGGTCGTCGCCGACGGCGTGTTCTCGGCCGCCGGGGGCGAGGACGTCGTCTCCTTCTTCGTGCACCACGAGACCACGTTCGACCACGAGGAGGTGCGCCGTCACCTCACGGCGCTGCTGCTCACGCCGACGCGCCTGGTGATCGCCCACACCGACGAGCACCCCGGCGACGACATGCTGCCCGAGCCCTACACCTCGACGACCACCGAGGCGGTGACCCTCACCTCGATCCGGACGGTCGTGGTGACGCGCATGATCGCCAACCCCACCGCCGGCGTCGCGCCCCCCGCGGAGGCGGTGCTGACGATCGGCTGGGGCGGCGTGGGTCGCCTCGACCTCGAGCCCGCCGGCTGCTCCGACCCCAGCTGCGACGCCGACCACGGCTACACCGGCACGCTGGCCGGCGACGACTACACCCTGCGGGTCTCCGCGGCCGCCGAGGGCAAGGACGCCGTGGAGGGCCTGCTGGCCTTCGCCGACGCGCTCTCGGCGCGCACGCGAGGGTGACCGGAGGGTGACCCAGCGGGCCTCCCGGCCGGTGGCGTCCGTCCCGGAGGGGGTCGGCCTGACCCCGCCGGCGTACGGCGACCGGTCGCTGGCCGACGTCGTCCCGTCGGTCGCGCGAGCGCTCGGCACCCCGCTGTCGGGTCACGACGTCGGCCTCGAGCTGCCGCCGGCGCCGTCCTACGTCGTGTTCCTGGTCGACGGCCTGGGCGCCGAGCTGCTGCGCCGGCACGGGCACGCTGCGCCGTACCTCTCCTCGCTCGTGGACAGCGGGTCGACCGGCACCGCCGGGGTCCCGTCCACGACCGCGACCTCGCTGACCTCCCTCGGCACCGGGCTCCCTCCCGGCGCCCACGGGCTGGTCGGCTTCACTGCCCGGATCCCCGGCACGGACCGGTTGCTCAACCACCTCGGGTGGGACAAGCACGTCGACCCGCTGGAGTGGCAGCCGAACCCGACGGCCTTCGGCCGGCTGGCCCACGCCGGCGTGCACGTCACCTCGGTCAACAAGCGTGACTTCGCCGGCTCGGGCCTCACCGTGGCCTCCCAGCGTGGCGCCACCTACGTCGGCGCCGACCGCGTGGGCGAGCGGATCGCCGCAACGGTCGGCGCGTCTGCGCACGCCCCGTCACTGACCTACGTCTACGACTCCGACCTCGACTGGACCGGGCACAAGTTCGGTGTCTCCTCCTCGCAGTGGCTCCAGCAGCTGGCCATGGTCGACGCCGAGGCCGAGCAGCTGCGCGAGGCCCTGCCCTCGTCCACCCGGCTGCTCGTCGTGGCCGACCACGGCATGGTCGACAGCCCCGACGAGGAGCGCGTCGACGTCGACGAGGTGGACGGGATGCGCGACGGCGTGGCGCTCCTGGGCGGCGAGGCCCGCTTCCGCCACCTCTACTGCTCGGCCGGGGCCGTCGACGACGTCGCGGCGACCTGGCGCGAGGTGCTGGGCGACCGCGCGACGGTGCTGACCCGCGAGGAGGCGATCGGGCACGGCTGGTTCGGCGCGGTGTCGCCCGGTGTGCTGCCGCGGCTGGGTGACGTGATGGTCGCGTGCCACGGCGATGCGGCGGTGGTCTCCACCCGGGACTTCCCGTACGAGAAGACGCTCGTCGGGCTCCACGGCTCGCTCACCCCTACCGAGATGCTGATCCCGATCCTCGTCGGCTGATCCTTAGCCCGGCCTGGGGTCCCGGCTCCGGCGTCCGTTCCGGGGTCGGTCGCGGGATCGGTCCCGGTCGGTGCCGGGCGCTCGTACGCGGTGAGTCCCCTGGCGACTCAGCGCCGTCGGCCGACCGATCCGACCGACTCTGGGCGGTGAGTCTCCGAGCGACTCAGCGCTGTCGGCCGGCGGCTCCGACTGATTCTGTGCGGTGAGTCTCCGAGAGACTCACTGCCGTTCGGCGGCCGCTCAGCGGCAGTGAGTCTCCAGGAGACTCACTGGCCAGGGTGGCCGGGGCAGGATTGATTCGGTCAGCCGAAGGGGAGCGGCTCGGGCGCCAGGCTCACGGCCTTGGCCCGGGCGGCGGTCAGTCGGCGACGGTGGTGCTGGCGGCACAGGACCTCGTAGGCCACGTCGGCCGGCGGCTCGTCGACGAGGTCGACGTCCCCGACGACGATCACCTCGCCGTCGGTCACCATGGCGCCGTTCTCGGTCCGCGCGTTGTGTGTGGCCCGCTTGCCGCACCAGCACAGGGCCTCGACCTGGAGGACGTTCATCCGGTCGGCGAGCTCGACCAGCCGGCCGCTGCCGGGGAAGAGCTGGGTGCGGAAGTCGGTGAGGATGCCGAAGGCGAAGACGTCGATCTGGAGCTCGTCGACGACCTTCGCGAGCTGGTCGATCTGCTCGGGGGAGTAGAACTGGGCCTCGTCGCAGATCAGGTAGTCGATCCGGCCGCCGCGGGTGAGGGTCTCGACGACGTAGGCCCAGAAGTTGAAGTCGGTGTCGACCTCGAGCGCGTCGTGGGTCAGCCCGAGCCGGCTGGACAGGACCGCCTGGCCGGCGCGGTCGTGGGTGGTGAAGATCCGGCCGACCCGGCCGCGCGCCGCGTGGTTGTGGTTGGTCTGGAGCGCCAGCGTCGACTTGCCGGAGTCCATCGTGCCCGTGAAGAAGTGCAGTTCAGCCATGTCCCGGGGATCTTGTCACAGCCGGCTCCCGCGACGGCGACTACCGTGCCGGGCATGGACCAGGTCTTTGCGCCCGACACCCGCCGGAGCCCGCTCATCACGACCGCGGAGCTGGCTCAGTCGCTCGACCGGGTCACCGTGCTCGACGTGCGCTACGCGATGGGCGGCCCGCCCGGTGCGGGGGAGCACCGGGCCGGTCACGTTCCCGGGGCGGCTTACGTCGACCTCGACGCCGACCTCGCCGACCCGCCGGGCGCCGGTGGCCGGCACCCCCTGCCCGACGAGCAGCGGATCGAGGCGGCGATGCGCCGCGCCGGTGTGCGCCGCGACCGGCCCGTCGTGGTCTACGACGACTGGCAGGGCCGTGCTGCGGCCCGGGCGTGGTGGCTCCTGCGCCACCACGGGCACGACGACGTCCGGGTGCTGGACGGAGGATGGTCGGCGTGGCTGGAGGACGGCCACCCGGTCGAGGACGGTGCGGTGATGCCGACGCCGGGGGACTTCGCGGTCTCGTCCGACAAGCGGATGGCCGTCGTGGGTCCTGACGACGTCATGACCGTCGACGTGCTGGTCGACGCGCGCGCCGCCGAGCGCTTCGCCGGGGAGACCGAGCCGGTGGACCCGGTGGCCGGCCACATCCCCGGTGCCGTCAACGTGCCGACCACCGACAACCTCGACGCCCGGGGGCGCTTCCTGCCGCCCGAGCGGCTGCGGGAGGTCTACGGCCGCGTGGGGGCTGACCGGGCCGAGACGGTGGCGGCGTACTGCGGCTCAGGCGTCACGGCGGCCCACGACCTCCTGGCCATGGCGTCGGCCGGGATCGACGCCGCGCTCTACCCGGGCAGCTGGAGCGGGTGGGTCACCGATCCGGCACGTCCGGTCGCGACGGGTCGCTGACGAGCCACCTCAGTGGGCGACGACGTCGTCGCCCACGCTGACCCGTCCAGTGGTGACCGGCACCAGGTGGACCGCGAAGAGCGTCTTGTGCGCGACCAGCCGACGCCGCGCGAGCGTGCGGACGGGCTCCTTCGCCGTGGCGAGGGTCCGGGGGTCGATCGTCGTCATCACGCACCGACCGACCGGCTTGGCGACGCGGAAGCGCACCTCGCCCACCGTCACCGAGCTCCACCCGTCCTCGGCGAAGGGCTCGTCCCCGTCGACGACCAGGTTGGCCCGGAACCGGTCGACATCGAGCGGTTCGGGCGGCTCCTCGCCCAGCTCCAGGGCCTGCTCGGTGACCCAGTCGTCCAGCCGGCGCAACGAGGCCAGCGAGGCGAGGGTGACGGGGAAGGAGTCGGCGAACGCGGTGTGGTCGGCCGGCGAGGAGAACCCCGGTTGCAGCGAGCGACGCGACGGGTCGTGGCACCACACCAGGCGTACGTCGTCGCGACCCAGCACCTCGGCCAGCCACGGATCGGCCCCGGGCGCCGGGACGGCGTGAAGGTCGAGGGAGAACAGGCGGACCGGGACCGCGTCACCGTCGGGCACGTCGAGCTCGAGGTCCTCGATCCCGGGCGCGCTGAGCCGCAGGTCGCGGCGCACGCCCGGAGCGGTGGCCGGCGTGTCCGCGACGACCGTCAGGAGCGCGTGTGCCTCACGCGCGGACACCAGGCGGGCGTGGGCGTCGACCAGCATCCACGATCGGTCGTCGACGAGGCCGCGAGGCAGGACGTCCGCAGCGGGCACCGACCGTACGGCCCCGGACTTGAGCGGGTGGACGCCGACCCGGGTCAGGCGCACCGTCAGTCGTTCTTGCCGCCGCCGAACATGATCTCGTCCCAGCTCGGGACCGAGGCGCGACCCCGCTTGCGGCTCGGCTTGCTGCGCGGCTCGGAGTCCGCCGGCGAGGTCGCGGAGGTGGACTGCTCCTGTCCCGCGTCCTGGGAGGCGCCGTCGGCGCCCTCGAGGTAGGCCTCGACCGCCTGCTCGCTGCCGAGCGCGGTGAGCTCGGCGGTGGCCTCGTTGGCCGAGTCGTCGGAGGCTCGCGGCCTGTCGTCGGCCCCGGCCACCATCTCGATGGCGTCGTCGCCGAGCGGCAGCTCGTCGGCGCCGACCGAGCCGAGCCGGCGCTGCCGAGCCGCGGCCAGGTCGTCGGCCGCGGGTGCGGCGAGCGGGGCGGCGGCGGCCGAGCCCACCGCCGGCTCGGAGGCCGCAGGCGGGGTGCTGTCGCCGACCAGCCACCGGGCGTCCTCGTCGTCGGCGGTCACGAAGCTGCCGCGCGGGTCGTGGGAGAAGGTCGCGGTGCCGCTGCGCCCGGCGAGGTCGTAGGCGGCCTGCAGGGTCCAGCGACCGTCCTCGCGGCGCCAGGCGTCCCACTCGACGCCCGACGGGTCGACGTTGAGGGCGCGCAGGTGCGCCGCGACCGCCTCGCCGAGGGTGCGCGCGCCGTTGTCGGCGGAGCGGCGCCGCACGGACGCGAGCTGGGCGCGCTCGGCGACGTGGGCACGCTCGGCCAGCACGGGCGCGGCGAACGCCATGATCTTCTCCACCGAGGTGCCGGCCGCGTCGGCGACCGACTCGGGAGTCTCGCCCGCGCGGATGCGCGTCTGGATGTCACGGGGGCGCAGGCTTGATTCCATCGGGATCTCCAACTGGCGGGTGCTGTCGGGCGCGGCCGCAAGGGCGCGGCGGAGCCGTGCGTCGATCACCACGAAGTGGTCCCGGCCCTGGTCGTCCACCAGCAGCAGGCGCTTGCCGTCACCGCTGCGTCCGGTGAACGTCAGCTGTGCCATGGTCGGCGGGCTCCTGACTGCGGTCGGCGTGGAGTCGGCGGGTCGCGGGCGGATCGGGTCTGGTGAGGTCGGCATCGGTTCCGCGAGCCTACGCCAGCGCGGGCCGTCGACGGCGTACGCCCGCGGCGCGCCACGAGAGGGGTGCGGCGATAGCCTTCGCCCCGTGCCGTCGACCGAGCTCTCCACCCTCCTCGTGGTGCTCGACCTGGTCGGCATCTTCGTCTTCTCGGTCACCGGCGCCCTCGTGGCGGTCCGCAAGCACCTCGACCTGTTCGCCGCCACGGTGCTGGCCGGCGTGACCGGGCTCGGGGGAGGGTTCGTCCGCGACGTGCTGATCGGTGCCACCCCGCCCGCCGCGCTCGCCGACTGGCGCTACCTCCTCGTCCCCGCCACGGCCGGGGTCGTCACCTTCGTCTTCCACCCGACGGTGGGCCGCCTCGAGCGGGTGGTCACGCTCTTCGACGCCTTCGGCCTCGCCCTGTTCTGCGTCACGGGGGCCCTCAAGGCCGTCGACTACGGCCTCGGCCCCCTCCCCGCGGCGCTGCTGGGCATGGTCACCGGCATCGGGGGCGGCGTCCTGCGCGACGTGCTGGCCGGTCGCGTGCCGGTGATCTTCGAGGGAGCGCTCTACGCCACGCCCGCGCTGGCGGGAGCCGCGGTCGCCGTCGTGCTCGACCGAGCCGACCTGCCGCTGCTCGTGGTCGCCGCCGCCGGCTTCGGCACGTGCCTGGGCTGGCGGCTGCTCGCGCTCGTCCGCGGCTGGCAGGCGCCGATGCCGCGCGGCCCGGCCAACGTGTGAGTCAGTCGCCGAGCACCCGGCGCAGGTAGGCGTTGGCGAAGACGCGGTCGGGGTCGAGCCGCTCGCGCATCGCGAGGACGTCGTCGAACCGGTCGTAGACCGGCGCCAGGTCGGCCGCGGTCCGGGTGTGCACCTTGCCCCAGTGGGGGCGCCCGCCCGCCTCGCGCAGGAGCGGCTCGAGACCGCCGAAGTAGGCCCGGTGGTCGGTGTCCATCGGCACGTGGAAGGCGAGGTAGAAGCTGTCGCGGCCGTGTGACGTCGACAGCGGGACGTCGTCGGCGGGCGCGGTGCGGATCTCGACCGGGAACGCGATGCGCCAGTCGCTGGCATCCATGACCCGGCGGCACTCGCGCAGCACCTCGAGGCCGACCTCGCGCGGGACGGCGTACTCCATCTCGCGGAAGCGGACCCGGCGCGGGCTGACGAACACCCGGTGCGCGAGATCGGTGTAGCGGCGCTGCGACAGCGCCCGCCCGGCGAGCCGGTTGATCCGGGGGACCAGCGCGGGGGAGCGCGAGCCGACCCGGCACAGCGCGCCGAAGACGGTGTTGGACACCAGCTCGTCCTCCCACCAGGCCGCCAGGCGCGAGGGCGGCTCCTGCTCGCCCGGCTCGAGGTCGGTGCGGTGGTTCTGCTTGACCATCATCGCGTCGGTGTGGGGGAACCAGTACATGTCGACGTGGTGCGCGTCGGCGACCATGTCGTCGTAGGTCTCGAGCGCCTCGTCCCAGCGCATCGGCTGCTCGTGGGCCTCGAGGACGAAGAGCGGCTCGACCCGGAACGTGAGCGTGGTGAGGACGCCGAGGGCGCCGAGGCCGACCCGGGCCACGTCGAGGACGTCGGGGTTCTCCTCGGCGGACGCTCGCACCACCTCCCCGGTGCCGTCGACGAGCTCGAGCGCGTCCAGCTGCGCGGCGAGCCCCGCGGCAACGCCGCCGGTGCCGTGGGTGCCGGTGGAGGTGGCGCCGGCCAGGGTCTGCTCGGCGATGTCGCCCATGTTGTGCAGCGAGAGCCCGAGCCGCTCGAGGCCGAGGTTGAGGTCCTTGAGCAGCGTGCCGGCGCGTGCGGTCACGGTCATGGCCTCGCGGTCGACCGCGACTATCCCGGACATCGCGCCCGGGGTCAGGAGCGTGTGCTCCGGCGCGCCGATCGCGGTGAAGCTGTGGCCGGACCCGGTCATCTTGACGGTGGTGCCGTCGCGGCGGGCGCGGCGTACGGCGTCGACGACCGCCGCCACGTCGGCGGGCTCCTCGACGTGCTCGGGGACGGCCTCCTCGAGACCGGACCAGTTGCGCCAGCGGGTGCCGTCGAAGGGCGTCGTCATGGCCGCACGCTAGGGCATCAGGGGCGGCGCGCGCGGGCTGTCTGCGCCACGAGCGCCCCGAGCACCCCGCCGGCGAGCGCCACGACGTACGCCGCCGAGGCGCCGCCGCGGTCGACGACCAGCCCGGCGATGCTGGCGCCGGGAGCGACGCCGGCCACGATCCCGGTGTGGAGGATGGCCATGCCCTCGGTGAGGCGGCCCGACGGGACGCCCTGCTCGACCATCGTCATCGTCCCGATCAGCGTGGGCGCGATCGACAGCCCGCCGACCAGCAGCACGACGGCCATGAGCGGCACGGAGTGGATGAACGGCAGCGGGACCATGGCGAGGGCCATCGCCGCCGACCCCCAGCGCAGCCGCAGCTCCGGCCCGCTGCGCCAGGCGATGGCGCCGGTGACCAGGCCCGCGACGAGGCTGCCGAAGGACCAGGCGGCGAGCAGCCAGCCGGCGACCCAGCGCCGGCCCTGCTCCTCCGCGAACGCCACGGTGGTGACCTCCGCGGCCCCGAACAGCGCGCCGAGGGTCAGGCAGACCAGGGCCAGGGTCAGGACCAGCCGCCACGGCATCTGCGCCCGCGTGGTGGTGGGCGAGGTGCGGGCGGCGGGCGGCTCGGTCGCGCGCTGCAGCGCGAAGGCGAAGGTCCCGACGACGCCGGTGACGAGGGCGGTCGTGAGGCCGGCGACGGGGTGCCAGCTGGTCGCCAGCAGGGTCACCAGCACCGGGCCGACGACGAAGACCACCTCGTCGAGGACAGCCTCGAGCGCGAACGCGGTCTGCTTCTCGCCGGGGTCGTCGAGCAGGTGCGACCACCGGGTGCGCACGCTCGCGCCGACCTGCGGGAGCGCGGCGCCGGCGATCGCGGCGAAGACGTAGGTCCACGCGCGGGCCCAGTCCTGCTCGACGGCGAGCATCATCGCCGCCAGCCCGGCACCGAACACCGAGATCGCGATCGGCAGGACCCGCGCCTGCCCGAAGTGGTCGACCCAGCGGCCGTGCAGGACGGCGAAGGCCGCCTCGGCCAGCACGAAGGTCGCGGACACGGTGCCGGCCAGGCCGTAGGAGCCGGTGCGGTCCTCGACGAGCAGCACGATGCCGAGCCCGACCATCGAGATCGGCAGGCGTGCCACGACTCCGGCGGTGCTGAAGGCAAGGGCGCCGGGGCGCCGCAGCACCCGGCCGTAGGAGTCGAGCATCGCGCTCATCGTAGGGCGATCTACGCTGGCAGCATGAATCCTGCGCACCCCGACGTGCAGCCCTACGACGCCCTGCTCGTGCTCTCCTTCGGGGGGCCGGAGAAGCCCGAGGACGTGGTGCCGTTCCTGGAGAACGTGACCCGCGGTCGCGGCATCCCGCGCGAGCGCCTCGAGCAGGTGGGGGAGCACTACTTCCTCTTCGGCGGCAAGAGCCCGATCAACGACCAGAACCGCGCGCTGATCGCCGCGCTGGAGAAGGACCTCGCCGAGCAGGGGATCGACCTGCCGGTCTACTTCGGCAACCGCAACTGGGACCCGTACCTCGCCGACACGCTCGCGCAGATGACGGCCGACGGCGTGCAGCGGGCCGCGGTCTTCGCCACGTCGGCGTACTCGTCGTGGTCGTCGTGCCGGCAGTACCGCGAGAACCTGTACGACGCCGTGGAGCAGGTCCCGGGCGCGCCGCGGCTGGACAAGCTGCGGCAGTACCACAACCACCCGGGCTTCGTGGAGCCCAACGTCGAGGCCGTCCTCGCCGCGCTCGCCGAGCTGCCCGACGGTGGTGAGACCGCGCGCCTGGTGTTCGTGACGCACTCCATCCCGACCGCCATGTCGGAGACCAGCGGCTCGCTCGACCCGGCCGGCCAGCCGCGCGGCGCCTACGTGCGCCAGCACCGCTCGACCGCCGACGAGATCGCTCGCCGGGTCAAGGAGGCGACCGGCCGGGCCCACCGCCACGACCTCGTCTACTGCTCGCGCTCGGGGGCGCCGTCGACGCCGTGGCTCGAGCCCGACGTCAACGACCACCTCGAGGAGCTCGCGACCGACGGCGTGGGTGCCGTGGTGCTCGCGCCCATCGGCTTCGTCTCCGACCACATGGAGGTCATCTACGACCTCGACACCGAGGCGCTCGAGACCGCCGAGCGACTCGGGATGCACGCCGTGCGCGCCGCGTCGGCCGGCACCGACCCTCGCTTCGTGGCGATGGTCCGCGACCTCGTCCTGGAGCGGGCCGCCGCCGAGCGCGGCGAGACGCCCGAGCGTCCCGTCGTCGGCTCGATGTCCGTGGGCCCCGACGTGTGCGGGGTCGGGTGCTGCCCCAACGCGCGCGGTGAGCGTCCCGCGCTGTGCGGGGCCGATTCGTGACGCCGTCCGCGGAGGAGCTGCGCGACCTCGCGGTCGCCCTCGCCCAGGAGGGCGCCGTGCTCGCCCGTGACATGCGCCGCGGCGGCATCGACGTCGCCGACACCAAGACCAGCGCCGTCGACGTCGTCACCGAGGCCGACCGCGCCGTGGAGGACCTGCTGCGCCGGCGCCTGTCCGAGCAGCGTCCCGACGACGCGGTGCTCGGCGAGGAGGGCGACGACCGCCCCGGCACCAGCGGGGTGCGCTGGGTCGTCGACCCCATCGACGGCACGGTCAACTACCTCTACGGCCTGCCCGACTGCGCGGTGTCCGTCGCCGCGGAGGTCGACGGCGAGGTCGTCGCCGGCGCCGTGGTCACGATCCCGACCGGTCTGACGTACGCCGCCGCCCGTGGTCGGGGCGCCACCCGCGACGGGCAGCCGATCGGCGTGCGCGCCGTGCCGCCCGCCGCGGAGAAGCTCGTGCTCACCGGGTTCGGCTACGAGCGCGCCGTGCGCGAGCACCAGGCCGCGTGCGTGGCCGCCCTGCTCCCGGGTGTCCGGGACATCCGCCGCATGGGGTCCTGCGCGCTCGACCTGTGCCACGTCGCCGAGGGCAGCGCCGACGCGTACGTCGAGGCCGGACCGCACCCGTGGGACTACTCGGCCGGCGGTCTGGTGCTGAGCGAGGCGGGTGGACGCTTCGACCTGCTGACCGGCCGCACCACCGCCGACGGCGCGCCCGCCAGGGTCGTCGTCGTGGGCAGCCCGGCCGCAGGCTGGGACGGGTTCCTCGACGCGCTCCGGGCGGCCGGCTTCGTGGAGTCCGACCCGTCCTGAGCGGCCCCGACGCGCGGTCGTCGGCCACCCGCACAGGTGGTCTGTCCGGGGCGGGCACCCGGGGGAATACCGAGACGTGTCCCACTGTTCAGGCGACACGTCGCGGACCGGCTCACCACGGAACCGGTTCATGGTGCACAATCTGGCGCCGACGGCGAGCACAACTGGCGACGTCCGTGCCGTGACCCGGCGCGACGTCACCACGGCATGGGGAGAGGGATTCGATGGCTACCGACTACGACGCACCGCGCAAGTCCGAGGAGGACCAGAGCGAGGAGAGCATCGAGGAGCTGAAGGCACGGCGCCACGACAAGAACTCCGGCAAGGTCGACGAGGACGAGACCGAGGCAGCTGAGTCGTTCGAGCTCCCGGGAGCAGACCTCTCGCACGAGGAGCTCGCGGTCGAGGTCATGCCTCGTCAGGACGACGAGTTCACCTGCATGAGCTGCTTCCTGGTGCACCACCGCTCGCAGCTGGCAGACGAGAAGAAGCTCATCTGCCGCGACTGCATCTGAGCAGTCACCAGCACCGGTTCTCGACAGCGCCCGACCCTCACCGAGGGCGGGCGCTGTGTCGCGCCCGGGGGGGGTGTGCTGCTCTGAGGGGTCAGGAGGCGGGGTGGGGTCGCTCCCGGGCCGCACGGCGTCGCTCCTCGCGCCGCTCGTCGAGGTGCACGACCTCCGCGACCAGCTGGTGCCGCGCCGGGTGGTCGACGGGCGTGCCGTAGACGGACCGCTCGCGCCACTTCCAGTGACGGCCGAGGTGGTAGCTGATGGCCGGGTCGAGCGCCTCGCGCGAACGGCGCAGCCACCCCGACCACTCGATGGACGTCATCGACCGGAGCTCGCGCGGCACCCACCACCCGGTCGCCCTGAGGTCGACGTGCGCCGGGAACCGGCTGCCCGCCCGGGTCCGGGCGCCGTCGGCCCGCATCGGCTCCACCTGCTCGCCCGTCTCGGTGTCGCGCACCTCCGCGGAGAGCCCGGCCAGCGACAGCAGGCGCTGCAGCGCGCTCACGCGTGGGCTCGTCCGTCCGGTCTCCCAACGGGCGACCACGGACTGGGAGACTCCCAGCATCGCGGCGAGGCCGCGCTGGGAGACGTCCAGGATGCGGCGCACCCGTCGGATGAACCCTGGCACCTGTCCGGCGAACGGGCCCATCCACCACCAGTCGCGCTCGGCCTGCGTCCAGGTGGCTAGGCACTCCCACGGCGCCTCGGCGACGGCACCGGTCAGCCCATCGTCCGTTGAGGCGTCCGCTGAGGCGTCCGTGGCGGGGTCCGCAGCCCCGTCGCCGTATGTGGCGCCTAGTGATTCGCGTCCGCCGGATCCCGCCGGCACGTCAGCTCCGTCGTCGGTCGTCGTCATTGGCAGCCGCCCTCCGTCGTGGAAGTCCCCGTGAACTCCCTCAACGGCATCCCACGCCGGCGCACCGACACCCGCGAGCCGTCGTCCACAACGACGTCGGGACGGGCCCATCGGGGTGCCCTGTGGACGTTTTGCGGCCCGCAACGAGCGTCGTCAAAAGCCCCGCTGCCCCCTGCCCTCCGAGTCCCTCGGAGACTCGCGGTCGCGAATCCCGCCGCCTCGGCGGCGCCGAGTCGCCCAGAGACTCACGGTGCGAAACCGCGCCCCTCGAGCGCCACTGAGTCTCTCGGGGACTCAGGGGCGAAGACGCGAGCGTGCAACGGCGTTGAGTCGCTGAGCGACTCGGAGGCCAGGGCGGCCCGGGTGCCCGCCGACGGCGGGTCCGACCGCCAGTCCGGCCGCGGGTCCGACCGACCTCTGCTGACTGCTGACCGCTGAAGGAGATGGTTGGGGCCGCGGCGGACGGTCGGCGGCTGCTGAAGAACGGCATCAGCCGGACAACTGCCTCAGGCGGAGACGCCGTGGGTCGTCTGAGCAGATCTAGGACAGCCCTCACCCGCAGCGCAGCGCAGCACGGCCTCGCACGAGCACGCACGACGTGGCCGCCGAAAGCCCGCCCACGGCCGAGCGTTCCCCGGGTGGACGGATCCACGCGCGCCCGGGGCGGCGCCACGGGGAAGCCGAGAAGATCGGGGCGAGGCGAGCGCTCAGGACTGGGCGGCGGGGGCCTTCGAGGAGTCCTGGCCGTCCTTCTGGAGCTGGGGCGGCAGGTGACCGGTCGACTTGGCGTAGTAGTGGGCAGCGCGGCGGGTGGCGAGCATCCGCGCGACCCCGATCAGGGTGCCGCTGACGGCGGCCCACATGACCGCCTCGGCGAGGGAGACGTCGGGGTCGGCGGGGTTGGCCGGGGGGTTCTTGCCCGTGGTCGCGCGCCACGTGCTGTTGAGGCCCTTCTTGGCCACGCTCGCCGCGCCCAGGGCGGCGACGAGGGAGAACGCCGAGTAGAACTTGCTGGTCGAGTCCGAAGAAGCCATGTCGCTCACCCTACCCAGCAGGAGTGTCGGCGCGGCCCACCCGGACGGCCGTGACGAGGGCGTCCGGCCGTCGGCACCCGAGCAGCCAGTAGGGGGCTGGGTCGGCGGGGTCGGTGACCTCCACCCGCACGCCGCGCTTGAGGTACGGGCGCAGCAGGAGGTGGGCACGGGCGTCGGCGTCGACACCGGCCTGGCGGCGCACGGCTGCGGCGTCGAGGGCCACGACCTCACCGACGTGCTGGAGGGGGATGTGGGCGCGGCCGGCGTGCAGCTCGCCGCGTCCGACGCCCACCTGGGCACGGCCGTAGGAGAGGAACAGGGCGGCCATCAGCCCGAGGCCCACCACGCCGACCGTGTGCGCCCAGCCCGTGTGGTCGGGGACCGCGGCGACGATGGCGAGCCACAGCGACGCCACGAGCATCGTGCCCTGCGCCCACCAGCGCAGCGGGACGGTCAGGCGTTCGGCGTAGTCCACGGCGCAGAGCCTATAGATTCACTCCTCGTGCCCGACCACGACCCACGTCCCTCCGACAGTGCCGATCTCGACATCGCAGTGGTGCGCCTCGATCCCGGCCTGCCGCTGCCGTCCTACGCGCACCCGGGCGACGCCGGGGCCGACCTGCACACCACGGTCGACGTCACGCTGGCGCCGGGGGAGCGGGCCCTCGTGCCGACCGGGCTCTCGATCGCGCTCCCCGACGGCTACGTCGCGCTCGTGCACCCGCGCTCGGGTCTCGCGGCGCGGCACGGCCTGTCGATCGTCAACGCCCCGGGGACCGTCGACGCGGGCTACCGCGGCGAGATCAAGGTGCTGCTGGTCAACCACGACCCGGTCGAGCCCGTGACGCTCGCCCGCGGGGATCGGATCGCCCAGCTGGTGGTCCAGCGCTTCGAGCGGGCGCGCTTCGTCGAGGTGGGGGTGCTGCCGGAGTCGTCGCGCGGCTCCGGGGGATACGGTTCTACAGGTACCGGTTCGCGTCCGTGAGCCGGAACGAGCACGAAGGAGCAACAACGTGAGGTTCCGCCGCAAGGCCGAGGAGACCGCCACGACGAGCGAGGCGACCGCACCGTCGGCAGCCCCGGTCGACGACGCGTCCGAGACCGGCAGCGCAGCTGCGTCCCCCACCGGCACCGGCCCGTTCGACGAGGCCGACGTGGAGGGTGACGGCGTCGAGCGCGCCGACCTCGGGTCGGTCCTCGTCCCGCCGATCGCCGACCGCGAGCTCCGCCTGCAGGTCGACGAGGCCTCGGGCGAGGTCCGCGCGGTCATGCTCGCCGGCTCCGACGGCGCCTGCGAGTTCCAGGCCTTCGCCGCCCCGCGCAACGGCGACCTCTGGTCGACCGTCCGCCCCCAGATCGCCGAGGACCTCGCCCGTCGCGGCGGCAGCGCAGAGGAGCGCGAGGGCCGCTGGGGCACCGAGCTGGTCTGCCAGCTCCCCGTGCAGCGCCCCGACGGCACCGTCGCCACCCAGCCCTCGCGGATCGTCGGCATCAACGGCGCCCGGTGGATGCTGCGCGCCTCCTTCCTCGGCCGCCCGGCCGTGGAGCCCGAGGCCTCCGCCGAGTGGGAGGACGCGCTCGCGCAGATCGTCGTACGCCGTGGCGAGCAGGCGATGCCCGTCGGCGAGCCGCTGCCCGTGCGGCTGCCCGACGACGCCCGCCGGGTGAGGTGACGCGTGCCGAAGAGCCGGGTCCGGCAGGCCCTGTCCAGGTGGGCCGACAGCCAGGACCAGCACCAGCGTGACCTCCGCCTGACCCACGCCAGCGGCGAGGCCGTCGCGATCGCGGACGCCCCCGAGCGCGAGCGCGTGGTCGTCACCGGCGTCCTGCACACCGTCACGCTGCGACCGCGCGGCGGCGTGCCGGCCCTGGAGGCCGAGCTCGAGGACGGCTCCGGCGTCATCACCATCGTCTGGCTCGGCCGTCGCCGCATCGCCGGCGTCGACCCGGGTCGCTCGGTGACCGTCACGGGGTGCATCGGGCGCCAGGGCGGCGTGCCGATCATGTTCAACCCGCGCTACGAGCTGCGCCCGTGACCCAGCCGAGTCCCGAGCAGGCCCGACCCGTCGAGACGGCCACCGTCGAGGAGGTCGTGCGCCAGCAGCTCGCCAAGGCCCTCGGCGGACGACGCGGCATGGCCGAGGCGGCGGTGCCGACGATCCTGTTCACCGTCTGCTGGCTCACCCTGCGTGAGCTCGACCTCGCGCTCGGCGTGAGCATCGGCGCGGCGCTGCTGCTGCTCGTGGTGCGCCTGGTGCAGCGCTCCACGGTCCAGTTCGTCGTCAACGCGCTCGTCGGCATCGGCATCGGGTGGTACTTCGTCCACCGCTCGGCCGCGGCCGGCGGCTCCGCCGAGGACCAGGCGCTCGCCTACTTCCTGCCCGGCCTGCTCTACAACGGCGGGTACGCCGTCCTGCTCGCGCTGACCTGCCTGATCGGCTGGCCGCTCGTCGGCTTCATGGTCGGCAGCATCACCGGCGACGCCACCGCGTGGCACGCCGACCGCCAGGTCGTCCGGCTCTGCAGCCGCCTGACCTGGCTGCTGGTGCTGCCGTGCGCCCTGCGCGTGGCCGTCCAGGCGCCGATCTGGCTGGCGGGGTCGTCGGGGTCGATGGACGCCGACACGGCCGTGGCCGCGCTCGGCGTCCTCAAGATCGCCCTCGGCTGGCCGCTCCAGCTGGCTGCCCTGGGCTCGATGGTCTGGCTGCTCTCGCGCAACCGGACCCCCGTGGAGCCGGGGACCGCCCCGGCCTGAGCCGGACCCGAGCGGGCCTCAGCCCTTCCTGTGGCCGGGGGAGAGCAGGATCTCCAGCTCGCCCTCGACCTCGGTCGGCACGACGAACAGCAGCTCGTCGCCGGCCTCGAGGGGCTGCTCGGCGTCGGGCGGGTAGACCTGCCCGTCGCGCAGGATCGTCACCAGCGCGCAGTTGTCGGGGAACGGCACCAGGCCGCTCGGCGTGCCGACGTAGGGCGAGCCCGGGGCGAGCGTGAGCTCGACGAGGTTGGCGTTGCCCTGGCGGAAGGTGAAGAGCCGGACCAGGTCGCCCACGGAGACGGCCTCCTCGACCAGCGCGGACATGATGCGCGGGGTCGAGACGTTGACGTCGACGCCCCAGGCCTCGGTGAAGAGCCACTCGTTGTTGGGGTGGTTGACCCGACCGACCGTGCGCGGCACCCCGAACTCGGTCTTGGCCAGCAGCGAGGTGACCAGGTTGGCCTTGTCGTCGCCGGTCGCGGCGATGACCACCTCGCAGGTCCCGAGCTGGGCCTCGCTGAGCGAGGAGAGCTCGCAGGAGTCGGCCAGCAGCCACTCCGCGTTGGGCACCCGCTCGGGGCGGATCGAGGAGGGGTTCTTGTCGATGAGCAGGACCTGGTGGCCGTTCTCGATCAGCTCGCGGGCGATCGAGCGACCCACGGCTCCGGCTCCGGCGATGGCGACGCGCATGTGTGCAGTGCTCCTGGCTCGTGGTGGGGTCAGTCGTCTTCGGGGCCGGACTCGAGCACCGCGTAGGCGTGGGCGGCGTTCTCCTCACGGATCACGAGGTGGAGCATGTCGCCCTCCTGGAGCACGCTCTCGCGGGTCGGGAGCATGCCCTCGCCCAGCCGGTCGATCCAGGCGATCCGGCTGCGGGACTGCATCTGGAACTCGACGGTGCGGCTGCCGATCCATGCCTCCGGGATCGGCACGTGGTCGACGCGGATGGTGCCCGACGGGTCGCGGAAGTCGGGCTCGGCACCGGCCGGCAGCAGCCGGCGCAGCACCTGGTCGGCCGTCCACTTCACCGTCGCGACGGTGGTGATGCCGAGCCGCTGGTAGACCTCGGCGCGGCCCGGGTCGTAGATGCGGGCCACGACCTGCTGGAGGCCGAAGGTCTCGCGTGCCACGCGGGCGGCGATGATGTTGGAGTTGTCACCGCTCGAGACCGCGGCGAACGCGTCGGCTCGCCGGATGCCGGCCTTCTCCAGCACCTGCTGGTCGAAGCCGTAGCCGGTGATCTTGTCACCGTTGAACTCCGGCCCGAGACGGCGGAACGCGTCCGGCTCGCTGTCGATGATCGACACGGTGTGGTTGCGGTCCTCGAGGCTGCGGGCGAGCGTCGATCCGACGCGGCCACAGCCCATGATCACGACGTGCACGCGTGAACCGTATCCCAGCAAGGATTCTCGCGCGCCCGGGTCTAGGCTCGCGCCCGTGAGTGTCGGCGACGTGTCCAAGCGGATCCTGCTGGGCCGCAAGCTCAGGAGCAGCCAGCTGGGCGAGACCCTGCTGCCCAAGCGCATCGCGCTGCCCGTCTTCGCCAGCGACGCGCTGTCCTCCGTGGCCTACGCACCCGACGAGATCTTCATCATGCTGGCCGTCGCCGGCGCCTCGACCTACGTCTGGTCGTGGAAGATCGGCATCGCCGTCGCGCTGGTCATGCTCACTGTCGTCGCCAGCTACCGCCAGACCGTCCAGGCCTACCCGTCGGGCGGCGGCGACTACGAGGTCGCGACCGTCAACCTGGGCCGCAACGCCGGGGTGACCGTCGCCAGCGCGCTGCTCGTCGACTACGTCCTGACCGTCGCGGTGTCGATCTCCTCCGCCGCCCAGTACGCCGCCGGCGCCGTCAACGGGCTGATCGGCCACGAGGCGACGGTCGCGGTGGTCGCGGTGATCCTGCTGACGGCGGTGAACCTGCGCGGCGTGCGCGAGTCCGGCACGTTCTTCGCCGTGCCGACGTACCTCTTCATGACCGCGATCCTCGGCATGTGCGCCTACGGCCTGCTGCGGCTGCTCACCGGCGACCTGCCGCGCGCGGAGAGCGCCGGGCTCGTCATCGAGCCGCAGCAGGGCTGGGAGGGACCGCTCAACCAGGTCGCGCTGCTGTTCCTGCTCGCGCGTGCCTTCTCCTCCGGCTGCGCGGCCCTGACGGGCGTCGAGGCGATCAGCAACGGCGTGCCCGCGTTCCGCAAGCCCAAGAGCCGCAACGCCGCCACGACGCTGCTCCTGCTCGGCGTCATCGCGATCACGATGATGATGAGCGTCATCGTCCTGGCCAAGCAGATGGCCATCCGCTACGTCGACCCGCACGAGCTCGACCGGCTGCGCTCGGCGTCGGGTGGCGCGGTGCCCGACTCCTACGAGCAGCACCCGGTGATCGCGCAGATCGCGGCCGGGGTCTTCGACCACTTCACGCCCGGCTTCTACTTCGTCCTCACCGTCACCGGGATCATCCTGGTGCTCGCGGCCAACACGGCCTTCAACGGCTTCCCGGTGCTCGGCTCGATCCTGGCCAACGACGGCCTCGCGCCGCGCTCGCTCGGCTCGCGCGGCGACCGGCTGGCCTACAGCAACGGCATCGTGTTCCTCGCCGCGATGTCGATCCTGCTGATCTGGGTCTTCGACGCCGAGACCACCAAGCTGATCCAGCTCTACATCGTCGGCGTCTTCGTCTCCTTCAACCTCAGCCAGCTCGGCATGATCCGCCACTGGACCCGTCACCTGCGCACCGAGCAGGACCCGGCCGCGCGCCGGCGGATGATGCGCTCCCGGGCGATCAACACCTTCGGGCTCGGCATGACGGCCGTCGTGCTGGTCATCGTCCTGCTCACCAAGTTCCTGGCCGGCGCCTGGATCACGATCCTGGCGATGGCGTTCTTCTTCCTGCTGATGAAGGCCATCGGGCGCCACTACGCCCAGGTCGAGCTCGAGCTGGCCGCCGACGAGCAGGACAAGATCATGCCGACGCGCGTGCACGCGATCGTCCTGGCCTCCAAGCTGCACAAGCCGACCCTGCGCGCGCTGGCGTTCGCACGGGCCACCCGCCCCAACGTGCTCGAGGCGATCTACGTCAGCATCGACACCAAGGCCACCAACCGGCTGCTGGAGGAGTGGGACGAGCGCCACCTCGACATCCCGCTCAAGGTGCTCCACTCGCCCTACCGCGAGGTCGTGCGCCCGATCGTGGAGTACACCCAGGAGATCCGCCGGGCCAGCCCGCGCGGCGTGGTCGCGGTCTACATCCCCGAGTACGTCGTCGGCCACTGGTGGGAGCAGCTGCTCCACAACCAGACCGCGCTGCGGCTCAAGGGCCGGCTCCTCTTCACCCCGGGCGTCATGGTCATCTCGGTGCCCTACCAGCTGCGGTCCTCGCTCGCGGCGCGCGAGCGCGAGGAGCGCGACGAGGTGCGCGTGCACGCCGGCGACCTGCGCCGCGGCCGCGTGGTCGCGCGAGACCCACGAGAAGGACACGACACATGAGCCGTCACCAGTACCGCCCCCGCAAGGACCGCGGCCGCTCCCGGGTCGGCGAGCGCTTCGAGGTCGAGGTCGGCCCGGTGGCCCACGGCGGCCACTGCGTCGCCCGGCTGCCCGAGCCCGAGTCGCGCGTCGTCTTCGTCCGGCACGCGCTGCCGGGGGAGCGCGTGGTCGTCGAGGTCACCGAGGGCACCGACGGTGACCGGTTCTGGCGCGGCGACGCGGTCTCGGTCCTCGAGCCGTCGACCGACCGTGTCGAGGCGCCGTGCCCGTTCGCCGGTCCCGGGCGGTGCGGCGGGTGCGACTTCCAGCACGTGTCCCTGCCCGCCCAGCGCGACCTGAAGGCGACGGTCGTGCGGGAGCAGCTGGTCCGGCTCGGGAAGCTCGACGCCGCCTCCGACCTCGTCGCCGACATCCGGGTCGAGGCCGTCCCGGTCCCGGGCCGTCCCGACGACGGCCTGCGCTGGCGCACCCGTCAGCGCTACGCCGCCCTGCCCGACGGCACCCCCGCGATGCGCGCTCACCGCTCCCACCGCCTGGTCCCGATCGACGACTGCCTGATCGCCGCCGACGGTGCCCGTCCCGCCGACGCCGTGGACGGCCCGCTCGTCGAGGAGGGCACCCAGGTCCTGTCCTCGGACCCCCTGACGCACGAGGTGGTCGCTGCCGACGCAAGCCATCCCTTCACCGTCGCCGCCGACGGCTTCTGGCAGGTCCACCCCGAGGCGCCGCGGGTGCTGGTGGAGACCGTGCTCGAGCTGCTCGACCCGCAGCCGGGGGAGACCTCGCTCGACCTCTATGCCGGCGTCGGGCTGTTCGGTCGGTTCGTCGGCGAGGCCACCGGAGCCCGCGTGGTGGCCGTCGAGGGCGACCGGGAGGCCGGCCGGTACGCCCGGGCGAACCTCGCGGCGCTGGAGGGTGCCGTGGTGGAGGTCGGCCCGACCGACCGCGTGCTGCGCCACGCCTTCGACGAGCCCTTCGACCTCGTCGTCCTCGACCCGCCCCGTGAGGGCGCCAAGCGCGCCGTCGTCGAGCAGGTCGTCGACCGCCGACCCCGCGCGGTGGCGTACGTCGCGTGCGACCCGGCCGCCCTGGGTCGTGACGTCGCCACCTTCGCCGAGCACGGCTACGAGCTCACCGCGATCCGGGCCTTCGACCTCTTCCCGATGACCAGCCACACGGAATGTGTTGCGCTGCTGGAGCCTGCGGACGTTTGCCCGCGGCTGCGCTGAACGAGCTTCCGATGACCCACCGCGTCGAGTGCGTGGCCCTGTTGGAAAGTAGCAGCTGACCTGTCGGCGTCAGGGCTTCGTCACGCGGGGTGCTCAACGTCAACCTCTGCGTCACGAGGGCTCCTGACCTCGTCCCGGTGCCACCGCTCGACGTCTGCCAGCATCGAGCCGTCACCCATCTTGGTCGCGGGGATGACGCTCAGGCTTCCGTCGCCCTCGAGTACCACCGCAGCCACCGCCGTGGCATCCCCGATGCCTGCAGCGCGTACGGCTTGCAAGACCTCAGTGCGGGTGAGCCGTTGCCGCCTCAGCACGCCCTCCAACAGCTGGCCGTCCTTCACGAGGAGAGTGGGTCGGGAGGTGACCACCGACCTCGCAGCCGGCCATCTGGCTGTGAACGCCGCGAGGAGGAACTGCAGCAGAGCCAGCAGGCCGAGCGCGACGGCCCCCTCGGACCAGGACACGTCCTTGCTCAAGAAGATCGTCGCCAGTGTCGAACCGAGGGCGACCGTCACGACCAGGTCGAACGCATTGAGCTTGGCCAGGGTGCGCTTCCCGGAGGTACGGAGGATGACGACCACAGCGGCATAGGACGCTGGCCCCACCAGCAGGATCCGCAGGACGTCAGACCAGGTGTCGAACCACATGTAGTGCGCGTACCCAGCCGGGTGCACACGTATCCTCACCAAGTGCGTACGGCAGGCAACGCACTCAGTCCGCGGCCCGAGGAGCCACTGCATGGCTGGCACCAGCGTGATGGCCAGGCCCCCGGAGCAGCGGGAGACCTGGGCAGACGAGCTCATCGATCGGCTGACTCCGCTGATGACTGCTCTCAGCGTTGTCTTCCTGCTCCTCGTGCTCGGAGAGCACTTCGCTGCGCCAGGGAGTCGACTCGGTCTCGGCTTCACCATTGCTGGCTGGGGCCTCTGGGCAGTCTTCGTCAGCGAGTTCACCGCTCGTCTCGTGGTGACCCCCGACACGTGGCGGTTCCTCAAGCGCAACTGGTGGCAGGTGATCTTCCTGGCACTGCCGTTCCTCCGGGTCCTGCGCCTGGTCCGCGCGGCTCGCGCACTTCGGGCCGGTCGGGTGCTGTCGTCGGCGGTCCGATCGTCGCGGTCCGCGCGAAGCGTGTTGGGAAACCGGGTCGGCTGGCTCGCGGTCGTCTCGGTCATCACCGTTCTCGGCACCAGCCAGCTGCTCTACGAGTTCGGTGAGTACGTGAGCTATGCCGACTCGCTGCACGCGGCCTCCCTCGCGGCGATCTCCGGCGAGCCGCTCGGGAGCGACGATCCCTTCAGCCAGGTGCTGGACGTGCTCCTCGCGGCGTTCTCCGTCGTCGTCTTCGCCACCGTGGCGGGCAGCCTGGGCGCCTACTTCCTCGAGAATCGCGACCGTCCCACGGGGATGTACTGAGGCCACGACCGGCAACGCCCCGGGCCTCGCCGTGTCGCTACTCAGACCCGGCACAAGGACCCATCCGTCCTGTTCGACCGCTACATCTCCTGCGTGGCTGAGTGGGGCCCCTCGCCTGCCTCGGTCGTCAGCTATCCGAGCCTGTCGAGGAAGAGCGCGAGGACCGGGCCGAGCGCGACGGCGATGCCCGTGGAGTAGCCGCTCTCCTTGAACGCCTTGGGGAAGACCTCGATCGCCAAGGAGCCAACGACGGCGCCCCCGGCGAAGCTGCGGATGAGGCCGAGGGTGGAGTCGGAGGCGCCTCCGAGAAGGAGGTTGCCCGCGAGGGCGGCGGCGGTGAGGAGGACGGCGGTCGCGGCCCACAGCCCCAGTACGGCTCGTTTGGAACGCCCGCCTCCGGTCATCTCTCGTGCGCCTCCAGCGGCCTCGGGGAGGTTGGAGAGCAAGATCGAGCCGGACAGCGCGGCCGCGCCGAGCGGCCCGGTGCTGATCAGTGCGACCCCGAGCGCGAGGTTCTCCGGGATGCCGTCGAGGGTGATCGCAGCGAGGAGTCCACCGCCGCTGTCGCCCCCGCCTCGTTCCTTGATGAGGTGGTCGAGTGCAGCGAAGATCGCCGCGCCTGCTAGGACCAGCGCTGACACAGCCCAGAATGGGGCGACGTGTGAGGCTGGTTCGATGAGTTCGAGGACGGCCGAGATCATGAGCGCACCTCCGGCCAGGGCGACGATGAGTCCCTCGACCCGGTCGGGCAGGTTGCCGTAGATGCCCCAGGCGGCGCCCAGGACGAGGGACCCGGACACCACCGCGATCACGATGAAGGTCACCATGACGATGATCCCGCGTCCTCGGAGATCGTGAGGCGGCGTCCGGAGATTCCTCGATCACGAAGGGGTCGAGGGCGTCGTGCCTGCGTCAGTGGGACAGTCACGTAAGTCTCCTGTCGGTCGGCCCCGGTCACCGCCGGGGAGGTCTGCGGCTGGATCTTCTTGCACTCAGGAGTCGGAGTGTCGGACGTGGGAGAGCTCGGCGAGCTGGATCAAGCAGTGCTGGCGCAGGGGTTCGGGGAAACCTTGGGCGAGGCGGTAGAAGACCATGCGTCCATCCTTGCGTCGGGTGATAAGCCCCGCCGTTCTGAGCATCCGCAGCCCATAGCCGACGGCGTCCTCGGAAGCATCGAGCGCGAGGGCCAGATCTCCGACGCAGAGCTCCTCGGCCGCGTCGAGTGCGAACAGCAGGCGCATGCGGGTGGGGTCGGCGATGAGGGTGAGCACACTGGTGACTCGTGCGGCCTCGGCCGGCGCTGGAATGCGGTCCTGGGCGCGGCTGACGGCCGTGGGGTCGACGGGGTGCGCGTGGTCGGTCATGGTCGCCTCCAGATACGCCCGCATGACGGCACGGGTGTCCGGTATGTAGCGTAGGGCCCTGCCCGGTGCCCAGCCAACGTCGAGAGCGAAGGAGAGGTCGTCGATGGCTTCACTGTTGTCGCTCCTTGCCGCGTCGCTGGGGACCGTGATGGCCTTCCGGGTGCTGGCTCGCTGGACCGCGGTGTCGGTGAGCCCGTTCGAGGTGGAGCCGTGGATGTCGGGCCATCGGCCTACCGAGCATGCCCTGTCGCGCTATCACGCCCGGTGGTACACGGCCAGCGTGGTCTTCCTCGCCTTCGACGTCGAGATGTTGTTCATGTACCCCTGGGCGATCGTCGTGGGACACCTCGGACCAGGTGCGGTGGTGGAGATGTTCGGATTCCTGCTGATGCTGTTGTTGGCCGTCGCTTGGGCACGTCGCGAGGGAGCCTTCCGTTGGGTGTGATCGAGGTGTTGACCAGGGCCGCAGCCGCGCGCGCTCACGTCCTCGTGGCGGAAGTTCCGGGTTCCTTCGAGGAGCGGGTCGCGCTCGAGCGTGCCATCGACCACATGGGCTGGTGCATGGCGGAGTCCGCTGCGGATGCTGACGTCCTGGCGGTGGTCGGTGCGCCCGACGAGGCCTTCGCCGCCGTGGTCGACCACGTGTGGGAGCAGATCTCGGAGCCACGGGTGCGGATCCAGGTACCAGCCGGTTCTGAGGCCAGGGCGCTCCTCAATGAGGCCCGCGAGCAGCTCCGGCTCGGGGCGCGGCGCCTCACCGGCCCTGACGTTCGCCGTGGCTTCACCCCCTCCGCCGACGCCGTGGCGCACGGTCACGACGACCAGGACGGCGCCGAACACGGCGACCACGAAGACCCCGACAGCGACGGAGGCCACAACCACTCCGCGATGATGCCGGACGGGATTCCGCTGGCTGAGGGTGCCGAGGATCGCGACGGTCTGGAGATGGACGAGCTCCACCTCCCGCTGGGACCGGTGCTTGCGCACTGGCCCGCCGGTGTCGTCCTGCGGGTCACGCTGCACGGTGACGTCGTCGTCCAGGCCGAGGTCGAGCAGCTCGCGACGCCGCGAGCCGGCCAGCCCGGCGGCCTGATCGTGCGGGCGGCGCGCCTGCTCGACGCAGCGGGTTCGGTGCTGGTGCTCGCAGGACTGCCAGCGGAGGCCGCTCAAGCACGGCGCTTGCGTGACCGCTGCCTCGACGGTGAGCTGGACGACGGGCGGGAGGTCGCGCAGTTCGGTGACCGCGTCGGTCGACTGCGGGTGTTGCGGTGGGTCCTCGGCGGGCTCACAGTCGATGACGGTCAGGGCGGGTCCGAGCAGCTGCGCGAACGACTGACGTCGCTGTTCGAGCGGGCGCGCGCCGAGCTCGACGGGGAGGCGACGCCCCGCGCGACGCAGGGGGCCCAGGCGCTTCCCGCGCTCGTGCGTGGGATGGAGCTGGCCGGGGTCAGGCTGTGGCTCGCGGCCATGGCGCCTGACCTGGCCGACCACGAGATGCCGGAGGCGGCCCATGGCTGACTCCTTGTCCCTGGTCTACGCGGCGCCGTTGATGGTGGGCCTGGGTGTGGTCGCACTGTCGGTGGCTGGGCTCTCCGCTGCGCTCGAGGCCCGCGATCGTGGGCTGTCCGTCCGATCGGGCCTCACGGTCCCGCTGCGCGAGACGGCCCGTCTGATGCGCCAGCGACCACGCCGCACGGTCTCGGCCGACCGGCTGCTGTGGCGATCCGCCTCCTCAGCGGTGATCCCCCTGGCGGTCCTGATCGTGGCGTTCGTGCCGCTGGGCACTCACGCCCTGGTGGACCACCCCCTGGGGCTGGTGTGGGTCAATGCCCTCGACGTGGTGGCGTGGGCAGTGATGTGGCTGCTCGGCTGGGGGGCGAACTCCATCACGGGTCTGGTCGGCGGCTACCGCTTCCTGGCCCTCGCCCTGGGCTATGAGCTCCCGCTGATGTTCGCTCTCACCGCCCCGGCGATCGCGGCGGGAAGCCTGGACCTGGCCGAGATCTCGGCAGCCCAGGACGGGGTGTGGTTTGTGGTGTGGGCACCGGTGGCGTTCGCGGCGTACTGCTGGGGAGTGCTGGGCTTCTCGGTCCGGCCGCCTATGAACCCCGGCGCCGGCATCGACGTCAACGGCGGGATCCTCGCCGAGCTGGCCGGGGTGGACCGGCTGCTGGTGCTCGCGGGCCGCTACGCCCTGCTGGTCGCCGGCTCGGCGGCGGCGGTGCCGCTGTTCCTCGGCGGCGGAGCCGGCCCGCTGCTCCCCGGCTGGGGGTGGGTGCTGGTCAAGACCATCCTCGTGAGCGGGCTGCTGGTGCTCGCAGGTCGCCGGCTGCCGACACTGCGCCCCGACAAGCTCCTCGAGATCGGCTGGGTCGTGGTGCTGCCGCTCGTGGTCGCCCAGGACATGGTCGTCTCCGTCATCGCTGTTGCCACCACCTGAGTCCGTCCGAATCCGTACAGAGAGGAGATCCGATGAACACCGTCCTCGTCGACGTGGGGTTCTGGTTGTGCGCCGTGGTGTCCGTTGTGGCGGGTGCGCTGGTGTTCTACGTCGACTCCATGGCCCGGGCGACCTACGCGTTGGCCGTGTCGTTCGTCGCAGTCGGGGTGACGCTGCTGCTGATGGGCCAGGCCTACATGGGCGTGATCGTGATCTTGATGATGGTGATGGAGATGGCAGTGATGGCGGTCTACATGGTCATGTTCATGGGGATGAACCCCGCCCTGATGCCGATGAGCATGGTCCACTCGCAGCGCTCCTCGATCGCGGCCGGAGTCGGGACGTTCCTGCTCCTGAGCGCCGGTGCGGTGCTCGTGCCGTGGCCCACCCGGCGCGGCGCACCCACTGGAGACGTCACGTCGGCGTTGGGGGAGGCGATCATGGAGTCCCACATGATCGTGATGATCGCGATGGGCCCCGTCATGGTCGCCACGATCGTCGCTGGCGTCGTGCTCTCCTCGCACCGCACCCGCTACGACCGGCTCGGCGACGACCTCGACCGCCGACCCGCCGACGACCCGCAGCCGGGGGTGTGGGCCGGTGACGCTCGAGACCGTGCTGCTCGTGGCCTCGGCGCTGATCGCGGTGGGGGTGTATGGCGCGCTCTCGCAGCAGGTGGTCGTGATGGTGATGATGGGCTTGGAGCTGATGATCAACGGCGTCATCCTGGCCGCCGGCGGGCTGTGGTGGTTCCTGGCACCCGACCCGTCCGGGCAGGTGCTGCTGCTCGTGGTGATCGCGGCGATGACGGTGGAGATGGCGATGGGGTTCGCCGTCGCCACGCTGCTGCACCGCCAGGCCGGGCACGACATGACCGACATGGCCGCGGAGCTGCACGGCTGATGCTCGACCTCACGCTTGTCGCCCTCGTGGTGCTGCCGGCCGTCGTCGG
>CAVSCS010000007.1:0-189497 GCA_963726525.1 uncultured Actinomycetota bacterium | reverse complement strand
CGCGGGCCTCGTGGCCTTGGCAGATCACCCCCGGGCGGTCTTCTCCGACACCTTCACTGTCGACACCGCGACCGGGGCGGCCCGCGTCACCGTGACCGCCTCCCTGCTGTTGATCCTGCTGATCGCTTCGGGGGAGGTGCGCGACCATCCGCGGGAGAGCGAGACCTGCAGCCTGCTGCTCTTCGGCGGCGCCGGAGCCCTTCTGCTCGCCGGCAGCACCGACCTCGCCGTGCTGGTCGTGGCGTTCCTGCTCTCGAGCATCCCGCTCTACGGGCTCGTGGGGATCATGGCCCGGCCTGACTCGCCCGAGGCGGCGTTGAAGACGTACCTCTTCGGTGCACTCTTCGGCATCCTCCTGATGCTGGGCGCCGTCCTGCTCCACGGACTCGCAGGCCGGGCCGGATACGCGTCGCTGGCCGCCGAGCTGCCCGACGCTCCGAGCGCGGCCGTGGCAGCCGGCGGAGTCCTGGTGCTGATGGGCCTGCTCTTCAAGGCCGGCGGCGTCCCCGGCCACTTCTGGGTCCCCGACGCCACCCAGGGCGCATCGGTGAGCGCCGCTGCCTTCCTCACCACCGTCCCCAAGATCGGGGCGCTCGTCGCGATCACCCGCCTCGTAGCGGTGCTGCCGGGGGAGCTGCGGTGGGCCACGGTCCTGGGGGTCCTCGCGGTAGTGAGCATGACCATCGGCAACCTCGCGGCGCTCGCGCAGAGCGACGTACGCCGGCTCCTGGGCTGGTCCACCGTCAGCCAGGTCGGCTACCTCCTCGCCGCCGCGGCCGTGACCACGCTCAGCGATCAGGGCCAGCCCGCGCTGCTGTTCTTCCTGGCCGGCTACGCCCTCACCAACCTGGCGGCCTTCGCGGTCGCCGCCGCAGAGCCTGACCGCCGCTCGCTCGAGGACTGGGCGGGCTTCGCCTCCGCACGACGCGGCCTCAGCGCCGCCCTCCTGGTGGCCCTGCTCGGGCTGGTCGGAACACCGCCGACAGCAGTCTTCATCGGCAAGCTCACCACCATGGGGGCGACCTGGGACGCCGGCCTCGCCTGGCTCGCCGTCGCCATCGCCCTCAACACCGTGGTCAGCCTCTTCTACTACCTGCGCTGGATCCGGGCAGCCCTACGTCCGGCCGCACAACCCGGCGAAGGCGCCGGCACCGAGGGACCAGGCGCTCCCACAGCAGCGCTCGTCGCCGCGGCAGCCACCGTCGTAATGGGGCTGACGGCCGGGCCGCTCTGGCTCATCCTCACCTGACCCGAGCTCCGAAGGAGACAACCGGCCGGATTGATGTGCGTGCCGCCTACGTCGCAAGGCCGCATACACGGCTCGCTCGCCCAGACGTTGGGCTGGGAGGCTGTGGGCATGGATACCTGGTTGACCTACACGCGAGACGTCATCAGGACGCAGCTGTGGCCGATCCCCACGTTGGCCGTGGTCTGCGCGCTGCTGCTCGGCCTGGGTTTGCCTGAGCTCGACGCATCGGTCGATGCCGACCTGTCCGCCGGGCTGAGCGGTTTGCTCTTCGGTGGTGATGCGTCAGCCGCTCGTTCGCTGTTGGAGACGATTTCCTCGTCGCTGATCACAGTGACCGCCTTGACCTTCTCCCTGACGGTGGTCACGCTTCAACTGGCCAGCAGCCAATTCTCTCCGAGGTTGTTGCGCACCTTCACCCGTGACCTGTTTGTGCAGCTCACGCTGGCGTTGTTCCTGGCAACCTTCACCTATGCGCTGACTGTGCTCCGCTCGATCCGCAGCGCTGACGACGGCGGCGGGGGCGAGTTCGTCCCGCAGATCGCGGTCACCGTGGCCTTCTTGCTCGCAGTGGCCAGCGTCCTGGGGTTGGTGCTGTTCCTGGCTCACCTCACCGAGCAGATCCGCGTCGATGGGGACTGCCCCCGCTTTGGTTGACGCTTAGCAGTTGGGGTTTTCAGGCCGCTTCTGCGGCCGCGTAAATCATCTCAAACTCGACGGGCGTGAGCCTGCCGAGGCCGCGCTGGCGACGGCGGCGGTTGTACTTCGTTTCGATCCATCGGACGATCTTGATCCGCAGCTGGTCGCGGGTGTCCCACCGGCGGGTGTTAAGGACGTTCTTCTGCAGCAGGCTGAAGAAGCTCTCCATGCTGGCGTTGTCACCGGCGCCGTAGGAGCGGCCCATCGACCCGACCAGGTCGTTGTTCGCCAAGAGCTGCTGGGTGCGCTTGGCCCTGAACTGGCCGCCCCTGTCGGAGTGGCACACGGTCCCGATCGGGGAGCGCAAAGCGATGGCGTTGCGCATCGCTGCCTGAGCCAGAGACGACTTCATCCGCGAGTCGATGGAGTAGCCGACGATCTTGTTGCTGAAGACGTCTTTGATCGCGCAGATGTAGAGCTTCCCTTCGCGGGTGGGGTGCTCGGAGATGTCCCACAGCCACACCTTGTTCGGGGCGTCAGCGAGGAACTCGTGCCGGATCACCCCGTGCTCGTCAACGACCGCGAGAAGGTCGTCGTGCGGGGCCGGGCCGGTGGAGCCGGGTTTGGACCGCTTCTTGTGGTGGCTGGCGGCGATACCGGCGATGCGGCAGAGCCGATGCACGCGGTTCTCGCCGACGGTGATGCCGTGCTCGTCAGCCAGCTCGTCGGCCAGGAACCGGTAGCCGAGCGTGGCGTCGTCTTTGTGGACGTCGTAAAGGACGTCGATGAGGTGGGCGTCGTCCCAGTCCCGTTGGGACACGGGGTGCTTGAGCCACTTGTAGTACCCCTGAGTCGTGAGGCCCAGGACCCGGCACGCCACCGCGACCGGCACCCTGATCGGGGCGCCGGTCGCGGCCATCTCTCGGACGAGCGGGAAGACTATTTTCCCGGCAGGTTTGCCTGGGACAGATACGCAGCAGCGCGTCGTAGGACCTCGTTCTCCTGCTCCAGCAGGCGGATCCGCTTGTTCGCTTCGCGTAGCTCCTTGCGGTCGTCCTCGGTCATGCCGGGACGCTTGCCGTCCTCGATGTCAGCGCGTTTCATCCAGTTCGACAACGTGCCTTCGGAAATGCCGAAGTCCTTCGCGATCTGCGCCAGTGACGACTGACCCTTGCGGGCCACTCGCACGACGTCGTCGCGGAACTCCTTGGGATAGGGCTTTGCCACGAGGGACATCCTTCCAGCGAGGAGCGATCCTCACAGGTCAGGCATCAACCGAACTCGGGGCAGTCCCGACTGCGCCTACCGCGCGTTCCGGATCTTGCCATCGTCAGAGATACTCGTGGGGTGGACGTCGACGTCGGACGGCGAGCGGTGCCGCCCCTCTCGCGTGAAGTCGTGGCGGTCTACGCGGGCGACCCAGTTACGCGTGGAGCGACGCGCCACGGGGTACAAGGACGATGTTGGGCAACCGGGGGAACCCGAGTGGGTTCTCGAAGGTCGCGGCGCCGATGATGCGGCGTGCGATGAAGACTGCGATGACCAAGGACCTGGCCCGGTTCGCCGAGCGCCTCGAGCAGCACGAGGAGATCTCATGACAGACGCGGCGTCCGGCTCCGACCACCCGATCAGCCCTGACGGGCCGAGGCGCCCGGTGCTGTTGGTCTTCGACGTGAACGAGACCTTGTCGGACATGGCGCCGATGACGGGTCGGTTCGAGGACGTCGGCGCGTCCGGGCACGTGGCGAAGCTGTGGTTCGCCGAGCTGCTCCGGGACGGGTTCGCCCTGACGGCGTCCGGCACCATCGAGTCCTTCGCGACCCTCGGCGCGGAGACGCTGCGGGTCAGGCTGGGCGGGGAGCCGCTCGACCGTCCGCTCGACGACGCGGTCGACCACGTGATGCAGGGCTTCTCCGAGCTATCGGTGCACCCTGACGTCGTCGACGGCCTACGGGCGCTGAGCGACCTTGGCATCCGGCTGGTGACGCTCAGCAACGGCTCCACCGCGGTCGCCGACACGTTGCTGCAGCGCGCAGAGGTGCGTGACGTGTTCGAGCGGCTGCTCACCGTGGAGGACGCCGGTGTCTGGAAGCCCGCCGCCGGCTCCTACGCGTACGCCCTCGAGGCGTGCGGAGTGGATCCGGAGGACGCGATGCTCGTCGCGGTGCACCCGTGGGACATCGACGGTGCAAGCCGGGCGGGACTGGCTACGGCTTGGATCGACCGTGCCGGCGGCCGGTATCCGTCGTACTTCACGGCCCCGGATGTCGAGGCAGAGTCACTGGTGGCTCTCGTTGACGCGCTGAGGTGACGCCCGTCGCGCTCTGGTCATCACGAGCCGCGACCAGGCGGGTCTCCGGCTGGACGGCGCTCCAGGAACGCTTCCGGGTTGTGCCTGACATCGTGCCGGGAAGACACGCGAGGCCGTTCTCGTCACACTGGCCGCGCCCAGTCAGTGCTGGGCGACATCCGCACTGGGCGACGCCACCGCGGTCCGAAGTCTCTGCTTGAGGGACGTGAAGCGCACCTCCGCATAGCGGTCGTTGTCGAGCTCTGACAGCCTCGCTTGGGCCAGTGAACATGTCGCGCATGTACTGCATGCCCTGGCAGGCCGGGACGACCGCGTCGGGCTCCGGAGCGAGGCGTTCAGTGAGAGCCGTGGTGCCGCTCAGTGCAGAGACTGGCCCGACCCAGAGAGACCGGTAGCGCTGCGCGCTGACCTCCGACATCGTCTCCGCCAGCTGCTGTGCGCTTGCGGTATCCCCGCGATGCGCAGCATCCGCGGCGCCGTGGGGTCCAGCGCGGCCGACGCAGTGAACGCCGCGACGTCGTTCTTCATGGTGAAGTCCATGGGCTGGTTTGCGCTGCCCCAGTACAGCACCCGCTTGATCTTCGCTTGGATGATCGGCATCTCCGCCCCAAGCATGTCCAAGAAAGCTCCGTTGAGGATGGACGTGACTTGGATCGGCGCGGAGTCTGCGTGTGTCTTGAACTCCCGGCGCAAGTCGAAGTTCCGATTTCGCCCCGGCTGCGTCGATGTGAAATCCGCCGAGTAGTCCGAGGGTACGAATCGCGGCACTCCGGCCATCACAGCGGCGTTGAGCAGCACAACCTGTCGATCAACGATGACGTCGCGCAGACCGTTGAGCGCCGACACGACACAGTCAGCCCCAGCACAGGCAGTGGTCATCTCGGCGACGTCCGCCGGGTCGGCGGCCACGAGCTCTACCCCGAGCGCGGACAGCCTCTCGGCATCCGAAGCGGCGACGTCATGGCGGACTGTCGCGCGCACTTTGGCCCCGCGCTCTATGAGCTCGGTGGCAACGCGGAACCCCAGGTCCCCCGCCGCACCCGCGAGCGCGATCGTGCCGACATGCGATGGGGGAGTGCCATCAGGGGTCATGAACAGCGAGGCTATCCGCCACTTGGTCCCGCGCTGTCAGAGTGCGGTCAACCCCCATCAGGCCTGTGATGGCGCATGACGCCAGACGGCGAAGCCGTGCGAGTAGATCAGTAGGTCGAAACCCGCGCTCGTGGTATGGCTTGAAACTGTGGCGCTCGCGAGCGTCCATGCCCGAGGACCGGAGGGCTCGGATTGGGTTGGGTTCGCTTCGCAGCCTGCCGCGAAGACGTTCTGACGACGTCAAGGCGCAATAGCGGCATCGTCGCAACTCAGGGGCCAGTTCGCTCCGATCTAGTCAGCCAGTCGCGAACAGCCGCATTCACGCTCAGTGCCATTCAAGTGCTCCCGATGACGCATCACGTCGAATGCGCCGCGTCGCTCACCAGAACCGGTCCTGACCTGCGGTGATGCGATTCCCGCGCAGCAGGTTGAGTGCCTGAGTCTGGTCTTGAGGCTCATTTCGAGGCCCTGGTGGCTCGTGTTGAAGCCGCGGAGCTGGCGCTCCACCTCGGCCCGCTGTCCAGCCTCCTGGGAGAGTGCAGTCGCGGCGATTGGCGGCCCGGATACCTACCCGGCGCGGGCACGCAGCGGAATGTCCCAGCTGGATGGCTCTCCGGGCGGCTCCCGCACCTCTGCGCTAGCCGCGACAAGGGCTCGGAACGGGCACGCCTCGAGGAGCGATCGCCCGCAACACGGGTCCTATGGAAGCAATGACCCGATGAGCGTGACCTGTGTGACACCCCCTCGTTGAATCCGCTGTGAGCCGCCACACCCTGGCGGACCAACGAAAGGGATTCAATGCGCCTTCGACGTTCAGCAGCCGCGGCGGGCATCCTCGCCACAACTGCCGCCACGCTTGCTGCTGGAGCTGTCCTTCCAGCGGCCAACGCCATCACCGACCGGACGGTGACGGGCGGTCAAGCCACCGGCCACGACTCGGCCCTGGACACCCGGGTGGGCAGCGCACTCATCAAGCCCACCCAGACGCAGCTGGACGCCGTCAAAGCGCTCGTGCAGAGCGCCGGGGGTGACGCGGTCGTCACCTGGGACAACCGGTTCGGCACGCCGCGCACGATCTACCCCGGCCCCGGCCAGGCCCTGTCCGGGGCCCGCGGCGGCTCGGCGGTGGACGTTGCGCGCGCCTTCGTGGCCGAGAACCGAGCGGCCTTCGGCCTCTCCGCGGCCGACGTGAGCTCGCTCGAGGTCACCCGCATCCACCGGCTCACCGACCTCGACGTCACGGTCGTGAACCTCACACAGACGGTCGGCGGCGTCACCGCGCACCGTGGTGGCTCGATGGGCCTGGCTGTGGACGGCTCGGGACGCGTGCTCTCCCTCACCGGCTCCATCGCCCCCAACACCACCTTGCTGGGCGCCTACTCCCTCACGCCGGCCGCTGCGCTGTCGATGGTGGCCGCCGGCCTGAAGGCCCCCGCCATCACGCCCGAGGCCAACGGCCGGACCGCCGGTTTCGACAGGTTCACCACCGGTCTCGCATCGGCGTCCTACGTGCAGAAGTCAGTCTTCCCGACCGCGGGCGGCGCCCGTGCTGCGTACCGTGTGCTGTTCGTGCAGGCGCTGGACGAGGCGTACGACGTGATGGTCGATGCCGCCACCGGCGAGGTGCTCCACAAGACCTCGCTGGTCCAGCACGAGTCTGAGGGCATCGTCTACCCGAACTACCCCGGTGCCCCCAAGGGGGGCACGGCGGTCAAGAAGAGCTTCGGCCCCACGCGCGAGTCGCCGGGGGGCTACGTCGACGCCACCGGCCTCACCGGCGTGGGCGTGACCCTGCTGGGCAACAACGCCGACACGTTCAAGAACTGGTCGAACTTCACCGCACCAGCTGACCAGGCCAACCGGACGGTGGCGCCGACCGGGCAGTTCAACTTCGGCTTCCCCGACGCGTGGGGCACCTCGAAGTGCCAGGCCGTGCCGCCGTCCTACGCCCAGGACTCGGACGCCTCGTCGACCAACCTCTTCTACCAGCACAACCGGATCCACGACGAGTTCTACTCCTACGGCTTCACCGAGAGCGCCGGCAACTTCCAGACCGACGGCGGCGACCCGATCATGGGTCTCGTGCAGGCTGGCGCGATCAGCGGCGGTGCTCCGACCTACACCGGACGCGACAACGCCTACATGCTCACGCTGCCCGACGGCATCGCCCCGTGGAGCGGCATGTTCTTGTGGGAACCCATCAATGACGCCTTCGAGGGTCCCTGCCGCGACGGCTCCTTCGACGCCGGCGTCATCGAGCACGAGTACGCGCACGGCCTTTCCAACCGCTACGTCGGCACCGAGGACGGTGCCCTCGGCGGTCACCAGTCCGGCTCGATGGGTGAGGGCTGGGGCGACTGGTACGCGCTCAACTACACCCACCGCAACGGTCTGCAGGACGACTCGGTGGTCGGTGCCTACGTCACCGGCAACACCGAACGCGGCATCCGCAACTGGGACTACGACACCACCGAGGCCACCTTCGGCGACATCGGATACGACCTCGGCGGCCCGGAGGTCCACTCCGACGGCGAGATCTGGACCGCAGCCCTGTGGGACATGAGGCGCGCGCTGGTCGTCAAGTACGGTCAGCAGAAGGCCGCGACGATCTCGTCCTTCATCGTCACCGACGCCATGCCGCTCGCCCCGAACGACCCAAGCATGCTCGACATGCGCACGGCGATCATGAAGGCGCTCGACCTGCGTTACCACCGCCAGGCCGACTTCGACGTCCTGCAGGACGTCGTGTACGGCGCCTTCGCGGCGAACGGCATGGGCACCGGGGCCGCCAACGAGGTGACCGAGGACGACCCGACCGGTGCCAACGACATCGACCCGACCCCGTCGTTCACCCACCAGAACCCGGCGCGCAACGGCACCGTCACCATCACGGTGACCAACGCCTCGACCGGCAAGCCCGTCCCCGACGCCAACGTCATCCTCGGCACCCTCGAGGCCGGTGTGACGCCCGTCGCGGTCACCGGCACCGACGGCACCATCACCACCAAGGCGGTCGCCGGGCGCTACCCGCTGACCATCCAGGCCCGTGGCTTCGGTGCGCAGACGATTACCGAGTTCACGCTCGGTGAGGGCAGGACATTCAAGAAGTCCGTCAGCCTCAGCCCCAACCTGGCTTCGTCCGCCAACGGCGCCGCGATCGTGTCCTCGTCCTCGAGCGGCGCCACGTCGCTCATCGACGACACCGAGCTCACTCGGTGGAAGACTCAGGTCGGGACCGGCAATGCGGTGATCAAGCTGGCCAAGCCGGCAACCATCAAGCGGTTCCAGGTCAGCGCCTTCACCACCTCGCGCTTCGAGGCGGTCAAGTCGTTCACGGTGCAAACCTCCAACGACGGCATCAACTGGAAGACCCAGCCGATCGGTGAGGACGCATTCGGCTACGCGATCCCGCGTCCCACCGTCGACGACGTACACCACAAGACGTTCACGCTGGCCACCCCGGTCCAGGCGTCGTACGTCCGGGTCTTCGCCGACGAGGCGCTGGGTGACACCAAGACCAGCGCCCAGTTCGGTGACCTGCAGGTGTTCGGGACCAGCAGCACGATCCAGCCGCTGCCCCCGAAGCCGCTCGACCCGCCCTTCGAGGAGTCCTTCACGATCCTCGGGACCAACCCCGGTGGCAACGAGACCGGCGGCGGGGTCGTGGGTACCGAGCTGGCCGAGCTGTGCGTCTTCCCGCCCGCGTCCCAGGACACCGACGGCCACGTCACCCGCCTCCCGGAGGACTTTGGGGACGGCGCGCACAAGATGTCGCTGGCCGGCGGGCCGACGGCGGTCGATCTCGACGTGTACTTCTACAGCGCCGAGTGCGCCGTCCTGGGGTCCATCGCCACGGCCGCGGTCAACGAGGCCGGAGCGATCCCCTCGGGGACGGAGTTCGTCGTCACCAACAACTACGCCGGCGTCGCTGCCGACGTGACGCTGACGGCGATCGACACGAAGTGACCCGGGAGCGGGACTGCGTTGCGCACGCGGTCCCGCTTCAGGACAGACGAGCCGCGGGGGAGCACACCTTCCTCGCGGCTCGTCCTCGTCGGCTCCGACGATCGCCCTCCGGGTCGCAGCAAGCGCCGCGTGGTGCGCGTCGCCGACCTCGCAGCCTCAGGTGTGCTGTCACCGGTCATCGACCGGAGCTTCACGTTCGAGGGGGTCGCGGCGGGGCTCTCCTTGAGTTCTCGGGCTCGCGGGAGTGGTCTCGACGCTGCCCCGCGCGAGACCACTGGTGGGAGCCGGCGGCGTACGTCGGGGTCGGTTCAGGCACCCTGTCTTCGTTGTACGCCGCGAAGTGCTGAGCGGCGACCAGCATCGAATTCCCCAAGCTGCGACCTCGACAATGTGCGGCGGAAGTCATAGCACGCCTCCAGTCCTCGCCGGTCACGAGCACGGCAACGGACTCAGATAGCTGCTCCGGAGGGCTGTGCGTCTGGCTTCGCGGGCTCGCTCGTCCTCGAACGTGAGTGGTCCTGACGCGGTGCTTGCTGAGGTGTGGAAGAAGTCGAACTCGGCGGGGTACATCTGGTGCTGGACAACATGAATCGGTGCGAAGTCGCTGAAATCGGCGAAATCGCCCCTGCTGCCCTCGCCGCCGTCTCGGTCACAGTCAACCGGCTTCGCCGCCTCCGCGTGCAGCGCTTGGGTCCGCCTAGTGACCAAAGTTTCTTGCTGCTGGGCAGCACCGTTTCACAACTTCGAGAAGCGTCAGAGTCACTCCGCCGGCGGAAGCGTGACGCCGAACCCGGTGACGGCCAGCCGCAGCAGGATCCGACGCGGGGCAACGAGGTCGGCGACCCGTGCTACCTGCAGCTCGACGGTGTTGTGCCACACCTCGCCCGAGCCTCACGCAGGAAGTGCTCGCAGGAACGCCGGTAGAGCGGTTGCAGAGCCCTATCGGTCAGCGACCGGCCGCGTGCCCCAGGCGCGTCATCCTCCGTCGCGACTCGACCGGACAAGACGACGTCGATGCCCCGTGGACGCGACGGCGGCTCGCCATCAGCGAGCGATCGTTGAAGTTGTCAGCGTCGGAGATCACCGCGAGCAGCGCTTGCGGCAATGACCTGCAGGTGCGCTCACGAGCCCGGCAGGACGTCCTTGATGGCGTCGACCACCTTGGCCATGGCAGGCCGGTCGTCGCCCCCGCTGGCCCAGGCCGGATCGTGCGGGAGCGGCCCCATCGGGTCTGCGTCCTCGGGCCTCGTCGCGGACCGAGCGAGCGAGCGACGGAACGCCTCGTCCACCCCCACCAGACGGTGCCCGGTGGGCAGCAGCATCTTCACGAAGTCGTCGTCCGCCGCGATCATGTCGTGGCGCAGGCTCTCGACCAGTGCCTCGACCGTCGGACGTGGCACGTCAGTGAGGCTGCCGACCAGCGTCCCCACGAGCGCGGTGGGCAGCAAAGGCACGTCGACCTGTGGACGCTTCAGTCCCGCGTACGAGGTGTAGGCATCGAGCAGCGCGCCGTAGCGCAGCCGGTCGGGGCCACCCACGTCGAAGTGCCGTGAAGGGCCCGTGTAACCAAGGGCACCGACCAACGCCTCGAGCGCGTCGACCAGAGCGATCGGCTGAACGAGGGAGTCCATCCAGGTCGGGATGGTGTGCACGAGCATGCGCTCGCTGACCTGCCGGATGATCTCGAATGACGTGGACCCGCTGCCGAGGAGCACGGCGGCGCGCAGCACGACCACGGTCGCGGGACTACCGCTGAGGATCCGCTCGACCTCTCGGCGAGACGTGATGTGCTCGGAGAGCTCGTCGTCGGCGACATCGGGCACGACCCCGGAGAGATACACGATCCGGTCGACATCGTGGGCACGCACGCCGCTTGCGAGGTTGATGGCTGCTCTGCGGTCGGTCTCCGCGAAGTTGTCCGCGCCCATTCCGTGGATCAGGTAGTAGACCGCATCGACGCCCTTGCAGGCCTGCGCGACCTGGTCGGCGTCGAGCACGTCCATGATGACGGTCTCCACCTGGTTCCTCCACCACGGCTGCTCGCGGTCAGGACTGGTGGTGGTTGTGCGCACATCGTGGCCGCGTTCGATCAGCAGTGGCACCAGTCGGCCGCCGACGTAACCCGTGGCACCTGTCACCAGGATCTTCAACTCGTCCTCAACTCTCCGCGGGTTGTCGGCGTCGGCCACGTTCAGACCGCGTTGACCGCAGCCCTGACGGACGACTGGTCGATACCCGTGATACGTCCGCACCATTGCCCGCGGGCCAAGCGCACATTGCCGATGAGCGCCGAGTGTAGTCGGAGGAAATTCGGGTACCGGTGACGAACAGACATTCTCTCCAGACTCCAACGACATCTCGACCCAGTTCGAACAACGTCAGGGTTCTCATGACCGTCTCGGTCGATCGTCGGTCGACTGCTCCATCTCGCTTCCACGCCGGGACTCTCTGGGATCGCCGGTTGCCGGTGTGGGCGAGGGTCGCAGCGCCGGCCCTCCACCGCCCGATCCCTCACCCACCCGGGCCGGTGACCGACAACGCCCGCCGCCGAACCCCGAAGCCACAAGCCCACGACTGTTCCGTCTCACGAAGGGCACTCCCTGATGAAGGCACTCACCTGGCAAGGCAAACGCTCCGTCACCATCGAGGAGGTTCCCGACCCGCGGATCGAACAGCCCACGGATGCGATCCTGGAAGTGACCTCTACCGCCATCTGCGGCTCAGACCTCCACCTCTACGAGGTCCTTGGTCCCTACCTCCACCGGGGCGACGTGCTGGGACACGAGACGATGGGCATCGTGCGCGAGGTCGGCGCAGAGGCAGGCAACCTGAGAGTGGGCGACCGCGTCGTCGTACCGTTCAACATCTCCTGCGGCTCCTGCTGGATGTGCTCGCGCGGACTCTTCGCCCAGTGCGAAACCACCCAGGCCCGTGCACACAACAAAGGCGCCGCACTGTTTGGCTACACCGCGCTCTACGGATCAGTCCCGGGTGGACAGGCCGAGTTCCTCCGCGTGCCCCAGGCGCACTTCGGTCCGATCCACGTGCCCCAAGGTGTCCCTGACGAACGCTACCTCTACCTCTCTGACGTACTGCCGACCTCGTGGCAGGCCGTCGAGTACGCCGACGTGAGGGCCGGTGACACGCTTGCGGTCTTCGGGCTCGGCCCGATCGGCCAGATGTCGGCCCGCATCGCCCTGCGCCAAGGCGTACGGGTCATCGGCATCGACCTGGTGCCCGAGCGGCTCGCCCTCGCCGCTGCCTGGGGAGTCGAGGTGCTCGACCAGTCCGCGTTGGGCAAGGTCGACCACGTCGCCCAAGCCATCTTCGACCTCACCGAGGGCCGCGGCGCCGATGCCACCATCGACGCGGTCGGCATGGAGGCTCATGGATCACCCATGGCGCAAGCTGCCATCAGCGCCGTCGGTCTCCTCCCCGACGCGCTGGCGAGACCGGCCATCGACACGATCGCACTGGACAGGACCGCCGCCCTGAGCGCTTCTATCAAATCCGTACGCCGCGGCGGCACCGTCTCCGTCAGCGGGGTGTACGGCGGCGAGATCGAGCCCATGCCGATGATGGAGATGTTCGACCGGGGCATACAGCTGCGGATGGGCCAGTGCCACGTGAGGCGATGGACCGACGACATCGTCAAGGTCCTCGCGCAGGATGAGGACGAGCTCGGTGTCGAGTCCCTGGCCACCCACCACCTGCCACTCGCCCAGGCGCCAGGTGCCTACGAGATGTTCCAGAAGAAGACCGACGGCTGCATCAAGGTGGTGCTCAACCCATGACCGGAGACCACCAGCCCCGCGTCGTCCTGGTGACCGGCGCCTCCAGCGGCATCGGCCGCGCCGCCGCACTCCAGTCCGCCGGCCGTGGCGACCATGTCGGCCTCCTGGCCCGGGGGAAGAACGCCCTGGAGGCGACCGCCCGTGAGTGCCACGAGGAGGGCGCCGCCTCCACCACCGTGCTGGTCGCGGACGTCGGCGACGACCAGGCTGTCGAAGCGGCCATCGCCCGCATGCTCGCCGAGCATGGTGCGATCGACCTTGTCCTGCACGCCGCCGGGGTGGTTGCCTACGGCCGCACCGAGGACGTCCCCCCGGAGGTCTTCGACGGTGTGCTGCGCACCAACCTGACTGGCTCGGTCAACGTCGCGCGCCACGTGATCCCCGTACTCCGACTGCAAAAGCGGGGCGGGCTGGTGCTCGTGGGCTCGGTGATCGGTCACATCGCGGTTCCCATGATGAGCCCGTATGTGCTCAGCAAATGGGGGGTGCGCGCCCTGGCCCGTCAACTGCAGATCGAGAACCGTGACCTGTCGGAGGTCCAGATCGCCTACGTGGCCCCTGGCGGCGTGGACACCCCCATCTACGCCCAGGCAGCTACCGCCCTTGGCATGCACGGACGACCACCGCCGCCGGTCGACTCCCCCGAGCGGATAGCGCGAATCGCGCTCCGACGCGGCGAGCACGGCCAGCTCCGCGAGCAAGTCGGAATGGCGAACGACGTGATGCGCTTCGGTTTCAGTGCCCTACCCAAGCTGTACGACGCCCTCGTCGGCCCACTGTTCGCAGTCGGTGCGCTGGACCGCACCCGACCGGTCGACGATGGACCGGGCAACGTGCTCACCTCGCAACAGGAGGGCAACGCCTTGCGCGGAGACCAAGGGAACGCCCTGACCGGCATCCTGCGCAATGTCGGCACTCTGGTGACAAGCGCTCTACCTCGTTAGTCGTCCCACCAAGCGGTCGACCCGGTTCTGTCACACGACGAGATCGTGGCCCGATCAGGTGTGCTGAGTGGCCTGCTCGGCAGGCCCTGGGCGCTGTCCCGACGACCGGCACGCCTGTGCGCCGGGTATCCGCAGGTCTCGGCAACCGGCGTTTTGAGATCAAGACCAGCTGCCACGAGCCGGGCATCGACCGTTGCGACCGTGCGCGCGAGGTCGTCGACCGCTACCCGGGCGCTGAGCGCATCGTCGTACCGCACGCGCGGCGATCCCCGGGCTCTAGGGCAATCAGGGCAACGTCGACGACTGGGTCTGGCTGAAACGTGAGGTGCTGGTGCTGGGGAGAAACAGTCCCTCAGCGCCCGCCCGAACGGAAGGTCGAGTGGCTGGATCGCCCCTTCGCGAACGGCTGCGCGATGTCCTGCTCCTATTGCTATGTACCCCGTCGTCAGGGCTACGCCAATCCGGTGACCGTGTTCGCGAACATCGACCGGATCCTCGGCTACCTGGAGCGGCACGCGGGTCGTCAAGGACTCAGGACGGAGCCCAACCAGTGTGATCCGACGGACGGGTGTACGACATCGACGAGAACAGCGATTGCTCCGCCGACGCCCTGCTCTCGGACAACGTGCGAGACCTTGGTCAGACGTTAATTTCCCATGGGAGGCAGCCAGTCGCAAAGGATCGCACTCACGCTCAGGAGCATTGGCGTCTTCCCGATGACCCACCACGTCGAGTGCGTGGCCCTGCTCAGGAGGACCGGCCCCGGCCTCGTGTGAGATCACCGGGCCAGCGGCCCGGACCTACCGCCCGTGGTGCAGCAGGCGGTCCTCGAAGCGGTCTCGGTGCTCGGGGGAGAAGTCGAGGAACGCGATCAGCACCCGTCGCTCGGGCTCGGTCGTGCAGCCCCCTTGGGTGCCGAGGGCGTCGATCGGTGCGCCGGCGAGCCAGTCGGCGATCTCGGCAGCGGGATCGAGGTGCAGGGTGTGGCAGCGCCACGCGGCGGTGAGGGGGTCGAGGAGGGCCCACGCGGCGAGGGGGAGCTCGTCAGTGCGCGACAGGAGGCCGTGGGCCAGGTCCCCGAGCTCGTCGGTGCGGACCCCGGTGCGCGGGAAGGCGCGGTGGAAGTCGGCAGTGCTGGCGGCCACGGCGTCGGTGCCCTCGCGAAGACCGAGGGCGCCAGCGAGGGTGTACCAGGCGAGGAGGGGACGGACCACGGTGTCGAGCACCAGGGCGCGGGCGGTGGTGTCGGTGGTGAGCTGGGCGGCGACGGCGGGACTGAAGTCGGCGTACTCGGTGTAGACGGCATTGATGAGGTGAGCGGCGGCGTCGGAGGCGCCGGCCACACGATCACGGAGGGCACGCAGCCGGACCAGCTCGACGGAGGTGGACGACCCCGTCGTGGCCGTGACGATGAAGCAACCCCCGCCGTCGAACTCCTGGCCGCCCGACTCGCCAGGGACGTCGGGGTCGTGACCGTCGGGGATGGTGCCGGGATTCACGAGGCAGACCTGCTGCGTGGTGCCGGCGTGCACGGCCTTGTCGAAGGCGACGTTGTCGTTGACGTAGTCGGTCTTGGAGACCTTGAGCACGACGGCGGTCATGAAGTCGTCGAACGTCGCGGAGAGGCGGCCCGCGCCGTCGGTGCTGCCGAGGAGGGTCTGTCCCATCCGGATCTCGGCGCCGCTCAGGCGCGTGGAGGCCGCGGCGCAGTCGACGACCTCGACCGTCATGCTCCAGGTCATCGTGGCTCAGCCGTGCTGTCCGCCGGGGCGGTCGTCGGGCCTGTCGTCGGGCTTGTCGTCGGGCCTGTCGTCGGGCTTGTCGTCGCGACCTCGATCGATGGGCGGCAGCCTCGGCGGCTCCTTGATCGGGTCGGGGTGCTCGCACGGGGTGTAGGTGCAGGCCGGGTCGCGGCGCGGCGGCGGACAGCACTTCTCGATCGTCGCCTGCAGCTCGTGGTGGCGCTGGAGGTCGAGCGCGGCGTCCGCGTGCGCGGACTCGGCCAGCACCCGCAGGTCGGCGAGGTCGGCGGCCATCTGCCTCTGCAGCTCGGTCTGCTCGGTGACCTTGGTGAGGATCCCGCAGGTGTTGCGGGAGATCTTCTCCAGGACGCAGATCATGGCGTCGTTCTGCTGCGTGGTGTGGAAGAGCAGCTTGACGGCCTCGACCTCGATCAGCGCGAGGACGTCGAGGCGACCCACCGTGGCGGCCGCGCCAGCATTGATGCTGGCGTTGATGTTGGCCATCAGGGAGGTGTTGACCTCCACCTGGTCCAGCTTGCCGTTGACCAGCACCAGCTGGTTGAAGACGTCTGTGACTGTCGGGTCGGCCATCTCAGCACTCCTCGTTGTGGGACGCGGCCGACGTGGCCCGGGCGATCTTCTGGACCAGCTCCTGGCGGTGCTGGGGGGCGAAGTCGAGGAAGCCGGTGAGGGTCTCGAGCTCGCGGTCGATGTCAGGGACCCCGGTCTCGCCGGAGGAGGCGCCCCCCCACCCGGAACCGAGGCTCTCGAGAGGGGCGTCGACCAGCCAGTGGGCGATCTCGGCGGCGGGGTCGAGGTGCTCGGTGCGGCAACGCCAGGCCGCGGTCAGCGAGTCCAGGATCGCCCAGGTGGCCAGCGGGAGGTCGGTCCGGGCCAGGACTTCCTGGGAGAGCCGCGCGATCTCGGCGCCGGGCTCGTGGACGAGGCCCGACGGGGGGAAGGACGCGTGGAAGTCGATGGTTGCGGCGGCGACCGTGTCGGGGTCGTCGCGCAGGCCGAGCGCGCCGGCGAGGGTGTACCAGGCGAGCAGCGGCCGGACGACGGAGTCGAGGACGAGTCGGCGGGCGGCGGCGTCGGTGGTCAGCTCGGCCGCGATGGCAGGGCTGAACTCGGCGTACTCGTCGTAGATGGCCTCGATGAGGTGGGCGGCGATCCGGGAGGAGCCGGCGATGCGGTCGCGCAGCGCGCGCAGGCGCACCAGCTCGGCGGAGTCGGGTGAGCCGGTGGTCGCCGAGACGATGAAGCAGCTGACGGGCTGCGGCTCAGGCGCGTTCGGGTCGGGTGGGGGCATGGCGTTCAGGCAGACGGTCTGGATCGTGCCGTCCATCGCCATGGTGATGACGAAGTTCTTGTCGATGTAGCTGGCCTTGGAGATGGTCAGGTTCACCCATTCCCACTGGTCGTAGGCGTCGAAGATCTGCGCCTGCCCGTTGGCGTCGGTGAACACGGCGTGGGCCAGGTTGTCGATGAGCGGCGAGCCGATGCGGGCACCGACCAGCAGCGTCGAGCTCGCCGAGCAGTCGACGATCTTGAGCGTCACGATCCAGGACATCAGAGGGCCCCGTCCGGTTCGCGCGGTGGCCGGGCGACGGGCGGCCGGCTGTGGAACTGCCACCAGCTCGCGGGGATCTGCAGTCCCGCGCGCGAGTCGTGCCCGGCGACCCGGCCGACGACCTGGTCCAGCACCTCGAAGCGACCGGAGAACGACGTCGACCGGCCCAGCTGCACCGCCCTCTCGACGCCGGCGGCGAGCGCGTCGCGCAGCCCGTCGGCGTCGCGGACCGGGAAGAGGGCAGGGTCGACGTGCGGCGCGAGGGCCTTCGTGGGGACCCGGCGCGAGCCGACCTCGAGCGACTCGAGCCGCTCGACGAGCTCGTCGAGGGAGTCGAGCGGCAGCAGCGGCTCGATCTGGTCCTGCAGCTGACCGACGAGCTCGCTCGCGGCGTCCTGGGTACCGAGGGTGTCTTCGCTCTCGGACGAACTGGGCATGAGTGCCCTCCTCCGTCGTGCGGCACGTGCGCGGGTCGACGAGCTCGACGCTAACGGCGCCCGGGACGGGCCCGACAGGGCACGATCGAGCGAACCCGATCCGTGCGACCACGTTCGAGTGACAGCGGGGTGGATCGGTTTCGTGGTCCGATGGGGGCGAGTCGTCGGCAGGAGGGGGTGGGTGCCTCGCGCGTCCTGGTGCTGGCGTACGGACCGGTGGCGGTGGCCTGGCTGCTGGGCCATCGCGCGATCAACGGGCTCGTGGGCCGGCGCTCACACCCACCGCGGGCGACAGCGTGTCGCTGGGACGACGCGACGCCCTTCGCGCCGGACGCGGCGTACCTCTACTTCTCGGGCTTCGTGCTGGCCCAGCTGGCGGTGGTGCCGATGGCGGTGACTGACTTCGGGAAGGACATCGCGGCGGGCTACCTCGTCCAGGTCGTGCTGAGCCTCGCGGTGTACTGGACGGTGCCGGTGCGGGTGCAGCGCCCACCGCTCGACCCCGGTCGCCGATCGGACCGTCTGCTGGAGTGGTTCCACCGGCTGTCCCCGCCGCACAACGCCTTCCCGAGCATGCACGCGAGCTTCGGCGTGTTCAGCGGGCTCTGGGTGGCGACGGTCACTCCGTGGTGGGTGGCCGGGGCAGTCCTGGTGTGGGCGTCCGGCGTCGTCGCGGCCACCGTGCTGACCCGCGAGCACACCCTCGTGGACGCCGCGGCGGGGTCGGTCCTCGGCGCGCTGTGCTACCTCGTGGCGGCCTGAGCGTCGCGTGCAGGGGCGACCAGACCGGCCGCGACGAGGTGGGCCATCAGGTATCCCACGGTCTCGGCCAGCGTCGCGTCCCCACGTGCGGACCCGGCGCGGTGCACTGCCCGCTGGAAGGCCGTGCTGTCGTAGCGCTTGTGCTGCATCAGCGCGACCTTGGCCTGTGAGCGCGAGACGAAGTCCAGGAGCGGGTATGCCGGTTCGTCCGGCCGGCACCACGCGCGCAGCGCCCGGGAGAACGTCGGCAGGTCGACGTGGGTGAACTCGACGCCGTGGGTCCGGGTGATCTCGCGGGTGACGTCGAGGATGGTGAAGGGCTCGCGGGACGTGACGTGGTGCACCGGTGCCTCGGGACCGGACGCCATGACCGCGACCATGTCGTGCGCGGCGAGGTCGACCGGGAGCAGGCTCAGCTGGTTGTGGGCCACAGGGACGACCCGGTGCCTGACCATGAAGGCGAGCAGCCGCACGATGATGTCGGTCGAGTGCCCGAAGCCGCGGGTCGAGGCGCTGAGGAACGCAGGTCGGTAGATGGTGGCCGCGACGCCCTGCTCCCGGGCGGCGTGCACGAGCTGCTCGGCGACCCACTTCGACTGCGCGTAGCCGAAGTCGAGCTCGTGCATCGTCGGGTTGCGGTCGTCCTCGTGCAGCGACTCCTGGGCCGACCACCCGAAGACGGCGGTCGAGGAGACCGCGTGCAGGGTCTTGGGCTGCGCCGCAGCCACCAGCTGCAGGACGTGCCGGGTGCCGTCGACGTTGGGCCCTCGCAAACCACGGTAGTCGCGCAGGTAGTCCACAGAGGCCGCGTTGTGGACCACCGAGCCGACCTCGTCGGCCAGCCGCCCCCACGTGCGCGCCGCCACCCCGAGCCCCGGCACCGAGACGTCGCCGCACACGACACGGACCCGGGTCTCAAAGGCGTCCTCCAGCCACGGGTCTGCCAGGCCGGCGGCAGTGAGCGCCGTGCGGAGCCGTTCGCGGCCGGCGCCGGGGTCCTCGGCCCTGACGAGCGCGACGTACTGCTCGGTGGTCGCCCGCAGGAGCGAGTCCAGCAGGAACGGGCCCAGGAAGCCGGTGGCGCCGGTGAGCAGGACCAGGTCGGTCTCGCCCAGGCGTCCAGGCGCAGGACGCGCCGGACGGCTGGTCGCGAGCGGTCCCAGCCGTGCGTCGCGGCGCATGGCGTCCCGTTCGGTCGCGACCTCCGCGGCCCGCGCCCGCGCCAGGCGCTCCCGCACGCGCGTGACGTCGGCCGGCGTGCCGTCGGAGACCGCCTGCACCAGCTCGGAGACCTCGGCCAGGGTCAGCTGCTGCAGGGTGGGGACGTCGAGGGATGCCAGCAGCTCGGAATGGCCGCTCGCACGTGCGACCTCCTCGACGGCCACGAGGAGCTCGACCAGCGCCAGCGAGTCGAGGCCGGCCTCGTGGGGACGCAGCTGCTCCCGCCCGGTCAGCGCGTACGCCGCCAGGACCTGCTCGAAGCCCGTTGCGCCACGTGCCCCGTCATCGGTTGAGGGGAGTCCGGCCTCGGCGTACGCGTGGGTCTCGAGGGCGGGCAGCCGGCCGGCCAGCCACTGGTCGCGATTCCGCCCGCGCGCGATCTTCCCGGACGTGGTGCGCGCCAGCAGCTGACGGCGCACCAGCAGGACGGTGTGCGCGCCGACGTAGCCGTGCGCGCGCAGTGCCTGGCTGACCGCCTCCGGCGTCGGGCGCGCTGCGCGCGGGCGGACCCCGAGCGCCACGACGAGGCGCTCTTCTCCGTCCGGGCCGCGGAAGGCGACGGTCTCCCCGGGCGCGGCCCCCTCGACCGCAGTCTCGACGGCGGCCTCGAGGTCTTCGGCGAAGAAGTTCTGCCCGCGCAGGATGACCACGTCCTTCAGACGGCCGCAGACGAACAGCTCGCCGCCGTCGAGGAACCCCACGTCCCCGGTGCGCACGTACGGCGTGGATCCTGTGTCGCCGTCGATCGTGTTGGCGAAGACGTCCGCCGTGAGCCCGGGGCGGTTCCAGTAGCCGGGGCACGCGCTACGGCCCGCGACCCACACCTCCCCGGCACGTCCGGGGCCGGCCTCGGTGCGGGTCGCCGGGTCGACGATGCGAACCTCGATGCCGGACAGGGGACGGCCGCAGCTCACCAGCTCGCGCAGGTCGTCGGCGGCGTGCCGGACACCGTTGGTGCAGACCTCGCCTGCCTGCAGCGCCGCGCGCTCGACCCGCAGCACCCGCCGGCCCTGGCCGGTCACGGCCAAGGTGTTCTCCGCCAGGCCGTACGCCGTCACGAGCGCCGAGCGGCGCAGCCCGTGGGCGGCGTACCGGCGCAGGAACCGGTGGTACGTCGCGGGCCGCACCGGCTCCGAGCCGCTCATGAACACCTCGACGCTGCTGAGGTCGCAGCCCCGGAGGTCGTCCTCGGTGACTCGGCCGGGGGAGAGGCAGTACTCGAAGCCGAAGTTCGGCGCGGAGGTGATCGTGGCCCGGTGTCGGCTCAACGCCTCGAACCAGAGCGCCGGGCGGCGCAGGAAGTCCGCAGGGGAGAAGCCGTAGGTGGTGCCACCGGTGACGATCAGGAACAACCAGTATCCGACCAGTCCCATGTCGTGGAACTGGGGAAGCCAGGAGACACCGACCGGCCGGCGGCCCGGCGCGGACGCGAGGCCGTTGTGGACGACCGTGCGGTGTGGCACCACGACGCCCTTGGGCGTGCCGGTCGAGCCGGAGGTGTACTGCAGGAGCAGCGTCTCGATGGGGGTGTCTGGCTGCGCTCGAGACGGCGATCCGTGCACCACGTCGGTCGCGAGCCAGCGGAGTCCGGCATCGCCGGGCTGGAGCAGGGTGGCGTCGGTCAGGCCGACCACCGCCCCGCTGTCGCGGACGATGGCGAGCGTCCGGGCGGTCGCGCCGCGTCCCGTGGGTCCACCCGGCGGAACCGGCACGGCGATCGCACCGATCCGCGCGCAGGCCACCAGCGCCGCCACGAGCTCCAGACCCGGGGGGTAGCGCAGCACCACGCGGTCGCCCGGCTCGAGAGGTGACTGCTCGCGAAGGTGCTCGGCCAGCAGCCGGGTGCGCTCCTCGAAGGAGCCGTAGGTGTGGGACTCGAGCGGCTGACACGTCCGGTCCAGGAACGCTGCGAACGGGGCCTGCGGGTCCTGCTCGGTCCAGCGGATCAGGTGCGCGAGGACGTCGTCCATCGCTGAACCTCCGGGTGCCGTTGGTCGCTTTCGGGCACATGGAGCTCGTTGCTGGCGATGAGGTGCGTGACCAGCTCGGTGCGCGTGGACACTGCCAGCTTGGAGAAGCTGCGGCGCAGATGGGTGGAGACCGTCCACACACTGATGTCCAGGGCGCTGGCGATGGCGCGGTTGGTGAAGCCGTGGGCAACCATCGTCGCGATCTCGCGCTCGCGTGGGCTCAAGCCCGAGTGCGCGGACGCTCGCTCGACCATCACGCACCGGATGTCGCCGATCATGACGTCCAGCAGCACGCCGTCGCCGCTGGTGCAGCGGCCCTCGCCGGCGCGGATGAGCACGACCATCTCGGCGACCGCGCGCAGCATCCGGTCGGAGACGATGTCCGGCGGACCCTCGGGGACGCGCGTGTGGCTGATGGACACTGAGGCCTCCCGGATCGGCCCGACGGTGGAAGCCGCTGCGAACGGCTCCCCGTACCGGCGACTATAGCGGCTCGTAGAGGCTGGTGGGCACTGCTCTGGACCGGCGATCTCGATCGTCCCCCGCAGGTGGGTCGGGGGTCCGGGGAGGTTGGAGAGGGGATCGGAGGTCCCGCTGCGGTCGTCTCGACTGCGTTGCTCGGTGAGGGGGGCGACCGCGAGCGAGACCTCCGCTCTGCCGTGCACGAGCCGTCTACGGTGGAGTCATGACTGATGGGCCGCAGTCCACACGCACGCGATCCGCCGGGTCCGCCGGGTCCGCCAGCCCCGGCGGGCCTCGTCGTCCGACGGTGATCGTCCTCGACGTCAACGAGACGCTCTCGGACATGTCGCCGATGGCTGAACGCTTCTCCGCGGTGGGAGCGCCGGGGCACCTGGCGCAGGTGTGGTTCGCCGGCGTGCTCCGTGACGGCTTCTCCCTCACCGCGGTCGGCGTGAACGCCCCGTTCGCCACCATCGCGACCGCGGGACTGCGCGTCGTGCTGACCGGCCGCGCGCTGGACCGCAGCGTCGACGACGCCGTGGCCTACGTGATGGACGGCTTCGCCGAGCTCTCGGTGCATGCCGACGTGCCGGCCGGGATCGAGGCACTTGCTCACGCGGGCCACCGCCTGGTGACGCTCAGCGACGGCTCGACCTCCGTCGCCGAGTCGCTGCTGCAGCGCGCGGGTGTCGGCGAGCACGTCGAGGCGCTGCTGTCGGTGGAGGACGCGCCGCTGTGGAAGCCGGCGGCGGCGGCGTACGCCCATGCCCTCGAGCGGTGCGAGGTCGATGCGTCGGACGCGATGCTGGTCGCCGTCCACCCGTGGGACATCGACGGCGCCTCACGCGCAGGGCTGGCCACGGCCTGGGTCGCGCGCGACGGCGCGCCGTACCCGGACCACTTCGAGCGTCCCGACCTCACCGTCGGGTCACTGACCGCACTCGCCAGGGAGCTCGCCGGCTGACGTGCTCCGCACCGCTGACCCAGGAGGCACCACCATGCGCGCGATCACCGTCGAGCCGGGACGGGCCGGCTCCCTCGCCGTCACCGACGTGCCGGATCCGGAGCCGGGTCCCGGCGAGCTGCTGGTCCAGGGCCTCGCCCTGGGCGTGTGCGGCACCGACAAGGAGATCGTCCGCGGTGACTACGGCGTCGCACCGCCCGGCCGCCGGCGGATGGTCATCGGCCACGAGTCGTTGGGCCGGGTCCTGAGCGCCCCCGACAGCAGCGAGCTCGGCCACGGCGACCTGGTCGTCGGCGTCGTCCGGCGTCCCGACCCCGTGCCGTGCGGGGCCTGCGCGCACGGCGAGTGGGACATGTGCCGCAACGGCCGCTACACCGAGCGCGGCATCAAGGAGCTCGACGGCTACGGCAGCCAGCGGTGGACAGTTGACGCGACGTACGCCGTGCGGGTCGACTCGCGCCTCGGGCACGCCGGGGTCCTGCTGGAGCCGACCAGCGTGGTCACGAAGGCGTGGGAGCAGGTGGACCGCATCGGCGCGCGCGCGTGGTTCGAGCCGGCGCGTGTGCTGGTCACCGGCGCCGGCCCGATCGGCCTGCTCGCGGCGATGATCGGGGTGCAGCGCGGGATGGACGTCCACGTCCTGGACCGGGTCACCGACGGTCCCAAGCCGCAGCTGGTCGCAGACCTCGGGGCGACCTACCACCACACCTCGGTCGACGAGGTCGCAAGCGATGCCCGGCCCGACGTGGTCATCGAGGCGACGGGGGTGGGCCGGCTCGTCGTCGACTCGATCGCGGCGACCGCCTCCTACGGGATCGTCTGCCTCACCGGTGTGTCGACGGGCGGCCGCACGATGTCGGTCGACAGCGGCAGCCTGAACCGGGAGGTCGTGCTCGAGAACGACGCCGTCGTCGGCTCCGTGAACGCCAACCTCCGCCACTACCGAGCGGCGGCCGAGGCGCTCGCGTCCGCGGACCTCGACTGGCTGCAGCGGCTGATCACCCGTCGCGTGCCGCTGGAGGACGCGGCGCAGGCGTTCGGATCCTCCGACCAGGACGTGAAGGTGGTCATCACCCTGGGGGAGGGCACCTGACGCCGCCTGCGCCCCTAGGATCGCGCGAGTGCGTCTGATCTCGGCTGTCCTCGGCTTCGCGCTGAAGAAGCTGGGCCTCTTCGCCGCTGTCGCGCTGTCCCTCTTCCTCGGCCTGCTGCTCGTGTCGACGCTGGTCCCCGCGCTGCGCGAGGCCGAGGCCGAGCGGGACCGGCTGGCGGAGGTGGCCGACCGCCGGGCCGAGCTGCAGGCCGAGCTCGACGGGCTCAGCAGCGCCTACGCCGACGCCCAGGACAGGGCGACCGAGGCGCTGACGACCGAGGTCGCCGCGGAGGTCGAGGCCGGGACCGGCAGGGTCGCGGACCAGGCGTCCGCGGTCGAGGACCGGCGCGGGGACATCTGCGGCCGGCTGGAGGGCCTGGCCGAGGACGTGCTGCCCGGGCCGAACCCGTGCGAGGAGGCGGAGCAGGCCCTGGACGCGGCGGAGGAGGCGCTGGCGACCTTCGAGGACAACCTCGCGGAGGCCAGGGCGGACGCGGCGGTCCTCGGCGACCCCACGCTGACGAACGAGGAGAAGCTGGAGCAGCTCGGGGAGGACGGTGGTCTCGCCGCCGAGCAGCGGGAGATCGACAACACGCGGTCCGAGCTGGCCCAGGCGCAGGCCGACGAGACGAGCCTGCGCGAGAAGCAGGGCTCGTGGGCGGGTCGCGTCGTCGACCTCTGGGCGCGCTCGTGGAAGTACGTCGTGTGGACCGCCCTGCTCCTCGTGCTCGCGCCCGGCGTGCTGCGCGTGGTGAGCTACTTCGTGCTCATGCCGCTGGTCCGGCGGGCGCACCGCCCGATCCACCTGGCCGTCGGCCCCGAGGTCCCCTCGACCGGCCTGCGGACCGCGCCCGCGGAGCGCACCCTCACCGTCCGGCTGCGCGACGGCGAGGTCCTGTCAGCCCGCTCGGAGCACGTGCGGCCGGTGCAGGGGGAGGTCCGCAGCCGCCTCCTCTACGACTGGTCGGCGCCGTTCATCAGCTTCGCGGCGGGGCTCTACGGCCTGAGCCGGGTCACCGGCGACGGGGACACCACGTCCGCCACACTCGCCACGCCGGACGACCCCGACTCCTACCTCATGCGCATCGACTTCACCGACCACCCGGGCCTGGTGATGCGCCCGCGGCACGTCGTCGGCGTCATCGGGGCACCTGAGCTGCAGACGCGGTGGCGGTGGGGCATCCAGTCCCTGGCGACCTGGCAGGTGCGCTACATCCTCTTCTCCGGCACCGGGAGCCTGATCGTCCAGGGCAGCGGCGACGTCGTGGCCACCAACCCCGAGGGCAGGTCCACCCGCATGGAGCAGCACCTCGTGATGGGCTTCGACTCCCGGCTCGTCGTGGGGGTCAACCGGACCGAGGTGTTCTGGCCCTACCTGTGGGGAAGGACCCCGCTGGTCGACGACGAGTTCACCGGGCCCCACCCGCTCTTCTGGCAGAAGGCCAGCGGGGACGGTCCGAGCAATCCGATCGCAAAGGCGTTCGACGCCTTCTACTCGGCGTTCGGCAAGGTGCTGGGGTTCTGACCCCGCTCTCCTGTGCGAGAGTCGCCTCATGGCCCGCTACGCCGTGAACACCGAGGCGGTCGCCCACGCGCGACGCCTGATCGAGGCCCGACAGTACGTCCTCGACAGCGACTGGGGTGAGGTGCAGCCCGGCGCCGAGGCACAGAACGCGTACCTCGAGCGGCACACCTGGGACGACTACGCGCAGTGGCACCTCGGCCTGACCGAGGGTGCCAACGACGGCACGAAGGCGCGGTACGCCTTCGGCTACGGCGACCTGCGGCGCGTGCACCGCTCCGGGCTCATCGCGTGCCTCTACCGGGCGGCCGAGTGGCGCCACAAGGCCGTCGAGCTGGCCGCGCACGACCTGCTCCAGCAGCTGGACGCCAGGGCGGGCATCGAGTAGGTCAGCGGCTCGCCCGGACGAGTCCGGCCAGCTCGTGCAGCGCCGCCGCGCGGTCGGTGGCGTCGACGACCGCCCACCCGCGCTCCGGGGCGAGGTCCAGGAGGTCCTGCCGACCGCGCAGGACCAGGTCGTCCCCGCCGCGCTCGGCGATGATGCGGGACACGACGGTCGACACCGGGGTGACCGGGCGGGCGTGGAGGCGTGCGAGGAGGAGGTCGGGAGCGACGTCCAGGACCACGCCGACGTACGTCGCACCGGCCTCCGCGGCGGCCGCCTCGAACCGCGCGTTCTCGCTCGGCGTCACGATCAGCTGGGGGAGGACCACGTCGCGGCCGGTGGCGAGGTACGCGGTGATGAGGGCGAGCGCGGAGGTCCGGACGGCTGCGCCGGTTCCGACGAAGTCGTCCTCCCAGCCCGTGACCCACGAGCGAAGGTCGTCGATGTCGCACACCAGCGTGCCGGGGCGCGAGGCGGCGTACGCGTGGGCGAGCGTCGACTTGCCGACGCCCGAGGGACCGTTGAGGTGGAGGAGGCTCGGCACGCCGGGAGGGTAGCCCGGCCGGCGTGCCCGCTGTGTTATCTTGACGTCAAGATAAAGCGACGCCGAACTTTAGGGTGGCCTTCCTTCCCTGCCCCTCCCGCACGAGGGCAGGATGGTTGCGAACCCGCGAACTCCCGAGGAGATGGCTGATGGCCAGTCAGGACAGCTTCGGTGCCAAGAGCACCCTGGACGTGGACGGACAGTCCTACGAGATCTACCGCCTGGATGCGGTGAAGGGCGAGGGCCTCGACGTCGAGAGCCTGCCGTTCTCGCTCAAGGTGCTGCTGGAGAACCTGCTCCGCACCGAGGACGGCGCCGACATCACCGCCGACCACATCAAGGCGATCGCCGGCTGGGACGCCAGCGCCGCGCCCGACCAGGAGATCCAGTTCACGCCGGCGCGCGTGATCATGCAGGACTTCACGGGCGTGCCCTGCGTCGTCGACCTCGCCACCATGCGCGAGGCGATGGCCGAGCTCGGCGGCGACGCCACCAAGATCAACCCGCTCGCCCCGGCCGAGATGGTCATCGACCACTCGGTCATCGCCGACGTCTTCGGCACGCCCGACGCCTTCGAGCGCAACGTCGAGATCGAGTACGAGCGCAACCGCGAGCGCTACCAGTTCCTGCGCTGGGGCCAGGGCGCCTTCGACGACTTCAAGGTCGTCCCCCCGGGCACCGGCATCGTCCACCAGGTCAACATCGAGCACCTGGCCCGCGTGGTCATGGTCCGTGACGGCGTGGCCTACCCCGACACCTGCGTCGGCACCGACTCCCACACCACGATGGTCAACGGCATCGGCGTGGTCGGCTGGGGCGTCGGCGGCATCGAGGCCGAGGCCGCGATGCTCGGCCAGCCGGTCTCCATGCTGATCCCGCGCGTGGTCGGCTTCAAGCTCTCCGGCGAGCTGCCCGACGGCTCGACCGCCACCGACCTCGTGCTGACCATCACCGAGATGCTCCGCGAGCACGGTGTGGTCGGCAAGTTCGTCGAGTTCTACGGCGAGGGCGTCTCGGCGCTGCCGCTGGCCAACCGCGCCACCATCGGCAACATGAGCCCCGAGTTCGGCTCGACCATCGCCGTCTTCCCCATCGACGAGCAGACCGTCGACTACCTCCGCCTCACCGGCCGCACCGAGGAGCAGCTCGCGCTCGTCGAGGCGTACGCCAAGGAGCAGGGCCTGTGGCACGACCCGAGCGCCGAGCCGCGCTACAGCGAGCGCCTCGAGCTCGACGTCTCCACCGTGGTCCCCTCGCTCGCCGGCCCGAAGCGTCCCCAGGACCGCGTCGAGGTCTCGGTGGCCAAGGAGTCGTTCCGCGGCGCGCTGAAGGACTACGTCGACGAGGGTGACAACGACCCCGACGACGCTGCTGAGGCGACCGGCTACGACGAGGCCGTCGAGGAGTCCTTCCCGGCCTCCGACGCCCCCAGCCACAGCGGCGGCAACGGCGCTCCGGTCCACGCCAGCACCGCGACCGGTCGCGCCAGCAAGCCGACCCGCGTCTCGCTCGACGGCCAGGAGTTCGAGGTCGACCACGGCGCCGTCGTGATCGCCGCGATCACCTCGTGCACCAACACCTCCAACCCGAGCGTGATGATCGGTGCGGCGCTGCTGGCCAAGAACGCCGTCGACAAGGGCCTGACCCGCAAGCCGTGGGTCAAGACCTCGCTGGCGCCCGGCTCCAAGGTCGTCTCCGACTACTACGACCGCGCCGGCCTCACGCCGTACCTCGACAAGCTCGGCTTCAACCTCGTCGGCTACGGCTGCACCACCTGCATCGGCAACTCCGGCCCCCTCATCCCCGAGGTCTCGGCCGCGGTCAACGAGGCCGACCTCGCGGTCGTCTCGGTGCTCTCGGGCAACCGCAACTTCGAGGGCCGGATCAACCCCGACGTGAAGATGAACTACCTCGCGTCCCCGCCGCTGGTCGTGGCCTACGCCCTCGCCGGCTCGATGGACGTCGACCTGTTCGGCGACCCGCTCGGCCAGGACACCGACGGCAACGACGTGTTCCTCAAGGACATCTGGCCGAGCCCGCAGGAGGTCGAGGAGACCATCGCCCGCGCGATCACCTCCGACATGTTCGGCTCGTCCTACGCCGACGTGTTCAAGGGCGACGAGCGCTGGCAGTCGCTGCCCACCCCGGAGGGCAACACCTTCGAGTGGGACCCCGAGTCCACCTACGTCCGCCGTCCTCCGTACTTCGACGGCATGCCGCAGGACCCGGAGCCGGTCACCGACATCGTCGGCGCCCGGGTGCTGCTCAAGCTCGGCGACTCGGTCACCACCGACCACATCAGCCCGGCCGGTGCGATCAAGAAGGACAGCCCGGCCGGCCGCTACCTCGCCGAGCACGGTGTCGAGCAGCGTGACTTCAACTCCTACGGCTCGCGCCGTGGCAACCACGAGGTCATGATCCGCGGCACGTTCGCCAACATCCGCCTGCGCAACCAGATCGCGCCGGGCACCGAGGGCGGCGTGACCCGGGACTTCACCGCCGACGGAGAGGTGACCAGCGTCTACGAGGCCAGCGAGCACTACCAGGCTGCCGGCACGCCGCTGGTCGTCCTGGCGGGCAAGGAGTACGGCTCCGGCTCCTCGCGCGACTGGGCCGCCAAGGGCACCGCGCTGCTCGGCGTCAAGGCCGTCATCGCCGAGTCCTACGAGCGGATCCACCGCTCCAACCTCATCGGCATGGGCGTCATCCCGCTCCAGTTCCCCGCGGGCAAGACGGCCGACGACCTGGGCCTGACGGGTGCCGAGATCATCTCGATCTCCGGCATCACCGAGCTCAACGACGGCACCACGCCCAAGACCGTGACGGTCAGGGTCGAGCCCGCGCCCGGCACCGACCAGGCGCACGGCGAGACCAGCGAGTTCGAGGCCGTGGTGCGCATCGACACCCCCGGCGAGGCGAACTACTACCGCAACGGCGGCATCATGCAGTACGTCCTGCGCAACCTGCTGCGCGCCTGACGCACTTCTGAGCGGACCCTGACGGGCCGCGTCCGGGACCTCCCGGGCGCGGCCCGTCGGCCGTGGGTGGGGCCCAGCGTCGGCAGGTCACGCCGTCCGCTCTGCTGACGCCCCGGTAGCCTGACGCGGTGGACGAACCCGGTACGCACGACACCGCCGCGGCCGGGCCGGAGGAGCAGTCCGCCGTCCCTCCGAGTGACGAGACGCCCGAGGGCAGCGAGAGCCCCGAGAGCGGGGCGAGCCGGCTGCCGCTGGTGCTCTCGACCGTGCTGGCCGTCGCCGTGCTGGGCGCGGCGCTGGTCGCGCCCCTGGTCGACCGGGCGCTCCACGGCGAGGAGGAGGCGCAGCGCGCGCGCGACCTGGCGGAGGTGCAGACCTTCGAGGTGGCGTCGCGTGTGCACACGCCCGGTGACGTCGCCTACCGGCAGAACCCGCCCGTCGGCGGTCCGCACGCGCCGGTGTGGCTCGACTGCGGCGTCTACGACGAGCCGGTCCGCGAGGAGAACGCGGTCCACGACCTCGAGCACGGGTCGGTGTGGATCACCCACGACCCGTCCCTGTTGGACGACGACGTCGCGACGCTGGCGGCGGTGCTGCCCGACAACGGCATCATGTCGCCGCGCGAGGGGCTGCCCGGCCCCGTGGTGGTCACGGTCTGGGGGACGCAGCTCCGCCTCGATGGTGCCGACGACCCGCGTCTCGCGCTGTTCCTCGAGGAGTACGGCGACGGCCACACCGCCCCGGAGCGCGGCGTGAGCTGCGCCGGCGGCACGCCCGACCCGCAGGGCGGGCTACCCGGCGCGAACGCCTGAGCCGGGAGGTCGACCCGGATCTCTGCGCCGTGAGTCTCTCCGAGACTCACGGCGCCGGAAGAGGCCGCGCACGCGCGTTGAGTCGCGGAGAGACTCACGGCGCAGGACGGGGTGCCTTTCGTGCGTTGAGTCGCGTGGAGCGCGCGTTGAGTCGCGCAGAGACTCAACGCGCAGGAGCAGGGCCTCAACGCCCAGGAAGGGCCGTCAGCGCTCCAAGAAGTGCAGGAGGGCGCGGTTGAACTCCTCGGCGTGGCTCACGTTGAAGCCGTGAGGTGCCCCCTCGACGACGACGAGGTCCGAGCTCGGCACCGCCGCGTGGGTCCGCTGGCCCGAGCCCTCGAGGGGCACGATCGCGTCGGAGTCGCCATGGATGACGAGCGTGGGGACGGTGATCGCGGTCAGGTCGTCGCGGAAGTCCGTGGTGCCGAAGGCCGCCATGCAGCCCAGCGCCGCGGTCTGGTCGCTCTGGTGGCACAGGGCGATGGCCTCCTGGCGCTGCTCCTCGGTGACCTTCAGCTCGCCGTCGGCGGAGAAGAAGGCGGTCATGAAGCCGTCGAAGAACGACGTGCGGTCGGCCTTGAGGCCCTCCTCCATGCCCTGGGCGGCCTCCTCGGTGAGGGGGCCGTCGGGGTTGTCGTCGGTCTTCATCAGGTAGGGCGGCACGGCGCCGGCGAAGACGACCGAGTGGATCCGGTCCTCGCCGTGACGGGCGACGTACCGGGCGACCTCGCCGCCACCCATCGAGAAGCCGACCAGGGTCACGTCGGTGAGGTCGAGCTCCTTCAGCACGCCGTCGAGGTCGTCGGCGAGCGTGTCGTAGTCGTAGCCCTTGGAGGGCTTGTCGCTGCGACCGAAGCCGCGCCGGTCGTAGGCGACGACACGGTGGCCCGCGGCGTGGAGCGGGCGGACCTGCTCGCTCCACGACTCGCCGGACAGCGGCCAGCCGTGGATCAGGACGACGGGGCGACCGGGGCCACCGGAGTCCTCGACGTGGACCTTCGTGGAGCTCAGCAGGCCGGAGCTTGCGGTGACGTCAGGCACGTGGTGTTCCCTTCCTCTGGGACCCGGGGCCGGGACCCGTTCAGTGGTGCTTCGAACGTAGGTCGGCGTCCGGATGGGCCACCCACCCCCGGGGGTGGAGGTCGCCCGATCGGGGTCCGCACGAGTGCCCTAGCGTGGTCGCCATGATCGTCGCCTTCTCCCTCTCGCCCATGTCCGGGGATCCCACCGGGTCCGTCACCGACGCCGTCGCCGCAGCCGTCCGCGTGGTGCGCGAGTCGGGGCTGCCGTGCGAGACCAACGCGATGTTCACCAACATCGAGGGGGAGTGGGACGAGGTCATGGCGGTGGTCAAGAAGGCCGTCGACGTGGTCGCCGAGGTGTCCCCGCGCGTCGGGCTGGTGCTGAAGGCCGACATCCGCCCCGGCTACGACGGGCAGCTGACCGCGAAGGTCGAGCGGATCGAGCAGGCGCTGCAGGACTGACCCCCCACCGGTTGCCGGACCGGGTGTAGACAGCGTGCATGGATCTCGCACGTGCGACGCACGCCGAACGCGCGGCCGTGCTGCCGGGGGACGAGCTGGTCGACGCCGACGTGGTGATGGACCGGGGCCTCGACGTCCCGGCTGCCCCAGAGGTCGTGTGGCCGTGGTTGGTGCAGCTCGGCAAGCAGCGGGCCGGGTGGTACCTCCCGCGGCGCGTCGAGCGGCTCGTGCCCCGCTCGCGCCGCGCCCTGCGCCACGTCGACGAGCGCTTCCTCGACCACAGGGTCGGGGACGTGGTCCCCGACTGGGGCGGTGCGGACGCGACCTTCACGCTCGCGGCGCTCGAGCCGCCCCACCTGCTGCTCTACACCTCGAGGCGCGGCAGGACCGACCTGACCTGGTGCCTCCGGGTCAGCGCCGTCCCCTCCGGCAGCAGGATCCACCTGCGGCTGCGCCTGGGTCCCGTGCGACACCGGCGGGTCGCCGAGGTGGTCGGTGGGGCGTTCGACGCGCTGACCGTCGTCGGTCTGGGCGCCGGGCTGCGCGAGCGCGTGCAGCGCTAGCGTGACGTCATGGACTCCGAGACCACGACCTACCGCACCGGCGGGGCCGAGACGGTCCTCGACCTGACCCGCGACGCCGCCGCCTTCGTCGCCGAGCGGGGAGACGGCCTCCTGCAGGTCTTCGTGCCGCACGCGACCGCGGGCATCGCGATCATCGAGACCGGCGCGGGCTCCGACGACGACCTGCTCGCCGCGCTGGCCGACCTGCTGCCCGCCGACGACCGCTGGCGCCACGCCCACGGCTCGCGCGGCCACGGACGTTCCCACGTGATGCCGGCGATCGTCCCTCCCCACGCCACCGTGCCGGTCCTCGGCGGACGCCTGGCGCTCGGGACGTGGCAGAGCATCTGCCTCGTCGACCTCAACGTCGACAACGACGAGCGCACGGTGCGCTGGTCGTTCCTCGCGGGCTGAGCCGTGCCCGGGCAGGCGGTCGTGGAGGTGCGTGAGGCCGGCGACGTCGACACCCCCGCGGTCGAGTCGGTCGTCGAGGCAGCGTTCGGCGACAAGGGCGCCGCCGTCAACGACGTCATGGCACGCCTGCGCGGCGTCGAGGACATGGCCGTCGAGCTGGTCGCGGTGCTGGACGACGAGGTGGTCGGGTGCGTCGCGCTCTCCCGCGCGTGGGTCGACGCGCGCGAGCGCCTCGTCGAGGTGCTGGTCCTCAGCCCGCTGGCCGTCGCACCCGACGTGCAGGGCAGGGGAGTCGGCACGACGCTGCTCGCCGCGGTCCCGGAGGTCGCCCAGCGGCTCGGCGCACCGCTGGTGTTCCTCGAGGGTGCGCCCGGCTACTACGGCCCGCGGGGCTGGGAGCGGGCGTCCGACCACGGCCTGGAGCGCCCGTCGACGCGGATCCCGGACCCCGCCTGCCAGGTGCTGCTGCTGCCCGGCCACGAGGCGTGGATGACCGGTCGGCTGGTCTACCCCGACGTGTGGTGGCGCCTGGACCTGGTGGGCCTGCGCGACCCGGAGCTGACCGACGTGGAGATGGCGCTCGGGCTTCGCTGACTCGCTCTCCGATCGAAGACGTGTTCGATACACTGGGTCGGTGTTCCCCGTCCCGCAGCCGCACCGGCGCCCCGAGCCGCCGCCGGGCCACCGGGGAGTGGCGCCGCCGGGGTGGCCGCGGCAGGTGCGACCGCCCGACGCGCCCGACTGGGAGGCGACCGCGGCCGCGTGGCTGCTCGACCTCTGCCCGCCGGACTACCGCCGGTTCGCGGGGCTGCGTCGTCACGTCGTCGTGCTGGCGCGGTTCGCCGTGCTGCACGTCGAGGCCCAGCAGCTCGCCACCCGGCGGGGCCTCAGCGAGATCCGCGGCGACCTCCGCGACGTGGCCAGCGAGGCGGTGGTGCAGGCGGCCGTGCAGACGTTCCAGCTCGAGGACGCGCGGCTGATGGCCGTGCGCCGCGAGGTCGGGCTCGTCGAGGACGCCCTGCGCGGGCGTCGCTACCGGGTGCGGATGTGAGCGCTGGCTAGGGTCGCGGGATGCCTGACACCGCCGACCCCGACGACGCCGCCGACCGCGAGCGCCGCGACTTCGTCTGCCTGACGCTGGTCGACCCACGGGGGTGGTTCCTCATGCAGGAGCGCGACGAGCACGCGCCGGTGTGGCCGGACACGTGGTGCTTCCCCGGTGGGGGCCTCGAGGGCGACGAGTCGCCGCGGGACGGCGCCGTGCGGGAGCTGGTCGAGGAGACCGGCATCGAGGTGGCGCCCGACGACCTGCACGACCTCGGTGAGTTCCGGGTCACCTCTCCCCACGGCCGGTTCCGCTACCACGCCTTCGCGGCGCCGACCCTGCTCGGTGACGGCGACGTCGACTGCCAGGAGGGACGCCAGATCGTCTTCGTCGACCCGGTCGCCGTGCGCGACCTGCCGCTGGTGACCTCCACCGAGCAGGTCCTCGAGGCGCTGGAGGGCTGGGCGCTCGACCACACGCCCGTGCCGCCCGCCGACGCCCGCGGCTTCGCCGGCGTCGTCCTGGTGGACCGCCGGGGCTGGATCCTGCTGCAGGAGCGCGACGAGCACCCCCGCATCGACCCCGACTGCTGGGGACTCTCCGGCGGCCACCTCGAGCCCGGTGAGACCCCGCGCGAGGGCGCCGTGCGCGAGCTGGAGGAGGAGACCGGCGTGCGCCTGGACCCCGCCGAGGTGGAGGAGCTGGGCGCGTTCGCCAACGACCACCGCGCCTCCTACGGCACGTGGGACCGGATGTGGGTCTACGCCGCGGCCACCGACCTCACCGACGCCGACATCGACTGCCGCGAGGGCCGGCAGATCGTGTTCGTCGACCCCGCGACGGTCCCGTCCCTGCGCGTGACCCGGGGAGCGCAGGCGATCCTGCCGGCCTTCCTGCGCAGCGACCTGTACGCCAGCATGGCGCCATGACCGCGACCACGCCCGCCCTCACCGTCCACCCCGTCCCGTCGATGGGCGCCGAGGACGTCGTCGTCACCGCCGACGGGACCGTCCTGACCGGGACCGAGGACGGCGCCGTCTGGGCGCTCGACCCGCGCACCGGTGGCGTCCGGCGGGTGGCCGACACCGGCGGGCGCCCGCTCGGCCTCGAGCTCCTCGACGGCGGCGACCTCCTCGTGTGCGACGCCCACCGGGGGCTGCTGCGGGTCTCGCCCGACACCGGACACGTGGAGGTGCTGCTCGACCGCGTCGACGGACGGCCGATGCGCTTCTGCAACAACGCCGCGGTCGCGGCCGACGGCACGATCTGGTTCAGCGACTCCTCGCTCCACTTCGGCGTGGAGCGCTGGAAGGACGACTTCGTCCAGGACACCCGCACCGGCCGCCTGCTGCGGCGCGACCCCGACGGCACGGTCGAGGTCGTGCTGACCGGCCTCGCCTTCGCCAACGGCGTGGCCCTGTCCGCCGACGAGTCGTTCGTCGCGGTCGCGGAGACCCGTGCGCGCACGGTCGTACGCCTGTGGCTCAGCGGTCCGCGGGCCGGGCAGCGGGACCTGCTCGCCCACGACCTCCCCGGCTACCCCGACAACATCAGCCTCGGCAGCGACGGGCTGGTCTGGGTGACCATCGCCAGCCCGCTCGACGGCGTCGTCGAGCGCCTCGGCTCGATGCCGATGCTCGTGCGCCGGGCCGTCACCCGGATCCCCGAGGCGCTCCAGCCCCGGCCGAGGCAGACGATCCGCGTGCAGGCCTACGGCGACGACGGAGCGCTCGTGCACGACCTCGACGTCGCGCAGCCGTCGAGCGGGCCCGGATACCACATGGTCACCGGCGTGCGGGAGCACCGGGGACGGGTCTGGATGGGGAGCCTGCAGGAGCCGTCGGTGGCGGTCCTCGACCTGCCATGAAATAGACTCGGGGCCATGGGACTCCTCGACTCGATCGCGTCGCCGCGTGACCTGCGCGGCCTCTCCGCGGAGCAGCTCGACGAGCTGGCCGCCGAGATCCGCGACCTGATGATCCGGACCGTCGCGACCAATTCCGGACACCTCGGTCCCAACCTCGGCGTGGTCGAGCTGACCCTGGCCATCCACCGCGTCTTCGACTCCCCGCACGACCGGGTCGTCTTCGACACCGGCCACCAGTCCTACGTGCACAAGCTCGTCACGGGCCGCCACGGCGACTTCGCCACGCTCCGCAAGGAGGGCGGCATGAGCGGCTACCCCAGCCGCGCCGAGTCCGAGCACGACATCGTCGAGAACTCCCACGCCTCGACCTCGCTGTCGTGGGCCGACGGGCTCGCCAAGGCCTATGCCGTCAAGGGCGAGGACCGCCACGTCGTGGCCGTGATCGGCGACGGCGCGCTCACCGGCGGCATGGCCTGGGAGGCGCTCAACAACATCGCGATCGCCCGCAACAGCCGCCTGGTGATCGTCGTCAACGACAACGAGCGCTCCTACACCCCGACCATCGGCGGCCTGGCCACCGCCCTGACCTCCCTGCGCACCAACCCGCGCTACGAGCAGGTCCTCGACCTGGTCAAGAAGCGCCTCAACGCCGTCCCCGGCGTCGGCCACGCCGCCTACGACGCGCTCCACGCGGTGAAGAAGGGCATGAAGGACGCGCTCGCCCCGCAGGGCCTCTTCGAGGACCTGGGCCTGAAGTACGTCGGCCCCGTCGACGGTCACGACCGCGTCGCGATGGAGCAGGCCCTCGCGAGCGCCAAGCGGTTCGCGGGCCCGGTGATCGTGCACGCCATCACCCGCAAGGGACAGGGCTACGACCCGGCGCTGCGCCACGAGGCCGACCAGTTCCACGCCCCGGGCCCCTTCGACGTGCAGACCGGTGCGGAGAAGCCCAAGGGCAAGATCTGGACCGACCACTTCTCCGAGGCCATCGTCGGCATCGGCGAGCGACGTGACGACGTCGTGGCGATCACCGCCGCGATGATGCACCCCGTCGGCCTCGACACCTTCGCCCAGAAGTTCCCCGAGCGCACCTTCGACGTCGGCATCGCCGAGCAGCACGCGGCCACCTCCGCGGCCGGCCTCGCGATGGGCGGGCTGCACCCCGTCTTCGCCGTCTACGCCACCTTCCTCAACCGCGCCTTCGACCAGGTCCTGATGGATGTCGCGCTCCACCGGTGCGGGGTCACGTTCGTGCTCGACCGGTCCGGTGTCACCGGCGACGACGGCGCCAGCCACAACGGCATGTGGGACATGTCGATCCTGCAGGTCGTCCCCGGCCTGCGCCTGGCGGCGCCGCGCGACGTCACCCGCCTCCACGAGCTCCTCGACGAGGCCGTGGAGGTCGACGACGCCCCGACCGTCGTGCGCTTCCCCAAGGGTCCGCCCCCGGCCGACGTGCCGGCGATCGGCCGCGCGGGCGGTGCCGACGTGCTGGTCCGCGAGGGCGAGAAGGACGTGCTGATCGTCGCGGTGGGCTCGATGTGCACGACGGCGGTCGAGGTCGCCGAGCGGCTGTCCGACCAGGGCATCGGCGTCACGGTCGTCGACCCGCGGTGGGTCAAGCCGGTCGACCCGGCCATCGTCGAGCTCGCGCGCGAGCACCGCCTCGTGGTCAGCGTCGAGGACAACGGGCGGGTCGGCGGGTGCGGCGCGACGCTGCTCCAGACGCTCAACGACGCCGACGTCCGCACGCCGTTCCGCCTGCACGGCATCCCGCAGGAGTTCCTCGACCACGCCAAGCGCGACGTGATCCTCTCGCGCATCGGCCTCGACGCGCAGACCCTCGCGCGCGGCATCGTCGAGGACGTCACCGCCCTCGACGACGGGGAGTCGCTGGTCGAGGTCGACCACTCCGCCTGAGCGGGCGGCACGCCGTGTCCGCGTCCGCGGGGTGACCCGCCAGTAGGGGCGCCGGGTGCCCTAGGTTGCTCGGATGAGCATCTGGCGCACGAAGTCCATCGAGCTCTCGATGGCCGACACGGAAGACCCCGAGTTCAAGCTCAAGAAGAGCCTCACCGCCCTCGACCTCACGGTCTTCGGGATCGGCGTCATCATCGGCGCGGGCATCTTCACCCTCACCGGGCGGGTGGCGCAGGCCTACGCGGGCCCCGGCGTGGTGTTCTCGTTCATGGTCGCCGCGGTCTGCTGCGGCCTCGCGGCGCTGTGCTACGCCGAGTTCGCCTCGACCGTGCCGGTGTCGGGGTCGGCGTACACGTTCTCCTACGCCACGATGGGCGAGATGATCGCCTGGATCATCGGCTGGGACCTGATCCTGGAGCTGATGCTCGGCGCGTCCGTCGTGGCGCAGGGGTGGTCGTCGTACTTCGAGACCTTCCTCGGCGAGATCGGCCTCGGCTGGCCCGAGAGCCTGGGCTACGGCGACACGGTCGACCTGCCGGCCTTCCTGCTCGTCGCGGTCCTCACCGCCCTGGTGGCGTTCGGCATCAAGGAGTCGCTGCGGGTCAACCTCGTGCTCGTGGCGCTCAAGCTCTTCATCGTGCTCTTCGTCATCATCGCCGGCATCCAGTTCATCGACACCGACAACTACAAGCCGTTCGTGCCGCCGAGCGCCGCCGGGACCACGGGGGAGGGCTGGCTCCACACGCCGCTGATCCAGACGGTCTTCGGCGCGCCGGGCGTCTACGGCGTCGCGGGCATCCTCTTCGCCGCGTCGCTGGTCTTCTTCGCCTACATCGGCTTCGACGTGGTGGCCACCACCGCGGAGGAGGCGCGCAACCCGCAGAAGGACCTGCCCCGCGGCATCATCGGCTCGCTCATCGTCTGCACGATCCTCTACATGGCCGTCGCGCTGGTGATCACCGGCATGGTCAAGTACGACGACATCAACCCCGACGCCGCGCTCGCCACCGCGTTCATCGACCAGGGCAAGGACGGCTTCGCCACCCTGATCTCGGCCGGCGCGGTGGCCGGCCTGACGACCGTGGTCATGACGCTGATGATCGGTGCCGTGCGCGTCTTCTTCGCGATGAGCCGCGACGGGCTCATGCCGACGTCCTTGGCGCACGTGAACCCGAAGACCGGGACGCCCGTGCGGATCACGCTCGCCATCGGCCTCGTCGTCGCGATCGTCGCCTCGGTGACGCCGATCGGCAAGCTCGAGGAGATGGTCAACATCGGCACGCTGTCCGCGTTCGCCCTCGTCTCGGTCGCGGTGCCGATCCTGCGCAAGAACCGCCCCGACCTCGAGCGGTCGTTCCGGGTCCCGTTCTCGCCCTTCCTGCCGTGGCTCTCGGCGGCGATCTGCGTGTTCCTGATGCTCAACCTCACCGCCGAGACGTGGCTGCGGTTCCTGGTCTGGATGGCGCTGGGCTTCGCGATCTACTTCGGCTACGGCTACAAGCACAGCCGCGTGGGCCAGGGCGTCGGCGAGCCCGCCCGCGACTACTCCGCGCGCGACTGACCTGACGCATCTGCGCATGCCAGAGTGCGCGAGCTGACGCATCTGCACCGCGTGGGGGCGCCGAGCTGACGCATCTGCACCGTGTGGAGGCGCCGAGCTGACGCATCTGCACCGTGTGGAGGCGCCGAGCTGACGCATCTGCACCGTGTGGAGGCGCCGAGCTGACGCATCTGCACCGTGTGGAGGCGCCGAGGTGACGCATCTGCACGGGTGAGGGTGTGCAGATGCGTCAGCTCGTCAGTTGTCGAGGTGCATGCCCAGCGGCAGCTGGAAGGCGTCCGGCAGCTCCGTCGCCTGCCCGCAGTCACCCGTCGACACCGTGCACGGCAGGACGTACGGCGTCTGCGACCCACCGCTCTCGATGCCGGCGAAGGCCAGCACCGCGACCGTGTCGTCGTCGAGCCACTGGAAGGGCAGCGCCCACTCGTAGCCGGTGAGGAGCGGGACCCGGTCACCGGTCGCGGTGTCGAGGAGGATGCCCTCGTCGTCGCTCTCTGCGACGACGTGGCCGCCGCCCGGCGCGAGGTTCGCGAAGCCGTCGACGACCAGGCTGGTGTCGCGCCCGGGGCCGGAGACCCGCGCCTGCCGGTCACCCTCGAGCTGCACGGTGGTGCCGTCCTCGGCGTCCAGGACGACGTCTTGCGGGTCGTCGCTGACCGTGCGGTACGCGTCGGGGGCGGTGGGCTGCCAGACGTAGACGCCGGCGCTGTCGGCGGCGTAGACCTGCGAGCCGTCCATCGCGGTCACCCGGGTCCCGTCGCCGGGCAGCTCGGGCGCGACCACCGGCTCGCGCTGCGCCACGTCGTACCTCACGACGCGACCGTCCTGCGACACCCAGGCGGCGAAGCGCCCGTCGGACACGAGCTCCGCGTCGTCGGTCGCCGCCGCTGCCGTGCGGCCGATGACGTCGAGGGCGTCCCCGGTCCACAGCCGCACGGTGCGGGCGGGGTCGGTGAACACGACGTCGTCCCCGACCCACACCCAGGCCCGGACGTCGACGCCGAGGTCGACGTCGGGGAGGCCGGGGCGGTGCAGGACGCTGCCGGTGGTCCAGGACAGCGGGACGGGCGCGGCCGACGTGCCGTCGGCGACGAGGTCGTCGGTGCGGCGGGCGTCCTGGGCGGGGAGCAGGGCGGGGACGGCGAGCCCGGCGGCCACCGTGGCGGCGGCGATCCCGCCGAGCAGGGCGGTGCGCCGGCGGCGTACGCGTCGGTCGCCGTCGCGGGTGATGGCGTCGAGGTCGAGGTGGGGCGTGCCGACCTCGTCGGCGCGCTCGTGGAGCAGGTCCTGGAGCAGCCCGGTCATCGGGTCACCTCCAACAGGTGCAGGGGCAGCACGTCGTCGCCGACGCGCTCGCCCAGGTGGTCACGGAGCTTGCGGAGCCCGGCGGACACCTGGCTCTTGACCGTGCCGGGCGCGCAGCCGAGGACCTCGGCGGTGCGGGCCTCGGAGAGGTCCTCGTAGAAGCGCAGCACGATGGCGGCGCGCTGCCGGGGCGGCAGCGACTGCAGCGCCGCCCACAGCAGGTCGCGGGTCGAGACGTCGTCGGCGTGGTCGGCCACGGACCGACGCTCGGGGACCGTGTCGGTCGGGCGCTCGCCCCAGCTGCGGCGGCGGTACCAGGAGATGGCGGTCGTCGTGATCGCCTTGCGCGTGTAGGCCTCGGCGTTGCGCCGGGTCGCGCAGCCGGGGCCAGGCGACGTACGTCTTGGTCAGCGCTTCCTGCAGCAGGTCCTGCGCGAGGCCGCGTTCGCCGACCATCAGGTACGCGGTGCGGTGCAGGGCAGCAGACCGCGCGGCCACGAACTCGGCGAAGGCCGCCGGGTCGCGTCGGGTCATGGGTGCTCCTCGTGGGTGGGAGTGGGTCACCCCTACCGACGAGGTGGGCAGCGGTTCCGGTTCGTCGGGCGCAGCGGTGCGTGAGGAGGATTCTCCGGCCCGCGAACCCTCCTCACGCACCGCTCACGGGCGTGTCGGCCCCCGGACGCGCCGAGGGCGGTGCGTGGAGGGGATCCCGGAGCCCGGGAATCCCCCTCACGCACCGCCCAGCGGTGGGGTGGAGCGCCTCGATCAGTGGAAGCGCTTGCCCGTCGCCTTCTCCGAGATGCCGGCGACGTCGAGCATGAACGTCAGCCCGCCGTTCCAGAAGGAGAACCCGGCGCCGGTGATCATGGCCAGGTCGATGTCCTGCGGGGCCGCCACGACGCCCTCGTCGAGCATCAGGCGGGCCTCCTCGGCCAGTCCGGCGAGGGTGCGCGCGCGCACCTCCTCGCCGGTGAGGACCACCGGGTTCTCCGGCTTCTCCAGCAGTGCCTCGACCTCGGGGTCGATGGAGAAGTCGGGGAGGTAGTACGACGACTTCCTCGCCGCCACGACGCGCTCGAGCGCGGGGGAGACGTAGAAGCGGTCGGGGAAGGCGCCCTTGAGCGTCTCGTTGTTGTGCAGCGCGATCGCCGGACCCACCAGGGACAGCAGGAAGAACGGCGGCATCGGGGCGACGCCGGCGAAGGCGCCGTCGGCGACCTGCAGCGGAGTGCCCTCGTCGACGATCCGGCCGACCTCGCTCATGAAGCGGCCGAGCAGCCGGTTGACGATGAAGGAGGGGCTGTCCTTGACCAGGATGCTCGTCTTCTTCAGCGTCTTGCCGGTGGCGAACGCCGTCGCCAGCGTCGCGTCGTCAGTGGCCTCGCCCCGGACGATCTCCAGCAGCGGCATGACGGCCACCGGGTTGAAGAAGTGGAAGCCCACCACCCGCTCGGGGTGCTCGAGGTCGGCCGCCATCTCGGTGATCGACAGGGAGGAGGTGTTGGTGGCCAGCACGCACTCTGCGCTGACGACCTTCTCGACGTCGGCGAAGACGGTCTTCTTGACCGACATCTCCTCGAAGACGGCCTCGATCACGAAGTCGGCGTCGCCGAAGGCGACCTGCTTGTCGGTCTGGCCGGAGACCAGAGCCTTGTGCCGGTTCGCCTTGTCCTGGTTGATCCGGCCCTTGGCGAGCAGCTTGTCGATCTCGGCGTGGACGTAGGCCACTCCCTTGTCGGCCCGCTCCTGGTCGAGGTCGGTCAGCACGACCGGCACCTCGAGGCGGCGTACGAACAGCAGCGCCAGCTGGCTGGCCATCAGGCCCGCGCCGACGATGCCGACCTTGGTCACCGGACGGGCCAGCGACCTGTCGGGCGCGCCGGCGGGGCGCTTGGCGCGCTTCTGGACCAGGTCGAAGGCGTAGAGCGAGGCGAGCAGCTCGGGGGTCCTCGACATCGCCTCGAGGGCGTCGTCCTCGGCCGCGAAGCCCGCGTCACGGTCGGTGTCACGGGCGGCGGCGATGAGCTCGACGGCCCTGGCCGCCGCGGGGGAGGCGCCGCCGGTCTTGCTGGCGACGATGCCCCTGGCACGCTCGATCGCGGCGTTCCAGGCCTCGCCGCGGTCGACCTCGGCGCGCTCGACGGTCGTCTCGCCGCGCACGACCGAGGCGGCCCAGAGCAGCGACTGCTCGAGGTAGTCGGCGCCGTTGAAGACGGCGTCGGCCAGGCCCATGTCGAAGGCGGCCTGCCCGCTCAGGGTCCTGCCCTGGTTGAGCGGGTTCTCCAGGACCAGCGTGACGGCCTTGTCGGCGCCGACGAGGTTGGGCACCAGCCAGGCACCGCCCCAGCCGGGGACCAGGCCGAGCATGACCTCGGGCAGGCCGACGGCCGGCGCGGAGTCCATGATCGTGCGGTAGTGGCAGTGCAGCGCGACCTCGAGGCCGCCGCCGAGGGCGAGGCCGTTGATGAAGCCGAACGACGTCTTGGCCGTGCCGTTGACACCGTCCTGCAGCTTGCGGAAGACCGCGTGGCCGAGCTCGGCAACGGTGCGGACCGCGTCGGGGCCGCCGCCCTGGATCGAGGTCAGGTCGGCACCGGCGGCGAGGATGAACGGCTTGCCGGTGACGGCGATCGCGTCGACCGAGTCGTCGGCCAGCGCCTGGTCGATCGCGGTGTTGAGCGAGAGCAGCGAGGCCGGGCCGAAGGTGTTGGGCTTGGTGTGGTCCTCGCCGTTGTCGAGGGTGATCAGGCCGAAGGTCACACCCGGCAGGCTGACCTTGCGCAGGTGGGCCCGGGTCACGCGCTCGGCGTCGGAGACGATCGCCTGCGCACGCTCGAAGACGGTCGGGTCGGGGGTGGTGCTCACTTGGTCTCTCCGTTCCAGTGCGGGTTCTCCCAGATCACGGTGCCGCCCATGCCGATGCCGATGCACATGGTGGTGAGGCCGTAGCGGACCTCGGGGCGCTCCTCGAACTGGCGCGCCAGCTGGTTCATCAGGCGTACGCCGGAGGACGCGAGGGGGTGGCCCATCGCGATCGCACCGCCGTAGGGGTTCACCCGGGCGTCGTCGTCGGCGATGCCGTAGTGCTCGAGGAACGCGAGCACCTGCACGGCGAACGCCTCGTTGACCTCGAAGGCGTCGATGTCGTCGATGCCCAGGCCCGCGAGACGGAGCGCCTTCTCGGTGGCCGGGATGGGGCCGGCGCCCATGACCTCGGGCTCCACGCCCACGAAGGCGTAGGTCACCAGCCGCATCTTGACCGGCAGGCCGAGCTCGCGCGCGGTCTCCTCGTCGGCGAGCAGCGCGGCGGTGGCGCCGTCGTTGATGCCGGCGGCGTTGCCCGCGGTGACGTTGCCGTGGGAGCGGAAGGGCGTCTTGAGCGAGGCGAGCGACTCCATGGTCGTCTCGGGACGCATCGGCTCGTCGAGCGTGGCCAGGCCCCAGCCGGCGTCGGCGGAGCGGGTGGCGACCGGGACCAGGTCGGGCTGGATCTTCCCGGCGTCGTAGGCGGCCTTGGTCTTCTGCTGGCTGCGCACGGCGTAGGCGTCCACGCGCTGCTTGGTGATCGTGGGGAAGCGGTCGTGGAGGTTCTCGGCCGTCTTGCCCATGACCAGCGCGTCGGGGTTCACGATGCGCTCGGAGAGGATCCGCGGGTTGGGGTCGACGCCCTCGCCCATCGGGTGGCGTCCCATGTGCTCCACGCCGCCGGCGATCGCGACGTCGTAGGCGCCGAAGGCGATGCCCGACGCGACGTTGGTGACCGCGGTCATCGCGCCCGCGCACATGCGGTCGATGGAGTAGCCGGGGACGCTCTGCGGCAGGCCGGAGAGCAGCGCGGCCGTGCGGCCGAGGGTCAGGCCCTGGTCGCCGATCTGGGTCGTCGCGGCCAGGGCGACCTCGTCGACGCGCTCGGGCGGCAGGGAGGGGTTGCGGCGCATCAGGGTGGTGATGCACTTGATGACAAGGTCGTCGGCGCGCGTCTCGGCGTACTGGCCCTTGGCCTTGCCGAACGGGGTGCGCACGCCGTCGACGAAGACGACCTCACGCTGGGGACGGGGCACGGGCTGCTCCTGGTCTCGATGTGTGGCGGGCAGGGTCACGTTACCCCTGAGTAACAACGACTGCCCAGAAGTGCGGGTGTGTGTCGGGTCACGGGGCACGACTCACTAGGCTTCGCCCATGGTCGAACGACTCGTGCACATCGTGGACGACGCCGAGGTCCTGGCGGAGGCCGGAGACCTCACGATGGTCTGCGTGCTGACGGGGTTCCTCGACGCCGGCAAGGCCGCCGAGCTCGCGGCCGGGCACCTCGCCGGACTGGGGCGCGGCCAGGGCGAGGGGAAGGTGGTCGCGACCTTCGACGTCGACGCCCTCCACGACTACCGCGCCCGGCGCCCGCCGATGACGTTCGTGCGCGACCACTACACCGACTACGAGGCGCCGCGCCTGGTGGTGCGCGCGCTGCGCGACACCGGCGGCACGCCCTTCCTGCTGCTCACCGGGCCCGAGCCCGACATCCGCTGGGAGGCCTTCACCCGCGCGGTGCGCGAGGTGGTCGAGCACTTCGGCGTCTCGCGCACGGTCAGCCTCGGTGCGGTCCCGATGGCCGTGCCCCACACGCGACCGATCGCGATCACGCCCCACGCCAACCGCGCCGACCTGGTCCCCGGCGAGAGCCCCTGGCAGGGCGAGCTGCGGATCCCGGCGAGCGCGCAGGCGCTGCTCGAGCTGCGGCTGGGGGAGTGGGGCCTCGATGCGCTGGGCTACGTCGCCCACATCCCGCACTACCTCGCGCAGATGGAGTACCCCCAGGCCGCGCTGGTGCTGCTGGAGCACCTCGAGATCGGCGGCCGGCTCACCGTCGACCTCGCCGAGGTCCGCGAGGCCGCCGAGATCACCGAGACCGAGGTCGACCGCTACCTCGCCTCCCACGACGAGGTCGGCGAGGTGGTGCGCGGCCTGGAGCAGCAGTACGACTCCTTCCGCGAGGCCGAGGCGTCCGGGTCCTCGCTGCTCGCCGGTGACGGCCAGCTGCCCACGGGCGAGGAGATCGGCAGCGCCTTCGAGGCGTTCCTCGCCGAGCTCGACGACTCCGGCAAGGGCGACGGCGACGACGACGGCACCGGCGCCGGCTGGGAGGACCGCTGATGGCCGGCAGTGCCGAGGAGCTCGTGGGCCTGCTCGAGCTCGAGCAGCTCGAGGTCGACCTCTTCCGCGGCGGGCAGGCGCGCACCGAGCGCCAGCGCGTCTTCGGCGGACAGGTCGCGGCCCAGGCGGTCGTGGCGGCCACCCGCAGCGTCGAGGGACAGTTCGTCCTGCACTCGCTGCACTCCTACTTCCTGCGCCCCGGTGACCCGTCGGTGCCGATCGTCTACGACGTCGAGCGGATCCGCGACGGCCGCTCGTTCGCCACCCGGCGGGTCTCGGCGCGCCAGCACGGTCGCCCGATCTACTACATGACGGCGAACTTCCAGATCCCCGAGCCGGGGCTGGAGCACCAGGACCGGATGCCCGACGTGGTGCCGCCCGAGGAGGGCATGCCGCTGATCGACCTCGTGCGCAGCCGCGGCAGCGAGGCCGCCGAGCACTGGGAGCGCGAGTGGTCGGCCCTCGACGTGCGTCACGTCGGGATCTCCGGGCACGGCCTGCCGGACGACCCCGACCACCCCGCGCGCGCCCGGCTCTGGATCCGCGTCGACGGCACGCTGGCCGACGACCCCACCGTGCAGTCCGCCGCGTTCACCTACGCCAGCGACCTCACCCTGCTCGGGGCGGCGCTCGTGCCGCACGGCGTCGACATCGCCTCGCCGCGCCTGCAGCCGGCCTCGCTCGACCACACGATCTGGTTCCACCGGCCCTTCCGCGCCGACGACTGGTGGCTCTACGACCAGTTCTCGCCGTTCGCGGGCGGCGCGCGCGGGCTCGCCCTCGCGCGGGTGTTCACGCGCTCGGGCGAGCTCGTCGCCACGGTCGCCCAGGAGGGCCTGATCCGGATGCGCCAGAAGCGCGACTAGGCCGGGGTCGCCCGTCCGGCCAGGTGCAGCGCACCGTCGGCGGGCCGGGTGAGGGCGAACGTCCACCCGTCGTCGTCGGCGCGGGCTGCGTAGGCCACCGTCGACGGCAGGAACACCGGCTTGGCGAACCTCGCCTCGACGTGCACCGCGTCGGGCAGCCGGTTCTCGATGGCGGCGACGGAGCGTGCGAGCGTCCACATCCCGTGGGCGATGTGGCGCGGGAACCCGAGCGCCCTCGCGGTGAGCGGGTGCAGGTGGATCGGGTTCGCATCACCCGACACCGCGGCGTAGGTGCGGCCGAGGTCGCCGGGGAGCCGCCACTCGATGCCACCGGTGGGCGGGTCCTCGACCCTCACGCCCGGCGTCGGGTCGCCCTCCGGCGGCCGGCCGCGGCGGAGGTAGGTCGACGTGGACTCCCACGCGGTCTCCCCGTCGGAGCTGATGGTCGTCGCGAAGTCGAGCAGCGCCCCGCGGGCGTGGGGCCGGGGCTCGGCCACGGTGACCGAGACGTCGAGGCGCTCGCCCACCGCGACCGGTCGGTGCGCGGTCAGGGTGTTGTCGACGTGGACCATGCCGAGAGCGGCGTAGGGGAAGACCGGCTCGGCCATCGCGGCCATGTGGAGGCCGAACGCCAGCAGGTGGGGGTAGGTGAGGGGCACCGTGTCGCGGCGGGGGAACCCGCAGACGGCGGCGTACGCGTCGACGTGCGCACGGTCGACGTCCACTCCGCGGAGGGCGAGGGTCAGGCCCTCGAAGGACGACGCCGGGGCCTTGCGGATCCCGGGCAGGCGCCCGAGAACCGGCACGGCAGGAAGCGCGGCCCGCGCGAGCGCGGCGAGGCCGCCCGGCTCCTCCTGCAGGATCCTGGTGACGGGCATCAGGCCCCCAGCATCATCTGGCCGCACACCCGCACGACGTTGCCGTTGACCGCGCCGGACCCGGGGCTGGCGAACCACGCGATGGTCTCCGCGACGTCGACGGGCAGGCCTCCCTGGGCCATCGCGTTGAGCCGCTGGCCGACCTCGCGGGTCGCGAACGGCACCGCGGCGGTCATCTGGGTGATGATGAAGCCGGGGGCGACGGCGTTGACGGTGATGCCGTCGGTGAGCTCGTCGCGCAGGCTGTCGACGAGGCCGATGACCCCGGCCTTCGACGTCGCGTAGTTGGTCTGGCCGACGTTGCCGGCGATGCCGGCGATCGAGGCGACGCCGATGATGCGACCGCCGGCGTTGACCACCCCGGCGTCGAGCAGCTCGCGGGTGATGAGCTCGGGAGCCGTCAGGTTGACCGCGATGACGCTGCTCCAGCGGTCGTCGGCCATGTTGGCGAGCCTCTTGTCGCGGGTGATGCCGGCGTTGTGCACCACCACGTCGACGCCGCCGTGGTGCTCGCGCAGGTGGTGGGCGATGCGCTGCGGCGCGTCGGGGGCGGTGATGTCGAGGACGAGGTGGTCGCCGTCGAGCTCGCCCATCAGGTCCTGCAGGTCGCTGGCGGCCTGCGGCACGTCGACGCCCACGACCGTGGCCCCGTCGCGGTGCAGCACGCGGGCGATCTCCGCGCCGATCCCGCGGCTGGCACCCGTGACCAGCGCGACCCTGCCCTCGAGCTGGCGTGCCCAGTCGGTGACGGGGTCGGTCGTCGCGACGCCGTGGGCGCCGATGCGCACGACCTGGCCCGAGACGTAGGCCGACTTGGGCGAGAGCAGGAACGCCAGCGTGGAGGCGATGGCGCCGTCGGCGGCCGGGGCGACGTAGACCAGCTGCACGGTGCCGCCCCGTCCGACCTCCTTGCCGAGCGAACGGGTGAAGCCCTCCAGCGCCCGCTGCGCGACCCGCTCGGAGCCGCTGCGCTGCTCGGGAGGCGTGCCGAGCACCACGATGCGCGGGCACCGCTCGAGGCGACGCATCAGCGGGGTGAAGAACTCCTGCAGCGCGACCAGCCCGGCGGTGTCGGTGATGCCGGTGGCGTCGAGGACGAGGGCCTTCGCCCGTGCGCCGTCCTCGAGGGTGGTGGTCGAGGCGATGCCCAGTCCGTCGAGGGTCGTCGGCAGCGTCTCGGCGAGACGGCCGTCCCCGCCGAGGACGACGAGACCGTCGACGAGGGGCGCGCCGTCGTGCCAGCGCTCCAGCGCCGTCGGGGCGGGGAGGCCGAGGTTCTTCACGACCAGCTGGCCGAGGGGGGAGGACGCGAAGCCCTGGTAGCGGTCGCTCATGGTGGCGGGTTCCTCATCGCAGGTGTCGGTGGCGGTGGTGATGGTGTAACTCAGCGTGCAACTGCACGTCCAGATTTCGTGACATGGCCCTCACCCCGTTGGCGGTCGGGGCCACACCGGCAAGGATAGGAACATGCAGCCCACCACCCGTCCCGTCGCCGTCGTCGGCGGCAACCGGATCCCGTTCGCCCGCTCCAACTCGGTCTACGCGGGGGTCTCCAACCAGGAGATGCTCACCGCCGCCATCGACGGGCTGGTCGACCGGTTCGAGCTGCGCGGCGAGCGGCTCGGCGAGGTCGTCGCGGGCGCGGTGCTCAAGCACTCGCGCGACTTCAACCTGACCCGCGAGTCGGTCCTGGGTTCGCGCCTGGCGCCCGAGACCCCGGCCACCGACATCCAGCAGGCCTGCGGCACCGGGCTGCAGGCCGCGATCCAGGTGGCGAACAAGATCGCGCTGGGCGTCATCGACGCGGGGGTCGCCGGCGGCACCGACACCACCTCGGACGCGCCGGTCGCCATCAGCGACAAGCTGCGCCGCAAGCTGATGAAGGTCAACGCGGCCAAGGACACCGCCAGCCGGCTCAAGGCCCTCGGCGCCATCCGTCCCGGCGACATCGGCCTCGACATCCCGCAGAACGGCGAGCCGCGCACGCGACTGTCGATGGGGGAGCACGCCGCCCTCACTGCGCTCGAGTGGCGCATCACGCGCGAGGCGCAGGACGAGCTGGCCGCGCGCTCGCACCACAACCTGGCCCGGTCCTACGACGAGGGCTTCCAGGACGACCTCGTCACGGCGTTCCGCGGGGTCGAGCGCGACAACAACCTGCGTCCTGACTCCTCGGTGGAGAAGCTCGCGACCCTCCGACCCGTCTTCGGCAAGGGCTCCGCAGCCACGATGACGGCCGGCAACTCGACGCCGCTGTCCGACGGTGCCTCGGCGGTGCTGCTGTCGTCCGACGCGTGGGCCGAGGAGCGCGGGCTGCCCGTGCTGGCGCACCTCGTCGACGCCGAGACCGCCGCGGTCGACTACGTCAACGGCCACGAGGGCCTGCTGATGGCGCCGGCGTACGCCGTCCCGCGGATGCTGGCGCGCAACGGCCTGACGCTGCAGGACTTCGACTACTACGAGATCCACGAGGCGTTCGCCTCGCAGGTCCTCTCCACGCTCGCGGCCTGGGAGGACCCGGTGTTCTGCCAGCAGCGCCTCGGGCTCGACGCCCCGCTCGGCGCGATCGACCGCGACAAGCTCAACGTCACCGGCTCCTCGCTCGCCGCCGCACACCCCTTCGCCGCCACCGGCGGACGGATCCTTCCGGTCGCGGCGAAGCTGCTCGCGCAGCGCGGCTCGGGCCGGGCGCTGATCTCGATCTGCGCCGCGGGCGGCCAGGGCGTGGTGGCGATCGTCGAGCGCTGACCGATCGACCGGCTGCCGTCAGGCGCGGGTGAGCCGGAACCAGGTGCCGGGCGCGGCCGGGTCGGACGGGTCGGGGACCTCCTCGGTCACCGTCCAGCCGCGGAAGGCACGTCGGACGTCCTCCTGGTCGGCGCCGTGGCCGCCCCGCAGCCACGAGCGCGGACCGGCCGAGTACAGCAGGACGGTGGCGTCCGGCTGGGCGAGCTCGGTCACGCCGCCGGCCATGAGCGTGCGCCCCGCGTCGTCGAGCCCCTGGAAGCAGCCGACGTCGAGGAACAGGTCGAAGTGCGAGCCGACCCCGCAGTGGACCAGGTGGCGGACGTCGCCGATCACGAAGCGGGCGTCGTCGAGGCCGTTGCGGCGCACCGCGGTGTCCACCGCCTGCCGGACGTCGTCGACGCCGATGGCGTCCCACCTGCGATCGAGCAGCAGCTTGGTGTGCGCACCGCGGCCGCACCCGAGGTCGATGGCCCGGCGGATCCCGTCGGGGCGCGCGGCCTCCTCGCGGTCGAGGAGACGTTCGAGGACGGGGAGCCCGGTGCGGCCCGCCTTCTCCCAGGGGATGAGCCCGGTGCGGTATGCGGTGGCGTAGCCGATGCCCATGTTCAGTTCCTGACCTGCGCGGCCGGAAGGTACCGGCCACGGTCCACGCTACTCCGACGGCCGTCACTGCTAGGGTCGGCGGCGATCGACATCCTTTAACGAGCCGTCCCGTGAGGCGGAGAAGGAGGTCCGGCACGCTCATGCCTGCACCTGACGCACCCGACGCACCGGGACCCGAGTCCCCCCGGACGGACCGCACCGTCCTCGACGCCCGTGACATCTCCCGGGCCCTCACCCGCATCTCCCACGAGCTGCTGGAGCGCAACAAGGGCGCGACCGACCTGGTCCTGCTCGGGCTGCACACCCGGGGCGTGCCGCTCGCCCGCCGGATCGCGGAGAAGATCGCCTCGGTCGAGGGTGCGCCCGTCGCGGTGGGCGAGCTCGACGTCACGATGTACCGCGACGACCTCCGCTCCCAGCCGACCCGTCGCGCCCACAAGACCGCGCTGCCCCCGGGCGGGATCGACCGGAAGGTCGTCGTCCTGGTCGACGACGTGCTGTTCTCCGGCCGCACGATCCGCGCCGCCCTCGACGCGCTCGCCGACCTGGGCCGGCCCAGCGCCGTACGCCTCGCGGTGCTCGTGGACCGCGGCCACCGGGAGCTGCCGATCCGCGCCGACCACGTGGGGAAGAACCTCCCGAGCGCCCTGGCCGAGCGGGTCAGCGTGCGGCTCAGCGAGGTCGACGGCACCGACGAGGTGACGATCTCGTGAGGCACCTGCTCTCCATCGACGACCTCAGCACCGACGAGGTCCACCAGCTCTTCGAGACCGCGTCCGACATGCACGACGTGCAGGGCCGCGAGGTCAAGAAGCTGCCCGCGCTGCGCGGGCGCACGGTCGTCAACATGTTCTTCGAGGACTCCACCCGCACCCGCTCGTCGTTCGAGATCGCCGGCAAGTGGCTCTCGGCCGACGTGATCAACGTCAGCGCCAAGGGATCGAGCACGTCCAAGGGCGAGAGCCTGCGCGACACCGTCCTGACGGTGTGCGCGATGGGCGTCGACGGCCTCGTCGTGCGCCACCCCGCCAGCGGATCCGCGCTCCAGGTCAGCCAGTGGGTCGACGCCGCGGTCGTCAACGCCGGCGACGGCACCCACGAGCACCCGACCCAGGCGCTGCTCGACGCCTACACGCTGCAGCGCCGCCTCGGCTCGCTCGAGGGACGGCACGTGGTGATCGTCGGCGACCTGACCCACAGCCGCGTCTTCCGCTCCAACGTCCAGTGCCTGACCAAGCTGGGCGCCCGGGTGAGCGTCGTCGCGCCGCCCACGCTGATGCCGAGCGGCGTCGGCGCCTGGTCGGCCGCGGCGGGCTTCGAGACGTCATACGACCTCGACGCCGTGCTGCCCGGGGCCGACGCCGTGATGATGCTGCGGGTGCAGCGCGAGCGGATGTCGGGCGGGTTCTTCCCCACCGCGCGCGAGTACACGGTCGGCTACGGGCTGACCCGCGACCGGCTGTCGCGGCTGCGGCCCGACGTGCCGATCTGCCACCCCGGCCCGATGAACCGCGGCCTCGAGATCGCCGCCGACGCCGCCGACGCGGCCCAGTCGGTCGTGCTGGAGCAGGTCTCCAGCGGGCTCGCGATCCGGATGGCCGTGCTCTACCACCTGCTGGCAGGAGAGGAAGCCTGATGTCGATCGTGATCAGAGGAGCCTCGCTCCTCGGCGAGCGGACCGCCGACCTCCACATCGGCGACGACGGGACCTTGCAGCCCCTGGAGTCCGTCCCGGACGGTGCCGAGGTCCTCGACGCCGACGGGCTGGTCGCGCTGCCGGGACTGGTCGACCTCCACACCCACCTGCGCGAGCCCGGCCGCGAGGACGCCGAGACCGTCCTCAGCGGGTCGCGCGCCGCGGCGCTCGGTGGCTACACGGCCGTCCTCGCGATGGCGAACACCAGTCCCGTGACCGACACGGCCGAGGCGGCCACGCGCGTGTGGGAGCTCGGCCGCGAGGCCGGGATCGTCCACGTCCAGCCGGTCGGCGCCGTGACCCGCGGGCTCGGGGGCGAGGAGCTCGCCGAGCTCGGCCTCATGCACCGCTCGCGCGCCGGCGTCACGGTCTTCTCCGACGACGGGAAGTGCGTCCACGACGCCCGCGTGATGCGCCGCGCGCTGGAGTACGTCAAGGCGTTCGGCGGCGTGGTGTCCCAGCACTCCCAGGACCCGGCCCTCGCCGGGCCGACGGCCTGCTGCCACGAGGGCGAGGTCTCCGGCCGGCTCGGGCTGCCCGGGTGGCCGGGCATCGCCGAGGAGGTGATCGTGGCGCGCGACGTCATGCTCGCGCGTCACACCGGCTCCCGCGTGCACGTCGCTCACGTCTCGACGGCCGGCTCGGTCGACGTGCTGCGCTGGGCCAAGGAGCGGGCCGCGGCAGACGGGACGTGGTCGGTCACCGCCGAGGTCACCCCCCACCACCTGCTGCTGACCACCGACCTCCTCACCGGCTACGACCCGACCTACAAGGTCAACCCGCCGCTGCGTCCGCAGGAGGACGTCGACGCGCTGCGCGCCGCGCTGGTCGACGGCACGATCGACGCCGTCGCCACCGACCACGCGCCGCACGCGCGCCACGACAAGGAGCACGCGTTCGTCGACGCCGCCTTCGGGATGCTCGGGCTGGAGACCGCCCTCGGCGTCGTCCGCACGGCGCTGCCGGAGATGTCCTGGGCCGACGTCGCCCGGGTCATGTCGGTCACCCCGGCCCGCATCGCCGGCCTCGCCGACCAGGGCCGGCCGCTCACCCTCGGCTCGCCTGCCCACGTCGTGCTCGTCAACCCGGACGCCGGCGTCACCGTCGACCGGGACACCTCGGCCTCGCTGTCGCGCAACAACCCGTGGCACGGTCGCAGCCTGACGTCGCGCGTCGTGCACACGGTGTACGCCGGGCGTGTGACCGTTCGCGACGGCGCCCTGGCCTGACATGCTGCAGGGGTGATCGACCCCGCCACCTGGCTCCTCACCGCCGGTGAGCGTGCCAACGCCGACACCGTGATCGACCAGCAGTGCGAGGGCGACTGCGCCTGGATCGACGGCAACGTCGTCACGCCCCTGGTGCACGGCTCGACCTACTTCGCCGACCTCCACGCCCGGCTGCAGGCCACGGTGGCCGGCGACCTGGTCCTGTTCACGGACTGGCAGGGCGACTCCGACGAGCGCCTCACCGGAGCACCCGGCAGCGAGGTGCTGGAGGTGCTGGGCTCGGCGGACGAGCGCGGGGTGGACGTCCGCGGCCTGGTCTGGCGCTCGCACCTCGACCAGACCGGCTTCTTCGCCGAGGAGAACCGCCACCTCGGCGAGCGCCTCCAGAAGCGCGGCGCCGAGGTGCTCCTCGACATGCGGGTGCGCGCCGGCGGCTCGCACCACCAGAAGTTCGTGGTGATCCGCCATCGCGACGACCCCTCGCGCGACGTGGCGTGGATCGGCGGGATCGACCTCGCCCACAACCGGCGCGACGACGCCGAGCACCGGGGAGACCCGCAGTCGCAACCCCTGGCGGACGAGTACGGCGAGCACCCGCCGTGGCACGACGTGCAGGTCCGCATCCAGGGTCCCGCGGTGCACGCAGTGGAGACCGTCTTCCGCGAGCGGTGGGAGGACCCGACGCCCCTGAGCCGGAGCCCGCTGCGGCAGTGGGCCGACCGGCTGCGTCGACTCGACACCAGCCCAGACCCGCTGCCCGCGCAGGACCCGCCGCCGCCCGAGGCCGGCTCGCACCGCGTCCAGCTGCTGCGGACCTACCCGAACCTCAGGCACGGCCACGACTACCCGTTCGCCCGCGGCGGGGAGCGGTCCGTGGCCCGCGGCTACACGAAGGCGGTGCGCCAAGGGTGCCGGCTGGTCTACGTCGAGGACCAGTACTTCTGGGGAGACGGTGTGGCCGAGACGTTCCTGCCCGCCCTGCGCGAGCACCAGGACCTCCGCGTGGTCGTCCTCCTCCCGCTCGTCCCGGACGTGGACGGTCGGCTGTCCCGACCCGCAGAGCTCCTCGGGCGGGCCCGCGCCCTGGGGCCCCTGATGGAGGCCGCGCCCGGCCGGGTCGCGGCCTACGGCATCGAGAACCACGCGGGCACGCCGGTCTACGTCCACGCCAAGGTGTGCGTCATCGACGACGTGTGGGCCAGCGTCGGCTCCGACAACTTCAATCGGCGCTCGTGGACGCACGACTCCGAGCTCTCGTGCGTGGTCCTCGACGAGGACTACGCCGCGGCGTTGCGCGTCGAGCTCGCGTCCGAGCACCTCGACCGCGAGCCCGGTGACACCGGCGACCTGCGCGACCCGCACGCGATGTACGACGCCTACGCCCGGTCGGCTGCGGCGCTCGACGCCTGGCACTCCGGCGGGCGGCGCGGGGAGCGGCCACCGGGCCGGTTGCGGACCCTGCCCCTGCCGGACCTCGGCCCGTGGCAGCAGCGGGTGGCACAGGTCCCCCTGGCGTACGTTCACGACCCCGACGGCCGCCCGGGCCCGCTGCGCGGCGGCACGGACTACTGAGGGCCCGGTCAGGGCCGGCGCGGCCGGAGGTCGAGCAGGTTGGCGGTGCCGCGGTCGCGGAGCGTCGTACGACCGTGGGTGACGGTGACGGCGTTGTGGTCACCGGTGACGACGACGCGGTCGGCTCGGGTGAGGCCGACGACGTTGCCGGATCCAGTGATCCGGGTGAGGAAGGCGTGGCGCGCGGTCACCGAGTCGGCGCCCCGGAGGCGTAGGGCGCCGATCGTGTCAGCGCTCAGCCTCGAGGTGGTGCTGGTGAGCTCGGCCGACTCGACCAGGCCCATGACGGCGACCGTGGAGCCGGCGCCGGAGAGGGCCAGCGTGCGGATGGACGGGGTGGAGAGCGTGGTCGACGGGCCGGTGACCTCGACGTCGCGCAGCGGCCGGGCGGTGATCGTGACGCCCGTCCCCTCGACGACGAGGTGGGTGGCAGAGGGCATGTCCACGCTCGCGCGGTCGGCGGTCACCCGGACGACGCCGCAGGTTCCCTTCAGCTCGTAGGTGAGGTCGTCCCAGGCCAGGACCGTCTCCCGGCCGACCTCGCACGGCACCGGCACCGTCAGCGCAGCAGCTGCCGCAGTGCCCGCAGCCGGGGCCACGGAGAGCCAGATCACGGCCGGGCCGAGGACACCACCGAGGACACCACCGAGGACGAGGAGGAGAGCGAGGACGGGGCGTCGCGAGGTCACGTCCCGACCGTACGCAGATCGTCCGGCCCGCGCCGTGCGCCCGGTCACACCGAGCAGTCACACCGATCAGTCACGCAAGGCGGTCACACGGGACGTCCACCGCAGCGCTCACCCCGCCCGCCCGCCGGTCGCCGGGTCACGGTCGGTCAGGCAGTAGACCTGCCCGCCAGGAGCGACGAGCACGGTCCAGAAGTCGTTGACCGCGCGCACCTCGGCCCCCAGCTGCTCGTGGCGGCGGGTGTCGGCGGCGCGGTCCGCGGTGGCGAGGTCGGGATGGGCGCGCACCGGTCCCTCGGGGTCGTCGGTGCGCTGCACCAGGATGCGCGGCTTGCCGTCCTCCGCGAGCCGGACGAACTCGGGGAGCGCACCGGTCTCCGGCGTGCGCCCGGTGAGGGCGGTCCAGAACGCCACCTCGGCCTCCCAGTGCGCAGGCGGCACGTCGATGCAGACCTGGTCGAGGACCGTCCGTCCGTCGCGCACGAGCGTCGTGTCGCCGTCGGACAGGGTGTGGCAGATCAGGAGGCCGCCGGGGGAGCGGTCGACCTCGACGTCGTCGTAGGTCCACGCGGGCGTCGCCCCCAGCGATCGGGCGCGTTCGACGGCGGCAGGGCGGTCGTCGGAGTCGAGGTCGAGGTGCACCCGCGCGGGACCGTCGACGGCCTGCACCTTGACCCAGGCGGGCCCGTCGTCGGGCAGCAGCGTCAGGAACTGCCCGTCCTCCCCGCGCCGCTCGGAGGGGCGCCACCCGGTGGCGGTGGACCAGAACCGCACCGCGTCCTCGACGTGGGCGGCCGGGGTGTCGAGGAAGAGCTGGATCCAGGGGAGCACCCTCCGATCCTCACACGACGTACTGTCCTCGCATGAGCGACTTCCCGCCCGTCATCCCGCAGCTGCTGCACACCGTGCTCGACGCGGTGGACGTGCGGGGTGAGGCGGAGTTCTGGCGCGAGCTCCTCGGTCTCGCCTACCGCCCGGGCGACGAGCCCGCGGAGGCCCCGGGCGACGCCGACTGGCTCGTCCTCAGCCATCCCGACGGCCGCCGCTGCCTCGCGGTTCAGGAGGTCGAGGCGCTGCCGGGGAACCGCTGGCCCGAGCCCGGTCACCCGTCGGTGAGCCACCTCGACACCACGGTGCCGTCGGTCAGCGCGCTCGACGCCGTCCACGAGCGCGTCCTCGCGCTGGGCGGTGAGCTGCGCCTGGACCGCACGGACGACCCCGAGGAGCCGCTGCGCGCCTACGCCAGCCCGGCGGGCCACGTGTTCTGCGTCTTCGTCGCCTGAGCAGAGGACATGATGGGCACGTGACGACCGCGCTGCCCTACGACGTCCCCGCCGGCACGGTGACCGGCACCGCCGGCTTCCGGCTGCTGGCCACCGACGACCTCGCCGTCGGTGGGTCGAGGCTCGACGCCGCCGATGCGGCCCGCGGCCGGGCCGTCCGGCTCGACTACACCTGGACGCACCCCGACGACGGCGAGCAGGCCGGCACGCTGCTCCTCGGTGTCCCCGGCGAGGACGGCACCGTCAGCGCCGGGTGGGTCGACAGCTGGCACCAGCCCGATTCGGCCCACCTGGCCGGGACCGGCGGCGCCCGCGGCGCCACCGTCGGCTACGAGTACGCCCCCGGCTGGCGCTGGGAGGTCGAGCTGCAGGTGTCGGACGGCGTGGCGCTCGTGATGCGCAACATCGTGCCCGAGCACGACGACGGTCCCGCCGCGACCTACGACGTCATGCGCGCCGCCTGGTCCTGACCCCTCAGGCGAGACCGAGCTCCCGCGCCTCCTCCCACAGGTCGTCGCGGACGCTGGGATGGGCGGCGTGCTCGATGAGGTTGCGCGCCTGCTCGCGCTCGTCGCGGCCCCACATCCACGCCACGCCCTGCTCGGTCACCACCGCGCCGTGCTGGAACGACGTCACCGGCTCGTCGACGAGCGGGACGATCGTGGACACGTCGGCCTTCGGGTGCCAGCTGCGCAGCGCCATGAAGGCGCGGCCGCCGGGGGAGTGGCTGGCGCCGACGGTGAAGTCGGTCTGCCCGCCGAACCCGCTGTGGATCCGCGCGCCGATCCGCGAGGCGTTGGCCTGGTCGAACAGGTCGACCTGGAGCGCGGTGTTGATCGAGGTCATCCCCGGCTGGCGGGCGATCTCCGCCGGCGCGTTGGTGGTCTCGGTGCGCAGCATCCGGACCCGGGGGTTGTCGTCGACCCAGTCGTAGAGCTCGTGGCTGCCGAACACGAACGACGTACGCACCGGCGTGCCGCGGTCCAGCGCCCCCGCCTTCTCCAGCGTCAGGACGCCGTCGCTGAACATCTCGGTCCACACCCGCAGCCCGCGCCGTTCGAGCACTCCCGCGATCGTGGCGTCGGGGACCTCGCCGATCCCGGCCTGGAGGGTGGCCCCGTCGCCGATCTCGGCCGCCACCCGGGAGCCGATGAGTCGCGCGTCGTCGCCGGGGACGGCCGCGAGGTGGGCCGCCATGGGCGCGTCGACCTCCACGCCGAGGTCGATCGCGTCCAGCGGCAGCTCGGAGTCGCCGAAGGTCCACGGCATCCGCGGGTTGAGCTGGGCGACCACCAGCGCCCCGCGCGCCCGGGCCGCCTCGACGGCGGCGGGCAGCACGTTGACCTCGAGCCCGAGGGAGACCTGGCCGTCGCGCGGCAGGGTGGTGTGCACGACGACGACGTCGGGCGCCAGCGGTCCGTGGAAGAGCCGGGGCACCATCGAGAGCCGGCACGGGACGTACGACAGCCGGGGGTGCCGGCGGAAGCCGGGCCCGACGAAGCAGGTCTCGGGCACGACTCCGTCGTGCAGCGGGAGGTCGGCCTGGGCGTTGAGGGCGTGGAGCCGCGCCCGGGGCAGCTCGGCCAGGAGCGGCCCGAGCACGGTGACGGGCGAGGCGAAGTTGCCGCTGGTGACCACCCGCGGCGAGGGGACCGGCCCGCAGTGCTCGCGCACCTCGCGGACGGCCTGGTCGAGGTCGACGACGCGCATGGCCCCAGCCTGCCAGCAGGGGCGACGTCGGGGCCTACGCCGTGCGGTGCACCCGCACGATGTTGTTCGCGCCCTTGACCGAGACGTCCGTCCGGCCCCGGGTGACGGTGACGCGGTTGTTGGGTCCGACGATCCGCAGCGTCGGCAGGCGGGTGGCGCGGACGGTGTTGTTGGCACCGCGGACGACGACCTTGCTCGCCCGGGTGGTGCGCAGGCTGGCGTTGGCCGTCCGGATGAGCACGGCCTCGGTGGACCCGGCCACCAGACCGGTGTTGCCCTCGGTGAGGCGGACCCGGCCGACGCTGCCGGCCACCTTCGCCGACGCGTTGCCCGCCGAGAGCGTCAGGTCTCCCGTCGAGGGGGCCGTCACGCTGCTGTTGCCGCCCGCGACCACGACGGTGCCCAGGGCCGCCGTGGCGGCCACCGCGGTGTTGGACCCGGTCACGGTCAGGGTGGTGGCGGCCGGCATGGTGACGACGGTGTTGCTGCCCGAGACGACCACGTCGGTGCAGGTGCCGGTGAGGGTGATGGTCTCGACGCTCTGGTCGAGGGTCACCGCGCCGCCGGCGCAGTCGACGACCACCTCGGCGTGGGCGGGTGCCGCGACCAGCGCGGTCGGAGCCAGCAGGGCGGCGGCGGCCAGCGCGGCGCGGGACAGGACGGTCGTCGAGGTGCTCATGCTGCTGGTGCTGCCCCGCCGAGGGCCCCGCGAAACGTCCCGCAGCGAAACGTCCTGCAGGAAAACCCCTGGGCCGGTCGTGCGGCCGGCTCGTAGGCTCTGCCCCATCATGTGGATCCACGACTGACCCGACTCGCGTCCGCGGCCGCGCACTCCTGCGCCCGGTGCCCGGCGAGTCCCTGCACGATCCTCGCCTCCAGGGATGCCGCATGTCATCGTCCACACCCTCTGCCACGGACCCGTCGGCGCTCGCGCCGCTCGTCGTCTCCGGCCTCTCGGTCGCCTACCCCGACCGCGTCGTGCTCACCGCCTTTGACCTGGTCGCCCAGCCCGGGCGGCGCATCGGCCTGGTGGGGGAGAACGGCTCGGGCAAGTCCACCCTGCTGCGCGCGGTCGCCGGCCGGCTGCCCGAGCGGGCGCGCTGGTCGGGTCGCATCGACGCTCCGGGCGAGCTCGTCCTGCTCGGCCAGGAGCCGCCGTTCCACGACCGCGCCTCGATCGCGGAGGTGCTGGCCCTGACGCTCGCCCCGCTGCGCACCGCGGTCGCCGACGTCGAGCGGCTCGCCGCCCACCTGGACACCCCGGCGGGCGCGACGGCCTACGAGCGCGCGCTGGAGCTCGCCGTGACGCACGACGCCTGGGACGCCGACCGCCGCGCCGAGGTGGCCGCAGCCCGGCTGGGCCTCGACGGCCTCGACCCCGACCGACGTGTCGGCACGCTGTCGGGCGGGCAGCGCACGCGGCTGGCGCTCGCCACCATCATGACGACCCGGCCCGCGTGCCTGCTGCTGGACGAGCCGACCAACCACCTCGACGACGCCGCGATCGAGGTCCTCACCGGCTTCCTGCGCGAGCTGCCGGGCGTGGTGCTGCTGGCCAGCCACGACCGGGTGCTCCTCGACGACGTGTGCACCGACCTGGTCGACCTCGACGCGGGCGAGCTCGGCACCGACGGCAGCGGCGGGCGCCGCTTCGGCGGCGGGTGGAGCGACTACGAGGCTGCCCGGGCCGACGCCCGCCGTCGCTGGGAGCAGGCCTACGCCGAGCAGCAGGAGGAGCTCGCCCGGCTGCGGGCCGCCACCCGCATCGGGACCTCGGCGATCGCGCACGACCGCGGGCCCACCGACGGCGACAAGTACATCTACGGCTTCAAGGGCGCGCGGGTCGAGCAGACCCTCTCGCGACGCAAGAAGGACGCGCAGCGCCGTCTCGAGGTCGCCGAGCGCGAGCAGGCGCGCAAGCCGCCCGCGCCGCTGCGCCTCCGCGCCGACCTGACCGGTGCCGGCCCGGGCGCTGGGCGCCTGGTGCAGGCCCGCGACGTCCGCGTCGAGGGCCGGCTGCGGCTCGACCGGCTCGACCTCGCGGCAGGCGAGCACCTGCTCGTCACCGGCGCGAACGGAGCCGGCAAGTCGACCCTGCTCGGCGTGCTGTCGTCGCGCCTGACTCCGACCTCGGGGACGGTGGAGGTCACCGCCCGCACCGTCCGCGAGCTCACCCAGGACCCGGAGGTGGACGACCCGACGCGCTCGGCGCTGGCGACGTACGCCGACGCGGTGCGCGACCTGCCCGACGCGCCCGCGCTCCGCGACCTCGGCCTGCTGCACCCGCGCGACCACCGCACGGCGGTCCGGAGCCTGTCGGTGGGGCAGCGTCGGCGCCTCCTGCTCGCGGTCGCGGTGGCCGCCGCGCCCGACCTGCTTCTGCTGGACGAGCCGACCAACCACCTGTCGCTGGCACTCGCCGGGGAGCTGGAGGAGGCGTTGTCGACGGCGCCCGGGGGAGTCGCCCTCGCCTCCCACGACCGCTGGTTGCGACGTCGCTGGGACGGTCCGGAGCTCGCGCTCGACGCCTGGACGCGATGACGCGGGCCGAGCCCGGCGCTGGTAGTGTCGCCGTCGGCTCGAACATCCTTTAACGATCCGTCCCGTGAGGCGGAGAAGGAGGTACGGCATGGCTCTGCCTGCCCCTGCCCAGACCCGATCTGGCACCCGACCGGCCCTGCTGGTCCTCGAGGACGGCCGCGCCTTCCGCGGCGAGTCCTTCGGCGCCGAGGGTGAGACCTTCGGCGAAGCGGTCTTCTCCACCGGCATGTCCGGCTACCAGGAGACGTTGACCGACCCGAGCTACCACCGCCAGGTGGTGGTGATGACGGCCCCGCACGTCGGCAACACCGGCATGAACGACGAGGACCCCGAGTCCTCGCGCATCTGGGTGGCCGGCTACGTCGTGCGCGATCCCGCCCGCGTGCCGAGCAGCTGGCGCAGCACCCGCACCCTCGACGACGCGCTGCGCGAGCAGGGCGTGGTGGGGATCAGCGGCGTCGACACGCGTGCGCTGACCCGCCACCTGCGCGAGCGCGGCGCGATGCGCGTGGGCATCTCCACGACCGAGACCGATGCTGAGCGCCTGCTGGCGCGGGTGCGCGAGTCCGGCGAGATGACCGGCGCCAACCTCAGCGAGGCCGTCAGCACCTCCGAGGCCTACGTCGTCCCGGCCGTGGGGGAGAAGCGCTTCACCGTCGCGGCGGTCGACCTCGGCATCAAGGCCAACACGCCGCGGATGATGAGCGAGCGCGGCATCGAGGTGCACGTCCTGCCCGCCACCGCGACGCTCGACGAGGTCCGCGCGACCGGCGCCGACGGGCTCTTCTTCTCCAACGGTCCCGGCGACCCGGCGGCGACGACCGCCCAGGTCGCCCTGCTCCAGGACGCGCTGCGCGACGGGATCCCCTACTTCGGGATCTGCTTCGGCAACCAGCTCTTCGGCCGCGCGCTCGGCTTCGACACCTACAAGCTGAAGTACGGCCACCGCGGCATCAACCAGCCGGTGATGGACCGCACCACCGGCAAGGTCGAGGTCACCGCGCACAACCACGGGTTCGCCGTCGACGCCCCGCTCGAGGGCTCCACGACGACCGAGTTCGGCAAGGTCACCGTCAGCCACGTGTGCCTCAACGACGACGTCGTCGAGGGCCTCGAGCTGCGCGCCGGCGACGGTCGGCTGCGCTCGTTCTCCGTCCAGTACCACCCGGAGGCCGCCGCAGGGCCGCACGACGCGGCGTACCTGTTCGACCGGTTCAGCGACCTGATGGGCGGTGTCGAGGCTCGCTCCGCTCGCACCTCGACCACCGAGACGACGGAGGCCTGACATGCCGAAGCGCACCGACATCCAGAGCGTCCTGGTCATCGGCTCCGGGCCGATCATCATCGGGCAGGCCTGCGAGTTCGACTACTCCGGCACCCAGGCGTGCCGGGTGCTGCGCGAGGAGGGCCTGCGGGTCGTCCTGGTGAACTCCAACCCCGCCACGATCATGACCGACCCCGAGTTCGCCGACGCCACCTACGTGGAGCCGATCACCCCGGAGTTCGTCGAGAAGGTCATCGCCCAGGAGCGCCCCGACGCGCTGCTCGCCACCCTCGGCGGCCAGACCGCGCTCAACTGCGCGATGGCCCTCGACAAGGCCGGCGTGCTGGAGAAGTACGGCGTGGAGCTCATCGGCGCCTCGATCGAGGCGATCGAGCGCGGCGAGAACCGGCAGGTGTTCAAGAAGATCGTCGAGAAGCTCGGCGGCGAGTCGGCCCGCAGCGTCATCTGCCACTCGATGGACGACCTGCTCGCGGCCGCCGACGACCTCGGCTACCCGATGGTGGTCCGCCCCTCCTTCACCATGGGCGGCACCGGGTCCGGCATGGCCTACGACGAGGCCGACCTGCGCCGCATCGGCGGCAGCGGGCTGTCCGCCAGCCCAACCACCGAGGTGCTCCTCGAGGAGTCGATCCTCGGCTGGAAGGAGTACGAGCTCGAGGTCATGCGCGACCGGGCCGACAACACGGTGATCGTCTGCTCCATCGAGAACCTCGACCCGATGGGCGTGCACACCGGCGACTCGATCACCGTCGCGCCGGCCATGACGCTGACCGACCGCGAGTACCAGAAGATGCGCGACCTCGCGATCGCGATCATCCGCGAGGTCGGCGTCGACACCGGCGGCTGCAACATCCAGTACGCCGTCAACCCCGCCGACGGTCGCCTGATCGTCATCGAGATGAACCCGCGGGTCTCGCGCTCCTCGGCGCTGGCCTCCAAGGCGACCGGCTTCCCGATCGCCAAGATCGCCGCCAAGGTGGCGATCGGCTACACCCTCGACGAGATCCGCAACGACATCACCGCACGCGAGGACGGGCTCAGCACGCCGGCCTCCTTCGAGCCCAGCCTCGACTACGTCGTGGTCAAGGTCCCGCGGTTCGCCTTCGAGAAGTTCCCCGAGGCCGACCCGACGCTGACGACCCACATGAAGTCGGTCGGCGAGGCGATGGCGATCGGGCGCAACTTCACCGAGGCGCTGCAGAAGGCGCTGCGCTCGCTGGAGAGCCCCCACGCGCCCTTCGACTGGCACAAGCACTTCGACGACGACCTCGCCTCCGCCGAGCGCAGGGCCGCCCTGCTCGAGGAGGTCAGCGTCCCCCACGACGGCCGCCTCAAGAAGGTGATGGACGCCATCCGCGCCGGCGCCACGCCGGAGGAGGTCTTCGAGGCGACGAAGATCGACCCGTGGTTCCTCGACCAGCTCGCGCTGATCAACGAGGTCGCCGTCCAGCTGATCGACGCCCCCGAGCTCACCCCGGAGCTGCTGCGGCTGGCCAAGCGCCACGGCTTCTCCGACGAGCAGGTCGGCCGGATCCGTGGACTCTCGGCCGACGTCGTCCGCGGCGTGCGTCACGCCCTCGGCATCCGCCCGGTCTACAAGACCGTCGACACCTGCGCGGCCGAGTTCGCCGCGCGCACGCCCTACCACTACTCCTCCTACGACGAGGAGACCGAGGTGGAGCCCCGCGCGGAGGGCAAGCAGGCCGTGATCATCCTCGGCTCCGGTCCCAACCGGATCGGCCAGGGCATCGAGTTCGACTACTCGTGCGTGCACGCCTCGCTCGCGCTGGCCGAGGCCGGCTACGAGACCATCATGGTCAACTGCAACCCCGAGACGGTGAGCACCGACTACGACACCTCCGACCGGCTCTACTTCGAGCCGCTGACGCTGGAGGACGTGCTCGAGATCGTCCACGCCGAGCAGCTGGCCGGCCCGGTGGCCGGCGTCGTGTGCCAGCTCGGCGGGCAGACGCCGCTCGGGCTCGCGCAGGGCCTCGCCGACGCCGGCGTGCCCATCGTCGGCACGACGCCGGAGTCGATCCACCTCGCCGAGGAGCGTGGCGCGTTCGGTCGCGTGCTGGCCGACGCCGGGCTGCCGGCGCCCAAGCACGGCACCGCGACGTCGTACCCCCAGGCGCAGCGGATCGCGCACGAGATCGGCTACCCGGTCCTGGTCCGCCCGTCCTTCGTCCTGGGCGGTCGCGGCATGGAGATCGTCTACGACGACGCCGCGCTGGAGGCCTACCTCGAGAAGTACGTCGCCAACGGGCTGATCAACGAGCGCCAGCCGGTGCTCGTCGACCGGTTCCTCGACGACGCGGTCGAGATCGACGTCGACGCGATCTTCGACGGCGAGGAGCTCTTCCTCGGCGGCGTGATGGAGCACATCGAGGAGGCCGGCATCCACTCCGGCGACTCGTCGTGCGCGCTGCCGCCGATCACGCTCGGGCGCGAGGAGATCGACCGCATCCGTCGCTCCACCGAGGCGATCGCCCGCGGGCTGGACGTGCGCGGCCTGCTCAACATCCAGTTCGCGCTCGCCTCCGACGTGCTCTACGTCCTCGAGGCCAACCCGCGCGCCTCGCGCACCGTGCCGTTCGTCTCCAAGGCCACGGCCACCCCGCTGGCGAAGGCGGCCGCGCGGGTGATGCTCGGGGAGAGCATCGCCGACCTCCGCACCGCGGGGGTCCTGCCCGCCGAGGGCGACGGCGGCCACCTGCCCGACGGCTCGCCGATCGCGGTCAAGGAGGCGGTCATGCCCTTCGACCGGTTCAAGACCGCCGACGGCCGCACCGTCGACGCGCTGCTGGGCCCGGAGATGCGCTCCACCGGCGAGGTGATGGGCTTCGACGCCTTCTTCGGCACCGCCTTCGCGAAGGCGCAGGCCGCCGCCTACGGCTCCCTGCCGCTGACGGGCAAGGTCTTCGTCTCGGTCGCCAACCGCGACAAGCGCCACATGATCTTCCCGGTCAAGCAGATCGCCGACATGGGCTTCGAGATCCTCGCCACCGCGGGCACGGCCGAGGTGCTGCGCCGCAACGGGGTGGAGGCCACGGTGGTGCGCAAGCACTCCGAGGGCGAGGGCCCCGACGGCGAGCCGACCATCGTCGGCCTGATCTGGGCCCGCGAGGTCGACCTGGTGATCAACACGCCGCACGGCGCCACCAGCGGCGGGTCGCCGCGCGCGGACGGCTACGACATCCGCACCGCGGCCGTGTCGACCGACATCCCGTGCATCACCACGATCCAGGGACTGGGCGCGGCGGTGCAGGGCATGGAGGCGATGCGGCGAGGCGAGATCGGGGTGCGCTCGCTGCAGGACTGGGCGGCCCGGCGGACCACGACGCCGACCGCCGGTGGCTGACGTGCGAGCGCAGCGGGCCTCGACGCCACGCCCCTACGACGTCCTGTTCGCGCACGGTCTCGCGCGGTTCGACCCCGAGCGGATCCACCACGCGGCGTTCCGCGCGATCCGCGGGGCCGCCCCGCTGACCTCGCGAGCGGTGCGGCTGCCCGCCGCGCCGGTCGAGGCCCTCGGGCTGAGGTTCCCGCACCCGCTCGGCCTGGCGGCCGGCTTCGACAAGAACGCCGTCGGCATCGACGGCCTCGCCGCGCTCGGCTTCGGCCACGTCGAGGTCGGCACCGTCACGGGAGAGGCGCAGCCCGGCAACCCGCGCCCGCGCCTGTTCCGCCTCACCGCCGACGGCGCGATCGTCAACCGCATGGGCTTCAACAACGACGGCGCCGAGGTCGTCGCCCGGCGGCTCGCGGCCTGGCGTGCCGGGCACGGGCGCACGGGCAGCCCGACGATCCTCGGCGTCAACATCGGCAAGACCAAGCTCGTCCCCGAGGACGAGGCGGTCGGCGACTACGAGAAGTCGGCCGGCCTGCTCGCGCCCCACGCCGACTACCTCGTGGTCAACGTCTCCTCGCCCAACACCCCGGGGCTGCGCGACCTCCAGGCGGTCGAGAAGCTCGAGCCCCTCCTGGCCGCCGTGCGCCGTCGCGCCGACGAGGTGCGCCCCGACCACCGGGTGCCGCTGCTGGTGAAGATCGCGCCCGACCTCAGCGACGACGACGTGCTCGCGGTCGCCGACCTCGCCCTGGCCAGCGGCCTCGACGGCATCATCGCCACGAACACCACGATCCGCCGCGACGGCCTGGCCACGACCGGCGCCGAGGTCGAGCGGATCGGTGCCGGCGGACTGAGCGGGCGACCGCTGACCTCCCGCTCGGAGGACGTGGTGCGGATGCTGCGCGACCGGGTGGGCCCCGACCTGACGCTGGTCGGGGTCGGCGGGATCACCACCGTCGACGACGCCCGGCGCCGCCTGGCCGCCGGCGCCGACCTGCTGCAGGGCTACACCGCGTTCGTCTACGAGGGTCCGCTGTGGCCGCGCCGGCTCGTGCGCGGGCTGGTCGCCGGTGGCTGAGTCCCGCGAGCCGGTCCACGTCCACGGCGAGATCGTGGCGTCGAAGCGGGTCGGTGCGCACCGCCACCTCACCCTCGCCGCGCCCGGCGTCCCGGAGCGGTTCCGTGCCGGCACCTTCGTCGCGGTCAGCGTCGCCGGGCACGTCGCCCGCCGGGCGCTGTGGATCCACCGGGTGCGGGCGTCGAGCGCGTTCGGCCCGACTCTCGACGTGGTCGTCGACCCCGTCGGCGTCGGCACCCGCTGGCTGGCCGCCCAGCCGGTCGGCGCCCCCGTCGAGATCACCGGGCCGCTGGGACGTCCCTTCGCGCTGCCCAAGGACCCCGTCTCCTGCCTGCTGGTGGGGGAGGCGTACGCCGCGGCGCCGCTCTTCCCGCTCGCCGAGCGGCTGCGCGAGCGGGGCTGCGCGGTGTCGCTGGTCGCCTCCGCCCCGGAGGAGTCGCAGCTGCTGTCGGCCCTCGAGGCGCGCCGCTCCGCCCGCTCGGTGACGGTCCTGACCGCCGACGGCTCGGTCGGGCGTCGCGGCACGGTGCCCGACCACGTCGACGAGCTGGTCGGCCGGGACGTGGACGTGGTCTACGCCGCCGGGCCCACCGCGGTCCTGCGCGCTGCCGCAGCGGCCGCCGAGCGCCACGGCGCCTGGTGCCAGGTCGCGGTGGAGCGGCCCACCCCCTGCGGCACCGGCCTGTGCCACGGCTGCCCGCTGCCGGTCGTGGGCGAGGACGGCATCGACCGCGTGGTGCGTGCCTGCGCCGAGGGCCCCGTCGTCCGCGGCGACCGGGTCCGCTGGGACGCCCTGTGAGCGCCGCGCTGCCCGGGCCGGTCATGGTCGCGTCCGGCTGCGGTGGCACCGGGCGCGAGCTCGCGGCGTACTCCGGCCCCGACGGCCTGGCCGGGCTGGCGTTCGTCACCCGGTCCATCACCCTCGACGCGCGCACCGGCACGACCGGACGCCGGATCGCCGAGGTGCCGGGCGGGCTGGTCAACGCCGTCGGGCTCCCGAACCCCGGTCTCGAGCACTTCCTGGCCACCGAGCTGCCGTGGCTGGTGCGTGCCGGCGTCGAGGTCCACGTGTCGGTCGCCGGCGCGACGATGGGGGAGTACGCCGACCTCGCCCGTCGCCTGGCCCTGGCCCCCGGCGTGGCCGGCCTGGAGGTCAACGTCGGGTCGCCCGACGACGTCGGCGCCGGGCTCTTCGAGACCCGCGAGCCCTTCCACGCCGCCAGCGTGGTCGCGGCCGTGCGCCGCGAGTTCCCGAGCGACCGGCCGGTGCTGGCCAAGCTGCGGCCCGACGCCTTCCCGCGTGGTCGAGGGCGCCCGCGCGTGCCACGAGGCCGGTGCCACGGCGGTGGTCCTGGGCAACGCCGTGCCGGCGGCCTTCGCCGACGGCCGCTCCGGTGGCCTCAGCGGACCGGCCGCCGGGGCCGTCTCGCTGCGGTGCGTGGTGGCCGTGGCCCGCGCGCTGCCCGACGTCCCCGTCATCGCCTGCGGCGGCGTCCACGACGTCGCCTCCGCGCGCACCTACCTCGACGCCGGCGCCCGCGCGGTCCAGGTCGGCACCGCGCTCCTGCACGACCCCACCACCGTCGCCCGTCTCCGGGCCGACCTCGCACCCCTCCGGGAGGACGCATGACCCCCTTCGGCACCCGCCTCGCCCGCGCCATCGACGAGCGCGGCCGGTTCTGCGTCGGCATCGACCCCCACGCCGGCCTGCTCCGGGAGTGGGGCCTGTCCGACGACGTCGCGTCGCTGGAGCGCTTCGCGCTCACCGTCGTCGAGGCCGTCGCGCCCGTCGTCGGCGTGGTGAAGCCGCAGAGCGCCTTCTACGAGCGCTTCGGCAGCCGCGGGATCGCGGTGCTCGAGCGGGTCGTGGCCGAGTCCCGCGCCGCGGGCGCACTCGTGCTGATGGACGTCAAGCGCGGCGACATCGGCTCGACCAGCCAGGCCTACGCCGACGCCTACCTCGACCCGACCTCCCCGCTCGCCTCCGACGCCATCACCGCCAGCCCCTTCCTGGGCTTCGGCTCCCTCGACCCGATGCTGGAAGGCTGCCGGCGCCACGGGGGCGGACTCTTCGTGCTCGCACTGACGTCCAACAAGGAGGGCCCGGAGGTCCAGCACGCGCGCTCGGGCGACACCACGGTGGCCGGAGCCGTGCTCGACCACCTCCGCCGCGCCAACGACGGCGCCGCGCCGGTCGGGTCGTTCGGCGCGGTCGTCGGGGCGACCATCGGGGAGACGGGGGAGGACCTCGACGTCAACGGTCCCCTCCTGGTGCCCGGGTTCGGTGCCCAGGGCGGCACGGTGGCCGACCTCGAGCGGATCTTCGGACGCGCCGCGCGCTGGGCCCTGCCGAGCTCGAGCCGCGAGGTGCTGCGCGCCGGGCCCGACGTGACGGCGCTGCGCGACGCGGCCCTGCGCGGCAACGACGCCGTGCGAGGACTCGGGGCGTGACCCGAGCCCGCGCGCTCCTCGCCGCCGGGCTGGTCGTGCCGCTGGTCCTGACGGTGACCACCGGGTGCTCCGGCGACCCGCAGGACGACTACTGCGACGCGGTCCGCGCGCACCAGGCGGCGCTGAGCGACGTCGCGAGCTCGGAGGACCCCGGAGCGTTGTTCGACGTCCTCGACGCCTACGCCGACCTCGCCGACCGCGCGCCCCGCGACGTCGCCGACGACTGGGCCGCGGTCGTCGGCCCGCTGCGCGACCTCCAGGAGGCGGTCGAGGCGGCCGGCGTGGACCCCTCGACGTACTCCGCCGACGACCCGCCCGACGGGCTCGCGGACGACGACCGGCGCGCGATCGAGGCCGCCGCCCGCGAGGTCGGCTCGGAGCAGACGGTGAGCGCGATGGCGTCGGTGGAGCAGCACGCGCTCGACGTCTGCGGGACCCCGCTGGCACGCTGACGCACCGCCGTCATGGCGAACATCACGCCGGCACCGTGCACCGCGGCGCCCGATTGCCTGCCGACGCGGGACCTGACTAGATTGACCCGCACCCCACGCCCCACCGAGCCCCACCCTGAACCGACCTGAAGGACAGCTTTCGTGGCCTTGCCCCCTCTGACGCCCGAGCAGCGCCAGGCAGCCCTCGACAAGGCCGCGGCCTCGCGCCGCGAGCGTGCCGAGGTCAAGAACCGCCTGAAGAACTCCGGGGGCTCGATCCTCGACGTCCTCGAGGAGGGCCGCACCAACGAGGTCATCGGCAAGATGCGCGTCGTGGAGCTGCTCCAGTCGGTCCCCGGGCTGGGGCGGGTCCGCGCCCGGCAGACCATGCAGCGCCTCGGCATCGCCGAGAGCCGGCGCGTGCGTGGCCTGGGCGTCAAGCAGGTCGCCGCGCTCGAGCGCGAGTTCGGCCCCGACGCGTCGTGACCGGACCCGCAGCAGACAGCGCTCCGGGTCGTTCGCGGCTGATCGTGCTCGCCGGACCCACCGCGGTCGGCAAGGGCACCGTGGCCGCGGCCGTGCGCGAGACGCACCCCGAGGTGTGGCTCTCCGTCTCGGCCACCACCCGCGCCCCGCGCCCCGGCGAGGAGAACGGCGTCCACTACTGGTTCGTCTCCGACGCGGAGTTCGACGCGATGGTCGACCAGGGCGACCTGCTGGAGTGGGCCGTGGTCCACAAGGCCGCCCGCTACGGCACGCCGCGCGGTCCCGTCGACCTCGCCCTGGCCTCCGGCAAGCCCGCGATGCTGGAGATCGACCTCCAGGGCGCCCGCCAGGTGCGCGAGACCATGCCGGAGGCTCTCTTCGTCTTTCTCAAGCCGCCGTCGTGGGACGAGTTGGTCCGCCGCCTGGTCGGGCGTGGCACCGAGACCGAGGCCGAGCGGGAGCGCCGGCTCGAGACCGCCCGCGACGAGCTGGCCGCCGAGAGCGAGTTCGACGTGACCATCGTCAACCACGAAGTTCACGCTGCAGCCGACGAGTTGGTAGCCTTGATGGTTGGACCTGCATCACCCCCTTCTGACTAGCGAGGCACCTGCACCGTGGCTTCTCCCACCATCGCCGCCGAGGGCGTGACCAACCCCTCGATCGATGACCTGCTCACCAAGACCGACAGCAAGTACAAGCTGGTGCTCTACAGCGCCCAGCGCGCCCGTCAGATCAACGCCTACTACTCCCAGCTCGGCGAGGGCCTGCTCGAGTACGTCGGCCCGCTCGTCGACACCCACGTCCAGGAGAAGCCGCTGTCGATCGCGCTGCGCGAGATCAACGACGACCTCCTGACCTGCGAGGACATCGACCCCGCCGCCGAGGCCGCCGCTGCCGAGGCTGCCGCCGGCGACGCGACGGAGTGACGCGAGTCCTCCGGTGACCGACAGGCGCCACGAGGCGGTTGCCCCGCAACCGCCTCGCAAGGTCGTCCTCGGCGTCGGGGGCGGCATCGCCGCCTACAAGGCGTGCGAGCTCCTGCGCCGCTTCACCGAGTCCGGCCACGACGTCACGGTGGTCCCCACCGCGTCGGCGCTGGAGTTCGTGGGCGCGCCCACGTGGGCGGCCCTGTCGGGCAAGCCCGTCTCGACCGTGGTGTGGGACGACGTGCACCTGGTGCCCCACGTCCGGATCGGCCAGGAGGCCGACCTGGTCGTGGTCGCCCCGGCGACCGCCGACCTGCTCGCACGAGCAGCGCACGGCCTGGCCGACGACCTGCTCACCAACACCCTGCTCACCGCCCGCTGCCCGGTCGTGCTCGCCCCGGCGATGCACACCGAGATGTGGGAGCACCCCGCCACCCAGGCCAACGTCGAGACGCTGCGCCGCCGCGGGGTCGTCGTCATCGAGCCGGCCGAGGGCCGGCTCACCGGCGCCGACACCGGCAAGGGCCGCCTCCCCGAGCCGGCGGAGATCTTCGAGCTCGCCACGGGCGTGCTCGAGCGCGGTGCGAGCGCGCCCCAGGACCTCGCCGGGACAAAGGTCGTGGTCTCGGCCGGAGGAACCCGGGAGTACCTCGACCCGGTGCGCTTCCTCGGCAACCGCTCCTCGGGACTGCAGGGCTACGCCCTCGCCCGCGCCGCGGTGGCGCGCGGAGCCCACGTGACCCTCGTCAGCGCCAACGTGTCCCTGCCCGACCCGGCCGGTGCCAGCGTCGTGCGCGTCGAGACGACCGCGCAGCTGCGGGAGGCCGTGATCGCCGCCACCGCCACCGCCGACGCCGTGGTGATGGCCGCCGCACCGGCGGACTTCCGCCCCACCGCGGTGTCCGAGGCCAAGATCAAGAAGTCCGACGACGGCTCCGCGCCCGCGATCGAGCTGGCGCAGAACCCCGACGTCCTCGCCGAGATCTCCCACGACCGCGCCCGTGACGGCGCCGTCATCGTCGGCTTCGCCGCCGAGACCGGTGACGCCACCGGGTCGGTGCTCGACCTCGCCCGCGCCAAGCTGGCCCGCAAGGGCTGCGACCTCCTCGTCGTCAACGACGTCAGCGGGGGTGCGGTCTTCGGCAGTGCCGACAACGAGGCGGTGATCCTCGGCGCCGACGGCGACGCGGTCGAGGTGCCCCACGGCAGCAAGACGGCCCTGGCTCACGTGATCTGGGACGAGGTCGTCCGGCGATTCGCCGACTGAGATCGGCGTCCCGGATGCTGGTCAGCAGGTACGTTTGAAACTCCACCGCCCCACACCAGAATTGAGAGCACCGTGGCAGGACGCCTGTTCACCTCGGAGTCCGTGACCGAGGGTCACCCGGACAAGATCGCCGACCGCATCAGCGACTCGGTCCTCGACCACCTCATGTCCGAGGATCCCGACCGCGCCAACCTGCGCGTGGCGGTCGAGACCCTGCTGACGACCGGTCTGGTCGTCGTCGCGGGCGAGGTCCGCACCACGGCGTACGCCCCGGTCGCCGACATCGTCCGCAAGGCGATCCTCGACATCGGCTACGACTCCTCGGAGAAGGGCTTCGACGGCACCACGTGCGGCGTGCAGGTCGCCATCGGCGCCCAGTCCAGCGACATCGCCGCCGGTGTCGACGCCGGCCACGAGTCGCGTGTGGGCTCCAGCGAGGACGAGCTCGACAAGCGCGGCGCCGGCGACCAGGGCCTCATGTTCGGCTACGCCTGCGACGACACCCCCGAGCTGATGCCGCTCCCGATCACGATCGCCCAGCGCCTGGCCCAGCGCCTCTCCGAGGTGCGCAAGGACGGCACGCTCGACTACCTCCGTCCCGACGGCAAGACCCAGGTCACCATCGAGTACGACGAGGACGACCGCCCGGTGCGCATCGACACCGTCGTGCTGTCGACCCAGCACGACGCCCACGTCGACCACGCCACGCTCGAGGCCGACATCAAGCAGCACGTGATCGACCCCGTGCTCTCGACGTTCGACCTGCCCTCCGAGAGCTACCGGATGCTGGTCAACCCCACCGGCACCTTCGTCATCGGCGGTCCGATGGGCGACGCCGGGCTGACCGGCCGCAAGATCATCGTCGACACCTACGGCGGCATGGCGCGTCACGGCGGCGGCGCCTTCTCCGGCAAGGACCCGTCGAAGGTCGACCGCTCGGCCGCCTACGCCATGCGCTGGGTCGCCAAGAACGTCGTCGCGGCCGGGCTCGCCCGTCGCTGCGAGGCCCAGGTCGCCTACGCCATCGGCAAGGCCGCCCCGGTCGGTGTCTTCATCGAGACCTTCGGCACCGGCGTCGTGTCCGACGAGAAGATCCAGGAGGCCGTGCTCGAGGTCTTCGACCTGCGTCCGGCCGCGATCATCCGCGACCTCGACCTCCTGCGCCCGATCTACGCGAAGACCTCGGCCTACGGCCACTTCGGTCGCGAGCTGCCCGAGTTCACCTGGGAGAGCACCGACCGCGCCGAGAAGCTGAAGGCCGCCGCCGGCGTCTGAGAGGCACCCGCCCGACCTGCTCCACCGAAGGACCCCCTCCCACACCGGGAGGGGGTCCTTCGACGTCGGGGTGACCCCGTCCACAGCCCTGACGGACGGCTGCACGGTCCGTCGGAGGGCGCTGGTTGAATGCGCCCCATGAGCGAGCACGAGGCCCCGGAAGCAGACATGCTCCCGGGGCTTCGTGCTGCCGTGGACGATGCCCGCGCCAAGGCGGCGGCGACCCGCCGGCGCACTGCCGCGGCGTGGGAGCCCGCGGAGGCCGACCCCGTCGCTCGGGTGCTCGTCGACATCGCGCTGGCGCACCTCGACCGCCCCTTCGACTACGCCGTGCCGACGGCGATGGCGGGCACGGCCGTGCCCGGGGCGCGGGTCAAGGTGCGCTTCGCGGGCCAGGACGTCGACGGGTTCGTCGTCGAGCGGGCGTCCACCACCGACCACACCGGACGGCTCCAGCCCCTGCGGCGGGTGGTGAGCGCGGAGCCGGTGCTCTCGCCCGAGGTCGCGCTGCTGACCGAGACCCTCGCCCGGCGCTACGCCGGCGCCCGGTCCGACGTGCTCAGGCTCGCGGTCCCTCCGCGCCACGCGGCCGCCGAGAAGACCGTCACGGACCCATCCCCCGCCCGCCGACCGCCGACGCCGGGCGAGGCGAGGCCCACGACCTGGGCGGAGGTCGAGCACGCCGAGCCCTTCCTGCGACGTCTGGCCGACGGCGGGTCGCCCCGTGCGGTGTGGTCGGCCGCCCCGGCCGACGACTGGCCCGCCATGGTCGCCGACGCGGTGGCGGCGGCGTACGCCTCGGGCCGGGGATCGGTCGTCTGCGTGCCCGACCGGCGCGACGTCGACCGGGTCGACGCGGCGTTGCTGGCGCGGCTGGGGGAGGGGCACCACGTGTGCCTGACGGCCGACGACGGACCGGCGGCGCGCTACCGCCACTTCCTCGCCGTGTCCCGCGGCGCGCGGCGGGTGGTGGTCGGCACCCGTTCGGCGGCCTTCGCCCCCGTCCACGACCTCGGGCTCGTGGTGGTGTGGGACGACGGCGACGACCTGCACGCCGAGCCGCGAGCGCCCTACCCCCACACCCGCGAGGTGCTTCTCACCCGCGCCGAGCAGCAGGGCACCGCCGTGCTCGTCGGCGGCGTGGCCCGCACCCCCGAGGCGCAGCACCTGCTCGCCTCCGGGTGGGCGCACGAGCTCGTCACGCCCCGGGCCGCGCTGCGTCAGCGCGTCCGCGTGGAGGCCGTGGCGGCCGAGGACCGCTCGGTCGGCACCCGCGTGCCCCGCGCGGCCTACGACGCGATCCGCCGCGGACTGCAGGCCGGGCCGGTCCTCGTCCAGACGCCGCGGGCCGGCTACGCCGCCGCCCTCGCCTGCGACACGTGCCGCACCCCGGCGCGCTGCACCGTCTGCACCGGCCCGCTCACCATCCCCCGCCCCGCCGACCCGCCGCAGTGCCGGTGGTGCGGCCACCGCGAGGAGGCGTGGTCGTGCCCGACCTGCGGCGGTCGCGGCCTGCGGGCCCCGGTGCGCGGCGAGGCGCGCACCGCCGAGGAGCTCGGCCGGATGTTCCCCGGCACGACGGTGCGCAGCTCCAGCGGGGACCGCGTGCTGGCCAGCGTCTCCGACCACCCCGACCTGGTCGTCGCGACGGTCGGCGCCGAACCGGTGGCCGAGGGGGGCTACGCCGCCGTGGTCGTCCTCGACACGTGGCTCAGCCTGGCCCGCGAGGACATGCGGGCCACGGAGGAGGCGCTGCGCCGGTGGCTCAACGCCGCCGCCCTGGCCCGCCGCGGCGGGCACGTCGTCGCGGTCGGCGACCCCGCCCACCCGGTGCTCCAGGCGCTGGTGAGCTGGGACCCCGCGGGCTTCGCGCAGCGCGAGGTCGAGGAGCGCGCGGCCGCGCACCTGCCGCCGGCCGCCCGCATCGCGACCCTCACCGGCGACCTCGGCGCGCTCGACGACGCCCTCCACCTCCTCGACCTGCCGGAGGGCGGCGAGGTGCTGGGCCCGGTGCCGTCCGGCGACGAGCACCGCGTCGTGCTGCGGGTGCCGTGGGCCCGCGGCCCGGCCCTGTCCCGCTCGCTCGGCGACCTGCAGCGGATGCGCTCGGCCCGCAAGCTCGATCCGGTCCGCGTGCAGGTCGACCCGTTGTCGATCTGACGCACCGGTCACCGGACGTCGCGGGATCTCGCGAAGCGCCACGGCGGACGCCCGGTCCGGGAGAGGATGGGCAGGCGGGTCGTCCAGGCCCCCACACACCGCTGGGGGCGTGCGGTCGCGCGCGGCTCCCACGACTCGGAAGAAGTACGTCGTGACGATGCAGCCCGCCCGGTCCCTGCCGCAGCCCGGGAGCGTGCCGTCGACGCTCGCCCGGGTCGCCGTCACGGTGAGCGGCGCCCTCGTCGTCGCGGTCGTGCTCGGGTGGGCGGGCCTCCTGCTGGTCCGGGTCCCCGTCCTGCTCGTCGACGAGCCCGGTGGCCACGCGGTCGTCGGCCTCGCGCTCCTGCCCACCGCGGTGCTCGCCCTGGCGGGCACGGTCGGCTCCCTGCTCGCCATCGCCTCGGCCGCGGTCCTGGTGCGCCAGCGGCTCTCCGGGTCCCGGTCGTCCCTCACGTCGGCCTGGAGGCGTGCGTGGCGCGCCCTGCCCGCGATGGTGGGCCTGGCCGCGCTCGCCGTGGTCGGTGCGGGGGCGAGCGGCAGGCTCTGGTGGGCCACCGCCGTCGTCGCGCTGCTCTGGGCGGGCGTGCGCGCGCGTCGTGGGGGCAGGTCCGCGGGCCTGCGCGCCCTGTGGCTGGCGGTGCCGTTCGCGGTCCCGGCAGCACTCCTGGTGGCGATCCCGGTCATGTGGGCCGGCCTCGTCTGCGGAGCCCCCGTCCGCGACGTCGCGCGCCGTGCCGTCCACCAGCGCCTGGTCGCGCGGGGCGCTGTCCTGCTGGGGACCGCGCCGGTCCTCGGCGCCGGGTGGCTGCTCGGGCGCACGGGTCGTTCGTTGCTCGCTGGTCCCGACGCCACCCTGGGACGCACCGGGCTCGGCCTCCTCGGGCTGATGGGCTGCCTCGCAGCCGCGCTCGCCGTGGCCGGTGCCGCACTCGGGTGGCTGGCGCACCGCCGGGGCGAGGACACGCCCCTGCCGGCCGCGACGCCCGACCGGCGTCAGGCAGGTGGCCGACGCGGCCTGTGGACACCTGCCCGGCTCGCGTCGGTCGCCACGGTCACGGTCGTGGCTCTCGTCGCGCCGATGGCTCCGGGACTGCTGGTCCTCGCCGGGGGCGCGGCGTCCGCGGTCGCACCGGTGCTCCCCGGCGGGCTGCCGACCTCGGTGCAGGGGCCGGGTGACGCCGGCCTGGTCGTGACCACGCTCGCCGACACCCTGCCCGTCCCGGGCGAGTGCGTCGACGCCGGGTCGTCCTGCGGCGTCCGCGCCGCGGTCGCCGAGGCCGCCTCCCGCGGCGGTGACGTCGTCGACTTCGACGTGACCGGCACCATCGACCTCCTCGACACGCTCGTGCTCGCCCCGGGGGTCGTCCTGGACGGCACCCGCGACGGTGTCGTCCTCGACGCCCATGGTGCGTTCCGGGCGGTGCGCGCCGAGGGCGACCCGGAGGCCGAGGGCGGCCAGGTCGTCCTGCGTGGCCTGGAGGTCACGGGTGGACGGAGCGCGGCCGGCGGTGCGGGCCTGAGCAGCGACGGACCGTCGGTGTCGCTCGAGGACATGGTGTTCGTCGACAACGTCACCACGGGCGGCGACGGCGGCGCGGTCGCCGGTCGCAGCGTGCGCGCCACCACCTCGACGTTCCATGACAACCACGCGCCGGCGGGCTCCGGTGGCGCCGTGGCCGCGCGCCAGGTCGTCCTGGTCAACTCGACCCTGGTGGGCAACACCGCCTCGACCCGGGCCGGTGGTGCGGTCCTCGGTGACGGCGAGCTCGTGCACGTCACCGTCGTCGGCGGCGGTGTCGCGGGCTCGGCCGACGGCTTCGGGCTCTCGGTGGTCAACTCGGCCGTCTCCGTGAACGACTCCGACGTCGCCTGCGCACGCCTCTCGGAGGCGATGACCCCCGGGGAGACGGGCAACGTCGACCCCGACGGCACCTGCGAGGGCACCACCGCGGCCCCGGGCCCGTTCGGGCCCCTCGAGCTGGCGGACGGCGACCTGACGCCCGTGCTGGTCCCCGGCCCGGAGGCCGGCGTGCTGCTCGCGGCCACCGCCGACCGGTGCGAGTACGCCGACCAGCGCGGCGTGGGCCGGGTGGCGTCGGTCTGCGACGCCGGGGCCGTGCAGGTCTCGACCGAGACGGCGCCCGAGCTGGAGCTGACCCTCACCTCCACCCCCGAGGTCGTGCGGCCCGGGGACGCGGTCGACCTGGTCCTCGCGGTGTCCCCCGACACCCCGGTCGGGGGCGGCTGGGTCGAGTTCCTCGGCCCGGACGGCAGCCTCGGCGACCCGGTGCGGCTCGACGCCGACCAGACGGCCCGCTTCCGGGTCTTCGGGCTCGCGCAAGGGCCCCACCTGGTCCGGGCCAGGCTCACCGTCGACGGGTCCTCGACCCCGGTCACGTCGCAGGACCTGACGGTCCGGGTGCGCCAGCAGGTGCTGCCGCAGCTGAGCGCGCCGCGCCCCACGGTGCTCCACGCCCCGACGGTCCTCACCGCCTCGCTGGTCATCGACGACGAGCCCGACGTCCCGCTCCCCACCGGCACCATGCGGTTCGAGAACGGCGGCGTGACGCACGAGGTCGACGTGGTCGACGGCATCGCGCAGTGGCACGTCGACGACCTGCCTGCCTCCTTCGTGCGACTGACCTACCTCGGGGACGACTTCCACGAGGACTCGCGCTGGGAGGAGTACGTGACGACCCAGGACCTGCCCACCACCACGACTGCGACCGTCGTCGACTCCCGCGTCCGGCTCGGGGAGCCCGCCGTGGTCGACGTGGAGTCCCGCGGCGAGCGCTGGCCCGCCCAGGGCACCGTGCAGGTGACCTACGACGGCAGGCTCGTGCAGGCCCGGCTCGTGGACGGGCGTGCGCGGCTCGAGGTGCCGCTCGGCGTCGGGAGCCACCGCCTCTCCGCGGTGCTGCGCCCGGACAACGGGTGGGCGTCGTCGACGTCCGAGGAGGTCTCGGTGGAGGTCGCCCCGGCCGCGACCACCGTCACCCTCGACGCACCGACCGCCCGCACCTGGGACGACCCCGACTTCATGGTGTCCGCACACGTCGGCGGCGCCGGTCGCGCGGGCGCCGAGGTGCGCCTGCTGGACGGCACGACCGTCCTCGACTCCCGCACGACCGACGCCGGCGGCGACGTCGAGTGGCGCGTCGGGCAGACGGTCCTCGACGCCGGTGAGCACGCGCTCCGCGCCGAGGTCGTCGGCTCCGCCTCCACCGAGTCGGTCCGCTCGGACCTCACCCGGCTCGTCGTGGCCCGCGCCCGCTCGGAGGTCTCGGCGACCGCGGAGCCCGTCGCGTGGCGTGAGGCGGCGACCGTCGTGGTGACCAGCGTCGCCGGGGCACGGACGGGCCTGCTCGTGCTGCGCGACCGTGACGACACGGTGGTCGGCACCGGCACCATGACCGACGGCGCCGGCACCGTGACCTTCACGGCCGAGGCGCCGGGTGCGCTCGACCTGCGGGTCCACTTCTCGCCCACCGACGGCAACCACGAGGGCACGTCCGCCGTGGTCCGGGTGGTCGTCGAGCGACTCGTCCCGGCAGCGCCGCTCCTGCAGTGGTCGCCGGACGCCCGGCCCGGCGCCGCCTTCCTGTCCGTGCACCTCCCCGACACCGACCCCGTCCCGTCGGGCGTCGTCGAGCTCCACGACCGCCAGACCGGACGGGTGCTCGACTCCGCGACCCTGTCGAGCGGTGACGCCTCCCTCGACCTGCCGCTGGCCCACGCCTGCTTCTGCAACCGCCTCGAGGTGCGCTACTCCGGCGACGACCTGCACCGACCCGCGGAGTGGATCGCACCCGACCTCGAGCTCGGGCCGTTCCCGTCCTCGACGGCATGGCTCGACCTGCCCGAGCAGGTCGAGTCCGGCACCGCGTTGCGCCTGACTGCGGCCGTCTCCTCGGCCGGGGGCACCGACGGCGAGGTCGTGTTCCGGGTCAACGGCGACGTGGTCGCCACCCGCCCGGTGCAGCAGGGCCGGGCCTCCGCTGACGTGCCGGTGGCCGGCCCCGGCCCCCGAGCGGTGCGTGCGGACTTCCGTCCGTCGTCGTCCGACGTCGCGGCGAGCACGGTGTCCGGCACCGTGACCGTCACTCCGCAGCCCGGGCCGGTGGTCACGATCCGCGAGGTGGCACCGCTGGCCTTCGGCAGCTCCGGCTACCTGCAGCTCAGCTCGATGCCGTCGCGTCGCCCGTACCCGAGCGCCGTGGTGATCCGCGACGACCTCGGCGTCGAGGTGGGCGTCGCGTCGTGGCCCACCTACGGCTGGGACCTCATGGTCAAGGTCACCCCCTCCCACGCGGGAGCGACCACGTTCACCGCCGAGTACCTCTACGCAGACCCCGGCGGTCAGCTGTTCGAGGCCACGTCCGCCCCGTTCGCGACCACGGTGGCCTCCTTCCCGACCCTCATGCGGCTCTCCACGACCCGGACGCCGACGGTCGGCGGCCCGGTGGACCTCACGCTCGACCTGCAGACCCCCGAGGTGCTGCGGCCGCACGCGGGGATGGAGCTCCAGCTGCTGGCCGACGGGGTCGTGCAGGGTCCGCCGCAGCAGCTCCTCCCGGGGGTGCGGCGCGCGTCATGGCTGCTCCAGGCCACCCGGACCAGCACGACGTACGAGGTGGTCACCACAGGGGACGGCCGCGACTACCGCGCGGGCCGCACCGGCCTCAGCGTCTGGGCCGACCCGCTGGTCCCGACCGTCTCGGCCGCGCCGTCGGGATCCATCTCCTACGGCGACACGTGGCGTGCCCGGTTCTCCCTCGCCGGGCCGAACCACGTCGCAGCGCCGACCGGCACCGTCACGCTGCGCGTGCTCGACCCCTACGGCTTCGAGCGGGCGTCGTGCACGGTGCGTGCCGAGCGTGCCGCCGACGGCTCCTGCGACCTGCCGGCCCGCAGCATGCCGGCCGGCTCCTACCTCACGGTCGTGGAGTACTCCGGTGACGACCGCTTCCAGCCGGTGTCGTCGCAGCGCGGCACCCTGCAGGTGGCCGCGGTCGGCAGCAGCCTCCGCACCACCCTCACCTCGCGCGGGTCGTGGCTGGTCGGCTCCGACCAGGTCGCGAGCTGGACCGTCTCCGACCCGCTCGGGTCCGCCGGTGCGCCGACCGGCACCGTCCGCGTCGACCTGCAGTCCGACGGGGAGGGCACCCGCACGCTGTGCCAGGGCCCGGCCGCCGCCGGCCGGTGCGCGTTCGAGGTCCCTGGCTCGCGCGAGCCGCTGGCCCAGCAGCGCCGACGGGTGGTCGCGACCTACGTCCCGACCAGCGACGCGCTCGTCTCGAGCGAGGACCTCGGCCTCGTCGCCACCCCGCGCTGCCTGCAGGTGAACGCCCGCACGGACGGCACGCCGACCGGCGAGCGCGTCCCCGCACCTCGCCTCGCGGGTCGCTCGTGCCGTGTCGGTGGGACCGACGGGTTCGTGGAGGGCACCGACGTGGACATCTCGGCCGGCGGCCCCGCACCCGCCAACTACCGGTTCGTCGGCTTCTACGTCCAGACGGCCGGCGGCTCCGCGCTGCGCCGCGAGGAGACCCTCACGATGCGCGTCGACGGCTACGTCGCGGTCTTCTCCGAGGTCGAGTGGGCGCCGGACTGCGTCACGCTCTACACCGCGACCGAGGACTTCCTGCGCCCCAACGACGGTGAGCCCTACCGCCGCTCGGTGCGCACGCGCGGGCTCCTGGACGTGCTCACCGAGCCCAACTGCACCGACCCGCGGCGCACCAGCGCCGCGGAGTCCGAGCAGCTGCGGACCCAGGGCTACGGCCGCTACGCGCGCGGCACGACGATCCGGGTCGTGCCCCGGGCGGCATACCCGCGCCATCTCCCGAGCGGTGCGCCCGACCCGGCGGCCTACGAGTACGAGGCGGTGGGGGTCGTCGGCGCCACGAAGGTGCCGGAGGAGCGCGTCGTCTGGTCGACCGTCCTGACCGACGACCAGACGACCCTGCGTCCCCAGTTCCGGATGACCTCGACCATGTGCCTGCCCCTCCCGCTCAGCGCCGGGGCCGGCGGCACCATCCAGGTGCGGTCGGCCAGCGTGCCGGCCGGTCCTGACCACGCGTTCGAGGACCGCCTGGGGCGCTGCCGCCAGCCCGGTGGTGCGCCGGGCTTCCTGCGCGGGACCAACCTCGAGCTGCAGGCCGTCGCGGGACCCGGCAACTACGTCCACGCCTGGGTCGACGGCAACCAGCCGCAGCCCCTCGTGGGAGCAGGCTCCCTGCCGGTCGACGCACGGCGGTCGGTCACCGTGGGCAGGTCGGGTGCCTCGACGGCCGAGTTCGCCTTCGTGGACTGTGTCAGCGTCGACTACAACTTCTGGATCCCGGTCCAGTCCGACGGGACTCCCCGCTTCCTCGGCACCCAGCGTGTGGGGGGCGGCCCGCTCCCCGACGGCATGCCGGGAGTCGACGCCCTGCTGCAGCCCGGCAACTGCCCGATCCGGCCGTCCACCCAGTCCGACCAGGTCGCGCTGAAGGGCACCGCCTACACCAACCTCACCCGCACCGGTCGTCGCTGGTTCGTGCGCGGTACGCGCCTCACGAGCGAAGCGCCCACCCACGCCATGGACCAGTACCACCCCGGCGAGTTCTACCTCACGGGTGCGAGGGTCTTCGGCGGGACCTACAACCCCTTCTACGTCAGCGAGCTCCTCACCCAGGACACGCAGATGACCGTGCGCTACCGCGGCGTCTCCTGCCGACCGGCCAACGTGGTCTCCCGCCCGGCGCGCTACCCCTTCACGGTGCTGGGCGGGGAGGACGCGCGGTGCCCGGCCGGGCTGGTCATCGGCGGCGGGATCAGCGGCGTGCAGGCCGACGGCGGCGGCGGCCGGGGCTATCCCAACAAGGACGGCCTGCTGCCCTTCATCTCGGTGACCGACGATGCGACCCGGATCGATGAAATGTTCCCCGAGTCGCGGCGCCCCTGGGACGCGAACATCTCCGACGCGGCGTCCCGGCGCACGCTGACGGTCCAGACCGACCGGCTGGACTGGGAGGGCCGCTCCGAGGGATCGCAGGTGCGCATCGACTACTGCGCACGGCTCGACGTCGAGCTCCGCTTCGAGAAGGCCGACGGGTCGTGGCTCGACACCTGGCAGCCGTGGGCCAACGGCCTGCCCCGGTCCGCGGACCGGGTACTGACCGACGGCGACAGCTGCCTGGCCCCGCTCATGGCGATCCCCGGCGCGCGTGCGCAGATCGGGCTGAGCTCGGCGGGCGCCACCTACTGGCGCATGGTGCGCAGCGAGGTGGGCGGCCGCGTCCTGTCCGCCGGCGAGCGGCCGTGGGCAGGCGTCGACGCCGACGGAAGGGCCAACACCCCGCGGGTCGTGGTGACGGTGGCGCCGCGGTGCTTCTCGCTGTCCACCCCGAAGTCGGTGCGGGTGACCATCGCGCCCAACTGCCCGGGCGAGGCGGGCCGCTACATCGCCGGCACGCAGGTCGGCATGACGGTCCAGGAGTACGCCCAGGCCGACACCCACTCGTGGGGCGGAGTCGCGGCGAGCCAGGGTTTCCAGGCCGTCGTCGTCATGCACGGTGACCGCGCCGTGACGACCGACTACCGCGATCCGTCCGTCCTCGAGATCGTCGTCACGGTCGCCTCCAACTTCGTCCAGCGGGCCGCCGCGGCGCTCCTCGGCTTCGCCGCCTCGATCGCCGGCACCGTGCTGTTCGTCATGGACGCCCTGGCCTTCGCCGTCGACGGGCTCGCGTGGGTGCTGGACAAGGTCGGCCTCGACGGCGCGGTGGTCGACGGGCTGCGCACGGCCGGCGCCACGATCCAGGCCTCCTCCGACCTGGCGAAGTCCCTGGGCACCTGCGCCGCCGAGCACGTCACGGGGGGCGGGTCCACCCTGGCGGTGCCGAACGCGACCGGACAGCGGGGTCTCGACGTCGGGGTCGGTGCGGCCGGCTACGCCCTCGAGTGGGCCGACCAGGCCGGGGCTGCCGGCGCCCTCGGAAACGCCGCCGACCTGGTCAGCGTCACCGACCTGTTCCTCACCGGGGCCGACGGCTGGCTCCGTTCACCGGAGGACGCCTGGGGCTCGGTGGGCGACATCGGCGGGTGCATCCAGGAGAAGGGCGAGGAGGTGGGCCACGCGACGGGACTGACCCGTCCCTAGACTGGGGCGCTCGCACCCGCCCAGTGAAGGAGCTCCGTGGCCGTCCAGCCCATCCGACTCTTCGGAGACCCCGTGCTGCGCCAGCGCGCGGTCGAGGTCGACGACTTCGACAAGGAGGTCCGCCAGCTGGTCACCGACCTCACCGACACGATGCTCGCGGCCCCGGGAGCCGGCCTGGCCGCTCCCCAGATCGGGGTCGGCCTGCGGGTGTTCACCTGGAACGTCCAGGGCGAGGTGGGCCACCTGGTCAACCCCTCGCTCGCGCTCTCCGACGAGACCCAGGACGGTGCGGAGGGCTGCCTGTCGCTGCCCGAGCTCACCTACGACTGCTTGAGGGCGCTGTCGGTGGTCGCGACCGGGTTCGACATGCACGGCGAGCCCCTGCGCATCGAGGCCTCCGAGCTGCTCGCCCGGGCCATGCAGCACGAGACCGACCACCTCGACGGGATCCTCTTCATCGACAAGCTCGACACCGCGGCCCGCAAGGCCGCGATGAAGGAGATCCGGGAGTCGGAGTGGTTCGGGCTCGAGAGGCCGACGGTGCGGCTGAGCCCCCACGCCACGTTCGGGTCCGCCCGATGAGGGAGCAGAGCTGATGCGCGTCGTCTTCGCCGGCACCCCCGAGGTCGCCGTGCCCGCCCTCGACGCGATCGCGGCCAGCCGCCACGAGCTGGTCGGGGTCGTCACCCGCCCCGACGCCCCCAGCGGGCGCGGGCGCAAGCTGGTCGCCAGCCCGGTCGCCCAGCGCGCCGACGAGCTCGGCGTCCCCGTCCTCAAGCCGGAGCACCCGCGCGACCCCGCGTTCCAGGCCGAGCTCACCGCGCTGCGGCCCGACGCGTGCCCGGTCGTGGCCTACGGCGCGCTGCTGCCGCAGTCGGCCCTCGACCTGGTGCCGCACGGCTGGATCAACCTCCACTTCTCCGTCCTGCCCGCCTGGCGCGGGGCGGCCCCGGTGCAGCACGCGGTCTGGGCCGGCGACGAGCTCACCGGCGCCAGCACGTTCCGCATCGTCAAGGCCCTCGACGCCGGACCCGTCTTCGGCGTGATGACCGAGCGGATCCGTCCCGACGACACCGCCGGCGACCTGCTGACCCGCCTCGCCGAGGGCGGCGCCGGCCTGCTCGTCCAGACTCTCGACGGGATCGAGGACGGCACCCTGGAGGCGCGCGAGCAGCCGGAGGACGGTGTCACCTTCGCCCCGAAGATCGCCGTCGACGACGCCCGCATCGACTGGGCGCACCCGGCCGTGGCGATCGACCGCCAGGTCCGCGCCTGCACCCCCGCGCCCGGTGCGTGGAGCCTCTTCGAGGGCGAGCGGATCAAGGTCGGTCCGGTCCGTCCGGTCGACCGCGACCGCCTGGAGCCGGGAGTCCTGGAGGTCACCAAGAACGCGGTGCACGTCGGGACCTCCACCACGCCGGTCGAGCTGGGCGAGGTCAAGGCGTTCGGCAAGAAGCAGATGCGTGCCGCCGACTGGGCGCGCGGGGTGCGCCTGGAGTCGGGCGCGCGCCTCGGTGACTAGTCTCGTCCGGTGAGCACCTCCCACGACGACGCCGACCCCGACCGCCCGGCGCGGCCGGAGGACATCGACGAGATCTGCGCCGCCCTCCCCGAGACCGAGCTGGGCACCTCCTGGGGTGACCGGCCGACCTGGAAGGTGCCCCGCGGTCCGAAGGGCAAGGGGTTCCTGCTCCACCGGGCCCCGAGCCCCACCGCGGTCGACCCCGAGACCGGCGAGCGCTACGACGACCTCGTCGTCATCTCGACGCCCACCGAGGTCGAGAAGTTCGCGCTCGTCGAGGACGAGTCCACGCCGTTCTTCACCATCGACCACTTCAAGGGACATGCCGCAGTGCTGGTCCAGCAGTCGCGTCTCGGCGAGATCAGTCGCGCCGAGCTCGCCGAGGTGATCACCGAGGCGTGGGCCGCCTCGGCTCCCCGGAAGCTGGTGCGGGAGCACTTCGGTGAGTGAGCGCCGCCGTCCGGTCGACCGGCCGCGCCGCGCGGCTCTCGACGTGCTCACCGCCGTCCGCGTCGACCGGGCCTACGCCAACCTCGTCCTGCCCCAGGTCCTGCGCAAGCACCGGCTCGAGGGCCGCGACGCCGGGCTGGCGACCGAGCTGGCGTCCGGCGCGATCCGGATGCAGGGCCTCTACGACGCGGTCATCGACGCCTGCCTGACCAAGCCCCGCCTGCAGCCGGAGGTCCGCGACGTGCTGCGCCTGGGGGTCCACCAGCTGCTCGCCATGCGGGTGCCCGACCACGCCGCGATCTCGACGAGCGTCGACCTGGTCCGCGCGTCCGTCGGCCAGGGACCCGCCGGGCTGGTCAACGCCGTCCTGCGCAAGGTCAGCCGTCGCCCGCTGGACGCGTGGGTGGCCGAGGTCGCCCCGTCCCGCGACACCGACCTGCACGGCCACCTCGCGGTGGCGCAGTCGCACCCCCGCTGGGTGGTCGACCTGCTCGCGCAGGCGCTCGGCTCCGACGAGGAGCTCGAGGAGCTGCTCGCGTCCGACAACGCCGCCCCCCGCGTCACGCTGGTCGCCCGCCCCGGGCTGGCCGACGTCGCCGAGCTCGAGGCGGCCGGAGCGGTCGCGACCGAGCGCTCGCCCTTCGGAGCCGTGCTCACCGGCGGCGACCCGGGCAGCGTCCCGGCCGTCGCCGAGGGACGGGCGGGCGTGCAGGACGAGGGCTCCCAGCTGGTGGCGCTCGCGATGGCCGACGCCCCGCTGGAGGGACGCGACGAGCGCTGGCTCGACCTCTGCGCCGGTCCCGGCGGGAAGGCCGCGCTGCTGGGGGCGCTCGCCGCCCAGCGGGGTGCCCGGCTCGTCGCCAACGAGCGGCAGCCGCACCGCGCCGCGCTCGTCGCCTCGGCGATGTCGGCACTGCCTGCCGGCTCGGTCGACGTGCTCGCCGGCGACGGCACCCGTCCGGCCTGGACGCCCGGCACCTTCGACCGCGTCCTGGTCGACGCGCCGTGCTCCGGCCTCGGCGCGCTCCGGCGACGCCCCGAGTCGCGCTGGCGGCGCTCGCTCGACGACGTCGACGTCCTGGTCGGTCTGCAGCAGGTGCTGCTCGACGTGGCGCTCGAGTCGGTGCGTCCCGGGGGCGTCGTCGTCTACGCCACCTGCTCGCCCGTCGTCGCCGAGACCACCGCCGTGGTGCAGGCCGTGCTGGGGCGCCGCGGTGACACCGACGAGGTCGGCTCGTTCCAGCTGTGGCCGCACCGCGAGGGCACCGACGCGATGTACGCCGCCACCCTGCGTCGTCGTACCTGACGTCGCGCCCGGGGTCCTCAGTCGTCGAGGAGGTGCCGGAGGTAGAGCTGGGGGTCGGCCAGGTAGTGGCGCCAGTGGTCGACCAGCTCGAGGTCGGCCCAGGCGGTCTCCCGCAGCCCCCACGGCCCCGCCTCCAGGACGCGGGCGCCGGGCATGGCTGCCAGCACGGGGGAGTGGGTCGCGCACAGCACCTGCCCGCGACCCGCGACCACCCGCTGGAGCACGGCGAGCAGTCCGAGCGTGGAGGAGAACGACAGCGCGGCCTCCGGCTCGTCGAGGCAGAAGAACCCGGGCCCGCTGAAGCGCCACTCGAGCACCTTGAGGAACGACTCGCCGTGGCTCATCTCGTGGAAGAGCGGCTCCGGCTCCGGGTCGTGGCTGCGGGACGGGTTGTCCTCGAGGTAGGAGTACCACCCGTGCATGGTCTCCGCGCGCAGGAAGAAGCCCCACCTGCTCGACCCCACGCCGCGGACCAGACGCAGCGCCTCGCCCAGCGGGGACTCGGTCGGACGCGTGGAGTGCCGGCTGCCGGTGCTGCCGCCCTCGGGTGAGAGGCCGTAGGCCGCCGCCACGGCCTCGACCAGCGTGGACTTGCCCGACCCGTTCTCGCCGACCAGGAACGTGACGCCAGGCCCGAGGTCGAGCCCGTCGGCGAGGACCTGCTGCACCGCGGGGATCGACCCGGGGTACGACTCCGGGCCGAGGCCGTGGTCGGGCAGCGCCTCGACGCGACGCACCGGGTGCCGGGGCACGGGCTGGCTCCTCGACGGCACGCGGGCCAACCTAGCGCTGCGTCCCGACACCCACCGGTCACCCAAAGTTGGGGGTTCTGCTGCGCGCCCGCTGTTCCCATGCTGGGAGTGGTCGAGCATGATGGCAGGGCGGGGTGCGCCATCGGGGTGCGCGGCGCGCACGGGGAGCAGGACGAAGGATGGCTGAGGGATGAGGGCGTTGACGCGCAGCGTGGCCGCGGCCACCGGCCTGTTGGCCGCGATGGCTCTCGCGGTGTCACCGGCGCACGCGCAGGACACCCGGACGGTGACCGGCCCCGCGACCGGCGACCCGGGTCTCTTCCTGACCTATGTCGCCTGCGAGGGGGTCTTCGGACAGGCCGCGGCGCCCGTCACGCGGATCAACCTCGGCCCCTATGCCGCCCCCATCGGACGCCGCTCGCTCGGCATCGTCCCGGCCGCCCCCGGCACCGCCTCGGGCCCCTACGCACGCTTCGACTCCCTCGCCTCGCTCGACGCGTCGGTGTCGGTCGCCTCGACCAGCGGCGCCACCGGCGTCTCCCACCTGCTCGCCGTCACCCCGTCCAGCCCTCCCGGCACGGCGTGGGCCGGCCGCGCCGACCTCGCGGTGACCCCCGGCGCGTGGTCCGCGGTGTCGCCCGCCGACCTGACCTACGCCTGGTCGCTGGTCGACCTGGCATCCGGCGCCCGCGTGTCGTCCGAGGGGTCCGCCACCCCCGCGGCGTTCGCCGCCGAGCACGGTGACGGCGCTGGCTTCGTGGTCACCGGATTCGGCTGCGACGGCCACGCGTTCAACCTCGACGCCGTCCGGTCGGGCGCGTCGACCTTCGACTTCGAGGGCGTCGCGCTGGCGACCACCGCGGCCCTCGCGGGTCCGCGCGCGGACGACCAGGTCACCGTCACCGGTCGAGTGGTCGACCCGACCGGACGACTGACCGGTGACCCCCTCGTGCTGGAGCGACGGGTGCCGGGAGGCGAGTGGACCGCCGAGGGGCCTGCCGTGCTGGCCGACCCCGACGGCGTCGCCCGAGCCGTCGTCCGGGTCACCGAGACCACCGAGCTCCGCTGGCACCGTCCACAGAGCCAGTACGCCGACGAGGGCTGGTCCGACCCCGTGACCGTCACCGTCGACCCGGCACCCGCCGGCCAGCAGCCCTCGCCTGCCGCACACGAGTAGGGCCCGGCGCTAGGGTCCACCTGTGGCGTCACCCTTCATCGAGGTCGAGGTCGACGACCGTGTCGTCAAGGTCACCAACCCCGACCGTGAGTACTTCCCTCCCACCGCGTCGGGCCGTCCGGGCACGACCAAGCTCGACCTCGTCGAGTACTACCTCTCGGTCGGCGACGGCATCGTCAACGCCCTGTTCGAGCGGCCGTGCATGCTGCACCGCTTCCCCAAGGGCCTGGCCGGCGACAAGGTCCACCAGAAGCGGCTGCCCGCCGGCGCGCCCAACTGGGTCGAGACGGTGCAGCTGTTCTTCCCGCGGTGGAAGCGCACGGCCGACGAGCTGTGCGTGACCGAGCTGGCGAGCGTCATCTGGGCGGTGCAGATGTCGACGGTGGAGTTCCACCCGTGGAACAGCCGTCGCGCCGACACGGAGAAGCCCGACGAGTGGCGCATCGACCTCGACCCCGGCCCGGACTGCGACTGGGCCACCGTCCAGCGGGTCTCCCACGTCGTCCACGAGGTCCTCGACGAGCTCGGCGCGGTCGGCCACCCCAAGACCAGCGGCGGCTCCGGCCTGCACGTCTACGTCCGGATCCCGCCCGACCACGGCTTCGGCGACGTGCGCCGTGGCGCCCTCGCCTTCGCCCGGGAGGTCGAGCGACGGGCCGACGGCGAGGTCACCACGGCCTGGTGGCGCAAGGACCGCGACCCCGCGCAGCTCTTCGTCGACTACAACCAGAACGCACGTGACCACACCATCGCCGCGGCGTACTCCGTGCGCGGCGTGCCCGAGGCCCGCGTGTCCGCACCGGTGCGCTGGGAGGAGGTCGACGCGTGCGAGCCCGACGACTTCACGATCTTCACCATGCCGGCGCGATTCGCCGAGGTCGGCGACCTGCACGCCGACATCGACGCCCACCCGTTCGACATCGCACCGCTGCTCGCGTGGGCCGAGCGTGACGAGGCCGAGGGTGCGCAGACGCCGCCGGAGCCCGACGAGGTCTGAGCCACGCGCCCGGCGACGCATCCTCGACGGAGGGACGGGGAACGGGCAGGGGTCACCCAGCCACCCCCGCTGGGCTGCGCCCCGACGGAAGGACCTCTCGTGGACGACGTTCCCGGTCGTGCCCTGGCCATGGCAGCACGGATCGCCGACTCGGTGTCCGGCCAGGACCTCGACGACACCCTCCAGGCCCTCACCCGAGCCGCCGTCGAGACGCTCCCGGGCGTCGACGACGCCACCATCAGCATCCGCCACGCCGACGGCTCGCTGCGCTCCTACGGCTTCACCGCGGAGCACCTGCCTGAGCTCGACAGCTGGCAGTTCGAGAACTCGGAGGGTCCCTGCTACGACGGGGTGACGAACAACGCCTTCACCGTCTGCGGGGACCTCCGCAACGACCCCCGGTACCCGGTGTACGGGCCGCGTGCGGCGGCCGCGGGGGTCCGTTCCCAGGCCGGCATGCGGATCTTCGAGTCCCGTCGCACGATCGGCGGGCTCAACATCTACTCCGGCTCGGTCGGGGCGCTGGCCGACGTGGCTTTCCTGACGCAGCTGTTCTCGCAGCACTCCCGCGCCGCCCTCGAGTACGCCTCGCAGATCGACGGGCTCCGCGAGGCCATCACGGCACGACAGCTCGTCGGGCAGGCCGTCGGGATCGTGATGGAGCGCTTCGACCTCACCGAGGACCGTGCCTTCGCCTTCCTCGCGCGGCTCTCGAGCAACCGCAACACCAAGCTGCGGGTGATCGCCCAGGAGCTCGTCGACGACCGCGGCGCCTGGCGGCCCGACGCCTCCTCGTCCGAGGACGACTGAGCGCGGTCACCCGCCGCCCGGTCGGGACGGACGGCGACGTGACTCCCTAGGATCGGGGGCGTGGGCATCCAGATCACTCCGAGCATCCTCAACGCCGACCTGTCCCGCCTCGCCGACGAGGTGGCCCGGATCCCGAGCGCCGACTGGGTGCACGTCGACGTGATGGACAACCACTTCGTGCCCAACCTGACCCTCGGGCTGCCGGTGGTCGAGTCGCTCGCCGCGCGCGCCTCCCAGCCGATCGACGTCCACCTGATGATCGAGGACCCCGACCGGTGGGCACCGGCGTACGCCGAGGCCGGCTGCGGCTCGGTCACCTTCCACGTCGAGGCCGCCGCGGCTCCCGTGCGCCTGGCCCGTGAGATCCGCGCGCAGGGTGCGCGGGCGTCGATGGCGCTCAAGCCGGCCACGCCGATCGAGCCCTACGAGGCGCTGCTGCCCGAGCTGGACATGGTGCTCATCATGACCGTGGAGCCGGGGTTCGGCGGCCAGAAGTTCCTCGACCTGTGCCTGCCCAAGATCCGCACCGCCCGCGCGCTGATGGACAGGCACGGCGTCGAGACCTGGCTGCAGGTCGACGGCGGCGTGTCGCTGGAGACCATCGAACGGTGCGCGGAGGCCGGGGCCGATGTCTTCGTCGCCGGCTCGGCCGTCTACTCCGCCGACGACCCCGACGCCATGGTCGAGGCGTTGCGGGCGACGGCGGCGCGCGCCGCCGGCTGAGCGCTCGCCGGCTGCTGCTGGGGCCGGGTGCTTGGATGGCGCCATGACCGAGAACGTGTGGGACTACCCGCGCCCGCCGCGCGTCGACCCGAGCAACGAGCGGGTCGTGGTGACCCACGGCGGCGTCGTCGTGGCCGACACGACCGCCAGCCTGCGGGTGCTGGAGACCAGCCACCCGCCGACGTACTACCTGCCCCGCACCGCCTTCGCCGACGGCGTGCTGCGCCCGGGCGAGGGGGCGTCGTGGTGCGAGTGGAAGGGGCAGGCCGACTACCTCGACCTCGTGGTGGGTGGGGAGGTGCTGCGCGCGATCGCATGGACGTACCCGACCCCGTCGAAGGGCTTCGAGCAGCTCCTCGACCACGTCGCGCTGTACCCCGGTCGCGTCGACCGCTGCACCGTCGACGGTGAGGTCGTCGAACCGCAGCCCGGGAGCTTCTACGGCGGCTGGATCACCTCGCGGGTCACCGGGCCGTTCAAGGGAGCCCCCGGCACCTCCGGCTGGTGACCGCGAGCGTCAGCCGGCGAACAGCGTCAGCCGCTGGCGGATGATCTTGCGGCGCAGCACGACGCGGCGCTTGCCGTCGGTGCCGATGCGCAGCCGGTCGAGCTCCCAGCCGCCGTGCTCGGCGCGCTCGACGAGCATGCGGGTCACGACGTTGCGCGAGAAGTCCTGCGGGAGCACGAGCGTCTCGAACTCCCACTCGATGCCGCGTCCCGGCGGACGGCGGTGTGCCCTGGCCATCTGCTCTCCCCTCGGGCTGGTGTGTGCTGGTGTCGGTCGTTCAGTCGGCCGAGACGTCGTCGAGCGCGTCGACGATCTCGGGCGGCAGCACGAGGTCCTCGATCCCGAGGGCGCCGTCGAGCTGGGCCGCGGTGCGCGCACCGACGATCGGTGCGGTGACGCCCGGCCGGTCGCGGACCCAGACGAGGGAGACCTCGAGGGGACTCCAGCCCAGTCCGTCGGCGGCGCGTGCGACGGCCTCCACGATGCCACGGCCCCGGTCGTCGAGGTAGGCGCCCACGAAGCGGCCGAAGTGCTCGGAGGCGGCACGCGAGTCCGACGGGGTGCCGGTGCGGTACTTGCCGGTCAGCACCCCGCGGCCCAGGGGCGACCACGGCAGCACGCCGAGCCCGAGCGCCGCGGCGGCCGGCAGCACCTCGTGCTCGACGGTGCGGTTGAGCAGGGAATACTCGACCTGCGTGGAGGCGAGCGGCGTACGTCCCGGGACCGCGCGCTGCCAGGTCGCGGCCTGCGCGGTCTGCCAGCCGGTGTAGTTGGAGATGCCGACGTAGGACACGCGCCCTGAGGTGACGGCGTGGTCGAGCGCGGCGAGCGTCTCCTCCACCGGGGTCTCGTCGGTCCACACGTGCACCTGCCAGAGGTCGACGTGGTCGACGCGAAGGCGCTGCAACGACGCGTCGAGGGCGCGCAGGAGGTGGCCGCGCGAGGTGTCGGTGACGCGCTCGCCGCTGCGCCGGGAGATCCCGGCCTTGGTGGCGAGCACGACGTCGTCGCGCGGCACGACGTCGCCGACGAGCCGGCCGATCAGCTCCTCGCTCGCACCGTCGCCGTAGCCGGCGGCCGTGTCGACCAGCGTGCCGCCCGCCTCGGCGAAGGCGACGAGCTGGTCGCGGGCCTCGTGCTCGTCGGTGTCGCGGCCCCAGGTCATCGTGCCGAGGCCGAGGCGGGAGACCTTGAGGCCGGTGGCGCCGAGCGAACGCTGCTGCATGGGGTGAGGGTAGCCACGGGTCGTGCGCGCGTCCGCAGTGACTCGCCCGTAGGCTCACGCCCCGTGACGGATCTCCTCAAAGCGGTCGTGCTCGGCATCATCCAGGGCCTGACCGAGTTCCTGCCGATCTCCAGCAGCGCGCACCTGCGGATCTTCCCCGAGCTCTTCGGCTGGGGCGACCCCGGCGCGGCCTTCACCGCCGTCATCCAGATCGGCACCGAGCTGGCCGTGCTCATCTACTTCCGCAAGGACATCTGGCGCATCGGCAGCGCGTGGGTGCGCTCGCTGTTCCGGCCCGAGCTCCGCGGCGGCATCGACGCCCGGATGGGCTGGTACATCATCGTCGGCTCCCTGCCGATCGTGGTGCTGGGCGTACTGCTCAAGGACGTCATCGAGCGCGACTTCCGCAACCTGTGGATCATCGGCACCACGCTGATCGTGATGGGCGTCGTGCTCGGCGTCGCCGACCGGGTCGGCCGCACCGACCGCACGCTGGGCAAGATCACCCTCAAGGACGCCGTCCTGATGGGTGCGGCCCAGGCGCTCGCGCTGATCCCCGGCGTGTCCCGCTCCGGCGCGACGATCTCGATGGGCCGCGTGCTCGGCCTCGGGCGCGAGGCCGCGACCCGGTTCGCGTTCCTGCTCGCGATCCCCGCCGTGGTGGGCGCCGGGCTCTTCGAGCTCAAGGACATCCCCGACGGCCACAACGACTTCGGGTGGGGCCCCACGCTCGTCGGCACGGTCGTGTCCTTCGTCGTCGGGTACGCCGCCATAGCGTGGCTGCTGCGCTACGTCAGCACCCGGTCCTACACGCCCTTCGTGCTCTACCGCATCGCCCTCGGCGCGGCCACCCTCATCCTGCTGGGCGCCGGGGTGCTGAGCGCCTGAGGGTGCTCGCCAGCAGCACCAGCGCCACCACCTGGGTGAGCGCGACGACGACGACCAGCGCGACCAGCGAGCGCTCGTAGAGCCAGCCCGCACCCACGCCACCGACCACGGCGAGCAGGCCCTGCACGCCCGCGAAGACGCCGTACGCCGTCGCTCGACGGAACGGCTCGACGAGGTCGGCGACGACCGCCTTGACGGTGGAGTCCTGCACGCCCTGGGCGAAGCCCCACGCGACCACCCCGACGAGGACCACGGCGAGGGTCGAGCCGAGGGCCAGGGCCGGCACGACCGCGACCAGCACGGGGACCAGGAGCAGCACGCGGGGCCCGGTGCGGTCGTAGACCGCGCCCACGCCGAGCGCCGCGACCGCCTCGACGGCCATCGCAGCGGCGTAGACGAGCGGCACCGAGGCGACCGGGACCAGGCCCTCGACCACGAGGTGGTAGCCGATGATGCCGAAGGTGACGAGCCCGCCGGTGGTCAGCGACGCGGCGACGGCGTAGCGGAAGAAGTGGGCGGGCAGGCCCACGCCGACCGCCTGCGACCACCAGCCGGCGCGCGGGGCCGGCACGGGGTCCGTCGTGGCGGCCGGTCCAGGGGCGGTCGTCGGGGCGGCGCTCGCGGCGGCGTCGTAGACCGACGGATCGGGGACCCGGCGGCGCAGGGCCACGAGCAGCAGCATCGCGACGGCTCCCGGCACCGCCAGGACGGCCATGCCCCACCAGAGCGAGCCCACCGCCACCACGCCCGCGACGACCAGCGGGCCGGCGAAGGCCCCGACCTGGTCGAGCGCCTTGTGCACGCCGAAGCCGCGCCCGCGCCCGACACCGGCGGCGGCGTGGGCGAGCAGTGCGGACTTCGACGGCGAGCGCACCGCCTTGCCCAGCCGCTCGAGCAGGATCATGGTCGTGGCGAAGGCCAGGCCCGCCGATCCCAGGCGCGGCGAGACGGCCAGCAGCGGCACGCACACGGCCGTCATCGCGTACCCCACGATCGTCAGGCTCCAGTAGCGGCCGGTGCGGTCGGCGAGCGGTCCGAACGCCAGCCGGGCGACCAGCGCGACCGCCTCGCCCGCCCCGGTGACCAGGCCGACGACCACCGCGGAGGCTCCCAGCGCGGCGAGGAGCGGGCCGTAGACCGACCGCGCGCCCTCGTAGACCATGTCGGCCGAGAGGCTCACGAAGCCGAACCACCAGACCACGCGCCACGCGGGCGGGGGAGAGGGGCTCACAGCCACCCGGACCTCTTGAACCAGAACCACAGGACCGTGACCATCGAGGCCATCAGCACGAGGGCGTAGGGGTAGCCGTAGGTCCAGTGCAGCTCGGGCATGTGGTCGAAGTTCATGCCGTAGACACCGGCCACCAGCGTGGGCACCACGACCAGCGCGGCACCCGCGGAGATCTTGCGCATGTCCTCGTTCTGCTGCATCGAGATGCGCGCGACGTGGGCGTCGAAGGCGGTCGACAGCAGCTGGTCGAGGTTGTCGACGACCTCGGAGACCCGCTGGAGGTGGTCGGCGACGTCGCGGAAGTAGGTCGCGGTCTCGGCGGAGATGGCCGGGTGCACCCCCAGGGCGAACTTCCGCATCGGCTCACGCAGCGGCTGCACCGCGCGGCGGACCTCCGCGATCTCGCGCTTGAGGACGTAGATGCGGTCGGCGTCGTTGGTCCGCGCGGGGGAGAAGACCGAGGCCTCGACCTCGTCGACGTCCTCTTCGAGCGCGGCGCCGACCTTCTCGTACTCGTCGACGACGCGGTCGCAGATCGCGTAGAGCACCGCCATCGGACCGTGCTCGAGCACCTGGGCGCGCAGCTCGAGGTCGCGGCGCGCGGAGGCCAGGTCGATGCCGTGGCCGTGGCGCACCGTCACGACGAAGTCGCGGCCGACGAAGATGTTGATCTCGCCGGTCTCGACGGCGTCCTCCTCGTCGACGTACCAGAGCGTCTTGAGCACGAGGAAGAGCGTGTCGCCGTAGCGCTCGAGCTTGGGCCGCTGGTGGGAGTCGCCGGCGTCCTCGACCGCGAGCGGGTGCAGGTCGAAGGTACGGGCGATGAGGTCGAGCTCGTCGGACGTGGGGTCGTGCAGGCCGATCCACTGGAAGTCGCCCGGGTCGCACGGCACCCGGGCGTGCCCGAGGCTCTCGTGCCCCTCCTTGCCCAGCGGGACGCGGGACCCGCGGTGGTAGAGGGCGTTGTCCACGATCACCTCGTCAGGCTAGTCGCTCGGGTGGCCGCACTAGGGTCGGGACATGGCAACCGTGATCCTCGTCCGGCACGGCCGCTCGACGGCCAACGCGACCGGCGTGCTGGCGGGTCGGACCCCCGGGGTCCACCTCGACGACACCGGCGTCGCCCAGGCCTCCGCCGTCGGCGAGCGGCTCTCCGGCGTCCGCATCGCCGCGGCCGTCAGCAGCCCCCTCGAGCGCTGCCGCGAGACCGCCCGCGAGGTCCTGCGCCACCAGCCGCAGGCGATGCGGGCGACCACCGACAAGCAGCTCACCGAGTGCGACTACGGCGACTGGCAGGGCCAGGCGCTCAAGGACCTGGCGAAGGAGAAGCTGTGGAAGGTGGTGCAGTCCCAGCCCTCGGCCGCGACCTTCCCCGGCGGTGAGTCGATGCGCGCCATGCAGGACCGCGCGGTCGCCGCGATCCGGCGCCACGACGCCCGCATCGCCGCCGAGCACGGCGACGACGCGGTGTGGCTCGCGGTCAGCCACGGCGACCTCATCAAGTCGATCCTCGCCGACGCCCTGGGCACCCACCTCGACCTCTTCCAGCGCATCCACGTCGACCCGGCCTCCGTGTCGGTCGTGCGCTACACCGAGGCGCGCCCCTACGTCCTGGGCACCAACACCCACGCCGGCGACCTGACCTGGCTCACCCCGCCGCGCAAGACCCGCAGCCGGCGCCGGGCCGACGCCGAGGTCGGCGGCGGTGCCGGGCCCGGCACCCCTCCCGCTGCGCAGACAGGGAGGTCCTAGGGTGAGTGACATGCCCGTCGTGCACCGCTTCGACCCGCCCGAGCGCTTCGTCTCCGGCACCGTCGGCGAACCCGGCCAGCGCACCTTCTTCCTCCAGGCCCGCGAGGGCACCCGCCTGGTCAGCGTGTCCCTGGAGAAGCAGCAGGTGTCCGCGCTGGCCGAGCGCGTCGACGAGCTGCTCGACGAGCTGATGGCCGCGGCCCCCGACGACCTGCTGATCCCGGCGATCGCGCCGCGCGACATGCTCGACAACCGCCCGCTCGAGCAGCCGATCGACGAGCAGTTCCGCGCCGGGACGATGACGCTGTCGTGGGACGCCGCCGACGAGCGCGTCGTGATCGAGGTCTTCCCCTTCACCGAGGCCGCCGTCGTCTCGCCCGAGCAGCTCCAGGAGGACCTCGAGGACCTCCTCGAGCCCGAGCCCGACGAGATCTTCCTGGTCCGGCTCACCGCGGCCGCCGCCCGCTCCTTCGTCGAGCGCTCGCGCAGCGTGATCGGGGCCGGACGGCCCGACTGCCCGTTCTGCGGGGAGCCGGTCGACCCCGACGGCCACCTGTGCGTCCGCGCCAACGGCTTCCGCCGCCGTGAGCCCTGACGCCAGCCCTGACCCGGGTCCTGGCTCCGGTCCTGGCTCCGGTCGTGATTCCGAGGCCGCCCGCCAGATCCCCGAGGGCGAGCTGACCCTGCACGGTCGGGTCCTGCCGGCGTCCAACGCCACCTTCGTCGGCGAGATCGACGGGGTGCGGGTGGTCTACAAGCCGGTCGCCGGCGAGCGCCCCCTGTGGGACTTCCCCGACGGCACCCTCGCCGCGCGCGAGGTCGCGGCCCACGCCGTCTCGGAGGCGCTCGGCTGGGACGTCGTCCCCCCGACGGTCCTGCGCGACGGGCCCCACGGCATCGGCATGGTGCAGCTGTGGCGCGACGAGGACGACGACCAGGACCCGGTCGACATCGTCCGCGAGGCACGCGTGCCCGACGGCTTCCGCCACGTCTTCGACGGCCTCGACGCCCACGACCAGCCCGTCTCGCTGGTCCACGAGGACTCGTCGCCGCTGCGCCGGATGGCGGTGTTCGACGTGGTGGTCAACAACGCCGACCGCAAGGGCGGCCACGTGCTGCCGATGCCGGACGGGCACCGCCACGGTGTCGACCACGGACTCACCTTCCACGTCGAGAACAAGCTCCGCACCGTCCTGTGGGGCTGGGTGGGGGAGCCGCTCGTCGCCGACGAGGTCGCCGGCCTGCAGCGCCTGCGCGCTGCCCTCGACGGCGACCTGGGCGCCACCCTGGCCGGCCTGCTGACCGAGGACGAGGTCGCCACCACGGTGCGCCGGGTCACCCGGCTGCTGGCGCGCGGCGAGTTCCCGGCCCCCGCCTCCTCGGCGTACCCCGTCATTCCCTGGCCGCCCTTCTGACCCGCGCTGGCGGGCGGTCGATAGGCTGCGCGTCATGCGCGCCTGGACGTCCCCCGAGGTTCCCGAGCTCCCCGTGACCGGCCCCGCCGTCCGGGTGCACGACACGTCCACGACGGCGCTGGTCGAGACCCGGCCCGAGGGCCCGGCACGGCTCTACGTCTGCGGCATCACGCCCTACGACGCGACCCACATGGGCCACGCCGCCACCTACGTCGCCTTCGACCTGCTCCACCGCGCGTGGCGCAACGCCGGTCACGAGGTGACCTACGTGCAGAACGTCACCGACGTCGACGACCCGCTGCTCGAGCGGGCCGCGAAGGTGAAGGTCGACTGGGTCGAGCTGGCCGAGCGCGAGACCCAGCTCTTCCGTGAGGACATGGAGGCCCTGCGCGTCCTCGCACCCCACCACTACACCGGCGCCGTGGAGTCGATCCCGCAGGTCATCGCGCTCATCCAGCGCCTCGAGGAGACCGGCTCGGTCTACCGCGTCGACGACGACCTCTACTTCTCCGTCGGTGCCGACGACGCCTTCGGCACCGTCTCGGGCTGGGACCGCGAGCTGATGCTGCAGGTCTTCCCGGAGCGCGGGGGAGACCCCGACCGGGAGGGCAAGAAGGACCCGCTCGACTGCCTGCTGTGGCGCGCCGAGCGTCCCGGCGAGCCGGCGTGGGAGAGCCCGTGGGGCCCCGGACGCCCCGGCTGGCACATCGAGTGCTCCGCGATCGCGCTCGACCACCTCGGCACGTCCTTCGACGTGCAGGGCGGTGGCAGCGACCTGGTCTTCCCGCACCACGAGATGTCGGCCGGCCACGCCCAGGTCGCCCACCCCGGTGAGCGCTTCGCGCGCGCCTACGCCCACGCCGGCATGGTCGCCTACGACGGCGAGAAGATGTCGAAGTCCAAGGGCAACCTGGTCTTCGTCTCCGCGCTCCGGATGAGCGACGTCGACCCGATGGCGATCCGCCTGGTCCTGCTGCGCCACCACTACCGCAGCGACTGGGAGTGGACCGACGACCAGCTCTGGGACGCCGTCGACACCCTCGCCGCCTGGCGCCGTGCCCTCTCCCTCGGCGCCGGCGCCCCTGCGGCCCCCGTCGTCGAGCGCGTCCTGGCCGCGCTGGCCGACGACCTCGACGCCCCGACCGCGGTCGCCGCCGTCCAGGAGTGGGTCGACGCCACCGTCGGCACCACCGGCCTGGCCGACACCTCCGACCCCGACGCCGCCGCCACGCTCCACCGGCTCCTCGACGCCGCGCTCGGCCTCGGGCTCTGACGTACGCCGTCCGGTGCGGCTCGCCCGGACGCGGACCTGGACGCGAGCCGACGGGATGCGGACTGGACGCCCGTTGTGGTCGCCTAGCGCCCGGTATGCCGGGAGTCGAGCGGACACTAGTCCGCTCGAGCCCACCTAGGGACGCCGAATGCGGACTGGACGCCCGTTGTGGTCGCCTGACGCCCGGTATGCCGGGAGTCGAGCGGACACTAGTCCGCTCGAGCCCACCTGGGGACGCCGGACGCGGACTGGACGCCCGTCGTTGACGCTGGACGCACGCCATGGCGTGCGTCGAGCGGCCATAGGTCCGCTCGAGTCACCCCGCGGTCAGTCGGTGTCGCGGCGCTTCAGGTACCGCTCGAACTCCCGGGCGATCGCCTCGCCGCTGGCCTCGGGGAGGTCGGCGGTGTCGCGGGTCTCCTCGAGGGCGCGGACGTAGTCGGCGACGTCCTCGTCCTCGGCGGCGAGCTCGTCGACCCCGCGCTCCCACGCCTTGGCGTCGTCGATGAGGTCGCCGAGCGGCATGGGGGCCTGCAGGAGCTCCTCGAGCCGGCCGAGCAGGGCGAGTGTGGCCTTGGGGCACGGCGGCTGGGCGACGTAGTGGGGGACCGCGGCCCAGTAGGAGACCGACGGGATGTCGAGCTGGGTGCAGGCGTCGTTGAAGACGCCGAGGATCCCGGTGGGGCCCTCGTACGTCGACTGCTCGAGGTCGAGGCGGTCGACGAGCTCGGGCTCGCTGGCGGTGCCGGTCACCGGGATCGGACGGGTGTGCGGGGTGTCGGCGAGCAGCGCCCCGAGCGTCACGACCAGCTCGGCGCCGAGGTCGTCGCAGGCGGCGAGCAGCTCGGCGCAGAACTGGCGCCAGCGCATGTTGGGCTCGATGCCGCGCACCAGGATGACGTCGCGCTCGAGCTCGGCCGGGCGGGCGACGGCGATGCGGGTCGTGGGCCAGGTCAGGCGGCGGTGGCCGTGCTGGTCGGTGCCGACCATGGGGCGGTTGACCTGGAAGTCGTAGAACTCCTCGGGGTCGATCGCGCCGATCACCTGCGCGTCCCACTGCTCCATGAGGTGGTCGACCAGGCCCGAGGCCGCGTCCGCTGCGTCGTTCCAGCCCTCGAAGGCGGCGATCACCACGGGGGAGGTCAGGTCCTTGACGTCGTCGAACTCGATCACCCACCCAGCCTAGGGCGCACTCCCAGCAGACCCGCGGAGATTTCTCCCGCGTCTCGACGGGTGCCACCATGTGGGAAACCAGTCCGGGTGTCGGACAGCGTTCCTAGGCTGGCAGTCACCGCCGCCTGAGAGGACCTCCCCGCCCGTGAAGCCCGAGCACCGCCCCGACGCCACCGACGCCCTCACGGCGATCATGAGCGAGCGGATCATGGTGCTCGACGGCGCGATGGGCACGGCGATCCAGCGCGACCGTCCCGGACGAGGCGGGCTACCGCGGCGAGCGCTTCGCCGACCACCCGAGCGACCTGGTCGGCAACAACGACCTGCTCACGCTCACCCAGCCCCACATCATCCGGACGATCCACGAGGAGTACCTCCGCGCGGGCGCCGACGTCATCGAGACCAACACCTTCAACGCCAACGCGGTCTCGCTGGCCGACTACGGCCTCGAGGAGCTCGCCTACGAGCTCAACCTGGAGTCCGCCCGGCTCGCCCGGGCGGCCGCCGACGCGGTGGCCACCGACGACCGTCCGCGCTGGGTCGCGGGGGCGCTGGGCCCGACCACCCGGACCGCGTCGATCTCGCCCGACGTCAACGACCCGGGTGCGCGCAACGTCAGCTTCGACCAGCTCGCCGACGCCTACCTCGTCGCCGCACGCGGCCTGGTCGACGGCGGGGCCGACCTGCTGATGATCGAGACGATCTTCGACACCCTCAACGCCAAGGCCGCGATCTTCGCGGTCGAGACGCTCTTCGAGGAGCAGGGCCGCCGCTGGCCGGTCGTCATCTCCGGCACCATCACCGACGCGTCCGGTCGCACGCTCTCGGGCCAGGTCACCGAGGCCTTCTGGGACTCCGTGCGCCACGCCCGCCCGCTCGCCGTCGGGCTCAACTGCGCGCTCGGGGCGCGCGACATGCGCCCCTACGTCGCCGAGCTCTCGCGCCTGGCCGACTGCTTCGTCAGCGTCTACCCCAACGCCGGGTTGCCCAACGCGTTCGGCGAGTACGACGAGACCCCCGACCAGACCGCGGCCGTGCTGGCCGAGTTCGCCGACGCCGGGTTCCTCAACCTCGTGGGCGGCTGCTGCGGCACGACGCCCGACCACGTCGCCGCGATCGCCGACGCCGTCGCCAACAGGCCGCGGCGTACGCCCGCCGACGTGCCCGCCGTGATGCGCCTCTCCGGGCTCGAGCCGCTCTCGATCACAGACGAGAGCCTCTTCGTCAACGTCGGCGAGCGCACCAACATCACCGGCTCCGCGCGCTTCCGCAAGCTCATCAAGGACGGCGACTACGACGCCGCCCTCGCGGTCGCCGCCCAGCAGGTCGAGGCCGGCGCGCAGGTCATCGACGTCAACATGGACGAGGGGATGATCGACGGCGTCGCCGCGATGGACCGCTTCCTCAAGCTGATCGCCGCCGAGCCCGACATCAGCCGCGTGCCGGTCATGGTCGACTCCTCCAAGTGGGAGGTCATCGAGGCCGGGCTCAAGTGCGTGCAGGGCAAGCCGATCGTCAACTCGATCTCGATGAAGGAGGGCGAGGAGGCCTTCCGCGCCCACGCCCGCCTGTGCCGCAAGTACGGCGCCGCGGTGGTCGTGATGGCCTTCGACGAGGACGGCCAGGCCGACAACCTCGAGCGCCGCAAGGCGATCTGCGAGCGCGCCTACCGGATCCTGGTCGACGAGGTCGGCTTCCCGCCCGAGGACATCATCTTCGACCCCAACGTCTTCGCCGTCGCGACCGGCATCGAGGAGCACGCCACCTACGGCCAGGACTTCATCGAGGCGACCCGCTGGATCAAGCAGCACCTGCCCGGCGCCAAGGTCAGCGGCGGCATCTCCAACGTCTCGTTCTCCTTCCGCGGCAACAACCCGGTGCGCGAGGCGATCCACGCGGTCTTCCTGTTCCACGCGATCCGCGCGGGGCTCGACATGGGCATCGTCAACGCCGGCGCCCTGGTCGTCTACGACGAGGTCGACCCCGAGCTGCGCGAGCGCATCGAGGACGTCGTGCTCAACCGGCGTCCCGACGCAGCCGAGCGGCTGCTGGAGATCGCCGAGGCGCACAACCGCTCGGCGGAGGCCGTCGAGGTCGCCGAGGACGAGTGGCGTGCCCTGCCGATCGGCGAGCGCATCACCCACGCCCTGGTCAAGGGCATCGACGCCCACGTCGAGGCCGACACCGAGGTGCTGCGCCGCGAGATCGAGCAGCGCGGCGGCCGGCCCATCGAGGTGATCGAGGGTCCGCTGATGGACGGCATGAACGTCGTCGGCGACCTGTTCGGCGCCGGCAAGATGTTCCTGCCCCAGGTGGTCAAGAGCGCACGCGTGATGAAGAAGGCGGTGGCCTACCTCATCCCCTTCATCGAGCAGGAGAAGCTCGACAACCCCGAGCTCGCGACCGCCAAGGACACCAACGGCACGATCGTGATGGCGACCGTGAAGGGCGACGTCCACGACATCGGCAAGAACATCGTGGGCGTGGTCCTGCAGTGCAACAACTACGAGGTCATCGACCTCGGCGTGATGGTCCCGGCGCAGAAGATCCTCGACACCGCGGTCGAGGTGGGCGCCGACATCATCGGCCTCTCCGGGCTGATCACGCCCTCGCTCGACGAGATGGTCACCTTCGCCACCGAGATGCAGCGCCAGGGCCTCACCATCCCGCTGCTCATCGGCGGGGCGACGACCTCGCGCGCCCACACCGCGGTGAAGGTCGACCCGAGGTACGACGGCCCCGTGGTCTGGGTCAAGGACGCCTCGCGCTCGGTGCCGACGGCCGCCGCGCTGCTCCACGAGACCGGCCGCGAGAAGCTGATGGCCGACGTGAAGGCCGACTTCGACTCCCTCCGCACCCGCCACTCGGCCAAGAACGACCGTCCGATGACCACGCTCGAGCAGGCGCGCGCCAACGCGACGCCCATCGACTGGAGCGACTACCACCCGCCGCGGCCGCGGATGCTGCTGCGCCAGGACCACGCCGTGTCGCCGGTCATCGGCACCCGGGTGACCGACCACGTCCGCGTGCTGCGCGACCAGGACCTCTCGGTGCTGCGCCGCTACATCGACTGGCAGCCCTTCTTCAACGCCTGGGAGATGAAGGGCGCGTTCCCCGACATCCTCAACAACCCGAGCTCGGGGCCCGCTGCGCGCAAGCTCTACGACGACGCGCAGGCGATGCTCGACACGATGATCGAGGAGCGGTGGATCCGCGCCCACGGCGTCGTCGGCTTCTTCCCGGCCGCCTCCGTCGGCGACGACGTCGAGCTCTACCTCGACGCCGAGCGCGGCGAGGTCCACGCCACGCTCCACCACCTGCGCCAGCAGGGCCAGCACCGCGAGGGCGTGCCCAACCGGTCGCTCGCCGACTTCGTCGCGCCCCGGGACTCCGGGCTCGCCGACCACGTCGGTGCGTTCGCCGTGACCGCGGGCGACGGCGTGACCGAGCGGGTGGAGGCGTTCCGCGCGGAGCTCGACGACTACAACGCGATCCTGCTCGAGTCGCTGGCCGACCGGCTGGCCGAGGCGTTCGCCGAGCGGCTCCACGAGCGGGTCCGCAAGGAGCTGTGGGGCTACGCACCCGACGAGCACCTCGACAACGTCGGGCTGATCAAGGAGCAGTACGACGGGATCCGTCCCGCGCCCGGCTACCCCGCGTGCCCCGAGCACACCGAGAAGGAGACGCTGTGGCGCCTCCTCGACGTCGAGCAGCACACCGGCATCAGGCTCACCGAGTCGATGGCGATGTGGCCCGGTGCCTCGGTCAGCGGGTTCTACTACTCCCACCCCCAGTCGCAGTACTTCGTCGTCGGCCGACTCGGTCGCGACCAGGTGGCCGACTACGCTGAGCGCAAGGGCTGGACCCTCGCCGAGGCCGAGCGCTGGCTCTCGCCCAACCTCGGCTACGACCCGGAGGACTGACCGCAGACCGCCCACCCCCTCGGGGCGGTGGCGGTATGGACCGGACGCGACCGGGGCACCAACCCGGCGGGCCCCGGAGTCGACCGGGGCCCGGTCCCGCGAGGTCGACGACCCGAGAGGAGCTGCGATGGGAGCCGGACGCCTGTCCCTCGTCGGCGCTGTCGATTCGTCGCCCAGGCCGACCGTGGTGCTGGTCGACGACTCCACCGACGTACGGGCGCTGGTGCGGGCGCGACTGGAGTCGTCGGGCCTGTTCGAGGTCGTGGGTGAGGCAGCGGACGGCGAGCACGCGGTCGACCTCGTCCTGCGTCACCAGCCCGAGCTGGTGCTCCTCGACGTGTCCATCCCCGCGATGGACGGGCTCGAGACCCTGCCGGCGATCCTCGCGGTCCGGCCGGAGACCACGGTGGTGATGTTCAGCGGATTCGGCGGCGCCGACCTCGTCCGGGAGCTGCGCGCACTCGGCGCGCGGGACGTCATCGAGAAGTCGCTCCCGCTGGACGAGCTGCCCGACCGGCTGCTGCGGGCCGTGCGCGGGCCGGGCCACCGACCCACCACCGAGACGACCGCCCTCCCGTCGGAACCGGTCGACGACCCGAGGAGTGCCGAGCAGGCGGTGCTCGAGGAGCACCTCGAGGGCTTCCGGGCACTGTTCGACCGGGCCGCGATCGGCATGGCCACCCTCACCGTCGACGCCAGCATCGTGCGGGCCAACCAGGCGCTCGCCGACATCATGTCCTGCGAGCCCCGCGACCTGGTCGGCATCGACTACGGGGTGCTCACCGGCGGTGCCGGCGACGTCCTCGACCAGCGGCTGGCGGACTTCAGGTCCGCCGGCACCAACGTCGCGACCTTCGAGCACCGGATCCCGGACCGGCCCGGCACCACGGGCGCCCGCACCGCCCTCGTGACCCTCGTCCCGGTCCGTGACTCCGCAGGGCACGTGCTCTACGCCTTCGCGCAGGTCCAGGAGATCACCGCGCAGCTGGCTGCCCGGGACGAGCTGCACCTCACCGAGCAGCACTTCAGCCTGCTCGTGGCCGCGGTCGAGGAGTACGCGATCTACATGCTCGACACCGACGGCATGGTGATGAGCTGGAACGCCGGCGCCCGCCGCATCAAGGGCTACGAGTCCCACGAGATCGTCGGACGGCACTTCCGCGTCTTCTACCCCGTCGGCGAGCAGCTGGTCGGTCATCCCGAGCACAACCTCGAGGCTGCCCTCCGCACGGGCTCGCACTCGGAGGAGGGCTGGCGCGTGCGGCGCGACGGCAGCCGGTTCTGGGCGGGTGTGGTCATCACCGCCCTGCGCGACGAGGCAGGGCGACACGTCGGCTTCGCCAAGATCACCCGCGACCAGACCGAGCAGCAGCGCCACGCCCAGGAACGGCTCGACGCCATGGCCCAGCAGGCCCGGCTCCTGGCGGTCACCGCCCACGAGCTGCGCAACCCGACCGCCGTGATCGACGGCAGCGCGCACGTCCTCGAGCGCTCCGGCGCCCGGATGACCCTCCACGAGCGCGACCAGTTCTTCCGCGGCATCCGCAGCAGCGTCGACCGTCTGCGCCGCCTCGGCGCCGACCTGGCGGCCGCGTCGCAGCTGCAGGGCGGGGGCATGCACGTCGAGCTGGCTCCGGTGCCCGTCGACGAGCTGGTCCGCAGCGCCGCCGCGCGGCGCGCCGCGGTCGCCCCGGACGCCCACGTCGAGGTCGACGCCGACAGCCAGGCCATCGTCCACGGGGACGAGGTGCGCCTGGCGCAGGCACTCGACAACCTCGTGGACAACGCCGTTCGCCACGGCGCCGCACCGATCAGGGTGCGTGCGCAGGCGCGTGGCGACGAGGTGCTCGTGGAGGTCACCGACGCAGGTCCCGGTGTGCCCGACACGCTCACCCCGCGGCTCTTCGACCGGTTCGCCACGGGAGGCTCCGCCGGCGGCACGGGCCTGGGCCTCTACCTCGTGCGCGAGATCGTGAGGGGTCACGGGGGCGAGGTCGTCTACGAGCCGCCGGACGGCGAGCGGCCCACGACCTTCCGGCTGGTCCTCCCCGTGGCTGCCGCGAAGCACTGATCGGTCCCGGGCCCGTCTAGGCTGCAGGCCGTGGAGACTGGACTTCCGGCCGCGGTGCTGTGGGACATGGACGGGACGCTCGTCGACACCGAGCCGTACTGGATCGAGACCGAGTACGCGATGGCCGAGAAGTACGGCGGCACGTGGTCGCAGGAGCACGCGATGAACCTCGTCGGCAACGCGCTGCTCGACTCCGGTGACTACATCCGGGTCCACATGGGCATCGACCGCACGCCCCAGCAGATCGTCGACGAGCTGCTCGACGGCGTCGTCGCCCGGGTCGAGGTCGAGGTGCCGTGGCGGCCCGGCGCCCGCGAGCTGCTGGACGACCTGCACGCCCAGGGCGTGCCGTGCGCGCTGGTGACGATGTCGTGGCAGCGCTTCGTGGCCCCGATCCTGCGCCGGCTGCCCGACGACGTCTTCGCCAGCGTCGTGACCGGCGACCGGGTCGAGTTCGGCAAGCCGCACCCCGAGCCGTACCTCACCGCGGCCGCCGAGCTCGGAGTCGCGCCTCAGGACTGCGTGGCGATCGAGGACTCCAACACGGGCGCCAAGTCCGCGGTCGCCGCGGGGTGCACCGTGCTGTGCGTGCCGCACCACGTGCCGATCCTCGAGGGGGAGGGTCGGGTCTTCGCCGACACCCTCGCGGGCATCGACACCGCGGCGCTGCGCGAGCTCACGCGGCCAGGCCGCGCCTGACACGTGACCTGACCGTGACCTTCGGTTGTGGCCCGGATCACGCCGATGCGTCTAGGGTTCGGGACAACTTGGACCGGATACCGGACGGAAGGATCTCGGATGTCCCCTCGACGTACCGCAGCCGCGCTCACAGCAGCAGTGCTGGCGGCCGCCACCCTCGCCAGCTGTGCTGAGAGCGACCGCGACGACAGCAGCAGCGGGGGTGGCGACGACGGGACCTTCGTGTTCGGTGCGGCCGGCGCCCCCGAGATGTTCGACCCGTTCTACGCCACCGACGGCGAGACGTTCCGCGTCACCCGCCAGATGTTCCAGGGCCTGGTCGGCATCGAGCCCGGCACGGCCGAGGTGGTCCCGGAGCTCGCCACGAAGTGGACGCCCAACGACGACGGCACGGAGTGGGCCTTCGAGCTGCGCGACGACGTGAAGTTCCACGACGGCACCGACTTCAACGCCGACGCCGTCTGCGCGAACTTCGAGCGGATGTTCGACCAGAACGAGGCCGGCCAGACCGCCGGCGAGTACTGGGGCTACGTCATGGGCTCGTTCAAGAACGACGCCGCCAACTCCCTCTACCAGGGCTGCGAGGCCACCGGCGACTACGAGGCCACGATCTCGATCAGCGGCCCCACGTCGGGCTTCCCGACCATGCTGTCGCTCGCCGCGCTGGCGATGCAGTCGCCGACCGCCATGGAGGAGGGCGACGCCAACGGCATCGCCGCCGAGGGCGAGGGCTTCAGCTTCCCCGACTACGCCGACAACCCGGTCGGCACCGGGCCCTTCACCTTCGGTGAGTACGACCAGGCCAACGGCACCATCACCCTCGAGCGCAACGACGACTACTGGGGCGACCCCGCCAAGACCAGCGAGCTGGTCTTCCGGGTCATCCCCGACGAGAGCACGCGCCGCCAGGAGCTCGAGGCCGGCAGCATCAACGGCTACGACCTGCCCAACCCGGTCGACTGGTCCGGGCTGGAGGACGCGGGCAACAGCGTCGAGATCCGCGACGCCTTCAACATCCTCTACCTCGGCCTGAACCCCGAGGCGAACCCGCAGCTGAAGGACCTCAAGGTCCGCCAGGCGCTCTACCACGCCCTCAACCGCGAGCAGCTCGTCCAGACGCAGCTGCCCGAGGGTGCCACCGTCGCCACGCAGTTCATGCCCGACACCGTGAGCGGCTACGCCACCGACCTCGAGCCGTACTCCTACGACGTCGAGGAGGCCAAGCGCCTGCTCAAGGAGGCCGGCGCCGAGGGCATGGAGCTCACCTTCGCCTACCCGACCGAGGTCAGCCGCCCCTACATGCCGGACCCGCAGAAGATCTACGAGGCCCTGCGCACCGACCTCGAGGCCATCGGCGTGAAGGTCAACGTCAAGACCGCCTCCTGGAACGGTGGCTACCTCGACAACGTCACGGCCGGCCGCTACGACGCCTACATCCTCGGCTGGACCGGCGACTACGACTCGCCGTTCAACTTCGTCGGCACGTTCTTCGGCAACCTCAAGGAGAACGACTTCGGCACCGAGGCCTACCCGTGGGGCCAGCAGCTGTCCGAGGACCTGAAGTCGGCCGACGCCATCGTCGACGACGAGCAGCGCTCCGCGGCCTTCGAGAAGATCAACCAGCAGATCATGGAGGACTACCTCCCCGGTCTGCCGATCAGCCACTCGCCGCCGGCCCTGGTCGTGGGCCCCGGTGTCGACGGGGTCGTCCCGAGCCCGCTGACCGCCGAGGAGTTCGCCTCGGTCTCCGTCGAGGGCGGGAAGTGACGCCCACCCGTTGACCGACCGATCTGCGTGAGGTCCGGCGGTCGTCGTGCGCGACGACCGCCGGCCCACGCAGGCGTGTGAGGAGAACACCCCGTGCTTCGCTTCGTCGTACGCCGACTCCTGCAGATGGTGCTGGTGGTCGTCGTGCTGTCCGTGCTCGTCTTCGCCTGGCTGCGCTCGCTGCCGGGCGGCCCCGTGTCCGCGATCCTCGGTGAGCGGCAGACCCCCGAGCGCCGGGCGGCGCTGGAGGCCGCCCTCGGCCTCGACCAGCCGCTGCCGGTGCAGTACCTCAAGTTCCTCGAGCGCGCCGTCCACGGCAACTTCGGTGTCTCCACCAAGGTGCTCCCCGGCGAGGACGCGCTCCAGATCTTCCTCGACCGGCTCCCGGCGACCATCGAGCTCTCCCTCCTGGCGATGCTGCTGGCGATCGCCCTCGGCATCCCGCTCGGCTACATGGCGGCGCGACGCCACGGGTCCGCCGCCGACACCGGAGCCGTCGTCTTCTCGCTGGTCGGCGTCGCCGTGCCGGTGTTCTTCACCGCCTTCCTGCTGAAGTACTTCTTCGCCGTCGAGTGGAACCTGCTGCCCGTCTCCGGACGCCAGAGCACGGGCCTCGACGCCACCCGCATCACCGGCATGTTCGTCCTCGACGGCATCCTCACCCGCGAGTGGGACGCCGCCTGGGACGCCCTGAAGCACCTGATCCTGCCGGCGGTCGCGCTGTCGACCATCCCGTTCGCGGTGATCTTCCGGATCACCCGTGCCTCGGTCCTCGACGTCCTCGACGAGGACTACGTCCGCACCGCCGAGGCCAAGGGCCTCACCTCCCGGGTCATCCGCGGGCGCCACGTGCTGCGCAACGCGATGCTCCCCGTGGTGACCACCATCGGCCTCCAGGTGGGCGGGCTGCTGGCCGGCGCGGTGCTGACCGAGACCGTCTTCTCCTACCAGGGGGTCGGGGCGGCCCTGGCCACGGCGTTCCGCGACAAGGACTACGCCGTGCTGCAGGTGCTGATCCTGGCCGCCGCCGCCATCTACGTCCTGGTCAACCTGCTCGTCGACATCGCCTACGCCGTCATCGACCCCCGAATCAGGACGAGGTGAGCCCCGTGACCGATCCCACCGATCGCACCCAGAACGACGCGGGCAGCGACACCGACACCGACACCGACACCGACACCCCCGGGGAGCCGGGTCAGCGACCGTCCTACGGACGACTGCGCCGCGGCCGCATCGACGAGCTCGCCGCCCGCGCGGTCGGCGAGGAGCCGGGCATCTCGCTGCTGCGCAGCGCGTGGCAGCGGCTGCGCCACAACCCCGTCTTCCTCATCGGCGCGGGCATCACGCTCGCCTTCGTGGTGCTCGCGATCATCGCCCCGTGGATCGCGCCCTGGGACCCGACGGCCGCGCCGCTGCTCGACAAGGTGCGCCCCCAGACCAACCCCGTGCCGGGCCCCGAGGCCGGACACCTTCTCGGTGGAGACGACCGCGGCCGTGACCTCCTGTCCCGGCTCGTCGTCGGGAGCCGGCAGACCCTGGTCGTCGGCGTCTTCGCGACGATCTTCGGACTCCTCGGCGGCCTCACCCTCGGCACCCTGGCCGGCGCGTTCGGCGGCTGGGTCGACTCGCTGGTGATGCGCATCGTCGACGTGATGCTCTCCATCCCGTCGCTGCTGCTGGCCTTCACGATCGCCTCGCTGGCGCGCCAGCCGAGCCAGTGGACCCTGGTCGTCGCGATCGCCATCATCCAGGTGCCGGTGTTCGCCCGGCTGCTGCGCGGGTCGATGCTCGCGCAGCGCTCCAGCGACCACGTGCTCGCCGCCCGCTCGCTCGGCGTCCGCCCGCACGCGATCGTGTTCCGGCACATGCTGCCCAACTCGCTCGGCCCGGTGATCGTGCAGGCGACGCTGTCGCTGGCCGTCGCGATCATCGACGCCGCGGCGCTGTCCTTCCTGGGGCTGGGCAACCCCGACCAGAGACAACCCGAATGGGGGCAGATGCTCGGGCTCGCCCAGCCGTACATCTCCGAGGCTCCGCACCTGGCGTTCTACCCCGCCGGCTGCATCATCGTCGTGGCGCTCGGCTTCACGCTGATGGGGGAGTCGCTGCGCGAGGCGCTCGACCCGAAGGCGAGGAGGTGACCGCATGACCCGCCACCCGATGGGCTCCCACGAGCCCCTGCTCTCGGTCCAGGACCTGCGCGTCACCTTCCAGCGCCAGGGCCAGGAGCCGTTCCACGCCGTCGACGGCGTCAGCTTCGACGTACGTCCCGGCCAGACGGTCGGCCTGGTCGGCGAGTCCGGCTGCGGCAAGTCGGTGACGTCCCTTGCCGTGATGGGCCTCCTTCCCGGTCGCGGCAACACGGTCTCGGGCCGGGCGGTCTACGACGGCGAGGACCTGCTCGCCCTGTCGCCCTCGGCGATGCGCGACCGGCGCGGCGCCGACATCGCGATGATCTTCCAGGACCCGCTGTCCTCGCTGAACCCGGTCGTCACGATCGGGCGCCAGGTCACCGAGGTGATGGAGCGCCACCAGGGGCTCAGCCGCAAGGAGGCGACGCCCAAGGCGGCCGACCTCCTCGAGCGCGTCGGCATCCCCGACCCGAAGGCCCGCCTGATCAACTACCCCCACCAGCTCAGCGGGGGGATGCGCCAGCGCGCGCTGATCGCGATGGCGCTGGCCTGCAACCCGCGCCTGCTGATCGCCGACGAGCCCACCACCGCGCTCGACGTGACGATCCAGGCGCAGATCCTGGCGCTGCTCAAGGAGCTCGTCGTCGACACCGGGACGGCGCTGGTGATGATCACCCACGACCTGGGCGTGGTCGCCGGCCTGTGCGACGAGGTCAACGTGCTCTACGGCGGCAAGATCGTCGAGCGGGGCGGGCGGCACGGGCTGTTCCGCCGGCCGCGCCACCCCTACACGACGGGGCTCCTCGACTCGATCCCGCGGCTCGACGCGCCGCGCGGCGAGAAGCTCTCGCCCGTCCCGGGCTCGGTCGCCGACAACCTGCCGTGGGACTCGGCGTGCGCCTTCGCGCCGCGCTGCTCGCGGGAGATCGACGCGTGCACGAGCCACACCCCGCAGTGGGAGGGCGACCAGGTGGTCGGCTTCCGCTGCTTCAACCCGACGGAGGACGTGCGGTGAGCACGGTGCAGGACCAGGCACCCGGGCAGCCGGGGCAGCAGGCGGGGGAGCACGACGTGCTCGTCGAGGTCACCGGTCTCGAGGTGCACTTCCCGATCAAGAGCGGGATCGTCTTCGACCGCACCGTCGGCCACGTGCGTGCGGTCGACGGCGTCGACCTCACCATCCACCGCGGCGAGACCTACGGCCTGGTGGGGGAGTCGGGCTGCGGCAAGTCGACCCTGGGCAAGGCGATCCTCAACCTCGAGCCGCCGACGGCCGGCTCGGTGGTGTTCGACGGCACCGACGTCGCCTCGCTCAAGGGCGAGGACCTGCGCCGCGAGCGCAAGCGGTTCCAGATGGTCTTCCAGGACCCGCTGTCCAGCCTCGACCCGCGCCAGACGGTGGAGGCGCTGCTGCTGGAGGGCATGCGCGCCCACGGGCTCGCCGGAGACAAGGCCGCCACCCACACCCGGCTGCGCGAGCTGATGTCGTCGGTGGGCCTGCCGCCGGCCGCGCTCAGCAAGTACCCGCACGAGTTCTCCGGCGGCCAGCGCCAGCGCATCGGCATCGCGCGGGCGCTCTCGGTGGGCCCGGACCTCATCGTCGCCGACGAGCCGGTCAGCGCCCTCGACGTCTCCATCCAGGCGCAGGTCATCAACCTGCTCCAGGACCTCCAGGACGAGCTCGGGCTGACCTACCTCGTGGTCGCCCACGACCTGGCCGTCGTGCGCCACATCAGCGACCGGATCGGCGTGATGTACCTCGGCGGGCTCGTCGAGGAGTCGGGCGCCGCGGAGCTCTACGACCTGCCGCTGCACCCCTACACGCGCGCCCTGATGTCAGCGGTGCCCGTCCCGGACCCGGTCGTCGAGGACTCCCGTGAGCAGATCCTGCTGACCGGTGACCTCCCCTCGCCTGCCAACCCGCCCACCGGGTGCCGCTTCCACACCCGCTGCCCCTGGCGGCAGGAGACGCGCTGCGACACCGAGCGGCCCCTGCTGCGGGTCGTCGAGGTCGAGGGAGCGACCTCGGGGCACCGCGTCGCCTGCCACTTCGCCGAGCAGATCGCGGCCGGCGAGCTGACCCGTCACGAGGTCGCCCCCGAGCTCGTGACCGAGGGTTTCGGCGCCGGCGACGGTCCCGCCGTGCCGCCCGAGGCCTACATCGCCCCCTAGCCGTGCTCGCCCGGGCAGCGCGGTCAGCGGCCCACCGAGGCCAGGACCGCGGTCGCGGCGAGGCACGCTGCTACGGCCACGACCAGCGCGACCGTGCCCAGCGCACGGCTCCGGGGAACCCCACGAGAGACGACTGCCAGGGGGAGGGCCACCGCAGCGCCCACGTACGCGAGGACGCTGTAGAAGTACGAGAGAGCGCACAGGGCGCTCAGGACGGCGACGACGAGTGCGATCGCGCCGAGCGCGGCAGTGTCGAGCGCGGGGTCCTCAGGCTGGTCCCACCCCGTCGGCGTCGTCGTGTCGTCCCTCACGGATCGCAGCCTAGGTCTCAGCACCGGAACGCGTGGTCCCGAACCAGGGACTGCCTCACCGTCGGGCAGCGAGGAACCGCTCGATCGTGGTGACGACGAACTCGTGGTCCTCCAGCTGCGGCAGCCCGGAGACCGCGATCGTGCCGACGCAGCCGGTGCCCCTGACCAGGACGGGGAACGCCCCACCGTGGGCGGCGTAGTCGGAGGGGTCCAGGCGCGAGCTCGCCTCGAAGGACCCGCCACCGACCCTGAACTGCTCGCCCACGCGCAGGGAGGAGCGCCCGTAGCGGTCGACCACGGCGCTCTTGCGCTCGAGCCAGCCGTCGTTGTCCGCCGACGCGCCCGGGAGCGCTGCGTGGAAGAGACGCTGACCGTTGCGCCGGATCGAGATGGCCAGCGGCAGCGAGGCAGCGACCGCGGCCTCCCGCAGAGCGACGCCGAGAGCCCACGCGGTCTCGTCGTCGAAGCTGTCGAAGACCAGGCGCGACTCCTGGGCCGCCAGCTCGTCGAGGAGCTCAGCCCCGGTCACGGCTCGCCCCACGCAGGAACCGCAGCACGCTCGTGCAGGTCTCGGTGTTCACAGGGCGCACGCTACCCAGTCCCGCCGCCACCGCGCGCACCCGCTCAGTCCGGCAGGGCAGGACCCGCCGGGACCGGCGCTGGAGCGCTCTCGGGCAGCGGCGGCACGGTGCCGCCCTTGGCGGGGCAGTACTGGTGGAACGAGCACCAGTCGCACAGCCGCGACGGGTTCGGCTGCCAGTCACCGGTCTCGCGAGCGAGCGTGATCGCGCGGAAGATGGCCTCCACCTTGCGCTCGGTGGCGCGCAGGTCGTCCTCGTCGGGCTCGTGGCGCAGGATCTCGCCGTTGCCGAGGTACACCAGCTGCAGCGACGAGGGGACCACGCCCCGGAGCCGCCAGACGACAAGGGCGTAGAACTTCATCTGGAACAGCGCCTTGGCCTCGAAGCCCTCCCGGGGCGAGCGACCGGTCTTGTAGTCGACCAACCTGATCCGACCGTCGGGTGCCACGTCGATGCGGTCGACGAAGCCGCGCAGCAGCAGCCGGGAGTCGAGCAGGGTCTCGACGTAGAGCTCCCGGTCGGCCGGCTCGAGCCGCGTGGGGTCCTCCAGGTCGAAGTACCGCTGGAGCACGGTGCGACAGGAGGCCATCCAGGCCCCGACGTCGGGTCCCTCGTCGCCGAACATCGTGGCGAGCTCGGGCTCGAGCGCCACCAGCGCGTCCCAGCTCGGGTCGAGCATGGCGGCGGCCCGCTCGGGCGTGCGGTCGACGGCGGGGAGGTCGAAGAGGTCCTCGAGGACCTTGTGCACGAGGGTGCCGCGCGCCGCGTCGGGCGAGGGCTCCTCCGGCAGCCGGTCGATGGTGCGGAAGCGGTAGAGCAGGGGACAGGCCAGGAAGTCGCCCGCGCGGCTCGGGGACAGCGCCCCGACCACCTCGACGCCGTCGACCGGCGTGGAGAGCCGCTCGGCGGGGGAGGCCGCCGGCACGGGCGCGGGGTCGGCCGTCGGGTCGGGCAGTGAGGTCGTCATGTCGCGGTCACCCTAGGCGGCCCCACCGACAGTCGTCTCGCGTCCGGGGACCGTGGGCGGCGTTGGTTAGGGTCGTGGCGTGTCCACCCCCGCGCCGCGCCCTCCCGGCACCCTCCGGATCGGCTCGATCGCGGGGATCGACGTGCTGATCACGACCTCGTGGATCGTGGTCGCGGTGCTGATCTCCGTGACGTTCGCCCCCCGGATCGAGCAGGTGGAGCCCGGACTCGGGTTCTTCAAGTACGTCGCCGGCTTCGTCTTCGCCGTCGTGCTCTACCTCTCCGTCCTGCTCCACGAGGCCTCGCACGCGGTCACCGCCAAGCGCCTGGGCTACGGCGTCACCTCGATCACGCTCCACTTCCTCGGCGGCATGACCGAGATCGACGGCCAGTCGCGCCGCCCGCGCCACGAGTTCTGGATCGCGGTGGTCGGACCGCTCACCTCGATCGCGATCGGCGTGGCCGCGGTCGGGTTGTGGTTCGTGGTCCCCGACGGGCTCGTCAGGGTGGCGGTGGAGGGACTCGCCGGCGCCAACCTCCTCATCGGCGTGCTCAACCTCGTCCCCGGACTGCCGCTCGACGGTGGCCGGGTCCTCAAGGCGCTGGTGTGGGGCGCGTCGGGCCAGGAGCACCGCGCCACGGTCGTGGCCGCGTGGGGTGGCCGCGTGGTCGCGCTCGCCCTGCTGGCCTGGCCGCTGGTCCAGGACCGGGTCATCGGCAGCCCGCCCAGCGTGATCGACCTGGTCCTCGTCTTCATCCTCGGCCTCTTCCTCTGGACCGGCGCGAGCGCCCAGCTCGCCCACGCCCGCGTGCGCCAGCGGCTGCCGCGCCTGGTCGCGCGCCCGCTCGCCCGCCGCACGCTCACCGTCCCGGAGGACCTCCCGCTCGCCGAGGCCGTGCGCCGCGCGCAGGAGGCGCAGGCCGGCAGCATCGTCACCGTCGCCCCCGACGGCACGCCGCTCGGCATCGTGAGCGAGGCCGCCGTCTCCGCGATGCCGCCCGAGCGCCGCCCGTGGGTCACGGTGTCGGCCGTGACCCGGTCGATCGAGGAGGGGCTCACCCTGCCCGCGACCGTCGCCGGCGAGGAGCTCATCCTCGCCATCAGCCGGCGGCCCGCCGAGGAGTACCTGCTGATCGAGGAGGACGGGCGCATCTACGGCGTGCTGTCCACCGCCGACGTCGACCGCGCCTTCCGGGAGAACGCCGCCGGCTGAGCGGATCGCCGTCGCGGCCACTAGGGTCTGCGCCATGCCAGAGCGCCCCGCCGATGCCCCCGACGTCCCCGCCGAGGCCTGGTCCGGCGTCCACCGGGGGCCCCTGCGCGAGGGCGAGTGGGTGCGCCTGGTCGACAACAAGGGCCGCAAGCACAACTTCGAGCTGGTCGCGGGCAAGCGGTTCTTCTCCAACAAGGGCCACCTCGACCACGACGACATGATCGGTCGCGAGGAGGGCTTCACGCTCACCTCCTCGGCCGGCGGCCAGTACCTCGTCTTCCGCCCGCTCCTCAACGAGTTCGTGGTGTCGATGCCGCGCGGCGCCGCGGTGGTCTACCCGAAGGACGCCGCCCAGATCGTCGCGCTGGCCGACATCTACCCGGGCGCCCGGGTCGTGGAGGCGGGCGCGGGGTCCGGTGCCCTCACCTGCTCGCTGCTGCGGGCGGTCGGCCCGTGGGGCCGGGTGACGTCGTTCGAGCTGCGCGAGGAGTTCGCCGAGGTCGCGCGCCGCAACGTCGACCAGTTCTTCTCCGCCCCCGAGGGCCGGTCGCACCCCGCGTGGGACCTGCGGCTCGGCGACCTGAAGGAAGCCCTCCCGCAGCTCGACGGGCAGGTCGACCGGGTCATCCTCGACATGCTCGACCCGTGGAACTGCATCGACGTCGTCGCCGACGCGCTCGTGCCCGGCGGCATCGTGTGCGCCTACGTCGCCACCACCACGCAGCTCTCCCGCGTGGTCGAGACGCTGCGCGTGCACGGCGGCTTCACCGAGCCGCAGCCGTGGGAGTCCCTGGTGCGCGACTGGCACGTCGAGGGCCTCGCGGTGCGCCCGGGCCACAAGATGATCGGCCACACCGCGTTCCTGGTCACCGCGCGCCGCATGGCGCCCGGCGAGGCGCCGCCCCGCAAGACCCGGCGCCCCGCGCCGGGTGCCTACGGTCCCGACTACACCGGCCCGCGCCCCGCCGACATCCCGCCCGCCGAGGCTGTGGAGCCGCTCGAGCCTGCCGAGGTCGCGGAGACCGACGAGGCGTGAGCGGCATCGAGGTCGTCGAGCACTCGGCACGCTGGGCGGAGCAGTTCCAGGTCGTGGCCGCCGACCTGCGCGTGGCTCTGGCCGACATCGCATCGGCACGGGTCGAGCACGTCGGCTCGACGTCGGTGCCGGCGCTCGCCGCCAAGCCGGTCCTCGACATCGACGTGGTCGTCGACGCCGAGGACGTCACGGCCGCGGTCGCCGCCCTCGAGTCGGTCGGCTACGAGCACCGCGGCGACCTCGGGGTCAGCGGGCGCGAGGCGTTCCACGCGCCGGGACCGCCGCGCCGCAACGTCTACGTCTGCACCGCCGGCACCACGAACCTGCGCAACCACCTCGCGGTGCGTGACGTGCTGCGCAGCGACGCCGGGCTGCGCGAGGCGTACGCCGCGGTGAAGCGTGCGCTGGCCGACGACCCGGACATGGACATCGACACCTACCTCGCGGGCAAGTCGGCCGTCCTGCAGCAGGTGCTGGAGGCCTCCGGGGAGTTCACCGACGAGGAGCTCGCGACCATCCGGAGGCTCAACGATCCCGAAGGGTGATCGACACTCCGGACAACTGCTTCCGTCCCACCGGGAAATGGGTAGTGTCGTGGAACAGGAGGTGCGAGATGACCGAGATGTCCGAGCCCACCCGCGAGCAGCTGGCCACCCAGGTGCGCTACCTGGAGGCGGAGGTCACCGACCTGCGCCGCCGACTGGACGACGTCCCGGGCCAGTCCCGCGGGCTGGACAGCCGGCTCGCCGACGCGCAGCGGTCCCTGGCGGCGGTGTCGAGCCAGAACGAGCGGCTCGCCCAGACGCTGCGTGACGCGCGCGACCAGATCACCACGCTCAAGGAGGAGGTCGACCGGCTCGCGCAGCCGCCGGCCGGCTTCGGCACCTTCCTGGGCCGCAACGACGACGACTCCGTCGACGTGTTCACCGGCGGGCGCAAGCTGCGCGTCAGCGTGAGCCCGGCCGTCGAGATGGACGACCTCGTGCGCGGCCAGGAGGTCATGCTCAACGAGGCGCTCAACGTGGTTGCCGCCCTCGACTTCGAGCAGGTCGGCGAGGTCGTGATGCTCAAGGAGATCCTCGCCGACGGCGAGCGCGCCCTGGTGATCGCGAACGCCGACGAGGAGCGCGTGGTGCGCCTGGCCGAGCCCTTGCTCGCCGAGGACGTCACCATCCGCGCCGGCGACTCGCTGCTGCTCGACACCCGCGCGGGCTACGTCTACGAGGTCGTGCCGAAGTCCGAGGTCGAGGAGCTGGTGCTCGAGGAGGTGCCTGACATCGACTACACGCAGATCGGCGGCCTCACCACCCAGATCGACGCGATCCGCGACGCCGTCGAGCTGCCCTACCTCCACCCCGAGCTGTTCCGGGACCACGAGCTCAAGCCGCCCAAGGGCGTGCTCCTCTACGGCCCGCCCGGGTGCGGCAAGACGCTCATCGCCAAGGCCGTGGCCAACTCGCTGGCCAAGAAGGTGGCCGAGAGGACGGGCGCGTCCGGCAAGTCGTACTTCCTCAACATCAAGGGCCCCGAGCTGCTCAACAAGTACGTCGGCGAGACCGAGCGCCACATCCGGCTGGTGTTCCAGCGGGCGCGCGAGAAGGCCTCGCTCGGCACGCCCGTCATCGTCTTCTTCGACGAGATGGACTCGCTCTTCCGCACCCGCGGCTCCGGTGTCTCCTCCGACGTCGAGAACACGATCGTCCCGCAGCTACTGAGCGAGATCGACGGCGTCGAGGCGCTGGAGAACGTGCTCGTCATCGGTGCCTCCAACCGCGAGGACATGATCGACCCCGCGATCCTGCGTCCCGGTCGCCTGGACGTGAAGATCAAGATCGAGCGTCCGGACGCGGAGTCGGCGCGCGACATCTTCTCCAAGTACCTGACCCCGACCCTGCCGCTGCACACGGTCGACCTGGCCGAGTTCGCCGACGACCGCGAGGCCACCGTGGCGGCGATGATCCGCGCCACGGTCGAGCGGATGTACACCGAGTCGGAGGAGAACCGCTTCCTGGAGGTCACCTACGCCAACGGTGACAAGGAGGTCCTCTACTTCAAGGACTTCAACTCCGGCGCGATGATCCAGAACATCGTCGACCGGGCCAAGAAGATGGCGATCAAGGACTTCCTCGACAGCGGCCTCAACCCGTCCGCACGCGGCCTGCGCGTGCAGCACATGCTCCAGGCGTGCGTCGACGAGTTCAAGGAGAACGAGGACCTGCCCAACACCACCAACCCCGACGACTGGGCGCGGATCTCGGGCAAGAAGGGCGAGCGGATCGTGTTCATCCGCACGCTCATCACAGGCAAGCAGGGCACCGAGCCGGGCCGTTCGATCGACACGGTGGCCAACACCGGCCAGTACCTCTGACCCACCGCGCAGCCCGCACCCGACCACCGCACCACCGCACCACCGGACCCCCAGGAGCAGCGTCGATGAGCCCGGACGAGGATCTCGGCCACGGCGACATCGAGGCTGCCCTGGCGGCCCGGCGCGAGCTCGGGGCCCGCTACGACGCCGAGCTCGTCGACGGGTTCGCCGAGCGGATCGAGCGGGCGGTCGAGCAGCGCGTGGCCGAGCAGGTCGCGCTGCAGCACCGACGCGCCGCGACCGTGGCCGGAGGAGGTGCCCGCCAGCTCGCGCTGGGGATCGTGTCGGTGGTGGCCTTCATCCCGATCAGCATCGTGCTCGGGGTCAACGACGAGTTCCTGGCGCTGCTCGTCACCCTCGTCGGGATCGTGGGCGTCAACCTCGCCCACGCCTGGCAGTCGCGCGCCCGCTGACCGGTGTCACCCCGCAGGAGGGGTTGCCGCGCCCGCCGGGGGGACTAGGTTGGCGGGATGAAGGCCATCCTGATCCTCGTCGTGATCGTGCTCGTCGTCCTCTTCCTCATGGGGTTCCTGCGCCGCGGCCGCAGCTGAGGAGCCACGCCCGACGAGGGCGTCACCCCGCGGGTGCCGACGCGCGCAGACGCGTCACGTGCACCCACGGCCGCGAGAGCGCGAGTCCGGGCAGGTAGCCCTGCACCTGGTCCTCGACGTGCCACCCGGCCTCGCGGACCATCCCCACGACGTCCCGGGTGAGGTGGCAGCCGCCGAAGACCGCACGCTGCACCGGGTCGAGACGCTGCTGCCAGCGGCGTACGGACCGCTCGGGGGCGCTGCCGTGCTCGAGCACGTGCAGCCGGCCGCCGGGGCGCACCACCCGCCGGGCCTCGCGCAGCGCGAGGACGGGGTCGGGGATGGTGCACAGGCTGAAGGTGACCAGGACGTCGTCGTGGGAGGCATCCGCGAGGTCGAGGCGCTGGCCGTCGAGCCCGGCGCGCTGCACCGGCACCTGCGAGCGCTCGCGGCGCCGCTGCGACATCTCCCACCCCAGGTCCGAGGGCTCGATCGCGGTGACGGAGGTGACCTCGGGCGGGTACCACCGGACGTTGAGGCCGCTGCCGAAGCCCACCTCGAGGACCCGCCCGGACAGCCCCGCGCAGGCCAGCTCCCGCAGCTCACCGACCTCGTGGCCGCGCAGGCCGGCGTCGGTCAGTCGGGGCACGACCCGTTCGTCCCACAGCCGTAGGCTCACGCCATGAGCGTACGACGTGTGATGGGCACGGAGGTCGAGTACGGCATCTCGGTGCAGGGACAGCCGACCGCGAACCCGATGGTCGCCTCCTCGCAGGTGGTCAACGCCTACGCCTCGTCCACCGTGCGGGCGCGCCGCGCGCGCTGGGACTTCGAGGAGGAGTCACCGCTGCGCGACGCGCGGGGCTTCGACATGTCACGCCAGGTCGCCGACCCCACCCAGCTCACCGACGAGGACCTCGGCCTGGCCAACGTCATCCTGGCCAACGGCGCGCGGCTCTACGTCGACCACGCCCACCCGGAGTACTCCTCGCCCGAGGTGACCACGCCGCTGGACGTCGTGCGCTGGGAGAAGGCGGGGGAGCAGGTCATGCTCGACGCCTCGCGGATGGCCGCCCAGGTGCCGGGGACCGCGCCGATCCTGCTGTACAAGAACAACACCGACAACAAGGGCGCCTCCTACGGCGCGCACGAGAACTACCTGATGCGTCGCTCGACGCCCTTCTCGGAGATCGTGCGCCACCTGACGCCGTTCTTCGTGTCCCGCCAGGTGGTCACCGGCGCCGGCCGGGTCGGGATCGGCCAGGACGGGCGCGAGACCACCCCCGAGCGCGGGTTCCAGCTCACCCAGCGAGCCGACTTCTTCGAGGTCGAGGTCGGCCTCGAGACCACCCTCAAGCGACCGATCATCAACACCCGCGACGAGCCGCACGCCGACCCCGCGGTCTACCGCCGCCTCCACGTCATCATCGGCGACGCGAACCTCGCGGAGGTCTCCATCTACCTCAAGGCCGGCACCACGTCGCTGGTGCTCGCGATGATCGAGGACGGCTTCATCCAGGCCGACCTCTCGGTGGAGGGTGCGGTGCGCACCCTGCGCGAGGTCTCCCACGACCCGACGCTGACGCACCTCATGACCCTGCGCGACGGGCGCCGGCTCACCGCGGTGCAGCTGCAGATGGAGTACCTCGACCTCGCCCGCACCTACGTCGAGGACCGCTACGGCGCCGACGTCGACGACCAGACGCGCGACGTCCTCGCGCGCTGGGAGTCGGTGCTGACCCGGCTCGAGCGGGACCCGATGGAGTGCGCCTCCGAGCTCGACTGGGTCGCCAAGCTCAAGCTGCTCACGCAGTACCGCGACCGCGACGGTCTCGCGTGGGACGACGCCAAGCTGCAGCTGATCGACCTCCAGTACTCCGACGTGCGACCCGACAAGGGCCTCTACCACCGCCTCGCGAGGGCGGGGCGCATCGAGCGGCTCCTCGACGACGCGGAGGTCGAGACCGCGATGCACGAGCCGCCGTCCGACACGCGCGCCTACTTCCGCGGCCGCTGCCTCGACAAGTACGCCGATTCGGTCGCGGCCGCGTCCTGGGACTCGGTGATCTTCGACCTGCCGGGGCGCGAGTCGCTGCAGCGCGTGCCGACCCTCGACCCGCTGCGCGGCACCCGCGCCCACGTGGGCGCGCTGATCGATCGCAGCGCCACCGCCCAGGAGCTCGTCGCCGCGATCACGCGCTGAGGGGCGACGCGCCGGTCACCCCGACGGCGCACGGTCCTTGTGGCGTCGGTGCGAGTGGATAGGGTCGAGGCATGGCCCAGGAGCAGAAGCAGCCGCGCAGGTCCTCGCAGGACGAGACGGCGACCGAGGAGGTCGTCGAGAGTGACGTCGCCGAGCGCAAGGAAGTCATCGACGACGACGTCGACGCGATCCTCGACGAGATCGACGAGGTGCTCGAGACCAACGCCGAGGACTTCGTGAAGTCGTTCATCCAGAAGGGCGGCCAGTGAGCGACCCCCGCCTGCCCACGTCGTTCATGGCCCCGGGCACGTCGAGCTTCGCCGACTTCCTCGGCGCCCAGGCACCCGACCTCCTGCCCGGACGCCGCGCGCTGCCCCCGGGTGACGTCGGCGACCTCGCGCCCCACGGCACCACGATCGTCGCGGCGACCTTCGCCGGCGGCGTGGTGATGGCCGGTGACCGGCGCGCCACGATGGGCAACATCATCGCCCAGCGCGACATCCAGAAGGTGTTCCCCGCCGACGAGTACTCCGTGGTCGGCATCGCCGGCACCGCAGGCCTCGCCGTGGAGATGGTGCGGCTGTTCCAGACCGAGCTCGAGCACTACGAGAAGATCGAGGGCACGACGCTGTCGATGGACGGCAAGGCCAACCGCCTCGCCGCGCTGATCCGCGCGAACCTCGGCATGGCGATGCAGGGCCTGGCCGTCGTGCCGCTCTTCGCCGGCTACGACCTCGTCGCCGACCAGGGCCGGATCTTCAGCTACGACGTGACCGGCGGTCGCTACGAGGAGACCGCGTTCCACTCGGTCGGCTCCGGGTCGCTCTTCGCCCGGGGCTCGCTCAAGAAGCTCTACCGCGACGACCTCGACGAGTCCGGCGCCGTGACCGCGGTCGTCCAGGCCCTCTACGACGCGGCCGACGACGACTCCGCGACCGGCGGCCCCGACCTGACCCGTCGGATCTTCCCGGTCGTGCACGTCATCACCCCGGCGGGTGGCCGGCGCATGCCCGACGCGGAGGTCGCTGCGGTCGCCGACGCGATGATCGCCTCCCGCATGCTGCGCCCCGACGGTCCCGCCGCACCCCTCATCTGAGCCGACCCGCAGGAGACCCACCGCATGAGCATGCCGTTCTACGTCTCGCCCGAGCAAATGATGAAGGACCGGGCCGACTTCGCGCGCAAGGGCATCGCCCGGGGCCGCTCCGTCGTCGCCATCCACTACGCCGACGGCGTGCTGTTCGTCTCCGAGAACCCCTCCCAGGCGCTGCACAAGGTCAGCGAGATCTACGACCGGATCGCGTTCGCCGCGGTCGGCCGCTACAACGAGTTCGAGAACCTCCGCATCGCCGGCGTCCGGCTCGCCGACATGCGCGGCTACGCCTACGACCGGCGCGACGTGACCGGTCGCGGCCTGGCCAACGCCTACGCCCAGACCCTCGGCACGATCTTCTCCTCCGGTGGCGAGAAGCCCTACGAGGTGGAGATCTTCGTCGCCGAGATCGGCGACGACGAGGCCGACGACCAGATCTACCGCCTGACCTACGACGGCCAGGTCGCCGACGAGCACGGCTTCGCCGTCATGGGCGGAGCCGCCGACGTCGTGGCCGGTCACCTGCGCGAGCACTACCGCGCCGGAATGACGCTCGACAACGCGATCCGGCTCGCGGTGGCCGCGCTGGGTCACAGCGAGACCGACGACCGGGTCATCCCGCCCGAGGCCCTCGAGGTCGCCGTGCTCGACCGCACACGCGCGCAGCCGCGCAAGTTCCTGCGGCTGCGTGAGGCGCGCCTGACCGAGGTGCTGGGCGAGCGTGGGCCCGGCGAGCCGGACGTCGCCTCGCCCGAGGACGTCGTCGCGGGCGGAGCCCTCGCGCCGTCCGGGCACGACGACCCGGCCGACCCCACCGACCAGGTCTCCGGCGCGGTGGCGCCCCTGGAGGACCCGGTCACGGGCGAGCCCAACGCCGCACCGCCGGCCGCGCCTCCCGCAGCGCCTCCCGCAGCCCCGCCGGTGGCACCTCCGGTCGCTCCTCCCGCGGAGCCCGGCGAGAGCTGAGGACGAGGCCCGCACGGGGCCAGGGGGCTCAGCGCAGGTGGAGCCCCGGCCACCGGGTGGTCGGCTCGGTCGGGATCCCGGTGAGGCGTCGCCGGTGGCGCACGAGGGGGCCGAACTCCTCCAGGGCGGCCCACAGGCGCTGGTGCGCTGCCCAGGGCAGCGGTCCCGACGGCCGCACGTTGCCGTCGGGGCCGAACTCGTGCCACGCGTCACCGAAGCCGATCCAGGCCGGGGTCCAGTCGGCGGCGTCGTCCCATGCGCCGTGACGTTCCTCGACCAGCCGCCGGCGCAGCTGGAACTCCATCCGCGCACCGTCGAGCACGACGGGCGCCGTGCGGACGGGCCAGAGCCACAGGTCGTCGACCATCACGCGCAGCTCGAGGTCCGCCACCGTGCTCGGCTCCACGAGCACGGTGGCGACGAGGTGACGGGGTCCCATGGGGCCACGCTCACCCGCGGTCGGCGACCTCGTCAAGCGCGGTGTCCGGCGACGCCCGGGCGGGCCCGCCAGGACGGGCGGCTCGCGGCGCGCCGACGAGGATTTCACGCGGATCGGGCAGCGGGCGTGGTGCACGGTCCTAGGGTGGGGTCATGGACCGTCGGATCTTCGGGATCGAGAACGAGTACGGCGTCACGTGCACGTTCAAGGGCCAGCGCCGCCTGAGCCCCGACGAGGTCGCGCGCTACCTGTTCCGCAAGGTGGTCAGCTGGGGCCGCTCGTCCAACGTGTTCCTGCGCAACGGCGCCCGGCTCTACCTCGACGTCGGCAGCCACCCGGAGTACGCCACCCCCGAGTGCGACGACATCGTCGAGCTGGTCACGCACGACAAGGCGGGGGAGCGGATCCTCGAGGGGCTCCTGCTCGACGCGGAGAACCGGCTCCACGAGGAGGGCATCGCTGGCGACATCTACCTCTTCAAGAACAACACCGACTCCGCCGGCAACTCCTACGGCTGCCACGAGAACTACCTCGTCGGGCGGGCGGGGGAGTTCAGCAAGCTGGCCGACGTCCTCATCCCGTTCCTGGTGACGCGGCAGATCGTGGTCGGCGCCGGCAAGGTGGTGATGACGCCCCGCGGAGCGTCGTACAGCGTGAGCCAGCGCGCCGAGCACATCTGGGAGGGCGTCAGCAGCGCCACGACGCGCAGCCGCCCGATCATCAACACCCGCGACGAGCCGCACGCCGACGCCGAGCGGTTCCGACGCCTGCACGTCATCGTCGGCGACTCCAACATGAGCGAGACGACCACCATGCTCAAGGTCGCCTCCTGCGACCTGGTGCTGCGGATGATCGAGGAGGGCGTGGTGATGCGCGACCTCACGATGGAGAACCCCATCCGCGCCATCCGCGAGATCAGCCACGACCCCACCGGGCAGCGCAAGGTGCGCCTGGCCAACGGCCGCGAGGCCAGCGCGCTGGAGATCCAGGGCGAGTACCTCGCCAAGGCACGCGACTTCGTCGACCGGCGCCAGATCTCCACCCCCACCATCGAGCGCGCGCTCGACCTGTGGGAGCGCGGGCTCAAGGCCGTCGAGTCCGACGACCTCGGCCTGGTCGACCGCGAGATCGACTGGGTCATCAAGCTCAAGCTGATCGAGCGCTACCGCGCCAAGCACGGGCTGTCCCTGGGCGATGCCCGCATCGCCCAGCTCGACCTGGCCTACCACGACATCCACCGCGGTCGCGGGCTCTACTACCTGCTGGAGAAGCGCGGGGCCGTGGCGCGCGTGACCACCGACCTGAAGATCTTCGAGGCCAAGAGCGTGCCGCCGCAGAACACGCGGGCCCGGCTGCGCGGCGAGTTCATCCGCAAGGCCCAGGAGCGCCGCCGCGACTTCACCGTCGACTGGGTGCACCTCAAGCTCAACGACCAGGCGCAGCGCACCGTGCTGTGCAAGGACCCGTTCAAGGCCTACGACGAGAGGGTCCAGCGACTCATCGACGGCATGTGAGCCACGGATGCTGGGCCGTGCTGGATAGGGTGACCCGGCAACGCTGTCGTCATTGATGAGGTCGAACCCGTGTCCCGTGTACGTTCTGCTGCCCTCGGCGGCATGCTCTCGCTCAGCCTGGTCGGACTCGCCGCGTGCGGGTCCTCGTCCAGCGACACCGAGGAGGGCGGCAAGTCCCTCAGCTCGGTGACCATCGAGGGCAAGCAGGGCAAGGAGCCCGAGGTCACCTTCGACGGCCGGCTCGACGGGTCGAAGACCGAGACCGAGGTCGTCATCGAGGGCGACGGCGAGACGGTCGCCGACGGCGACACCGCGACCGCGAGCTTCTGGATCGGCAACGGCTTCACCGAGAAGGAAGCCACCAGCACCTACGACCAGGGCCCCCAGAAGGTCGAGCTCAGCTCCGACGTCCTCGCGCCGCTGCGCGAGGCGATCATCGGCCACAAGGTGGGCGACCGGGTCGCCGTGCTGACCTCCGCCGAGGACGCCTACGGCGAGACCGGCAACCCCACCATCGGCATCGGCAACAAGGACGCCGTCCTGTTCGTCGTCGACATCCTCGGCCGCGCCGAGACGGTGCCCGCGCTCGACGGCCCCCAGGGCGAGGACAAGAAGCCCGCGGGGTGGGCACCGAGCCTGATCGAGAAGGACGGTGTCGTCACCGGCCTCGACTTCGCCGACGCCCACGAGCCGACCGGCAAGCTGATCGCCACCACGCTGGTCAAGGGCGACGGCGCGAAGGTCGAGAAGGGCCAGACCATCACGGTCGACTACCTCGGCCAAGTCTACCAGGCCGACAAGCCCTTCGACGAGTCCTACTCCAAGGACCCCGCCGAGTTCCCCATCGGCGTCGGCCAGGTCATCAAGGGCTGGGACGAGCGCCTCGTCGGCCGCACCGTCGGCTCCCGCGTCATCCTCGAGATCCCGCCCGCCGACGGCTACGGCAAGACGGGCAACGAGGGTGCCGGGATCAAGGGCACCGACACGCTGTTCTTCGTCGTCGACATCCTCGCCGCCGGCTGACGCACGACCGCGACGGACAGGGGGCGAGGGATGGTGCAGCCACGGGCCGAACGGCTGATGAACCTGCACATCCTGCTGCTCGGCGCGAAGCGCTTCATCAGCAAGGACGTGATCCGCGACGCGTGCTACCCCGAGCACGCCCGCGGGCCGGCCGGTGACGAGGCCTTCGAGCGCGCCTTCGAGCGCGACAAGGACGCCCTGCGCCAGATCGGGGCGGTGATCGAGGTCGGGAGCGCGGACGCGTTCTTCGACGACGAGATCGGCTACCGCATCCCCACCGAGCAGACCTCGCTGCCCGAGCTGCGCTTCGAGCCCGACGAGGCCGCCGTCCTCGGCCTGGCCGCGCAGGTGTGGCAGCAGGCCACCCTCGCCAAGGCGACCGGGCGTGCGCTGGCCAAGCTCAAGGGGCAGGGGGTGGAGATCGACCCGGGTCGCCTCGAGGTCGTCGCTCCCTCGATCAGCGCCGACGAGCCGGCCTTCGAGCCGCTGTGGGACGCGGTCGGCAAGCGCCGCCAGGTCAGCTTCCCCTACCAGCGCTCGGGCGCGGTCGAGCCGACGCAGCGACGGGTGCAGCCGTGGGGCCTGGCCAGGTCGTCGGGCCGCTGGTACGTCGTGGGTCTCGACGTCGACCGCGGCGCCGAGCGCGTCTTCCGCCTCTCGCGGATCGTCGGCCCGGTCCGGGCGACCGGCAAGTCCGGCGCCTACGAGGTCCCCGCCGGCACCGACGTGCGCGAGCTCGCACGCCGGCTGTCACCGACGTACCCCACGCTGCAGGCCACGCTCCGCGTGCGGCAGGGGACGGGCGTCGGCCTGCGACGTCGAGCCGAGGAGGTCCGTCCGCTCGAGACGATGCCGGGCTGGGACGCCGTCGTGGTCGACGGCCCGGTCCACGAGCTGGCCGACGAGGTCCTGACCTACGGCGCCGACGTGGTCGTGGAGGCGCCGCAGGAGCTGCGCGACGAGGTCGTCACGCGGCTGCGCGCCATCGCCTCGCCCGGTCGCGCGGACGGGGGAGCGGCATGAGCACGCAGGTCGGCGACACCGCCCCCGACCAGGTCGCCCGGCTGCTGGCGATGGTCCCCTACCTCCTCGCCAAGGGGGAGGTGCGCCTCGACGAGGCGGCCGCCCACTTCGGCACCGACGCCGCGCAGGTCGAGCGCGACCTGCGGCTGCTCTTCATGACCGGCCTGTCGCCCGGCCTCCCGGGCGACCTGATCGAGGTCGACCTCGACGCCCTCGAGGGCGACCGGGTGATCCGCGTCGACAACGCCGACTACCTCGCCCGCCCGGTGCGGTTCTCGCCCGCCGAGGCGACCGCGCTGGTGGTGGCGCTGCGCACGATGGCCGACTCCGCCCCGGCGGGCGCCGCCGACGTGATCGCGCGCACCCTGGCCAAGCTCGAGGCCGCCGCGGGCGCGGAGGGCGAGGACGTCCTGCGCCTGCACGTGCGGCCCACCGCGCTGGAGGCCAGCCCCGTCGTCCCGGTGCTGCGCTCGGCCATCGAGCACGGCCACCAGGTCGAGATCACCTACCACGTCCCCTCGCGCGACCAGGAGTCCCGCCGTGTCGTCGACCCGCGCGGGCTCTCGCGCGTCGAGGACCTGCTCTACCTGGACGCCTGGTGCCACTCCGCGCAGGGCGACCGGGCCTTCCGCGTCGACCGGATCCTCGACGCCACCGAGCTCGACACGCCCGTGGCCGACACCGCCGCGCGCCCGCGCGACCTGACCGGCGGCTGGTTCGCCGACGCCGAGACGACCACGGTGACCCTGCGCCTGGCCGCGCCGGCCCGCTGGGTCCTGGAGTACTACCGCGTCACCGCGCAGCGTCCGGGTCCCGACGGCACCGTCGACGTCGACCTCGAGGTGGCCAGCGAGCAGTGGGCCCAGGCCCTGCTCTTCCGACTCGCGCCCCACGCGACCCTGCTCGCACCCCAGGAGTGGGTTGACACCTTCACCGACCACGCCCGGGCGGCGCTCCGCCTCTACGAGGACGACGGCGTAGACTCCTAGGCGTCCGTTCAGGACCGCCCCCAACCCACGATGACGGAGTGTTACCCATGGTCAACCCGATGATCGGCATGCCGCAGGGTGCGGAGTGGCTGGTGATCCTGGCGATCGTCGTGCTCGTCTTCGGCGCCGCCAAGCTGCCCGAGCTCGCCCGCAGCTCCGGACAGGCCCTGAAGATCTTCAAGGACGAGACGAAGAACCTCAAGGACGACGACAAGAAGGACGCCACGACGGCGCCCGAGGAGCTCCCGCCGCTCGGCGGCACGCAGGCCGAGGGGCACAACCAGACCTCGGGCGAGGTGCTCGGCGAGCGTCGCGACGACACCACCGCCTGAGTGAGGCTCGGAGGCCTCGTCGGCCTGTTCAGCGGCGGCCCGCGCCACAGCGTCGGGCCTGACGGCCGGATGGCGCTCTCGGACCACTTCCGGGAGTTCCGCGCCCGGCTCCTGCGGTGTCTGCTCGCGTTCGCCATCGCGTTCGCCATCGCGCTCTACTTCCGTCACGTCCTGCTCGACGGCGTCTTCGGACCCTACGAGGACGCCCAGCGGCAGCTGGCGGCCGGCAAGACCGAGGCCACGACCAACGGCGCGGCCGCGGGCCTCATGCTGTGGCTGAAGCTTGCGGGCTTCGCAGCGATCGTGGCGACCGCCCCCTACTGGCTCTACCAGATCTGGGCGTTCGTGCTCCCCGGGCTCTACGCCCAGGAGCGCAAGATGTCGCGCATCTTCGTCGCCGTGGCCGGGCCGCTGTTCCTGGTGGGTGTCGCCCTGGGGTACTTCACCCTGCCCGTGGCGCTCGAGGTGCTGATCGGGTTCAACCCCGACGGCGTCACCAACCTCATCGACTTCAACGACTACCTCCAGTTCTTCACCCGCACGCTCCTGGTCTTCGGGCTGTCGTTCAACATCCCGGTCTTCGTCGTGCTGCTCAACTTCGCGGGTGTCGTGAAGGGGCGCCAGCTCGCCGCCTACCGGCCCTGGATCGTCATCGGCACGTTCGTGTTCGCGGCGGCGGCCACGCCGTCGACCGACCCGTTCTCGATGTGCCTGATGGCCGTGCCGATGATGGTGCTGTTCTTCGCCTCCGAGGTCATCGCCCGGCTCAACGACCGTCGCCGGGCCCGCGTCCGTGCCGGGCGGGTCACCGGGGACGGCATCTGACAGGCTTGTGCCATGCACGCCACCATCGACGACGTCGACCCGTTCGACCTGCCGGAGTGGCTCGGCACCGCCGACGTGGTCTGGCAGGCCGAGGAGGGGCTCCGCACCGGCTGCCTGGTGCGCGGGCGGCTCTCGTCGGGTGACGACGACCTCGCGTGCGACCTCCTGGCCGTCGACGAGGCCTACCCCGAGCCGGTCGTCGACGAGGCGAGCCGGCTGCGCGTCCACCAGGCGTGGCGGCACGGCCAGGTCGTCACCGGGGAGGTCGACGGACGTCTCGCGCTCGCCGTCCCCGGCATCGGCTTCGACCCCGACCGGGTGCTCGACGCCCTCGGTCGACTGGCTCGCGCCGTGGGTGCGCACGAAGAGCGCTACGCCGCGCTGCTGCGGCTGAGTCGCTGACGGACGCTGTCCGGCGCGGGGGATAGGGTCGCGCCATGCACGACCCGACAGCGCCCGTCCCGGTGCGGGGGCGCGAGATCGCGCTGCTGACCAACCCGAGCGCCGGCCGGGGCAAGGGTGCCCGGCACCGTGACGCCGCCCTGCTGCGGCTGCGCGAGAGCGGGTTCGTCGTACGCAACCTGCAGGGTCGCGACGCCGACGAGGCGGCCGACCTGGCCCGCGCCTGCGTGGCCGACGGCGTCGAGGCGCTGGTGGTGTGCGGCGGCGACGGGCTGGTCCACCTCGCCGCGCAGGCCCTCGCCGGCACCGGCACGCCCCTCGGGCTGATCCCGGCCGGGACGGGCAACGACGTCGCGCGCTACCTCGGCCTGCCGCGCACCGACCCGGTCGCGGCGGCCGACCGCGTGATCATGTCGCGGCGACGCACCATCGACCTGGCCCGCAGCGGCGACCGCTACTTCGTCACCGTCCTCGCCGCCGGCTTCGACGCGATCGTCAACGAGCGCGCCAACACCATGACCTGGCCGCGCGGGCAGATGCGCTACAACCTCGCCACCCTGGCCGAGCTGCGGACCTTCCGCCCGATCCCCTACGTCCTGCAGCTCGACGACGCGACCGTCGAGCACGAGGCCATGCTCGTGGCGGTCGGCAACGGCCCCTCGTTCGGCGGCGGGCTGCGGATCACGGAGGGCGCCTTGCTCGATGATGGTTTGCTCGACGTCGTGGTCATCACCCGCATGAGCAAGTCCAAGCTGGTCCGGTCCTACCCCCGGCTCTTCTCCGGGCGCATCGACGGCGTCGCCGAGTACGTCCACCGCCGCGTCCGCACGGTGAGCATCGCGGCCCCCGGCATCGTGTCCTACGCCGACGGCGAGCGCTTCGGCGCGCTCCCGATCACCGTCGAGTGCGTCCCCGCTGCCCTGGAGGTTCTCGCATGACCACCCCACGACGTTCCTCTCCTCCGCTCCGCTCCTCCGAACAACGCCGCAGGGACCCCGCATGAGCGACGACCAGCCCGACCTCTCGCCCGCCGAGCGCTACGCCGCCTTCCAGCGGGAGAAGCCGTTCCCCATGCTCAAGGACTTCGCCGGCCTCTACGGCTTCGAGCTCGACGACTTCCAGGTGCGCGCGTGCCAAGAGATCGAGAGCGGCCGCGGCGTCCTCGTCGCGGCCCCCACCGGCTCCGGCAAGACGATCGTCGGCGAGTTCGCCATCCACCTGGCGCTGCAGACCGGGCGCAAGGCGTTCTACACGACACCGATCAAGGCGCTCTCGAACCAGAAGTACCACGACCTGGTCAGGCGCTACGGCGCCGACAACGTCGGCCTGCTGACCGGCGACAACGTCATCAACGGTGAGGCGCCCGTGGTCGTGATGACCACCGAGGTGCTGCGCAACATGCTCTACGCCGGCTCGCGCACGCTGCTCGGCCTGGGCTACGTCGTCATGGACGAGGTCCACTACCTCGCCGACCGCATGCGCGGCGCGGTCTGGGAGGAGGTCATCATCCACCTCCCCGAGTCGGTCACCCTGGTCTCGCTGTCGGCGACGGTGTCCAACGCCGAGGAGTTCGGCGAGTGGCTGGCCACCGTGCGCGGCGAGACGACGACGGTGCTGGAGGAGAAGCGGCCGGTGCCGCTGTTCCAGCACGTCATGGTGGGCCGTCGCCTGCTCGACCTGTTCGCCTCCTCCGACGTCGACGCCAGCGCCGGCTTCGTCAAGGAGGGTGCTCCCGTCAACGACGAGCTCACCCGGATCGCCCGCGACGACTGGGCCAGCACCCGGCTGATGCGGGACCGCAAGTCGCCGCGCAAGGGGCGTCCGGGGTCGTCGAAGAACCCGCGCTCCGAGGGCAGCGGGCGCCGGGTCTGGATCCCGAGCCGGGTCGACGTCGTCGAGCGGCTCGACCGCGAGGGCCTGCTGCCCGCCATCGTGTTCATCTTCAGCAGGGCCGGCTGCGACGCGGCCGTGTCCCAGCTGGTGCAGGCCAACATCCGCCTGACCACCGCTGCCGAGCGCGACGAGATCTACCTGCGCGTGGAGGAGGCGTCGCGCTCGCTGCCGGAGGAGGACCTCCACGTCCTGGGCTACCACGAGTTCCTCGACGGCCTCACCCGCGGCATCGCGGCCCACCACGCGGGCCTGCTGCCGGCGTTCAAGCACGTCGTGGAGTCGCTGTTCCAGGAGGGCCTGGTCAAGGTCATCTTCGCGACCGAGACCCTCGCCCTCGGCATCAACATGCCGGCGCGCACCGTCGTGATCGAGAAGCTGTCGAAGTGGAACGGCGAGTCCCACGCCGACCTCACGCCGGGGGAGTACACCCAGCTCACCGGCCGGGCCGGGCGACGCGGCCTCGACATCGAGGGCCACGGGGTAGTGCTCTACCAGCCCGGCATGAACCCGCGCGAGGTCGCGGGCCTGGCGTCCACGCGCACCTACCCGCTCCGCTCGTCGTTCCGGCCGTCCTACAACATGGCGGTCAACCTGGTGCACCAGTTCGGGCGGGCGCGCTCGCGCGAGCTGCTGGAGCAGTCCTTCGCGCAGTTCCAGGCCGACAAGGCCGTCGTCGGCCTGGCCCGCCAGGTCCAGAAGGCCGAGGAGGCGCTCGACGGCTACCGCGAGGCGGCGCAGTGCCACGTCGGCGACTTCATGGAGTACGCCGGCCTGCGCCGCAGGATCAACGACCTGGAGAAGGGCGCGTCCCGCGAGCGGCGCCAGGACCGCCGTGCCGAGGCGATCGCCTCGCTGGGCAGGCTGCGACCCGGTGACGTGATCCAGGTCCCGGCCGGCAAGTTCAGCGGCCTGGCCGTCGTGATCGATCCGGGCCACTCCGGAGACGAGCCGCGCCCCTACGTCCTCACCGCCGACCGGCAGGCCCGGCGGCTGGCGCCGATGGACTTCCCGGTCCCGGTCGAGGCGATCACCCGGATGCGGGTGCCCAAGGCGTTCAACGGGCGCAACCCGGCGATGCGCCGCGACCTCGCGACGGCGCTGCGGGACAAGGCGCGCGACATCGACACCCCGCGGGCGCGGCGCAGCGACCAGGGCGACTCCTTCGGCGACACCGCCACCGACCGGGAGATCGCTCGCCTGCGCGCCGAGCTCAAGGCCCACCCGTGCCACCAGTGCCCCGAGCGCGAGGACCACGCGCGCTGGGCGGAGCGGTTCTTCAAGCTGCAGCGCGACACCGAGACGCTCAAGCGCCGGGTGGAGACGCGCACCAACACCGTGGCGCGACTCTTCGACCGCGTGTGTGAGGTCCTCACCGCGCTCGACTACCTCGAGGGCGACACCGTCACCGACAAGGGCCGCCACCTGCGCCGCATCTACACCGACATGGACCTCGTCGCGGCCGAGGCGATCCGGGGCGGGCTGTTCGACGGTCTGACGCCCTCCGAGCTGGCCTCGGTGCTCTCGGCGCTGGTCTTCGAGGCGCGTCGCGCCGACGACGCGTCGTCTCCGAAGATCCCGGGTGGACGGGTGCGCCCGGTGCTCGGCGAGCTGGTCCGGCTGTGGGCCGAGCTCGACGCGCTGGAGCGCGAGCACAAGCTCGACTTCCTCCGTGAGCCCGACATGGGCTTCGCGTGGGCGGCCTGGCGCTGGGCCGAGGGCGACGACCTCGACGAGGTCCTGATGGTCACCGGGCTCTCGGCCGGCGACTTCGTGCGCTGGATGAAGCAGCTGCTCGACCTCTGCGGCCAGGTGGCCGACGCGGCGGGCACCGCCGAGCTCCGCGAGACCGCCCGCGCGGCGGCGAGGTCGCTCAAGCGCGGCGTGATCGCCTACAGCGTGATGGCGGAGTGAGCTGTGGCAGGCTCAGCCGGGTGACCGACACCTCCGGCGACCGTCTCCTGCTGCTCGACACCGCGTCGCTCTACTTCCGGGCGTTCTTCGGCGTGCCCGACTCGGTCCGGGCACCCGACGGCACCCCCGTCAACGCCGTGCGCGGGCTCATGGACTTCATCAGCCGGCTGGTGGGGGAGTACGACCCGACCCACCTGGCGTGCTGCTGGGACGACGACTGGCGCCCGCAGTGGCGCGTCGACCTGATCCCCTCCTACAAGGCGCACCGCGTGGTGCGCGAGGTGCCGGGACCGCGCCCCGACCTGGAGGAGGTGCCCGACCCGCTGCAGGCCCAGGTGCCGGTCATCCGCGAGGTGCTCGCGGCCTACGGCATCGCCGTGGTGGGCCACCCCGAGATGGAGGCCGACGACGTCATCGGCACGCTCGCGACCGACGCAGGGATGGCCGTCGACATCGTCACCGGCGACCGCGACCTCTTCCAGCTCGTCGACGACGAGGCCGCGGTCCGGGTGCTCTACGTCGCGCGCGGCGTGAGCAAGCACGAGCGCGTCGACAACGCCTGGGTGCGCGCGAAGTACGGCGTCGACGCCCGCCACTACGCCGACCTCGCCACCCTCCGCGGTGACGCCTCCGACGGCCTCCCCGGTGTCGCGGGCGTCGGCGACAAGACCGCCGCCACCTTGATCAACCGCTTCGGCGACGTGGACGCGATCGTCGCGGCGGCGGGCGACCCCGAGTCCGACATGGGGCCCGGCCCGCGCGGGAAGATCAAGGCGTCGCTGGACTACCTCGACGTCGCGCCCGAGGTCGTCGCCGTACGCCGCGACCTCGACCTCACCCGGCCCGACCTGACCCGTCCGCGCACGCCGGTCGACCACGACGCCCTGGTCACCCTCGACGAGCGCTGGGGCCTCGGCTCGTCTGCCGTGCGCCTCGTGGAGGCCCTCTCCGGATCCCACTAGTGTTCTCGCTGTGAGCACATCGGAGGTCGAGTCCAAGGACCGGCAGATCCTGTCCCTGCTGGCCGCCGACGGGCGGATGTCGTTCACCGACCTCGGCCGCGCGACGGAGCTGTCGACGTCCGCGGTGCACCAGCGGGTCAAGCGGCTCGAGCAGCGCGGGCTGATCAAGGGCTACGGCGCCACCGTGGACCACGACCAGCTGGGCCGGCCGCTGACCGCGTTCATCTCCGTGACCCCGATCGACCCCTCCCAGCCCGACGACTACCCCGAGCGGCTGATCGGCATCGACGAGATCGAGTCGTGCTGGTCGGTGGCGGGGGAGGAGTCCTACATCCTCAAGATCCGGGTCGCGACACCCCGCGACCTCGAGGACCTCCTGGCCCGGATCCGCGCCGCGGCCAGCGTCTCCACCCGCACGACGATCGTCCTCTCCACCCCCTACGAGAACCGTCCCCTGGCCTAGGGAGCCCGTCATGAGCGCCGTGACCGACCTGACCCGCTCCGAGCGGCTCGCGCTCGGGGACACCCTCGACGGCCTCACGCCCGAGCAATGGTCAGCCGACTCGCTGTGCGAGGGCTGGCGCGTCGCCGACGTCGCCGCCCACCTGGCGTGGATGCCCGTCATCGGACTGCTCGGCGGGATGTCGGCGATGGCGCGCCACCGACTGTCGGTCAACCGGATGATCGCGAGGACCGCCGTCGACTGGTCCGCCCGAGGACGGGAGGCCACGCTGGCGCAGCTGCGCTACAACGCGGCGAGCGGCGCCCGTCCGCCCGCGATGCCGGCCGTCGCCGCCCTGGCGGACGCCGTCGTGCACGGCATCGACGTCCGTCACCCGCTCGGTCTCGCCCACGACGTCCCTCCTGCCGCCGTGGCTCCCGTCGCGGGCTTCGCGCTGACCGTCCCCGGGCCTGCCGCCGGCGTGATCGGCGGCAGCGCCCGACGCCTCGTCGACGGCGTGCGCCTGGTCGTCCCCGACGCCGACTGGTCCCACGGCTCCGGCCCGGAGGTCACCCTCACCCCCGACGCCGCCCTCCGCCTGCTCTACCACCGCCCCGTCGCCGCCTCCGAGCTCTCCGGCCCCGGGGCCACCCTCCTCGCCCCCGCCTCTGACCCCGCTCCCGCCCGGGCGCTCGGGCCACCGCCCGCCGCCGGATCAGCCCGCCGCCTGCCGCTGATCCCCGCTGGCAGACTCCCCGCACGTGCGGGGAGTCCATCACCGGGTGGCCGTTGCAACGGGCACGGAGAGCAGCACTGACCCACACAGTTCCTCACGAGGCCCGCAGGGACCGGCTTTCCAGCGCAGCGGTGATCCGGCGAGCGAGGACGACGGGACGCGCGAGATCGGCCCAGGTGACGCGGATGCAGATCCACCCCCGTGCTACGCAGATCTGCTCCTCCCGGCGCTTCTCCCTCATGAGGAACTCGTCGAGCGTCTCCCCGGGCTTGCGGTGCTGGTCGTACTTCGCGCGACCGTCGAACTCGAGGAAGACCCCGAGCCCCTCCCACAGGAAGTCGACGATCCCGAGCAGCTCGCCGCGATCAGACGTGATCGACACCTGTGGCTCGGGGCGAGGGATCCCGCGCTCGTGGAAGAAGTGCCACATGCGGGCCTCGCCGACGCTCGTGAGGCGTTCGTCGGCCCGCGCGAGGACGAGCCGGGTGTTCAGGCTGTGGGGCCACCGTGCCGCGCGCTGTGCCGCCTGCGCCAGCTGGTCCTTGGTCGCGGCGCTGCGGTGCAGGACGCCGCACACCGCCGCGAGCCCGACCTCGGCGTCGTAGGCGGTGACGACCTCGATCGCAGCGCGCGCGGGGAGGACTACCCGGACCTCGCCCTGCTCGGTCCACTCGTCGGGCTCAAGCGAAGCGCGGTGGTGGACGAGGCCGGCCTCCCGCCGTCCGTGGCGGCCGTCCGTGCGGGTGAGGTGGGTGGAGCCGAGGTCGACGCCCCACAGCGGGATCCCGTGCTCGGCCAAGGCGCACTGATGGCTCAGCACGGCGCTCTCGTGGACGGTGCGCAGGACGGCGCGCGACCGGACGCGCATGAGCCCCACCTCGTCGAGGCCCGCGACGAGGTCGGACCTCACGTAGGCGCCGTACCGCACCTTCGTGAGGATGCCCGCACGCATCTGCCGCACGATGTCGCGATCGGTCAGGCCCTCCTCGACCAGCTCGCGACGCAGGGAGATGTCCGTGACCCGGATCGGGAAGTCATCCATCCCTCATGGATGCCCGGCCCGCGCCTGCGCCGAACCTGCTAGCGCGCGTCTGTGGAGAACCGGACTGTGTGGGCAAGTCCTGCTCTGTGTGGGTGTTGCAACGGCCCCCCGGTGGTGGACTCCCCGCACGAGCGGGGACTTCACCACCGGGGGTACGCCGGTTCCCGCGTCGCGGCGACCCCGGGGCGGAAGGAGGGTCAGTACGCCTGGAGCGCGGCGGTGCGGCGGGACGCCTCGGCCATCTCGGCGGCCTTGAGCGAGGCCTCGTCGAGGCGGCCGTGCTGCTCCCACCACTGCTGACCGGACTCGGGCAGCGTGTGGATCGGGTCGTAGTACTCGTAGTGGCGCGAGAGGGCCTCGGCGTCGGTGGCCTCGATGGACGTGCGGTAGTTCTTCGTCCAGTACGAGATGCCGTGCTCGGCGTCGTAGTCTGCGTTCTGGTGCACCCAGCGCTTGCCGACGAACGGCACGTCGCACACGATGCGCGGCGTCGCGAAGCCGGGGAGGTAGCCCATGATGTGGTGCTGCAGGCGCTGGGCGTCGGCCAGCGAGACCCGCCAGTGCTCCGAGAACGGGATCATGTCGCACATGTAGAAGTAGTAGGGCATGATCTGCGCGCCGTCGAGCAGACGGAAGCAGAGGTCGAGCAGCGCGTGCGGCTCGGCGTTGACGCCGTTGAGCAGGACGCCCTGGTTGCGCACGTCGCGCAGGCCGGCGTCGAGCATCGCGCGGGACGCCTCGGCGACGATCGGGGTCACCGAGTTCGCGTGGTTGGCGTGGGTGTGCATGGCCAGCGAGACGCCGCGCGAGCGGGCGACCCCGGCGACGCGGGACACGCCCTCGACGACGTCGGGCTGCAGCCAGTGCTGCGGCAGGCCGATGAGGGCCTTGGTGGCCAGGCGGATGTCGCGGATGTTCTCGACCTCGAGCACCGACATGAGGAACGCCTCGAGGCGCGGCCACGGCATGTTGGCCACGTCGCCGCCGGAGACGACCACGTCGCGCACCGAGGGGGTGCGGCGCAGGTAGTCGAGCATGTCGCCGAGGCGGTCGTTGGGCTTGCCTGCGAACTTCAGCTTGTCGATGACCACGGTCGAGTTGCCGACCAGGTCCATGCGGGTGCAGTGGCCGCAGTACTGCGGGCAGGTCGGCAGCAGCTCGGCGAGCACCTTGGTCGGGTAGCGGTGGGTCAGACCCTCGGTCGCCCACATGTCGTGCTCGTGGAGGGAGTCGCGCGCCGCGTGGGGGTGCGAGGGCCAGTCGGTGCGACGGTCGCTGAACACCGGGATCATGTAGTGGCGGATCGGGTCCGCGTAGAACGCCTCGGTCAGCGAGCCCGGACCGGCGGGGTCCAGGTGCGGGACCATCGTGTTCATCATCTGCGGCGGCACCAGCATCGACATGGTGGCGCGCTCGGCCTGGTCGCGCTCGAGGTCGGCGTAGAACCGCTCGTCGACCAGGTCCCCGAGCAGCTCGCGCAGCTGCTTCACGTTCTTGACGCAGTGGGCGCGCTGCCACTGGACCGAGGCCCAGTCCTCGGCGGTGACGCCCGCCCATCCCGGGAACCGCGTCCAGTCGGGCTCGACGAGCTCGACGCGCGCGTAGGGGTAGGGCTGGCCGGTGTCGAGGGCCTGTCCCAGCGGGCTGGCGGTCTCGATGCTCATGTGCGGTCTCCTCGAAGCGGGCCCGGGCTGGAGCCGGGTCGGTGCCGAACGGCGCGCCGGTGTTGTGTGGGCGGCGCCACATCTGGGAGAGTACGCGGACAAAGTGCGGTGCGTCCAATGCCACGCCGCAAGATTTACGGTCCAGACGCGTTCATGAAGAAGGATGACCTGAATGACCACCCCCTCGGACATCCCGTCGGATCCGACGACCGGCCGCCGCGCCGGCGACCCGACCGGCCTGCACCGCGTCCTCGACGACCGCGTCGTGCTGCCGCAGGCCGCCCAGCGCCTCGACACGACCGCCGAGCTGTGGCCCGACGAGGTCCGCGTGCGGGTCGAGCGGCTCAACCTCGACGCCGCGTCGTTCCGCCAGCTCGAGCGCAAGCACACGACCTACGGCGAGACCGACGGCGACGCCGTGCGCGCCGAGGTCCTCGACATCGTCGCCGCGCGCGGCAAGATGCAGAACCCCGAGACCGGGTCCGGCGGCATGCTCGTCGGCACGGTCGAGGAGGTCGGCCCCGAGTCGCCGCTCGGCCTGGCCGTCGGCGACCGCGTCGCCACGCTCGTGAGCCTGACCCTCACCCCGCTCGTCATCGAGGACGCCCTGGCCCGCTGGGACGGCGCCAGCGAGCAGGTCCCGTGCGACGGCTACGCCGTGCTCTTCGGCCGCTCGATCGCGGCGGTCATCCCCGACGACCTCGACCCCGCGCTCTCGCTGAGCGTGATGGACGTGTGCGGGGCGCCGGCGCTCACCGCCCGCGTCGTGAAGGAGTACGTCGGCCGCGCTGGGCTGGACGGGTCGGCGGCCCCGACCGTCGCCGTCATCGGCGGTGCCGGCAAGTCGGGCTCCCTCAGCCTCGCCGCCGCCCGTGCGGCCGGTGCCGCCCGCACCATCGGCGTGGTGCCCCACCAGGGCGAGCACGACCTGCTCGTCGAGGCCGGCATCGCCGACGCCGTGGCGATCGCCGACGCGCGCGACCCGATCGCGCTGCGCGAGGCGGTCACCGCCGCCGGCGGACCGGCCGACGTCACCGTCGTGTGCGTCGACGTCCCCGGCTGCGAGGGCGGGGCCATCCTGGCCACCGCCGAGGGCGGGACGGTCATCTTCTTCTCCATGGCCACCAGCTTCAGCGCCGCCGCGCTGGGCGCGGAGGGCCTCGCGGCCGACGTGCGGATGCTGGTCGGCAACGGCTACGTCCCGGGCCACGCGGCCCACGCGATGCAGCTGCTCCGCGCGGACGCCGGCGTCCGCGCCCTCTTCGAGCGGAGGCTCTGATGCCACGACCCACCAGCCAGCTCGGCATCGACCGCGCCGACGTGCGCCGCGCGCGCACCCTCGCGCGCCAGGTCGGCAAGCCGATCGTCGACCTCGCCACCCGCCACACGACCGTGTCGGTCGAGCGCGCGACGCTGCGCCTGGCCGGGCTCTCCGGCGCCGACCCCGACGGCACGCCGTGGGTCAACCGCCTCGCCGACGCCGTGCGGGCCGACGTGGGCCTCGAGCACGGCGTGAGCCTGCCGGTGTGGGACGCGCTGCTGCGCGGCGAGGGCGACGACCTCACCACGCTGGCGCAGAAGGCGGCCGCCGGCTCGGTGACGTTCCGCGTGCCCGACGGCAAGGACGCCACCCGCGCCCGTGCCGCCTCGCGCAAGGCGGTCGCGGCGGGCATCAAGCAGATCGACCGCCAGCGCGTGGCCCGCGAGAGGATGATCGCCAAGGTCGGCGACGCCCCCAGCAAGCCATGGATCTACCTCATCGTCGCCACCGGCGACATCATGGAGGACATCCCGCAGGCCCAGGCCGCGGCCCGCGAGGGCGCCGACGTGATCGCGGTGATCCGCTCCACCGGCCAGTCGCTGCTCGACTTCGTGCCCGAGGGCGCGACCCGCGAGGGCTTCGCCGGCACCTACGCCACCCAGGAGAACTTCCGCCTGATGCGCGCCGCCCTCGACGAGACGTCGAGGGAGCTCGGCCGCTACGTCCGGCTCACGAACTACGCCTCCGGCCTCTGCATGCCGGAGATCGCGGCCCTGGCCGGCCTCGAGCGCCTCGACATGATGCTGAACGACTCGATGTACGGGATCCTCTTCCGCGACATCAACCCGATCCGCACCTTCGTCGACCAGCGCTTCAGCCGCCAGGTCCACGCCCGCGCCGGCATCATCATCAACACCGGCGAGGACAACTACCTCACCACCGCCGACGCGGTCGAGGCCGCTCACACGGTGACGACCAGCCAGCTGCTCAACGAGTACTTCGCCAAGGAGGCCGGTCTCGAGGACTGGCAGCTCGGCCTGGGACACGCCTTCGAGATCGACCCCGAGGTGCCCGACTCGTTCCGCCTCGAGCTCGCCCACGCGATGCTGGCCCGCGAGTTGTTCCCCGACGCGCCGCTGAAGTGGATGCCGCCCACGCGCCACATGACCGGCGACATCTTCAAGGGCTACCTCCTCGACGGCTTCTTCAACCTCGTCGGCGCGATGACCGGGCAGGGCATCCTGCTGGTCGGCATGATGACCGAGGCCGTCGTGACGCCGTGGATCTCCGACCGCGACCTCGCGCTGCAGAACGTCCGCTACGTCATGAACGCCGCGGGCAAGCTGCACGAGGACTTCCACCCCGCCCCCGAGGGCTTCATCGCCAGCCGTGCCCGCGAGGTGCTCGGCGAGGCGGTCCAGCTGCTCGAGGACATCAAGGCGGACCGCACCGTGCCCGGGGAGCCGCCGCTGCTCTCCGCGATCGCCGACGGCACGTTCGGGCTGATGAAGCGCCCGGCGGACAAGGGCAAGGGCCTCGACGGCGTGGCCCGCAAGTCCGAGGACTACTACAACCCGGCGACCGAGATCCTCGAGGGGGACCAGGCATGAGCACCGGACTCATCCGCCCGTACGGCGACACCACCGGCGACGGCATGGTGCAGCTGTCGTTCACCCTGCCGATCGAGCACTCCAAGGTCGCCGAGGGCGCCGCGGTCCAGCTGGCCAACAAGATGGGCATGGACCCGGCCCTGGTCGTGCACTCCAAGCCGATGGGGGAGGGCTTCACCTTCTTCGTCGTCTACGGCCGGGTCAACCACCTCGTCGACCCGAGCACCGTCGAGGTGGTCGAGCGCGACTACCCGCTGCTCACGCCGAAGGAGGCCAACGCCGCGATCAAGCGCTCGATGCGTCGCCGCCTGGTCGTCGTCGGCGGGTGCATCGGCACCGACGCCCACACCGTCGGGATCGACGCCATCCTCAACATCAAGGGCTTCGCCGGCGAGAAGGGGCTGGAGTACTACCGCGAGCTCAAGGTGGTCAACCTCGGCGCCCAGGTGTCGGTGCCCCAGCTGGTGGAGGCAGCACGCGCCGAGAAGGCCGACGCCGTCCTGGTCTCCCAGGTCGTCACCCAGCGCGACGCCCACCTGCTCAACACCCGCGAGATGTCGGCGGCGTTCCGCGAGGCGTACCCCTCCGACAAGCGTCCGCTGCTCGTCGTCGGCGGCCCGCGCTTCGACGAGACGATGGCCGAGGAGCTCGGCGTCGACCGGGTCTTCACCCGCGGCACCACGCCCGGCGAGGTCGCCTCGTTCATCGTCCACCGCGTCGCGGGCGCCCGCGCGTCCAGCAAGGAGAAGGTCTCGTGAGCACCCCCCGTCCGACCGAGGGCCGCGTCGGCACGGTCATCACCCACCGCCGCTACGTCCCCTACTCCCACGCGCACTACGCCGGCAACCTGGTCGACGGTGCCTACAGCCTCGGGCTCTTCGGTGACGTGGCGACCGAGATGTGCATCGTCCTCGACGGCGACGAGGGCCTCTTCGCGTCCTACTCCGACGTCCAGTTCCGCGCCCCCGTGCGGGCCGGCGACGTCCTGGAGATCACCGCGACGCTGGTCAGGGAGGGCACCCGCAGCCGGGTGATGGACTTCGCGGTCCACGTCGTCGGCCGGGGCGCCCCCACCGCCGACGCGCCGGGCGCGGCCGAGGTCCTCGAGCCGGCGGTCGTGGCCACGACCGCGACCGGGACGGTCGTCGTCCCGCCCCGCTGACGGACCCATCCGTCACAACCGCACCAGCGCCGCGGCGTGTCCACCTCGACACGCCGAGATGTCCGGATTTGACCCTTCCAGCGCCGGGTCGTGCAGGCGCCGCTGACCTGCACGGATGCGTGAAACCGCAGGTCAGGGCCGTGTTGACAGCGCGTCGCGGGCAAGGGAGGGTTCCGAGGTCCGCCTGTGCAGCCCGTAGGCGGTCGTTGCCGGCAGTGGGGAGTCAGACGTGCGGATCGCGAAGCCAGCGATGCCCGCCGTCGGTCGACCCGTCGGCAGCGCCCTGCGGGGGCTGGATGTGGGAGGGACCTCGGGGCCGTAGACAACTTCGCGCGATCGGCAGCCAGTCGTGTCGCGCGTCGGTCCGAAGCCACGTCGTCCCTCCCGCACCGCTGCAGGCCCTTGGCCGTGGGCTACGGTCTGCACCGTGCTGCAGCGCTGCCTCCTCGCCCTCGTCGGGGGCCTCGTCCTGGCAGCCGCCTTCGAGCCCGTCGGCTGGGCCTGGCTGATGCCGCCCGCCGTCGCCACGCTCGTCCTCTCCGTGCGCGGGCTGCGCCCCGGCCGGGCATGGGTGCCGAGCCTGGTCTTCGGGATCGCCTTCACCTACGCCGTGATGGTGTGGATGCGGTCCGTGGGCACCGACGCGTGGATCGCCATGTGCGCGATGGAGTCGGCGTTCTTCGTACCCCTCGGCCTCGGGCTGTCCTGGAGCCTGCGGCTGCGCGCCTGGCCGCTCTGGACGGCCCTGTGGTGGGTGGGGGTGGAGACCTGGCGCAGCGGCTTCCCCTTCTCCGGGATGCCGTTCGGGCGCCTGGCGTACGCCACCGCCGGCACGCCGTGGGCCGACGCGCTCCCGTGGATCGGCATGACCGGCGTGAGCCTGCTCGTCGCCCTCAGCGGGACGACGCTGGCGTGGCTGCTGGTCACCGCCCGCGCGCACCCGCGACCGGCCGCGGCCGCGGTGGCCGGGCTCGCCGCCGTCACGTTGCTCCCGGTGCTGGTGCCCTTCGAGGCGCGCGAGGACGGCACGACGACCGTCGCCGCCGTCCAGGGTGACGTGCCGGGCACCGGCCTCGACGTCCCCTCGGTCCACCGGGAGGTGACCGCCAACCACGTGCGCCTGACCCGCGAGCTCGCCGAGGCCGTCGCCGCGGGGGAGGTGGAGCGACCCGACTTCGTGGTGTGGCCGGAGAACTCCACGGCCGTCGACCCCTTCTCCGACCCCGGGGTGCACGCCGGGATCGTCTCGGCCACCGACGCCATCGGCGTCCCGGTGATCATCGGCGGGGTGTCCACGACCCGCTCGACGACACCCAGGTGCTCAACCAGGGCATCGTCTACGCGCCGGGACTGGGCAGCGGCGACCGCTACACCAAGCGCCACCCCGTGCCCTACGGCGAGTACATCCCGTTCCGCGGCAGCCTGATCCCCTCGACCTACGGCAAGCTGCGCACGGTGCCGCGCGACATGGTCCGCGGCACCAGCCTCGAGCCGCTCCGCGTCGCCGGGGTGCGGGTGGCCGACGCGATCTGCTTCGACGTCGCCTACGACGACGGCATCGCCGGTCAGGTCGCGCGGGGCGCCCAGCTGGTCACGGTGCAGACGAGCAACGCGATGTTCAGCCGCACCGCCCAGCTGGACCAGCAGTTCGAGATCAGCCGCCTCCGGGCCCTGGAGACCGGTCGCTGGGTGGTCGTGGCGGCCATCAACGGCGTCTCCGGCATCGTGCGCCCCGACGGGGAGGTCGTCGCGTCCGTGCCGCGCCGCGAGGCCGACGTGCTGGTCGAGACCGTGGGGCTCAGCACCAGCCTGACCCCGGCGGTCCGGGTCGGCCTGTGGCCCAGCCGTTTTGCCCTGACGTTCCTCGCGGTCCACACGATCGTGGTCTTTCTCGCCTATCGTCGTCGCCGACGCGGCGCCCGCCCCGTCGACCAGCAGAGCGAAGGTGGCACCCGGTGAGCGTCGAAGGCCTCGGCCGTTGCGTGATGGTCGTCCCGACCTACAACGAGTCGGAGAACCTGGAGTGGATCCTCGGACGGTTGCGCGCCGCGCAGCCTGGCGTCGACGTGCTCATCGTCGACGACAACAGCCCCGACGGCACCGGTGACATCGCCGACCGGCTGGCGGCGCAGGACGAGGCCGTCTCGGTGCTGCACCGGACGGAGAAGGCGGGCCTGGGAGCGGCGTACCTCCACGGCTTCGCGGTCGCCCTCGAGGCCGGCTACGACGTCGTGGGCGAGATGGACTGCGACGGGTCGCACCAGCCCGAGCAGCTGCACCGCCTCCTCGACGCGCTGCGCACCGCCGACCTGGTCATCGGGTCGCGCTACGTGCCCGGAGGGTCGGTCGTGAACTGGCCGCTGCAGCGCCTGCTGCTCTCGCGCGGCGGCAACCTCTACGTCCGGCTGCTGCTCGGCATCAAGGTCAAGGACGCCACGGCCGGCTTCCGGGTCTTCCGTCGCGCCACGCTGGAGGCGATCGACCTTGGCTCGGTGCGGTCTACTGGATACGTGTTCCAGACCGACCTGGCCTACCGCACCGTGTCGCGGGGGCTGCGCCTGACCGAGGTGCCCATCGAGTTCATCGAGCGCGAGCGCGGCGACTCGAAGATGAGCGGTCAGGTGGCGACCGAGTCGCTGCGCCTGATCACGCGGTGGGGGCTGTCCGAGCGTCGCGCACGGCTGCGGCAGCGGGGGAGCGCGCGCCGATGAGCACGAGCGGCGCCCGCCCGCCCGGACCCCGACCCCGGCGCCGCGGATGGCTGCGGCCGCTGCTGGCCGTCGCGTTCGTCGTGGTACCCCTGGCGGAGATCTGGGTCATCCTGCAGGTCGGCCGCCTGGTCGGGCCGTGGTGGACGATCCTGCTGCTGGTGCTGGACAGCATGGTCGGCGCGTGGCTGATCAAGCGTGAGGGTGGTCGCGCCTGGCGCGCGCTGCGCCAGGCGCTGCAGGAGGGCCGGATGCCGGCCCGCGAGATCGCCGACGGCGCGCTGATCCTCATCGGCGGCACGCTCATGCTCAGCCCCGGCTTCGTCCTCGACGTCGCGGGCATCCTGCTGATCCTGCCGTTCACCCGACCGGTCGCGCGCCGGCTCCTGACGTCGGTCGTCGAGCGTCGCCTGCTCGTCGTCCCGGGAGGACCCGGCGGCCCCGGCTTCACCGGCGGCTTCCCGGGCGGCTTCCCCGGAGACGTACGACGCCCCGGACCGGGGGCCGAAGGGCCGGTGGTCCGGGGCGACGTGGTCGACTGAGGCTCAGGCGCTCAGGAGACCTTGCGCTTCTTGGCGTTGGCGCGGTGCAGGTGCGCCGGGCCGATCTCCCCGCCGCGGAGCAGGTCAAGCCGCTCCTTGAGGATGTCCTCGAGCTCCTTCTCCGAGCGACGCTCCAGGAGCATGTCCCAGTGCGTGCGAGCCGGCTTCTCGACCTTCTCCTCGGGCAGGATGCCCGCCGTGCTGAGGGCCTCGGCGCCGCAGCGCGGGCACTCCCACACGGCCGGGATGTCGGCCTCGACCGACATGGTCACCTCGAACTCGTGACCCTGCTTGCACTTGTAGCCGACCTGCTGACGAGCTGCGAACTCGATGCCGCGCTCGTCCTCAAAGCTCTGGCCGCCGAGCCTCGCGCCACGCAGTGTGCGCTCCGCCACCGTGCCACCTCCATTTGGGTTGCTGACCCCGTAGATTGTGTTCCGGGCAATGGTGAGACGAGCCGGACCGTGGTCCATGACGCCGCTCGTGACGACGTGCTCGTCCCTTCTTGATCCTTCAACGGTAGCGGGACCGTCCACATTCCGTGGCTTCGCGGTCGCAACCGCCCCGCTCAGGCGAGACGAACCTCACCCGCAGGGGTACGAGGAGCCCCGCGCCACCCCTCAGATGACGGCCGGCACGTCGTTGCCCGCGTCGCGGATCCCGCGCTCGGTGTCGACGCGCAGGAGCAGCAGGCCGCCGAGGACGAAGAACACGATGAGCGCGAAGATCGCCGGCCGGTAGGAGTCGGTGAGCTGGTAGACCAGGCCGAAGACGAGGGTCCCGAACCACGAGGTCCCGCGGTCCATCGCGTGGTAGAAGCTGAAGTACTCCGCCTCCTTGCCGCGGGGGATCAGCAGCGAGAAGTAGGAGCGGGCCAGTGCCTGGGTGCCGCCCAGCACGATGCCGATGGCGACGCCGAGCAGCAGGAACGGCACCAGGCCCTTCTCCGGCAGGAACAGCGCGGCGGTCACGATGACCATCCACACGACCAGGCCGCCGAGGATGGTGTGCTTGGAGCCGAAGCGCAGGGCCAGACGGCCGAAGACCAGCGCGCCGCCGAAGGCCACGAACTGCACCAGCAGGATCGTGGCGATCAGCACCGACTGCCCGAAGTCGAGCTCCTCGGCACCGTAGGTCGAGGCCGAGGCGATGACGGTCTGGATGCCGTCGTTGAAGAAGAGGTAGGCCAGCAGGAAGTTGAGGGCGACGGGGTAGCGCGGGAGCTCGCGCAGGGTCTTGCCGAGCTGCCCGAAGCTCTGGGCGACGATGCCGCCGCCCCCGCCGTCGGCCTCGGCGAGGGCCACCGGCTGGTGGTTGCTGAGCTGGCGGTAGGGGATGAGGGTGAACGCCGCCCACCAGATGCAGGCTGACAGCATGCTGAGTCGCGCCGCCATGCCCTCGGTGAGCCCGAACGTGTCGTGCAGCGTGACGACCGCGAGGTTGACCGCCAGCAGGAGGCCGCCGCCGAGGTAGCCCCAGGCCCAGCCGCGCGAGGAGACGCGATCGCGGTCGGCCTCGCTGGAGATCAGCGGCAGGATCGAGTCGTTCACGACCAGGGAGGCGCCGAGGAAGATGTTGGCGAGGAAGAAGCCGATCGCGCCGACCTGCCAGTTGCTGCCGGTGGCGAAGAAGATCAGCGAGCCCGACAGCGCGCCGAGCCAGGCGAAGACCGCGAGCAGCCGCTTCTTGTTGGCGGTGCGGTCCGCGACCGGCCCCATCAGCGGCAGGACGATGGCGGAGATGATCGTCGACACGGTCACGAGGTAGGACGGCAACGACCCGGGTGCCACCGAGATCCCCAGCAGGGAGATCCGGTTGTCGACCGCCGCCTCCTTGGCGATGGCGATGATGTAGGGCGCGAAGAGCACGGTGCTGACGGTGGTGACGTACGCGCTGTTGGCCCAGTCGTACCAGTACCAGGCCTTCTGCTCCTTCGCCTGCGCGAGCGGCCGGAGATCGGCGATGCCGTCGATCGAGCTCATGAGTCACCTTCCCGGCGGCCATCGGCGCCGTGCCACTGTCCGCGGGCGCGGAGCACGTCCCTGAGTATGTCCGTGCGATCGGTCATGATGCCGTCGACGCCACGGTCGAGGAGGGTGTTCATCTCGATCGGGTCGTCGATGGTCCAGACGTGCACCTGCACCCCGGCTCCGTGCGCGCGACGCACCAGGCCGGGCGACACGACCACGAGCCGCCCGCGACGGTGGGGGACCTGCAGCGCGACGGGTCGACCCCGGGTCAGCCAGCGCGCCAGGCGGGCGCTGGGCACGAGCAGGTACGCCGCCACCTCCAGCGGGTGCGCGGACGTGGCGACCCGACCGTCGGTGCGGCGCCGGAAGGCGTTCATCCGCCGACCCGAGAAGGAACCGACGAGCACCCGGTCCCACGCCTCGCGCTCCGCGACGAACGAGGCGAGCGCCTCGACCGCCCCCTCCGACTTGAGGTCGATGTTGAACCGTGCGTCGGGGAAGGCGTCGAAGAGCTGGGCCAGCGTCGGCACCGGCTCCGAGCCGCCGATGAGCGCCATCTGGATCTCCGACCAGGTCGCCTCCTCGATGGTGCCGGTCCGGTCGGTCACCCGGTCGAGCACGGTGTCGTGGAAGGCCAGCAGGACCCCGTCGCTGGTGACGTGCACGTCGGTCTCGAGGTAGGTGTAGCCCAGCGCGACCGCGTGCCGGAACGCGGTCAGCGTGTTCTCCAGGCCCTCGATCTCGGGGTGATAGGCCCCGCCGCGGTGGGCGAAGGCGAGGGGGAGCGGGGAGTCGAGGTAGCCCGTGGCGGGCGGGCGGCGGGCGGTCACGCCTGAAGTATGGGCGAGGAGTACCGTCGAGGGATGGAGACGGGAATGGAGAGCCTGACGTGTCCCCGCTGCGGCGCAGCGATGCAGGAGCGCACCCTCGGTGCCGCCAGCGTGGGCCAGTGCCCCGACGGCCACGGGGTGTTCCTCTCGCGCGCCGACCTCGGCGTGCTCGTGGAGGCCGAGAACGACTGGCACGTCAACGCCGGGCAGCACACCGCGCCGATGCCGCGCATCACCGCCGACATGACCGCCCCGCCCTCGACCGGGCGGCAGTCCCGGGCGTGGGTGGAGACGCTGTTCGACTAGCTCGTCTTAATGGCTCGCTTCGCTCGCGGTGTCCGCGGCGCCTGAGCCCGCTCGTTCGTCGTCGTCGCTGCGACTCCTCCGCTTCGCTCCTCCGTCGCAGCCCTCCTCCTGCACTCGCGGGCGCGCCGCGGACCTCACCTCGATGTGCTCCTCGGTGGTTGAGGTGCAAGCGCAGCGAGCCTCGAAACCGCCCCAACTCCCTCGGTGGTTGAGGTGCGAGCGTAGCGAGCCTCGAAACCACACCCGCTCCCTCGGTGGTTGAGGTGCGAGCGCAGCGAGCCTCGAAACCACACCCACCTGGGGCAGGTTTCGAGGCTCGTCGCTGGCGCTCCTCACACCTCAACCAGCGAGACCGACCGGGCGCGGCTTCGAGGCTCGGCTCAGATGTCGCGGAAGGAGTCGATGTTGGCGCCGAGCTCGTTGAGGCGCTCGGCGAGGTCCTCGTAGCCGCGGTGGATGACGTACGTCGAGCGCAGCACGCTGCGGCCCTTGGAGGCCAGCATCGCGATCAGCAGCACGACGGCCGGGCGCAGCGCCGGAGGGCAGACGATCTCCGCGCCGGAGAAGTGGGTCGGGCCCTCGACCAGGACGCGGTGGGGGTCGAGGAGCTTGACCTGGGCGCCGAGCTTGTTGAGCTCGGTGAAGTAGATGGCGCGGTTCTCGTAGACCCAGTCGTGCAGCAGCGTCTGGCCCTCGGCGACCGCGGCGATCACCGCGAAGAACGGCAGGTTGTCGATGTTGAGCCCCGGGAACGGCATCGGGTGGATCTTGTCGAGCGGGGCCCGCAGCTCGGAGGGGTAGGTGGTGAGGTCGACCAGCCGGGTCTCGCCGTTGAGGGCGGCGTACTCCTCCGAGCGGTCGTAGCGGAAGCCCATCTCCTCCAGCGTCGCGAGCTCGATCTCGAGGAACTCGATCGGCACCCGGCGGATGGTGATCTCCGACTTCGTCACGATCGCGGCCGCGAGCAGCGACATCGCCTCGATCGGGTCCTCGGACGGCGCGTAGTCGACGTCGACGTCGATCTCCTGCTTGCCCGTGACGCGCAGCGTGGTGGTGCCGACGCCCTCGACCTCCACGCCGAGCTTGCGCAGGTAGAAGCAGAGGTCCTGGACCATGTAGTTGGACGAGGCGTTGCGGATGACCGTGGTGCCGGGGTGCAGCGCGGCGGCCATGAGCGCGTTCTCGGTGACGGTGTCGCCGCGCTCGGTGAGCACGATCGGGCGCTCGGGCTCGACCGCGCGGTTGACCCGCGCGTGGTAGGCGCCGTCGGTGGCCTTGACCTCGAGGCCGAAGGGCCGCAGGGCCGACATGTGGGGCTCGACGGTGCGCTCGCCCAGGTTGCACCCGCCGGCGTAGGGCAGGTCGAACTGGTCGTAGCGGTGCAGCAGGGGGCCCAGGAACATGATCACCGAGCGGGTGCGGCGCGCGGCCGCCTCGTCGATCGCGAGCAGGTTGAGCTCGGCGGGCGGGATGATCTCGAGGTCGTTGTCCTCGTTGAGCCAGCGGGTGGCGACGCCGAGGGAGGTGAGCACCTCGAGCAGGCGGTTGACCTCCTCGATCCGCGCAACCTTGCGCAGCGTCGTGCGCCCCTTGTTGAGCAGCGAGGCGCACAGCAGCGCGACGCCGGCGTTCTTCGAGGTCTTCACGTCGATCGAGCCCGACAGCGTCGTCGGGCCGTCGACCCGCAGGTGCGTGGGTCCGGCGCCGAGCGCGACGATCTCGGAGTCGAGGGCGGTGCCGATGCGCGCGAGCATCTCGAGCGAGAGGTTCTGGTGACCCTTCTCGATGCGGTTGATCGCGCTCTGGCTCGTGCCGAGGAGCTCGGCGAGCTGGTGCTGGGTGAGGCCCCGGTGCTTGCGGGCGTCGCGGATCAGGTTGCCGATGCGACCCTTGTAGTCAGCCATGTCCACCACGGTATCTCAGATATGAGATAACGCCAGTCCCGACGTGCCGGGTGTGCGCCGGGCCACGGTCCCGGCCGTGGGAGCCACGTGGCAGGATCCGAGCATGCGCGCAACCACGATCCACGCCCCCGGCGACATCCGCTTCGAGGAGGTCGCCGACCCGACCATCGAGGAGCCCACCGACGCGATCGTCAAGGTCGTGGCCGGGTGCATCTGCGGCTCGGACCTCTGGCCCTACCGCGGCCACAACGACATCGACGCGGGGGCGACCATCGGGCACGAGTGCGTGGGCGTCGTGGAGGAGGTCGGCGCCGACGTGCGCGACGTCCGCCCCGGCGACTTCGTCATCGTGCCGTTCTGCCACAGCGACAACACCTGCCCGCACTGCCTCGCCGGCGTGCAGTCGGCGTGCGAGCACGCCGGGTTCACCGTCAGCGGGCAGGCGGAGTACGCCCGGGTCACCCAGGCCGACGGCAGCCTGGTGAAGACCGACGGGATGCCCGACGAGTCGATGATCCCCTCGCTGCTCACCCTGTCCGACGTCTTCCCGACCGGGTGGCACGCAGCCGTCGCCGCCGGCGTGCGCCCGGGCTCGACCGCCGTCGTGGTCGGGGACGGCGCCGTGGGCCTGTGCGGCGTGCTGGCCGCGGCCCAGCTCGGCGCCGAGCGGGTGATCGCGATGTCGCGCCACGAGGACCGCCAGAACATCGCTCGCGCCTTCGGGGCGACCGACATCGTGCCCGAGCGCGGCAAGGAGGGCGGTCAGCGCATCGCCGACCTGACCGACGGCGTGGGCGCCGACGCGGTGCTCGAGTGCGTGGGGACCGACGAGTCGATGAAGACCGCGTTCGCGATCGCGCGCCCGGGCTCGACCGTCGGCTTCGTCGGCGTGCCGCATGGCGTGGAGCTGCCCGTGCGACGGATGTTCCAGAAGAACGTCGGCCTCGCCGGCGGCATGGCGCCCGTGCGCCGCTACCTCCCCGATCTGCTGGAGCGGGTGCTCTCGGGCGCCATCGACCCGGGCCTGGTCTTCGACCTGACGCTGCCGATGTCGCAGTCGCCCGAGGGCTACCGCGCGATGGACGAGCGGCGCGCGACCAAGGTGCTGCTGCAGCCGTGAGCGGGTCGGACGACCTGCTCGTCCTCGGCCCCCTCCTGCGCCACGTCGACGCGACGTCGGCCGCGGTGTGGGTGGAGACGCGCGACACCGCGACGGTCACCGTCGCCCGCGGCGAGCACGTCGCCGAGGCGCCGACCTTCACCGTGCACGGGCACCACTACGCGCTCGTCTCGCTCGAGGGCCTCGAGCCCGGCAGCTCGGCGCCCTACACCGTCGCCGTCGACGGCCGGCAGGTGTGGCCCGAGGCCGGCTCGCCCTTCCCCGCGCCGGTGATCGCGACGCTCGAGCCGGGGCGCCCGCTGCGGATGGCGTTCGGCTCGTGCCGCACGTCGGTCTCCCACGACGAGAAGGGCAACCGGTCCCACGGGGTCGACGCCCTGCGCGCGTGGGCGCTGCGCCTGGCCGACCAGGTCGAGCCGGCGGTGCCGGACGACCCCGACCTCGCCGCGCAGCTGCCCGACCTGGTGCTCTTCCTCGGCGACCAGGTCTACGCCGACGAGACGACCGAGGACATGCAGGCGTTCATCGAGTCGCGTCGCGACATCGAGCAGCCGCCGTGGACCGAGCTGCAGGACTACGAGGAGTACGCCCACCTCTACAAGCTCGCCTGGAGCGACCCGGCCAACCGGTGGCTGCTCTCGACGGTCCCGAGCTCGATGATCTTCGACGACCACGACATCCGCGACGACTGGAACACCTCGATCGAGTGGCGCCGCGAGATGGAGGCCACCTCCTGGTGGCACGGGCGCATCGTCGCCGGTCTCGCGTCCTACTGGGTGCACCAGCACCTCGGCAACCTGTCGCCGGCCGCGCGCGCCGAGGACGAGATCTGGCAGCAGGTCGTGGCGCACGCGGGCGAGCACGAGCAGGACCTCGGTGAGCTCCTCGACGCCTTCGCCGCCCGGGTCGACCAGGAGCCGGCCAGCTACCGCTGGAGCTACGTCCGCGACTTCGACACCCAGGCCCGGCTGGTGGTCGTGGACTCGCGCGCGGCGCGCCAGCTCGAGGAGGGCGACCGCGCGCTGCTCGACCCCGACGAGGCCGCGTGGCTCGACGACCACCTGCGTGGCGACGTGGACCACCTGCTGGTCGCGACGTCGTTGCCGTTCCTCCTCGCCCGCGGCCTGCACCACCTCGAGGCCTTCGGCGAGGCGCTCACCGGTGGGACGTGGGGGGAGCGCGGGGCACGCTTCGGCGAGAAGATGCGCCAGACCGTTGACCTCGAGCACTGGGGGGCCTTCCAGCGCAGCTTCCAGGAGGTGTGCCGTCAGGTCCTCGAGGTGGCCGACGGCCGTCGCGGCCGGGCCCCGTCGACGGTCACCTTCCTGTCCGGCGACGTCCACCACAGCTACGTCAGCGAGGCGTGGCCCGCCGCGGACGGCGAGCAGGTGCGCTCCACGCTGCTGCAGGCGGTCTGCTCACCGATCCGCAACCCGCTCTCACGCAACATGCGCTTCGCGACCGCCGTGCTGTCCTACGGCGTCGCCGGACCGATCGGCCGGCTCGCGTCGAGGTCGGCGCACGTCCCCGACGCGCCGCTGACCTGGCGCTACGCCGAGGGCCCGTGGTTCGACAACAACCTGGCGTGCCTCCAGCTCGCGGGGCGGAGCCTGCGCATGTGGTGGGTCACCGGTGAGGTCGTCGACGCCCACGAGCGGCCACGGCTGGCGAAGGTGGCCAGCTACGAGCTCGACGAGGACGGTCACCCGCCGGCTCACGAGACGGTGCGTCAGCGCCTGTCCCGCGGCGTACGTCGACGGGTGCGCGACAAGGTGCGTGACGGGGTCAGACAGCGCTGAGCACGCGGCCGTGCGCGCAGTCGCACGAGTCCGAGCACGGCAGGTAGGAGTGCACACCGTGCCCGCACGCGCTGCACGGAAGGTCGTGCGAGAGGTGGACCGGGCTGGTCTCGACGGTGTCCCACATGGTGCTGCTCCCCATAGCAATTTCGGCGGTCCGAGATGATCGCCTGACGTGCTCCGAGAGTGTCACCGGCGGGCCGGCGGCACTGCCGAACGCCGCCGAAGTGCCCGATATCGGGGTCGGAATGACCCGAACGGGCCATGGCAGGAGCCCTACCATCGGGGCATGCCGCCGAGCGACGTGCACGAGCTGACCTCCGGGCGCGCGCGTCGCATCGCGGTGCGCGCGCAGCTCCTCCACGCGCCCCGGCCGACCGACGTGCTCGACGTCGTGCGCCACCTCGGCTTCCTGCAGGTCGACCTGACCCGCGTCGTCGCGCACCACGCCGACCTGGCGCTGTGGTCGCGCCTGGGATCTCGCTACCAGCCCGACGACCTCGAGGTGCTGCTCGGGGACGGAGCCCTCGTCGAGCTCCAGGCACTCCTGCGCCCGGCCGAGGACCTCGCCCTCTTCCGGGCCGACATGAACGCCTGGCCGGGGGAGCAGCCGTTGAAGGAGTGGCAGGAGGACCTCGCCGACTGGGTGGCGGCCAACGACGGCTGCCGCCGCGACGTGCTCGCACACCTGCGCGCCGAGGGCCCGACCGCGGCCCGCGACCTGCCCGACACCTGCGAGGTGCCGTGGCGCTCGAGCGGGTGGACCAACGACAAGAACGTGATGAAGCTGCTGGAGAGCCTCGAGGCACGGGGCGAGGTGGCCGTCGCCTCGCGCGAGGGCCGCGAGCGTCGCTGGGACCTCGCGCAGCGCGTGCATCCCGGCGACCCGGCCGTCCCGGCGCCCGACGCGCACCTCGAGCTCGCCCGGCGCCGACTGCGTGCCCTGGGGCTGGCCCGCCCGCGCGCCCTCGAGGCGTGGCACGAGCCCTACGACGTCCGCGGCGTCGGGGAGGCCGCGCGGGTCGAGGGAGTGCGGGGCACGTGGCGGGTCGACCCGACCCTCCTCGAGGACGACTTCGAGGGCCGCACGGTCGTCCTGTCGCCCCTGGACCGCCTGGTCTTCGACCGCAAGCGGATGACCGAGCTGTTCGGCTTCGACTACCAGCTGGAGATGTACAAGCCGGTCGCGGCGCGACGCTGGGGCTACTGGGCGATGCCCGTGCTCGACGGTGACGAGCTGGTCGGCAAGGTGGACGCCACGGCCGACCGCGAGGCGGGCGTGCTGGCCGTCGATGCCGTCCACGAGGACGGCGACTGGTCGGCCGCCCGGCGCCGACGCGTGCACGCCGAGGTCGACGCGCTGGGGGAGTGGCTCGGGCTCGAGGTCGCCCGGGCCTGAGGCCGTGCGCCGCCCGGCGTGGACGCCAGGCGTGGACGTCAGGCGTCGTGCACGGATGCCAGGACGTGCTGCTCGGGGTCCTCACCGATCGTCGCGACGAGGTGGGCGCCCTCGCCTAGCGGCGTGCCGATGACGCGGGCCAGCGCGACGACGAGGCCGCCGGCCCGCACGACGGTCGTCGTGCCGTCATCGGTGACCTCGTCGACACGGGTGACGCGGGGCGGCTCGGTGGCCTCCCCGGTGCCGCGGACCAGCATCCGCGGCGGGATGTCGACGCGCTGGCCGTCCTGCTCGAAGAACATCGGCGACTGGCCGCCGCCGGTGAGCACGGTGCGGACCAGGGTGTCGGCCCAGACCGGGTCACCGCAGCCGTCGTAGACCCAGCGGGTGCCGAGGACCGTGTGCTCCATGGTCGTGACCAGGTGCTCCTCGGCACCGGCCAGTGGGGCGGCGCGGTAGGTGAGGGCGGTCTGCAGCAGGGCGCCGTCGTCGGCGCGCCAGACGATCGTCTCCACGCCGACCTCACCCGCCGGGTCGTCCAGGCGGTACTCCGCGACCTTCTCCGCGACGGTGCGCCCCTCGGCCCACGCCCGGCTGGGCAGCCACGCCTCCACGAGCTCCTGCTTGGTCGGCGTGATGGTGGCCCCGCGGTGCACGATTCCCATGCCGGCAGCCTAGGCGGCGCAGAGGGCGGCCGACAGGTGGTGAGACCCACGGCGGGCGGACCGGGCCGTTGGGAACGCCGACATGTGGGCACAGGAGGGGACCCGTACCGACCGAGAGGAAGGCCCACCCGCATGAAGAGGCTCATCATCGCCGTCACGGCCGCGCTCGCCCTCGCCGGCTGCTCGGTGGGCGGCGACGACCCGCCGACCGGGAACCCGGACGACACGGTCGCACCGCAGCCGACCGAGAGCCAGGAGGTGGACGCGGTGTCCGGCCGGCCGCTCTCGGAGTTCGAGGGCTCACCCACCTACGAGTGGCGCGCGGCGATCGCTGCTGACCCGGACGGGCTCGTCGACCGGATGCGCGCGGTCGCACCCCACCTCGACGAGGGCTACCTGTCCGCCGTCCTCGACACCTGCGAGTCCCTCGCCGACGGCGTCACCGGCACGCGGATCGTCGACCAGACCGTCGCCGGCTTCTCGGGGGGCCCCGGCGAGGAGGTCACACCGGACCAGGCGCAGGAGCTCGTCGACGTGGCGCGCACCGACGTCTGTCCCTGACGACAGGCCGCGGTGGCGCCTGCCGGGCACCACGCCGGTCCCACCCCGTGCGCCACAATGCCGGGCATGAGGCGGAGCAGGATCCACGTGCTGGGCGCGAGCGGTTCGGGGACGACGACGCTGGCGCGGGCCCTGGCCGACCACTGGTCGGTGCCGCACGCCGACGCCGACGACTACTTCTGGGTCCCGACCGACCCGCCGTACGTCGAGAAGCGTCCCGAGGCCGACCGGATCGCGCTCATGCAGCAGGTGTTCGTCCTGCGGGAGGCGTGGGTGCTCTCGGGGTCGATGGCGGGTTGGGGAGAACAGGTCGTCGACCAGTGCGACGCGATCGTCTTCCTGACCCTCGACCCCGAGGAGCGGCTGCGGCGGCTCGAGGCGCGGGAGGTCCACCGACGCGCCGGCCGGGGCTTCGACCACGACGCGTGGACCGCGTTCGTGGCGTGGGCGCGCGGCTACGACGACCCCGACTTCACCGGCCGGAGCCGTGCCGGCCACGAGGAGTGGCTGGCCGGGCTCTCCCAGCCGGTGCTCCGACTCGACAGCGGGGGCAGCCGCGAGCACCTGGTGGCCGAGGTGCTGCGCTGGGAGCCCTGAACGCGCCGCGCGCCTCCCCGATGTCGCGCGCGCCGTTCCTAGTGTGTCGTCAGGCGCCGGCGACGGGAGGGCGAGATGGCGCGCTGCCGGTCTGCGCGGGTCCTGGCGCCTGCCGTCCTGGTCCTGGCCGCCCTCGCCTCCGCCTCGCTGGTCCTGCCCACGCGTCCCGGGCCGGAGCCCGAGGACCTGGCGCAGGCGACGTCGGCGGCCGCCCGCAGGCAGGTCCTGCCGGCTGCGGCACGCAGCGACACGGTCAGCACCGAGCGAGAGCTCCGCGCCGCGTGGGCCGACCCGCTGCGTCGGCGCATCGAGCTCGGCGCCGACATCCTGCTGCGTGACTGCCGCCTCGGCGACCCCATCCGTGAGTCGCCGTACCCGCTGGTCCTCGACGGCGGGGGCCACGTGCTGCAGCAGACCTGCTTCGAGAAGCGCGTGCTGCGCCAGGACGGCACCGGCTACCTCGACCTGCGACGCGTCACCCTGACCCGGGGAGGGTCGGACGGCCCGGGGGCCGCCCTGACGTCGCGCGGGGAGATCATGTTGCGCCACGTGGTGGTCTTCCAGAACCTCGCGGAGGAGCCGGGCGGCGGCGTGTTCTCGATGCGGCGGATCACCGTCCACCGCTCACGGATCACCGGCAACCTGGCCAACGACGACGGCGGGGGACTGTACGCGCGGCGTGGCGGTGTGCAGGTCTACGACTCGATCCTCGGCAACAACCTCGTCGACGGCTCCGGCGGCGCCATCGGGTCCACCGGGGACATCCTCGTGGTGCGCTCGGAGGTCGACGGCAACACCACCGACGGGGACGGAGGGGCCCTGTACGCCGACGAGGACGGCGACGTGACCGTCATCGGCTCCCACATCGACGGCAGCGCGGCCGACGGCCCGGGCGGCGCGGTCTTCACCCTCGACGGCGACGTGGCCGTCTACGACTCGACCCTCATCGGCAACCGGGCCGACGACCGGGGCGGCGCGATCTCCGGCGAGGACGACGTGCTCGTCGTCAACTCCACCATCGCCCGCAACCTCGCCGTCGCCCACGCCGGCGGTGGGCTCTGGGCACGGGGCGACATGGTGCTCGTCAACACGACCGTCGCCAACAACTACGCCGAGGGCGAGGGCGGCGGGCTGCTGTCGGCCGGCGCGATGACCCTGCTCAACTCGACCGTGGTCTCCAACACCGCGCCCGTGGGCGGCGACCTCGGTGCGGGCGGTCCCTTCGCCAGCTTCGCCACGATCATCGGCCCTCCCGTTGTGGAGGGCGTCACCGGCGACACCATCCCGACGCGGCGCAGCTGCCGGGTCTACGCAGCGACCTCCCAGGGGTTCAACTTCGTCAACGACGAGACCTGCCGCCTCCAGCGGGGCACCGACGTCCTCGGCGAGGACCCGGGGCTGGAGCCGCTCGAGGACGACCCGCGGGGGTTCGTGCTCGTCCCCGGCCGCGGCAGCCCGGTCCGGCGCGCGCTCCCCGGACGACACTGCCTCGCCCGGACCTCCCGGCTCCCACGGCCCCTCCCCGCCGGGCAGCTCCTCGCCGGCTACGTGTCGTGGCGCGAGGTGCTCGCCCACGACGCGCGGGGCGTGCCCCGGGCCGGCCGGGCCCGGTGCGACATCGGGGCCGCGCAGGGTGGGCGCACCAGCCCCGGAGCCCCGCGCCCCGAGGTGCCACGGGCCAGGCTCGCCGCGGACCGCGCCCGACCGCGCGCGCCGCTCCCGCGCGTGCGACCAGCACCGGGGAGGAGCGCCCCGCGTGAGCCGCGGTCGGTCCGCGACCGGCTCGCCAGCCTGGACGCCGTCCTGGCGGACCTCCACGAGCGGGCCGGGCGCTTCGCCGAGATCGAGTCCTGCCTCACCGAGGTCGGGGTGGTGCGGCGCGGCGACCCCCACCACGGGTGGGGGTTCCAGTACGACGAGCGCGACGGCACCGGCCGCGACCTGCGCCCGGCCCTCACGCTGACCCATCGTGGCCGGCCCGACTGGCGCCTGCTCGACCTCGCCAGCGGCCCGGGCTGCCTCTCCCGGCCGGTGCGCCCCAACGGCACCGGCGAGGACGCGCGCTCCACGGCAGCGCTCCTGTCCGACGCGTCCCTGTCCGACCTGCCCCGGGCCGCGGCAGCGCGCCCGCCCCGCCAGTGGCTGCACGACCTCGAGCTGGTCGCGGCCGACGTCGCCCAGCGCGCGGACCGCTTCGACCAGTGGGCGTCGTGCCTCACGTCGGTGCCGGTGACGGAGGTCGGGGCCACGTGGCAGCGGCTGGGCTACCTCGCGCGTCGGTCCCACCACGGCCCCCGCTACCGCGCCGCCCTCGACGTCGACACCAGCGAGTGGGACGACCCCGACTACCAGGTGCTCGCGTTCCGCGGACGCGACGACCCCTTCGGCCCCGGCGGGTGCGGCACCGACCCGGGGGAGGCCGTCGACCGCGCCAGGACGCTCCGGCTCCCGGGCGCCACGAGGGGTGGCGTGCGCGACGACATCGCGTCCCTGCGCGAGGACGTCGCCGACCTGCGCCAGTCGGTCGCGGAGATCACGCGCTTCGACGAGTGCGTCTACACCGTCGGCGTCCGCGAGACGGGCGGTCTCCGCTACCAGTCGCGCAGCGGACGGCACTCGCGTGCGGGCGCCCTCTCCTTCGCCGTCCGCGGGAGCGCCGTCGCGCCCCTGCAGCTCCTGGTCACCCCGGGCGAGGAGCCTCCGCAGATCGAGTGCAACGAGGACGCCAGCGGGTCGGGCACCAGCGAGTGACGAGGCGGCTCAGACCTCGAGGCCGAGCGCCCGGGCAAGACCGGCGGGGTCGTCCACGGAGAGCGTGGCGCCCGGGTGGCGGATGGCCCCCGTCGGGTCGATCGCGGGCACCGGGTCGCGGAACGACAGGCACACCGCGGCATCGCCGTTGGTGGTGAACGAGACCCCACGGTCGGTCAGGGAGAGGTGCGGGGGACCGGCCGTCCTCACGAACGAGAACCCGCCGCTCAGCTCGGCCGAGGTCACGTTCGAGCGAGGCGTGGACAGGCGCCACGGTCCGTAGCGGACGTAGAGCCACTCGGGGCCGACCTCGACCGTGGTGGTGCGGGGCGTGATCCCGAACGGTCGGGCAGCCCGGGCGTACGCCGGGGCGAACGCGAAGTCGAAGGAGCGCACGGCCTCCGGCGCACCGCCTCCGGCGTGGCCGCCCACCTCGCGCACGAGGCGTCGCAGCGCTCCGGCGGCAGGCAGGCGGTAGGGCTGGAGCGGCGCGGACCAGGGCGCGGGCACCCGCAGCTGCGCCCGGCTCCCGCCGCCCGGGGCGGGCAGCACGTGGTGGTCCATCGAGACCGCGGCGCCCCCGCGCCCGACCTGCCAGGTCCAGGTGCGCAGGACCGGGTCGAGCGCGGTGACCTCGAAGTCGACCGCGACGGCGCCGGGACCGTGCACCCGGCCCGTGGTGCCGACGCCGACGACGGCGTCCGTGCAGTCCACGCGCTGGATCAGGTGCGCCCAGGACGACCATTCGTCGGGCGTGGTGAAGCGGCGCCACACCTCGTCGGGGTGGGCCGGGCCGTGGACGTCGACGAGCACGCGTGCCTCAGAGGATGACGGTGTCGTTGTCGCCCAGGTCGGGCTGCGAGTCGGTGAGCAGGCCCTTGGCCATCGTGACCACGGCCGTGACCTTGCCCGGTGACTCCCAGTACTCGGCGGTCGCGCCGTCGATCTCGAGCAGCACGTTGTCGGGGTCGTCGGGACCGCCGCTCATGAAGGCGCCCGCGGAGGCGTCCCACAGCTCGCGCAGCTTGGCGCGGTCCTCGCTGACGCGCGCACTGCCGGACAGCGAGACCCAGCCGGCCTTGCTGGAGTACGCCACGTTGACGCGGTCGTCGGCCCGGATCGCCCGCACCTTCTCCGAGCTGGCCTGGGTGAGGAACCACGTGGTGCCCGGCTCGTCGAAGTCCTGGGTGCCCATCGGCGTGGACACCAGTGCCCCCTCGACCGACACGTAGGTGAGGACCGCGATGTCGGAGCTCCCCATGATCTCGGCAACGGTGGCCAGCTGGTCGTCGTGGTCGGTCATGTCCTCGACAGTGGCACGCGGCCACCGGGCACGCACCATCCGCACGGGCGGTCACACCCGCGGCCCGCTGTCCGTCATCACTGGCAGGATGACCCGCACCCACCGCGCGGGCATCGGTGAGCAGACAGGGGAGCACGATGACGACCACCCACCCGGCCGACGACCACGACCTGATCCGCGTGCAGGGCGCGCGGGAGAACAACCTCAAGGGCGTCGACGTCGACCTCCCCAAACGCAGGCTGACGGTCTTCACCGGCGTGTCCGGGTCGGGCAAGAGCTCGCTCGTCTTCGCAACGATCGCCGCGGAGTCGCAGCGGATGATCAACGAGACCTACAGCGCCTTCGTGCAGGGGTTCATGCCCTCGCTCGCCCGCCCCGACGTCGACCGCCTCGAGGGGCTGACGACGGCGATCATCGTCGACCAGGAGCGGATGGGCGCCAACCCGCGCTCGACCGTCGGCACCGCCACGGACGCCAACGCGATGCTGCGGATCCTCTTCAGCCGCCTCGGCGACCCCTACGTCGGTCCGCCGACGGCGTACTCGTTCAACGTGCCGACCCGCAAGGCCAGCGGGATGATGACCACGGAGAAGGGCGGGCGCACCGAGCGGCGGATCGCCAAGCAGGAGGTCTACCTCGGCGGCATGTGCCCGCGGTGCGAGGGCATGGGCAAGGTCAACGACATCGACCTCACCGCGCTCTACGACGACGAGAAGTCGCTGCGCGACGGCGCGCTCACCGTGCCGGGCTACTCCATGGACGGCTGGTACGGCCGGCTCTTCGAGGGCATGGGCCTGCCGATGGACAAGCCGATCAGGTCGTTCACCAAGAAGCAGCTCGAGACGATGCTGTGGTCGGAGCCGACCAAGCTCAAGGTCGAGGGGGTCAACCTGACCTTCACCGGCATGATCCCGCAGATCCAGAAGTCGATCCTCTCCAAGGACCCCGAGGCGATGCAGCCGCACATCCGGCGCTTCGTGGACCGAGCCGTGACGTTCCAGACCTGCCCCGAGTGCGAGGGCACCCGGCTGACGCCCGAAGCGAGGCGCTCGAAGATCCGGGGGTGCTCGATCGCCGACCTGTGCGAGATGCAGATCAGCGACCTCGCCGCCTGGGTGCGCGACCTCGACGAGCCGTCGGTCGGGCCACTGCTCGCCGGCCTGCAGCACCTGCTCGACTCGTTCTCCGAGATCGGCCTGGGCTACCTCTCCCTCGACCGTCCCGCCGGCACGCTGTCGGGCGGCGAGGCGCAACGCACCAAGATGATCCGTCACCTCGGGTCGTCCCTCACCGACGTGACCTACGTCTTCGACGAGCCCACGATCGGGCTGCACCCGCACGACATCGAGCGGATGAACGACCTCCTGCTCCAGCTGCGCGACAAGGGCAACACGGTGCTGGTGGTCGAGCACAAGCCCGAGACCATCGCCATCGCCGACCACGTGGTCGACATCGGGCCCGCGGCCGGGTCGGGCGGCGGGACGATCTGCTACGAGGGCGACGTGGAGGGCCTCCGCTCCAGCGGCACCATCACCGGCCGCCACCTCGACGATCGGGCGCACCTGAAGGACACCGTCCGCAGCGCCAGCGGCGTCATCGAGGTGCGAGGTGCGAGCACCCACAACCTCAAGGACGTCGACGTCGACGTGCCCCTCGGCATGGTGACCGTGGTCACGGGCGTCGCCGGGTCGGGCAAGAGCTCGCTGATCCACGGCTCGCTGGCCGGTCGCGAGGAAGTCATCGTCATCGACCAGGGCGCGATCAAGGGCTCGCGCCGCAGCAACCCCGCGACCTACACCGGGCTCCTCGAGCCGATCCGCAAGGCCTTCGCCAAGGCCAACGGCGTGAAGCCGGCGCTGTTCAGCTCCAACTCCGAGGGCGCCTGCTCGACGTGCAACGGCGCCGGGGTGATCTTCACCGAGCTCGGCCCGATGGCCACGGTCGAGTCACCGTGCGAGGAGTGCGAGGGGCGTCGCTTCAAGGCCGAGGTGCTCGAGCACACCCTCGGCGGCAAGGACATCGCTGAGGTCCACGAGATGTCCGTGGAGGACGCGCACGCGCACTTCAGCGACGGTGAGGCGAAGATCCCCGCCGCGGTGAAGATCCTCGACCGTCTCGTCGACGTCGGGCTGGGCTACGTCACGCTGGGCCAGCCGCTCACGACGCTCTCGGGTGGTGAGCGCCAGCGTCTCAAGCTAGCGGTGCAGATGGGCGACAAGGGCGACGTCTACGTCCTCGACGAGCCCACCACGGGCCTCCACCTCGCCGACGTCGAGAACCTCCTCGGCCTGCTCGACCGCCTCGTCGACTCCGGCAGGTCGGTGATCGTCATCGAGCACCACCAGGCCGTGATGGCGCACGCCGACTGGATCATCGACATCGGACCCGGCGCCGGGCACGAGGGCGGCACGGTCGTCTTCGAGGGCCCACCCGCCGACATGGTGTCGGCGAGCGAGCCGACCCTGACGGGCAAGCACCTGCGCGACTACGTCGTAGCCTGAGGCCTAGGCCTGGCAGACCGGGCACCAGAAGAGCCGGCGCGCGGCCACCAGCGCGTCCATGACCGGGGTGCCGCAGACGCGGCACGGCAGCGCGGCGCGGCCGTAGACGTAGTGCGAGTCCACCCGGCGTGCTCGTCCGGCGGGGCGCTCGCGGTCCTCGGGATGGGTGGTGACGATCCGACCGGCCCGCACGCCCGCCCGCAGCAGGCCGACCAGGTCGTCCCAGATCGCGAGCACGGTCGCCTGCTCGACCTGGCGGCCGGGGAGGAACGGGTCGAGCCGCTGCCGGAAGAGCACCTCGGCGCGGTAGACGTTGCCGACCCCGGCGATGACGGCCTGGTCCATGAGCATCCGCCCGATCGGCGCCCGGCTCCGCGCGACCCGGTCGACGAAGGCATCGACGTCGGGCCGGCGGCGCAGCGGGTCGGGACCGAGCCGGTCGAGCACGGCCCGGCGCTCGGCGTCGGTCATCAGCTCGCAGGCCGTCGGCCCGCGCAGCTCGAGCCACGACTCCTCGCCGACCAGTCGCAGCCGCAGGGCACCCCGGGGCGGGGGAGCGGGCAGCGCGCCGTCGCGGAACTTGCCGTAGAGACCGAGGTGCACGTGGAGCCACAGGTCGTCGTAGCGGTGGAACAGGTGCTTGCCCCACGCGTCGGTGGACTCCAGCACCCGCCCGTCCAGCACGGCTGCGCCGTCCTCGAAGCGGCCCTGCGGGCTGTCGGCGGCCACCCGCTGGCCGACGAGCAGGCGCGCGTGGCGGCGGGCGAGGCGGTGGATGGTGTGTCCCTCTGGCACGCCCCGATCCTGCCGAGCCGCACCAAGGGCTGGGCACCTGCGAGCATGGGACCATGACCCGCACCGACCTCCGCACGGCCATCGCGGAGCGCCCCGTCGTCCTCGACGGCGGCCTCGCCACCCTGCTCGAGCGGCACGGCCACGACCTGTCGTCGCACCTGTGGTCGGCCCGCCTGCTGCGCGACGACCCGGAGGCGGTCGAGGCGGCGCACCGCGAGTTCTACGAGGCGGGCGCCCAGGTGGCGACCACCGCCTCCTACCAGGTGTCCTTCGAGGGGTTCGGCTCCGACGGCGTCGACGCCGACGAGGTCACCCGCCTGCTCCGGCGCAGCGTGTCGCTCGCCGCTGCCGCGCGTGACGCGGTGGCCCCCGACGGTTGGGTCGCCGCCTCGGTCGGCCCCTACGGTGCCGTGCTCGCCGACGGGTCGGAGTACCGCGGTGACTACGACCTCGACGTCGCCGGGCTCCGCGCCTTCCACCGCCCCCGCCTCGACGTCCTCGCCACCACCGTGGGGGAGGGGGCCGACGTCCTCGCGGTCGAGACAGTCCCGTGCCTGGCCGAGGTCGAGGCGGTGCTCGCCGAGATCGACGGCAGCGGCGTGCCGGCGTGGCTCTCGCTGTCCGCCGCCGGCGACCGGACGCGTGCGGGGGAGCCGCTGTCCGAGGCGTTCGCCATGGCGGCCGACGTCGCGGAGGTGATCGCCGTGGGCGTGAACTGCACCGCGCCCTCCGACGCGACCGCCGCGGTAGCGCTGGCCGGCGAGCACGGGCACGTCGTGGTCTACCCCAACTCCGGGCAGGGCTGGGACGCCCAGGCGAGGGCGTGGACGGGAGAGTCGGCCTTCCACGCCGACGACGTCGCGTCGTGGGTGGCCGACGGCGCCCGCCTGGTCGGCGGCTGCTGCCGTGTCGGCCCCGAGGACGTGCGGGCGCTGCGCACGACGCTCGGAGCCTGAGCACGGCGTCGGGCACGGCGTAGGGCACGACGTTGCGGCCCGCCCCCGCATGGCCTATACGTGGGGGGTGGCAGAAGCGACGGGGGACGTGTCCGACCTCGCGGCGTCCGTCTCGTCGGTCCCGATCCTCGACGCCATGGGCGTCCGGGTCGTCGAGGCCGGCCCCGGTCGCGCCGTCGCCGAGCTGCCGGCCGAGCCCAACCGCAACCACTTCGGTGTCGCCTACGCCGGGTCGCTCTACAGCGTCGCGGAGATGCTCGGGGGAGTCCTCGCGCTGGCCACGTTCGACCTCGAGGGGGAGCTGGCCGGCATGGTGCCGCTGGTCAAGGAGTCGACGATCCGCTTCCGCCGGCCCGCGGTCGGCGCCGTGCGCGCCGAGGCGTCCCTGTCGCCGGCCGAGGTCGAGCGGGTGCGCCGCGACGCCCTGGCGACGGGCAAGGGGGAGTACGTCCTCGAGGCGACGCTGACCGATGCCGCGGGCGAGGTCGTCGCGACCACGGTGAGCACCTACCAGGTCCGCCGCCTCGGGTGATCTCCGTCGACTTCGCCCGCTACTGGCGGGCCGACGCGGTGTCCGGCATGGGCACCTACGTCACGCTCTTCGCGCTGCAGGCACTCGTCCTCCTGACGCTCGACGGCAGCGCGAGCGACGTCGGCTGGCTCAACGCCGCCCGCTGGCTGCCCTACCTCGTCGTCGGCCTGCTCGTCGGAGCGCTGGTCGACGGACGTCGCCGACTGCCGTTGATGGTCGGCACCGACCTCCTCCAGGCAGGGCTGCTGCTGAGCATCCCGCTCCTGTGGTGGCTCGACGTGCTCAGCCTGCCCGCGCTGCTCGTCGTCGTCGTGGCCTACGGCACGGCCGCGGTGGTCAACATGGCCGCCACGATGTCGTTCCTGCCCCGCCTCGTGGAGGGGGAGGACCTCCAGCGCGCGCACGCCCGCATCGACGGCGCCGACGCGGTGTCGTCGACCGCGGGGCCGGCACTCGGGGGCGTCCTGGTGAGCCTCTTCGGCGCGCCGCTCACCGTCCTCGTCGACTCCGCGACCTACCTCTTCTCCGCGCTCACGCTGCGGCGGATCCGCGTCGAGGAGCCGCCGGCGCGGACCGGCGTGACCGTCCGCGGCCTGCTGCGTGACATCGCCGACGGGGTGCGCTGGGCGTACGGCCCGTCCGGGCTGCGCACCCTCGCCGTCGCCACGCACGGCTGGTTCGTCGGCAACGCGACGGTCGGTGTCGTGCTCGCCCCCTACGCCCTGCGCACGCTCGACCTCTCGGTCGCGCGGTTCGGGCTCGTGGGGGCGGCCGGGGGAGTCGGTGCCCTGCTCGGCGCCGCGGTGACCACCGCCGTCGGGCGTCGGCTCGGCACGGGGCGCACGATCATCGGCTGCCACCTGGTCACGACCACCGGGGTGGCAGTGATGTTCCTCGCCGCGCAGGCCGGGTCGCCGGGAGCCACGTTCGCCGTCCTCGCGACGGGCCAGGCGCTCTACGGGCTGGCGATGGGGATGAGCAACTCCCACGAGATGAGCTACCGCCAGCTGGCGACCCCCGACGCGCTGCAGGCCCGCACCAACACCACGCTGCGCTCGGCCAACCGCGCCGTCATCGTCCTGGTCGCGCCCGTCGCGGGCCTGCTCGCCGACGCCCTCGGCGTGCGCACGGTGCTCGCGGGGGCCGTCGCGGTCTTCGCGCTCGTCGCCGTCGGGCTCGCGGCGACGCCGTTCCGCTCGGTCCGCGCACCCGTGCGTGCCGGGTGAGCCCATCGGTGACATGCTGACCGGAAGGTCAGGAAACCGAGCAGGAGGACGCCCGTGCCCGCAGCGATCCCACCCGACCACCACCTCGAGCCGATCGAGCAGGTGTCCGTCGAGGAGCTGCGTGCGGTGCAGCTCGACCGGCTGCGCTGGTCGGTGCGCCACGCCTACGACAACGTCGCGCACTACCGCACGGCGCTCGACGACGCGGGCGTGGACCCGCGGGGGATCACCGAGCTCGCCCACCTGGCGCGTCTGCCGTTCACCACCAAGGAGACGCTGCGGCAGAACTACCCCTACGGGATGTTCGCCGTGCCGCGCGAGGAGGTCGTGCGGCTGCATGCCTCGTCGGGCACGACCGGCAAGCCGACCGTCGTCGGCTACACGCGGGCCGACCTCGACGTCTGGGCGACCGTCGTGGCGCGGTCGATCCGGGCGGCGGGCGGCAGGCCCGGCGACGTGCTGCACAACGCGTACGGCTACGGGCTCTTCACCGGGGGTCTCGGCGCGCACGCCGGCGCGGAGAGGCTCGGCTGCACCGTCGTGCCCGTCTCGGGCGGGATGACCGAGCGCCAGGTGCAGCTGATCGAGGACTTCCGGCCGACGGTGGTCATGGTGACGCCGTCCTACATGCTCAACATCGTCGACGAGATGGAGCGCCGCGGCCTCGACCCGCGGGAGAGCTCCCTGCGGGTCGGCATCTTCGGCGCCGAGCCGTGGACCGACGAGATGCGCCGGGCCATCGAGGAGCGGCTCGACATGCACGCGGTCGACATCTACGGGCTGTCCGAGATCATCGGTCCCGGCGTGGCCCAGGAGTGCGTGGAGACCAAGGACGGGCTGCACGTGTGGGAGGACCACTTCTACCCGGAGATCATCGACCCGACCACCGGTGAGGTGCTGCCCGACGGCGAGGAGGGCGAGCTCGTGCTGACCTCGCTGACCAAGGAGGCGATGCCGGTCCTGCGCTACCGCACCCGCGACCTGACGCGTCTGCTGCCCGGGTCGATGCGCCCGATGCGGCGGATCGAGAAGATCACCGGACGCACCGACGACATGATCATCCTGCGCGGGGTCAACCTCTTCCCGACGCAGATCGAGGAGCTGGTCCTCGGCGTCCCCGAGCTGACGCCGCACTTCCAGTGCGTACGCCGCCGCGAGGGCAACCTCGACACCCTCACCGTCCGCATCGAGCGCCGCGAGCACGTCGGCACGGAGGTCGGTGACGCCGCCGGGCGCCACGTGGCCGACCTGGTGAAGCGGATGATCGGGGTGAGCGTCGGGGTGGAGGTCGTCGAGCCCTTCGGGATCGAGCGCTCGGTCGGCAAGATGCGCCGCATCGTCGACGAGCGGCCCCGGGACTGAGGTCGCCCGTGCCGTCCCGCTTCGTCCTGCACGACCACCGCAAGCCGAGCCCGCACTTCGACCTCCGCCTGGAGGAGGACGGCGTGCTGCGCAGCTGGGCGGTCCCGAAGGGGATGCCCGACGACACGGCCCACGACCGGCTGGCGATCGCGGTGGGCGACCACGACCTCGACCACGTGGCGTACGAGGACGAGCACAAGACCGTGGCCGACACCGGCACCTGGACCCTCGAGGACCGCGACGAGCGACGGCTGGTGTTCACGCTCCACGGCCGCTCCGGCGTGCGGCGCTACGCCCTGATCAACACCGGCGGGAAGCAGTGGCTCCTGCACCTCACCAAGGACCAGAACGTCAACAAGGGTTGACTTTTCCGACGTCGTCAATCACGGTTGACGCATGAGGACCGCCATCGACACCGACGGACCGGGGGAGCCGGCCGAGGACCCGCTCGAGGAGCTCATGCGCATCGCCCGCGCCAAGCACGACCTGGCCGCCGCTGAGGCGGTCGCGGTGCGCCGTGCCCGGATCCACGGCTTCAGCTGGGCCGAGATCGGCACCATGCTCGGCGTGAGCAAGCAGGCGATGCACAAGAAGTACGGCAAGTTCGCCTGAACGAGGCCTCCGGCGTTATGTCAGTCTCACCGGTGCTCGTTGGGCTGAGTGCGGTTTCTCCGCGTAGCCCGTGAGCCACCACGTGGACCACGCACTGCGCATCCCCGTCGCCGACCTTCCCTTGCAACAGCGGCGCCCTGGAACGACGGCGCATCGTCGCTAGTCCTGGATCGTGGAGCATCCGAGCCACCACATGGCACAAGATCTCCACGATGTCGCCAGCGCCGTTCTGACAGCGCCGTTCTGACAGCGCCGTTCTGACAGCGCCGTTCTGACAGCGCCGTTCTGACAGCGCCGTTCTGACAGCGCCGTTCTGACAGCGCCGTTCTGACAGCGCCGTCCTGGGAGCGCCGTCCTGGGAGCGGCGCCCACGGCGGAGCAACCGGCATCCTGGAGGATTCGAGCCACCAGGCGGCCCCAGGGCTCCACGGTCTCGCTCAGGAGCGCTGCAGCCCCTCTCGCCGCGCCCGGCGAAACCGCCGATAACTGACATTATGTCAGTATGCGAAGCCGACAGGCCCCTACTCGAACCACACCGTTGTCACCATCCCCCTACCCTGACGTCTCGCTGCTGCTCTACGGCGGCACGCTCCCCCTGGTGATCCGCCGGCTCGGGGTGTCCGGGACCGACCCGGAGACGCGCCGCGACGAGGTGGCCGACCTCCTCGGCGGCATCACCACCTCCGCGGTGACCGCGCTCGGCCCCCTCGACCGGGTCGTGGTCGACGGGCGGCCGATCGACCCCGGCGTCGCCGAGGAGATGGTCGGCTGGTTCGAGCGGGTGCGCGACCAGCGCGCGGCGACGACGCCGGAGTCGATGTCGCTGGCCTCGCAGCGCACGCTGGCAGATCCCCACCACGGTGCTCCTCGCCCACGGTGCGGGGGCTGCGCTCCTGGTGGGATCCGTCCTGGCCGTCGGGCTGGGGGCCTGATGCTGACCTTCGTGCGCGACGTCACCACCACCGCTCCCGCGGAGGCGGTCCACGCCTACCTGACCGACTTCACCACCGTCAACGAGTGGGACCCGCGGGCGTCCTCGGCCCGGCGCGCGCGGGTCGGGCGCCGAGGGCACGGTGTACGAGTGCGAGGTCGCCTTCGCCCGGCGCACCGTGCCGATGCGCTACACCGTCACCCGGGCGCTCCTCCGGCGCGCCGTCTCACGCCTGTGCGACGACGCGCGCGACGGCCTGCAGGCAGCCCTCGAGCAGCCGGGATGGCGTACGCCGGGCGTGCCCCCGCAATGAGCGCAGGTCAGGGCAGCGGTGGGTGCGGACCCGTCCCCGCGCCCAGCCCGCGGTCCAGTGCCGTCAGGACGTCCTCGATGATCGGCTGCACCGCCTCGTCGGGAAGCGCCTTCAGCGGCCCCTCGAGCAGCAGCATCGCCAGGCCGTGCACGGCGGCCCAGCAGGTGTACTCCGCGCCCGGTCGTGCGCCCGGGGCGAGGAAGCCGACGCGCTCGAGCTCGTCGAGGCACTCGACGAGCTGCCCGAAGGGTCCCTCCCCCGCAGCGGCCTCGGTCTTGGCGTCCATCGCGTGCGTCCCCGCGGACGGGTGGTCGGCGAAGGCCACGCGGAACAGGCCCGGCTCGCTGCGCCCGAACTCGACGTAGCTGCGCCCCAGCTCCCGCAGCCGCAGGCGCGCCAGCTCGACCGCGTCGCGTCCCTCCATCGGCGCCAGCCGCTGCCGGCCGGACTCGGCCAGGGCAGCCATCCCGGCGTGCGCGATCTCCCCCATCAGCTCCTCGCGGTCGGTGAAGTGGCGGTACGCCGCGTTGTGGCTGACGCCGACCCGACGGGCGAGGTCGCGCAGCGCGACCCCGTCGGGCCCGGTCTCGCGCACGGCGGCGACGCCGGCCTCGACGAGGGCCTCCCGCAGGTGGCCGTGGTGGTAGCGCGCAGTGCTCACAGGGCAGAGGCTAGCCGATCCGGTCCTCGATGTTGACACCGTCCACACTCGACCCCCATGCTCATGTTGACACCGCCAACACCCGCAAGGGGTACTCATGTCCCGACCCGTACGCCGGCCCCTCGTGCTCGTCACGGTGTGCCTGGCCGCGCTGAGCATCAACCTCGACACCACGATCGTGAACGTCGCGCTCCCCGAGCTGTCCACCACGCTCGACGCCGGCACCCGCGACCTGCTGTGGATCGTCGACGGCTACAACCTCGCGTTCGCCGCCCTCGTGCTCGCCATGGGCAGCCTCTCCGACCGGTTCGGCCGACGCCCTGCGCTGGTGGTGGGGCTGCTCGGGTTCGCCGTCGCCACCGGCGTCGCCGCCCTCGCCACGACCGCGGGCCAGCTGGTGGCGCTGAGGTTCGTGATGGGCGCCTGCGCCGCACTGATCTTCCCGACGACGCTCTCGATCATCGCCAACGCCTTCCCCGACCGACGCGAGCGGGCCGCTGCGCTGGGGGCCTGGGGCGCGAGCACCGGCATGGGCGTCGCGCTCGGCCCCGTGAGCGGCGGGTGGCTGCTGGAGCACTTCTCGTGGCACTCGGTGTTCTGGGCGCTGGTCCCGGTGGCTCTGCTCGCCACGGCCATGGCGCTGGCGTTCGTCCCGGAGTCGCGCGACCCGCAGGTCCCGCGCCTCGACCTGCGCGGCCTCGCCGTCTCGGTCGCCGCGCTCGGCCTGCTGACCCACACCATCATCGAGGGCCCCGACCGCGGCTGGTCCAGCGCGGCGACCCTCACCGGGTTCGGGCTCGCGCTCGTGCTGGTGCTGGTGTTCGTCCGGGTCGAGCAGCGGGCCGAGCACCCGATGCTCGACGTCACCCTCTTCGCCGACCCCAGGTTCAGTGCCGCCTCGGGCGCCGTCACGGTCGCGTTCTTCGCCCTCTTCGGCTTCATCTTCCTCATCACGCAGTACTTCCAGTTCGTGCGTGACTACTCCCCGCTGGGCGCGGGCGCGCGGACCATCCCGGTCGCCCTCGCGATCGCCGGCGCGTCGGTGCTGGGCGGGCTGCTCGCGCCGCGCCTGGGCACCAGGGCCGTGGTGACGACGGGGCTCGCGATGCTCGGCGCGGCCTTCCTGTGGATCTCGCGCAGCGGCGTCGACGTCAGCTACGCGACGGTGATCGTGCCCCAGATGGTGGTGCTGGGGCTGGGCCTCGGACTGGTGAGCACCCCGGCCACGGAGTCGATCCTCCAGGTCCTGCCCCCGGCCCGCGCGGGTGTCGGCTCCGCGGTCAACGACGCGACCCGCGAGCTCGGCGGGACGCTCGGGGTCGCGGTGATCGGCTCGGTCTTCTCCAGCGTGTACGCCCACCGCCTCGCCGAGCTGCTGAGCGGCAACCTGCCGCCGCAGCAGCTCGAGGCGGCCCAGGAGGGCGTCGCGGTGGCGGCCGAGGTCGGCCGCCAGGTCCCCGCCGTCGCCGACGCGGTGGCGACGGCGTTCATGGACGGCCTGTCCGTCGGGTGCACCGTCATCGGCGTCCTCTGCCTCCTCGGTGCCCTGGGTGCGGCGCTCGCGCTGCCCGGGCGGAGTGGCGCCCTGCCCGCCGCCACCGCGGAGCCGGTCGATCTCGACCTCGTCGGGCCCGTGACCCGCTGAGGCGCGCCCGCCACTCCCCTAGGTTGGACCGCATGGCACCTCTCCCCCTCATCGACCTCAACGACGGCACCACGCTCCCCGCGATCGGCTTCGGCACCTATCCCCTGCGCGGCGAGGACGGCACCGCGGCGATGGTCGGCGCGCTCGAGGCCGGCTACCGCATGCTCGACACGGCCGTGAACTACGAGAACGAGACCGAGGTGGGCCAGGCGCTGCGGCGCTCGGGCCTGCCGCGCGAGGACGTCGTCGTGGCCAGCAAGGTCCCGGGACGCCACCACGCCTACGACGACGCCATCGCCTCGGTGCGCGGGTCGCTCGAGCGCCTCGGCGTCGAGCGCACCGACCTGCACCTGATCCACTGGCCGAACCCCAGCCAGGGCAAGTACGTCGAGGCGTGGCGCGCGCTGGTGCAGCTCAAGGCCGACGGGCTGGTCCGCTCGATCGGCGTCTCGAACTTCACCGAGGAGCACCTGACGCGGATCATCGACGCCACCGGCGTGGTCCCCGCGGTCAACCAGGTCGAGCTGCACCCGCGCTTCCCGCAGGAGCGGATGCGCGAGGTGCACCAGCGCCTGGGCATCGTCACCGAGGCGTGGAGCCCAATGGGCAAGCGGCGCGCGCCGCTCGACGAGGACGCCGTCACGTCCGCCGCCGCCGCGCACGGGGTCACGCCGGGACAGGTCATCCTGCGCTGGCACGTCCAGCTCGGCACCCTCCCGATCCCGAAGTCCGCCGACCGGTCGCGACAGGAGCAGAACCTCGACGTCTTCGGCTTCGAGCTGAGCGAGCTGGAGATGGCGCAGGTCGGTGCCCTCGCCGAGGACGACGGCCGGCTCTTCGGCGGTGACCCCGACACCCACGAGGAGATGTGAGGGCCTCTCGCTACCATCGGCGCCATGTCGAACCTGCGGTCGAAGCGACCTGCCCTCCTGCGTCCCGCCGCCGCGCTGGCGTGCCTGTCCGTCCTGGTGCTCGCCGGGTGCGGCAACGAGTCCGACGGGTCCTCGGACTCGGCGTCGGACTCCAGCAGCGCCTCCTCGAGCGCGTCGCCGTCCGCCTCGGGCAAGACCGTCTCGTGCGACTACCCCGCTGACGGGCAGGACGCGGTCAAGGACGTCGACGCCCCGGACGCCGAGGCGCCCGCCGAGGGCACCGTCACGGCCACGATGACGACCAACTTCGGTGACATCACGCTGACGCTCGACCGCGCCGACGCCCCCTGCACGGTCAACTCCTTCGTCTCGCTCGCCGAGCAGGGCTTCTACGACGACAGCCCGTGCCCGCGCATCGGAGACCAGGAGGGCTTCGGCATCCTGCAGTGCGGCGACCCGTCGGGCACCGGCGCCGGCGGCCCGGGCTACGCCGTGTCCGACGAGCTCACCGGCGACGAGACCTACCCCGCCGGCACGCTCGCGATGGCCAACACCGGCGCGCCCGACACCAACGGCTCGCAGTTCTTCCTGGTCTTCCGCGACTCGCAGTTCCCGCCGAGCTACACCACCTTCGGCACCATCGACGAGGCCGGCCTGACGGTCATCGACGACATCGCCAAGGAGGGCAACGACGGAGCCAACCCGGCTGGCGGCGGCGCCCCCAAGAAGGCCGTCACCATCGAGAAGGTCACGATCGCCTGACGTCCGTCCCCCGGGGACCGGGGGCAGCGGGGATCAGCCGCGATCAGCGGGCGTCGAGGTCGTCGTAGGTGACCTCGGCGCCCAGCTGCACCGTGCGCGACACGGTGCACAGCCGGTCGCGCGACATCGCGATGGCGCCCTCGACGCGCGCGCGGGCGGCATCGCCGTCCGGCCCGTCGGGGAAGGCGACGTCGAAGCTGACGCGCAGCCCCGTCATGTGGTTGCCGTCGGCGTCGCGGCCCTTGTGCCCCTCGGCGTGGACCCCGAACGTCGTGCTCGAGACCCGCTTGTGGGTCAGCGCCTCGACGTCCAGCGCACTGCAGCCCGCGATCGCGGCCAGCAGCAGCTCGACCGGGGTGAAGTCGGGGTCCTCGCCGCCGGTGCCGAAGAACGTCTCGCCGCCGCGGGCGTTGGTGGCCTTGAACCGGGCCGGCCCGATCCGGGTGAGGTCGATGCTGCGCAGGGAGTCGTCCGTCATGCGGACCAGCCTGCCAGAGCCTTCCCGCCCGCCGCCGGGGTCTCTAGTCTCCTGGTGACCGCAGGCGTCCATCCCGGGGAGACGACATGGCGCGCAGGGCTGCAGCACTCGGACTCGTCGTGGCCTCGCTCGCGCTCGCCGCGGCACCCGCGCACGCGATCACCGACCGATGGTCCGGCTGGGGCTCCCTGACCGGATCCCCCAACGACTACCGCACCGTCATGACGCAGCGCTCCCCCGGCTTCCCCGCAGCCGTCGTGGCGACCGACTCGCGCTCGCCCGTGTCCCTCCCGAGCGGCGCGTCGACCTTCCTCGGCCCGACCACGCCGCCGGGCCAGAAGTACGGCAGCAGCGCGGGGAACCCCTACCTCCTGCTGCGGGCCAAGGCCGACAGCGCGACCGCTCCCTCCACCACGACGTACTCCTTCGACCACCCCACACCCGACACCGGCTGGGCGGTGGTCCTCGGCGACATCGACGCCGACGCGGTCCGGGTGAGCGCCACCGATGCGGTGGGTGCCGCGGTGCCGACCGCCGAGGTCGCGAGCTGGTTCGCCGGCACGTTCAACTACGCGGGCGGCACCGACGTGCCGTCCTGGGCTCCGGCGACCACCACCCTGACCGGCAACGCGGGCGCCACCGACACCGACGGGGCGAGCGGGTGGCTCGAGCCCGACGTCCGGCTCTCCAGCCTCACCCTCACCTTCACCAGGCGCGCCGGGTTCCCGGTCTACCAGACCTGGTTCGTCAGCCGCGCCCGCCCGATCGGCGGCACCGTCACCGACGTCTCGCTGACCGGGTCGTGCGTCCCGGCCCAGGCCACGATAAACCTGCTCTCGCCGTGGGGTGAGGTCCTCGGCACGACCACGCCCGCGGCCGACGGCAGCTACACCTTCGGGGAGCTGGCGACGCAGGCCGGCTACGTCGTACGGCTCGACGTGCCAGACAGCTGCGCGGTCGTCGGGCGCGCGGAGCACACGGTGTCCAACCGCGGCAACGACGGTGCCCCGGCCTCGCGCGCGGACTTCGACGTGCGCGCCGTCGTCCCGCAGCCGGTCAGCGGCACGGTCCGCGACGCCGGCGGAGCGCCGGTCGCGGGCGTGGTCGTCACCCTGACCGCACCCGGCGGCCTGACGGCCACCACCACGACGGGTTCCGACGGCACCTACCTCGTCGACGACAACGCCGCAGCCGCCGGCTACACGGTCAGCATCGGCCTCCCGGCCGGCTACGTCGCCGGACCGGGCGGCACCGCCATCACCGGGGTGACCGTGGCGAACCAGCCGGTGGTCGACCAGGACTTCGTGCTCGTCGCCCTGCCCTCGGTGAGCGGCACGGTCACCGGCGGCGGCCACGGCATCGGCGGGGTCGAGGTGGTGCTCACCCCGGCCGGCGGTGGCACCCCACTCACCGTCGCCACCACGGGCGACGGTGGCTACGAGCTCACGGGAGTGCCTCCCGGCGACTACACGCTCGCGGTCGTGGCGCCCGACGGCTTCACCGCTCCTGCGCCCGTCCCGCTGATAGTGCCTGCCGGAGGCCTCACCGGCCAGGACGTCGCGCTCAGCCGGCCCGGCACCGCGAGCGGCACGGTGACGCTCGACGGCGCGCCTGTGGCAGGGGTCGAGGTCGTCGCCGAGGGTCCCGGCGGACGCCTCGTCGTGCTCACCGATGCCGCCGGCGGGTGGTACGTCGACGGCCTCGGTCCCGGCGCCTGGACCGCGAGCGTCACTCCCCCGGCCGGGACGACCCTCTCCGGCGCCCCGACCCTGTCCTTCGTGGTCAGCACCGCAGGCGAGGACCGCGGAGGACGCGACTTCGCGCTGCTCACCGCGTCGACCCCCACACCGACCCCCACGACCACGCCGACGCCGACGTCCTCGCCGACGCCCACGGACGGACCCACGAGCACGCCGACGGCCAGCCCGACCCCCAGCCCGACTCCCAGCCCGGCTCCCAGCCCGACCCCGGGAGGAGGCGGCTCCGGCGGTGACCAGGGCGGCGGGTCGGACGGCGGTTCGGACGGCGGGTCGGGAGGTGGCCCTGACGGGGCGCCGCCCGTCCTCCCCGACACGGGTGGCCCGTCACCGTGGCTGCCCGCGGCCAGCCTGGGCTGCCTGGCGCTGGGAGCGGTGCTGCTGCGCGTCTCGCGACGCCGCCCTCGCCCGGAATGACGACACCCCGCCGACCAGCAGGTCGGCAGGGTGTCGGGATGCTCAGGGACGCTCAGGGACGCAGGGCGTCAGCGGGCGTTGCGGCGAGCAGCGCGTCGCGCGCGCCGCTCCTCCTTGCGGGCGATCTCCACGTTGCGCAGGAGCGCGCGGTCCTCGCTCGAGTGCGCTCGCGAGACGACGAGGCTGTTGGCGAGGTGCAGCTGGGTGGTCATGGAGACCTGTCCTTCCGAGGGCGTCCGGCCCTGAGTCGTGGCTGAGGTGTAAGAGCTTGCCGCTCCGTCGCGGCTCTTACATCTTAGTCGCCGGGCGGCGCCGGACCCCATCGAGGACGGGGTGATCTCGCCCACCCGCGGGGAGGTCCCGCACGCGGCACACCGGGCTAGTGTCGAGGCGTGACGCAGACCCGATCCCGCCGCCCCGGACCCTCCGTCCGCACGCGCGTGGTGGAGCACCGCGACGACCGCGAGGTGGCCCGCGAGGACCGCCTCATCACCGAGGAGCCGCTCGAGATCCGGGTGCGTTCGCACGCCGTGGCGCCGCGCCGCGCCTGGGTCACCATGCGCACCCCGGGCCACGACTTCGAGCTCGCGGCGGGCTGGCTGGTCAACGAGGGCTTCACGCCGGGCGCGGGCATCGAGCGGGTCGCCTACTGCACCGACACCGACCTCGCGCCCGACCAGGAGTTCAACGTCGTCACCGTCGACCTCGCGTCCGGCGCGGACGTCCCCCACCGCCACACCGCGTCCTCCTCGGGCTCGTCGGCGTGCGGGGTGTGCGGCAAGGACAGCGTCACCGAGGCCCTCACCACGCGCTCGGCCGCTCCCTGGGCGGGGCCCCGCCCCGCGGCCGGCGTCGTACGCCGTCTCCCCGACACCCTGCGCGAGCGCCAGCAGCTCTTCGAGCGCACCGGCGGGGTGCACGCCGCCGCGCTCGCCGACGCCGACGGCACGCTGCTCGTGGTGCGCGAGGACGTCGGGCGGCACAACGCCGTCGACAAGGTCGTCGGGGCCCGCGTCCTGGCCGGTGACCCGCCCGCCGCCGCCTGCCTCGTGCTCAGCGGCCGGGTGGGCTTCGAGCTGGTGCAGAAGGCGGCGGCGAGCGGCATCGGCGCCATCGTCGCGGTCGGCGCGCCCACCAGCCTCGCGGCCGGCCTGGCCGAGGAGGCGGGCATCGACCTGTGGGGCTTCACGTCACCGGGGCGCACCGTCCGCTACTGCTGACCGGGCACGCGGCGGGTGGCGCCGGACACGTCACGGCGTGGTGGCCCGGCGGTGTCGGTGCGGCCGCCTAGGTTCGTGGGGTGCGCATCCTCCACACCTCCGACTGGCACCTCGGGAGGTCCTTCCACCGCGAGGGGCTCCTCGGGCACCAGGCGGCGTTCGTGGACCACCTGCTCGAGGTCGTGGAGTCCGAGCGCGTCGACGTCGTCGTCGTGGCGGGCGACGTCTACGACCGGGCGCTCCCCCACGTCGACGCGGTGGCGCTGGCCGACGAGACGTTCGCCCGTCTGGCCGCGTCGCGGGCCTCGGTGGTGGTGAGCAGCGGCAACCACGACAGCGCGCAGCGCCTGGGCTTCGGGTCCCGGCTGATGGACGCCGCGGGCGTCTTCGTCCGCACCGACGCCGCCGGGGTCGGGGTCCCCGTCGTGCTCGGCGACGAGCACGGCGACGTCGCCTTCCACGCCCTGCCCTACCTCGACCCCTCGGCGCTGCTCGAGCCCTGGTCGCTGTCCCACCGCAGCCACGAGGCGGCGCTCGCCGAGGCGATGGTCCGCGTGCGCCGCGACCTGGCTGCCCGCAGCCGGGGCACCCGGTCCGTCGTCCTGGCCCACGCCTTCGTCGCCGGCGCGACCCCGAGCGAGTCCGAGCGCGACATCAGCGTGGGCGGGGTCTCGCGGGTGGCCACCACGACGTTCGACGGCGTCGACTACACCGCCCTGGGTCACCTCCACGGTCCCCACGAGCTCGCCCCCTCCCTGCGGTACTCCGGCTCCCCGCTGGCGTACTCCTTCTCCGAGGCCGACCAGGCCAAGGGGTCGTGGCTCGTCGAGCTCGACGCCGCGGGCTTCCGCGACGCCCACTGGATCGGTGCGCCGGTGCCCCGGCGGCTCTCGCGGATCAGCGGCTCCCTCGACGACCTGCTCGCCGACCCGGCGCTGGCCGACCGCGAGCACGACTGGGTGCAGGCCACCGTGACCGACGTGCCCCGCCCCGCGCGGGCCATGGAGCTGCTGCGACGTCGCTTCCCGCACACGCTGGTGCTGCAGTTCCCGGCTCCCGCCGCGCGGCCCGACGCCCCGGCTGCACCGGCCTCGGGCCGCAGCGACCACGGGATCGCGCTCGACTTCCTCGAGCACGTCCGCGGCGTCACGGCCAGCGACGCGGAGTCCGCGCTGCTGCTGGAGGCCGTCGACGCCTGCTGCCACGACCCCGACCAGGACGTCCTCGTCGGCGCAGCCGCCGGAGGTGGGCAGTGAGGCTCCACCGCCTCGAGGTCACCGGCTTCGGGCCGTTCGCCGACACCACCCGCATCGACTTCGACGCCCTGTCCGAGGCCGGTCTGTTCCTGCTCAGCGGGCCCACCGGCGCCGGCAAGTCGAGCGTGCTCGACGCGGTGTGCTTCGCCCTCTACGGCGACGTCCCGGGCGACCGCGCCACCGCGAAGCGGCTGCGCTCCGACCACGCCGGCGACGACGTGGTCCCCCGCGTGGTGCTGGAGGCCACGTTGTCGGGCCGTCGCTTCCGCGTCGACCGGTCGCCCGCCTGGCGGCGACCCAAGAAGCGCGGCTCCGGGACCACCACCGAGCAGGCGCGCGTGGTCGTCTCCGAGCGACGGCGCGACCCCCAGGGCCAGGAGGCCTGGCACCCGCTCAGCACGCGCCTCGACGAGGCGGGCCACCTCCTCACCCGTCTCGTCGGCATGACGCTCCCGCAGTTCTGCCAGGTCGCGCTGCTCCCGCAGGGGCGCTTCCAGGCGTTCCTGCGCTCGCGCTCGGAGGAGCGCCACGCCCTCCTGCAGCAGGTCTTCGCGACCGAGCGCTTCGACCGCGTCGAGCGGTGGCTGCGCGACCGGCGCGTCGAGCTGCGGCGCAGCTCCGAGGCCCACCGCTCCCTCGTGGCCGACCTCGCCAGCCGCGTCAGCGAGGTCGGCGGCCGTCCTGCGCCGGAGGCGTGGAACGACGACCCCGACCTGCTGACCGGCTGGGCCCGGTCGCTCGCGGCCGACACCGCCACGCTCGTCGGCTCCCTGCAGGTCGAGGTCGCGACCACGAGGGCTGCCGAGGAGGCAGCGGCCGCCGCGCACGCCGCCGGCACCGAGCTCGCCGGCAGGCGGGCGGCCCGGGCCGCCGCCGAGCGCGAGCTGGCCGCCCTCGGTGAGGCGGAGCCCGCCCAGCGCCGACGGCGCGAGCGGGTCGCCGCCGCGGAGCGGGCGGTCGCCGTGCGTCCGCTCCACGACGTGGCGCGCGCCTCGCGCGGCGCTGAGGACGACCTCGAGGAGCTGGCGGCCGCGCACTGCGTCGAGCTGGGCTCGCTGATCGGCGAGGACGTGCACGACCGCGTGCAGGTCTCCGCCCACCTGCGCCGCGCGACCCGCTCCCTGACCGAGGTCGCCCGCGTCCGGCCGCTCCGCGACCAGGCGGCGGCGCTCGAGGACGACCTCGCCCGCCTCGTCGCCGACCGCGCGGCGGTCGCCGCCCGCCTCGACGAGGCGCTCACCCGCGCCGCCGAGGTCCCGGCGCTGCTCGACGACCTCGCACCCCGGCTCGCCGTGGCGACGGCTGCGGTCGACCGGCTGCCGTCGCTCGAGGCCGAGCTTGAGGGTCTGGAGGTCCGGGTGCGAGCAGCGCGGTCGGTGGACGACCTGACCGCACGGCTGCGCGCCGCGGAGCACGAGCTGATGGTCGCCGGCACCGCCCGGCTCGAGGCCCGCGAGCGGCTCGTGGAGGTCCGCGAGCTGCGTCTCGACGGGATGGCCGCAGAGATCGCGGCGCGTCTCGCCGTCGGGGACAGCTGCCCGGTCTGCGGCTCCGCCGAGCACCCCTCCCCCGCATCCCCGTCGCCCGGCGCGCCCGACGAGGCCGCCGAGCGAGCGGCGCGCCGCGAGGTCGACGACCTGGAGGCCGTCGTGGAGGCCCACGCCCAGGAGGTGCGAGGGCTCGAGGCCCGCCGCGCCGCCGCCGTCGCCGAGGCCGGTGGCACGCTCGCCGAGCTCTCGGCGCTCCGGGTCGACCTCGACGAGCGCCTCACCACGGCGCGCTCCGACGCCGCCCGGGCCGCCTCGCTCGCCGCGCACGCCGAGCAGCTGCGCACCGAGCTGGCCACCGTCACCGACGAGGTCGACGGTCTCCGCGGCGCCGTCTCCCAGCGCGACACCGAGGTCGCCGTGCTGACCTCGCGGGTCCGCGACCTCCACGACCAGGTGGCTGCCGTCGTGGGTGAGGACGACGACCTCGACGTGCTCGCCCGGCACCTGGCCCACGTCGAGGACCTCGCCACCCGGCTGCTGGACGCCCAGACCCAGCTCGAGCACGCCCGCCTCGCCACCCAGCGCGCCGACGCCGCCGTCGAGTCCGCGGCCCTCGCACACGGCTTCGCCTCCCCCGCCGAGGCCGACGCGGCCTGGCTCGCCCCCGACGCGACGAGCCGTCTGCGCGCCGCGGTCGAGCAGCACGAGCGTGACCTCGCCCGGGTCACCGAGCAGCTCGACGACGCCGACCTGCGGGCCGCGGCCGACGCCCCGGCGCCGGACCTCGAGGCGCTCGCCCACGACCAGCACCGCACCCGCGCGGAGGCCGCGTCCGCGCGGCAGCGTGCCGCCGCCGCCCACGAGCGCGCCGAGCGTCTGAGCGGTCTCGCCGCGGAGGTCGACGCGGCGCTCGGGGCGTGGCGACCCGTGCGCTCCGACCTCGACGCCGTCGCCGACCTCGCCGCGCTGGTCGAGGGCAAGCACCCGGACAACCAGCTGCAGATGCGACTGTCGGCCTACGTCCTGGCCCACCGGCTCGGACAGGTCGTCGAGGCCGCCAACCTGCGACTGTCGACGATGAGCGACCGCCGCTACTCCCTCGTCCACACCGGCCGCCGCGGCGCCGGGGAGACGCGCGGCGGCCTCAGCCTGCTCGTGCGCGACGACTGGACCGGCGACAGCCGCGACCCGGCCACCCTGTCCGGCGGCGAGACCTTCGTGGTCTCCCTCGCCCTGGCGCTGGGCCTGGCCGACGTGATCACCGACGAGGCCGGGGGCGCCGACCTCGACACGCTGTTCGTCGACGAGGGCTTCGGATCCCTCGATGCCGACACCCTCGAGGACGTCATGGACACCCTCGACACCCTGCGCGACGGCGGGCGCGTCGTCGGGGTCGTGAGCCACGTCCCGGAGCTCCAGACGCGGATCCCCACGCAGCTGCGCGTGCACCGAGGTCGGCACGGCAGCCGTGTCTCCCTGCACGCCGGGTGACAGCCTCGGATAGGTTCGACCGCATGAGTGCGCCCGGGCTCGACCCGACCTTCAGCGAGATGCCGCACCGCCGGCTCGGAGACGTGGCCCTGGCCCGCGCCCAGGAGCTCGGCGCCAGCCATGCCGACTTCCGGTTCGAGCGCAACCGCTTCCAGTACCTCGGCGCCCGCGACGGCGTCCTCCAGACCGCCAGCGACGCCGAGGACCTCGGCTTCGCGGTCCGGGTCGTCCACCGCGGCGCGTGGGGCTTCGCCTCGGGCGTCGTGCTGACCGACGACGAGGCCCGCCGCGTGGCCGAGACCGCCGTGGCGGTCGCCAAGGTGGCCGCGGCGATGACCACCACGCCGGTCGAGCTCGCACCCGAGCCGGTCCACGACGACGTCACCTGGGTCTCCGGCTACGACATCAACCCGCTCGACGTGCCCACGCCCGAGAAGGCCGCGCTGCTCGTCGACTGGACCGAGCGCCTGCGCGCCAGCGGCGCGGTCGCCCACGCGACGTCGTTCCTGCAGCAGGTGCAGGAGAACAAGTACTACGCCGACCTCACCGGCACCCGGACCACGCAGCAGCGCGTACGGCTGCAGCCCGGCTTCGAGGCCTCCGGCGAGGACTCCACCACCGGGATCTTCGACACCATGGCCTCGGTGGCACCGCCCGTCGGCCGCGGCTGGGAGTACCTCGACGGCAGCCACTGGGACTGGGACGCCGAGCTCGCCCAGGTCCCCGACCTGCTGGCGGAGAAGCTCGCCGCGCCGAGCGTCGAGGCCGGCAGCTACGACCTGGTCGTCGACCCGTCCAACCTCTGGCTGACCATCCACGAGTCGATCGGCCACGCCACCGAGCTCGACCGGGCGCTGGGCTACGAGGCCAACTACGCCGGGACGTCGTTCGCCACCTACGACAAGCTCGGCACCCTGCAGTACGGCTCGGGCGTGATGAACGTGCGGGGCGACCGCACCACCCCGCACGGGCTGGCGACCGTCGGCTACGACGACGAGGGCGTGCAGACCCAGGAGTGGGACATCGTCCGCGACGGCGTCCTGGTGGGCTACCAGCTCGACCGCTCCATGGGCCACCTCAAGCCCGAGCTCAATGACGGTCGCTCCAACGGCTGCGCGTACGCCGACTCCCCCGGCCACATCCCGATCCAGCGGATGGCCAACGTCTCGCTCATGCCCGGCACCGACGACCTCTCCACCGACGACCTGATCTCGCGCGTCGAGCGCGGCATCTACGTCGTGGGCGACAAGTCGTGGTCGATCGACATGCAGCGGTTCAACTTCCAGTTCACCGGCCAGCGGTTCTACAAGATCACCGACGGCAAGCTCGACGGCATGCTCCGCGACGTCGCCTACCAGGCGACCACGACCGACTTCTGGGGCTCGATGGAGGCGGTCGGCGGGCCGGACACCTGGGTCCTGGGCGGCGCGTTCAACTGCGGCAAGGCCCAGCCGGGACAGGTCGCGGCCGTGAGCCACGGCTGCCCGTCTGCGCTGTTCCGCGGCGTCAACATCCTCAACACCATCGACGAGGCAGGCCACTGATGACGACCCTCCCCCAGCACCTCGTCGAGCACGCCCTCGCCACCTCGCGCGCCGACGACTGCGTCGCCATCGTCCGCGAGGTCACCAGCGCCAACCTGCGCTGGGCCAACAACACCCTCACCACCAACGGCGTGATGACCGAGGTGTCGGTGACGATCGTGAGCTTCGCGGCCGTCAGCGGCGGCGTCGCCACCGGCTCGGTCTCCGGCAGCGCCTCGACCACCGAGCAGGTGACCGCCCTGGTGGAGGCGGCCGACGCCGCCGCACGTGCGGGGTCGCCGGCCGAGGACGCCGCCGAGCTGGTCGCCGACGTGAGCTCCCCCGACTGGGACGAGGCCTCCGCCACGACCGACATCGGGGTCTACGACGCCTTCGCGCCCGCCCTCGGCGAGGCGTTCGGCCAGGCCGGCGCGGAGGGCCGCCTGCTCTACGGCTTCGTCAACCACGACGTCACCACGACCTACCTCGGCACCTCCCGCGGTGTCCGGCTGCGCCACGCGCAGCCCACCGGCCACTACGCCTGCACGGCCAAGGACACCTCGCTGACGCGCAGCGCCTGGGTGGGTGGCGCGACCCGCGACTTCCGCGACGTCGACGCGGCCGCGATGGCCGCCGACGTGGCCCGCCGGCTGTCCTGGGCCGAGCGCCGCATCGACCTGCCCGCGGGCCGCTACGACACGATCCTGCCGCCGTCGTCGGTCGCGGACCTGATGATCGACGCCTACTGGAGCGCCGGCGCACGCGTCGCGCACGAGGGCGAGTCGGTCTACAGCCGGCGCGGAGGCGGCACCCGGATCGGCGACAAGGTCGCCGCTCCCGGCGTGAGCCTGTTCTCCGACCCTGCCCACCCCGGCCTGGAGTGCGCACCGTTCGTGGTGGCGGGCGCCTCCGACAACACCGACTCGGTCTTCGACAACGGCCTCGCGCTGGAGCGTACGGACTGGATCCGCGACGGCCTGCTCACCGGCCTCCTGCAGACCCGGCACTCCGCCGGCATGACCGGCCAGCCGGTGACCCCGATGATCGACAACCTCGTCCTCGAGGTCGGCGACGGTGCCGGCACGATGGAGGACATGGTCTCGGGCGTCCAGCGCGGCCTGCTGCTCACGTGCCTCTGGTACATCCGCGAGGTCGACCCGCAGACCATGCTGCTCACCGGCCTGACGCGCGACGGCGTCTACGTCGTCGAGGACGGCGAGATCGTGGGTGCGGCCAACAACTTCCGCTGGAACGAGAGCCCGGTCGACCTGCTGACCCGCTTCAGTGCGGCCACCGCGACGGTGCCGAGCTTCAGCCGCGAGTGGGGCGACGACTACTTCTCGCGCACCGCCACGCCCGCCCTGCGGATCCCCGACTTCAACATGTCGAGCGTGTCCCAGGGCGTCTGACGAGGCTGCTCCCTCGACGTCTGAGGTCGGTCTACGTGGGTTGGACGCACTCCCCCGGAAGGAACTCGAGGCCCGGCACGTAGTTCATGGGTCCCCAGGCGACCATCTGCGCGTAGTCCACCGCGTCAGCGCAGTAGCCACCACCACCGGGACTCTCGAACGCGGCGACAGCGCCCACGATCAGCCAGGCGAGAACGAAAGTCACGACAGACACCACAAGCCGCTTCATGTCTCCGCCCGGGTCGGAAGGATCGACGTAGCGCTACGCGAACCGGGAGAGAATCGCACGTCGGTCGCCGGTGCGTATCCACGTGTAGACGTCGAAGCAGGGCGGCATGTCGAGACCGTATCGAGGCTCGTACTCCCTCTGCGGATCTCAGGTCTCGTGTCAGCGACGAACCGGATCCAACGCCTAACCTACGGATGTGCCTATACCCACGCGAGTGGTCCTCGACGTCGACACCGGGATCGACGACGCACTCGCTCTGATGTACGCCGTCGCCAGCCCGTTGCTCGACCTGCGTGCCGTCACCACGGTGTCCGGGAACGTGCCCGCCGAGATTGCGGCGCGGAACTCGTGCGACGTGCTCGCACACGTCGGCGCTCAGCACGTCCCGGTGTCCGTCGGCGCCGCCCAGACGAAGCAAGGTCGGGGGTCACGCACCGGTCCGACCAACCACGGCCCCGACGGGCTGGGAGGCGTCGTCGTTCCTCCGGCGCTCGTGTCGGCTCTGGCGACTGCCGACCCTGACACAGTGGTCGCTCAGATCGCCCACGAGGAGGACGTGACCCTCGTCGGCCTGGCGCCGATGACGAACGTCGCCCGCCTCGCGCAGCACGCCGATCGGCTCGTCCTTGTGTGCGGGGAGATGGTCGCCGAGACTCCGCCCGAGTTCAACGCAGCCCACGATCCCGCTGCCACCGCGGAGGTCCTGTCGGCGGGCCGGTCCATGACGCTCTACGTCGCCGACGTCTTCGAGCAGGTCGTCGTCCCGGACAGGGATGTCGCTCTCCTCCGGGCGAGCGCACGACCGGGCGCCAAGCTCGCCGGCGAGCTTCTGCACGTCCGACGGGCACATCTGGTGGGCGACGCCGGAGCCCTCGTCCTCCTCACCCACCCCCACCTCTTCGTGACCGAACGCCGTCACTTCGGACTGGTCGGGGATGCCCTCACCGAGGTGCCCGGTGGAAGAGCCGTGGAGGTGGTCACGGACGTGGACGCAACCGCCGTCGCGACAGTCTTCGTCGAGACGGTGCTGGTCGGCGCGTGACGCCGAGGTGCGAGCGGCGCCCACCACCGCCGTCGAGAAGCCACGCTCAGTCCATCCGGTCCATCGGATCGCCGCAGATCCGGACGCTAGGTCGCGCTCCTTCACGCGAGAACCCTGACGACGGGCTAGATCCAGCCGAGGGCTGCGAAGGTGCTCCTGGCGAAGTCGCCGATGATGGGCTGGTCGAGTTCGCCGCGTGCGAACCAGCGCGCTTGGTCGACCTCGACTCCGTCGGGTGACACGGTCACTTCGGGAGCCAGGCGCGCGCTGTAGATGATGCTGACGTAGGCGCACTGGTCGCCGTTGGGGTAGGTGAGGCGGAACTGGGGGCCACCGATGGCGCCGACCAGGCCAGTGAGCTCGACCTCGGCACCGATTTCCTCCCGAGCCTCGCGACGCGCTGCGTCCTCCGGTGCCTCGTCCTCGTCTACCGCGCCACCGATGGTGCCGTAGGACCCGAAGTCAGTCTGGCGGACCAACAGGACGCGATCATCGTCGTCGATGGGCAGGACGGCCACGGAGGGAAGCAGGAGCAGGTCGTTCCCCACCTTGGCGCGTAGGCGGGCTATGTGTGGCGCAGCAGGCATGACTTCACCGTAGATGCCTGCCGAGCAGGCGACGGGACGCACCCGCCGCGATGACGCGAATCACGAGCAGCCGGA
>CAVSCS010000006.1:0-611819 GCA_963726525.1 uncultured Actinomycetota bacterium | reverse complement strand
CCGACACCGACCAACGCAACCTCGACGCGCTCACCCGCATCCAGACACGAACGGACCCGTGACCCTGGCACCAGATGAAACGATGCGGCGCGTGCCGAGTTTCAGCCAGAGTCTCCGGACTCGCCGGGATGCTTCAGACATCCTCCCGGCGGGCGCAGCCGGGGGATCCCCCGGTGGTCTTCATCGAAGTGCAGCGTAAATCCCCGTCAGAAGTCGGCGTGTACGACGGCGGCGTAGGACCCGATGCCGATCAGGCGCTCGCCACGGACCGTATCGTTTCCGAGCAGCAATGCGGTGAGCTGGCCAGTTGCGGGGTCGAACTCCGCATCGGTCACATCCCCGAGATCCTCTCCATCGGTGTTGAGGACCCGCTTACCTAGCAGTCGGTGGTTCTTGCCCGCCAAGGCCGCGACAGCGTCGTTGGCGTCGAGAATCACATCCGCGTCAGGAACGGTCACCGCGTCCACACCGAAGGCGTTCAGTGCGGCCCACAGCACCGTGTCGCCGTGCTGGGTCTGCTTCAGGGTGACTGCAACGATGCTGTGCGACTGCGGATCAATCACGAACTCCGAGACCTGCCCCACGGTCTCCGCGGTGCTGCGGCTCACCACCTCACGCCCGGACGCTTCGGAGAACCACATCAGGCCGTCCCCTGCAGTTGCTGACGAAACGCCCGCACCGCGGCGCCGAACCCCGCCAGGTCGTGGGCGACAAAATCCTTCGCACTCGCCGGCACCAGCAGGTGATTCCCTGATGCGACGAGGGTGTCGGGCAGGGGGACGAACACCTTGGTCCCCTTCGTCCCGAGCGCCACTGAGGACTCCACCTCATAGCCCACCACATCGCACTGGCCAGCGCCGCGCTCAGCGACCTCCAAGACGACGTCGACGACCGTGCCCAGCTCGGTCCCGGTGTCGGTGAGCACCTGGGAGCCCAACACATCACCCCCCGAGCCACCGGCAGCAGCCGAGCGATCCAACACATTCGCGGCCGGCTCGAGGACGCCCTCGTCGCGGATCATCACCGCATCCGGACCCAGCGCCATCACCGACGACCAGGCCAGCGCCTGCTTCAACGGCCCGGACAGCAGGCCCCGACCGGCAAGAGTGAACCCACCTACCGCGCCGCCACCGGCGGAGTAGACGATGTCCTTGACCTGGGCGACGTCCTCCCCGCCCATCGTGACCACAGGCCGCTTCATCAGCTCTGAGGTGCGAATCAGCCGACTCATCGCTTCATCCCCCGCGACCGGTACGCGGAGACTGCGACGGGTCGATGATGACCCCGCCCCGACGGCGACGAGCCTGGTTCCACAGCAACCCCGCCATGAGCAGCACGACGACTACGGCAGTTACGATCAACCACACCCACCAACTCATGACACCACCCTGCGATTCCGAGTGGCCCGAAACCGATCCGATCGAGAAGAAACCTTGCGGTCTACCCGATCGGCCGTGGCCAAACTCTTGTTCCAGACTAGCCCTCCATCTCAACCGGTGAAACGGCTCTGGGGCGCAACGTCTGCCACGCGGCCTTGGCACCGTCCGCCCGGGGCGCCACGGTGACAGATGCATCTCGACTGGGCGCAACTCCATCGTCGGCTCAGTGCGTCGCCCCGGAGGCACACCGGCCTTGGGCGTCATCCGCGCCGCACCGCCAGGCGATACCCGCTGACGAGCGCACGGCCGGGCCTGCTGCCGGTCACCCCGGCGAGGCGTCACCTCGTGATCGCGGCGACCGGCTATTGGGCGATCTGGGCGTGTCCATGAGGTCCAGCACGTGGAGCATGCCTCCCAGAACCCCGATGCCGGTGCCGGTGATCAGCAGGGCGCCAACCCCGAACGCGACCCACGTTCCGAAGGTTGATTCGCGGATCGGACCCACGCCGTTCAGTGCGATGCCCAAAGCGAGGCCGAGGGTGAGCGAGGCGGAGGAGGCAGCGGCCAGCCACCGCGTCGACTTAGGCCATTCGAAGTTCGCCCGATCACCGGCTTCGCCGGCATCGGCAATCAAGACGGAACCAGCACCGATGGCGGTCCACACCCCCACCAGGAGGAACGCGGCCATCGAATCTCCGGCACGGTGCCACCCCGCCGACATGGTCGCGAGCGCGGTCACCGCCCCCAGCACCAGTCCAGCGAGCGCGGTCGGGTATCGCCACCGGGAGGAACGACGAACAACAGCGCAGCGACCGCGGAGAACACCGCCGTCGTGTGACCGCTCGGAAGGCTGTTGAGCGTGGCAGGAGCGACCTCACGGATCCCGAGGTCCGGCCTCTCCAGCAGATACCTCTTCAACACCAGGGTCGAGACGTTCGCACCTACCAGGAGACCGACGGCGGCCAGCCCCTGCGCGCGCTTGAGCCGGACCAGGGCGACCGTGGCGACCAGCGCAACAGCCCCCAGCAACGAGGCCACCGAGACCACGTTCAGGACCGCGTCAGCACCGTCGGCCAGAGACGAACGGGTCAACAGGGCTCCACGAAGGGAGGCGTCCCCGAACAGGCGCCCCTGGACGGTGCGAACCGTGGCGCAGTAGACGAGCACGAACCCGCCCCCGGAAGCGAGACCGACCAGAACGATCCGGACCCGAGGGCTCAAGACGCCAGCCACGCGATTGATCACCACATCCCCATCCTGCACTCGATCCCATGCCAGGTGCGCCAAGGAGCCGCAGCCGGGTACTGCTGGCATCGCAGACCACCGCCGCAGATCCCGGGACGCCGGGTACGTCGAAGGCACGAGCGCCGGTCGTCGCGCCGGGAAACGGTTCCGCCAGAAATCGGAGGTCGTCCTGACCTTCAGCACGCCGCCGAAACGAGACCGGACGAACACTTTCAGGGTTGATACGACCAGCGACGAAGACCTAGCGACATTCTGAGCGAGTTCGCAGGAGGGAGGCCCCGGCCCGCAACCACTCAGTCGCCCCGAGCGGTCTCGTCATACCGTCTCGCGGCCGCGGATCGTCTCGCGGGTCTCTTGGCCTTCCAGGCGTTCGAACTTGTTGGTCAGGAGCGTCTCGAGCTTGTCCGTGGCGCCGCGGATCGTTTCGTCGAGAGTCGCGGCGTGATGGGTGACTGTGATGGGGTCCATCCCCGCGGGTCGGGCCTCGATCAGGCAGCGGAAGTCGTCGCCCGTCGTGCGGCCAGCGCTTTCGTTGCTCAGGTGAATCTCGACCCGCGTCAGTCGGTTCTCGAACCTCGTCAGGGCACCGGCAAGGTCCTCTTCGATCTGTGCACTGAAGGCCTCGCTGCCTTCGATGTTCTTGTCGGTGTTGACCTGGATCTTCATGGGGTTGTCTCCTGACTGGCTCGTTGACGGGCCTCGAGTGGTCTTGATAAGTCGGGCACCCGAAGGTCACGGGTGCAACGAGGTCGCGGTCCTGCCGCCGTCTGTTTCCCAGGCGGCAAGCAACTTCTCCTCGTGACCTGTGGATCGGGTCCGTGGCCGAGCCGCAGGCGGCCGTGCCGCCGTCTCCCAATGACGGCGAGATGGCACCGCGTCCGGCTCGACGTCCACCGAACGGCCCGTCCGCCAGGTCTGGAAGAGTCGTAGCTCCTTGAGCAACGATCCGCTCATGCTCAGCGCCCGGCCGCGATCGGGGTCCCGTTGGGAACGACGGGTACATCGAGAACGGCTCCGCCTGTGTTCTGAGAGTCGGAGGCGGGCTTGTCGGTTCGCGCGGCAGCAGCGCTCTCGCGGGCCAGGAACGTGCTCAGCTCCGAGATCGTGCTCATCAGCGGGGCCGGGAACACGACCGTGGTGTTCTTGTCGACGCCGATGTCCACGAGGCTCTGCAGGTTCCGCAGCTGGAGGGCAAGCGGGTGGTCCATCATGATGTCGGAGGCGTCGCCCAGGGCTGCTGCGGCCATGGACTCGCCCTCGGCGTTGATGATCTTGGCGCGCTTGTCGCGCTCGGCCTCGGCCTGCCTGGCCATGGCGCGCTTCATGCTGTCGGGAAGCTGGATGTCCTTGAGCTCGACGAGCGTGACCTCGACGCCCCATTCCCCGGTGGTGGCCTCGAGGAAGTCACGGATGTCCAGGTTGATGCGGTCGGTCTCGGACAGGGTCTGGTCCAGGGTGTGCTGGCCGACGACCTTGCGCAGCGTGGTCTGGGCGATCTGGTTGATCGCGGCGTGGACGTTCTCGATGGCGACCACGGACTTGACGGTGTCGACGACCCGGAAGTAGGCCACGGCGGAGACGTCGACGCTGACGTTGTCGCGGGTGATGATGCCTTGCGACTGGATGGGCATGGTCACGATCCGCTTGGAGACCCGATGCATGACATCGACAACGGGGATGATGGCACGCAGACCGGGGTCTCGCGGCCCCAGGACTCGCCCGAAGCGCAGGACGACTCCCTGTTCGTACTGCTTCACGATGCGGATGGACAAGGCCAATCCGATCACGATGATGGCGAGAAGCGCGATCAGGATGATGAGGAACGTGTTCATGGTGTTGCTCCTGTCAGTGCTGGTCGACACCGGTCGGCATCAACTGTGTATCTGGGGTTGGGGGTTGAGTGCCCCGGTTCGCTCAGGCCCGTTGCGGGGGCGGCGTGGTGAGGGGGGCGTCAGACGCAACCCGACGTCCGCTCATCGACCTGGGGGTGATGCGCACGTGGAGCCACTGGGCTCCCTCGCCATCGCGCCACGATGTTGGTCGCGCCTCGGGCTCGGGCAGATCGCTGGATTCGACGTACCTGGCCGGTCCTCGTACCAGGACGCTCCAGCCCGCACCCGTTGCGTCGTCGATGTCGTCGACCTCGAAGGCCGCTTGGCTTGATCGCACGTGCTGTCCCAGGGAGCTGTACGGGGAGGTACGGAACAGCACCGTGCCGCCGTCTACGACATAGTTCACCGGGAGCACAACGGGCCCTCCGTCGTCGTAGGCGACCCTTCCAAATCGTTTGAAGCTGAGCAGCTCGAGGCATTCCTCGTCCGTGAGCTCCTGGAATTGGCTTCGGACCGACTCGGTGGTGCTGGGCGATGTCATGTCCGGCTCCGGCTCACTGCGGCGGAGCAGTTCTGGGCGTTGTAGTGACACGGCATGCACAGGGCGGCCATCGGGAGGGTGTCGAGCCGTCGGGGTGGAAGCTGCCGGGAGCAGGTCACGCACAGGCCATACACACCCTGCTCCATCCGAGCCAGGGCGCCGTCGATCTCGTGGAGCGTGGCGCCCGCGGCCATCCGAAGCGCTTGGTTCACGCTGGCGTGACGGGGACCGCAGGGAGGTTCCGCGGCCAGCGCAGCCAACTGCTCGACCCGGAACCGACGGTCGTCGTGAAGGCGACGCCAGTGGTCGAAGTGCTGCTCGGCCAGACCAGCGACAGCGTGCGGTGACATGGTTGACACGTGGCTCACTCCTCGGGACGTAGGGCTGTTGGCGATGGTTCAAGCATCCGCCGCGCCGCTGCGAAACCACAGGGTTGCGCCCGGCTGACCTCACACGGCGTTTGTTGCCGATACCCGGCAACAACCTCCGGGCAGCCCTCCCGCCCTGGAGCGGGGCACACTGACCACATGGCCCTTCCACAGACGTCCGCGGCACCCCCAGAGTCGACCGGCTCCCCGGCGGTACTGGCGGTCTTCGAGGAGATGTCGAGCCGGATCATCGGAGGGGGTGAGTACCTGGACGAGGGGGACTTCGACGACATCCGACGGGCTGGGTCCGAGGCCGCAGAGCAGGGAATGTCGGCACGGGCAGCGGTCGACCTCTACCTGGCGTCCGCGGCACAGGCCTGGAGCGCGATGCCGCCCAGCCACCACAAGAACGCGCGGTCCGCAGCCCAGACACTGCTGGACGGGATCCGAGCCGCCGTACCGGTTCTTGTCGAGGGCTACCAGAACGCTGGACAGCAGCTGATCCGGCAGGAGGAATCAGCCCGCCGGGAGTTCATCGACGACCTGCTGCGTGGTGATGCTGACACCGCCGGCATCGTGCAGCGCGCTGAGCCCTTTGGGATCGACCTGACCGCGTCGCACCAGGTCTTGCTCGCTGAACTGCGCAGCGATGCTGTGGTGGACGACCGGGACGAGACCCTCCTTGAGCGCGAGGTCATCGAGCGGTACGGCGACCGCGACGTTCTCGTCACCACCAAAGGTGGCTACCTCCTCGCCCTGGTCCCAGCAGGCACCGTCTCCCCGGAGGTCGACGAGCCCGCCCACCTCCTGCATGCGGCGTTGAGCAGATCCTCCGCGAGGAAGCCATGGCGCGTCGCGGTCGGACGCCCCTACCCCGGGGCCTACGGAGTCGCGCGCTCCTATGAGCAGGCCCGCGAAGCGATCACCCTGGCCGAGCGACTGCACCCCGACAACGACATGGTGCCGACGCGGGATCTGCTCATCTATCGCGTCCTGGGACGCGACAGAGTTGCGTTGGCTGACCTCGTCGAGACCGTCCTGACCCCGCTGACCCACGCCCGGGGTGGCGCAGGACCACTGGTCGACACCCTCGAGGCCTACTTCGCCGCCGGCGACGTGGCCACACACGCCGCCCGCCGACTTCACCTCTCGGTCCGCACCGTGACCTATCGATTGGCGAAGATCGCCGACCTCACCGGGTACGACGCAACGATCCCTGCCCAACGACTGACTCTGCAGGCCGCCGTAGTGGGTGCGCGACTGTTGCCCTGGACCGGAGACGTCTCACCGTCCACGGGCTGACTCGATCACCGGCCGTCCGGGCGGCGTCGGGTCATGAGGTCGACCATGGCACCGACTTGTCACCGCCTCGGAGTGGAACAACGCAGGACCCTCGGATAGCTGAGCATCCCGGGTCGGTTCCTGGCCGGATTCTTTACGCAGTCATGCCACGCAACGCAGGGTTCAATGCCAACGACTACGCCCAAGTGAACGAAGGCACCTGCTCGGGACCAACGCCCTCATGTTCATCGGCGAGGGCTCAGCCGGAGACGCCACCAGAACGACGTCCACGCAGGGCTCCGCTCGTGCCCAGAAGTCCCGCTGCATCCAGGGCTGTCAGCTCTGGTCGGGGTGTGGGGGCGAGTGGAGACAGCTTGAGCCAACTTGGCAGCGCACGTCGGGCTCGTGTCTCGCCGTGCAGCTCCAGCGTTCCCGAACGCAGTGCTGCGGCCCAGGTGAGGTCACCCCGCCACACCAGAGTGAGAGTCCGGAGGCCGGTCTCGACGGCAACGCGGACGTCGAACCCTGGGTCTGCGTCGCAGACGTCAACCCCCTCGTCGGTGACGACAATCCACCACTGACAGTTCGCAACAGGCACGTCGGTGAAGTCGAACTGCAGCACCGTGCGCCCCTCGGGCAGTGAGTCCACAGCGATGTTGCGGTGAATGTCCCACAAGAGCAGGTGGGGATCGAGATCCTCATCACCGATCTCGGGCACCCAGCGGATGCCCCACGATCCGAGTGCCTCGACGATCGGCTCCAACTCCTGACCGGCCGGACTCAGCTGATAGTGGACCCGGTTGCCCTCTTCCCACCGATCGACGACGCCGGCGCGGACCAGGGTCTGGAGTCGCTTCGAGAGCAGAGTGGGCGACATCCTCGGCAGCCCTCGCCGAAGGTCGTTGAAGTGGTGGCTGCCCATCATCAACTCCCGGACCACCAGCAGGGTCCAGCGCTCATCGAGAAGTTCCATCGCCTTGGCCACCGGGCAGAACTGTCCGTAACTCGCGGGCATGACAACGCCTTCCCTGGGTTTCCCTCGACTGGACCTGCAGGTCGGGGGGAATCCTTCACAGTACCTCGGACCCGCGAGGGCCGGTGCTGATGCGGCTCGGCGTCAGTACAGATCGAGCACTATGTCCTGGCCCACCCTCCGGCAAGCATCGAAGGACGAGATCGACAACCCTTGAAGGAGCACCAGATGAGCATCGACCATGCCACCACCATCGCGAACGCGGTGGACAAGCTCAACGCCGGGGACGTCCAGGGCTACATCACCGCCCTGTATGCACCCGAGTGCCAGTTCCATGGCTTTCCCGACGCCTTCCCTCCCACCCGAGACGGCATCGCCGACTTCTTTCTCGCCCTGATCGGCGCCGTGCCGGACGCGCGGATCACCGCCAGGGACATTGCCGTCGACGGTGACCGGGTGGCACTTCGCTACGTGCTCACCGGCACCCACCGAGGCGAGCTGTTCGGCGCCGCCGGCACCGGTCGCTCCCTGGAGGTGGAAGGCATCACCATGGTCCACTTCCTCGACGGTGTGGTCGTCGAGAGGTGGAACCGTCTCGACGACATGGAACTGCTCACCCAGCTGGGTGCACTTCCGGTCTCGACGCCCGCCTGATGTCCGTCACGGCGCACCGCCCGCAGCACGACGAAGGAACGTTGCTGGAAGCGAACAAGGAGCTCGTCCGGCGCCTCTTCCACGACATCGATGCCCTCAGCCGCACTCTCCACGAGGACTACTTCGACTCCAGCTACGTCGACCACACGCCGCTGCCGATCCCGGGGCTCTCCTCCGGGATCGACGGTGCTCGGCAGGTCTACGCCGTCAACCAGGCGGCGTTCTCCGATCCGTGGCACAAGATCGAGGGGCAGGTTGCGGAAGGCGACCTGGTGATCACCTGGCTCACCGCGGGTGGCAGACACACAGGTGAGCTGCTCGGTGTTGCCGCCACCGACAAGGACGTGTCGATGCGGGGTGTCACGATCTTCGAGGTCGTCGACAACAAGATCATCAGTCGTTGGGGCATCAGCGACCTACTCGACCTGTTCGTCCAACTCGGAGCAGTACCTCCGCCAGGCGCCCCCTGAGTCGTGCCCGCGGACGCCTACGCCGCGCCCCCCGGGCCCCGGGGCGCGGGGCGGGGCGGCGCGGGCGCGGGGCGCGGACAGGGTGAGAGCGACGCCAGTGTCTCGTGGCTGTGGGAGGACGATGGCGCCAAGCAGGAGGAACACCATCGCCTTCGCCACCGGAACGAAACCGGCCGGAGCGCGGCATCCAGCATCCCGGCGCCCAACTCGTTGCAACCAGACGCTTGTCAAGTGGCTCAGGGCCAGTACGGATCCGGCACTGGAGCCGGGCCTGCTCAGGTACGACGCTGAACGGGTCGGCGGCAACGCAGCCGGCCGGGTCCGACTCAGGATCGGTATGACGAGGGAGACAGTCATGACCCCGCATGCAACCGCCGCACCCGACCTCAAGGCCAAGCACCGCGCTATGTGGGCGATGGGCGACTACGCCACTGTCGCCGCCGATCTGATCCCGAGCCTCGGCGAGGTCTTGGTCGATGCGACGGGCATCGCAGCAGGCGACCATGTGCTCGACGTCGCAGCTGGCTGCGGCAACGCCTCGCTGCCCGCTGCGGCATGCGGGGCACACGTGGTGCCTCTGACCTGACACCCGCTTTGTTCGAGAGCGGCCGCCGGCACGCCGCGTCGCGGGGGCTGACCCTCGAGTGGCGCGAGGCCGACTGCGAGGCGCTGCCCTCCGGTGACGACGCGTTCGATGCCGTAATCAGCTGCCTGGGGGTGATGTTCGCACCCTTCCATCAGAAGAGCGCCAACGAACTGGTCCGCGTGACGCGCCCCGGGGGCACGATCGGCCTGCTGAACTGGACGCCGACAGGTTTCATCGGACAGATGTTCACGACGATGAAGCCCTACGCCCCGCCGCCCGCCTGGTGCTGCTGCCAGTCATGCTGCGTCTCACGGGCAAGGCAGCCTGGTGGTCACCCGCCTGGCTGCGCCGCGTGCTGCCGACGATCACGTTCTCCCATGGCTGAGCGTCGTCCCCCGGACGCTCACGGGCCGCACCCCTCCCTCTACTCCCGTCATCTCGTCAGACTCACCACCACCTAACGGAGCACCACCACCATGTGTCGAGCAACCACCTGCAAGAAGTGCGGCAAAGCGAGCTGGGCCGGCTGCGGCCAGCACGTCGACCAGGTCCTGGCCGGCGTCCCGCGCGCCGACCGTTGCCCGGGCCACCCCCGCGAATCTGGCTCGGGCTTCGTCGGCCGGCTCTTCGGCGGCCGGTCGTGAACCTCGACCGCGCAGTTCTTCCTCGCCAGCACCATCACGCTGATCAGCGCCCTGCTCGCGGCCACGGTCTCCCCAAGTGATTGCTACTGACCGCCTTCGTGGGCTCAACCTGCCTCAGACAAGCGTCACCGGCTCTGCCGCCTGGGCGACCAGATCGTCGGCCTCAACGACGCCAGCTCCGAGCGCCACGCACGCTTGACCGGGCACATGTCCAGCCACAGACGAGGACAACCCTGCGCTGTTCGCCGGTACGTTCGCCGGTCGACTACGGTGGCAGTGGTGCGCCGGGAAGTCTGGTCGGCAGTCAACGACACGACCCACAAACCCCGCATGGGAGTCACTTCGTGAACCAGCCGCCCAGTCCATCGACCCCTTCTCCACCCGGCACCCCGGCTGGCCGTCGGCTCCTGTTCGTCCGCGGTTCGTGGTCCGAGGAGTCCCGCATCGCTGCCTTGCTCCGCCAGGAGACAGTCGGCGGCGCCCTGCTGCTCACGGGCATGGTCACCGCCCTGGTCTGGGCCAACAGCCCGTGGGCGGAGCACTACGACGCGTTGCGTGACTACCGCATCGGACCTGGGTCGCTGCACCTGGACCTGACACTGGGCACCTGGGCCGCGGATGGGCTGCTGGCCATCTTCTTCTTCGTCGTGGGCCTCGAGCTGAAGCGCGAGTTCGTGGCCGGAGACCTCAAGGACCCGCGCCGTGCCGCGTTGCCGATCCTGGCCGCGATCGGCGGGATGGTGGCCCCGGCGCTGGTATTCGTCGCGGTGAACGCCAGCACCGGTGACGGTGCCCTGCGCGGTTGGGCGATCCCCACCGCCACCGACATTGCCTTCGCCCTGGCCGTGCTGGCGGTGATCAGCACCCACCTGCCCACGGCACTGCGCACCTTCTTGCTCACCCTGGCCGTGGTCGACGACCTTTTTGCGGTCACCATCATCGCGGTCTTCTACACCGCCGACCTGCAGCTCCTGCCCCTGGTCGGGGCGCTCGTCCCGATCGGCCTGTTCACCCTCGCCGTGCAACGCCGCATCCGGTCCTGGTGGCTGCTATTCCCCCTCGCCGCGACGGCCTGGACGTTGATGCACGCCTCCGGCGTCCACGCCACCGTCGCTGGCGTGCTCCTCGGGTTCGCCGTTCCGGTCCTCCGGAGCCAGGCCGCCGGCGGCCCCGAGGCCGGGCCCGGACTGGCTGAGCACTTCGAGCACCGAGTCCGGCCGATCTCCGCTGGTCTGGCAGTGCCAGTTTTCGCGTTCTTCGCCGCCGGGGTCACCATCGGCGGCACCTCCGGCCTCCTCGACGCCCTCACCGATCGGGTCGCCCTCGGCATCGTCGCCGGGCTCGTGATCGGAAAGTTCGTCGGCATCCTCGGTACCACCTACCTCGTCGCACGGTTCACCCGAGCGAGTCTTGATGACCACCTCGGCTGGCTCGACGTCGCCGGTCTCGCCCTACTTGCCGGGATCGGGTTTACCGTCTCCCTGCTCATCGGCGAGCTCGCCTACGGGCCGCAGAGCCTGCGCGACGAACACGTCAAGATCGGCGTGCTCACCGGATCGATCATTGCTGCCGTCTTGGCCGGAATCGTGCTTCGATCCCGCAACCGGGCCTACCGCCGCATCCGCGACCTCGAGGCCGCCGACACCGACGCCGACGGCATCCCGGACGTGTACAACAAGCGCGAATGATTCATCTCCAGTCAAGGTGTGGTCCGGCACCAAGGACCTCAAGACCAATCGGGATCGCCGACAGCTCGAACGACTTACAGCCGTCGGTCGCCGAGCGGAGGAGGGTCCGCGTCAGAACGACCTATCGGCAGGTTCGGGACCTCGATGGCGTAACGTGATCAGATGCGGAGTGTGCAGAATGCCCTTCGCATCATCGGTGGGTACGTCCTCTTCAGTCTCGCAGCGGCCGTCATTGCCTTTCCGGTTGCTGCCGAGCAGGCGATCGAGAATGCCAAATTTCAGGACCGTCTCGGCACCTTTCCCGTCGAGATCTCATTAGCGCACAACGGCGTATCAACCCTGGATACTGGCCTGATCGGGCGCTTGTACTGGGATGAGACCGGCATCGGTGGATTCGGCGCCTCCGTCGTCTCGACCGGTCCACCGATAGCGGACGGGACGCTCTCGTCGTACGTCTCGCCTGACTTCCTCCGTGCGAACGCCGAATTCGTCGGCAACCCTGGTGAATTGGCGCAGGCTTACAGCGCCGCACTCGGCGGCCAGGTCAAAGCCTCTCTGTTTCGTTATGAACTCGGAGCGGGTCTGCTCGGTGGGCTCGTGCTGATGCTGGTGTTCCGCGGTTCTGTGCCTCCGGTTCCTCGCCGACTTCGAGCGAGGTGGACGCGTGCCGTGCTGCGTCTGGGATACGTGGGGGCTGGGGTCTTCGCCACCGGATTGGTGGCGGCAGGGCTGTTCGGACGCTGGGACGGGACCGATCCGCAGGGGACGTCCTATCCGATGCCCGGGGTGGACAAGTTGTCGTTCAGTAGCCCCCAGACCCTGGAAGTCGCCCAGCAGATCCAGCCGTTCATCGAGAAGAACACGACCCGTATCGAGGAGCGCACCCGCACCTACCTGGATGACGCCGTGGCCAATCGGCGGCGGTGACGGTGCGGCGCTGGCCGCGCAGCAGGACGTACTGCCCGCCCTCGTTGCGGGGCACCGTGCCGTCCAGCTCGAACGGCCGTCTGGCCGAGAAGTCCGATGTCCCAGGTCTCACCGGACCGGCACGGGCGCTCTCCATCCGTGCCCACAACGACATCGAGCTCGGCCTGGCCACTCAGGCTCCCGACGGGGACGTCGTCTGGGTCTCCCCCCACGACATACTTGCTCGCCGAATCGTTCCCGCACCCAGGCCCGTCGTGGACGGTTTGCGTCAGGCCAGCCTGAGGACCGTCGATGCCTGCCACAGCACAGCATCGGCCTCCGCTGCTTACTGCAGGACCCCAAAGGCAAGCCTCGTGCAGCACGATGCTGGGGTCCATGAGCAAAGGGCAGAGGAGTGGCAGCCGCGCGGTCACGTGCTTCCTGAGCGACACAGGGGTCGATGAAGCGATTCGTCGGGCCGGGTTCTCCGGACACCCCCGGTTCGGTGGCCTTCCCGCGTGGTGGCCGGTCGTGCTGGCAGGCGCCAGCAGACGACCATCGAGGCCGCGCGACTTCCAATCCGCGGGGCCTGGGTTGCCGGGTTCCATGGCGCCGGAGTAGCCGGTCCCCAAGTCTCGTTGCCTGCCTGCCAACGAGTGGGCGCGACTTCTGCATGACCCATTGGGCGGCATCGCAAGCCACAGCCCGTCGTGTGCGGACGTCGGTGGACGCATCGCATCGGGCTGCAAATTCCGGGCCCATCCACGGCTATCCAGCCGCATCCACTCCCGTAATGAAGAGCACTCACGCGGCAGCGCTGGCGGACAAGTTGCGGACAAGGGCCCCTCAGGAAAGCAAGAGGCGGTTCCCGGATCTCTCCGAAAACCGCCTCTGACCTGCATCTTTACTTTGTAGCGGGGGCAGGATTTGAACCTGCGACCTCTGGGTTATGAGCCCAGCGAGCTACCGAGCTGCTCCACCCCGCGTCGGTGAACAGAACAGTACAGGGCAGCCCGCCCGCGCCCAAATCGGGGTCAGCCGGCCAGCCGGACCGCCTGCTCGATGAGGTCGCGCCCCTCCTCCATCAGCCGGGCCCACTTCACGGTGTCGCCCGCCTGCTGCGCGGCGTCGGCCTGGGTGAACTTGTCCTCGGCCTGCTGCAGCAGCTGGCGGATCTGCGCCTGGGTGCCGCCGGTGGGGGTGCTCGTCGGGCTCTCGCTCGGCGACTCGCTGGGAGACGCCGACGGCGACTCGCTGGGGCTCGGCGACTCGCTCGGGCTCGGCGACTCCGACGGGTCGACCGGCTGCCCGTTGTCGTCGACCGGGTTGCTGGTCAGGGCGTTCTCGATGGCCCCGACCAGCGTGGAGTCGATGCCCACCCGGTTCTCGTAGGAGACCAGCACGAAGCGCAGGATCGGGAAGTTCGAGGCTCCCGAGCGCCGCGTGTACATCGGCTGGACGTACATGAACTCGTCCCCGATCGGCAGCGTCAGCAGGTTGCCCGGCACCGTCTGCGCGTCACCGGTGGTGTACGGCAGGAGCGCGTCGCTGATCTGGGTGTTCGTCGAGAACGTGTTGGCGATCTGCAGGGGTCCACCGGACGGCTCGTTGGGCAGCTGCAGCACCGAGATGGTGCCGTAGTCGTCGCTCGTGGCGTCGCTGTTCACGGCCATGTAGGCGGCGAGGTTGTTCTCCTTGTCGCGCGGGACGTAGACCGAGGTCAGGGACCAGGTCTCGCCGGAGCCGGTGTCGGTGAAGAGCCGGTACGGCGGCTGCCGGCGGTCGCTCGTGGTGCTCTGCGGGTCGCTGGGGACCTCCCAGCGGCTGGAGCCCTCGAACCACGCGGTGGGCGAGGTCTCGTGGTAGCGCTGGAACTGGTAGCGCTGCGCCTTGAACAGGTCCTCGGGGTAGCGCAGGTGCTCGCGCAGCGAGTCGGGGATGTCCTCGTTCGCCTTCACCACACCCGGGAACACGTCCTCCCACGCCTTGAGGATCGGGTCGCTGTCGTCCCACTCGTAGAGGGTCACCGTGCCGTCGTAGGCGTCGACCGTGGCCTTGACCGAGTTGCGCAGGTAGTTGATCTCGTCGGTCGGCAGGGTCTGGAACCCGTTGTCGTTCTGCAGCGAGTCGGCCGTCATGGTCTCCAGCGACTCCTTCTGCGAGAGGGGGTACTTGTCGGTGACGGTGTAGCCGTCGAGGATCCACTGGATGCGCCCGTCGATGACCGCCGGGTAGGGGTCGGAGTCGACGGTCAGCCAGGGCGCGACCTTCTCCACCATCGTGCGCGGGTTGCGGTCGTAGAGGATCTTGGAGTTGTCGTGCACGCGGCTCGAGAGCAGCAGGTTCGGCTCGCTGTACTTCACCGCGTAGAGCAGCTGGTGGAACAGCCCGCCGATCGGCACGCCGGCCTCGCCGGTGTAGGTGGTGGCGATGTCCTCGTCGGTGCGCTCACCGCGCGGCAGGTCGAACTCCCGGGCCTGCTTGGTGTCCGGGTCGAGCCCGACGATGCTGTAGTCGGGGCTCTGCTCGCCGAAGTACACGCGCGTCTCGTAGCCGTCGGCGCCGCCCAGGCGGGTCAGCGCGTCCTCGTCCGGCTCCTGGCCCTCGGCCCACTGCACGCTGGACTGCTGCGCGACGTCGTCCTCGGGACGCTGGTTGGCGTAGGCGGCGATGACGCCGTTGCCGTGGGTGTAGGCCGTGTGCAGGTTCGACCAGTTCTGGTCGTTCTCGGCGAGCCCGTCCTGGTCGAGCTCGCGCACGCCGAGCACCACGGCGCGGTCCTCGCCGTCGATCTCGTAGCGGTCGACGTCGAGGACGTTGGCGACCGAGTAGTAGGCGCGGACCTGCTGCTGCTGCTCGAAGATCTCGCTCACGATCTGCGGGTCGACGAGCGGGATGCTCGAGGTGATGCCGTCGGGGGCCTCGAGGCGCCCGTCCTGGGTGGCACCGGTGGCGCTGATGTCGCGGAGGTCGATCTTGTCGAGGCCGTAGGCGGCGCGGGTCGCGTCGATGTTCTTCTTGATGTAGGGACCCTCACGGTCCGGGCACGTTGGGGTTGACCTGCAGCGCCTGGACGACCGACGGCACCACGAGCCCCAGGATGATCGCGGACAGCGCGAACAGCGCGACCCCGACCGAGGGCAGCAGCCACGTGCGGCGCGCGATGTTGGCCAGGAACAGCACGGCGCACACGATCGCGATGCCGGCGAGGATCTCCTTGGCGGGCAGCACGGCCTTGTCGTCGGTGTAGCCCATGCCGGTGAAGATCGAGCCCGAGCTGGTCACCAGGTCGTAGCGGTCGAGCCAGTAGTCGACGGCCTTGGCGAGCACGAAGACCGCCAGCAGCGCCGACACCTGGATCTGCGCGGCGCTGGTCAGCCGCTCCCCCGCACGCCCGGAGAGCCGGACGCCGCCGAAGAGGTAGTTGACCACGATCGCCGCGATCAGGCCGACGACGGCGATCGCCATGACGAAGTCGACGACGTAGTGCCAGAAGGGGAGGGAGAAGACGTAGAAGCCGACGTCCTTGTTGAAGTAGGGGTCCTGCGTCCCGAACTCCTGGCTGTGGCGCCACAGCGAGAAGCTGCGCCACTGCCCCGTCGCGGACGCGCCGGCGAACAGCCCCATCACGACCGCCGCGATGCCGATGACCCGGCCCATGCGGGGCCCGAGCACCTCGCGGTAGCGGTCCATGCCGTCGTCCGGCATGCCCGGCATGCCCGGCCACAGCACCGGGCGGAAGCGGTAGGCCAGCGCCATGGTCAGGCCCACCGTGGCCGCCATCAGGCCGCCGAAGACCAGGAAGAGACCCACGCGGGTCAGCAGCAGCGTGGTGAAGACCTCGCTGTAGCCGGTGGAGCCGAACCACAGCCGCTCGGTCCAGAAGGACGCGAAGCCGCTGAGCAGCATGAAGCCGACCACCAGCACGATCGCGGTGACCACCAGCGCACCCGGGCGGCGTGACCCGGAGGTCGGCCGTGGCGGCGTCGGGGGGCGGGGGTTGTCGAAGGGAGCGCTCATGTGGGCACCTGCTCAGGAGGTCTCGTGGGGACTGTCGTGCAACGTCGCGTGGAGGAGGTCGAGGAGGCCGGGCACCAGCTCGGTGCCGTTGACCACCGACTGGTCGTCGTCGTGGGCCCGCAGCCGCAGGGCGCAGTACGACGCCCCGGCGCGGGTGACGCCGGCGACCATCCGGACCTCCTGCCGGTCGGGGTGCTCGCGCGCCCAGACCTCGGCGGCGGACGGGTCGTCGGGGATGTCGTCGTCGGTGCCGGGCGGCAGCACGAGCCGCTCGATCACCGCCGCGCAGCCGATGACGCTGTCGGGCCACACGATGGTGTGCAGCGCGTCCTCCAGCGTCTGCCCGACCGGCAGGCCCTCCTGCTCGATCGGGGTGAACGAGCCGTCGTCACCGGGACCGTCGATGCCCATGGCCTCGGCCAGCGCGGGCTCCTGGGCGACGAGCTCGGCGGTGTCGACCAGCGCGTAGAGGCGGGCCGGTCGGTCCCAGCCCTCGCCGGCGACGTGCGCCTCGATCTCGAGCACGGCGGCCGCGAGCGCGGGGTCCTCGGGCAGGGCGGCCGGGTCGTCGGTCTGGGTCACTTCGCGTCCTCACAGCTCGGCAGGTCGGTGTCGTGGTCGTCGGTCCAGGCGGCCAGGGTCGTGACCACCTCGTGCAGCGTCGTGGCCCGCGCCAGGCGCATGTCGCCGCGGTCGACGCCGCCGATGCCGTCGCAGTTGTCGGCGGGGACGAAGAAGAGCTCGGCGCCGGCGTCGCGTGCGGCGGCGACCTTCTGCTGGATGCCGCCGATCGGGCCGACCTCACCGGTCGGCGTGATCGTGCCGGTGCCGGCGATGTCGGCGCCGTCGGTCATCGAGCCGGGGGTGAGGGTGTCGAGGATGGCCAGCGACATCATCAGCCCGGCGCTGGGTCCGCCGATGTTGCCGGCGATCTGGACGCTGACGTCGTAGGGGAAGTCGAAGCCGGTGCCGGTCGTGATGCCGACCCGGGGCGTGCCGTCGACGTCGACCGGGGTCACCTCGATCGTCTGCTCCTTGCCGTCGCGCCGCACCACGAAGGTGACCGGCTCCCCCGCCGGCGCCTGGGTGACCGCGTCGACGACGTCCTGCGTCTGGGTGACGTCGCGGCCGTCGACCGAGAGCACCGTGTCGCGCACCTCGAGCCGGCCCTCGGCGGCGCCGCCGGGCACCACGTCGACGACCTCCACGAGGCTCGCGACGTCCACGCCCATCTCGGTCAGCGCCGCGGCCACCGCGGTGTCCTGCGAGGAGACCATCTGCACCGCGGACTCGCGGTCGCTCGACTCGTCGGTCTCCTCGGGCGCGTAGACCGAGGTGCGCGGCCACACGGCCGCGTCGGGGTCGAGGTAGGCCCGCAGCAGCTCGGGCAGGCTCACGTCGTCCTCGGGCTGGCTGACGTAGACCGTGGTCATCCGCATCTCGCCGTCGTCGCGGTAGACGCGGTGACCGGAGACCTGCACCGACTCCTTGCCGTCGTCGGTGCCGAGGATGTCGACCGTGGGTCCGGGGTAGTAGGTGACGTAGGGAAGCGGGACGAACACCGCGGCCCCCCACAGCACGGCCAGCAGCGTCAGTGCGAGCAGCCCCGCCCTGGTCCGCTGACTCATGGGCGGAAGTCTCTCAAACCACTGCAACTACGAGGCGCGACGGGTGTCCCCGTCGACGCGAGCGCCGGTGTGGCGGGGGCGCACGGCGATGCCGGTGTGGCGGTCGCGGGCCGTCACGGGCGTGCGCCGCGGCTGCGAGGGCAGCTCCTTGGCCAGCGCGCGGCCCAGGCGCTCGACCGCGACGTCGCGGTCGACCTCGCCCCGTCCGTCGCGGCCCACCCACGACACCCACAGCATCGCCACGACCGTCGTCACGGCGGCAGGCACGAGCCACAGCAGGATCTCCACGTCGCGAGCCTAGGCGTGGAGGCCGCTCGAGGGCCGCAGGCGCTACGGCGTGCCGACCCACTCCTCAGTGGCGTCGTCGAAGACCTGGTGCTTCCAGATCGGCACCTCGGCCTTGAGCGTGTCGATCAGGTCGCGCGAGGCGGCGAAGGCGTCGCCGCGGTGGGCCGCGGTGGTGGCGACCACGACGGCGAGGTCGCCGACCTGGAGCGGGCCGACCCGGTGGACGGCCGCGACACCCCGGACGTCGTGCGCCTCGGCGATCCTCCGGCACACGTCCTCCAGGCGGGACATGGCCGTCGGGTGCGCGGAGTAGTCGAGGGCGGTGACGCCCTTGCCGCCGTCGTGGTCGCGGACCTGCCCGACGAAGAGCGTCAGGCCTCCGGCGCCGTCGTCGTCGAGGGACGCGACGACCTCCGCGACGTCGAGCGGGGTGTCACGGATGTCGACGAGGCGCACGGGGTCGTTCACGCAGGCGAGTGTAGGCCCGCCACGCGCCGGCGGACCTGCCCGGCGCTGTGGGGAGGTGAGTACCGTGGGAGCCATGAGTGAGACCCCCGGCGGCCCGTCCGGCGACGACGACAACCCGTTCAAGGGCACGCCCTTCGAGCAGATCTTCTCCCAGCTGGGCGGCTTGGGCGGCATGGCCGGGGGCCCCGGCGGCGCCGGCCAGATGCCCGACCTCAACGCGCTCATGGCGCAGGTGCAGTCGATGTTCGCCCCGCACGACGGACCGGTCAACTGGGACACCGTGCAGGACCTCGCGCGTCGCGCCGCCGCCCAGGAGCCCGACCCCAGCGTCACCCCGGCCCAATCGGCCGCGGTCGCCGACGCCGTGCGCCTCGCCGACCACTGGCTCGACACGACCACCGGGTTCTCCTCCGGCGTGAGCACCACCGCGGCGTGGTCGCGCGCGGAGTGGATCGTGGAGACCATCGACGTGTGGAAGGTGCTCGTGGAGCCCATCGCGGGCTCCGCGACCACCGCGCTCGGCCAGGCGATGCCCGAGGAGATGCGCCAGCTCGTCGGCCCCCTCGTCGCGATGCTCGGCAAGGCCAGCGGCGCGATGGTCGCCTCGCAGGTCGGCAGCGGGCTCGGCGCGCTCGCCGGCGACGTGCTCAGCGCCTCCGACATCGGCCTGCCGCTCGGCCCGATCGGCAAGGCGGCGCTGCTGCCGACCAACGTCGAGGCGTTCGCCGCCGAGCTGCCCGACGTCACCACCGACGACGTGCTGCTCTACCTCGCGCTGCGCGAGGCGGCCCACCAGCGGCTCTTCGCCGGGGTCCCGTGGCTGCGCGACCACCTGATCAGCGCGGTCTCCGAGTACGGCGCGGGCATGGACTTCGACACCTCCGGCATGGAGGAGAAGATGCGCGAGATCGACATCAGCAACCCCGCCGCGATGCAGGAGGCGCTCTCGGGCGGCCTGTTCGACCCCGAGCCGAGCGCCGCGCAGAAGGCCGCCCTGGAGAAGCTCGAGGTCACCCTCGCGCTCGTGGAGGGCTGGGTCGACGAGGTCGTCAGCCAGGCCACCGCCGAGCGGATGCCCGCCGCGGCCAAGCTGCAGGAGACCGTACGCCGCCGCCGCGCCGCGGGCGGTCCCGCCGAGCAGACCTTCGCCACCCTCGTCGGGCTCGAGCTGCGTCCGCGCCGGCTCCGCGACGCCTCCACCCTGTGGGGGTCGCTGCGCACCCGCCAGGGCACCGAGGCCCGCGACGGCGTCTGGATGTCGCCGCACCTGCTGCCCACCGCCGCCGACCTCGACGACCCGCTGGGCTTCCGGGAGGACTCGGTGGCTCCCGAGGAGCTCTCGGCCGAGGAGTTCGACGCCGGCCTGCGCGACCTCCTCGACGGCGGCGACGACCGGCCCGCTGGGTGAGCAGCCTGCTGCACGCGAGCGCGGTCGCCACGCTCGCGGACTGGGACGCGCCGTCCGCGGCCCAGTCCGCGCTGCGTGACCGCTACCTCGCCCACCTGGCCGAGCACCCCGACGGGCTGTCCAAGCCGTGCTTCCCCGACCACCTCACCGCCGGTGCGATCGTGGTGTCGCCGCGTGGTGACGCGGTGCTGCTCAACCACCACCGCAAGGCCGACGCCTGGCTCGCCTTCGGCGGTCACCTCGAGGCGGCCGACGCCTCGCTGGCAGACGGGGCCAGGCGCGAGCTGGTCGAGGAGTCCGGGCTCACCACCTTCGACTTCGACCCCGAGCCGCTCTCCCTCGACGAGCACGCCGTGGAGTTCTGCTCCGAGCGCGGCACGGTGCACCACCTCGACGTGCGCTTCCTCGCCGTCGCCGACCCCGAGGGCGCCCATGCCACGAGCGAGGAGTCGCTCGACGTGCGGTGGTGGCCGGTCGACGACCTGCCGCAGACCTTCGACGACATGTACGTCCTCATCGACGCGGCCGTCGCGCGGGTGCGCGGGCGGGTCGGGCCTCAGGACGGGTCGTAGCCCTCGGGCAGCTCGAGGCGCGCCGCCGTCGACCAGCCCGCGAGGTAGCCCTTGGCCCGCTCGGCCTTCGGGTAGCGGTCGACCCAGCCCCAGAACTCGGCGGTGTGGCCGGGCACCAGCAGGTGCGCCAGCTCGTGGACCAGGACGTAGTCGACCACCCAGGCCGGCATCTGCTGCAGCCGCTCGGAGAGCCGGATCGTGCGGTCACCGGGGGTGCAGGAGCCCCAGCGCGACTGCTGGTTGGACACCCAGCGCACGCTCGACGGCGTCGCCATTCCGCCGAGCCAGGTGTCGTTGAGCCCGCGGGCCCGCGCCAGCAGCTGCTCGTCCGAGGGCTTGCTGCGCTGCTCCTTGCGCTCGATCCGGGCCACCATGTCGGCGACCCAGGTGGCCTCGTCGCGCTTGCTCATCGTGGCGGGGATCAGCACCACGATGCGCTCGCCCTCGCGGTAGGCCGACACCGTGCGCCGGCGCTTGCGCGAACGGCGTACCTCCACCTGCGGCGGCGTCGGGTCGGACATGGGTCGAACCTAGCCGTCGCCGTCCCCGCCGTGCGGCGGGCTCGCGGATCACAGCCGCGCGGCGGCCCACTCCAGCAGGCGCGGTCGCTCCCACGTGGTGACGATCCGGTCGGGGTCGATCCCGGCCTCGGTGGCCCGTGCGGCGCCGTGGTCGAGCATGTCGAGCTGTCCCGGGGCGTGGGCGTCGGAGTCGATGGAGAACAGGCACCCGAGGTCGCGGGCCAGCTCGATCAGCCGGGTGGGCGGGTCGCGCCGCTCGGGGCGGGAGTTGATCTCGACCGCCACCCCCTCCTCCGCGCAGGCGGTGAAGACGGCGCGCGCGTCGAACTGGCTCTGCGGGCGCGTCCCGCGGCCGCCGGTCACGAGCCGGCCCGTGCAGTGACCCAGGACGTTGGTGTGCGGGTTGCGCACCGCGGCCACCATCCGCCGCGTCATCGCATCGGCGTCCATCTTCAGCTTCGAGTGCACCGAGGCCACCCGGACGTCGAGGCGTCCGAGCATCTCGTCGGTCTGGTCGAGGGAGCCGTCGTCGAGGATGTCGACCTCGATCCCCTTGAGCAGGGTGAAGGTGTCCCCGAGGTGGGCGTTGACGGCGTCGACCACGTCGAGCTGTCGGGCGAGCCGGGCGGCGCTGAGGCCGTGGGCGATGGTCAGGCGCGGGCTGTGGTCGGTGAGGACGAGGTAGTCGTGCCCCAGCTCCATCGCCGTCATCGCCATCTCCTCGAGCGGCGAGCCGCCGTCGGACCAGTCGGAGTGGGAGTGCAGGTCGCCGCGCAGCAGCGCGCGCAGCTCCTCGCCGCCCGTGGCGAGCGGGCCGGCGGTTCCCTCGAGGGCGACCAGCCGGTCGGGCACGACGCCGTGGCAGGCGTCGGTGATCACGGCAGCCGTGCTCTTGCCGATCCCGGGCAGCTCGGTGAGCGTGCCGGCCTCGGCGCGCGCACGTACCTCCTCCTCGGGCAGCGGCAGGATGGTGCGCGCGGCGCGGCGGAACGCCTCGATCCGGCGCGTCTCCTCCCGCTGGCGCTCCATGAGGAAGGCGATCCGGCGCAGGGTCGCCACGGGGTCGAGGGACACCGGGCTCACTCCCCCCGGAACTGCGGGGCGCGCTTGCCCCGGGCGGCGGCGATCCCCTCCTGGAGGTCGGCGGTCGCCAGGGTCATCGGCTGCGCGAGCGCCTCCCACTGCAGCGCCGACTCGAAGTCGGCGTGCCCGCCGCCGGCGAGGGCGACCTTGGTCAGGCGGGCCGCGATCGGCGCCGTCGCGGCGATCCCGGCGGCGATGCCCAGCACGTCGTCGAGGAAGCCGTCGGGCTCCACCACCCGCGACACCATGCCCAGGCGCAGCGCCTCCTCGGCCTCGACCACCCGGCCCGTGAGCAGCAGGTCACGCGCGTGCGCGGGCCCGACGACGTCGGGCAGCAGCCAGGTGGCGGCCATCCCGGCATGCATGCCGAGCTTGTTGAACGGCACGCCCAGCTTCGCGCCGCTCGCGGCGTAGCGGACGTCGCAGGCCAGCGCCAGGCACAGCCCGGCGCCGATGGCGTGGCCGTTGACCGCCGCGATGGTCGGCACCTCGAGGCGCCGGATCGAGAGCCAGGCCCGGTAGAACGGCAGCATCCGCGAGCGCAGCCGGTCCACGCTGGCGTCCGGCTCGCTCGCGATCCACGAGGTGTCGCCGCCGGAGCAGAACGCGCTGCCCTCCCCGGTCACCACCACCGCGCGCACGGTCGGGTCGAGGGACAGCGCGTCGATCGCGCGGACCCACGACGAGGTCATCTCCTCGCTCATCGCGTTGCGCATCCCGGGGTTGTCGAGCCGCAGCAGCACGACGCCCTCGGAGGGACGCTCCAGACGCAGGTGGACGAGGTCGGCGGCCGGGTCGGCGGTGTGCTCGGGCATGGCCCCGAGGGTACTGAGCCCACGTCCCCGCGTCAGGACGGCCCCGCGCCCGGTCCGGAGCCCGGTCCGCGCCCGGCCCACGCCCGGCCCACGCCCGGCCCACGCCCGGCGCGTGTGGTGCGTGAGCGTGGCGCGCGCGTGGCGTAGGGTCGGCCGCGGAGCGTGGGCAGGTGCCCGCGCACCCCGGCGGGCTTCCCCACCCACCCCCGTCGCGACGACCAATGAGTAACGAGCAAGGAGGCCGTCATGGCGGAGACCTGGAGCGGTGAGTTCTACTGCGTCAAGTGCAAGGAGAAGCGCGAGGCGGAGGGCGAGATCAAGGTCAACGACAAGGGCACCAAGATGGCCAAGGGCGTCTGCCCGGTCTGCGGTACCAACCTGAACCGCATCCTCGGCAAGGCGTGACCGAGCGCCCCACCAGCTGATCGGCGGCGTCGTCCCCTCGGGGGCGGCGCCGTCGTCTGTGTCCGGTCCTCGTACGGCTCCGGCGGGACTCGAGCGGCCCTGTGGAGCACCGCCCGCAGGTCCCCGTCGCGTGGCAGCGTGTCCCCATGGCCCCGCCACCCTTCCCGACCGGAGCCCCCGCCGCCGCCCGCGTGCAGCTCGACTGCCCGCCGCCGTGGCGCAACCGCGTCGCCGCCGCGCTCGAGGTCGCCGGCCTCGTCCTGACCTGCGAGGCACCCGTCGGGGTCGCGGTGGCTCCCGGCCGGGTGGTCTCCCCCACCGTCGATGCCTGGTCGGTCGCCTCGCTGCCCCACCTGCTCGTCGCCGTGTGGCCCTGGGCCGTCGAGGTCGGACCCTGGGCCGCGCCCGGGGTGGGTCCGTGCGCGCGCTGCGTCGAGGCCGGGGTGCTCGACGACGGGTCGTCGGCGCCCGCGGCCGTGGTGCCGCCCGCCCTGCTGGCCGTGGCCGCCGGCCTCGCTGCCCGCGACGTCGCCGCGTGGCGCGGCGGGGACACCCCCAGCACCTGGACCACGTCGTGGCGCGTCGAGGACCACCCGGTGCCGACCCAGCGGCGGTGGCAGCGCCACCCCTACTGCGGGTGCGCGTGGTTCGACACCGCCTGACGGGGCCGGGCCGGCCCCCGGTTCACCACCACTCGCTGTCGAGCTTGCCCTCCATCGCCCGCAGGTGGGCGCGCGAGCAGGTGTCGCAGAAGGCCTGCCTGCGACCCCGCTCGACCGCCGTCGTCCAGGTCAGCGTCTGCTCCACGGGAGCCTGGGTGCCGCAGAAGTCGCAGGTGATGACCTCGCTCATGGCCCGAGACTAGCCCCGGCTCCGCGTCACCGTCCCGGGACGCGGCACGAGCCGGTACGACGCCTGCGTGACGTCGTACCGGCTCGTGACTGGTGCTCACCCGCGATCAGGGCGAGGGCCGTGGGGCCGGTCGGCTCAGATCGCGCGAGCGAGGGCGAGACGCGCCTGCTGCGCGGCCAGCTCGGCCTTGCGGCTCATCCGACGGGCCAGGGCCAGGTGGTGGCCGCGTCGCAGGTGGTGCGCCTCTCCCAGGCGCGCGGACATTTGCGCGCGTGCGAGTTCTTCATGCATGAGATTCATGTCGTGTCGTCCATTTCGGTAGGTCTTCATCGTGGGTGTGTCCTGTACTTCCTCGGAGTGTCAGTGCGGTGGACGCCTAGGCGGCGGCCCCGTCCTTCTGGTCCTGCCCGACGCGTGCTGCCGTCTGCTCGGACTTGCGGGGCCGGCCTCGCGGCCGCTTGCGCGGGATCACCACGCCCTGGAGGAAGAGCTCGCCTCCCCAGACTCCCCACGGCTCGCGCCGTTCGAGAGCACCGTCGAGGCACAGCGCCTGGACGGGGCAGCCGACGCAGAGGGCCTTGGCCTGCTCGACGTCCGCGGGGGACTCGGCAAACCACAGCTCGGCGTCGTTGACGCGGCAGGGCAGCAGCTCCTCGTCGACTCCGGCGGCTGCGTCGTGCAGGGCACCGAGGGGAGCCTGGGGCTCCGGCTGGGTCCTGCCGTCAGCAGCACGGTTGCGGTCGAGAACGCTGATGGTCATGTGTTCACCTCCTACCTGTGACCTGATCGCGGGTCGAGTGACGCTCGGACAAACAGAAAGGCCGTGGATCCCGGTTGGGGTTCCACGGCCTGGAGGCAGTCGGTTCGGTGCGAGACCTAGGTCGACAGGCTCCAGGCAGGAGAAACCGGGAAGACGTCCTTGATGCGGACGATGGCGGCGGCGTCGCCCTGGACAGCCACCACGCCGGCGCCGAAGGCGCGATCGTGCGCGCAGGGGCGGCCGAGGCAGGACATGCCGAAGGACGGCGTCCACGCCGTCATCGTCATCGTGTAGTTCTCCATGGGGGCCACCTCCTTCGGGGCGTCGAGCGCGGATCGTCGTCAGCGATCCAGGTGCGCGTGGGCTGGTGTCGAGAACGCTAGACCCTCGACGACGTCAGGGGCAAACGATTTTGTGGGTATTACCTGAAAAGTTTTCCCGGCGGTCGCCGACGCGACGTCCGGGAGGCGCTCAGCCGGCCGTGCCGGCCACCAGGGCCAGCACGTCGTCGCCGTACTTGGCGATCTTGCCGGGCCCGACCCCGCTGATCTTGCGCAGGCCGGTCTCGTCGGTGGGGACGTGCTCGGCGATGAGCTGGAGGGTCGCGTCGGTGAAGACCACGAAGGCCGGGACGCTGTCGGCGGAGGCCCGCTCGAGTCGCCAGGCGCGCAGGCGCTCGAAGAGCGCCTCGTCGTAGGAGGCCGGGCAGTCGGCGCACCGGCCGACCTTCTTCTCCGCCGGGGTCGACAGGGCGCCGCCGCACTCGCGGCAGTGCAGCGCCGCGCGGTTGCGGCGGCTGCGCTCACGCTTCTGCGTGGCCACGCCGCCGGGCACGCCCTCCAGCAGGCCGGAGAGGAAGGGCGAGGGGCCGCGGTTGGCGCGGCCGCCCGGCTCCCGGGCCACCGCCCACGACACGGCGAGCTCGTCGCGGGCACGGGTCATCGCGACGTAGAGCAGGCGGCGCTCCTCCTCGACCTCGGCCGGGGTCTGCGCCTGGGAGATCGGCATCATCTTCTCGTGCATGCCGGCCACGAAGACGGCGTCCCACTCCAGGCCCTTGGCGGAGTGGATGGTGGCCAGCGTGACCGCGTCGGCCACCGGCGCGTGCTGCTCCCCCGCCCTCCGGTCGAGGTCGTCGACGAAGGCGCCGAGGTCGGCGTCGGGGCGCTCGCGGGCGAAGTCGGCGGCCAGGTCGACCAGGGCCTGCAGCGACTCCCAGCGGTTGCGGACCTCGCCGCGCCCCTCGGGCGGCTGCGTGGAGTGGCCCATCTGGGACAGCACCGCCTCGACCGCGTCGGGGACCGAGCCGGAGGCCTCCCCCGAGCGGGCCGCGCCCCGGACGAGGGTGATCGCCTGGCGGACCTCGCCGCGGTCGAAGAAGCGCGCGGCGCCGCGCACGACGTAGGGCAGGCCGCGGGCGGCGAGCGCCTCCTCGAAGCGCTCGGACTGGGCGTTGATGCGCAGCAGCACCGCCATCCGGCTGGCCGGGACGCCCTGGGCGCGCAGGACGGCGACGCGCTCGGCGACGGTGTCGGCCTCGGCGACCTCGTCGCTGGCCTCCCGGTAGGTGATGCGGGCCCCCGAGGAGCGCTGGGCGACGAGGTCGACGCCCTTGCTGGGGGTGCCGGCCAAGAGGGTGTTGGCCGCGGCGACGACCTCGGGGGTCGAGCGGTAGTTGCGCACGAGCTCGACGCTCGTGGCACCCGGGTACTTCTGGGTGAACTCGCGGAGGTAGCGGGCGTCGGCGCCGGCGAAGGAGTAGATCGTCTGGGCGGGGTCCCCGACCACGCACAGCTCGTCACGACCGCCCAGCCACAGGTCGAGCAGGGCCTGCTGCAGCGGCGAGACGTCCTGGAACTCGTCGACGACGAACCACTTGTACTGCCGCCGCACCTGGGCCGCGACCGCCTCGTTGTCGGCGAGCAGCCCGGCGCCGAGGAGCAGGACGTCCTCCATGTCCATCCGGCCCTGGCCGCGCTTGACCTCCTCGTAGGCGTCGAACGCACGGGCGACGACCTCGGGGTCGAGGCCCGAGACCGTGCGGCCGCGGGCGCGCGCCACGGCGGCGTAGGAGTCGGGGCCGACGTTGGACACCTTCGCCCACTCGACCTCGCTGGCCAGGTCGCGCAGCGTCGCCTGGTCGACCCCGAGCCGCTGGCGGCGCGCGGCGAGCGCCAGCATGGAGAGCTTGGACTCGGTCAGCTCGGGGAGCTCGCGCTGGTGGACGCGGGGCCAGAAGAAGCGCAGCTGTCGCAGCGCGGCGGCGTGGAACGTGCGGGCCTGGACGCCCGGGGCGCCCAGACGGCGCAGACGCTCGCGCATCTCGCCGGCCGCCCGCGTGGTGAAGGACAGGGCCAGCACCTCGGTCGGGGCGTACACGCCCGTCGCCACGCCGTGGGCGATGCGGTGGGTGACGGCGCGCGTCTTGCCGGTGCCGGCACCGGCCAGGACCCGGACGGGTCCACGCAGCGCCTCAGCGACCTGTCGCTGCTCGGGATCGAGCGCGTCGAGCAACGGAACAACTCCTGGGGCTTGGTGGTTGGCACTGGTGTCAGCACCCGTTCTCACAGCCTAGATGTCGGAGGGGACACTCCACCCATGACCTTCACCATGTTCACCACCCCGTGGTGCGGCTACTGCCACCGCCTCAAGAGCCAGCTCGACCGCGAGGGGATCACCTTCGACATCGTCGACATCGAGCAGCAGCCCGACGCCGCGTTCACCGTGGAGCAGGCCAACGGCGGCAACCAGACGGTGCCGACCCTGCTCTTCAGCGACGGCAGCACGCTCACCAACCCGTCGGTGGCGCAGGTCAAGGACAAGCTCGCCGCCCTGGCGTGAGCCGGGTCCCGAGTGCGAGTTAGCCTGAGACAGTGTCACTGCTGAACTCGATCGACCGTCCCCACGTCCTCACCGCCATCGAGACGTGGGACAAGGCGGGTGGGTCCGACTACATGCTGGTCCGCGGCGGTGCCTCGACCCACGTGCTCGTGCACGGAGGACGTGAGTACGACGCCGCGGCCATCGTCGGCATCGCCCACGGTCTGGCGACCGGGCGCACGCTGACCCCTGCCGACGTCCCGGGCGGCGGTGCCGGCGCCACCAAGGCGCTGGTGCGGCTCGGCTTCCAGGTGCGCGACGACTCGCCGCCGTCGGAGCGGGTGCCCGGCACGCGCGCCCGTACGTCGCGTGCTGCGTCCCCCCGGGCCTCGGGTGTCCGCAGCACGGGGACCCCGCGGTCGACCCGGGTCGCGGCCTCGGACCGGCCCGACAAGCTGTGCCCCACCTGCTTCATCGCGCTGCCGGCGACCGGCATCTGCGACCAGTGCGACTGACCTCCTGACGCTGCCGGTCAGTCCCAGCCGGGACCGGAGAGCGGGCGCCCGAACCAGCTCTCGATCAGCGACGACGAGATCGAGATGTTGCGCGGCACCACGATCTCGCCCGACCGGGCGGCCGCCTCGAACTCCGCGCGCGTCCACCACCGCGCCTCCTCGATCTCGGCGCCGTCGACGTCGATGTCGGTGCTGATCGCACGCCCGGTGAACCCGAGCATCAGGCTGGCCGGGAGCGGCCACGGCTGGCTGCCGAAGTAGCTCACCTCCCCCACCCGGACGCCGACCTCCTCGTCGACCTCGCGGCGCACCGTGTCCTCGAGGGTCTCCCCCGGCTCGCAGAAGCCCGCGAGCGTCGACCAGCGGCCGGGCGGCCACGACGCGTTGCGACCCAGCAGGATCGCCTCCTGCTCACCCTCCCCGTGGGTGATCGCCATGATGACCGCGGGGTCGGTGCGCGGGAACTGTGCGCGGTCGCACGACGTGCAGCGCAGCTCGTGGCCCGCCGCACGCGCGACCAGGTCGCCGCCGCAGCGCGGGCAGAAGTTCGTCGCGTGGTGCCACTCGGCCAGGCCGATGGCGTGCATGAGCAGCGGCGCCTGGACCAGGTCGTCGTCGGTGAGCAGGCCCAGGACGGACCGCAGCGGCACCCACTCCTCGGGCTCCCCCGGCGCCTGGTCGGGGGCCACGAGGACCGCGAGGTGGACCACGCCCTCCTGCTCGCCGAGCAGCACCGTCACGCCCTCGGGCGCCTGGTCGGGCGAGACCCACGTGACGACGCCGTCCACCGGTCGCAGCCGGTTGCCGGAGACGACGAGCACCCGGGTCGCCGGATCCGTCGTACGGCTGGCGAGCCACTCGTCGTCGGTGCGACTCAGACCCAGCCTGTTGTGCGCGTGGGCGGACAGGGCGACGTGCGGGAGGGCGCGCTCGGAGGACACCCCGTCAGGCTAGCCAACCGCGTGTCCTCGCCTCGGGCGTCCCCCTCCCCGCGCCGGCGGTCCTAGGGTGGCGCCGTGAGCACGCACATCGGCGCCCAGCCCGGCGACATCGCCCCCACCGTCCTGCTGCCCGGCGACCCCCTGCGGGCGCGGTGGATCGCCGAGACGTTCCTCGACGACGCCCGCTGCTACAGCGAGGTCCGCGGGATGTACGGCTACACCGGCACCTGGCAGGGACATCCGGTCTCCGTGCAGGGCTCCGGCATGGGCCAGCCGTCGATGTCGATCTACGTCAACGAGCTCTTCACCGACTACGACGTGCAGTCGATCGTGCGGGTGGGCTCCTGCGGCGCGGTGACCGAGGACGTCGGCGTGCGCGACGTCATCATCGCCTCGGGTGCCTGCACCGACTCCTCGATGAACCGCATCGCCTTCCACGGCATCGACTACGCCCCGGTCGCCGACTTCGGGCTGCTGCGCGGCGCGGTCGAGGCCGCCGAGGCGCGCGAGGGCGGCTCGCCGTTCCACGTCGGGCTGATCTTCTCCAGCGACTCCTTCTACGCCGCCCGCCCCGAGCTGCTCGGCGAGATGGTGAAGTACGGCGTCCTCGCCGTCGAGATGGAGGCCAGTGCCCTCTACACGCTCGCCGCCAAGCACCGCCGCCGCGCGCTGGCGATCTGCACCGTCTCCGACCACATCGTCACCGGCGAGGAGACCACCTCCCAGGAGCGCGAGCAGACCTTCGGCGAGATGGTCGAGATCGCCCTCACCGCCGCGCTCGGCTGAGGGCTCCGCTCTCCTGCCGCTGTCCTGCGAGCGGTGCGTGAGGCGGATTCTGACGGGCGAAAAGCCCCCTCACACACCGCCCACCCGCGCGTCGGCGTACGGCACACCCACGATCGGTGCGTGAGGCGGGTTCTGACGGGCGGAAAGCCCCCTCACACACCGCCCACCCGCGCGTCGGCGTACGCCACACCCGCGAGCGGTGCGTGAGGCGGATTCTGACCGGCGGAAAGCCCCCTCACGCACCGCCCGCCCGCGCGTCGGCGTACGCCACACCCGCGAGCGGTGCGTGAGGCGGGTTCTGACCGGCGGAAAGCCCCCTCACGCACCGCCCGCCCGCGCGTCGGCGTACGACGACGGCGCCTGCGCGACGGCGGGACGTCAGAGGTCGAGCAGCTCCTCGAGCTCGTCGCGGCCGGGGAGGTCGGGCGGGGCGACGGTGTTGCCGGAGCGGACGTAGTGGAAGACCGCGCGCACCTTGTCGAGGGGCGTGCCGGTGAGCTCGGACCAGGCCAGGCGGTAGAGGGCGAGCTGGAGCGGGTCGGAGGTCTCGTGGTGGCCGGTCTTCCAGTCGACGACGAGGAAGCCGCCGTCGGGCTCGGCGTAGACGGCGTCGATGCGGCCACGGACGACCTGGCCGGCGAGGACGATCGCGAAGGGCGCCTCGACCGCGTGCGGCAGCCGGTCGGCGAACGGGCCGTCCTCGAAGCGCTTGACCACCTCGCCGAGGTCGGCCTCGTCGTCGATCCCGGCGTCGGCGCGCCCGGGCAGCTCGTCGGGCTCGATGAGCGCCTGCTGGCCGAAGCGGTGCTCGACCCAGGCGTGGAAGGCGGTGCCGAAGCGGGCCGCGGGCGCCGGGGGCCGCGGCATCGGGCGGGCGAGGTCGCGGGCGAAGGAGTCGGGGTCGTCGCGCAGCCGGGCCACCGAGGTGGCCGAGATGCTGTCGGGCAGCGGCAGGTCGACGGTGCTGGCGCGCTCGGCGCGCGCCTCGGTGAGGAGCTGCACGAGGTCCTCGTCCCACTCGGCGACACGCGCCGCCTCGACCATGTCGAGGTCCTCGTCGGGGGCGGTGGGGTCGACCGAGCGGACCAGCTCGGCGGCCGCCAGGCGTCTGCGCGCCTCCTCCCCCGGTCCGGGCACCGGCCACGGGCGTGAGGGGTCGACGTCGTCGTTGGGGTTGGGCGCCTTGCCCTCGGGCCTCTCCAGCCACTGCTCGACCGGCTCGCCCCACTCCTCGAGCTGCTCGCGCACCACGCGCTGGTAGGCGGAGGGGCCGAACGGCGTCGAGCGCTGGCCCCAGACGTAGGACGTGACCGCGAGGTGGTGCGCGGCCCGGGTGTAGGCGACGTAGCCCAGCCGCAGCTCCTCCTCGCCGTCGTGGGCCTTGGTGGCGGCGCGGTAGGCGTCGAGCGCGGCCTTGTCGTGGCCGGCGAGCTGGGGCTGGTCGGCACGGTCACCGCGCAGCGGCGCCGGCAGGACCGCGGGCGAGGAGGTCCACAGGGTGCGCGAGCGGTTGCTGGGGAACCGGGTCTCCCCCACCCCCACGCAGAACACCGACGACCACTCCAGGCCCTTGGCGCGGTGGACGGTCAGCAGCTTGACCGAGTCGGCGGCCGTCGGGGTGGCGACGTCGAGGCCGTTGCCCTGGTCGTCCTCGGCGGTGAGGTAGGCCAGCAGCGCCGGCAGCGTGACGTCGCCGTCGACCGACTGGAACTCCGCGACCGCCTTGACGAACAGGTCGAGGTTGTCGCGCCGCGCGGCCGCGGCGGGCGAGGTGGCCGAGGCGAGCTCGACGTCGACACCGGTGGTGTCGATGATGCGGCGCACCACGTCGAGGAGCGGGTCGCCGACGTGGGAGCGCATCCGCCGCAGCTCGGTCGCGAGCAGGCCGACGCGGTCGAGCGCCTCGGCGGAGAACGGTCCGTCGCCCGGCTGCTCGACGGCGTCGCTGAGCGCGGGCATCTCGGAGGCGTCGACCCCGTCGGCGATCTGGAGCAGCTGGTCGGCGACCGTCGCGGCCTCGGCGCGACCGCGCACCCCGGCGATCTCGGCCGCACGCAGCGCGAGCAGCCGCAGGTCGCGCGGGCCGATCGCCCAGCGCGGACCGGTCAGCAGCGTGAGCATCGCGGAGTTGGCGGTGACGTCGTGCAGCAGCGTGAGGGTGGCGACCACCTCGGCCACCTCGGGCAGCCGGATCAGGCCGGACAGGCCCACGATCTCGACCGGGATGCCGGCGGAGGTGAGCGCGTCGTAGACGTCCTCGGCCTGCGCGTTGTCCCGGCTGAGCACGCCGATGTCGGACCATCCCTTCCCGGTGGCCTGCGCGTCGCGCACGGCGCCGACCAGCCACGCCAGCTCGTCGGAGGCCCGCTCCAGGACGCGGGTCTCGACCACGCCCTCGCCGGCGATCTCGGCCGGGCGCAGCCGGGCGACCTTGTCGCCGTAGGCCTCGAGCAGCGGTGCGGCCAGGCGGTTGGCCACCTCGAGGATCCGGCGGTCGGAGCGGCGGTTGACCGTCAGCGGGAGCCGTCCCGGCTCCCCGTCGGCGGCCGGGAAGGTCGCGGCGAAGTTGAGGATGTTGGACACCGACGCGCCGCGCCAGCCGTAGATCGCCTGGTTGGGGTCGCCGACCGCCATCACCGGGTGCCCCAGGCCGTGGTCGGCGTCGGGGCCGGAGAACAGCCGGGCGAGCATCGTGGCCTGCGCCACCGAGGTGTCCTGGTACTCGTCGAGCAGCACCACCTTGAAGCGCGCGCGCTCGACCTCGCCGACCTCGGGCTGGTCCTCGACCAGGCGGGCGGCGAGCGCGATCTGGTCGCCGAAGTCCATCAGCCCCAGGTCGGCCTTGAGCCGGCGGTAGCCGGCGACGAGCTGGAGCAGCTCGGCGCGACGGTCGATGGCGTTGATCGCCTTCGCCGGGGGCTCGAGGTAGGTCTTGCGGGCCTTGCCCGCCTCCTCCTCGGCGATCGCGCGCTCGAACCCGCGCCGCGCCTCGGCGTCGACGCGGCGCACGTCGTCCTCGTCGACGAGGTGCTCGCTCATCGCGCCGTCGAGGGCGAGGAGGTTCTGGATGGCGGTCGCGGGGTGGTCGGTGAGGAGCTCGATGTGGCCGGTGAAGCGCTCCACGACCCGGGCACCGAGCTGGTAGCGGGAGGCGTCGGAGACCACGCGGGTGTCGGGCTCGTGTCCGATCCGCAGGCCGTGGTCGGTCAGGAGCGTGGCGGCGTAGGCGTGGTAGGTGGCGACGGTGGGCTCGAGGACGTCCTCGCCGTCGACGACCACGGAGCGGTCGAGCAGCCCCGCCGCCCCGAGGGCTGCCGTCACGCGCTGGCGCAGCTCGGCGGCCGCCTTGGTGGTGAAGGTGAGACCGAGGACCTCCTCGGGCCGCACCCGCCCGGTGGCGACGAGCCAGACGACGCGCTGGGCCATGAGCGTGGTCTTGCCGCTGCCGGCACCGGCGACGACCACGGTGGGTCGCAGCGGCGCGGTGATGGCAGCCCACTGCTCGTCGCTCGGCGCGTGGCCGCCCATGAGGGCCTGCAGGTCCTGGGGGGTGTCGAGGCGCATCGGCTCGCGCAGCGGCGTCCGGGGCTCGGCGGTCTGGTCGCTCACTGGACGGTCACGCTCCCTGCGCCCTTGGCCGGGCAGATGGCGACGAACGGGCAGTCGCGGCAGTGGGGCCCGGCGGTGGCCGGGAAGGTCTCCGAGCGCACCAGGTCGGCGGCCCGGGCCAGGCCGGCACGCAGCGCGGCGCGCTCGGCACCGTCGTCGGCGTGGGGCGGTTGGGCCTGGACCTTCGCGGCGCCCGAGTCGTCGTCGATGCCCAGCTGCACCAGCTCGGCACCGCCGGAGGCCAGCGCGCGCCCGGCGTCGGCGTCGAGGGCGCCGGCGTCGACGGCGTACTGGTAGAGGGCGAGCTGGAGGTTGCCCGCCACGGCCGGCCCCGTCGGCGCGACGCGGGCGCTCTTGAAGTCGACGACGACCACGCGGCCCGCGTCGTCGACCTCGAGCCGGTCGGCGTACCCGGTGAGGGTGACCGGCGCCCCCTCGACCTCGACGACGGCCTGGAAGCGGGTCTCGGCGCCGAGCACCTCGCGCGGGTTGTCGAGGTGCCAGCGCACGAAGCGGCCGACGGCTTTGCGGATCCGGGCGAGCTCGCGCTGGCGAGACCACGGGGTGCGGAACGAGAGCCGGTCCCACACCGCCTCGACCTCCGCCATCAGCGGCTCGACCTCGGCCGGCAGCTCGCCCAGCGCGACCCGCTCGGCGAGGGCGTGGAGGACCTGGCCGAGGTTCGCGGACTGGTGGACCGCGGAGACTCCCCCGGCCTCGCGCTCGAAGAACCACTGGGCCGGGCAGAGCAGGATCGAGTCGAGCATGCTGGCCGAGACGGGCACCGGGCGCTCGGGGTCGCGGATCGGCTGCACCGACCGCGTCGAGCTGCGCGTGCCCCACCACGTGGACGGGTCGGCCGACGGCACGAGGGCGCGCCCGTCGACCTCCTCGGCCGCGAGGGCGGCGAGCCGGCGCGCGGCCGCCTCGCGCAGCGCGGTGGACGTGTCGGGGTCGGCGGCGGTGCGGCGCAGCTCGGCCACCAGCCCGCCGAGCGACAGCGGCCGGGGCGGACGGCCGTCGCGGTGCTCGATGGTGACCCCGAGCTCCTCGAGGAAGCGGGACGGCTGCTCGCCGTCGTCGTCGGCCGAGCGGACGGCGCTCACCACGAGCCGGCGCCGCGCGCGGGTGCAGGCGACGTAGAAGAGCCGGCGCTCCTCCATCAGCAGCGCCCGCGAGGTGATCGGCGGCACCAGGTCGGGGTGGCCGGCGGCGTCGACGCCGATCCGGTCGGCACCGAGCAGGGTCGCGCGCCGGCGCAGGTCGGGCCAGCCCTCCTGCTGCACGTGGGCGACGACCACGAGGTCCCACTCGAGTCCCTTGGACCGGTGGGCCGTCAGCAGCCGGACCGACGAGCCGCGCACCCCCCGCTCGGCGAGCGTGTCGGCGGGCAGCTGCTGGGCGACGAGGCTGGCGAAGAAGGCGCCCACGCCGACGTGGTCGCGCTGGTCGACCGCGCGGGCGGCGAGCTCGAAGAGGGCGACGACGGCGTCGAGGTCGCGGTGGGCGCGTCGCGCACCGGGGCCGCCGAGGTCGACCTGACGGCGCAGCCGGCGCGGCCACGACGTGCTGGACCACAGGTGCCACAGGACGTCCTCGACGCCGGCGCGGTCCTCGAGCATCTGCGCACCCGTGCGGAGCAGGCCGGCCAGCGCGGCGGCCCGGTCGACGTCGGGGCCCTCGAGGCCGTCGAGGAAGCCGCGCTCCACCAGCGCGAGGCGCAGCAGCTCGCGGGAGGTGCGGCGCTCGCCGTCGTGGGGGTGCTGCTTGTCGCGCGAGCGCAGGCGGCGCACGAGGGCACGCACGTCGGAGGCGTCGAGGCCACCGAGCGGCGACAGCAGCAGTGCCTCGACCCGGCCGGGGTCGAGGAAGTCGGGCGAGTCGGGGTCGTGGTTGTCGAGGTTGACCACCGCGCGCAGCGCGTCGAGCAGCGGCAGGACCGCTGGGTCGTGGACCAGCGGCAGGTCGTCGGAGGCCACCTCGACGGGCACCCCGGCCGCGGCCAGCGCGCGGCGCAGTGGCGGGATGCTGGTCCGCCCCGAGCGCACCAGCACCGCCATCCGGTCCCAGGCGATGCCGTCCTCGAGGTGGGCGCGGCGCAGCAGGTCGGCCAGCCGCTCGGCCTCCGCGCGCTCGGTGTCGTAGGTGTGGACCTCGACGCGGCCGTCGCCCTGGGGACCGGGCACGGCCTCGGGGGCGAGGAACGCCTCGCGCGCCGCGGTGTCGATGCTGCCGGTCAGGGTGAGGCGACCGGCCACGCGCCCGGCGGCGAGCAGTATGCGCGGACCGAAGCGGCGGGTGCGCTGCAGCACGACCACCGGCGCCGGGCGGCCCTCCCGCGTGGGGAAGGCGGCCGGGAAGTCGAGGATGCCGCGCACGTCGGCGCCGCGGAACCCGTAGATGGACTGGTGGGGGTCGCCGACGACGGTCAGGTCGCGGCCGTCGCCGGCCAGCGCGCGCAGCAGCGCCACCTGCCCGGGGTCGGTGTCCTGGTACTCGTCGACGAAGACGTGGCTCCAGCGCGCCCGCAGCTCCTCGCGGTGGGCCTCGGCCTCGATGACCGCGCGGCGGATCAGGTCGGAGTAGTCGGTGGCGCCGAGGTTGTCGAGGACCGTGAGGTACTGCTCGAGGAAGAGCCCCGCGGCGATGAGCTCGGGCAGCTCGTGCTCGATGCCGAGCGCCCGCAGGCCGGCGGGGTCGAGGCCTTTCTCGCGGGCACGGGCCAGGACCGCCTGCACCTCGCGGACGAACCCGCGGGTGCCGACGGCACGGCGCAGGGGGCCCGGCCACACGACCGACTCGGGGTTGTCGCGCAGCAGCTCGCGCAGCACGACGTCGGCCTCGGGCGCGGAGAGCAGGCGGATGGCGCCCTCGTAGAGCTCGGCGGGTGCGTAGGCCCGGACGAGGGCGTAGGCGAAGGAGTGGAACGTCGAGCAGGAGGCGGCCGACGTCGTGCGTGCGACGCGGGCGGTGACGCGGTCGCGCAGCTGCTCGGCGGCCTTGCGGGAGAAGGTGAGGGCCAGCACCGAGTCGGGCGAGGCCCCGCGGTGCTCGACGCGGTCGACGATCGCCTCGACCAGGGTCGTGGTCTTGCCCGTCCCGGGGCCGGCGAGCACCGAGCAGCGGCCCGCCGGGGTGGTCGACCACGCGCTGCTGGTGCTCGTCGAGCTCGGGCACCACGACCTCGCGGTCGGGGGCGACGAGCCGGTAGCGCACGGCGGCCGGGTCGGTCCGCTCGGTGCCCACCGGGGAGATGGTCGGGGTGCTCACGCAGGACACCCCATCACGCGGGTCCGACAGCGTGCTGCCGGACCCGCGGACGGGGTGTCGTGGTGGTGCGGGTCGGACGTCGTGCGGGTGGCTCAGCCGAGGTCGACGATGGCCGCGACCGGGCCGCCGCCCTCGGGGCCCTGGTGGGCGGCCGAGACCGACACGAAGACGGCCGGGTCGCCGGTGACGGCCGCGGTCACGCCGCCGACGCAGGCCTTGATCTGGCGGTGCCAGTGCACGTCGGAGTCGTCGAGCATCGCGTTGCGACGCCCGCGGACCATGCCGTCCTGGCTCGCCTCGCACTTGAGGAAGACGTTGACCAGCTTGCCGTCGAGGTCGCTGGTGCGAGGGCGCTCGGGCAGGTCGAGGCCGGCGGAGCGGATGGCGTCCCAGATGCCGTCGGCGTCGAGCGCGTCCTTCATGACCGAGTGGCCGATGCGGTAGCGGCCACCGACGCCCGTCGCGTTGCCGACCACGACGATCTGGGCGACATCGAGCTCGACGCCCGAGGAGCACGAGGCGACCGAGGAGTAGAGCTCGCGGTTGTGCATGACGTCGGCGTCGGTGGGCATCTCGATCTCGCCGAGCGCGACGGCGATGCCGAGGCCGGTGACGCCGTTGGACAGGTCCATCGACTCGTGGGTGTGCTCGGTCCACACCGACTTCCCGCGCGACTTGGCGTCGCGGATGGTGTGGATCGTCAGCAGCGGGGTCTTGGTCTGGACGTAGTGCACGTCGGCGGGGTCGGTGATGCCGGCGCGCTCCATGGCGACCTTCACGCCCGCGGCGACCTTCTCGACCATGGCGACGTAGCCGATCTCCTCGGGCAGGATCGGCTCGCTCATCGCGAAGCCGGCCGTGAGGCGCATCTCCTCGCGCGACGGGTCGTCCTCGGGGACGTCGGTGGTGGCGAAGATCGTGGCGTGGGGGCTGATCACGCCGTCGGTGCCGCCCGACCAGACGATCGGCACGCCCTTGACCTGCTCGGGGTCGGCGCCCTTGGCGACGAGGGCCTCGCGGAAGGCGCGGTCGGCGATGATGCGGGTGTAGTCGTTGACACCGCCGTTGCCCTCGGTCTTGCCGATGATCGCGAAGACGCGGTCGGCGGCGATCACGCCCTCGTCGATGAGCTTGGTCAGCTCGGAGGCGTCGGCCACGGAGTGGATCGGGACCTTGCGGACCTCGATGGCAGAGGGCATGGGTGTGCTTCCTTTCGTTGCGGTCAGTTCGGTACGACGACGGTGCCGGCGTCGCCGGCGACCGCTGCGGTGATCTGGTCGAGGCTGGTGATGATGCCCCGCTGGCCGGTCTGCTCGACGAAGCGGCAGACGGCGTCGACCTTGGGGCCCATCGAGCCGGAGGCGAAGTGGCCCTCGGCGGCGTACGCCCGCATCTGGTCGAGCGTCACGGTGCCGACGTCCTGGGCTTCGGGCGTGCCCCAGCCGACGACGGCGTGGGCGACGTCGGTGGCGATGACGAGCGCGTCGGCGCCCGTGGTGCGGGCCAGGAGCGCGGCGCCGAGGTCCTTGTCGATGACCGCCTCGACACCGTGGAGCGTCCCGTCGGGACGGCGGATGACCGGGATGCCGCCGCCGCCGTTGGCGACCACGACGAAGCCGGCCTCGATCAGCGCGAGGGCGGCCGGGGCGTCGAGGATGTCGAGCGGCTCGGGCGAGGCGACGACGCGGCGCCAGCCCTTCTCGCCGCGGTCCTCCCAGGTCTCGCCGTGCTCGACGAGCAGGCGGGCCTCGGCCTCGGGCAGGTGGCGCCCGATCGGCTTGGTCGGGGTGGTGAAGCCGGGGTCGTCGCCGTCGACCAGCGTGCGGGTGACGAGCGCGGCGCTGCGCCGCTGCACGCCGCGCCGGGCCAGCTCGTCGTCGAGCGCGTCCATCAGGACGAAGCCGAGGGTGCCCTGGGTCTGCGCACCGCACCAGTCGAGCGGGACGGGCGGGACGACCGCGGCGGCGAGCTCGTTCTTGACCAGGAGGTTGCCGACCTGGGGGCCGTTGCCGTGGGTGACGACGACCTCGTGGTCGTGCTCGATCAGGCCGGCGACGGCGGCCATCGCGACCTGCGCGGCGGCGATCTGGTCCTCGGGCCGGGCGCGACCGTCGGCGTTCGTCATGGCGTTTCCGCCGAGTGCGAGCAGGACCCTCATGCCGCAACCGTAGTGGCGGCGCTCACAGCGCCCCCACGGCAGGTTCGGCCAACAACGGCGTCGTTCGCTGGCAACTGTTGTGGTGCGTCAGGCGAGCGTACGGCGCTCCAGCCGCCGCCCGGACGCGTGCGAGCTGGCGCGGCACTCGACGACCGTGAGCACCTTGGTCGGGCTCATCCAGCCCTGCGACGGCTTGTGCAGCGCCCATCCCCCGCCGAGCGTGACCGCGGCGTGCTGCACCAGGCCGTCGGGCGTGCGCCACACCAGCACCGTGCCGGCCTCGTCGTCGCGACCACCCGGCCGCGTGGCGGCGGCGAGCCACTCCTCGAACGGCTCGCGCAGCATCCACACGCCGTCGGCGCCCGGGACGCCGGCCGCGGCCATGACCGCGCCGAAGCAGTTCGGTCCGCTGGCCGCCGGGAAGGTTCCGGCGATGCGTCGGGCGCCGGGCAGCAGGTCGGCCGACCGCGACCACACCTCGTCGGGCACCTCTCCGTGGCGGCTCGGGCGCCGGCCCTCCTCGACGTACGCCGTCAGGACCTGCTCCTCCGCACCTGCGAGCAGCGACGGCCACCACACGAACCGGTGCCCGTCGACCTGCGCGCGGACCTGCGGCACCAGGTGCTCCCAGGCGCGGACGCTCGGCACCAGCTCACGCTCGTGGGCGAGCTGCTCGCGCACCAGGCGTACGCGGAGCAGGCGCGGGAGGTCGAGGAACTCCTGCTCATCGAGCCAGACGTGGCGCAGCCCCTCCGGCGGGCCGTAGAGGCAGAAGGTGTCGCGCACCTCCTCGCCGAGCTCCTCCTCGCGCCCGCCGACCGCAGCCGCGAGCTCGTCGTCGGCGAGGAACGGCTGCACGGCGGGGGCGAACCAGGCCGCCCACCGCTGGGCCAGGTCGGGGCTGACGTCGATGCCGAGGACACGCACGGCGGGACCCTAGCCGGGCGGCTTCAGAACTCCGTACGGACCCGGCTGCGCTCGTCGCTGACCCGGCGCTCCTCGTAGATCGCCCCCTCCCGCGCAGTGGCGCGCCAGGGCCGGGCCAGGTCGAGCGCGACGTGCAGCGCGGGGTCGTCGCGGTCGAGCGTGCCGAGCACGAGGCCCGGACCCGACCCAGCGTCAGTCAGGACCTCCCCGTGCGGTCCGATGAGGCCGGAGTGGAACAGGTGCGTGGCCTGGGCCGGCACCGACAGGCTGAGCCACGAGGTGTGGATCGCGGCGTAGGCCCTGGCCTTCGTCGCGAAGATCGAGTCGACCGGGTAGGCCGACACCAGCAGGCAGTCGACGCCGAGGCGCTCGTAGCCCGCGAAGAGGTCGGGGAAGTTGATCTCGATGCAGATCGCCAGGCCGAACCGGAACCCGTCGACGTCGACGACCACCGACTCGAATCCCGGCGTGTAGAACCGCGTGAGCTCGGTGTTCGACAGCTTCTGCTTGTCGTAGCGGGCGACGAGCGCACCCTGGTCGGAGATGACGTAGAGGCTGTTGTGCGGACGGTGCGGCGGGGTCAGTGCGTGGGCCGACCCCAGGACCACCCAGGTCCCGAGCTCACCGGCCAGGGCGGCCACCTCCTCGAGCTCCTCGCGCACCGCAGCCCAGTCGACCCCGTCCCAGGTCTCGACGTCCTCCACCGCGTAGCCCGAGAGGAAGCCTTCCGGGAAGTGCGCCAGGCGCGCACCACCGGCCGCGCACTCCCGCAGCATGCGGCGCACCTCCGCACCGTTGGCCCGCACGTCGGCAGACGACGTGGGCTGGCAGGTCGCGATCCGGAGGGCCATCGGCGCATCCTCGCAGGCACTCGGTGGTGGGGTCGTCAGCCGCGCTGCAGCGCTTGACGCTGTGATATTGGCTGAGTAGAATCGAACACATGATCGAGCGCGAGCTCGGGCCCTTCTTCTAGCCACTTACCAGGCTGCACACACCTCCAGACACAGGCCGTCCGCTGTCGTCGACGCGCCTTCGTGGCGCAGTGAGGTCCTGGTCCTGTGAGCGCCCTGCCTGCTGAGAACCCGTGGCACGTGCCCGGTGTCGACGCCGGGCCTCCGACGCGTCCGGCACCGTCCCCTCGGGTCGCGGCGGTGCTGGGTCGCCTGGGCGGGGTGCTGGACGAGCTCGTCGACCTGGCCGGGCCGGCCGGCCTGCTCGACGACACCGACCTGGTGGCCGTGCTCGACGCGGCGACCGTCGCCGCGGGCCGGGTGGCCGCGGCGCAGTGCCGCAGCGCGGCCGAGGCGGACGCACGGCGGCTGGGCGACGAGGTCGGCGCGAGGCACACGCACCACTGGTGGGCCGACCGGAGCCGGCTGACGCGAGCCGAGGCGGGACGGCTGACCCGGCTGGGGTTGGCGCTGGAGCGGCACCCCGACCTCGGAGCCCGGCTTGCCGGCGGCGACCTGAGGCTGGAGCAGGCAAGGGTCATCTCCGAGGCGGTCGACGCGCTCCCGGCAGACCTCGACGGCGAGGTCCGGGCGCGAGCCGAGAGCGTGCTGCTCGGCCGCGCGCGCCAGCTCGACGCACGTGCGCTGCGACGGATCGGGCGGCGGATCCTCGACACCGTCGCACCCGAGGTCGCTGAGGCCCACGAGGCCGCTGCGCTGGAGGACGAGGAGCGCCGGGCCGCGGAGTCGATCACGTTCTCGATGGCCGACGACGGTGAGGGCCGCTGCCACGGTCGCTTCACCCTTCCCTCCGCCACCGGCGCGATGCTGCGCCGGGTGCTGCTGGCGCTGGCCAACCCCGCCCGGCACTCCCCCGCCGACCTCCACGACGAGACCGGCACGTGGAAGCCCACCCGACGGCGGATGGGCGAGGCGTTCGTCGAGTACGTCGAGCGCTACCCGACCGACGCCACCCCGCAGACCGCCGGGGTGAGCGCGACCGTGGTCGTCACCATGACGCTCGAGCAGCTCCTCGGTGAGCACGCGACCGCGCTGCTCGACGACGGGTCCCGGATGTCCGCGTCACTGGCGCGCCGGCTGGCGTGCGAGGCCGGGATCATCCCGGTCGTCCTCGGCGCCGCCGGGCAGCTGCTCGACCTGGGCCGCGCCCGCCGGCTATTCTCGAAGGCGCAGCGCCTCGCGCTCGGCCTGCGCGACGGCGGCTGCACCGCGAAGGGGTGCGAGACCACGGCCTCGGGCTGCCACGCCCACCACGACGACCCGTGGTCACGGGGCGGCGCCACCGACCTCGCCAACGGCCGGCTGCTGTGCCCGCACCACCATCGTCTGGCCCACGACCCCCGCTACGGGAAGACCATCCACCCCGACAACCAGGTCACCTTCACCAGGCGGACGTGAGGGGTGCGGGCCAGGCGTCACGGGTAATGGAGCCGCGTGGTGCCCTGGCCCTCACCTGGTGGAGCCTGGCCGGCCCGATAGGCGTCGTCCTCCCACACCGCATCGCTGCTCGGGCCGCCGGTCGCCTGGTCGTAGCGCATGGTTGCTGCACGCACGTCGGCCTCGATCCATCGAGGCTCACCCAGGCACTCGCGCGGCACGGACAGGGTCACCGTGTCGGTGTCGTAGTCGAGGGCGACAGTGGCAGCGGCGCAGCGCGACGATCCGTCGCCCTCGTAGACGTCGATGCTGCTCTCGCCGAGATAGGTCAGGGCGGTCACCTGCGCCGGGAGGCTCGATCCGGTGCTGTCCGTCGTCACGTAGGCACTGAGGTCGAGGTACTGGCGTGGGCGCAGGTCCGCGAAGGCGACATCGATGGTGACCGCGTCGGCACCGTGATCGACGGTCGTGGTGATGATGTCCGTGATCGTGTTGCGAGGAGCGGAATTGACAGCCTCTCGGTCGTCGCCCAGCCCGCTCACCACCACATCGCCCTCGGGATCGGGGGCCGAGCTCCTCGTAACGGCCTGCCTCGGACGGGCGTCCGAGCAAGACGCAAGGGCGATGACCAGGACGAGCGCCGTCACACCGTGGCTCGAGCGACCACGCCGAAGACGTGGCGCGTGGCGGGTCTGCGTGGGGCGTGGCCTGGCAGCGGCTCCGGATCGTTCGGGACGAAGGTCGCTCAGCCTATGGCTCCAGCTGGTGCACCGAGCGCACCGTCGCTCAGCACTCCTCGGCCAGGATCTTCAAGGTCGCGTCGACCTCGGCCGCGCTCAGGTCCTGGGTGTCCGTCAACATCTGGCGCATCGAACCGGGCACCGTCCGCATGCCCAGGCACATGGTGTCGCGGGTGTCCTGGCCCACCGTGTCCCAGGCGCGGCGCGCGACCTCCTGGGGATCCGGGCCCGGCCCGATCTCGTCGACCAGGCCGTACCCGACCGCGACGGCGACCAGTCCCCCGGCGACGAACCATCCCGCACGTGACCTCTGCATGCTCCCCACCGCTTCCCGCCGCGCCATGCCGACTCCTCGCGCCCTCCGTCGGCCGGGCCACGCTAGTGCTCAGGCACGCGTTCCGCAGCCGAGCACGGGGATCCGGCGTGGGTGGCGGTGAGCGAGCCGAGGAGGGCCAGTGCTTCTGCGGTGCGGGAGGCGGGTTCGGCGGCGTAGATGGTGAGGCTGAGGCCGGGGTCGGAGACCATGTCGACGCTCTCGTAGGCGAGCTCGAGCTCGCCGACGGCGGTGTGGTGGAAGGTCTTGGTGCCGGCGCCGTGGAGGCGGACGTCGTGGCTGGACCAGCGGCGGCGGAACTCCTCGCTGCGGGTGGCGAGCTCACCGACCAGGTCGTGCATCAGCCGGTCGTGAGGGTCCCGGCCGGCCTCGGTGCGGAGGATCGCGACCGCGGTGTCGGCGGCGGTGTCCCAGTCGGGGTAGAAGCGTCGCGCGTCCTCGTCGAGGAAGGTGTAGCGCGCGAAGTTCGGTACAGGGCCGGGAGCGCGCTCGTACAGCGAGGCGTGCATCGCGCGTCCGAGCGGGTTGGTGGCGAGCAGGTCCATGCGGCCGTTGCGGATGAGCGCCGGTCCGCCCGTGATGGCGTCCAGGACCCACGTGAGGCTGGGTCGCGGGGTCCACGTCCTGGCGCGACGTCGGGGCCGGAGGATGTCGCTGGTGCCGTCGGCTGCCTGGGCGAGGTGGAACAGGTGGCTGCGTTCGGCGTCGTCGAGTCGCAGCGCCCGGGCGATGGCGTCCAGCACGGAGGCGCTGACGCCACCGAGCGCACCCCGCTCGAGCTTCGAGTAGTACTCGATGCTGACCCCGGCCAGGGCGGCGACCTCGCCGCGGCGCAGCCCGGGGACGCGCCGCTGCCCGACGTCGGGCAGCCCGACGTCCTCAGGCGTCAGCTTGGCGCGACGGGAGCTGAGGAACTCGCGCACCTCCGAACGGTTGTCCATGCCGTCGACGCTACCCGCGTCCGACCGGCGGAGGGATGCCCTGCTGGTACACCTCACGAGCGTGACTTCTTCGCGGCCGCGGTCGCGCGTTCCATGGAGACATGCCCGTCCTGCACGATCACACTCCGTCCCCGACCGACGCACCCTCCATGGCCTCCCCGAAGCCGACGGGTCGTGCGGCGCTGCCGGCGTCGGTGCTGGGCGCTGTCGTGCTCATCACCGCCATTGCACCGCTGGCCACCGACATGTACGTCCCCGCGTTTTCACTCGTCGGCCGCGACCTCGACGCCTCCGCCACCCAGGTGCAGCTGACCCTGACGACGTTCTTCGTCGGGATGGCGCTGGGCCAGCTCGTCGGCGGCCCGTTCTCCGACCGGGTGGGGCGCCGGCGACCGCTGCTGGCCGGCCTGGTCGTCCTGGTGGTCGCGTCGGTGGCGTGCGCGTTCAGCCCGTCGGTGGCCGCGATGATGGCCGCCCGGCTGGTCCAGGGCTTCGCCGGCGGCTGGGCCATGGTCATCGCCCGGTCGGTCGTCGTGGACCTCACCGACGGCGCTCGCATGGTGCGCGCGATGAACCTCGTCGCCGCCGTGGCGGGTGTCGCCCCGATCGTGGGACCGCTGCTGGGCGCCCTGGTGCTGTCCTTCACGCACTGGCGGGTGTCGTTCTGGGTGGTCGCCGCCCTCGCGGGCGTGATGGTCCTGGTGGTGACACTGGCGATGCCGGAGTCGCTGCCGGTCGAACGGCGCCACGGAGGTGGCCTCGGTCGCCTGCTGGGCGCGGCCGGCCAGGTGTTGTCCTCGCGGGTGTTCAGCGGCCACCTGGTGGTGTTCGCGTTCTCGATGGGCATCACGTTCGCCTACGTCGCCACCTCGGCCTACGTGCTGCAGTCGATGAACGGACTGACTCCGCTGCAGTACTCGGTCGACTTCGCCGCCAACGCCGGCGGGATGACGGTGGCTGCGCTGGTCGCGGCCCGGTACGCCGACCGCGTGCCGGCGCGGATCTTCGTCGAGGTCGGTCTCGTGGCCACCGGGGCCGGCGGCCTCCTCCTCGCGGCTGCTGCGGTGTGGTTCTCCATGCCGTTGGTCGCAGCGCTCGTCGGGTTCTTCGTCCTGATGACCGCCCAAGGCCTCGTCGGACCCAACGCCGGCGCGCTCGCCTCCGGCGCAGTGCCCGACCACCCCGGCACCGGGTCCGCGCTGCTGGGCTTCCTGCAGTGGGTCATGGCCGGCACCATCGCCCCGCTGGCCGGCCTGGGCGGCGAGCACACGGCCGTCCCGATGGCCGTCATCGTTCTGGTCCTCACCGCCGCCTCCGCCGTCGCCTACCGCCTCGCAGGGCACCGACCGGCGCACCCGAACGGCCCCGCCGGCCCGGTGCCCGGCACCCGCTGATCCGCCTCAACCCCCGACCCGGAAGGAACCCACCATGCGTGGAGTAGTGATGTACGGCCCCGGCGACGTGCGCGTCGTCGACCGCGACGAGCCCCGCATCGTCGAGCCCACCGACGCAGTCATCCGCCTCGCTGCGACCTGCATCTGCGGGTCCGACCTGTGGCCCTACCGTGGCGCCGAACCCGCCGACGCGCTGCCCATGGGCCACGAGTACGTCGGCGTCGTCGAGGAGGTCGGCGCGGCCGTGACGACGGTGAAGCCCGGGGACTTCGTCATCGGCTCCTTCGTGATCTCCGACGGCACCTGCGACATCTGCCGCGCCGGCTACCCGTCGCGGTGCGTGCACGCCGAGTTCGTCCACGGCACCATCGGCACCCAGTCCGAGCGGGCCCGGATCCCGCTTGCCGACGGCACCCTCGTCGCCACCCCCGGCATGCCGGACGACGACCTCGTCCCCAGCCTGCTGGCTGCCTCCGACGTCCTGGGCACCGGCTGGTTCGCCGCCGTCGCCGCCGAGGTCGGACCCGGCAAGACCGTCGCGGTCGTCGGCGACGGCGCCGTCGGGCTCCTCGGCATCCTCGCCGCCCGCGAGCTCGGCGCCGAGCGCATCATCGCCATGAGCCGCCACGCCGACCGCCAGACCCTGGCCCGTGACTTCGGCGCGACCGACATCGTCGAGGAACGCGGCGACGACGGCGTCGCCCGCGTGAAGGAGCTCACCGACGGGCTCGGCGCCCACTCGGTCATCGAGGCGGTCGGCACCCAGGAGTCGATGATGCAGGCCATCCGGTCCACCCGACCCGGCGGCCACGTCGGATACGTGGGCGTCTCCCACGACGTCCAGCTGCCCGGCGACGAGGTGTTCTTCTCGCAGGTGCACCTGCACGGCGGCCCCGCCCCCGTACGCCGCTTCCTGCCCGACCTGATCGACCGCATCTGGAAGCGCGAGATCGACCCCGGCAAGGTCTTCGACCTCGAGCTTCCCCTGGCCGAGGCCGCAGCCGGCTACACCGCCATGGACGAGCGACGCGCCATCAAGGTGCTGCTGCGCCCATGACCACGCGGTGCGCTCTCCGCAGCGCGGCGTCGCGGGCTGCGACGGCCCTGGCCGTGGCCGTCCTCACCGCCTGCGGCACGACAGCCAGCACGTCCACATCGACCCCTGCCCCCGCACCCAGCACGCCCACCCGCAGCAGCGCGACCCAGGAGGCCGAGATGCAGATCGAGATCCAGGTCGGGCAGGAGCGGTTCACCGCCACCGTCGACGACACCCCCGCAGGGCGCGACCTGCTGGCCCAGCTGCCGCAGACCATCGAGATGAGCGACCATGGAGGCGTCGAGAAGACCGGAACCCTCCGCGAACCGCTCAACCTCGACGGACAACCGGACGGCGCAGACCCCGACGTGGGCGACCTCGGCTACTACGCCCCCGGGAACGACCTCGTCCTCTACTACGGCGACCAGTCCTCCTACCCGGGGATCGTCGTCCTCGGCCGCCTCGACGACACGGCCGCCTCTCGCCTGGCCGCCATGGCGGGCGACATCACCGCCACCGCCACCCCTGCCAATGCCTCCTGAGCTCCTCAGACAGACACCGCACCCGCCTCCCGGAAGGAACATCTCGTGAAGCTCACCCCCAGCGGGGGCCAGACGGCCCCCGGACCCGCCGACTGGTTCACCGGCCCGGTCCTCGTCGACGGCATCCGCAACCCCGACGACCAGTCAGCCGTCGGCTGCGCGCACGTCCCGGTTCACCCCCGGAGCCCGCACCGCCTGGCACACCCACCCCAGGGGCCAGACCCTCTACGTCACCGACGGCATCGGCTACGTGGCGACCCGTGACGGGGGGGTGCAGGAAATCCGCCCCGGCGACGTCGTCTTCATCGAGCCCGGCGAGGAGCACTGGCACGGCGCGACCCCCGACCGGTTCATGGCGCACGTCGCCATCCAGGAGGCCGACGACAACGGTGACGTGGTCACCTGGCTCGACCACGTCACCGACAGCGAGTACCGAGCCTGACGACGCCTCGCGCGCCGGGCTCGCCTGCACCCTCGCGGCGGCTCATCCCTGGTAGGGCGGGGCGACGCCCCAGCCCCAGCGGGGCGTGGGCGCGCGGGCAGGGGGCTCCGCGCCCGGCTGGGAGTTCTCCATCGCCAGGCGGGTGCCCCACTCGAGGTAGCCGACGATCGCGGCGCGGAACTCCGGGTCGGCCGGCAGGTCGGCGTCGTCGGCAGCCAGGCTCATCGTGCTGGCGAAGCGGTGCCGCTGCGCGGGTGTGATCCCGAGGCCGACGTGGTGGCGCAGCATCGACTCGTACCCGCCGTGCTGCTCGGTGTACGTCGTCGGCCCGCCGAGCACCTCGGCCCACCAGTCCGCGACGTGGGCGCGGTGGTGGACGGAGACACCGCCCGGGAAGAATCCGGACAGGTCCTCGTCGGCCTCCACCCGGTCGTAGAAGCAGTCGATCATCCGGCGCAGCGGCTCCAGGCCGCCCGCCCAGTCGTAGAGGGTCGGCAACCCCGGTTCGTCCACTCCCGCCATGCGCCCATTGGACCGCACCGCGGGCGATCGCGCACCTGCCTCGGGTCGCCGACCGCCGCCGACCCTGCTCAGGCCGGGTGGGCCACGGCCACGTCGAGCACCCACGTGACGCCGAAGCGGTCGCGCAGCATGCCGTAGAGCGGCGCCCAGCCCGCGGGACCGAGCTCCTGGACGACCGTCGCGCCGACGCACAGCGCGGCCCACGCCGCCCTGACGTCGTCGGCCTCGTCGCCGCGCAGGGACACGAAGAACGGGATCATGCCGACGTCGTGGGGCGTCGCCCGGGGGACGTCGTAGGCCATCACGCGCGCGCCGCTGGGCGCGACGACCTGCCCCCACATGACCTGGTCGGCCTCGGCCGGGTCCTGGACGGCGTGGGCGTCGGCGTAGGTGACGACGACGAGCTCGCCGCCGAGGGCGTCGGCGTAGAAGGCGAGGGCGTCGCGCGCCTGGCCGCGGAAGTTGACGTGGGGGGTGATGTCGACGCTCATGGTGGTTCCTTCTCCGTGGTGGCCGGTGGTTCCGGCCGATGACCCCACTCTGTCGGTAGAAGAGGACCGTTCCTGTCCGCTGCTGGAGGAGGATGGCGACATGAGTGACACGACCGGCGGGCCCACGGGACGACTGCTCGCCCTCCTCTCGCTGCTGCAGGCACGGCGCCAGTGGCCCGGCGCGGTGCTGGCGGAGCGGCTCGAGGTCACCGAGCGCACCGTGCGCCGAGACGTCGAGCGCCTGCGCGCGCTCGGGTACCGCGTGGCGGCGGCGAAGGGTCCGGACGGGGGCTACCGCCTCGAGGCCGGCAGCGAGCTGCCGCCGCTGCTCTTCGACGAGGACCAGGCGGTGGCGCTCGCCGTGGCGCTGCGCCTGGCCTCCGACCTCGACGACGGCGTGGCCGAGGGCGCCGCGCGCGCCCTCGCCACGGTGCGCCAGGTGCTGCCGAGCCGCGTGCGCCACCGCGTCGACGCCGTCGAGGTCGCCGGCCTCGACCGTGGCCCGCACGTCGCCACGGCCGCGATCGTCGCGGTCAGCGAAGCGATCCGGCGCCGCGAGGTGCTGCGGTTCGACTACGGCGAGGACGAGGACACCGACGGCCCGCCCCGCCGGACCGAGGCGCTGCACCTGGTCCGCCGACGGTCACGCTGGTACGTCGTCGGCTGGGACCTCGACCGCGACGACTGGCGCACCTACCGGCTGGACCGGATGCGGCTCCGGACGCCCCACGGACCGCGCTTCGTCCCGCGTCCCCTCCCGGCGCCGGACGTCGCGACGTTCGTCGCGGCCCGCTTCAAGGGGTCCGCGGGCCCGGACGCCTGGCCGTGCCGCGGGTCCGCGGTCCTGGGCTCCCCCGCTCACGCGGTCGCCCCGTTCGTCGGTGACGGCGAGGTGGAGGAGCTCGCGGACGGTCGCTGCCGGGTCAGCCTCGGGGCCTGGTCGTGGCCGGCCCTCGCGGCCTCGCTGGCCCGCTTCGACACCGACGTCGCGCAGGTCGAGCCACCCGAGCTGGTGGCCGCGTGCCGCCGCGTCGCCGCCCGGCTCGGCGACGTCGGCTGACGACGGGTCAGGACCGCCCGAGCAGCGCCGCGAGCACCCGCGTGCCGACCGGAAGACCGTGGTCGTCGTAGTAGGCGAACATCGCCGACAGCCACGGGTGGGTGCCCGGGTCGGGGACCCGACGCACGGCCACCCCCGCCTCGTCGGCGAGCTCACGCACGGTGGCGACGCGGGTCGCGAGCTCGTACGTCGCCCCCTCGTGGCCGGGCTCGGTCAGCACCACCGCGGCCGCGCGACCGAGGTCGGCCAGGTCGAGGAAGCCGAAGGGCACGTCGGGCGAGTACGGCAGGTCGAGCGGACCGGTCAGGTCGAGGTTCTGCAGGTACGCCCCCGGCTGGAGGACCGTCCACGCCAGGCCCGAGCGACGGACGAGGTCCTCGCAGGCGGCCTTGCCGAGGTGGTGCGGCATCGCGGGCACGAACGGCGAGGCGACGGAGTGGTAGACCACCCGGCCCACACCCGCCTGTTGGAGGGCGTCGAGCGCCTCGGCGACGTACGCCGGCTCGTCGGGGTGGAGGTTGGGCGCGATGACGTACGCCGCGTCGCACCCGGACAGCGCTGCCGCCAGGTCGGGCCACTCGGCCCGGCCCAGCGGCAGCGTCCGCACGTCCAGGGCGTACAGCGCAGCGGTGACCGCGCGGCCGGTCTTGCCGTGACCGCCGATCACCGCGACGCGCTGGCGGGCCACCTCAGATCCGGTCCACCTCGGCGAACGCCGCGCCGTCGGCGAGCGCGGCGTAGCCGGGACCGCGGTCGAAGAACGCGTCGTCCTCGCGGCTCCAGGCGGCACGGCCGGCCCGCTCGCCCTCCGTCGCCGCGGCGTCGACGGCGAGGTCGCCGGCGTCACGCGAGCCGGTCAGCACCACGCCGTAGTCGCGCAGCGCGGCCTCGGCCGAGACCTTGCCCCACACCACGTCGCGCACGACGAGCTCGGGGTCGCGGGCCAGCGGGTCGCCCCAGCCGCCACCACCGGTGGTGCGGATCCGCACCACCTGCCCGGCCTTGATCACCTCGGCGTCGGCAAGGGCGTCGACCTCGCGCTCCTCCGGGCCGCCCGGGTCGATGACGACCGAGAACGGGGCGCCGGCCTTGCCGCCGCGCACGCCCCAGCAGGCCAGGATCGAGCGGTCGGCGATGGACATGAAGTGCCCGTCCTTGAGCATCCGGATCTGCTTCTCGTAACCCAGGCCGCCGCGGAACTGGCCCGCGCCGCCCGAGTCGACGGCGAGGCCGAGGCGCTCGACGATGAACGGGAAGCGCGACTCGGTGAACTCGGTCGGCAGGTTGCGGGAGTCGGGGACGACGTGGATGGTGTCCTCGCCATCGGCGTAGTAGCGCCCGCCGGAGCCACCCCCGAGCACCTCGCGCATGAGGTAGTCGTTGCCCTCGAGGTCCTTGCCGTAGACGCCGGTGTAGCGGATCGTCTCCTGGTCGGCCGGCATCTTGCCGTCCACGGCCTTGGCCACCACGCCGGCGAGCACGCCGAGCAGGCGCAGGATCACGAACGTGCGGGCGTTGGTCGGGCCCGGGTGGATCGGGGTGAGCAGCGTGCCCTTCTCGGGGAAGCGCATCTCGATCAGCGGCACGATGCCCTCGTTGACGTCGAGCTCGGCCATCCGCTCGGGGGTGTCGGCGAGGTTGCGCAGGATCGGCGCGAGCCACTTCTTGAGGAAGTTGCCGCCGACGTAGTCGCCGCAGTGGTTGATCGGGCCCTTGGCCTGCGCGCTGGTGCCGGTGAAGTCGATGATCAGCCGCGGACCGGCCGGGCGGCCGTGCTCGGGGTCGGCCGGGGCGTCGCTGACCTTGGTCAGGGTGATCCGCTGGGTGTGCAGCTGCGGCTCGTCGACGCCGTCGTGCTCGGCGTAGTCCTCCCAGACGTAGGTGCCGTCGGGGATCTTGGAGAGGATCTCGCGGCGGTAGGTCTCGGTGGTGGAGTCGAGGATCGCGTCGAACGACGTCTCGATGGCCTCGCGACCGTAGCGGTCGAAGAGCTCGCTGAGCCGGCGCGCGCCCATCAGGCAGGCCGAGCACTCGGCGTCGAGGTCGGCGGCGAGGCTGTCGGGCATCCGGGAGTTGCGCGTCATGATCCGCAGCGCCGCCTTGTTGGGCACCCCCGCGTCCCACAGCTTGATCGGCGGGACCGCGAGGCCCTCCTCGTAGACGGTCGTCGCGCCGCTGGGCATCGAGCCCGGGCAGGCGCCGCCGATGTCGTCGTGGTGGCCGAAGGCCTGCACGAAGGCCACGACCTCGCCCTGGTGGAAGACCGGGACGGTGACGCACAGGTCGGGCAGGTGGCCGATGCCGCCCTCCGACTCGTAGACGTCGTTGTGGAAGAAGACGTCGCCCTCGCGCATCTCCTCCAGCGGGAAGTCGCGCGCGATGGGGTGCACGAGCGCGCTGTAGGAGCGGCCGGTGAGCTTGCGCAGCTGGCGGTCGTGGATGCCGGCGCGGAAGTCGTGGGCGTCGCGGATCATCGGCGAGCGGCTGGTGCGACCGATGGCGGTCTCGACCTCCATCTCGACGCTGGCCAGGGTGCCCTGGACGATCTCGACGAGGATCGGGTCGACGCTCGAGCCCTCGGGGGTGAGGCGGTGGCCGTGGTCGTACGTCGTCGGCAGGCCGGCCGGGTTGACCGGCCTCGCCGTGACGTAGGCGGGGTCGACGGGGCGGGTGGTGACGTCGGCGCTGGTGGTGGTCATCGGCCCGACTCCTTCCGGATCACGAGGTTGGCCCAGTCGTCGACCACGACCTCGAAGCCGGGGTGGACGGGGATGGTGGAGCCGAACTCCTCGACGATCGCGGGACCGCTGAAGCTGTCCCCCGCGCCGAGGTCGCCGCGCCACACCACGGGGGTGTCGACGTAGCCGAGGTCGGCGTCGAAGCAGACCGGGCGACGACCGCGGACCGCGCGCTCCTCGACGGTGCCGTCGGCCTTGTCGAGGGTCGGGATCTCCGGGCGGGTGATGGGGCCGATGCCGGTCACGCGGAGGTTGACCCACTCGACCTGCTGCGTGGCGTCGCCGCGGAAGTCGTAGCCGTAGAGCTGGCGGTGCTCGGCGTGGAAGGTCTCCGCGACCTGCGCGACGTAGGCCTCGTCGACCGTGCCCTCGGGCGCCGCGACGCGGACCTCGAAGGCCTGGCCGACGTAGCGCACGTCGATGGTGCGCTGGAAGCGGTGGTCCGCAGGCTCGAAGCCCTCCTTGGCCAGCGCCTCGCGGGCCTTGGCGGTGAGGTCGTCGAGGATCGTCTGGACCGTGCCGTGGTCGAGCGCGGACTCCTTGGCGACGTGGGTCTGGACGTAGTCGTTCTTCACGTCCACGGTCAGCAGGCCGAAGGCGCTGACGTTGCCCGGGTTGGGGGGCACGACGACGCCCGCGAGGTCGAGGATGTCCACGAGCCGGCAGGCCAGGAGCGAGCCGGAGCCGCCGAAGGTCGTCAGCATGAAGTCGCGCACGTCGAGGCCGCGCTTGACGCTGACCTGGCGCAGGGCGTTGGCCTGGTTCCAGGCCGAGATCTCCAGGATGCCGGTCGCGCAGCGCTCGAAGTCGACGCCGAGCTCGTCGGCGAGGGCGGCGATGCCCGCGCGGGCGGCCTCGGTGTCGAGCGGGATCTCGCCGCCGAGCAGGTGGGGAGGGATCCGGCCGAGGGTGACGTGGGCGTCGGTGATGGTGGGCTGCGTGCCGCCCTTGCCGTAGCAGAGCGGGCCCGGGTCGGCGCCGGCCGAGTGCGGGCCGACCTTGAGCAGGCCCTCGGGCGAGAGCCAGGCGATGGAGCCGCCGCCCGCGCCCACGGTGACCACGTCGATCATCGGGATCTTGCTCGGGTACGCACCCACGGTGCCCTCGGTGGTCAGCGTGGGCTCGCCGTCGAGGACGACCGAGACGTCGGTCGAGGTGCCGCCGCCGTCGCAGGTGAGGATCTTCGGGAAGCCCGCGACCTTGGCGATCAGCGCCGCGCCGAGGGCGCCGGCGGCCGGGCCCGAGAGCACGGTCGTGATGGGCTGGTGCACGACCTCGTCGGCCGACAGCACGCCGCCGTTGGACTTCATCACGTAGAACGGGATCTCGCTGCCGCCGGTGAACCCGTGCAGGCGCTCGGAGATGTTGTTCACGTAGCGGCTCACGTTGGGCTTCACCGCGGCATCGACCAGCGTCGTCATCGCGCGCTCGTACTCGCGGTACTCGCGCAGCACCTCGCTCGAGATCGACACGATCGCCTCGGGGTGCTCGCGGCGCAGGATCTCGCGCATGCGGAGCTCGTGCTCGTCGTTGGCGTAGGCGTGCAGCAGGCACACGCCCAGGGTGGTGATGCCCTGGTCGCGGAACCAGCGCGCGGCGGCGACGGCCGACTCCTCGTCGAAGGGCCGCACCTCCGCGCCGGTGAAGTCGAGGCGGCCGCCGACGGTGCGGACGCGGTCGGCCGGGACGATGCGGTCGGGCTTGACCCAGAAGTAGGAGTTGCCGTAGCCGTCGGGGACGGACTGGCGGGCGATCTCGAGCATGAACTCGTAGCCCTCGGTGGTGATGAAGCCGAGCGCCTCCACCTTGCCCTCGAGCAGCTTGTTGGTGGCCACCGTGGTGCCGTGGGAGACCGCGGTGATGTCGTCGCCCGACGCCCCGACGATCCCGAGGATCTTCTCGATCCCGGAGATGAACCCGTCGGCCGGGTTGCCCGGCGTGGAGGGGGTCTTGGTCGTGACCAGCTCCCCGGAGTCCTCGTCGAAGGCCACCACGTCGGTGAACGTGCCTCCGGTGTCGATGCCGATCCTGATGCGCCGGTTGCTCATGGGGACGATTCAACCGAGGCCGACGTGGCGAGGGCCACGGCAGTCGTTGCCGACGAATCGCCGGATCGTCGGCAGGAGTTGCCGTCAGTGGCGGGTGGCGTGACTCGACGACACGGTGACGTGGAGGCCCGGCTCCGGGTCCTGGGTCACGGTGAGCCCGCCCAGTGCGCCGGCCAGCACGGCCACGGCCAGGATGGGCCGCAGCGAGGGACCGCCGGCCGGCCGGGTCCGCTGCCAGGCGAACCACGGGGTCCGGGTGTAGCCCCAGAGCAGCCAGGCCTGCAGGGCGGAGAAGCCCGCCGTGACCATGCCGAGCAGGGTGAGGTGGACGACCAGGCCGGCCAGGCCCAGCACCAGCGCGAGGGCGAGGAGGACCGCCACGACGGCGAGCCGGACGCCGCGCGCGCGGACCACCCCGGCGGCGAAGAAGGTGACCACCAGCGCGCTGAGCACCATCGACAGCACCGCCGACCCCGCGTCGTCCTTGGGTCCCCGCAGCAGCAGGTGCACCCCGGACTCGGCGGCGAAGGACCAACCGAACCACCAGATCTCCCGCGGGAGCTCCGCCCGCTCGTCGAGGACCGGGTGCGCGGGCGAGGGCGGCGCGGGCGTCGTGCTCATGGCCGCATCGTGGCAGGTGCCGAGCTGACGCGTCTGCACGCCGGGCAGGTGCCGAGCTGACCCATCTGCACCCGTGACAGGTGCCGAGCTGACCCATCTGCGCGTGCCGGTCTGTGCAGATGCGACAGGTCGGGGTGATCGGTGTGTGCAGATGCGACAGGTCGGCGTCAGGCGAGGAGCTCCTCGACGGCGGCGGCCACCTCGAGCAGACGCCGGTCGGCGCCGTGGCGGGCGACGAGCTGCACCCCCACCGGGAGGCCGTCGGGCGTCCGACCGGCGGGGACGGAGATCGCCGGGCAGCCGGTGACGGAGATGAAGTACGCGGAGCGCATCCAGGCGAGGTAGTCGGGCATCTCTTGGCCGTTGATGCTCGTCGGGAACTCCTGGTCGACGGGAAACGGCGGGACCTGGGAGGTCGGCAGGAGCAGCACGTCGTGGTCGCCGAAGAACAGCCGCATCGTCTCCGAGAGCGCGGTGCGCTGGGAGTAGCCGCGCGCCACGTCGGCGCCGGTGAGGGGCTCGCCGGCGCGGATGTTGGCCTCGAGCGAGGGCTTGAAGGACGTCGGGTGCTCGGCGAGCAGCCGGCCCAGCTTGGCCTGGAAGTGCCACGCCCGCAGGGTGCGGAAGGTGTCGTCGGCCAGGGACAGGTCGGGGTGCGCGTCGGTGACGTCGGCGCCCGCGTCGGCGAGCCGGGCCGCCGTCGCGCGGACGACGTCGGCCACCGCGTGGTCCACCGCGAAGGCGCCGCCGAGGTCGACCGACGCGGCGACCCGCAGCCCGGCGAGCGGGGCGGGGGCCAGCGGCGGGGCGAAGGCCGCGCCGGCGTCGCCGAGCGCGTGCGGGGCACGCGGGTCGGGCCCGGCGAGGACGGAGAGCAGCAGCGCCAGGTCGCCGACGTTGCGCGCCATCGGGCCGCCGACCGACGTCGTCTCCCACTGGTTGTAGAGCGGCCACTCCGGCACCCGGCCCAGCGAGGGCCGCATCCCGACCACGCCGCAGAACGACGCCGGGTTGCGCAGCGAGCCGCCCATGTCGGAGCCGTCGGCCAGCGGCACCATGCCGGCGGCCAGCGCGCACGCGGCTCCCCCGCTCGACCCGCCCGCGGACCGCGCGGGGTCGACCGGGTTGCGGGTGACGCCGAAGACGGTGTTGAAGGTGTGGGAGCCCGCGGCGAACTCCGGCACGTTGGTCTTGCCGACGAAGACCGCGCCGGCACGGCGTACGCGCTCGACGAGCAGCTCGTCGTGGTCGGCGACGTGATCGGCGAAGACCGGCGAGCCGAAGGTGTGCGGCCACCCCTCGAGGGCGTGGGTGTCCTTCACCGCGAACGGCAGGCCGTGCAGGGGGCCGGTCGGCTCGCCCGAGGCCTGCGACTGGTCGGCGACCGCGGCCGCCGCGCGGGCCCGCTCGGCGTCGAGCGAGACGATCGCGTTGAGCTCGGGGTTGCGCTCCTCGATCCGGTCGAGGTGGAGCTCGAGGAGCTCGGTCGCGGAGATCGCGCCGGCACGGACGGCTGCCGCCTGGTCGCGGGCGGTGGAGTCGACCGTGACGTCGGTCATCGCCGACGACCGAGGAGGCCGCCCACGACAGCGCCGATGAGGACCAGGCCGGCCCCGACGGCGACGCCGGTGAGGAAGTCCTGCTGGGAGCCGGCTGGCGACGCCACCCGGGCGGGAGGCGTGAAGACCGCACCCGCCGGTGCGGGCGCACCGGGCTCGACCGTGGCGCCCGCCGGCGCGGCGACGGTCGCGGCGACCGGGCCGCCGGCGATCGCGGCGTCGACGTTGGAGAAGAACTCCCCCGCCATCCGGCGCGAGACGCTGGTGAGCATCCGCTGACCGACGCCGCCGATCATCCCGCCGACGGTGGCGTCGGCGTCGTAGGAGATCCGCGTGGTCTCGCCCTCCGGCGCGAACCGCACCAGCACGGTCGCGCCGATCGTGCCGGGGGCACCGGCGCCGTCGAGCTTCATGACGAGCGACTGGTGCTCCTGGAGGTCGCCGAGCTGGCAGGAGCCGGCGTAGGTGCCCTTGATCGAGGCGACCCCGGCGGTGACCGTCATGGCGTACGCGTTCTCGCCGGTCGCCTCGAGCTTCTCGCAGCCGGGGATGGTGCGCACGAGGACGGCGGGATCGAGCAGGGCGTCCCACGCCTCGGCGACGGGGGCGTTCAGGACGTTCTCTCCGGTGAACTTCATCGGGTCTCCTCAGTCAGTGGTCGTGGTTTCGAGGCTCGCTGCGCTCGCACCTCGACCACCGAGGGCGGCGTCGGTGTCGGCGTCGGCGTGCTCGAGGCGCAGCTCGAACAGCTCGCACGGCGAGATGGGCATGGCGGTGATCGCCAGTGTTGGATAGTCGGCCCGCTCGGCGTCCTCGATCGCGGCGGCGAAGACGGCGGCCGACGGGATCACGCCCGCCTCCCCGGCGCCCTTGATGCCGAGCGGGTTGAGCGGCGACGGGGTCTCGAGGTGGTCGATCTCGATCGACGTCGGCACCTCGGTGACGTAGGGCATGAGGAAGTCCATGAACGAGGCGTTGAGCAGCTGCCCCGACTCGTCGTAGGCCATCCGCTCGTAGAGCGCGCCGCCCACACCCTGCGCGACGCCGCCGTGGATCTGGCCCTCGACGATCATCGGGTTGATCAGGTGGCCGCAGTCGTGGACCACGGCGTACTTGAGGATCGTGATCTCGGCCGTGTCGGGGTCGGTCTCCACGATCACCGCGTGCATGCCGTTGGCGAAGGTCGAGCGGGGCGGGGAGTAGAAGTCCTTGCCCTCCAGGCCCGGCTCGTCGTCCTCGGCCACCGGCGGCTTGCCGGGGTCGCCGACGGAGAACTGCGTGGCCGCCTTGGAGGCCTCGTCGAAGGCGTAGCGCAGCGGGTTCGACAGGACCGCGACGGTGCCGAGGTCGATGCTGGCACCGGTGCCGCGCACGGAGACGACGCCGTCGACGATCTCGAGGTCGGACTCGTCGGCCTCCAGCGCCTCCGCGGCGATCCGCAGCGCCTTCTCGCGGGCCCGGAGCGCGGCGAGGTGGATGGCCGAGCCGCTCATGACCGCGGCGCGCGAGGCGAAGGTGCCGACGGCGTAGGGCATCTTGCGGGTGTCGCCGGTGGTGATCTCGACGTCCTCGAACCGCACGCCGAGGGCGTCGGCGACGACCTGCGCGAACGCGGTCTGGTGGCCCTGGCCCTGGGTGGTGAGGCCGGTGGCGACCTTGACCTTGCCGGAGGTCTCGATGTGGACGTGGGCACCCTCGTAGGGGCCGACGCCGGTGCCCTCGACGTAGCAGGCCAGCCCGATGCCGACCTTGCGTCCCTGGGCTGCCATCTCGGCGCGGAAGTCCTCGAACTCGTCCCAGCCGACCAGCGCCTTGAGCTTCTCGAGCGAGGCGGGGTAGTCCCCGGAGTCGTAGGTGAGCTCGCGCCCGTCCTGGAAGATCAGGCCGTGCTCGAAGGGGAACTCGTCGGGCTGGATGAAGTTGGCCGCGCGGACCTCGGTGCGGTCCTTGCCGAGGTAGGCCGCGATCGCGTCCATCGTCCGCTCCATCACGAAGCAGCCCTGCGGGCGCCCGGCGCCGCGGTAGGGGGTGACGATGACGGTGTTGGTGTAGAGCGACTCGAAGACGACGCGGTAGTTCTGCGGCTTGTAGGGGCCGAGCAGCTGCGTCGAGGTGATGATCGGGACGATGAGGCCGTAGGGCGTGTACGCGCCGTGGTCGTGCCAGAACTCGACGTTGAGCCCGAGCAGGCGGCCCTCGTCGTCGAAGCCGACGTCGACCTGGTGCTGCTGGGCGCGCTCGTGCGCCGAGGAGATGAAGTGCTCGCGCCGGTCCTCGGTGAACTTCACCGGGCGGCCGAGCGTCTTCGCGGCCAGCGGGACGAGCAGCTCCTCGGGCCACGGGTGCACGACCTTGACGCCGAAGCCGCCGCCGACGTCGGGGGTGATGACGTCGACCTGCGCGAGGTCGAGGCCGAGCTTGGCCGACACGCAGCCGCGTACGCCGGTGGAGGTCTGGGTCGAGGACCACACCGTCAGCCGGCTGGTGTCGGGGTCCCAGCGCGCGACGGTGCCGCGGCCCTCCATCGGGGTGCAGGCCGAGCGCTCGATGTCGAGGTCGAGGTGGAGGGTGTGCGGGGCGGCGGCGATGGCCGCGCGGGCGTCGCCGTTCTCCTGCTCCATGCGGGCCCCGACGTTGTCGGGGACGTCGTCGTGGACGACCCGCGCGGCGGCGCGGGCGGCGGCGATGCCGACGACCGGCGGCAGCTGCTCGTAGTCGACGCGGATGCGCGAGACGGCGTCCTCGGCGACGTAGCGGTCGGCGGCGACGACGAAGGCGATCGCCTCGCCGACGTAGTTGACCTCGTCGCGGGCCAGGGCGTACTGGGTGCGGCCGTGGGTCAGCGACGGGTGCGGGATGAGCAGCGGCAGCGGCTCGGCCATCGGGCCCTGGAGGTCGTCCCAGGTCCACACCGCCACGACGCCCTCGACGTCGAGGACGCCTGAGACGTCGATGTCGAGGATCCGCGCGTGGGCGTGCGGCGAGCGCAGCACCGCGGAGTGGAGCAGCCGGGGGTCGTCGGTGAGCAGGTCGTCGACGTAGCGGCCCTGGCCGCGCAGGAAGCGCTGGTCCTCCACGCGGGGGACCTTGGTGCCGAAGAGCTTGGTGGTCATGCCTGGCTCCGCTCGTGCTCGATCTCGGCGGCGCGCAGGACCGACTTCACGATGTTCTGGTAGCCGGTGCAGCGGCACAGGTTGCCCGCGATCATCTCCCGCGCCTCGTTTTCGGACGGGTCCGGGTTCTCGCGCAGGCCGGCGGTGATGGTGGTCAGGAAGCCGGGGGTGCAGAAGCCGCACTGCAGTCCGTGGCAGTCGGAGAACGCCTGCTGGACCGGGCTGAGCCGGCCCTGCTCGGTCCCGTCGACCTCGGTGAGGCCCTCGACGGTCGTGATCTCGGAGTCGACGGCCGAGACCGCGAGCATCAGGCACGAGCGCACCGGCGCGCCGTCGACCAGGACGGTGCAGGCGCCGCACACGCCGTGCTCGCACCCGACATGGGTGCCGGTGAGGCCGCAGTCGTGGCGCAGGGCGTCGGACAGCAGGCGCCGCGCGGGCACCCGGACCTCGTGGGCGGCACCGTTGACGTGCAGGCGCACGTCGTGGATCTCCTCCCGGGTCTGATCCGTGGTCTCGCTGGTCATGCGGGGGTCACCTCTCCTGCCCGGGTGCGGGCGTGGTCGGTCGCGGCCGCCAGGACACGCGGAGCGAGCACCTTCACCAGGTGCGCGCGGTAGGCGGCGGTCGCGTGGATGTCGTCGGACGGCTCGAGCTCGGCGAGGGCCGCGCTGGCCGGGTCGTCGAGGGCGTCGGTGACGTCGACGACCGTCGGCACGTCGCTGACCGAGACGAAGCCCATCCGGGCGCTGGTGACGCGGTCGCCGTCGAGCTGGACGAGCGCGGCGACACCCACGAGGGCGTAGTCGCCGTGGCGGCGCGCGATCTCCTGGAAGGCCACGCCCCCACCGGCGGGGAGGGCCGGGAAGAACGCCTCGACCGCGATCTCGTCGTGGGCCAGGGTCGACTCCAGAGGTCCGAGGAACAGCTCGTCGGCCGGGATCGTGCGCCGTCCGCGCACCGAGGCGACCTCGACCGAGCCCCCCAGCAGGCGCAGCACCATGGGCATCTCGGCGGCCGCGTCGGCGTGGACGATCGAGCCGACGGTCGTGCCGCGGTTGCGGATCGTGGGGTGCGCGACGTGCGAGAGCGCGAGCGCGAGGAGCGGCTGGACCTCGGCCGCGTCCGTGTCGGCGAGGACGTGGGCGTGGCGGGCCAGGGCCCCGACCCGGACCCCGGCCCCGTCCCCCTCGCGGGAGGTGGTGACGTGGCCGAGGTCCGGCAGGGCGTTGATGTCGATGAGCATCGACGGTGCGGCCAGCCGCATGGAGAGCAGCGGGACCAGGGACTGACCGCCGGCCAGCACCTTCGCCCCCGGCTCCTCCGCGAGGGCCGCGAGGGCTTCCTCGAGACCGGTCGGTCGCTGGTAGGCGAAGGGTGCGGGCTTCATCGGTGGGTGGTGCCTCCAGACGCTGCGTCGTCGACGCCGCCGTCGTGCTCGGGGTGGCTCAGGTTGCGGGTGACGTTGCCGGCACCGTGGCCGCCACGGCCGTTGACCATGTGGAAGAAGACGATGACCAGGATCGTGCCGAGGGCGATGCCGCCGAGCTCGAAGTCGTCGCCGAAGGTCAGCGTCACGCCACCGATGCCGGCGATCAGGCCGGCGGCCAGGCCGACCATGTTGACCGGGTTGCCGAAGTCGACGTTGTTCTCGACCCAGATCTTCGCGCCCACCAGACCGATCATCCCGTAGAGGACAACCGTGATGCCGCCCAGGACCCCACCGGGGGTCGCGTTGACGATCGCGCCGAACTTGGGGCACAGGCCGAGCAGGATCGCGACGCCGGCCGCGACGTAGTAGGCGGCCGTGGAGTACACGCGGGTGGCGCCCATGACGCCGATGTTCTCGGCGTACGTCGTGGTGGGCGAGCCGCCGAACGCGCTGGCGAACGCCGTCGCGATGCCGTCGGCGCCGATCGCGCGACCCATGTAGGGGTCGAGGTTCTCGCCGGTCATCTCGGCGACCGCCTTGACGTGGCCGGTGTTCTCGGCGACGAGCGCGATGACGCCGGGCAGCACCAGGAGGATCGCGGTGAGCGAGAACGACGGGGCGTGGACGACCGAGACGCCGTCGGCCAGCGTGCCGCTGGGCAGGCCGATCCAGTCGGCGGCCTGGACGCCGGCCCAGGAGACGCGGTCGTGCTCGGTGGCCTCGGTGGCACCGCCGAGGACCGAGGTGATCGGGCCGAGCACGATGTCGGCGACGAACGACAGGAGGTAGCCGAAGATCAGCGCGAGGAAGACCGCGATGCGCGACCAGAAGCCCGGCAGCGCGACCGAGGCGAAGACCATGAACGCGGCGGTGAGCAGCGCGATCCACTGGTCCTGGGGCCAGTAGACACCGGCCACGACCGGGGCGAGGTTGAAGCCGATCAGCATCACGACCGCGCCGGTCACGGCCGGCGGCAGGAGGCGGTGGATGAGCTGCGCGCCGGCGAAGTGGACCAGGACGCCGACCGCGGCGAGCACCAGGCCGCCGACGAGGATCGCGCCGGTGACGTACGACGAGTCGTTGTCCGTGTCGAGCAGGCGGATCGCGGCGACGGAGGCCACGAACGAGGCGCTGGTGCCCAGGTAGCTGGGGACCCGGTTCTGGACGATGAGCAGGAACAGGATCGTGCAGAGGCCGGAGAACATGATCGCCAGGTTGGCGTCGAGGCCCATCACGAGGGGGAACACGAAGGTGGCGCCGAACATGGCGACCACGTGCTGGGCACCGAGTCCGATCGTCTTGCCCCACGGCAGGCGCTGGTGCGGGAGCACCGCCTCGCCGGGAGCGGGATCGACCACGTCCCACTTGAACATCGACATGCAGGGCCTCCAGATTCGCCAGGGGTGTGTGCCCGAGAAACCTCAAACTAGTGCGCCACATCACACACCCTCACTGGCGAGATCCGCCGAAGGAACACCGGAGTCGATGGCAACTTCTCGGGCGGGTCCCGCCGCTGGCTAGCCTGAGACGCATGGCGCTCCCTCCCACGGTCGACGACTGGCCCCCGGCGCCGATCCGCACCGCGCGCCTGGTCCTGCGGGCGCCCGAGGCCCGTGACCGCCCGGCCTTCGTCGACCTGGGCGCCGACCCCGAGGTCAACCGCCACACCGGCGGCGGGCGCGACCGCGCGCAGCTGGAGCAGGAGCTGCCCACGGTCCCGGCCGACCGGCCCGGGCAGTTCGTCGTCGAGGCGGGCGGCCGCTTCGTCGGCTGGTTCGGCGTCTCGCGCCACGACCCGGCGCGCCCCGGCCGGGTCTCCCCCGGCGGCGGCGAGCTCGAGCTCAGCTACGTCACCCCCGTCGACGCCTGGGGCCACGGGTACGCCGCCGAGGCCGGGGCCGCCGTGCTCGCGTGGGTCGACGCCCGCTTCGACGAGCCGGTCGTGCTGTGCACCCAGGCGGCCAACACCGCGTCCCTGACGTTGGCCGGGCGGCTCGGCTTCACCGAGCACGAGCGCTTCGAGGAGCACGGCGCCGAGCAGTGGTTCGGCGTCCGCCGGGCCGGACCGCGATGATCGACCTGCGCCGTGCCATTGCGGCCGACGTCGCGGCGATCGAGGAGGTCGCGACCCTGGCCTACACGCCGTACCTGTCCCGCATGGACGGTCAGCGCCCCGGCCCGCTCGACGCCGACTACGCCGCCGAGGTCGCCGCGGCGGAGGGCTGGGTGGCGCTCGAGGGCGACGCGGTCGTCGGGTTCGTGCTGCTCGTGCCCGAGGGCGACACCCTCCTGCTCGACAACGTCGCGGTCCGCCCCTCCCACCACGGCCGCGGGCTCGGGCGCACGTTGCTCGCTCTGGCCGAGGAGCGCGCGGTCGCGCACGGCTGCTCGCGGATCCGGCTCTACACCCACGTCACGATGGTGGAGAACCAGCGGCTCTACGAGCGCCTCGGCTACGTCGAGACGCGCCGCGCCACCGACCAGGGCCTGACCCGGGTGTTCTACGAGAAGGCGCTCTGAGCACGCGCCTCACACCGGCGACAGCATCGCGGCGTCGACCCACATCTCGGTGACGACCCAGCCCTCCTCGTCGGGGGCGGCGACGCAGATGCGCCCGTCGAAGCGGCCCGAGAGGTTGCGCCACCCGAGCAGGAGCGCCGGCTGGCGACCGTAGGGCCCGTCGTACCAGGCGTGCTTGACCGTCGGCGGCGTCGGCTCGGCCGTTCGTGCTGCCGGCTGCTCCCCTGCCTCGCGGGCGCGGGTCGCGGCGACGCGCTCGACCAGGGTCTCGCGCGGGTGCCCGGGCCTCCTGCCCCCCATCCCGCCCGCCATGGGCTGACGATACCCCGTGGTCGATCACCTGCTCGGAAAGTGTCTTCGCTGGCAACGCGCGTCCGGGGCCGAACCCAGCCGCCCGTCGGGGCTGACCCGGCGTGTCGGCGCACGACACGCCGGGGTGCGGCGCGCGACCAGCACGAACGGGGCCCCTAGGAGGTGGCGGGACACCGCCACCGCCCCGGCCGGAGCCGTACGTGACGCGAGCGGTGCGTGAGGAGGATTTCCGAGCCGGCGAATCCCCCTCAGCCACCGCTTCCCCGCGCGCCGCCGCGCGACACACCGGGCGGCGGTGCGTGAGGAGGATTCCCGAGCCCGAGAATCCCCCTCACGCACCGCCCACCCCGAAAGAAGAGGCGAGGCGCGGCGGCTACTCGACGATCTCCAGCGCGCGGAGGGCGACGGCGACGTCGAGGCGGAGATGGGGGTCGGAGGCAACGGGGCCGAGGATCCGCTGGAGCTTGCCGACGCGGTAGCGCATCGTGTTGTAGTGGAAGAACTGGGCGCGGGCGGCCTCGGCCACGTTGAAGTTCGTGTCGAGCAGCACCTGCAGGGTCTCGCGCAGGTCGGCGGCCTCGGGGGTGCGCTCGGCGAGCGGGCCGAGCACATCGGTGGCGAAGGCCGCGAGCTCCGCGCCGTCGGGCACGAGAGCGAGGAGGCGGTGGAGGCCGAGCTGGTCGAAGCGGGTCACCGAGCCGCCGCCGTGCACGCGCCGGCCGATCTCGACCGAGCGCTGGGCCTGGCGGAACGCCTCGGGCAGCTCGCTGAGGTCGCGGGCGACCCGGCTCACGCCGGCGGAGAACGCGATGCGCCCACCGCCACGGTCGCCGCGCACGCCCTCGATCATCCGGTCGACCGCCGCGTGCCACGCCGCGGGACCGGCCTCGGGGTCGACCGGCACGAGCGTGACGACCTCGCGGCTGAAGGCGACCGACGCGATGGTCTGGTCGGCGCTCGAGGTGACCTGGCGCCACGCCTGGGCGAAGCGGTCGTGCCAGGCGCGCCGGTCGTCGGCCGCACCCTGGGCGGCCAGCCCCTCGGGGTCGAGCACGGCGACCACGACGACCACCGGCCGGTCGAGGTCCCAGCCGAAGGCCTGCGCGTGCTCGGCGACGTAGTCCTCCTCGCCTGCGCGGCCGAGGAAGACGTCGCGCAGGAAGTCGCCCTGGTACTTGTTCTCGACCGCGGTGATCGCCTCGACGCGGGTGACCAACAGCGCGGCGACGATGGCGGCACGCTCGAGCGCGTGCACGTCGGACTCGTGGACGGTCCCGTCGCGGCGCACCGCGACCAGCCGGGCCAGGTCGACGCCGGCGGCGACGACACGGCGTACGACCGCCCGCCCGTCGCCGACCGCGGTGCCGTCGGCGTCGATCCGCTCCACGCGCAGCCGGCCGGTCGGGTCGAGCAGTCCCGCGGCCGCGAGCGCGGCGCGGTCGGCCTCGTCGAGGTGGGCCGCGCGCTCGCGCCCGTCGGTCGAGGTGAACGCCACCCCGCAGCCGAGCGCGTCGCCGACCGCCTCGGCGATGGCGGCGAGGTCGCCGCCCTCCAGCACGATGTGCGTCAGGGCGGTGTGCAGCGCGTCCGCCCGGTGCAGCGCGGCGATCGCCTCCGGGTCGCTTATCAAGTCTTGGCCCACTTGTCGTCCTTCGTTGTCAGGAACTCACATCCCGCGAGTGTGCCACGAGCCGTTAGCGTCTGCACGGTGATGTCGGCCGGAACGCTCTCCACCCCCCTCCCGGTGGCAGCACCCGCCCGCGTCCTGGCCCGGCTCTCCGCGGTCAGCGACGGACCCCTGCCGGTCGTCCACGCGAGCCCGACCGCGGTCTACGTCGACCTGGACGGCTGGTGCCTCGGCGTGGTCGCCGCCTCCGCGAGCCGCGTCCCGTGCGCCCTGTGGTCCACCGTCGACGACCTCACCGACCTCGCCGGTGGTCACGACGTGACGGCCCGCATGGAGTGCGGCTCCCTGGTCGTCGGGGACCGGCCCCTCCGGGTGGCGCGCGTGGTCGATCCGCGCCTGACCTCCCTGCCCGCGGGGTTGCCCTGCATCGAGCAGGCGATGCAGGTCGTCACCGGCGCCGGCCTCGAGCTGCCCGCCGACGGACGCCTCACCACCGCCCACGTCGACCGGCTGATCGGCCGCGGCCCCGGGCTCACGCCCCTCGGCGACGACGTGCTCGCCGGCTGGTTGAGCGTGCGTGCCGCGGCGGGTCGCGAGGACCTCGCCGTCGCGGGCGCCGTGCGCCACCGCCTGCCCGTCACCACCCTCCTGTCCGCGACGCTGCTCGACTGCGCCCTGCACGGCGAGGCGCTGCCGCAGCTGGCCGACTGGCTGGCCGAGCCCACCCTCGACCACGTCGCCGCCCTGATGGGCGTCGGCGCGACCTCGGGGTCCGGCCTGCTGGTCGGCGCCGGGCTGGCACTGGCGTCCCTCACCGACCTCACCGACCGCGACACCCCCGTCCCCGCCTGACCCGGCACCACGAAGGAGCACCGATGAAGGACCACGTCGAGCTGCGGAGCGGCGCCTACGCCGACTCCGTGACCCTGCTGCAGGTGAGCCGTGCCGTGCAGGCCGCCCCGGGCGTGGTGGCCGCGCAGGTCGCGATGGCCACCGGCCTCAACCTCGAGGTGCTCACCGGCATGGGCTTCGACGTGCCGCCCTCCTCGCCCAACGACATGGTCGTCGCGCTGCGCCTCGACGACGACGCCGACCTGACCGCCGCCCTCGCCGCGGTCGACGCCGCGCTGGTGCCGGTCCGCCCCGGCTCCGGGGCGAGCGAGGTCGCACCGCCGCGCACCACCGGCTCGGCGCTGCGGCGCACGCCGTCTGGCGCGGTCGTCCTCGTCTCGGTGCCGGGCGCGAGCGCCACGGTCGAGGCGATGGACGCCGTCGAGGCCGGCCACGACGTGATGGTCTTCAGCGACAACGTGCCCCTCGACGAGGAGGTCGCGCTCAAGACGTACGCCACCTCGCGCGGCGCGCTGGTCATGGGCCCCGACTGCGGCACCGCCGTCATCGACGGGGTCGGGCTGGGCTTCGCCAACACCGTCCGCCCCGGTCGCATCGGCATCGTCGCCGCCTCGGGCACCGGGTCGCAGCAGCTGCTCGCCCTGCTCCACCACGCGGGCGCCGACCTCGAGGGCGTCGGCGTGCGCCACGCCCTGGGCGTCGGCGGTCGCGACCTGTCCGCCGCCGTGGGCGGTCTGTCCACCCGCGAGGCGCTGCGCCGCCTCGACGCCGACGACGACGTCGACCTGGTCGTCGTGGTCTCCAAGCCCCCGGCCCCCGAGGTGGCCGCCGCGCTCGCGACGTACGCCGACGGCCTGGGCACGCCGGTCGAGCTCGGGCTGCTCGGCCGCGGGCAGCGCGACCTCACGACCGTCGCCGAGGCGGTCCTGGCTCGCCTGGGCCACGACGCACCCACCTGGCCGGTCGCCGGCGAGGACAACACTGGCGAGGCCACCGGCCCGCTCCTGCGCGGGCTCTTCGTCGGCGGCACGCTGTGCGACGAGTCGATGCTGCTGGCCACCGAGGCGCTCGGCCCGGTGCGCAGCAACATCCCGCTCTCCGACGACCTGGCCCTGGGCCAGGACCTGCACGCCGACACCCACACCATGGTCGACTTCGGCGACGACGCCCTCACCCAGGGCCGCGCGCACCCGATGATCGACCCCACGCTGCGCAACGAGCAGCTGGCCCGTGCGGCCGCCGACCCGCGCACCGGCGTCATCCTGCTCGACCTGGTCCTCGGCCACGGTGCCGAGCCCGACCCCGCCTCGCTGCTGGCCCCGGCGATCCGCGAGGCCCGCCGTGACCGCGCGGTCCCCGTCATCGTGAGCCTGGTCGGCACCGACCTCGACCCGCAGGGCCTCGACGCCCAGCGCGAGGCGCTCGTCGCCGCCGGCGCCGAGGTGCACCTGTCCAACGCCGCGGCCACCCGCCGCGCCCTCGACCTGTTGAGCAAGCTGGAAGGGAAGGCCTCCTGATGAGCACCCCCACGGTCGTCACCTGCGGCGCCGACATGTTCGCCGACGCGGTCGCCGGTCAGGCCGTCGACGTCGAGCGCGTCGACTGGCGCCCGCCCATGCCGGGCACCGAGGCCGACCTCGCCGCCGTCGCCACCGACCCCCGCCGGCCGGAGGCCAACCGCCGTGCCGTCGAGGCGATGCTCGGCGTCACCGCCCACCTCGTCGACGTGGCTCCCGCCTCGGAGGTCCTCGGCCTCGAGCGCGGCCAGTTCCTCCACGCCGGCCCGCCGATCGCGTGGGAGCAGGCCTCGGGCCCGCTGCGCGGTGCGCTGATGGGCGGCGCCGCGCTCGAGGGCCTGGTCTCCGACCCCGAGGACGCGGTCGCGCTCTTCGAGTCCGGCAGCAGCGTCAGCCTCGAGCCGTGCCACCACCGCAGCGCCGTCGGCCCGATGGCCGGCGTCGTCACCCCGTCGATGTGGATGTGGGTCCTCGAGGATCCCGCGACCGGTCGCCGGACCTACTGCTCGCTCAACGAGGGCCTCGGCAAGGTGCTGCGCTACGGCGCCTACAACGACGAGGTGCTCACCCGCCTGCGCTGGATGGGCGACGTGCTCGGCCCGCTGCTGCAGGCGGCCGTCCGCGGCACCCCCGAGGCCACCGACGTGACCGGCATCCTCACCCAGATGCTCCAGATGGGCGACGAGGCGCACAACCGCAACCGTGCCGGCACGCTGATGCTGCTGCGTGACCTCGCGCCCGCGATGGTCACCAGCGGCGTCGACAGCGCGGACGTCGGGGAGGCGCTGCGCTTCGTCGGCGGCAACGACCACTTCTTCCTCAACCTCGCGATGCCCGCCTGCAAGCTCGCCCTCGACGCCGGTCGCGACGTGCCGGGCTCCACCATGGTGGTCGCGATGGCGCGCAACGGCACCGAGTTCGGCATCCAGGTCTCCGGCACCGGCGACCAGTGGTTCACCGGTCCCGCCCAGGTCGCCGAGGGTCTCTTCCTCGGCGACTACGGCCCCGACGACGCCAACCCCGACATCGGCGACTCCGCCATCACCGAGACCGCCGGCATCGGCGGCTTCGCGATGGCCACCGCGCCCGCGATCGTGCGGCTGGTGGGCGGCTCGGTGCCCGACGCGCTGGCCACCACGCGTCGGATGCACGAGATCACGCTGGCGGAGAACCCGCGCTGGTCGGTGCCCGTGCTGGAGTTCCAGGGCACGCCCACCGGCATCGACGTCACCAAGGTCTGCCGCACCGGCATCCTGCCGCAGATCAACACCGGCATGGCCGGCGCCGTCGCCGGCGTCGGTCAGGTGGGCGCCGGCCTGGTCACGCCCCCCGCCGAGCTCTTCCCGCAGGCGCTCGCCGCGCTCGCCGACGCCGCCCGGGCGGCCCACGGCTAGCCAGGCGCGTTCGGCGTCACCACGGCAGACGTTGCTGTGGTGACGCCGACGCTGTGCCGATCAGCAGCTGTCCACCCGGTCGAGCCGCGACGGCTTCGAGTAGGTGTAGCTCTTGGTCTGACCGGGCTCGTAGTAGCTGCAGGCCACGTCGGTGTTGTACGCGATGATCAGCTTGACGTACTGACCGCTCTTGCAGTTGTTGGTGGCCCAGATCTTGTTGTAGCCCCAGTTGATGCTGCTGGTCCCCGCGCTGACGCAGCTCGGGGCGGTGGCAGCGTTGGCGCCTGGGACGATGGCGAGCGAACCGAGGATCAGGGACGCGGCAGCGGCCCTCAGGGATGTACGTGCGAGAGACATGGGTGCTCCTCAGCAGAAGGCGATGCGGTCGAGGTCGGAGGGCCAGGAGTACCGGTAGGACCGGGACTGGCCGGGCGCGTAGGTCGTGCAGCCGACGTCGGTGTTGTTGGAGACGTAGACCTTGACCCGCTGCTGTGTGCTGCAGCCGTTGCGGACCGTGATCCGGATGTAGCCGAAGCCGTCGCCCGTCTTCACCGCTCGCACGGTTCCCCCGGTGCACGACAGGCTGTCTGAGTCGACCGCCATCGCTGGAGCGGCGGTCAGGGCCGTGACGGCCAAGGCTCCGGCGAGCGCCACCGAGGCGCGTGATTTGGACATGGACATCTAGTCCCCTCCCGAGAAGGTGCATCCGACGGATGCATGGTGGACCGACCCTAGGGGTGGCCCGGTGCGGCGACAAGAGCCTCGGCGGACCGGCGTGGAAGCAGTCCGTCGCGCGCCTCAGGCGCCGGCGGACCGTTCGTTGTAGACGCCGGCGGGCTCCTGGCCCGAGAGCGCGCCGATCGCGGTCATGATCCGGTCGGTCAGCTCGCGACGCGCGCGCCCGGCAGGTACGCCGTCGTAGTCGCCGGCCGCCGCGATCGGCTCGCCGAAGCGCACCGTGACGTCGACGTCGCGCAGGCGCGGACGGGTGGTGCCGACGGGCTGGATGCCCTCGGTGCCGTGCAGCCCCACGGGCACGACAGGGCAGCCGGCGGTCAGCGCGAGGTGCGCGACGCCCGTGCGGCCGCGGTAGAGGCGACCGTCGCGCGAGCGGGTCCCCTCGGGGTAGATGCCGAAGGCCTCGCCGCGGCGCAGCACGTCGAGCGCGGTGTCGAGGCTGGCGATCGCCGCGCGGGTGTCGTCACGGTCGACCGGCAGCATGCCGAGGCCCTCGAACCACGCCCGCGACAGCGCGCCCCTGACCCCGGTGCCGGTGAAGTAGTCGGACTTGGCGAGGAAGACGACCTCGCGCGGCACCACGACCGGGATCACGACGCTGTCGAAGAACGACAGGTGGTTGCTGGCCACGATGACCGGGCCCGAGGTCGGCACGTGGTGCAGCCCCTCGACCTTCGGACGCCACACGGCACGGACGAGCGGGGGGATGACGCCGTGCGCGACCGTGTAGAGCATGCGCCGATCCTGCCACCACCGGCGGGCCCCGGTCAGGGAGCGTCCGCCGCCCGGAGCGTCGGCACCGCGAACGCGGCGCGCAGGTCGACCGCGCCCGTCGCACGCAGCGGCGTGCCCTCCTCGAGGTAGGCCTGGCGCGCCTCGTCGCCGTGCGAGGGCGGCAGCGAGCCGTCGGCGCGCACCACCCGCCACCACGGCACCGCCGAGCCGTGCGTGGCCATCACGTTGCCGACCAGGCGCGGCCCGCCCCGGTCCAGCCGCTCCCCCACCACGTCGGCGATCGCGCCGTAGGTGGTCACCCGCCCGCGCGGCACCGACTCGGCGCACTGCAGCACGAGCTCGGCGTAGAGCTCGCGCTCCTCCTGCGTGGTCACTCGTGGCCCAGCTGGGTGAGCCGGGCGGTCACGAGGAGCGCCACGACGCTCGTCAGCGAGGCGGCCAGCCACAGCCACGACGGCGCGGAGCCGGCGTCGAGGCCGCGCAGGACGGCGTACGCCAGCGGCACCGGCACGAGCGCCAGCAGTCCCCGACCGGCCCACAGACGCGCCAGGTGGGGGTCGACCGGGAGGCTGGCCGGTCCGTGCGAGAGCACCAAGGCGCACACGTGCGCGACCAGGAGCAGCACCGCGACCAGGGGCACCCGCCAGTCGAGGACTGCGTGCGCGCCCCACCAGACCGCGACCAGGACCAGTGCGGCGACGCCCGCCGGGTGGTCGGGGGTGCCCGCCCACAGCACCGCGCACACCACCACGCCGACCACCACCAGCCAGTGGGGCGTCTCGGGCAGGGCGAGCGCGAGGGCGGCGCAGGGCAGGACGAGAAGCAGCGCCCGCAGCGCCAGCACCGTCCGGGTCGCCCCGGTCTCCAGCAGGCTCATCGCGCACGCACCCTCGGCACCCGCGCGCGGCGGGCCAGCTGCTGGAGCACGGTGTCGAGCGTCCCCGGTCCCCGCCACGGCACGACGGGGCAGCCGGCCTCGGACAGCAGCCGCAGCCGGTCGTCACGCTCGATGCGCTGCATCCGCGCCGCCAGCGCCGGCAGCGACAGGCGCCCGTCCTCGGTGGCCGGGCGGCCCAGCGTGTCGATGACCACCACCGAGGCGCCCTGGCGCTGGAGGCTCGCGGTCGCGGTCACCAGCGGCGTGAAGAGCATCGGCGACAGGACGTGCACGACGCTCCCGGTGCCGGCGCCCAGGTCGATCCGCTCGGGCGGGGTGCTGCGCGCCTCGGCCCGCACCCGCGCGAGGGTGCCCTGGATCCGCTGCAGGTGTCGCGGGCCGGCGCCGAGCGGCACCCGCACCGCCTCGGCCGCCAGCACGAGCAGGCCCACGCGGTCGCCGGTGCGGACGTGGTGGTCGGCCAGCGCGCTCGCCGCGCGGACGGTGAGGTCGAGGGAGCTCGGGGTGCCGTCGATGCCGCCGGAGGCCCCGATGTCGCGCAGCGCGTCGACCACCAGCCAGACGCCGGCGTCCTGCTCCGCGCGGGTGGTGACGACGTGGAGCTCGCCGGTGCGCAGCGAGACCGGCCAGGTGATGCGCTTGAGCCGGTCGCCGGTCGTGAACTTCCGGATCCCGTCGAAGTCGGTGCCGCTGCCGACCCGGCGCGAGCGGTGCCGGCCCACGAGCCCGTCGGGCTGCGGCACCTCGGCGCGGCTGTCGTACGGCGCCGCCTGGGGCAGCACGACCATCCCGTGCTCGGGCATGTCGACCGGTCCCCACCGCCACCCGGCCCACGGACCGGTCAGCGCCACCCGCTCGGCGCCGAGCTCCCGGCGACCCCAGCGGCGCGGGCTCACCTCGAGGTCGGGGAGCCCGTCGGCCACCAGGCGTCCGGCCGTCCCGCCGGAGGGGTGCGTGGCGACGTGGGGCGCACGGGCGGCGACCCGGACCACGTGCTCCACCTCGCGGGCGTCCTCGAGCAGCAGTCGCGACGTGGTGCCCTGCCCCTCGTGGAGGCGCTGGTGGTCCAGCCCGGTGCTCGGCTGCGGGTCGTGGGCGGGACGGTGCGTCAGGCCCATGACGGCGAGCAGCACGAAGGGCGCGGCCACCACGACCAGCACCTCCTGACCCAGCAGCAGCCCGACCGTGGTCCCGCCGAGCCCCACCAGGCACGCCCGGACCAGCGCCGCGGTGGGGCGCCAGGACGTCACGCCCGCGACCCCGGCCGGCGCTCCAGGGCGCGCGGCGCCTCCACCGACGACAGCACCGAGTCGACCACCCGCACGCCCGAGGCCTGGGTCATCCAGAGGTCGGGCTTGACGGTGATCCGGTGCGCCAGCACGGCGCGCGAGACCACCTTCACGTCCTCGGGGACGACGTAGTCGCGACCCCGCAGGGCCGCCCACGCCCGGGCGGTGAGCACCAGCCCGAGGCTCCCGCGCGGCGAGGCGCCGGTGAGCACGTCGGGGTGGCGGCGGGTGGCGGCGACCAGCTCGACGCAGTAGCGCCCGACCGACTCGTCGACGCCGACCTCCTCGACGGCCGCCTGCATCCGCGCCAGCCCGGGTGCGTCGCTGACCTGGGCGACGTCGACCTCCTCGCGCCGGCGCTCGATGCGGCGGCGCACGACGTCGTACTCCTCGCCGGCGCTGGGGTAGCCGAAGCCCACGCGCAGCAGGAAGCGGTCGAGCTGGGCCTCGGGCAACGGGTAGGTGCCCTCGTACTCGACGGGGTTGGCGGTGGCCAGGACGTGGAACGGGCTGGGCAGGCGGTGGGTCTGCCCCTCGACGGTCACCTGTCCCTCCTGCATCGCCTCCAGCAGGGCCGCCTGCGTCTTGGGCGGCGTGCGGTTGATCTCGTCGGCAAGCAGCAGGCCCGCGAAGACGGGGCCCGGCCGGAAGTCGAACTCGGCACGCCGCTGGTCGTAGACGTAGGAGCCGGTGAGGTCGGCGGGCAGCAGGTCGGGGGTGAACTGCGCACGGGCGAAGTCCAGGCCCAGCGCCGCGGCGAACGACCGCGCGGCCAGCGTCTTGCCCAGGCCCGGGTAGTCCTCGAGCAGCACGTGCCCCTTGGCCAGCACGCCCGCGAGCACCAGGGCGAGGACCTCGCGCTTGCCGACGACGGCGCGGCCGACCTCGTCGAGCACGCGCTCGGCGAACGGCGCCACCTCGCTCGGGTCGCCGGTCGGGGTGGCGGCTTCAGTCACGGGAGTCCTCGATTCGGGTCAGGATGCGGTCGATGTCGGTGGGCGTGAGCCGCCGCACGGGGTCGAGCTCGCGGCGCAGGGCGTCCGCCAGGTCGGGGTCGCGACCCCGGGCCAGCGCCACCAGCCGATCGCGCAGCGCCTCGGTGGGCTCGCTCGCCTGCTGGTGCCCGGTGAGCACGCGCAGGTCCGATCCCGGGTGGTCGACGCGGTCGGCGCGCGGCGGCAGGCTGCTGCGCCACGACGTCACGGGGACGTCGACGGAGTCGAGGACCAGCCAGCAGGCGGCGAGCGCCCCGACCGACCACACGGCGTACGGCAGCGGTCGGGGCTCGAAGTCGAGCAGCACCGCCGCGACGAAGCCGAGCGCGGCGAGCGCGAGGCCGCCGAGAATGCGGCTGCGCCACTGCGACGACACCCGGAGCCGCATCACGGGCGCACCCCCAGGCTGCGCCGGATGCCCTCGAGCGCGCCCAGCGCGTCCTCGCGGTGCTGCTCGGTGATCGGGTGCTCGGAGAAGCGCGCCTCGCGGTAGAGGGTGGCGAGCCGGTGGACGGCGCCCGAGTCGGCCTCGACCAGGTCGAGGATGCGCAGGGCGTACTCCGAGGACGTCTCCCACTCGCGGCGCGGGCTCCCCGCGCGGGCGCCCTGCACCTCGAAGCGCGACCACGCGGCGACGATCGCGTTGCGCGGCTCCCCGTCGCGCAGCAGCGCCTCCTGCTCGCGGGCGTCCTCGACGATGGCGGCCGCCAGCCGCGCCGGCTCGCCGAGCACGGCGAACTCGACCTCGTCGGCCGCGCGCTCGCGCCGACCGCGGCGCTGCAGCGCCTCGCGGAGCCGGAGCGCCACCCACGCGAGCAGGGCGACGATCCCCAGCAGGACCAGGCCCTCCAGGACCCACACCAGGGCCTTGGCCCACCACGGCGCCGCGGACTGCGAGGCGATCCGGCCCGTGTCCGGCCGGGTCGTGTCCGGGGGCTCGCAGTAGTCGTGCTCGGCGGCGTCGTCGGGGATGACCACCGTCGTCGTGCCGTCGGGTGCGGTCGTCTCGGGCAGCGGCGTGCACGTCGGCACCGGCGTGGTCAGCGTCGCGGGACGCGGGCCGGGGCCGGTGAAGACCGCGGACGGCCCGACCAGCGTGCCCCAGGCGACGAGGACGACGAACACGCTCGAGGCAGCCACCGCCAGAGCGGCGCGCACGCCGCCCGCGGCCTCCCCTGACGCACGCATGGCGCGAACCCTAGGCGACGGGTCCGCGCCGTGCGAGGAGGTGAGGCCGGTCCTGCGTCAGTACGCCGGCTGGCTCGGGTCGATCTGGCTGACCCAGGCCACCACGCCGCCACCGACGTGGACGGCGTCGGAGAAGCCGGCGCCCTTGAGGACCGCGAGCACCTCCGCGGACCGCACGCCCGACTTGCAGTGCAGCACGACGGGCTTGTCGGAGGGCAGGTCGCCCAGGGCGTTGCCGTTGAGGAACTCGCCCTTCGGGATCAGCACCGAGCCCGGGATCTTGTTGATCTCGTACTCGTTGGGCTCGCGCACGTCGATCAGGGTGAAGTCGCGCTCGCCGTTCTCGCGCTCCTTGAGCATGTGCTCGAGCTGGGTGACCGAGATCGTGGAGCCGGCGGCGGCCTCGGCGGCCTCGTCGGACACGGCGCCGCAGAAGGCGTCGTAGTCGATCAGGCCGGTGACCGTGGCGTTCTCGCCGCACAGCGCGCAGTTCGGGTCCTTGCGGACCCGGAGCTTGCGCCACTCCAGCTCGAGGGCGTCGTAGATGACGAGCTTGCCGATGGCCGGGTCACCGATGCCGGTGATCAGCTTGATGGCCTCGTTGACCTGGATCGAGCCGATGCTGGCGCACAGCACGCCGAGCACGCCGCCCTCGGCGCAGCTCGGGACCATGCCCGGCGGCGGCGGCTCGGGGTAGAGGCAGCGGTAGCACGGCGCGTCGTCGGACAGCGACGGCGCGAAGACCGAGGCCTGGCCGTCGAAGCGGTAGATCGAGCCCCAGACGTAGGGGATCTTCAAGAAGTACGCCGCGTCGTTGACCATGTAGCGGGTGGCGAAGTTGTCGGTGCCGTCGACGATCAGGTCGTAGCCCTCGAACACGCCCATCACGTTGTCGTTGTCGAGGCGCTCGTCGTGCACCACGACCTGGACGTAGGGGTTGACCTCGGCGATCGACTCCTGGGCCGAGACGGCCTTCGACCGGCCGATGTCGGACATGCCGTGGATGATCTGGCGCTGGAGGTTCGACTCGTCGACCTCGTCGAACTCCGCGATGCCGATGGTCCCGACACCCGCGGCGGCGAGGTAGAGCAGCGCCGGCGAGCCGAGCCCGCCCGCGCCGATGACCAGCACCTTGGCGTTCTTCAGCCGCTTCTGCCCGGTCATGCCCACGTCGGGGATGATCAGGTGGCGGCTGTAGCGGCGTACCTCGTCGATGCTGAGCTCGGCGGCGGGCTCGACGAGTGCGGCCACGCTCGACTGGTTGGGCTGCACGGACTTCTCCTTGGCTCGGGTGTGGGTGCAACAGCACCTCGTCCACTCCTGTTCCCGTTCATCGTCCCCGCGGCGTGGTGACTCGGCGGACCGCGTCCCGCGATGCGGACTCCGGCGAGGGCCCGGTGGCGGTTAGGCTCGGCACGACCCGCACTACCCAGGAGTACGACCAGGAGCATGACGTGACTGCAGCCCACCCGGACACCGGCTCCCCGCGACCGCGCGGCGGCCGGATGCCGCGGCGCGAGCGCCGCGCACAGCTGCTGGGCTCGGCCCTGGAGGTCTTCGTCGCCCAGGGCTACCACGCGGCCGCGATGGACGACATCGCCGACCGCGCCGGCGTCTCCAAGCCGGTGCTCTACCAGCACTTCCCCGGCAAGCTCGACCTCTACCTCGCGCTGCTCGACTCCTCGTGCGACATGATCATCGACAACTGCCGCGGTGCGCTGGCCTCCACCACCGACAACCGCGACCGGGTCGCTGCGACGATGCGCGTGTTCTACAGCTACGTCGCCTCCGAGGAGGGCGCCTTCCGCCTGGTCTTCGAGTCCGACCTGACCAGCGAGCCCGAGGTCCGCGCCCGCGTCGACCGGGTCACCGTGGAGTGCGCCTCGATGATCGCCGACGTGATCCGCACCGACACCGGGCTGCCCGACGAGGCCTCCGAGCTGCTGGCGGTGTCGCTGGTGGGAATGGCGCAGGTGTCCGCGCGGTTCTGGCTCGCAGGTGGGGGCGAGATCACCCAGGACGACGCGGCCTCCCTGGTCGCCGGCCTGGCGTGGCGCGGCATCCGGGGGTACCCGATGAACGACGACCACTGACCGGGCACGATCGTCGGCAGCACCACCCCGCACACTCCCGCACCACCCGCAGACAACCAGCAAGGAGCACCACCGTGGAGGTCAAGATCGGCGTGCAGCGCGCACAGCGAGAGCTCGTGCTCGACAGCGACGCGACGCCCGAGGACATCGAGGCCCAGCTCGTCGAGGCGCTCTCCGGCAACGGCGTGCTGCGACTCACCGACACCAAGGGCCGCACCGTCGTCGTGCCGGCCGCCGCCGTCGCCTACCTGGAGATCGGCTCGCCCAACGCGAGCACGGTCGGATTCCGCTGAGACCGTCCCGGAACCGGACGACGTCATGGGCGTGATCTGGACGGTCGTCGTCACGCTCCTGCTCGGCCTGGTCATCGGCTTCCTCGGCAAGGCCGTGGCACCGGGCTCGCGCGACAACATCCCGCTGTGGCTGACCGTCGTGTGCGGCATCCTCGGCGCGTTCGTCGGCAGCTGGCTGTACTACCTCGTCTTCGGTGTCGCCTCCGACAACCCGGGCGGCGACATCAACGACACCAGCCGCGGACCCGACTGGTGGCGCCACGTCTGGCAGGTCGGCGTCGCGGCCGTGCTGGTGGTCGTCGCGGCGACGATCACCGGTCGCCGCGACCGGGCCGAGCGGCGCTCCGGCCGCTCCGGTCCGGCCGCGTCGTAGGTCTGCGGCTCAGGGGTCGAGGCCGAGCTGCGCCATCCGGTCGGCGTGCAGCTCGGTCAGCCGGGTGAACATCCGCCCCAGGGCGGCCAGGTCGAGACCGGGTCGGTCCACTCCCCCGGCCAGCAGCGCGGTCAGCGAGTCGCGGTCGCCCGCCACGCGCTGGGCCTGGGTGAGGGCCTCGCCCATCAGCCGCCGTCCCCACAGGGCCAGGCGGCCCGCCAGGCGGCGGTCCTCGGCGATGCCGGCGCGCACCCGCTCGACGATGAACGCCGTCTGCCCGGCGTCCTCCAGCGAGGCGATGATGACCTCGCGGGTCTCGGCGTCGAGGTAGGCCGCGATCTCGCGGTAGAAGTCGGCGGCGAGCCCGTCGCCGACGTAGGCCTTGACCAGGCCCTCGTAGAAGTCGGCGGGCGCGGTGTGGGCGTGGAAGCCCTCGAAGCTCTCGCGGAAGACCTGCATCGCCTCGGCCGGGTCGGCACCGAGCTCCTCGAGGCGGTGCACGAGCTTCTCCAGGTGCCCGAACTCGGCCGTGGCCATCGCCCCGATGGCGATCTTGTCGGCGATGGTGGGCGCGAGCTTGGCGTCCTCGACCAGGCGCTCGAACGCCGACAGCTCGCCGTAGGCGATCGCGCCCAGCAGGTCGACGGCCGCGCGACGGTAGTCCTCGTCGGGCGATGCGTCCTCGGCCGATGCGCTCATGCGCGCAGCCTAGCGATAGCATCGGCAGGACCGAGCCGCCGACGCTCCTGCCGGTGGCCGCCTGTATGTGCGCGGTCGACGTGCCTTTCCGAAGTGCCGGACCGCATACGCGTGGGACATCCGACTCATCGAAAGCGACACCTCGTGACCACCACCTTCCGCGACCTGGGCGTGCTGCCCGAGATCTGCGACGCGCTCGAGCGCGCCGGGATCACCACCCCCTTCGCCATCCAGGAGATGACCCTGTCGGTCGCCCTCCTCGGCACCGACCTCATCGGCCAGGCCCGCACGGGCACCGGCAAGACCCTCGCCTTCGGCATCCCGGTGCTGCAGCGCTCGGTCGCCCCGACCGACCCGGCGTACGCCGACATGCCGCAGGGCAAGCCGCAGGCGCTCATCGTCGCCCCGACCCGCGAGCTCGCGCTCCAGGTGTCCAGCGACCTCGCGCTGGCCAGCAAGGACATGGGCCTGCGGGTCCTCACCGTCTACGGCGGCGTCGGCTACGACACCCAGCTCGAGGCCCTCGAGACGGGCGTCGACATCGTCGTCGGCACCCCCGGCCGCCTCATCGACCTGGCCAACCGCCGCGCGCTCGACCTGTCGCACGTGCACGCGCTGGTGCTCGACGAGGCCGACGAGATGCTCGACCTCGGCTTCCTGCCCGACGTCATCACGCTGCTGTCCAAGACCCCCGAGACGCGCCAGACCATGCTGTTCTCGGCCACCATGCCCTCGGCGATCGTCGCGCTGGCGCGCACCCACATGCGCCACCCGATGAACATCCGCGCCGAGTCGTCCTACGACACCACGATGGTGCCGGCGACCGCGCAGTTCATCTACCTCGCCCACGATCTCGACAAGCCCGAGATCATCGGCCGGATCCTGCAGGCCGAGGACGCCGAGAAGATCATCGTGTTCACCCGCACCAAGCGCCAGGCGCAGCGGGTCGCCGACGACCTCGCCGAGCGCGGCTTCAGCTCCTCGCCCCTGCACGGCGACATGGCGCAGGTCGCGCGCGAGAAGGCGCTGGCGAAGTTCCGCGAGGACAAGATCCGCGTCCTCGTCGCCACCGACGTCGCCGCCCGCGGCATCGACGTGCGCGGCGTGTCCCACGTCATCAACTACACCTGCCCCGAGGACGACAAGACCTACGTCCACCGCATCGGCCGCACCGGCCGCGCGGGCGCCTCGGGCATCGCGATCACCTTCGTCGACTGGGCCGACGTGCACCGCTGGAAGATGATCAACAAGGCCCTCGACCTCCCGTTCCCGGAGCCGCAGGAGACCTACTCGACCTCCGAGCACCTCTTCCACGACCAGGGCATCCCGGCCGGCACCAAGGGTCGCATCGTCGACCCCGCCCCGGTGGAGAAGAAGGAGCGGGCCCCGCGCGAGCGCTCGGGCGGCCGTTCCGGCGGCTCCGGCTCGGGTCGCGGCTCGGACTCCGGTCGCGACTCCTCGGCCGCGACCTCCGAGACCTCCGGCGACGCCCCGCGTCGCCGCAACCGCAGCCGCAGCCGGACGCGCACCCGCGGCGGCGCCACGGTGGAGACGCCGAAGGGCTGACCCGCCCCACGGACCGATGCCGAGAAGGCCTCAGCGCTTCGCTGGGGCCTTCTTCGCTGCCGTGGCCTTCTTCGCTGCGGTCGCCGACTTCTTCGCCTTGGGCCGCGCGGCCCGCTCGACGAGGTTCTTCGCGACCTCGCGGTAGGCCTGGGCGCCCTTGTTGGTGCGGCTGGTGGCGAGGATCGAGCGGCCGGCGGCGGGTGCCTCGGCGAACTTGATCGTCTTGGGGATCGGCGGCTCGACGACCTCGAGCGCGTAGGTCTCGCTGATCGTCTCCAGCACGGTGCGCGCGTGGTTGGTGCGCCCGTCGTAGAGGGTCGGGAGCACGCCCCACACCTCGAGACCGCGGTTGGTGAAGCGGCGTACGTCGTGGACGGTGTCGAGCAGCTGACCCACGCCGCGGTGCGACAGCGTCTCGCACTGCAGCGGCACCAGCACCCCGTCGGCCGCGGTGAGCGCGGCGACCGTCAGCACGCCCAGCGACGGCGGGCAGTCGAGCAGCACCCAGTCGTAGGGGCCCTCCTCGCTGTCGGCGAGGTCCTCGGCGAGCTGCTCGAGGGCCGTCTTGACGACGTGCTCGCGGCCCGTGCGGGTGAGCAGGTCGGCCTCGGCGCGGGCCAGCTCGATCGTGGCGGGCAGCAGGTCGACGCCGTCCTCGGTCGCGATGACCACCTCGAGCGGGTCGACGCCCTGCGTGAGGACGTGGTGCACCGAGATCTCGACGTCCTCGGGATCGATGCCGAGGGAGAACGTCAGGCACGCCTGCGGGTCGAGGTCGACCAGCAGCACGCGGTGGCCGAGCTCGGCGAGCGCCGCCCCGATGGAGGCGACGGACGTCGTCTTGGCGACGCCGCCCTTCTGGTTGGCGACGGCCAGCGTGACGGGGCCCGTGGGCTTCTTCGTGGTCATTGGCCTCCATTGTGCCGGACCGGGTCGCACCCGGGCCCGGTGTCCTGAAATGCTGACGGGCATGACCACCAGTCTCATCACCGGCGCGACCGCCGGCATCGGCCTCGAGTTCGCCCAGCAGCTCGCCGCCCGCGGCGACGACCTCGTGCTCGTCGCACGCGACGCCGCCCGGCTCGAGGGGGTCGCCGAGGACCTCCGGCGCGCCCACCGGGTCGAGGTCGAGGTCCTGGTCGCCGACCTGACCGACCGCGAGCAGCTGGCCCGCGTCGAGGCCCGGCTCGCCGATCGCGAGCACCCCGTCGACCTGCTGGTCAACAACGCCGGCTTCGGCCTCAAGCAGCGCTTCCTCGACAGCTCCGCCGACGACGAGACGATGATGCTCGAGGTGCTCGTGACGGCCGTGCTGCGCCTGAGCCACGCCGCCCTGGGCGCGATGGCCGAGCGCGGCCACGGCGGCATCATCAACGTCTCCAGCGTCGCCGCCTTCCTCCCCCGCGGCACCTACTCCGCGGCCAAGGCGTGGGTGAACAGCTTCAGCGAGTGGGCCCACCTGGAGTACGGCTCGCGCGGGGTGAAGGTGATGGCGCTGTGCCCCGGCTTCACCAAGACCGAGTTCCACCAGCGGATGCAGGTCACGCGCGGCGAGGGCTTCATGTGGCTCGAGCCGGAGTTCCTGGTGCGCAGGTCGCTGGAGGACTTCGAGAAGGGCCGCGCGTACTCGATCCCCGGCGCGCAGTACAAGGCGATCATCGCCCTCACCCGGGCGATCCCCAACCGGGTGCTGCGGCTGACGCAGGGCATGGGTCGCCGGTGACGGTGCGCGTCGTCCCCGCACGCCCCGCGGACGCCGAGGCGCTGGCCGACCTGCACCTCGACGTCTGGGAGGAGGCCTACGCCGAGCTGTTGCCGGCCTCGGTCTTCACCGGGAGGCGCGCCCGGCGTGACGAGCGGGTGGCGAGCTGGCGCTCGATCATCGAGGCGGGCTCCAGCGCCAACCTCCTGGCGTGGGCGGCCGACGGCACGCTGGTCGGCTTCTCCAGCACCGGACCGGGCCGCGACGACCCCGACGACGGCCTGCCGCCGCTGGAGCTGATGGCGCTCTACGTCCGCGCGTCGGTGTACGGCACCGGCGTCGGGCACGCGCTGCTCACCGCGGCGATCGGCGCCGCCGACGCCTACCTCTGGGTCCTCGACGGCAACGAGCGCGCGACCGGCTTCTACGAGCGCCAGGGTTTCGTCCTCGACGGCGCCACCAAGCCCGACGACGTCGGGCTCGAGCGGCGGATGGTCCGGCGCTCCTGACCTTCCCGTCGCGGCCCCGACCTGTGACCATGGGTGGATGGACCGGGCCCGGATCGCCGTCGCGTGCGGGGTGCTGGTGCTGCTCGCCGGGTTCGGCGTCGGCACCGAGCGAGCGCTGTCCGCCGACACCGGGCGGGCGACGTACGCCTGCACCAGCGCGATCCCCCCGTGGGCGCTGGTCACCGGCACCCGCGCTCCCGGCGGAGGTGCCGGCACCGTCCGCGCGGAGCAGCCGGCGGCCGGCGCGTGCGGGCCGGTCGTGCGCCGGGCCCGGCTCGAGGTCGCGGCCGTGATGGCCCTCGGCGCCGCGATCGCCCTCGCCGGCGCGTCAGCCCTCGGCCGTCGGGCTCCCCGACCGACACCAGCGTAGGCAGTTCGACGGCAGCGGCGGGCCCCTGAGCGTGACCTTGCCCGCCTGACCGGTGAACTGCCTTCACCGTGCTCAGTGGGCAGCCGTTGGTGCGCGCACGAGGCGGGTCCCGGACACCAGCAGCCAGACCAGCCAGGCGGCGTAGCCGGGCATCGCGACGAGCAGGAGGGACGAGCCGTCGGCGATGGCGAGGCTGGCCGCGCCGCCCGTGACGAGCAGCGCTCCCCCGGCGAGCGCGAGCACCCGCAGCCACGACGGGGTGAGCCCGCTCGCGTGCGTCGCCAGCGCGGCACCCACGAACGTCGCCCCGAGCGCCGGCAGCGCCAGCGCGAACGCCGCCGCGTGCAGCTGCCAGACGAGCTCGAGCAGGGGGCTCGGGGCGGCGAGGTCGGCGGCAGCGAGGACCACGCCGATCCAGAGGACGGCGTAGAGGGCGAGGACGGCCGAGAGGGCGGCGCCGGCCGCGAGCGCGAGGCGCGACCAGTCCGAGCCCGCGCCCCCGCGGCGCAGGACGAGGCCGTGGAGGCCGGCCAGGAGACCGAGCAGCAGCGGCAGGTTCAGCGCCTCGAGCCCGACGGCGAGGGCGACCGTGCCGCGGTGCTCGACGTGGAACGCCAGCACCTCCGTCATCGGCGAGGCGTAGGACGGCGCGCCGGCCACGACCACGACGACGTTCTGCACCACCACCGACGCGGCGAGCGCGAGGGCGGTCGCGCCCAGGACAGCGGTGGGGCGGGTCGAGGTCATGGGGGGCTCCTGGGCGACGGGGGCGGTCACACCACCCTCGCCGACACAGGCCGCCGGTGGCCTCGGCCTGCGGGCCGGTCTGCCTCGTCCGTCCGGCCGATGCCCTACCGCAATTCCGGTAGGCCGACCCGGGCACGGGCCGCCCACGGCGCCGGTCCGCGACGCTGTCCCGGTGCGGCTGCTGACGAGGACGATCACGATCGCCCTGCTCGTGGCGCTCGTCGTCACGGTGGGCACCGCGACCGTGGTCGTGGGGACGCACCGCCCCAGCGAGCGTGCGTACCTCCAGTACGTCCGCACCTACGGCAGCTACGGCGGACCGGACGACCCCAGCGTCGCGAAGGCCTCCAGGCGCGAGCTCCTCAACGGCGGGTCGCGGGCGTGCGGGTGGCTGCGTGACCAGCCGGTCGCCCTCTGGCGCGACGACCGGAGGTTCCGCATCAACGACCTCTACGTCCGCTACCGCCGCGCCGCGGGCGAGCAGGACGACCACCTCCCCGCCGCGTTCCTACCGGGCGCGTTCACCTACCTGTGCCCGCTCAGCTCGTACCTGCGCAAGCCGCACCTGGGGTCCCTGCACCGCGACGCGGACACGGGCGCGACCGACTGAGCCCCGGCGTGTCGACGGACGACACGCCGCGCTAGGGGCGGGCCAGCGACAGCAGCCGCTCGTACTGCTCGGGGTCGGTGGTGTTGACGCCGAGGTCGTGGTCGACCTTGCCGAGGCCGTGGTGGTCGCTGCTGCCGGTCACGACGAGGTCGAGGTCGGCCGCGACCGCCCGCAGCCGGGCCCGCAGCTCGGGCGGGTGGTCCTGGTGGTCGACCTCGATCCCCGCGAGCCCGAGGTCGCGCAGCGCGGCGAGGGCGTCGACGTCCAGGACGGTGCCGCCGCCGCGGCCCCAGGGGTGCGCGATGACAGGCACCCCGCCAGCGGCGACGACCAGCGGGACCATGTCCTCCAGCTCGGCGGCCCAGCGGCTGCGGTAGCCGGGACGGCCCGGGTTGAGCAGCTCGTCGAAGGCCTGGGTCCGGTCGGCGACCACGCCCATCCGCACGAGCGCGTCCGCGACGTGCGGTCGGCCGGCGGCCACGGAGCCCCCGGACTCGCGGCGCACGTCGTCCTCGGTGATGTCGATGCCGTGCCGGCGCAGCGCCTCGACCATCGCGGGCGTGCGCTCGGTGCGGCCGACGATGATGCGGTCGAGCGCGTCGGCGAGGGGCTGGTACGTCGGGTCGGGCAGGTAGGCGAGCAGGTGCACGCCGCGGTGGCGGAAGATCGTGCTGATCTCCAGCCCGGGCACGAGGGTGATGCCGACCTCGTCGGCGGCCTGCTGCGCCTCGGCCCACCCCGAGGTGGCGTCGTGGTCGGTCAGGGCGACGACGTCGAGGCCTGCCCGGGCCGCCTCGCGGACCAGGTCGCCGGGGCTGTCGGTGCCGTCGCTGGCCGCGGAGTGGGTGTGGAGGTCGATGCGCACGTCAGCTGTTCCACCGCAGCAGGACGGGCGTCTCGCGCTCGAAGCCGAGGACGGAGACCGTCGAGGTGTCGAGGCGGAAGAACCGTCCCTCCGTGGCCGTCTGCTCGAGCCAGCGCGCCGTGAGCACCCGCAGCGAGTGACCGTGCGCGAAGACGAGCGTGCGGGCGTGCTCGCGGGCCCGCGCCACCACGCGGTCGAGGCGCTCGGCGACCTCGTCGGCGCTCTCGCCGCCGGGCGTCGGGTGGGTGAAGACCGTCCAGTCCGGCACGGTCTCGCGGATCACGTCGGTCGTCACGCCCTCGTAGTCGCCGTAGGCCCACTCCGCGAGGTCCTCGTCGCGCTCCGGGTCGGGGAAGCCGGCCAGCTCGGCGGTGCGCAGCGCGCGCTGCCGCGGGCTGCTCAGCACGAGGTCGAAGGACACCTCGGCCAGGCGGGGGGCCAGCTCACGGGCCGCGGCCTCGCCCTTCTCGGTCAGCGGGAGGTCGGTGGTGGAGGTGTGCCGGCCGTCGCGGCTCCACTCCGTCTCGCCGTGCCGGACCACCCAGAGCTCAGGACCCGACACCGATGCCATGCCCGCGAGTCTGCCACGCGCGGGTCCCGGTGCTGCCACCATGCTCGACATGGCCCCTGACCTCCGCCGTGCACGGGCCGCGATCGCGGCGGCCTTCCTGACCCAGGGGCTGGTCTTCATCAGCCTCACCACCCGCCTGCCCCGCATCCAGGACCGGTGGGACCTCGGCGAGCTGGCGCTCTCCGGCGTGCTGTTGACGATGGTGCTGCTGGCCGGCGTCGGCTCGCTGCTGGCCGAGCGCCTGGCGCCCCGCCTCGACAGCGCCCGGGTGCTGCGTGCGGGCCTGCTGGTCGTGGCGGTGTCGGTGGCCGTCGCGGTCCTGGCCCCGACGACCCCGGTGTTCGTGCTCGGGCTCGCGGCGTACGGCGTCGGGCTCGGGCTGGTCGACGCGACCGGCAACATGCAGGCCGTCGCGCTCGAGCACCGCCTCGGGCGGGTCGTGCTGCCCTCGTGCCACGGCGCGTGGACCCTCGGCGGCGTCATCGGTGCGGTCGTGACGATCGCGACGACCGACGTGGCGTGGTCGGCGGTGGCGCTGGTCGCGGTGCTCCCGCTGGCGGCGTCGCTCGCGCCGTTCCTGGCCCGCGACCACGGCGAGGCGGCCACCTCGACGCAGACCGACGTGCCGTGGCGGCCCATCGTGATGATCGGGCTGGCGCTCGTCGTGTTCTACACCGTCGACACGGCGGCGGCCACGTGGGGACCGGTCTACCTCGACGACACGTTCTCCGCCCCCGAGGGGCTGGTCGCGCTGGCCACGCTCCCCTACCTCGTCGCCAGCGGCCTGGTGCGCCTGGTCGGCGACCGGCTGACCGAGCGCGTGGGCGCCGTGCGGCTGCTGCGGGTCGGCGCCGCGATCGCGCTCGTGTCGCTGGCCGTGGTGGTCGCGGCCCCGTCGTGGCCCGTGGCCGTCCTCGGCTTCACCGGGCTGGGCTGCGGCGTCGCGGTCGTCGCACCGCTGAGCTTCTCCGCGGCCGCCGCCCTCGCGGGCCGCGACGCCGACCCCGCGACCCGGCAGGCCCGGGTCGACGCGGTGGTCGCGCGGTTCAACCAGTTCAACTACGTCGGCGCCCTGCTCGGCGCGGTGATGACCGGGGCCGTGGGAGCCGGGTCGTTGCGGGTCGGCTTCGCGGTCCCGCTCGTGCTGGTGGTGGCGCTGTTCTGGCTGGCCCGGGCCTTCGCGCCGGCGGACGCCGTGTCGGGGTCCACCGGCGCGTAGGCCGGGTCGGGGTGGGGCGGGTCAGACTCCGCCGCCACCGGCCTTGCGCCGGTGCATCGGCTTGGCGACGTTCTTGTCGTTGACCTCCGAGCCGTGCGCCTTCTCGCGGGAGTCGGCGCTGTCGTCGGGGTGGAGGTGGCCCTTCTTGCGGTCCAACGCCTCCCGCATCTTCGCCTTGATGTCTGCGTTGGGGTCCTGGTCGGCCATGGGTCCTCCTGGGATCGCGGATGGTGCGTGCGGACTGCCACCATGCCAAACGACCCCCCGCGGGTCGAGCGGTTAACCCCCCGCGCGTCGCAGCACGTCGACGCGCCCGGCGAGCTTGCCCGCCATCCGGTAGACGTGCCAGCGGCAGTCGCCCAGCATCACCTCGTAGGCCGCGTCCCCGAACTCGGCGCGGTAGCGCCCCGGTTCGCGCAGCAGCCGTGCCAGGTGCAGGAGGGCGCGCGATCCGGCGCCCTCGTGCTCCTCCGACCACTCGCCCCACTCGCCGGCGAGGTCGAGGGTGTCCACCACCTCGAGCCCCGAGCGGTCGATCGCGTCGTCGACCACGGCAGGGTCCGCCGACGACGGCACCACGCCCATCACGTCGAAGAGCTCCTCGCCCTCCTCGAGGCCGAGCAGGTCGGTCGCCACCACCTGGTACGCCACGACGTGCCCGCCGGGTCGCAGCACCCGCGCGAACTCCGCGTACGCCGCCGCCGGGTCCTCGACGTGCACCATCACGTCGCGGCACCACACCAGGTCGACGGAGCCGTCGCGGGCGGGGACGCCGGTGGCCACCCCGCGCTCGAACGCCACCCGCGTGGCGATGTCGGGGGCGAGGTCGCGCCGGGCCTCGCGGGCGAGGTCGAGGTGACGCTGCACCGGGTCGATGCCGAGGACCCGGAGGCCGAAGTGCGTGGCGAGGCGGAACGCGTGCTCGCCCTCGCCGCAGCCCACGTCGACCGCGATGCTGTCCGGCGGCAGGTCGAGCTCGCGCACCACCTGGAGCAGCACCGACGGGTCGCGCGGCGCGAGGCTCTCGTCGAGCCGTGCCGCGAAGGCCCGCTCGACGCGCGGGTAGGTGTCGTAGAAGAAGTCTCGGTCCCAGGCCACGAGGGAGAGTCTGCCCGGCGGACCCGCCCTCATAGGATCACCCGCATGGCCCGGCGCGTGTTCCTCCACTGCGGCACCGCCAAGTCGGGCACCACCTACCTCCAGGACCTGTGGTGGCGCCACCGCGACGCGCTGCGCGAGCGCGGGCTGCTGCTGCCCGGCGACGCGCTGCGCGACCACTTCCACGCCGCCGCCCTGGTCAAGGGCATGGACGTCATCGTCGAGGACCTCGACGAGCAGGACCGCGGCACTTGGCAGCGGCTGGTCGAGGAGGCCCGGGCGTGGCCCGACGACGTGCTGATCAGCCACGAGCACTTCTCCGACTCCACCGCCGAGGCCGCCGCCGCGGCGCTGGGCGACCTCACCACGGCCGGCGAGGTGCACCTCGTGGTGACCGTGCGCGACCTCGGACGGGTGCTGCCCTCGGCGTGGCAGCAGCGGGTCAAGCAGGGCGCGCGCCAGTCCTACGGCCGGTTCCTCGCGACGGTGCGCCGCGGCGAGGACGACCAGAAGTTCTGGCGCTACCAGGACGTCCCGGGCATCCTCGGGCGCTGGGGCGCCGGCCTGCCCCCGGATCACGTCCACCTCGTGGTCGTGCCGCCGTCGGGTGCGCCGCGCGACGAGCTGTGGCAGCGCACGGCCCGCGTGCTGGGGGTCGACGTCGCCGGCCTCGACACCGAGCCCCGGCTGCCCAACGACTCGCTCTCCGTCGTGGAGGCCGAGCTGCTGCGCCGGGTCAACCGGCGCATCCCCCGCGGGCGGCGCTCGGTCGCGCTGACCCGCCTCACCAAGGGTGCGTTCGCGCGCGACCTGCTGGCCGGGAGCGCGCCGAAGGAGTCCTTCGTGCTGCCGGCCAAGCACGACGGCTGGGTGCGCGAGCGGTCCGAGCGGATGGTCGCCGCGCTGCGCGCCGTGTCGTACGACGTCGTGGGCGACCTCGACGACCTGCTCCCGGCCGGTCCCCGCGCCGGCCGCACCCCCGACCAGGCCGGCGACGACGAGCTGCTGGCCGTCGCGACGACCGTGGTCGCCCGGATGATCGAGCAGGAGCGCTGATGGCACGGCGCGTGCTCGTGCACATCGGGACCCCCAAGTCCGGCACGACGTACCTCCAGAGCCTCTGGTGGCACAACCGGGACGCGCTCGCGCGGCAGGGCCTGCTGCTGCCCGGTGGGTCGGCCGACGTCCAGTTCCAGGCCGCCGCGGTCGTGCGCGCCAACGCCGGCGTGCTGGCCACGATGGACGAGCACCAGCTGGGCGCGTGGGACCGCGTGGTCGACGAGGTGGCCGGGTGGCAGGGCGACGCCCTGGTCAGCCAGGAGCAGCTCGTGGAGGCGTCCCCCGCGGACGCGAGCGCCGCGCTGGCGCGACTGCGCGAGGTCGCCGAGGAGGTGCACGTCGTGGTCACCGCACGCGACCTCGTGCGCCAGGTGCCGAGCGCGTGGCAGCAGCGCGTCAAGCACGGGTCGCCGACCACGTTGCGCCGGTTCTTCGGCCGCGTCGCCAAGGACGACCCCGACTTCAACTTCTGGCACCACCAGGACGTGCCCCGCATCCTCGAGCGCTGGACCGACGGCCTCCCGCCCGAGCACGTCCACGTCGTCGCGCTCCCCCGCCCCGGCGCCGACCGCGACCTGCTCTGGCGGCGCACGTGCGAGCTGCTCGGCATCGATGACGCGGGGCTCGACCTCGACGCACCCGTCGCCAACGAGACCCTGGCCCCGGCGGAGATCGCCTTCGTCCGCGAGGTCAACACCCACTTCCGCAACGCCCACCTCGACGTCGCGCTGTCGCGGCGGCTCAAGGGCTTCCTCGAGCCCCGGCTCGGCGGCGCCCCGCCCGCGCGGATCGCCCTCGCCCCCGACATGCACGCCTGGCTCGTCAAGCGGGGCGACCGGATGGTCGACGAGCTCGCCGCCGCCCCGTGGCACGTCGTCGGCGACCTCGACGACCTGCGCCCCGACCCCGAGCCCGGCACCGGCGTCGACCCCGACGCCGTACCCGCCTCCGAGGTGCTCGCGGTCGCCGAGGAGTTCCTCGCCGCAGAGCTGCTGGCACGTGCCGAGCCGCCGAGGGTCACGTCCGGCTGGGCCGGCGCCGACTCAGCGCTCAGCGGTGAGTGAGGAGGATTCCGAGGGCGAGGAATCCCCCTCACGCACCGCCCTCGTGCGCGTCGTACGCCGACTCACCGGTCGGCGGTGAGTGAGGAGGGTTCCGAGAGCGAGGAATCCCCCTCACGCACCGCTCGGGTCCGGCGATCGGGGCGGCGATCGGAGCCGCGATCAGCGCGGCACGAGCACCCAGTGGTCGAGGTCGAGCAGCACGCCGTCGGCGTAGGAGCCGTCCTCGCCGCGCAGCGTCATCGACTCGTCGCGCCCGCGCGTGGCGACCAGGCGCAGCCGCAGCGCGCCGACGCCGGGGGCGTCGAGCTCGGCGGTGTCGAGCACCTCGGACCACGCGTGGACGGTGTCGCCCGCGAAGGCCGGGGCCACGTGGGCGCCGGCGTTGATGGCCGCGACCAGCTGCGCGTTGGCGAGACCGTTGTACGCCAGCGCGCGGGCCAGCGAGATCACGTGCCCGCCGTAGACCAGCCGGCGACCGTCGGGTCGGGCGTCGGTGCTGAAGTGCACCTTGGCGGTGTTCTGCCAGAGCCGGGTGGCCATCATGTGCTCGGCGTCGGTGAGCGTGACGCCGTCGACGTGGTCGATCCGCTCGCCGACCTCGTAGTCGCCGAGGAGGTGCGGGGAGCCCGCCGCGACGGTGTCGTACGCCGTCAGGTCGAGGCCGGCGGGCACCACGAGGTCCGCGGCGGCGACGGCCGGGGCGAGGGTCGGCACGACCGTCTCCGGGGCCGGCGACCCGGTCGAGCGCTTGTGCACCATCACCCAGCGTGCCCAGTCGAGGACGAGCTCGCCGCGCTGGTTGGTCGCGGTCGAGCGGACCCACACCACGCCGGTGCGGCCGTTGGAGTTCTGCTTCAGCCCGATCACCGCGGAGCGGGTGCGCAGCGTGTCGCCCGGCACCACCGGCAGGTGGAAGCGGCACTCGGCGTAGCCCAGGTTGGCCACTGCGTTGAGCGACACGTCGGGGACGGTCTTGCCGAAGGCGACGTGGAAGCCGATGAGGTCCTCGACCGGGTGGGGCGCCAGGCCCACGGACGCCGCGAACTCCGCCGACGACCAGATCGCGAAGCGCGTCGGGTAGATCGCGCCGTAGAGCGCCCGGTCGCCCTCGGTGACCGTGCGCGGCGTGGCGTGCTCGATGACCTGGCCGAGGGTGAAGTCCTCGAAGAAGTTGCCGGGGTCGGTCTTGGCGGCAGGGCTCATGCGGCACATCGTGCCGCAGCCCGGGGCCGGTGTGCGGGTCCGCTCACGTGGACTCGGTCACAGGGCTCAGGAGCCGATGCCGCGCACGACCTTCCCGCCGGTCGTGGTCACGAGCGTGCCGGCCGTGTCCTTCCCGACCAGCTCGACGATCACCCGCGGCCCGGCGCCCGCGTCGGAGACGACGACGCTCAGCACCCGGGCGTCCGCGCCCAGCGCGGCGCGGGCGACCTCGACGTTGCGCGCCAGCAGGCGTACGTCGAGGGTGCGCAGGTCGACGGTGGCGACGTCGCGCGGCACCGGGGTCCGCCCCGACAGCGGCACCCACTCCCCGGTCCACTCCCACATCCGGGCGCGCGGCTCCGCACCCGCGACCGGCACCGTCACGGTGAGCCGCCCGTCGGAGAGCGCGAGCTGGACCGCGTCCGTGGTGCCGAAGCGGTCGGGGTACGCGCGCAGGACCGAGCGCAGCTCGCGGGCGTCGAGCCCGCCGTCGGGCGTCACGACCGACTCGACCGACTCGACCGGCACGGCCTGCGACTCCTCGACCGACCCACCGGTCGAGGACGGGTCGGCGGCGGCGAACAGCATGATCGCGGCGATCCCGGCGGCGACGACCGCCACGCCCGCCACCAGGAGCGCGAGCGGGGTCGCGCCCGACGAGCTCCCCAGGCGCGCGGGGGCCGACCGCGGGGGCGCCGGCACGGCGCCGGCGACCCACGGGTCGGCGTCCTGGCTCGGGAGGGACAGGTCGCGGGTCAGGGCCGTGAGCTCGTCGGGGGTCTGCGCCTCACGGATCCGCGTCAGCCGCAGCTCGCGGTCGGCCTCCCCGATGCGACCCCGCGCGAAGGCGTCCTCGACCTGCGCCACCGACCGGCCGCGCTCGGCCTCCTTGACCTCGAATCCCCGCATGGCAGCGGAGCCTACGCGGCCGCAGCCCCGGCCACCCGCTGCTGGACTACTGGGTGCTGAACGCCGCGTCGAACGCCGCCGTGGGCGCGTCGAAGGCCAGGCGCCGCACGAAGTCCAGCGCCTCCGGCGCGCCGACGAGCCGGTCCATCCCGGCGTCCTCCCACTCCACCGAGATCGGGCCGTCGTAGCCGATCGTGTTGAGCATCCGGAAGCACTGCTCCCACGGCACGTCGCCGTGGCCGGTCGAGACGAAGTCCCAGCCGCGCCGCGGGTCGGCCCACGCCAGGTGCGAGCCCATCCGGCCGTTGCGGCCGTTGCCGACCTGCAACTTCCCGTCCTTGCAGTCGACGTGGTAGATCCGGTCCTTGAAGTCCCACAGGAAGCCGACCGGGTCGAGGTCCTGCCACACGAAGTGGCTGGGGTCCCAGTTGAGCCCGAACGCCTCGCGGTGACCGATCGCCTCCATCGCCCGGACCGTGGTCCAGTAGTCGTAGGCGATCTCGGAGGGGTGGACCTCGTGGGCGAAGCGCACGCCCTCGCTGTCGAAGACGTCGAGGATCGGGTTCCACCGGTCGGCGAAGTCCTCGTAGCCGGCGTCGACGAGCGCCTGGGACGCCGGCGGGAACATCGCGACGTACTTCCAGATCGAGGAGCCGGTGAAGCCGACGACGACGTCGACGCCGAGCTTGCGGGCGGCGCGCGCGGTCATCTTCATCTCCTCGGTCGCACGCTGGCGCACACCCTCGGCGTCGCCGTCGCCCCAGATGCGGTCGGGCAGGATGTCGCGGTGGCGCTGGTCGATCGGGTCGTCGCACACCGCCTGGCCCTTGAGGTGGTTGCTGATCGCGAAGACCTGCAGGCCGTGCCGGTCGAGCACCTCGCGCTTGGCGGCGACGTAGCCCTCGTCCTCCACGGCGGCCCACGGGTCGAAGTGGTCGCCCCAGCAGGCGATCTCGAGGCCGTCGTAGCCCCAGCCGGACGCGAGGCGGCAGACCTCCTCGAACGGCAGGTCGGCCCACTGGCCGGTGAACAGGGTGACGGGACGGGTCATCAGGTGTCCTTCCTCGGGTGGATCCGGAGCGGTCGGGTCATGCAGGGACGTCCTGCCAGGCGTTGGCGTTCGAGCTGGTCTCGACCGCGGCGAGGACCCGCTGGACCTGCAGGCCGTCGGCGAACGACGGTGCGGGGTCCGCGCCGGTGGCGATGTCGGTGACCAGGTCGACGACCTGGTGGGTGAAGCCGTGCTCGTAGCCGAGCAGGTGGCCGGGCGGCCACCAGGCGGCGACGTAGGGGTGCTCGGGCTCGGTGACCAGGATGCGCCGGAAGCCGGCCGTCTCGACGTCGTCGTCGCCGTCGAAGAAGTGAAGGACGTTCATGTCCTCGAAGTCGAAGGCGATGCTGCCGCGCGAGCCGTTGAGCTCGATGCGGATCGCGTTCTTGCGTCCGTGGGCGAACCGGGTGGCCTCGAAGACGCCGAGCGCGCCCCCGCGGAAGTGGGCCAGGAACGCGGCCGCGTCGTCGACCGTGACCACGCCCCGCTCCCCCGACCCTCCGGCAGCGGTGCCGGCCAGGCCGGTGTGCGCCTCGGAGGGGAGCGGGCGCTCCTTGACGAAGGTCTCGAGGCGACCGGAGACCGTCGCGATGGTGTCGCCGGTGATGAACTGGGTGAGGTCGACGATGTGGGCGCCGATGTCGCCCAGCGCGCCGGACCCGGCCTGCGACTTGTCCAGGCGCCACGACATCGGCGCCTCGGGGTCGACGATCCAGTCCTGGAGGTACTGCGCGCGGACGTGGTGGATCCGCCCCAGGCGTCCCTCCGCGACCAGCCGTCGTGCCAGCCCGATCGCGGGCACCCGACGGTAGGTGAAGCCGACCATCGACCGGACGCCGGAGGCCTTGGCCCGCTCGGCGGCGGCGACCATCGCCTCGGCCTCCTCCACGCTGTTGGCCAGCGGCTTCTCGCACAGGACGTGCTTGCCGGCCTCGAGCGCCGCGATGGCGATCTCGGCGTGGGTGTCGCCCGGGGTGCACACGTCGATGAGGTCGATGTCGTCGCGGGCCACGAGCGCCTGCCACGACGTCTCGGTCGAGTCCCATCCCAGCTGCTCGGCCGCCGCGGCGACCTTGGCCGCGTCACGGCCTGCCACCGCCGTCATGCGCGGTCGCAGCGCCAGGTCGAAGAAGCGCGGCGCGTTGCGCCAGGCCTGGGAGTGGGCGGCGCCCATGAAGGCGTAGCCGACCATCCCCACGGACAGGGTGTCCTGCTGGTGCGTCATCGGTGGTCCTCCGGTCTCGTCGGTGGGTGCGGGCGCGGCCCCGCCGCCGCGGCACGGCGGCGGGGCACGGCGGCGGGGTGGAGACGCCGGCTCAGGACTCGAACGCGGTGTCGATGAACTGGTCGACGTTGTCCGACGTCACGACCGGCGCGTAGAGCTGCACCTCGCGGGGCACCTCGACCTCGACCAGGTCGCCCATGGCCTTCTGCTGCACGAGCAGGCGGGCCAGCTTGACGCCGTCGGCGCCCTGCGTCGACGGGTAGATGACGGTGGCCTTGAGCACGCCCGAGCCGTCCTGGATCGAGCGCATCGCGTTGGCCGAGCCGGCGCCGCCGATCATGGTGAACTCGTCGCGGCCGGCGCTCTCGATGGCGGCCAGGACGCCGACGCCCTGGTCGTCGTCGTGGTTCCACAGGAAGTCGATCTCCGGCTCGGCCTGCAGGAGCTGCGAGGCGACCTCCTCGCCGCTCTCGACGGTGAACTCGGCGGCCTGGCGGGCGTCGACGTCGAGGCCGCACTCGCCGAGCGCGTCCTCGAAGCCCTGGCTGCGGTCCTGGGTCAGGGGCAGCGAGTCGATGCCGGCGATCTCGGCGACGACGACGTCCTCGTCGCCGTCGGCCTGCTGGCACACGTACTCGCCGGCCGAGACGCCCATGCCGTAGTTGTCACCGAGGACGGTGACGCGCGCGGCGTTGGGGTCGTCGAACTCGCGGTCGACGTTGATGACCGGGATGCCGGCCTCCATCGCCTTCAGGGCGACCGGCGTCATCGCGGCGCCGTCGAACGGGAGCAGCACGATGGCGTCGACCTTGTCGTTGATGAAGGTCTCGACCTGGCTGATCTGCAGGTTGACGTCGTTGGTGCCCTCGGCGATCTGCAGGTCGAGGTCAGGGTACTGGTCGGCGAGGTCGCGGACGTTGTTGGTGATCGCGGCCATCCAGCCGTGGTCGGCGGCGGGTGCGGAGAAGCCGATGGTGACCGTGTCCCCGGACTCGTCGTTGCCGCCCGAGGCGGCCACCGGGGTGGAGTCGGACGAGCCCTTGTCGTCGTCGGCCGCGTCCTCGGCGCTGCCGGTGCAGGCGGTGAGGGCCAGGACGGCGACCGCGCCGACCACGAGTCCGGGATAGCGGCGGCTCTGGCTCCGTGAGGTGGTGGTGCGCAGTCGCATGGGGTGTGCTCCTTGGGTGCGGTGTGGGTACGGCGGTGCTGCGATGGGTGCTGCGGTGGGTGTCGCTCCGAGTACGGGGACGGAAAGAGGCTCAGGTCGACGTCGAGCGTCGGGCCAGGCGCTGCTGGAGCAGCACGGCGACGACGATGATCAGGCCCTTGGCGACGGCCTGGGTCGAGCTGTCCTGGTTGTTGAGGACGAAGACGTTGCTCAGGGTGCTGAAGATGAGCACGCCGATCACGGTGCCGACGATGGTGCCGCGACCCCCGGTGAGCAGGGTCCCGCCGATGACGACGGCGGCGATCACGTCGAGCTCGAGGAGCGAGCCGTGGGTGGAGCTGCCGGTCGAGGTGCGGGCGATGTACATCAGTGCGGCGAGGCCGCAGCACAGGCCGACCAGGACGTAGAGCATGACCGTGTGCCGCTTGACGTTGATGCCGGCGAGGCGGGCGGCCTCCGGGTTGCCGCCGACCGCGAGGGTCCGGCGCCCGAAGGTGGTCCGGTTGAAGAGGAACCAGCCGCCCACGGAGACGAGGGCGAAGAGGACGACCAGCAGCGGGATGCCGAGCACGTCGGCGGTCCAGAAGTCCTTGAAGCCGTCGATGCCCGAGGTGTCCTCCAGCGCCGGCGCCGGCACGATCTGGGTGCGTCGCTCGGAGATGATCTCGGCCAGACCGCGGGCCGAGGCCAGCGTGGCGAGCGTCATGATGAACGGCACGACGTTGCCGTAGGCGATGAGCACGCCGTTGACCAGGCCGCAGGCGCCCCCGACCGCGAGCGCGGCGAAGACCATGAGGAGCCAGTGCGTGTCGTTGGCCATGCTCTGCGTGGCGTACGTCGTGGCCCACACGGAGGCGAGGGCCACCAGCGCGCCGACGGACAGGTCGATGCCCCCGCCGGTGATCACGAACGTCATGCCGATGCTGACCACGCCCACGATGGAGGCGAGCCGCAGGATCGTGAGCATGTTGTCGACGCTGGCGAAGCGGTCGCCGGCGGTGATGGCGCCGACGGCGCAGATCACCAGCAGCGCGAGGACCAGGCCGAGGTTGCGGCCGAACGCCCCGCTCATCAGTCCTGCCCCGCGCGAGGAGCCGTCCTCCTCCGCGCCGGCGCCCTCCACCCGGACGGTGTCGCTCGAGGGCGCCACGGGGTTCTCGACGCGGCCCAGGTCGGGTCCGTCGGTGCCGGGGGTGGTGCGGTGCTCGCTCATGCGGCGCTTCCTTCCATGACCAGGTCGAGGACCCGGGACTCGTCGATCTCGTGCGCGGGTCCCTCGTGCACGACGAGGCCCTCGCGGACCACCAGCACCCGGTCGGCCAGACCGAGCACCTCCTCCACCTCGCTCGACACGACCACGACGGCGACCCCGGAGTCAGCCAGCGCGCGCACCACGGCGTAGATCTCGGCGCGCGCGCCGACGTCGACGCCGCGGGTCGGCTCGTCGAGCAGGAGGACACGGCACTCCCGGAGCAGCCAGCGCGCGAGGACCACCTTCTGCTGGTTGCCGCCCGACAGCAGCCGCACCAGGCGGTCCACGCCGTCCGGCCGGACGTCGAGGGACCGGGTGACCTCGGTGGCGCGGCGGCGTTCCCTGCCGCTGTCGAGGAATCCCAGCCGGGCGAAGCGGCCCAGGGTGGAGACGGTGACGTTGCGGTAGACGGCCTGGTCGAGCAGCAGACCCTGGCTCTTGCGCTCCTCGGGCGCGAGCCCCAGACCCGCCTTGACCGCAGCCGGGACCGAGCCGCGGCGCAGCTCGCGACCGTCGACCCGCACGGTGCCGGCCGACGCCCGGCGGGCGCCGTAGACGGTCTCCAGGATCTCGGAGCGTCCGGCACCCACGAGGCCGGCGAGACCGACGATCTCCCCGGCCCGGACGCTGAGGTCGACCCCGGAGAAGACGCCCGGGAGCGCGAGGCCGCGCACGTCGAGCACCGGCTCCCCCGCCGCCGGCGCGGTGCCCGAGCGCGGGGGGAAGACGTACTCGATCGACCGTCCGGTCATCAGCGTGATCAGCTCGGAGGTCGGCGTCTCTGCGACCGGGAGCCCGCTGGCGACGGTGCTGCCGTCCTTGAGGACGGTGATGCGGTCACCGATCTGGCGGATCTCCTCGAGCCGGTGGGAGATGTAGACGACGGCGACGCCGTCGGCCGTGAGGTCGCGGATGGTGCGGAAGAGGTTGTCCACCTCGCCCTGGTCGAGCACGGCCGACGGCTCGTCGAGGATCAGCAGGCGGGTGTCCTGCGACAGGGCGCGCGCCATGCTGACCACCTGCTGCCCGGCGGGCGAGAGCCGCCCCACGGCGCGGGTGGGCGAGATCTCGGGGTGGCCCAGGCGGGCGAGGAGCTCACGGGCACGCCGGTTGGTCTCGGCGGAGCGGCTGAAGCCGGCGCGGCTGAGCTCGTGACCGAGGAAGATGTTCTCCGCGACGCTGAGGTCGGCGACCAGGTCGAGCTCCTGGTAGATGGTGGAGATCCCCAGCCGCATCGCCGCCTGGGTCGTGGCGAGGTCGACCCGCTCGCCCTCCCACAGGATCTCCCCCTCGTCGGGCTGGTAGCTGGCGGAGAGGACCTTGATGAGCGTCGACTTCCCGGCGCCGTTCTGGCCCAGGAGGCAGTGCACCTCGCCGGCGCGCACGTCGAGGTCGACACCGCCGAGGGCGAGCACCCCCGGGAAGCGCTTGACGATCCCGCGCACCTCGAGCAGGGGGTTGTTGGAAATGACCACGGACGGACTGTGGCATGCGTCACGCACTTTTGTCGAGGGCCTCGCAAAAGTGTCACCACTGTTGTGGAAAGTCGCGCATGTGCTTGACTCCCGCCGTGCACACCGGTGAGCTCTTCGACCTGCTCCGCGACGGTCGCCCCTGGACGAGGGCGCAGCTGGCCGAGGCGACCGGGCTCGCGCGCTCGACGATCACCGCCCGCATCGACACCCTGATGCGCCTGGGCCTGGTCGCGCCGTTCGGCGGCGCGCGGTCCACCGGCGGACGGCCTCCGGCGCTCTTCGCGATGAACCCGAGCGCCCGCCTGGTGGTCGGCGTCGACGTGGGCGCGACCCACGCGCGGGCGGCGCTCACCGACCTGGCCGGCACCGTCCTGGGCGAGGTCGACGCCCGGATCGCGGTCGCAGACGGCCCCGGCCCCGTCCTCGGCTGGGTGCTGGACTCGGTCCGTGACCTGGTCGGCGCCACGGGCCGTCCCGCCTCGGACCTGGCCGCCATCGGGATCGGCCTGCCCGGTCCGGTGGAGCACTCGACCGGACGGCCGATGAACCCCCCGATCATGCCGGGCTGGGACCGCTACGACGTGCCCGCCCACCTGCAGCAGCACCACGCCGTCCCGGTGCTGGTCGACAACGACGTCAACATCATGGCGCTCGGCGAGCGGCGCCGGCACCTGAGCGACGTCGACGACCTGGTGCTCATCAAGGTCGCCACGGGCATCGGCGCGGGCATCGTGTCCGGCGGCGTCCTGCAGCGCGGCGCCCAGGGCACGGCCGGCGACCTCGGCCACGTGCGCGTGCCCGGGGCCGACGACGTCGAGTGCCGGTGCGGCAACACCGGGTGCCTGGAGGCCGTGGCAGCCGGGCCGGCGCTCGCCGCCGCCGTGCGGGCGCTCGGCGAGGACGCCCGGGACGGCGGCGACGTGGTCGAGCTGGTCCGCCGCGGCAGCCGTCCTGCGATGGGCGTCGTGCGCCAGGCCGGCCGTGACATCGGCGAGGTCGTGGCCACCATGGTCAACCTGATCAACCCGTCGGTCGTGGTCATCGGCGGACAGGTGGCCGAGGCCGGGGAGCACCTCCTCGCCGGCATCCGCGAGTCGGTCTACCAGCGCTCGCTCCCCCTCGCCACCGAGCACCTGCGGATCGTGACCTCCCGCGCGGGCGGGCAGGCCGCCGTGCTCGGGGCCGCCGCGCTCGCGATCGAGCACGTGCTGTCCCCCGACGTCGTCGAGGCGGCCGGCGAGGCCCTCACCGCCGCCGACGTGGCCGCCGACCCCGCCGGGGAGCCGGCGACCTCGGCTCAGATCCGGTAGTCCTTGAGCAGGCTGCGCCCGATGATCATCTTCTGGATGTCGGAGGTGCCCTCGCCGATGAGCATGAACTTGACCTCGCGCATGAGCCGCTCGATCTCGTACTCCTTGGAGTAGCCGTAGCCGCCGTGGATCCGGAAGGAGTCCTCGACGACCTCGTTGGCGTACTCGGAGGCGACCATCTTGGCCATGCCGGCCTCGACGTCCATGCGCTGGCCGGTGTCCTTGAGCCGGGCGGCCTTGACCATCATCGTGTGGGAGACCTCGACCTTGGTGGCCATCTCGGCGAGGCGGAACAGCACGGCCTGGTGCTCGGCGATGGCCTTGCCGAAGGTCTTGCGCTGCTGGGCGTAGGCGATGCCGAGCTCGAAGCCGCGCCAGGCCAGGCCGCACGCACGGGCGGCGACGTTGACGCGCCCGACCTCGACGCCGTCCATCATCTGGAAGAAGCCCTGGCCGGGCTCGCCGCCCAGCACCTGGTCGGCGCCCAGCTGGTGGCCCTCGAGGATGAGCTCGGTCGTCTCGACGCCCTTGTAGCCCATCTTGTCGATCTTGCCGGGCACGGTGATGCCCTGGGCGGTCTCGCCGAAGCCGGCCTCCTTCTCCACCAGGAAGGTCGTCATGTTGCGGTAGACCGAGTCGGCACCCTCGTCGGTCTTCGTCAGGACCGCGACGAGGGTGGAGGTCGCGCCGTTGGTCAGCCACATCTTCTGGCCGGTGATCGAGTAGGACCCGTCGTCCTGGCGGGTGGCCTTGGTGGACACTGCGGACACGTCCGACCCGAGCCCGGGCTCGGACATCGAGAACGCGCCGCGCACCTCGCCGGTCGCCATGCGCGGGAGGTACTTCTGCTTCTGCTCCTCCGTGCCGTGCTGGACGAGCATGTAGGCGACGATGAAGTGGGTGTTGATCACGCCGGAGACGCTCATCCACCCGCGGGCGATCTCCTCGACCACGAGGGCGTACGTCAGCAGGGACTCCCCCAGCCCCCCGAACTCCTCGGGGATGGTGAGGCCGAAGACGCCGAGCTCCTTGAGCCCGTCGATGATCTCCTGCGGGTACTCGTCGGCGTGCTCGAGCTCCTGGGCCACCGGGATGATCTGCTCGTCGACGAACTGACGCACCGCCTTGAGGATCTCGGTCTGGTCCTCGGTGAGGCCGTCGGTCTGGCAGAGGCGGGGCATGCAGGGCTCCTTGCGCTCGCGGTGCGGATCGCTCGGAGTCTAGTTAGCGCCCGTTCACCTGGGCAGGGCTGCCGTCCGAGACTGATGTCACACGGTCGCGGCGACGGCGACGGCTGCGCAGCCCCCACACCAGCAGGCCGATCCCGAGCAGCGTGCCGATGCCGGCGCCGGCCAGCCCTGTCGTCAGGCCCGGGGGCCGGTAGGTCAGGTCGAGCGTGCCGCTCGCGCCCGCCGGGAGCTCGACGGTGAGCAGCCCGGCGTCGGTGCGGGTGGTCGCGAGCGCCCTGCCGTCGAGCTCGGCGCTCCAGCCGGGCCAGGCCAGCATCGAGAAGACCAGTCGGCCGCCGTCGGCGGCGGAGGTCACCTCGACGCTCTGGTGCAGGTCGCTGCGGGTGCTCGCCGAGGCCACCTCGACGCCGTCGGAGGCCCAGGACAGCTCCGACCCGGCCCACGGCTGCTCGCCCTCGTGGCGCAGCAGGACCATCCGGTCGTCCTCGGAGTCCACCGCCCAGCCCTCGCCGGGCGAGACACCCTGGGCGAGCTCGGGCTGGACCACGATCGTGTCGAGCTTCATCAGGTCGGCCAGCGGCGGCTGCCCGGACCCGCCGGCCTTCCAGAGGTTGCGGTAGCCGCAGGGCTGGGTCAGCCCGTCGTACTCCATGCAGAAGGTGCGGGTGAAGGGCAAGAAGCCCATGCCGGTGTAGTTGTTGACCGCCTGGACGCCGGCGGGGTGGTACATGCTGCCGGGCAGGAAGGACCCCTGCCACTCCTGCTCGAGCCTGCGGGTCTGCCCCTTGTTCTGCAGCGGCTTGAGGTCGGCGAACTGCATCACCCGGCCGGTGTGGTCGGCGAAGCTGGCCTGCAGCGCGGAGACGTCGCTCGGCACGTGCCACAGCCGCGAGCTGGCGTTCTCGCCGAAGGTGGCGACCTGCAGGCCCAGCACCGCGCCGACGCCTCCGATCGCGACCAGGGCGACGAGCGCGGTCCGGCGCACGACCAGGTGTGCGGCCAGCGCGACGACGGTGAGGACGGCGACCACGGCGGTGCCGACCGCGGCGCGGCGCAGCGCCTGCGGGTCCTGCGACCAGGTCAGCCAGCCGAGGGCCACCACGACCAGGCCGGTGGCGGCCAGGCGCGGGCGCATCGTCGAGCGGGCCAGGCCCTGGCTGAGCAGGACCGCGAAGACGACCATCACGCCGAGGTAGAAGTACTCGATGACCCGCAGCGGCCAGCGGAAGAGCCACAGCTTGCTCGGACCGAGGGTGAGGGCCATGTAGGCGACCGTGACGAGCCCGAGGCCGGTGAGCTCGCGCGCACGGCGGCGCAGCACGTCGTAGCGCAGCCACGGCAGCAGCGGCAGCACGAACCACGCCAGGAAGGTCGCCGGGACCATCATCGGACCGGTGATCGCGCGGATCGGCGGGGTGTGCAGCGGCGAGCTCGCCGCCAGCAGGTCGCCGAACGCCGGGCGGAGCTTGCCGCTGTTCTCGAACAGCGCCCCGGTCGAGCGGACCGCGAGGTCGGAGGACTCCAGCAGCGGCAGGTAGACGAGCGGGAGGAACGCCGCGACCGCCAGGCCCGCGACCGCGATCCGCAGCACGCCGCCCCAGGAGCGCTGGACCGCGCCCTCGACCAGCAGCGCGGCTCCGACCACGATGACCGCGAGCGTGCCGTAGGGGTTGCCGTTGAGGACGGCCAGCGCACCGGCGAGGAACGCCCAGAACGGGCTGCCCACCCCGCGCAGCGTGCGCCGGAAGGCCACCCAGACCCACGGCGCGTAGGCGAAGGACATCAGGCCCGAGGGCCAGGAGCCGGCGTCCCAGAAGAGGGTGAACCCGCTGAACGGGAGGGCCACCGCCACGGCGGCAGCGGCGGCGGGCACGGCGTCGTACTCGCGGGCCAGGAGGTAGGTCCCCAGCGCGAGGAGGACCATCACGGCCGCCTTGACGAGGTACGTCGTCACCGCGAGGTCGGGGCCGAGCGAGACGGTCAGCCACACCAGCACGTTGAGCGGGTTGTAGGTGCCGAACAGCGCCTCGGCGACGTAGTTGCCGCCGGCCCACGACTGCGGGTCGAGCCACAGCGGCCACTGGCCGGAGCGGATCATCTCGCCGAAGTGCCACCACGTCGGCGCGAACTGCGCCGCGGTGTCGCCGCGCTGGTAGAACCAGCCGGTGATGGCGTAGGGCACGGCGGTGTAGACCGCCGTGACGACCACGACGAGCAGGGCCCACGCCCAGCCCGACCTCAGGGGCGACGGGCGCCGCCCCCTCCGGTCGGTGCGGGTGCGGGTGGGGCTCGGGTCGCTCACGCCTGGTCGCTCCGTTCGGTCACGTCGTGCAGGGCCTCGTGCTCGCGGCCCAGGGCCGCGGTCACGGGCAGGTCGGACCCGCTGCTCTCCTTGAGGAGGAAGAGCGGGCGCTGCTTGGTCTCGGCGTAGATCCGCCCGAGGTACTCCCCGATGACGCCGAGGACGATCAGCTGGACGCCGCCGAAGGCGGTCACCGCGCAGATCGTGGTGACGTAGCCGGGGACGCTGTTGCCGTGCCAGATGGCGTCGGTCAGCACCCAGACGGCGTAGCCGACGGCGATGACGGTGGTGAGGATGCCGAACCAGATCGACATCCGCAGCGGGCGGGAGTTGAAGGACACCACGCCGTCGATGCCGTAGTTGAACAGGTTGCGCATGCTCCACTTGGTGGCGCCGGCCTCGCGGGAGACGTTCTCGTAGTCGACGACCGCGGTGGGGAAGCCGATCCAGGCGAAGAGGCCCTTGGAGAAGCGGTTGGTCTCGCCGAGGGTCAGCAGGGCGCGCACCGCGCGCCGGTCGAGCACCCGGAAGTCGCCCACGCCGTCCTCGAGCTCGACCTCGACGAGACGGTTCATCAACCGGTAGTAGAGCCGCGAGAGCGCGGTGCGCAGGGCCGGGTCGCCGGCGCGGGTGCGGCGGGCCACGACCTGGGAGTACTCCCCCGTGTCGAGCAGCGGCAGCATCTGCGCCAGCAGCGTCGGCGGGTGCTGCAGGTCGGCGTCGATGATCGCGACCTTGTCGCCGCGCGCGTTGCTCAGCCCGGCCAGCATCGCCGACTCCTTGCCGAAGTTGCGGCTCAGGGAGAGGTAGCGGAAGCGGGGGTGCGCGCGGTGGACCTCGCGGAGCATCGGCAGGGTGCGGTCGCGGCTGCCGTCGTCGACCAGGATCACCTCGAAGTGGGGCGTCAGCGCCGAGAGCTCCCGGGTGAGGACCTCCACCAGGCGCGGCAGCGACTCCTCCTCGTTGTAGCAGGGCACGACCACCGACAGCTCGACGTGCTCGTCCTGGGCCGGGACGGGGCTCTCGGGTGGGGTCGGCATGGCGCTCATGCTCCCATCCCCGCCCCGCCACGCCGCGCCAGCACCTCGGCGACGTCGCGCTCCAGCCCCTCGACCAGCGCGGCCAGCGGCACGGCCAGGGCGGCGTCCTCCGCGACGGCGACCTCGAGGGACGCCACGCGGGCCTCGACGGCTGCGGCGTCGCCCAGGCCGGTCGCGGCCGTGACGCGCGCCGCGCGCTCGCGGGCTCCGTCGCGCCAGCGCGCGACCCGGTCGAGCCGGCTCACAGCGACCGGTCCCGGTAGGTCCGGAGGGCCTGCATGGTGATCTCCTCGTCCTGGTGGGCCGCGGGCAGCAGCAGCTGCGCGACCACGTCGGAGAGGGTGGCGACGCGCAGGTGCAGCGCCCGCTGGTCCTCGACCTGTGCCTCGAGCTCGGCGATGCGCTGCTCGAGGCGGGCCACGCGCCGGTCGCGGACGGGGGCGGAGGCGCGCAGCAGCGTGCCGCGCACCGCTCCCCGCACGCGGGCCACGGCCCCGCTGCCGGCGCCGTCCGGGGCCGCAGCGGCGGCGACCGGGGCGTGCACGTCGGCGCCTGCCTCGCGCGCCCACACCAGGAGGTCGGCGAGCGCGAGCGCCGCGGAGCCCGCGACCTCCTCCTCGCCCACCTCGCCGGGCAGGCGGCCCCGGCTCGGTCCGGGACGGAGGTCGTCGAGGTCGCCGTGCACGGCGTAGCCGGCGGCGGTGATGGCCGCCACGGCGCGCTCGGCCTCGGCCGCGGCCTCCTCGGCGTGGGCCAGGGTCAGCCCGATGGGCTCGCGCCCGAGGGGGGCCAGGATCGTGTGGGCGAGCAGGTCCCTCAGCCACAGCGACTTCTGCCGACCGCCCTTCACCCGGCCGTCGACGGCGGCGTTGACCCGGCGCAGCAGCTCGGCCTCGACCACCCCGAGCGACTCGTTGGCGCGCTCGACCGCGAGGTCGAGGTCCGGCACCGCGTCGAGGCCGGTGGCCGCCGCGAAGCGGTGCCACAGCTCGTCGGTGCCGGCCGCACGGGAGGGCACCGTGACGACGTGGACCCGCTCGGGCGGCAGGCCGGCGCCCCACCGGGCGGCGACGTTGGCGGGCTGCATCGTGCGCCAGCCCCACTCGCTGTGCTCGGCGGACTCCTGCGGAGGCGACCACGCCTCCAGCTCACGGGTGACGCCGAACTTGAGCTGCTCCTGCCACGACGAGGCGATCGCCTTGCCGAGGTCGCGGGCGGTCACCACGACGTGCACCTCGAGGCCGTCGAGCCGGGCGAGGGCGGCCCGCGCCTGCTCCGCGGAGGCGTTGGCGAACAGCTCGTAGCTGATCACCGCCGTGTGCCCGGACCACCCACGCACCTGGGAGACCACGCGCTCCCAGGCGTCGGCCGCGGCCGGAGGCAGGTCTGCCAGGCGCGGGTCGCCGCGCACGGCCATGGCGGCGTGGATCAGCTCCAGGCGCGGTCCGACGACGAGCACGCCGGCGCGGGCCAGCGCGGCCTCGTTGTGCTCCAGCACCTGCTGGACGAAGGTGGTGCCCGACTTGGGGCCACCCACGTGGAGATGTACGACCTGCGTCATCGGTGCGTCCGATCCTCCTCGGCTGGTGTGTCCCCCGACGGGCCGTGCCCGGGGTACTCGACCATCATCCGCCACCGGGCAGGGCTGCCCGAGCGGCTGGCGCGGGCGGCGGCCGCGAAGCCCTCACGGAGCACCACCCGGCCTCCGCTCGCGCGTACGTCGTCCTCGACCTCGGTGGGGTCGACGGGCCACAGGCGCGGGCTGCCGGTGCGCTCGGACTCCGCGCGGCACTGCTCCGGCGAACGGCTGACGCCCTCGACGTAGGCCTGCCCTCCGGCGGCGAGCGCCATCGCGGCGAAGCGCCACAGGCGGGGCCGCGAGCGGGGCGGCACCGCCTCCAGCAGGCGTCGGGCGGTGACCACCTTGGCGCCCTTCTGGCGCGCGGCCAGGGCGCCCACGGTGAGCACGTCGCGCTCGTCGAGCAGGTTGAGCACCCGGCGGCCCGCGCTCTCGGGGAGGTCGATCTCCTTGCCGCCGAGCGCGTGCTTGCCCGGGTGGGCGTAGTCGTAGCCGATCGCCTTGCACCCGGCGCGGTCGTAGAGGCGCAGGTCGGCCGACGACCCGGAGCCCACGTCGAGGACGCGCATCCCCTCGGCCTCGTCACCGAGCCGGGTGAGGACCCAGCGGGCGAAGGCGCTGGGGCGCATGCTCGCGGCGCCCTGCTGGCCGTTGAACTGGGTCCAGTCGCGCCGGTGGGTCATCACCGAGCCGAACCAGCCGTCGAAGCGGTCGGTGACCTCGCGCGAGGGCAGGTGGCGGAACGACGGGTCCGGCACCCGCCACCCCGGTCCGTAGGACACGGTGAGCATCCGGTCGGGATCGGCAGGGGCGGGCATGTCGCGGCCCTCGAACTCCAGGGCCCGCAGCGGCAGGATCGCCGAGCGCGGCACGCGCTCGCGGACGGTCGCGGTCTCGTGGAGGAGGTCGCCGACGTAGAAGCAGGTGTAGATGTCGATCCCGTCCTCGCCGCCGTCGGGAGCGTCGTAGACGACGGTGATGAAGCTGGCGGTCTTGTGCTTGACCGCGATGCCGGCGTCGACCAGCGCGCGGGCCACGTCCCACATCTCGACCGCCATCTCGGCGGGCGTCTGCTTCTGCGACAGGAAGCAGAGGTCGATGTCGCTGTCGTGGCCGATGACCGAGCCCGAGCGCGCGGCGCCCAGCAGGGTGCCGAAGGAGATCCAGCCCTCGAGCCCGCACGCCTGGCGCATCACCTCGAGCACCCGCTCGGCCATCGAGGTCATCGCCTCGACGGCACCGGACTCGCGCCGGGTGGCGAAGACCCGCTGGGTCAGGCCCCACTTGTCGATGATGACCGGGTTGCCGAAGCGGTCGACGATCTCCACGCGGCCCTCCCCGGACCCGAAGGACACCTCGGCGCTGAACACCTCGTCGTCGTCGACGGTGACCCGCACGAGCGAGCGGCCGTCCAGGCGCATCTGCAGCCGCTTGGGCCACGGGACGACCACCGGGTCGGGGCTCTCCTCGACCGCGACCGACCAGCCCCGCCAGCCGTCGAAGTGGACGTCGAGGGAGCAGTCGGTGCCGCGCTGGAGGTGGAGGCCCTCGTCGTCGACGCGCTGGACGACCGGCAACATCTCGACTCCTCCCCGACAGCTGGCTGCCCACCCCCACGACGCGAGGCGGGCAGCCGGGACACTACTGCACGGTGAAGCGCGAGGAGACCACCGCGTGGTCGGTGGTGCGACGCACCTGGGCGCCCTGGTTGACCTCGGTGGTGTCGAACGTGCCGCCCTTGCCGAAGATCCAGTCGACCCGCATCGCGGCGGGCGGCTGGCAGGTGTTGCCCTGGGTGCGACCGCCCACGGCGGCGTTCATGTCGAGCGGGCACGCGATGCGGCGGAAGGCCTTCACGTGCTCGTTGAGGTCACCGGTGACCAGCACCGGCAGGCCGTCGACCGAGAGCTGCTTGACGACCTGCTTGATGATGTCCATGCCCTTGTCGCGGTCGTCCTGCATCTTGCCCGGCGACAGGTGCGCGTTGATCCAGTACACCTCCTGGCCGGTGCCCTTGTTGCGCAGGCGCACCAGCGCCTGCGGGCGCGAGGACTTCATGAACGGCATCTGGACGGTGTTGCTCCAGACGTAGGCCCACTCGGAGTCCTTCCACATCACCGACTGCGGTGCGGCGTCGTAGCCCATGGTGTTGCCCGGGAAGACCGAGAAGTCCCCGTTGGTGGCCACGTCGAGCGCGGTGATCTGGTCGGGCTGCGGCTCCGAGAGGCCGACCAGCGTGGCGCCCCGCTGGTTGATGAGGTTCTTGGCCCACTCGGCGCGGATGCGCCCGGGGGCGAAGTTCGGCCGGTCACCGCCGGGGGCGGTGTGCTGGCTGCCGAGGATGTTGAACGTCATCACCTGGAGGGCGGTGCCGCCGCGGCGGGCACGGGCGCTGGTCCTGGGCCGCGAGGCGATCGCGGTCTGAGCGACCTTCGCCGCCGACCACTTCCGCACCTGCTTGGTGGTCAGCGTGGTGCCGGCGCCCCAGGGGGCGGCGGCCTCGGCGGGCATGGTCGCCGGGGCGATCGTGCCGTTGCCGAGCTGACCGGCGTCGTTGGACCCCCAGCAGCCGGCGCCCTCGGCGCACAGGTGCAGCCAGCCGCCGGTGACCGGGCCCGAGGAGGCCAGGCCGGCCGCGACGGGGGTGGTGGAGCCGAGGCCGGACGCCGCGGGGCCGAGCTGGCCGTAGCGGTTGTCGCCCCAGCACAGGACCTGCCCGTCGGTGCGGGTGGCGCAGGAGGCCGTCACCGCCGTGCCGACGCCCGTGAAGGTGCCGGGGTCGCTGACCTGGACCGGCTGGGCGGAGTTCGTGCGGGTGCCGTTGCCGAGCTCGCCGTTGGAGTTCTCGCCCCAGCACCAGACCTGGCCGGCCGGCGTGACGCCGCACGAGCGGCCCCAGGTCGTGGCGACCTGCACGAGAGAAAGGCCGCCGGTGACGACGACCGGGCGGTTGCGGTTCGTGATCGTGCCGTCGCCGACCTGGCCGAAGGCGTTGTCGCCCCAGCAGTAGGCCGCGCCGGAGGTGGTGGTGCCGCAGCTGTGCCAGCCGCCGGCCGAGACCGAGGTCCACTGCTGGTCGCCGAGGACCCGCACCGGGGCGGTGCTGGCGTTGGAGGTGGTGCCGCCGCCGAGCTGGCCGCGCTGGTTCTGGCCCCAGCACCACGCCGAGCCGTCGGCCTGCGTGGCGCAGGCGTGCTGCCAGGAGGCCGACACCTCGCGCCAGGTTGTGCTGGTGCCGACCTGGCGGGGCAGCAGCGACGCGGCGCGGTCGGCGCCACCGAGCTGGCCGAAGTTGTTCAGGCCCCAGCACCACAGGGTGCCGTCGACCTTGATCCCGCAGGTGAAGCTGCCGCCCGTCGCGATGCGCGACCAGCCGCCGTCGGCCACGACCTGGGTCGGGTTGATGCGCAGCGTGGTGGTGCCGTCCCCGAGCTGCCCGAAGTCGTTGCGGCCCTGGCACCACGCGGTGGCGTCGGCGCGCACGCCGCAGGAGGACTGACCACCGGCCGCGGCACCGCTGGAGGGCGCGCGCACGTTGACCAGCACGCTGCCCGAGCGGGCCGAGGTGAGGGGCGAGACGCCCGCGACGGTGAAGGTGACCTGGTAGATGCCGGGGGTGTCGACGCGGCCGGTGAGCAGGCCCGCGTCGCTGAGGCTGAGCCCCGCCGGGACCGAGACCGGGGTGAAGCGCGCGGCCTGGCCGGTCGGGGACCCGCCCTGGACGGCGATCTGGGTCGAGACCGGCTCGCCGACGCCCACCACGACCTGCTGGGTGGCCGGGACGGGCCACAGCGAGACCTGGTCGAAGGCACGGTCGGCGGCCAGGCGCATCGCGGCGCGCGACTTCTTCGAGGCGTAGGACAGCGAGAGGCCGAGCGCCTTGCCGGCCGCGGTCGGTCCCGGGTCGCAGACGAGGTCGCCGCGGTGGCAGACCTGCACGACGCGGAAGGTGTCGGTGGGGTCCGGGACGTCGCCGGCGGACTTCGTGAGCCGGGTCAGCACGCCCTCGGTGTTGCGACCGGCGGCCGGGTTGCCCAGCGGGCGACCGGCCGACGACTTCGCGGTCCGGGTCGGGTCGGAGACGACGACCGCCGCCGCGACGCGACCCAGCGCGTCCTTCTTCTCCAGGTCTTGCAGGACGCGGTGGGCGACCGCGGCGCCCTGGGCGTAGCCGACGAGCACCACCTGCTGCTCGGGGCAGGCGGTGAGCTGGCGGTTGACCTGCTTGCGGGTGGCCTTGATGCCCGCGCGGACCGGCTTCTTCCAGCGCTTCAGGCCGGGCCGGGAGATCGCCGACGCCGCAGCGCCGCGCTTGGTGCGGAGCACGACCACCGCGCCGGGCGTCTTGAGCCGGACGCGCTTGGTGGCGACCGTGCGGCCCTGGCCCTGCGCGGCCTTCTCGAGCTTGTTCGAGATCGCGGCCACGACCTGGCCGGGCGTGCCGCCCTTGCCCTGGCCGTTGCCGTCGATCCCGACGACCAGCAGGTCGGTGCACGACCCGGCCCGGCGCGCCTGGGCGGCGGCCGGGACCAGGTCGGTGGCGTCCGAGACCGATGTCGTCGCCTGCTGCTGGCCCTGGGCCGTCAGCAGCAGTCCGGCGACGAGTCCCACCGCCGCGAGACGCGCGACACGTGACGACGCGGGTGCGAACCCGCCGACGGGAGACTCCTTGCGGGCTCGTCGGGACCGGGTTCGCAGCTGCGTCATGTCAGTTCTCCTCCTTGATGAGGGCGTACGGGTCGACACCGCGCGAGGCGGCGCGGGACTCGACCACGGCGTCGTACTGGTCCTGCGCGGCCGTGCGGGCCTGGTAGGTGCCGAGGCCGCTGGCCCTGACCCGACCGGTGGGGTCGACGCCGTCGTTGCCCGGGTGCTCGGGACCCCACGCGACGGGGCGGTGGGTGAACATGTAGTCGATCCACTTGGAGTAGCGCTGGGTGACCCACTTCTTGCGGACCATCCCGAGCACCTCGTCGCTGGCCAGCGCCACCGAGGTCCAGTTCGCGGAGCCGTTCCAGGTGATGGAGGCGGCCGGGTCGCCGGCGAAGCTGCCGGTGATGGTCATCGACTTCATGTGGACGTAGCGGTCGTAGAGCCCGTCCTCGTTGTTGTCGTAGGCCAGGTGGGTGAGCGGCACGCGGGCGGCGCGCATGATGCGCAGCACCTCGCCGCCGAACATCGCGTAGACGAGCCGGATGTTGCAGCCCTGGCGCTGGAGCTGGGCGATCTTGCGGGCCAGGACCAGCCCGCGGTCGCCGTACATCGAGGTCTGCGCGATGCGGATGCGGGTGTGGCCGTTCGGGGTCGCGGCCCCGGTGCACGAGACGGCGTTGAGCACGTCGAGGATCGGGTCGCCCTTGGCGTCCTTGCCGACGTAGGGGTAGAAGCCGTTGGCCAGCACGCCGTCGTCGTAGACCGAGTAGGCGTTGCGGACCGGCTCGTCCTTGACCATCTGGTCGAAGTTGTCGAGGAAGTAGCGGTAGCGCGTCTCGTCGTTCTTGACCGTGTAGAGGTCGTTCCACTGGATCGTGGCACCGAGCTCGGTGGCGTTGTAGGAGCCGAACATGGACACCCACCGCACGGTCTTGACCTGCTTGTGCTTCTTGGTCTTGACCTTGTTGAACAAGAAGTACTTGGAGTGCGGGATGCCGTGCTTGCCGCGGCACGAGCCGATGCAGCGGCGCAGGAAGCTCTTCTTCTCCGCCGCCAGCCCCTTGTTGCCGACCTTCAGCGCAGCCGAGAGGCGCGCGGCGTCGACGTTGGGGTTGTTGGGGTTCCAGTTGCCCCGGTCCATGACGACCTGGACGCTGACGTTGCGGTTGTGGGCGCGGATCAGGGAGTTGGTGATCGCCGCACTGCGCACGTTCCACGCCGAGATGCGGATCTTGCCGCCGCGGGGCACCGAGTCGATCGTCCGGTTGACCTGGCTGATGAGCCGGCGGACGTCGGCCTGCGTGCCGTAGGGGTTGTTGAAGGCCGGTCCGGCCTTCGGGACGTACTTGTCCGGTGTCCCCTTCGCCGAGGCGGGCGCCCCGGTGAGCGACACGGCGACCAGGGCGGTCGCGACGAGCGTGATGATCTTGCGCACGGATGTTCCCCACATGGTGTGTGCCACGGCGTGCGGCCCGGCCTGCCGCGAGGGCATGCCGGGGCGGACCCCGTGGCGATTGGTTGTCGACTGTATCTCAGTTTTCACATCAGTCACACCAGCCCCACAGCGGGTTCCGGGGACGGACCGTGACCGAGGACGATCCGGAAGGCTCCGGATCAGGCCCCGCAGGAGGCCAGGATCTTCTGGAAGTCCCTGTCGCGACGCAACGGTACGTCGGACTCGTTGATCCGCTCACCCTTGGCCGCGTAGAACGTCGTGCCGAAGGTGACCAGGCGCTGTCCCGAGGAGCAGTGGTAGACCATCGCCTGGACCCACTTCTGCTTGGTGTCGTCCTGGCAGCCCTGGTAGCCCGCGGGCAGCGTGGCCCCGGCGACCCACACCTCGGAGCACGCCGGCCCGGCGGGCTCGGACGGGGTCTCCGACGGTGACTCGGACGGGGTCTCGGTGGAGGTCGGGCTGGAGCTGGTCGACGGCTCGGCGGCGGAGTCGGGCTCCTGCTCGCCGCAGGCCGAGAGCGCGAGCCCGACGAGCGCGAGCCCGGCGAGCAGTGGTGCGCGGCTGGTGCGTGTCATGACGGGTCCCCCGGATCCACGACGTTGACGTCGGCGTGGATGAAGTAGTGGTCGCTGGCCCTGGCCAGCGTAGACCCGTCCTGCATGTATCCGGAGAAGCCGACGCCTCCGCCGCCACCGCCCATGATCCAGTCGACTCGCAGCGGGGGCGGCGGGAGGGTGCAACCGGCACCGCCGCCGTTGGCGGCGAGGAAGCCGGTGGCCTGGCAGACCTTGTAGAAGAACTCCTCGTGCTCGTTGACGTCGCCGCCGATGATCACCGGCTTGCCGGTCTCGGCCTCGAGGCGCTGCATCAGCGAGATGGCGGTCGCGGTGCCGGCATCGCGCTCGCCCTCGAGCCCGCCGGCGGAGGTGTGGATCGAGATGACCCAGAACTCGGCGCCCGTCTGGAGGTCGCGGAGCAGGACATAGGGCATCGGGATGGCCTGGCTGGCGAAGGTGAAGGTCACCGAGCCGCCGTCGACCATCTCGAAGCGGGAGGCACGCCAGGCGATCTGCAGGCGCTGGCCGTTGCTGCCGAGCGACTGCTGGGGCCAGATGGAGTAGCCGGCCAGCCGCGCGTCGAGCACGCCGAGCTGGTCGTCCTGGACCTCGGAGAGGGTCACCACGTCGACGCCGCGGGACATGATGATCCCCGAGGAGATCGCCGCCCGCTCGGTGCCGGGGCCGTAGCCGCCGGGGCCGGCGGTGTGCTGGCTGCCGAGGATGTTGAGCGCGCCGACGCGGAAGCTCGAGCTCTTCGACATCGCCGCCAGGCGGGCCTCGCGGCGCAGCCGCTTGGCCTCGAGCCTCTCGCGCTTCTTCTCCAGCTTCGCCTGCCTCTTCTCACGGCGGGCGGCGGCGCGCGCCTGCGCCTGGCGCTGCTCGACGACGGCGAGGCCCGTGCGGGCCGCCGCGTTGTCCATCGGGACCGCGCGGCGGGTGCTGGCGCCCGCGAGGCCGGCGACGGCCTTGCGGCGCTGACCGCGCGAGGCCTGGGCCGCGTGGGTCGCGGACACCTCGGAGGCCGAGATGCTGGTCGTCCCGCTCACCCGCGCGGCGTCGTCGCCGCCGCCCGGCACCAGGAACAGGGCGGCCACCATCACCCCCGTGGCCACGGAGGCAGGCACGAGCAGGCGCCAGGTGGCGGCACGGGAGGTCGTCTTGCCGCGGCGGGGGGCAGCGCGGTGTGAGGACACGGAGGAGGGGACCCTTCGTCGTCGGCGGTCGGAGCACGCCCCTCCGGGCACGGGAGGGGACGGTCGAGGGTAACCCATGACGGGCCACCGCCTCAGGTCTTCTCCCCAGCCCGCGAGAGCCCCGACCCGGGCACCCGGAGGCCGCCGCGCACGCTAACGTTGCGGCCGTGAGCACCACTCCGACCCGCGTCTTCGTGGCCCGGCTCGTCGGACTGCCGATCTTCGACCCCCAGGGCGACCAGGTGGCCAAGGTGCGCGACCTCGTGGTCGCGCTGCGGACCGAGACGAGCCAGCCGCGCGTGCTCGGCATGGTCGCGGAGGTCTTCGGCCGCCGCCGGATCTTCGTGCCCATGACGCGCATCACCAACATCGACAGCGGCCAGGTGCACACGACCGGGCTGCTCAACATGCGTCGCTTCGAGCAGCGCTCGACCGAGACGCTGGTGATGGGCCAGATGCTCGACCGGACCGTGACCATCAAGGACTCGGCCAAGGAGGGCGGCGTCACCGGCACCGTCTACGACGTCGCGATGGAGCAGGCGCGCAACCGCGACTGGGTGATCTCGCGGGTCGCGATCCAGGAGCCCAGCAAGGGCTTCCGCCGCCGCGGCCAGACCCACGTGGTCGAGTGGCGCGACGTGACCGGCCTGACCCGGCCCGAGCCGACCCAGGGCGCCACCCACCTCATCGCCGCGCTCAACGACATGCGCCCGGCCGACGCGGCCAACATGATCCACGACCTGCCCCCGGAGCGGCGTACGGCCGTGGTGGCCGCCCTCGACGACGAGCGGCTCGCCGACGTGCTGGAGGAGCTGCCCGAGGAGGACCAGGTCGAGATCCTGGAGCACCTCGACTCCGAGCGCGCCGCGGACATCCTCGAGGAGATGTCCGCCGACGACGCCGCGGACCTCATCGCCGACCTCAACCCCGAGACCGCCGCCACCCTGCTCGGGCTGATGGAGCCCGACGAGGCCGAGGACGTACGCCGCCTGATGTCCTACGAGGACAACACCGCCGGCGCCATGATGACGCCCGAGCCGGTCATCCTCTCCCCCGACGCCACCATCGCCGACGCGCTCGCCCACGTCCGCAACCCCGAGCTGACGCCGTCGCTGGCCGCCCTCGTCTACGTCTGCCGCCAGCCCCTCGAGACGCCCACCGGCAAGCTCCTGGGCGCCGCGCACATCCAGCGGCTGCTCCGCGAGCCTCCCTCGACGCTCGTCGCGGCCGCGCTGGACGACTCCATGGACCCGCTGCGACCCGACGCCTCCATGGACCAGGTGGCGGCCCACCTCGCGACCTACAACCTGGTCGCCGCCCCCGTCGTCGACGACGACGGCCGGCTGCTCGGCGCCGTCACGGTCGACGACCTGCTCGACCACATGCTCCCCGAGGGGTGGCGCGACCGCGCGCCACGGCCGGGCCGCATCAACGGCGGGCCCAGCGCCGGGAGGGCGGAATGAGCGAGAGCCGGCGACCGCGCCTGGACACCCCGCGCGACACCCGCCGCACCCTCGTGCGCCGTCCCACGGTGGACGCCGACGCGTTCGGCGTCTTCGCCGAGTCGTTCGCCCGCTACATGGGCACCGCGAAGTTCATCTTGTGGATGACGTTGTTCGTCATCGTCTGGGTGCTGTGGAACGTGCTGGCGCCGACGGACCTCCGCTTCGACGAGCCGCCCTTCATCGCGCTGACCCTGATGCTCAGCCTGCAGGCGTCGTACGCCGCCCCGCTCATCCTGCTCGCGCAGAACCGGCAGGAGCAGCGCGACAAGGTCGTCGCCGAGCAGGACCGTCAGGCCAACGCCCGGGCCCACGCCGACATGGAGTTCCTCGCCCGGGAGGTGGCCTCGCTGCGCATGTCGGTGGGCGAGGTCGCCACCCGCGACTTCCTCCGCTCGGAGCTGCGCGGCCTCCTCGGCGACATCGAGGAGCTCGCCCAGCGCGACCACGCCGACGAGACCCCGCCCACACCGGACGAGCCCGGTCCCCGGTCGAGCGTGTAGTCCCTCGGGGCGGCTCGTAGACTTGCCGATCATGAGCACCCCCACGCAGCAGCAGGTGATGGACGCCCTGGCGACCGTCAACGACCCGGAGATCAAGCGGCCGATCACCGAGCTGGGGATGGTCGACTCCGTCGACGTCGCCGACGACGGCTCGGTGGCCGTCCACGTGCTGCTCACCGTGGCCGGGTGCCCGCTCAAGGACACCATCGACCGCGACGTCACCGCCGCCGTCACCGGGGTCGCCGGGGTCACCTCGGTCGACCTCAGCCTCGGCGTGATGACCGCCGAGCAGCGCGCGGGCCTCAAGGAGATCCTCAACGACGGGCGCGCCCAGCGCGAGATCCCCTTCGCCCAGCCGGGGTCGCTGACCAAGGTCTACGCCGTGGCCAGCGGCAAGGGCGGGGTCGGCAAGTCGTCCGTCACGGTCAACCTCGCGCTGGCCATGGCGGCCCAGGGGCTCAAGGTCGGCATCGTCGACGCCGACATCTACGGCCACTCCGTGCCGGCCATGCTCGGCATCGCCGACGCCCGGCCGACGCAGGTCGACGACCTGATCATGCCGGTCCCCACCGCGAGCGGCGTCTCGGTCATCTCGATCGGCATGCTCAAGCCGCGCCGCGACCAGGTCGTGGCCTGGCGCGGCCCGATGCTCGACCGGGCGCTGGTGCAGATGCTCGCCGACGTCTACTGGGGCGACCTCGACGTCCTCCTGCTCGACCTCCCGCCCGGCACCGGCGACATCGCGATCTCGCTGGGCCAGCACCTGCCCAGCGCCGAGGTCGTCGTGGTGACCACGCCGCAGGAGGCCGCCGCCGAGGTGGCCGAGCGCGCCGGCACGATGGCCTCGATGATGCACCAGCGCGTCGTCGGGGTGATCGAGAACATGAGCTACCTCCCCTGCCCGCACTGTCCCGCCGAGGACGACCACCGGCTCGAGGTCTTCGGCACCGGCGGCGGCGACCGCGTGGCCGGGACCCTGTCCGAGCGCTTCGGCTACGACGTCCCGGTGCTGGCGCGGATCCCCCTCGACGTCTCGCTGCGCGAGGGCGGCGACGTGGGCAAGCCCATCGTGGAGGCGGACCCCGCCGCCCCCGCCGCACGCGAGCTGGTCTCCGCCGCGCAGGCGCTGACCGGCCGCGGTCGCGGTCTGGCCGGCATGCAGCTGGGCCTGACGCCGTCGAACCGGTTCTGAGGGTCGAGGACGCCGGGTAGGTTCTGCGTCATGTTCGACATCGGGTTCATGGAGATCGCGGTCATCCTCCTGGTGGCCGTGGTCGCGCTCGGCCCCGACCGGCTGCCCGACCTCGCCCGGCAGGCCGCCCAGCTGCTCCACCGCGCACGAGGACTGGCCCACAACGCCCGCGACGAGCTGCGCAGCGAGCTCGGGCCGGAGTACTCCGACCTGCAGCTGCGCGACCTCGACCCCCGCACGATCGTGCGCAAGCACATCACCGAGGCGATGGCGGAGGTCGACCGCGAGGAGGCCGAGCGCGCCGCGCAGCGCAGCACCCTCGCCGAGGGCCAGGTCCCGCCCTACGACGTCGAGGCGACCTGAGCCTGACCCGCTGAGCTAGCCCTCGCGGCTCTGGACGGCCACCAGGGCGGCGTGGGCCACCAGGACCGGTCCGTCGGCCCGGGCCTCGCCGTCGGGCACGCACTCGACGAAGTCGGCACCCACCCGCTCGACCCGTCCGGCGTGCCACGACCCGTCGGTCAGGTGCAGCACGCAGCGCGCCCCGGAGCCGGCCAGCCGGCGCAGCGCCGCGCGCAGGCCGAGCCGGTCGACGGGCGACCAGGCGACCTCCGGCACCGAGCGCTCGCCGCAGCCGTGCACGGCCACGACGTGGGCGAGGGGGACGATCCAGTCCTGTCCCGTGCCGGAGAGCAGGCACCACGACTCCCCCACCCGGTCGAGCCGTCCCTCGACGCTGCCGACGTGCGGGAGGTCGAGGCGCACCTGGGTACCCCGCGCCGCCATCAGGCGGCTGGCGAGGGTCACCGAGGCGTACTCCGCGCGCGCCCGGTCGGCGAGCTCGGCCTCGCGGTCGGCCTCCCACAGCGCCGCGGCCTGCCCCTCGAGGTCGTCGAAGAGGGCGAACAGCTCGTGCTCCCAGGACATGGACCGAGCCTAAGGGCTGTGGAGGACGCCTTGACCGCGTCGCCAAATCATCTTTAGATGAGGCAAACGGACGCAAACGGAAGGTTCGGGATGTCTCGGGGGATGATCGGCGCCGCGCGCGCCACGGGGGTCTGGGTGCTCGCCACGTCGTGCACGCTCGGCGCGCTGCACCTGGCGCTGGGCGCCTGCGCCGCTGTCCGGGTGCCGTCGCCGGCCACGGGCGCGGCACCGCTGCTCGTGGCCGTCTGCTCCGGGGTCCTCGCGCTCGCACTCTCCTGGCTGTGGGTCATCACGACGGTCACGGTCCTCGAGCTGGCCAGCGGCCGGGCGCGTTCCGGTGGCGGGGCCACCCGACGCCTCGTCCTCCTGGCCTGCGGTGCCGCGGTGGTCGCCGGGGTCGCCTCACCCGCCGCCGCGAGCGGAGGCGACCGCGCCGACCTGCTCGACGGGCTGGCACTCCCCGAGCGCGCACTGGCGCCGAGCGCGCTGGTCACGACCGCCGTGCCGCGCGCTCCGGCCACCGGCCCCTACGTCGTGCGCGCCGGCGACTCGCTGTGGTCCATCGCCCGCGAGCACCCGGGGCCGCCCGGGACGAGCACCGAGCAGCGGTGGCACGACATCTGGCACGACAACCGCGCGGTGGTCGGCGCCGACCCCGACCTGATCCACCCCGGCCAGGCGCTCCGCCTGCCGGACACCCACCAGAGCCACCACCAGGACGGAGACCGATGATGAGCAGCCACGACAGCAGCCACGCCGAGGTGATCGCGCTGCGCGCGACCGGCCCGTCCGCGGTGTCGATGGCGAGCGTGCAGGGGTCCCTCGCGCTCGACCTCACCCCGAGGGCCGCTCCCCCGCGCCCCCGCCTGCGCAGCGCACGCACCAACGACCTCGTCGAGCTCGACCACGCGGCGCGCACCCGCGTCGACGCCTTCGTCGGGCGCTACCTCCAGGCGGTCGTGGAGGTGGGCGTGGGCGACCGGCCCGTCAGCCAGGTCCTGCGCCACACCGTGCCCGAGGTCTACGCCGAGCTCGGCGAACGGGCGCGGGCGGTCGGCTCCCTCGCGGGCGACGCCGACGGCCGGCTCCGCGGGCCCAACCCGGCGCGGCCGGTCGTGCTGGGCGTGCGCACGGCCATGGTGCGTGCCGACGCGGTCGAGGCCAGCGCGCACGTGCGCTACGGACGACGCTCGCGGGCCGTCGCGGCGCGCTTCGAGGTCGTGCGCGACCGCTGGCAGTGCGTCGCCCTGGCCTGGGGCTGACGCACTGCCGCGTGTCGTGCGGGTGGCTCAGCCGCCCATCGTGGCGCGACCCGATGCCCCGCCGGGGGCGCCGTGGCAGCGCTTGAACTTCTGGCCCGAGCCACAGGGGCACAGGGAGTTGCGACCCACACCGGCGAACTCGTCGTCCTCGTCGGGGGCGGCGGCGACCACCTCGGCCTCACCGTCCTCCGAGGGTGCGCTGTAGGACAGGTTCTGCGGGCGCTGCGGCTTGTCGAGGCCCTTGGCGCGGATGGTGGGCCCGTGCGTGTGCTCGGACTCGCCCTCCGCACCCGTCGCGTGCGCCGCGGCCTGGGCGAAGTCGATCTGCGGAGTGGCCACCGAGATGGTGGGCGCCGGCGCCGGCTCCTCCTCGTCGACCTCGACCTGGAGGTTGAACAAGAAGCCGACCGACTCCTCCTTGATGCCGTCCATCATGGCGGCGAACATGTCGAAGCCCTCGCGCTGGTACTCCACGAGCGGGTCGCGCTGGGAGTAGGCCCGCAGGTAGATGCCCTCGCGGAGGTAGTCCATCTCGTAGAGGTGCTCGCGCCACTTGCGGTCGAGCACCGAGAGCACCACGCGCCGCTCGAGCTCGCGCATGACCTCCTCGCCCATCTCGGCCTCGCGGCGGTCGTAGGCCGCCTGCGCGTCGGTCTTGAGGTCGTCGATGAGCTTCTCGCGGCTGACGTTGGCCAGGCCGCCGGCCTCCTTCTCCAGGCCCTCGCGGGTGATCTGGACCGGGTAGAGCTGGCCGAGCGCGGTGAAGAGCGCGTCGAGGTCCCAGTCCTCGGCGTAGCCCTCGGTGGCGCCGCGGACGTAGCCGGTGACGACGTCGTCGATGAAGCCACGGATCTGCTCGCCGAGGTCGGCGCCCTCGAGCACCCGGCGGCGCTCGGCGTAGATGACCTCGCGCTGGCGGCTCATCACGTCGTCGTACTTGAGCACGTTCTTGCGCGACTCGAAGTTCTGCGACTCGATGTTGGCCTGGGCGCCGGCGATTGCGTTGCTGACGCGCTTGGCGTCGATCGGCACGTCGTCGGGGACCTTCAGGACGGTGAGGATCCGGTCGACCCACTCCGACTTGAACAGTCGCATCATCTCGTCCTGGAGCGAGAGGTAGAACCGGGACTCCCCCGGGTCTCCCTGTCGACCGGAACGACCGCGCAACTGGTTGTCGATGCGGCGCGACTCGTGGCGCTCGGTGCCGACGACGTAGAGGCCGCCGAGCTCGCGCACCTCGTCGTGCTCGGCCGCGACCTGGGCCTTGATCCGCTCGAGCATCGCCGGCCAGGCGGCGTCGTACTCCTCCGGGGACTCGACCGGGTCGAGGCCCTGCTTGCGCAGCTCCTGGTCGGCGAGGAAGTCGACCGAGCCGCCGAGCATGATGTCGGTGCCGCGACCGGCCATGTTGGTGGCGACGGTGACCGCGCCGCGGTGACCGGCGAGCGCGACGACCTTCGCCTCGTCGGCGTGCTGCTTGGCGTTGAGGACGGTGTGCGGGATCCCGCGCTTCTTCAGCAGGTTGGACAGGTACTCCGACTTCTCCACCGACACCGTGCCGATGAGGATCGGCTGGCCCTTCTCGTGCCGCTCGGCGATGTCGTCGGCGACCGCCTCGTACTTCGCCTCCTCGGTGCGGTAGACGAAGTCGACGTTGTCGATGCGCTGCATCGGCCGGTTGGTGGGGATCGGGACGACGCCGAGGCTGTAGATCTTGTCGAACTCCGAGGCCTCGGTCATGGCCGTGCCGGTCATGCCGGAGAGCTTGGTGTAGAGGCGGAAGTAGTTCTGCAGCGTGATCGTGGCGAGGGTCTGGTACTCCTCGCGGACGGTCACGCCCTCCTTGGCCTCGATCGCCTGGTGCAGGCCGTCGTTGTAGCGGCGCCCGGCCAGGATGCGGCCGGTGTGCTCGTCGACGATGAGCACCTCGCCGTCCATGACGACGTACTCCTTGTCGTTGCGGAACAGCTCCTTGGCCTTGATGGAGTTGTTCAGGAACGAGATGAGCGGGGTGTTGACCGAGTCGTAGAGGTTGTCGATGCCCAGGTGGTCCTCGACCTTGGTGATGCCGGGCTCGAGCACCGAGATGGTGCGCTTCTTCTCGTCGACCTCGTAGTCGGTGTCCCGGACCAGGGTGCGGGTCAGCCGCGCGAACTCGGCGTACCACTTCACCTCGTCCTGGGTCGGGCCGCTGATGATCAGCGGGGTGCGGGCCTCGTCGATGAGGATCGAGTCGACCTCGTCGACGATGGCGAAGTTGTGGCCGCGCTGGACGCACTCCTCGACCGAGTCGGCCATGTTGTCGCGGAGGTAGTCGAAGCCGAGCTCGTTGTTGGTGCCGTAGGTGATGTCGCAGGCGTAGGCCTCGCGACGCTCGGCCGGACGCATCGACGGCAGGATCACGCCGGTGGTCAGGCCGAGGAAGTGGTGGACGCGCCCCATCTGCTCGGACTGGAAGCGCGCGAGGTAGTCGTTGACCGTGACGACGTGGACGCCCTTGCCCTCGAGGGCGTTGAGGTAGGCCGGGAGCACCGCGACGAGGGTCTTGCCCTCACCGGTCTTCATCTCGGCGATGTTGCCGAGGTGGAGCGCGGCGGCGCCCATGACCTGCACGTCGAAGGGGCGCATGCCCAGCACGCGCTTGCTCGCCTCGCGCACGGTCGCGAACGCCTCGGGCATGATCGCGTCGAGGGTCTCCCCTCCCGCGAGCCGCTCACGGAACTCCGCGGTCATGCCGCGCAGCTCCTCGTCGCTCATCGCGACGAAGTCGTCCTCGATGGCGTTGACGGCCTTGGAGATGGCCTCGAGCTCGCGAAGGATCTTCCCCTCGCCGATGCGGAGCAACTTGTCGATGATGGCAGGCACGAGTGGTAACTGTACCTACCGCGACAACGCGGCTCCCAATGCGTGCGACAGGTCACCTCTCTGGCCGACCACGACGTCGTCGAGGCCCAGCCAGCCGGCGAGCCGGCGCAGCTCGGCGGCCAGCTCGTCGGCGGTCTCCCCCGGCGCGTGCGCCTCGGCGAACGCCCCCGGCACCAGCAGCCGCCCGGAGCCGCGATCGGCCTTCAGGTCCACCCGCGCGACCAGCCGGTCGCCGAGCAGGAAGGGCAGCACGTAGTAGCCGTGCTGGCGCTTCTCGGCGGGGACGTAGATCTCGATGCGGTAGAAGAAGTCGAAGAGCGCCTCGGCCCGGGCGCGCTCCCACACGACCGGGTCGAAGGGGCTGAGCAGCGTGCGCGCCGCGACCCGGCGCGGCAGCCGGGCGTCGCGGTGGAGGTACGCCGGCCGCTTCCACCCCTGGACCGCGACGGGCAGGAGCTCGCCGGACTCCACGAGCTGCTCGATCGCCACCTGGGCGCTGGCCCTGCCGGGGGCCGGCTGCAGGCGCAGGCGGTAGTAGTCGGCGAGGTCGGGCGCCGCAGCGACGCCGTGGGAGCGAGCGGCACGGCGGACCAGCTCGGTCACCGCCTCCTGCGGCGTGGGGGTCGGCGCCGCGAGCACCGCGGGGGGCAGCACCCGCTCGGTGACGTCGTAGCGGACCTCGAACTGGCTGGTGCGCCCGGCGATGGCGACGTCGCCGACGAGGAAGAGGTAGTCGAGGACCTTGCGGGCCTCCGACCAGTTCCAGCCCCAGTGCTCCCGGCTGCGGGGTCCGGCGCTGAACTCGTCCTCGAGGTCGCGCGCGGTGACCGGCCCGCGATCGCGGACGGCGTCGAGCACGCGCGCCTCCAGACCCGGGTCGGAGGCGACGAACCCCCACTTGCCCCGCTCGGAGCGGTAGTGGTCCATCCGGTGACGCATCGCCGGCCACAGCTCGACCGGCATCAGCGCCTGCACGTGGGCCCAGTACTCCACCAGCCGCCGTGGCCGGCGCTCGGCGGCGCGACGCAGGAGGTCGACGTCGTAGGGGCCCATCCGCGAGTAGAGCGGCATGAAGTGTGCCCGCTGGAGCACGTTGACCGAGTCGACCTGCAGCACGCCCGTGCGCGCGACGGTGCGCTCCAGGGTCTTCATCGACGGCGTGGCGTGCGCGCGGTCGGTGAAGCCCTGGGCGGCCAGCGCGATGCGGCGCGCCTGGAGCTGGGTCAGCGACTCGGTCACGGTCAGCACTCAACCACCCGGGTCGGACACCCGGGTCGACGGATCAGGGCAGGTCGAGCAGCTTCTCGCGCATGGCGTACATGACGGCCTCCATGCGGGAGTGCAGCTGGAGCTTCTCGAGGATGTTGCGCACGTGGTTCTTCACGGTGTTCTCGGAGATGAACAGCTCCTTGGCCACCTCGCGGTTGTTGAGGCCCTTCGCGACCAGCCGCAGCACCTCGAGCTCGCGCTCGGTCAGGCGCAGGCCCGGGCCCTGCTGGGCCTCGGGCTTGGACATCTGCTTGAACTCGTCGATGAGCTTGACCGCCATCGAGGGGCTGATCAGCGACTGGCCCTCGTTGACCACCCGGATCGCCTGGGCGACCTCCTCGATCGAGGAGTCCTTGAGCAGGTAGCCGGAGGCGCCGTTCTTGACCGACTCGTAGAGGTCGGCCTCCTCGTCGGAGACGGTGAGCATGATGATCTTGGCGGCCGGCACGGCCTCCTTGATCGCGCTGCACGCCTCCACGCCGGTGCGGCGCGGCATCCGGACGTCGAGCAGGATCACGTCGGGCGCGGTGCGCACCGCGAGATCGGTGGCGCTCACGCCGTCGGCGGCCTCGCCGACCACCTCGATGTCGGAGTCGCTCGCCAGCAGCATGATCAGTCCGCGTCGGAACAGCTCCTGGTCGTCGACGACCAGGACTCGGACGGGTTCGGTGCCAGTGGACGTTCCAGTTGCCTCGGTCACGCGCGCATCATGTCATGAGCGCGTGACCGAGGTGTGGTGCTCGCGTGGATCAGTCGTTCACGTCGAGCGAGATCACGCCGTAGTCGTAGCCGCGACGGCGGTAGACGACCGATGGCTTCTCGCTCTCCTTGTCGACGAAGAGGAAGAAGTCGTGGCCCACGAGCTCCATCTCGTAGAGCGCCTGGTCGAGGGTCATCGGGGAGCCCGCGAAGGACTTCTCGCGCACCACCAGCGGCCCGTCACCGGTCACCGTGATGGGACCGACCTTGCGCTCGACGACGCCGTCGTCGTCGGTCTGCTCCTCGACCACCTCGAGCTCGGCCAGCGCCTGGGCGACGGGGACGTGCTCGTTGCGTCCCTTGTGCACCCGGCGGCGGTCGGCCGCGCGGCGCATCTGCGCCTGCATCTTGTCGACCGCGAGGTCCAGCGCGCCCATCTTGTCCTCGGCGGCGGCCTCGGCGCGGATCACCGGACCCTTGGAGAAGGCGGTGAGCTCGACGCGGGTCGCCCGATCGTGCTGACGGGGGTTCTTCTCGAGCTCGACCTCCACCTGGACCCGCATGATCCGGTGGTCGTGCTTCTCCAGGCGGCTGAGCTTCTCCGAGACGTGCTCGCGGAAGCGGTCTGACACCTCGCAGTGCCGACCCGTGACCACAACCTCCATGTGAACCTCCTCAAGTGGCGAACGGCCGCACCCGTCCATGAGCCGCGGCGACGTGCGCCGGGGCGGGGTGGGATGGAGTCCGCCCGGCCGACCTGGTCTTCGACCCCACAATCGCCTGCTGAGACGTTCGCAGCTTCTCCGCCACTACTGGCCTTCTCCCGACATCCACCGCTCGCGCGGCGGGACCGGCGCATCTGACGCCGGCGCCGAGGCAGGACTTACTTCTAAGCCGCACCGTGATCGTCCTGCGGGCAGCACCCGTGGACTTACGTGGACCGTTTCGCCTGCGACTGGCATCGGCTAGCCACAGCTGGGAACGCACGGCGGGCCTACCGGCACGTCGCACACCCCTCTCCGTGACGCAACCACGGACCCGGGCGGACTCCATGCATCGACGCTAGCCCCTCCGGGGCTCCGGGCCAACCACGGGGCCCGCCCGCGCGCGCCGCGTGGCCGCCACGGCGGCGATCGCCACGGGTCGCAGGCCCACCGCCTCGAGCGCACGCTGGGCCTCGCGCGCCGTCGCGCCGGTCGTCAGCACGTCGTCGCACACCACGACGTACGCCGTCGCGCCCGGCCGGCCGGCCTGCTGTCCGACCCGCCGGGCCGCGCTGCGCAGGCGGGCGGTCGGGCAGCGCATCGACCCCGCCACGTTCAGCGCGCGCCCGCGCGCATCGAGGCCGGCCTGGTCGGCGGCTCCCCGTGAGACCAGCAGCGGTGCCGCGACCACGAGCCGCTCGGCGCGCAGGGTGGCGACCGCGGCCCGCACGAGCGACCCGGTGGCGTCGTAGCCGCGCTCGCGCCCGGCCCCGGGGCGCGAGGGCACCGGCACGAGCAGCACCGGCACCCGGGGGTCGAGGCCGGACGTGGCGGCGCGGACGGCCGCCGCGAGCAGGCCGCCCAGCACCCGCCGGTGGCCCCACTGCCCGCGGTCCTTGTGCCCCACCACGAGCTCCTTGACGGCTCCGGCGTAGGCCTCGGTGGCCCACGGGGTCACCAGCCCGGGCGGCACCGGCGAGGGCCAGGCGGGCTGACCGCGGTCACCGAGCGCGGCGCGGCAGGCGTGGCACAGCATCCGCCCCGGGCGCTCGCACCCGACGCACCGGCTGCCGAGGAAGAGGTCGAGCGCGGCGTCGAGCACCCCTCATCGCAGCACCCGCGACCGACGTCGGGCAACGCCGCCGTCCCCGGCCTGTGGACGACGCCGGGTCAGCCGACGTAGGTGAGTGACGTCAGGCCGGCCGGCAGGTCCGGGACGGTCCGCTCCTGGCGGGTCAGGTCGGTGATGGTGCGCCCGCCCACGGCGTACGCCTCGGGGTCGTCGACCGGCGCGGAGACCAGCGTGCGGAAGCGGCCGCGCAGGCTCGTGGCGCCGCCGGTGGTGATCCGGCCCGGGGCGCCGTCCACCGAGATGGTGCGCACCTGCGAGAAGTCGGCGTTGATGTCGCTGAGGACCGACACGGTCGTCGGCGAGCGCCACGCGACGTCGCGGATGCGGGTGCTGCCCTCGACCGGCAGCGGCAGCGTCCGGGGCCGCGTGAAGCCGAGCACGGCACCCGACACGTCGTGGCGCACGCGCGTGGTGACGATGCGGTCGGCGCGGGGACCGCGGACGACGGCGACCAGGCGCGTGCCGTCGCGCGAGACGAGCAGCTCGGTGACGTCGCGACCGGTCACACCGGGCACCCGGCGGAGGCGGGCGTCACCGTCGATGACGAGGATGACGCGGGCGCGGCCCCCGGTGCGGTCGAGCACCCAGATGCGGTCGCGGTAGTCGAGGTCGGGCGCCTCGAGGTCGACCGCCCCGAGTACCGGTGCGGTCACCACGCCGTCCGGTGTCTCGGTCGGCGCGGTGAGCAGCTGGGTGCCGTCGCGCGAGACGCCGGCCACGCGGGCGCCGTTGAGCGTGACGCCGAGGGAGCGCAGGGCGTACGCCCCCTGGCCGAGCGGCCCGAGGGTCTCGTCGAGCGCGCCGAGGCTGCCCGCCACCACCCGGCCGCGGTCGAGCGCGAAGAGCTCGCGGCTCGCGCCGGGGCCGCTCGGGTCGTAGCGGCTGCCGACGTCGAGCCCGACCTGGGTGGAGCTGCCCCCGAAGGTGATCAGCCGGTCGCCGATCGTCAGCTGCACGGCACGGATGCTGATGTCCTGGCGCAGCGTCCAGGCCAGCTGGGTCAGCATCCGCTGGGCGGTCTCCTCGTCGACCGCGTCGGGGTCGCCGGACAGCGACACCTCGGCGATGCCGGCGCTGGTGATCGGCACGGGACGGGTGGTCGTGCCGGGCGGGAACCAGGTGTGCGCCACCTCCGCGGACTCCCCCGACGGCTGCACGAGCAGGCCGCGCACGAGCGAGGAGGCGAACTGGTCGCCGCGCGGCACGTAGACCGGCTCGGGGACGAGGACCTCGGAGGTGGGGTCGAAGTAGAAGAGCGAGACCCGCTCGTACCAGTCGGCGAACCAGGAGTCGGGCACGACCAGGGCGTCGGGCACCTCGTCGATGCGCCACTCGCCGTCCTCCTGCACCAGCCGCAGGTCGAGGTCGCGCGTGGCGCTGGTGCGCTGCCAGGCCCCCCGGTCGTCGTAGAGGTTCACGTCCGCCATCGGGATCCGCACCGCCGAGCTGCCCTCGGGCGTGCCCAGCTCAGCGTAGGTGACGATCTGCTTCTCGGGGGCCCAGGACTCCGAGGCCGCCCGGGACAGGAACTGCCGGGCGACGGTGAGGCTGATCGGCGTGGCCTTCATCGCCTCCAGGAACCCGGCCACGACGTCGGCGGGCGACTCCCCCGCGCCGGGAGGTCGGGGGTCGAAGGAGATGCCCGGCGGCTCCTCGCCGTCGGCGCGCACCTCGGGCTCGACGACCGGACCGTCCGTGGGCATCCGGACGCATCCGGCCAGCAGCGCGCAGGCCACGACGGCCAGCAGGACCCGCAGCACTGCTCCGGGCGCCGTCCAACGGCTCCTCATGCGGTCTCCCGGGCGTCGTCGGGCACCAGCGGCAGCGGTGAGTGGCGCAGCTGCGTGCCGAGGTGGCGGGGCAGGGTGAGGCGGAACTGGGCGCCCTCGCCCGGCCGCCCCCACGCCTGGAGCCAGCCGCCGTGGAGGTGGGTGTCCTCCAGCGAGATCGACAGCCCCAGGCCGGTGCCGCCGCTGGTGCGGGCGCGGGCCGGGTCGGCGCGCCAGAACCGGTTGAAGACCATCGCCGACTCCCCCGGGCCGAGCCCGACCCCGTGGTCGCGCACCGCGATCGCGGCGCCCAAGCGGTCGGCGCCGATGAAGATCTCGATGTCGCGGCTCTCGGCGTGGTCGATGGCGTTGGTGACCAGGTTGCGCACGATCCGCTCGACCCGGCGCACGTCGGCCTCGGCGACGCAGGGATGGCCGGGCTCGTGCACGACCACGCGGGTGTCGCGCTGCGCGGCCAGCGCCGAGGTCATGTCGACGACGCGGTGGGCGACGTCGACCAGGTCGACGTCGTCGGCCTCGAGGACCGCCGCGCCGGCGTCGAAGCGGCTGATCTCCAGCAGGTCGGCCAGCAGCGTCTCGAAGCGGTCGAGCTCCTTCTGCAGCAGCTCGGCCGCACGGCCGGTGACGGGGTCGAGGAACGGCCGGGCGTCGTGGATGACGTCGCTGGCCATGCGTACGGTCGTGATCGGGGTGCGGAGCTCGTGGGAGACGTCGGAGACGAAGCGGCGCTGGAGCCGGCTGAGCTCCTCGAGCTGGCGGATCTGCTTCTGCAGGTTGGAGGCCATCTGGTTGAACGACGTCGCCAGCCGCGCGAGGTCGTCCTCGCCGCGGACCCGCAGCCGCTCCTGCAGCTGGCCGGCCGCCAGCCGCTCCGCGACCCGCCGCGCCATCCGGATCGGCGTCACCACCTGGCGGGTGACCAGCCAGGTCAGCCCGGCGACGAGCAGCAGCAGCGGCACGCCGGCGACCAGCATGGCGCGCGAGACCAGCGCGAGCGTCTCGTTCTGCTCGTCGAGGGAGTAGAGGTAGTACAGCGTGTAGAGGTTGTCGTCGGCCGGGAGCCGCACCTGGCTGCCGACGACGATGCCGGGGCCCTCGGGGAGGCCGGGGATCTCGCGCAGGGTCCTGATGTCGGTGAAGGTCCACGCGGTCTGCGAGACGTCGTCGAAGCGCGCCTCGAGCTTCTCCGGGACGCTGCCGAGGTCGAGGTCCTGGGTGAACTTCGCGCCGCCGTCGGCGAGCCGGCTGCCGTCGCGCACCGGCGGGGAGAGCACGACCGCGAAGCCCCGGGTCGCGCCGCGCGCGATGAGGGGCTCGACGAGGTCCTGCTGCTGTCGCGACTCGTTGAGGTCGAGGCCCGAGGTCGCGGCCAGGGCGGTGCGTGCGGCCCGGGTCTCGCTCTCGGCCTCCGCCACGACCGCGTCGACGCGCTGGTCGAGCAGGCCGTCACGGGTCTGCTGCATGAGGAACCACCCGACCACCCCGACCACGGCGGCCGAGAGCAGGACGGTGCTCACCACGACGCGCGCCTGCACCGAGCGCCGCCAGAAGGCCGGGCCGTGGCGCAGGATCGGCGGGAGCCGGTCGAGCAGGCTCCCCTGGGTCCGGGACATGTCCTAGGACTTGCCGGCCTTGTAGCCCACGCCGCGGACCGTCACCACGACCTCGGGGTTCTCCGGGTCGTGCTCGACCTTCGAGCGCAGCCGCTGGACGTGGACGTTGACCAGACGGGTGTCCGCGCTGTGGCGGTAGCCCCAGACCTGCTCGAGCAGGACCTCGCGGGTGAAGACCTGCCAGGGCTTGCGGGCCAGGCACACCAGCAGGTCGAACTCCAGCGGGGTGAGGTTGATCGGGGCGCCGTCGCGGGTGACGGAGTGGCCCGCGACGTCGATGCTCACGTCGCCGATCGTCAGGCCCTCCTCGGGCTCGACGTCGTTGCGGCGCACGCGCGCGCGGATGCGGGCGACGAGCTCCTTGGGCTTGAACGGCTTGACGACGTAGTCGTCGGCACCGGACTCCAGGCCGACCACCACGTCGACGGTGTCGCCCTTGGCGGTGAGCATCACGATCGGCACGCCGGACTCGGCGCGGATCTCCTTGCACACGTCGATGCCGTCCTTGCCGGGCAGCATCAGGTCGAGCAGCACCACGTCGGGCCGGTAGTCGCGGAACGCGTCCATGGCGAGGTCGCCGCGACCGACGATCCGGCTGTCGAAGCCCTCCTGCCGCAGCACGATGGAGAGCATCTCCGCGAGGGAGGCGTCGTCGTCGACGACGAGCACGCTGCCGCGCGCGGGCTCGACAAGGTCAGTCATGGCGCCAGTGTAGGGCGGGGCCCCGTCCCACCAGCGTGGAACGGGGCCCCGACCGGGAGCCTGGGGTGGCTCAGTAGCGGTAGTGGTCCGACTTGTAGGGACCCTCGATCGGCACGCCGAGGTAGGCGGCCTGCTCCTTGGTCAGCTCGGTGAGCTCGACGCCGAGGGCGTCGAGGTGCAGCCGGGCGACCTCCTCGTCGAGGTGCTTGGGCAGCACGTGCACGCCGAGCTCGTAGTCGTCGGCCTGGGAGAACAGCTCGATCTGCGCCAGCACCTGGTTGGTGAAGGAGTTCGACATCACGAACGACGGGTGACCGGTGGCGTTGCCCAGGTTGAGCAGGCGACCCTCCGAGAGCACGATGATCTTCTTGCCGGGCTCGCCGTCCTCGGAGGGGAAGATCCACTGGTGGACCTGCGGCTTGATCTCGTCCTTGACGATCCCGGGGATCTGGGCCAGGCCGGCCATGTTGATCTCGTTGTCGAAGTGACCGATGTTGCCGACGATCGCCTGGTGCTTCATCTTGTGGAAGTGCTCGACGGTGATGATGTCGAAGTTCCCGGTCGTGGTGATGAAGATGTCGGCGGTCTCGACGACCGACTCGAGGCGGCGGACCTCGTAGCCGTCCATCGCGGCCTGCAGCGCGCAGATGGGGTCGATCTCGGTGACGATGACGCGAGCACCCTGGCCGCGCAGGGACTCGGCCGAGCCCTTGCCGACGTCGCCGTAGCCGCACACGACCGCGACCTTGCCGCCGATCATGACGTCGGTGGCGCGGTTGATGCCGTCGATGAGCGAGTGGCGGCAGCCGTACTTGTTGTCGAACTTCGACTTGGTGACCGAGTCGTTGACGTTGATCGCCGGGAAGAGGAGCGTGCCCTCCTTGAAGCGCTCGTAGAGGCGGAGCACGCCGGTGGTGGTCTCCTCCGAGACGCCCTTGACCATCGGGGCCCGGTTGGTCCAGCGCTGCGGGTCGACCTCGAGCGAGCGGGCCAGGACGCGCAGCACCTCCTTGAACTCGTGGCTGTCGGTGGAGTCCTGCGACGGGACGGCGCCCGCCTTCTCGTACTCGACACCGAGGTGCAGCAGCATGGTGATGTCGCCACCGTCGTCGAGCAGCATGTTGGGGCCGCCCTCGGCGAAGTCGAAGACCTTCTCCGCCTCGTCCCAGTACTCGCCCAGGCTCTCGCCCTTCCAGGCGAAGACCGGGACGCCCTGGGGGTCCTCGGCGGTGCCGTGCGGCCCGACGACGACCGCCGCGGCGGCGTGGTCCTGGGTGGAGAAGATGTTGCAGGTGGCCCAGCGGATGTCCGCGCCGAGAGCCGCGAGGGTCTCGATCAGCACGGCCGTCTGGATCGTCATGTGCAGCGAGCCGGCGATCCGGGCGCCCTTGAGCGGCTGCTCGGCGGAGTAGCGCTCGCGCATCGCCATCAGGCCGGGCATCTCGTGCTCGGCGAGCTCGATCTCCTTGCGGCCGTAGGCGGCCAGGCTGAGGTCAGCGACCTTGAAGTCCATCGGATGTCTCCTGGTGGTGAGGACGTCTGCGCCGCACATCTGTGCGCTCGCGGGATCTCCCGCGCGGACCTCTAGAGGGTAGGTCGGCCCTCAGGGATTCGGAGAATCCTCAGGGCGCCCGTGGGCCCCCTCCGGCGAGGCCTCCCGAGCGCCCTCCTGGGTGCCCTCCGGCGACCCCTCGTCGGCGTGCCCCGCGTCGCCGTGACCGCCGATCCCGAAGGGGCGCAGGGCGAACAGGATCGCGAAGCCGACGACCAGTCCCACGACGGCGGAGAGCACGGTGTTGACCAGCCAGCCGACCAGGCCGCCGAGGGGTCCGCCGACGGCGTCGTGGACCTCGCCCTCCCAGTGGTGGACCAGGTCGTACGGCGCGTGCAGGGCGTCGCCGAGGCCGGTGCCCTCCAGCAGGCCGTCGTGGCCGCCGATCTCGTAGAGGCTGACGAGGAAGATGTGCCCACCGACCCACAGCATCGCCAGCGTGCCGATGAACGAGATCGCCGCGAGCAGGCGCGGCATCGCCGCGACCAGGGCCATGCCGACGCGCTGGGAGCCCTTCGACTGCTTCCCGGCGAGGTGCAGGCCGACGTCGTCCATCTTCACGATCAGCGCCACCACGCCGTAGACGAGCAGCGTGATGAGCACGGCGACGACGGCCAGGACGATCGCCCGCATCCAGATGCTGGCGTCGGCGTCGGAGCTGACGACCTCCTTGAGCGCGATGACCATGATCTCGGCGCTGAGGATGAAGTCGGTGCGGATCGCCTGCGCGACCGTGCGCTGCTCGTGCTCGGGGGTGAGCTCGCCCTGCTCGGAGACCTCGGCGTCGGCCTCCGAGCCGTGGCCGGTGAGGCGCTCGTGCACCTTGTGGGCGCCCTCGTAGGCCAGGAACGCGCCACCGAAGATGAGGATCACCGGGAGCAGCTGCGGCAGGAACTGACCGAGCAGGACCGCGGCGGGGAGGATGAAGAGGAGCTTGTTGCGCAGCGAGCCGATGGCGATCTGCTTGATGATCGGCAGCTCGCGCTTCGCGGCCGAGCCGTGGAGGTACTGCGGCGTCACCGCGGTGTCGTCGACGACCACGCCGGCGGCCTTGGCGCTGGCCCGCCCGGCTGCGGCAGCGACGTCGTCCGCGCTGGCGGCGGCGATGCGCGCGAGCGCGGCGACGTCGTCGAGGAGGGCGAACAGTCCGCCGGCCATGGTGGTCCTCCGGGTCTGGGGTCGGTGAGCGTGCAGCCTAGCGGCGTCGGCCACGCCTTCCGGCCCGCGCGCGTCCTCGCACTGGCAGACTGCGCGCCATGACGGGGGTCGGGGTGCGCCGCGCGGGAGCGGCACTGGTGCTGGCGGCGTGCACGGCGCTGGCGTCGACGGGATGCGGAGGGGGCGCGGTCGCTCCCGTGACGACCGACCCGTGGGTCGCGGGCGGCCTGCCGGACCACTGCTCCGGCTGGGACGGCGAGGACGCCGACTTCTGGGAGCTCGTCCACGACTCGTGCGAGCTGGCGCAGGACGGCGACGTCGCGCAGGCCGTCGCCCTGCGCAGCGCCCTCGACGAGCTCGAGACCCCGGAGGTGGTCGCCTTCGACCGCACGTTCCGCAGGCTCAACCGGGCGCTGCGCGGTGTCGCGGACGTCGCGGACGCGATCTGCTTCCCGGTCGTGGGGCTGGGCCAGGACCTCGGCACCGACTACCGCAGCTGGCTCATCGCCCACGGCCAGTCGGCCTACGAGGCCCTGCTGGCCGACCCCGACCGCCTCCGCGACTTCCCCGACGCCCACGACGGCTGTGGCCTCGGCGAGCCCTTCGGCGCCGCCGCGGGCCTGCTCTACCTCGAGCGCACCGGCAGGATCCTCCCCTCCTCGCAGGGCTGAGCGGTCGAGGACGTCGCGCCGCCGCTGGTCGAGGAGGTCGCGCCCTCCTCGCAGGGCTGAGCGGTCGAGGAGGTCGCGCCGCCGCTGGTCGAGGAGGTCGCGCCCACCGCTGGTCGAGGAGGTCGCGCAGCGACCGTCACGAGACCCCGTCGCTGGGCGGTCTCCGCCGCCGACGCCAGAGCGTGGAGTCCTCGAGCCACCAGATGGACCAGATGCTCCACCATCCCGGCGACCACACGCCCGCCGCTGGTCGAGGAGGTCGCGCTCTCAGGTCTCGTGACGGGACGTCGTCCCTCCTCGACCACCCGAGATCCGACCCCGATCCCGCCCCACACCCCGCCGCCGGACCTCAGGCAGGGAGCCGGAGCTAGCCGTCCAGGAAGGCAGCGATGGCGGGCCAGTAGCCCGGGTCGTCGGAGATGTCGTTGTGGTCGGCGTCGGGGTACGACACCACCGCGCTCCCGACCAGGGCGTCCACGAGGCGATCGGTCCGCTCGGGCCGAACGACCGCGTCGCGTCCGGCGCGGACCACGAGCACGGGTGCGTCGAGGTCGGGTGCCAGGGCCGCGCTGTCCCAGTGGTCCTCGACCAGTGAAGCGACGGGCAGGTTCGGGACGAGGTCGGCCGCCGTGGCCACGAGGCTGTCGAACGGAGTGACGAGGACGACGTGGGCGAGGTTGCGCCGCCAGGCGACCTGCACCGCGACCCCCGATCCGAGACTCCGCCCGATGACGTCGACGGGAGCACCGGGGTGACGTCCACGCACGTGGTCGACGAGCGCGACGGCGTCGGTCGTCAGCGCTGGCTGGCTGGGTCGACCCTCGCTCGCGCCGTAGCCGCGGTAGGCCATCAGGTACGTCGTGTGATCGCGGAACTGCTGCGCGACGACCTCCTGCCAGAGGTCGAGGCGTTCCCCGTTGCCGCCGAAGTACAGCAGGACCCGCTCGCGGCCCGGGTTCACGACCCAGCCGCGCAGGGTCGTCCCGTCGACGACCAGCTCGTGCATCGAGGCGTCCGGCGCGACCCGGGTGCCGTGCCGCGGGTAGACGAGCTCTCGGACGAGCGGGGCGAGCAGCACGTCGAGCACGTCGTCAGGATAGGTCGGCACCACACGACCCCACCGCCCGTCCTGGACGAGGATGGGCGCGTGGACACCTACGACGGCGACGACTTCTACTGCGACGTGGCGATCGCCGACCCCGGCGCGCTGGACGTGGTGCACGAGGACGACCGCGTCCTGGCCTACCACCACACCCGTCCGTTCTGGCCCGTGCACCTCGTCGTGGTCCCGAAGCGGCACATCGCCTCGTTCACCACCGTGACGAGTGCGGACGAGGACGACGTACGTGCGCTGCTGCTGGTCGTCCAGCGCGTGGCCGCACGCGTCGAGCGCGACCACGGCGCCGCCGCGGTGCTGACCAACCTCGGGCGCTACCAGGACTCGCGGCACCTCCACGTGCACGTGAGCTCGGGCGCGCCACTGCGCTCCTAGCGCTGTCGGAACCCCGCGCCACACTGGGGTCATGGACGCAGCCGCCCTCCTCCGCCGCCTCTCCGACGTCATCGACGCGCACGACTGGGAGGCGCTGCCCGGGCTGCTCCACCCGGACTTCACCTGCCGCCTGGTCCACACCGGGGAGGTCTTCGACCGCGACGGGTGGGTGCGGCTCAACGCCGACTACCCGGGCTTCCAGCGCCTGCACCTCGACGACCTCGTCGCCGACGGCGACCGCGGGGTGCTGCGCGCCACGGTCGTCGGCACGGGTGCGGCCGGCGACGACGAGCTGTTCGCGGTCGCCAGCTTCGCGACCGTCCGTGACGGGGCGCTCGTCGAGCTCGTCGAGGTCTGGGCCGACGTCGGCCAGCAGCCGCCCGACGGCACCCGGCCGGCCGGGTCGGTCCCCGAGCCGACCGAGCGGCTGCGCTTCCGGCCGATGGTCAGGGCCGACGTCGACGCCGTGACCGCCCTGCTCGTCGACTTCGACCCGATGCGGGGCGACCGCCCACCGAGCACCGGCGACGACGCCGTGCGGTGGATCGAGTGGCAGGAGCGCAACTACGCCGAGCACGGGTTCGGGCTCTGGGTGCTGGAGACCCACGAGGGGACGTTCGTCGGTGACTGCGGGCTGACCGTCCAGGACGTCGAGGGCACGCCCCACGTCGAGGTGGGCTACCACCTGCTGTCCGAGCACCGCGGCCGCGGCTACGCGATCGAGGCCGCCCGGGCGGTGCGCGACCACGCGGCTTCCCACGGCGTCGAGCACCTCGTCGCCCTCATCCGCCCCGACAACACCGCGAGCCAGCGCGTCGCCCGCGGCCTCGGCATGGAGGTCGAGCGGACGGCCCACGTCCACGGGGGCGACGCGTTGGTGTTCGGCACGCACCTCGGCGTCGGCTAGTCCTCGACGCGCCCGATGCGGAGGTACTCCGCGGCGTAGGTGCCGGTGAGGAGGAGCGAGGCGTAGCGGCCGACCTCGGCGTCGGCGTCCGTCGTCACCGTCTCCACCCGCACTCCGTGTCGCGCCGCGGCGTCCTGGAGCTGCGCGGACTGCTGGCGCACGGCCGGGTCGTCCGAGCGGTCGTCGAGCACCAGGAGCAGCGGCCGCAGCTCGGCGGCCTCCTCCGCGAACGGGTCCGCGAAGAGGTCCTGGGGCCGGGTGGCCTCGATGACGGGGAGCAGGTGCTCGGCGTCACCGGCGATCGCCGAGCGACCGGACGTGCGGCGCAGCGACTCGGCCAGGCGCCGCGCGGCCCGCGCGCCGAGGACCGAGCCGCCCCAGACGAGCGGGTTGGTGTCGGCCATCGCGATCGCCAGCATCTTGGCGGGGTTGACCGCCAGGTCGCGGTGGGGCGAGCAGAGGGTGGCCACCTCGTCGAGGGACCGCGCGACCGACTCGGCGTCGGCACGGGGGCCGAGGTGGACGTGGGCGAGGTAGTCCAGCATCACGACGGCGGTGGCGAGCTGGTCGCCGGTGACCGTCGGGAGCACCGTGACGTGCCGACCGGCCGCGTGCTCGCCGACCAGCGACCGCTCGGGGCAGGCCACGACGACCTGGGCCCCGCGGCGCACCGCCTCGGCGACCGCGGACGCCGAGCCGTGGTCGTTGCCCTCGGGCGCGAGCATCACGACCAGGTCGAGCGAGCCGGCCCAGCCGGGCAGGCCCGGGTTGGGCCAGGCGACGAACGGGACCGGGCACCACGGCTCGAGCACCGCCCGCAGCAGCCGCGAGTCGGGCCCGGCTGCGATGACCGCTCGTGGACGGGACTCCTCGAGGCCGCGTGCGATCAGCTCGGCCGTCGCGGTCGCCGCCTCGTGGGCCTCGCGCCGCACCCGCGCACCGCTCTCGGCGAGCGTGCGCAGCCGGACGTCGACGCCCTCCAGCACACCGGCGTCGTCGAGCCGGGCCTCGTCGAACCAGGTCGCCACCGCGATGTCCCCGTGTCCTCAGGCCGGCTTGCGGGCCTCGTCGACCAGCAGCACCGGGATGTCGTCGCGGACCGGGTAGGCGTTGCCGCAGCCCTGGCAGACGAGCTCGTCGGCGCCGTCGGTCGACTCCGCGACCAGCTCGCCGTGGCAGGCCGGGCAGACGATGATGCTCAACAGCTGCGGGTCGATGTTCACGTCGCGGATCCTAGTCCCGTCGGGTCGTCGGACGCGTCAGTCGGTGGGGGTCAGGACCCGCAGGTGGCCCCGCTTGGCCCCACGCGACGGGTCGTCGGTGGAGTGCAGCGGAGCGGGCGCGGGTGCCGGACGCGCCGCCTCCCGGACGGCGTCGGCCAGGGCGAGCAGGTCGTCGCTGCTGGGCCCCTGGGTCTTGTTGTCCGAGGCGAGCCGCAGCACCTCCCAGCCCCGCGGGGCCGAGAGCCGCTCGCTGTGGATGTCGCAGAGGTCGTAGGCGTGGGGCTCGGCGTAGGTCGCCAGCGGGCCGAGGACCGCGGTCTGGTCGGCATAGACGTAGGTCAGCGTGTTGACCGCCGTACGGCCACACGCCGTGCGCGAACAACGACGAGAACTCACGGCGCCGACGCTACCTGCCGGATGCACGCCGGGCGCTTAGGCTCGCGGCGTGGACGACGTGAGCAGCGAGGGGCAGGCACCGCGCCGGAGGACCCGCGACCGCCGCGGCCGCGGGATGCGCGGCCCCGGGGTCGTCCCGAGCCACCCCGGCACCCCGGTCCTGCGGACCGCGCGGCAACGCTTCGACCAGCTGGTCCTCGACGTGGTGACGCCGCTCGACGAGAAGTGGCAGCGCCACCTCGGCATCGTCGAGTACGCCGTCGAGGACGCGCCGATGGTGCCCGACGACTGGGGCGACGAGACCGTGCCGCTCTCCTCGCTGGTCCGCGGCAAGGGCACCGAGCCGACCCGGCTGGTCCTCTTCCGCCGCCCGATCGAGCACCGCGCGACCTCGCGCGACGAGCTGGAGGCCATGGTGCACACGGTCGTCGTCGAGCAGATCGCCGAGCTGCTCAACCTCTCCCCCGGACAGGTCGACGAGCGCTACACCGACTGACCGCACCGCGGCGGGCCACCGCGAGGGGCCTCAGCGCTGCGCGGGACGGACGTCGGGCACCTCGCCGGTCGTCACCAGCTGGCCCAGCGGCAGGAACGAGAGCCCGTCGGAGCTGACCTCCAGCGAGACCACGGCCGAGGTGCGCTCGAGCGCGACGTCGGCCAGCACCGCCTCGTCCGGGAGCCGGATCCGGGCGGCGGTCGCCGGGTCCACCTCGACCCGGCGCTCGCGCACCACGGCGCGCCCGTCCTCGTCCCACGCCCGCAGCACCACGACGCCCGGTGCGGTGGCGCCCGCCAGCACGAGGCGCTTGGCGCCGGCCGGGAGGGCGGCGCCGGTCGCGCCTGTGACCGTCGGGCCCGCGACCGCCAGGGCCAGGTCGCGCGGCGTACGCACGCGCAGGCCGGCCGTCACCGGTCCGGTGGCGTCGAGCCGCAGGGCCTGGACGCCCTCGGCGGTGCGTCCGCGGAGCACGCCGCCGAGGTCGACCTCGCTCACCGACGCGGGCGCGAGGGTCACCTCCTCGAAGCCCGACGGGGCGAACTCGCTCTCGGCGCTGACCAGCTTCAGCACGACGCGGACCTCGCTGTCCCCGGGGTTGGCCAGGGTCAACGTGCGGTCGGCGGCGCCCTCACCGACGCCGGCGATCCACGACGTCGTGGCGGGGGCGTCCTGCCCGGGGAGCCACTCGCGCGCCGGGCGGTCGCGGCCGAGCGGGTCGACGAGGTCCACCACGCTGGGGACCAGCCGTCCACGGGAGACCTGCACGCGCACCGCCAGGGCGTCGCGGCTGGGCACGACCCGGGACAGGTCGTAGGCCGCGCTCCGGCCGCCGGGGACCCGGATCCCGCGCAGCGCGGGCACGTCGACCAGGCCGCTGCCGTCCCAGACGGTGACGTCGGCGACCGCCGGACCCTTGTCGGGGTTGACCAGCGTCAGGGTCGACGCGTGCTGCGCCGAGGCCCCAGCGCCGGTGAACCAGCGTTCGGAGGAAGGCTGGTCGCACGCCGTGGCGGACCCCGCACCGGAGCGGCTGGCGACCAGCCCGGCCGCGAGATCGCCGGTGCCGTCGACGACCACGGTGTCGCGCTCGGTGCGCCCGCCGACGCCGTCGGTGAGCGTCTCGGTGTCGTCCTCACGGCCCACCCGCAGCGCGAGGTCGCCGGAGGCGAGGGAGGTGCTGCCCAAGCGTAGGTCGTCGGCGCCGGGGAGCCGGGCCGGGCACACGGACGTGGAGCGGTCCAGGGCGGCCGAGGCCGGGGCGTGGGTGGTGTCGGGAACCGCGGCGGGGCGCACGAGCGCCAGCGCGGCGACCGTGAGCAGCGGGATGACGAGCGACAGCAGGGTCAGCGGCGAGGGACGGCGCGAGGTCTGCGCCGCCCGGCGGCGGCTGCCGCCGGGCACGGGTGTGGGGGCCTCAGTCATCTTCGCCTCCTCGGCGCTGGCGCACGGTCGGGGCGGCGAGCACGAGGGCGGCCAGGATCGCGACGGCCTGGACCACCAGCAGCGCCGCGCGCCACCACGACCGGGGTCCGTCGAGCGCGGACGCGTCGAGCGGGCGGTCGACCCGCCAGGCGCGGGTGCTGCGGTCCTCGGCGCTGGCCTGGTCGAGGCCGGCGGTGGCGTCGAGCCGCGCGGAGACCCGGCCGTCGGCGGGCGAGCTGAGCACGACGTACTCGATCCCGCGGGCCCCGAGCGCGGCCACGACCGACGGTGTCGGCGCCGAGACGAGCGTGCGCACCTCGTCGGTGAGCGTGGTGTCCTCGTCGGTGAGGGTGAGGATCTCGTCCTCGCCGAGGGTCGTGCCGTCGTCGCGGCGGATGCGATAGGTGATGCCCTCGTCGACCGAGCCGTCGAGGACGAGCACGCCGTGCTCGGGTCCGAGCAGCGAGCTCTGCTCCATGTAGGCCGGGACGGTCTGGGCGGCGTCGCGGGTCATCGCGTTGTCGGGCGTGGTCAGCCACCAGCCGAGTCCGCCCAGCGGCACGAGCGCGGCGGCCACCGCCAGGGCGGTGGCCACGCCGCGCTGCCACCACGGGTGGTGGTCGGCCAGGCGACGCAGCCAGGCGTCGGCGCCGAGCACCACGGCCACGATCGCCGTGCCCTGCAGGATGACGACGAACAGCCCGAGGCTGGGACGGGTCGAGACGGCCGGCAGGTCGAGCCCGATGTGGGAGACCAGCCCGGAGACCAGGGCGGCCGCCAGGGCGACGAGCCAGCAGACGAGGACCGGCACCCGGGTGCGGCGCGGCACGAGCGCGACGACGGCCAGCACGAGGAGGACCGCACCGAGCCACCCCGGCGCGCCGAGGTCGTTGAGGCGCCCGGTCAGCAGGCCGCCGAAGGTGACCCGGTCGACGGTGAGCCGCCCGGCCTCGAGCAGCAGGCCGGAGGCCGAGCCGGTCGTCAGCAGGGGCAGCAGCCAGGGCGCGAGGAGGACCGGCGTGGCGGCGACCGCCAGCACGGGCGGACCCCAGCTGTCGCGCTCGCGCAGCAGCCGGGGCGCGATGAGCGCCGCCGAGCCGAGCACCACGCCGGTGGCCAGCAGCGCGAACAGCCACAGCCCCGGCACGAAGGCGGCGCCGAGCGCCAGCAGCAGCCCGGTGCGCCACGCGGCGCGCCAGCGGCGGTCGCGGTCGGGGTCGACGAAGCCGAGCGCCGCACGCGCGGTCCAGGGCAGCAGGGCCGCGACCGCGACCGTGCCGAAGCGCCCCTCGGCCCAGGCGCCGGACGACACCGGCACCAGCGCGTAGGTCAGCGCTCCCCAGACCACCAGCCACCGGGGCAGGCCGAGCGGGTCGACCAGCCGGCCCACCACCCCGAGCAGGCGCCAGGCGCCCCACGCCGCGACCGGCACGGCCAGCAGCATCAGGCCCGACACGACGGCGCCGGTGTGGCCGAGCAGCAGCGACGCGGCGAGGGCGAAGGGCAGGACGTAGGCGGGTGCCGGCACGTCGGTGCCGGTGCCGAGGGGGTGCCACGACGCGACGTGCAGCTGCCACCAGTCCGAGGCGCCGGCCGGCACCGGCGACAGCGCGCCGCCGGTGATCGAGCCGAACGCCTCGCGTCCGGCCAGCAGGGCCAGCACGCCGAACAGCACCAGGACCACGGCCACCGGGTTGGTGAAGAAGCGGGCGACCAGGCCGGTGTCGGTGAGGTAGGCGTCCTCGTCGTCCTCGGCGCTCGCACGGCGCCGCTCCGCGACGACGGCGTCCGGCGTCCGGGCGGCCCGGCGGCGCTCGGCGACGTCCGCGGCCTGGCTCGTGGCGGCCGACGCCAGGTCGGTGACGAAGTCGAGCCCGTGGCGGTAGGGCAGCCACGGCGGCGCGAGCAGGTGGCGTACGCCGGCGGGCTCGCCCTCGCGGCGGGCCGCACGCTCGCGGCGGGCGGCCAGCACCTGGCGGGGCCGGCCGTGCACCGACAGCGTGGCCGCGAGCTCGTCGAGGGCCTCCCCCACCGAGCGGACGGCGAGGAAGCCGAGCACGCGCAGCAGGGAGCCGAGGAAGAGCCGGACGTACTGCCAGGGCAGGGCGCGGGCGGGGACGTTGGCCAGCGACGTGAACAGCGCCGCGCGGCGCTCCTGGTAGTGGGTATGGCGCCCGGTGAGCGGGGTGCGCCGCACGCCGCGGTGGGCGGCCTCGGCGTGGAAGACGACCGCCTGCGGGACCACGAGCGTGCGGTGACCGGCCTGCGCGGCGCGCCAGCCGAAGTCGATGTCGTTGCCGAAGATCGGCAGCTCCTCGTCGAGCCCGCCCAGCGCCTCCAGCACTCGGCGGCGCACCAGCATCCCGGCCGTGTTGACCGCCAGCACCTCGCGCACGGCGTCGTGCTGGCCCTGGTCGTACTCGCCACGCTCGAGCCCGGTCTCGCGGTGACCGGTGCCGGAGATGGTCAGCCCGACCTCGAGCAGGCGCCGCAGCGAGGGCCACTCGCGCAGCTTCGGGCCCAGGACCGCGGCCTCGGGGTGGGCGTCGGCGGCCTCGAGCAGCGCGGCCAGCGCGGTCGGCTCCGGGTTGCTGTCGTCGTGCAGCAGCCAGACCCACTCGTCGTCCGGCTCCTCGGCCGCCGCGGGCACCAGTGCGAGGCCGTGGCGCACGGCGGCGGGATAGCTGGTCGAGCCCGGGACCACGTCGAGGACGACGGGTGCGCGCAGGCCGGCGAGGCCCTCACGGACCAGGTCGACGGAGGTATCGCGGCTGGTGGTGTCGACCACCGCGACGCGGTCCACCGGGAGGGTCTGCCCGGTCAGGCCGGCAAGGACGGCGGGGAGCCACCGCGCCCCGTCGTGAGTGACGAGAAGCGCTGTGACGGACACCGGAGCACCTTAGCGAGCGCTCCACGGCGTCCGAAAACGACGTGAGGTGGCGGGGTCGACTCAGACCGCGCGCTTCTTGAGCTTGCGCCGCTCACGCTCGGACAGGCCGCCCCAGATGCCGAAGCGCTCGTCGTTCATCAGTGCGGACTCGAGGCACTCGTCGCGGACCTCGCACGTCAGGCAGACCTTCTTGGCCTCCCGCGTGGATCCGCCCTTCTCGGGGAAGAACGCCTCGGGGTCCGTCTGCGCGCACAGTGCGCGGTCCTGCCAGCCGAGCTCCTCGCCCTCGGGCTCGAGGAGAAACAGTTCTGCTCTCATGGCGTCTCGCCCTTTCGACCCTGGTTGTCACACCTGAATGACACTGTGGGAATTACATGCCTGTCGTGCACCGAAGTCAAGCCCGGATCTGATATGGCCATTCCCCTTCGGGCAGGCTGGGGGCTATGTCATCATCCGGCCCCGTGCCCCCTGGCTCCCCCACCGTCGAGACCCCGTCCGCAGGCGCGCTGCGGCGCATCACCGTGCTGTCCGGAGGAGTGGGGGGAGCCCGCTTCCTGCAGGGACTGCTGCACGGCCTGGCCAACGCAACGGTGCCGGGCGGCTCGGCCGCGACCGAGGTCACGGTCATCGCCAACACCGCCGACGACTGGTGGATCCACGGGCTCAAGGTCTGCCCCGACCTCGACACCGTGATGTACACCCTCGGCGACGGCATCGACCACGACCGGGGCTGGGGCCGCCGCGACGAGACCTGGAGCGCGAAGACCGAGCTGGAGGCCTACGGCGTCGAGCCCACCTGGTTCGGCCTCGGCGACCGCGACATCGCCACCCACCTGGTCCGCACCCAGATGCTCGAGGCCGGGTTCGCCCTGTCCCAGGTCACCGACGCCCTCTGCCGCCGCTGGCAGCCGGGCGTGCGGCTGCTGCCGATGAGCGACGACCGGGTCGAGACCCACATCGCGATCAGCGACCCCGACAGCCCCAGCGGCCGCCGGGTGGTCCACTTCCAGGAGTACTGGGTGCGCCTGCACGCCGCCGTGCCGGCCGAGGCCGTCCTCGTCGTCGGCCAGGACGAGGCCACCCCGGCGCCCGGCGTGCTCGAGGCGATCACCGACACCGACCTCGTGCTGCTGCCGCCGTCCAACCCCGTCGTCTCCGTCGGCACGATCCTCGGCGTGCCCGGCGTGCGCGAGGCGGTGCGCACCACCGCCGCTCCCGTCGTGGGCCTGTCCCCCATCGTCGGCGGCGAGCCCGTGCGCGGCATGGCCGCCCAGATGCTCGACAGCATCGGCGTCGAGGTGAGCGCGGCGGCCGTCGGCACCCACTTCGGCGCCCGGTCCGCCGGCGGCGTGCTCGACGGGTGGCTGGTCGACGAGCGCGACGCCGACCAGGTCCCGCTCCTGGAGCAGGCGGGGCTGCGGGCCCGTGCCGTGCCGCTGATGATGACCGACCACGACGCGACCGCGGCGATGGCGGCGGCCGCCGTCGCGCTCGCCGACGAGGCGCGCGGCGCGTGAGCGGCCACGCCGCGCGGCTCGAGGTCTGGGCACCCGACGGGATCGGCGAGGTGGGCGCCGGCGACGACCTCGCCACCCTCGTCCTGGACGCGACGTCCCGGGGCGCCGACCTGGTCGACGGCGACGTGGTGTGCCTGACCAGCAAGGTGGTCAGCAAGGCCGAGGGCCGGGTGCGCGCGGGCGAGCGCGACGCCGCCGTCGACGAGGAGACGGTCCGGGTCCTGGCGCGGAGAGGCCCGACGCGCATCGTGCGCAACCGGCTCGGGCTGACCATGGCGGCCGCCGGGGTCGACACCTCCAACGTCGAGGTCGGCAGCGTCGCGCTGCTCCCCCTCGACCCCGACGCGTCCGCCCGCCGCGTGCGCGCCGCGCTGCTGGAGCGTGCCGGGGTCAACGTCGCGGTCGTGGTCTCCGACACCTCCGGCCGCGCGTGGCGCGAGGGCCAGACCGACCTCGCGATCGGCGCGGCCGGCCTCCTCGTGGCCGAGGACCACGCCGGGCGCGCCGACCCCTACGGCAACCCCCTCGCCGTCACGCTGCCCGCGGTCGCCGACGAGATCGCCGGGGCCGCGGAGCTGGCGCAGGGCAAGCTCGGCGCCCGTCCCCTCGCGGTGGTGCGGGGCCGCGCCGACCTGGTGCTGGCCGCCGGGACGCACGGCCCCGGCGCGGCGTCGCTGGTGCGCGCGGAGGGCGCGGACTTCTTCGGGTGGGGCGCCCGGGAGGCCGTCGTGCGCGCGCTGGCCGGCGACGACGCCGACCGGGCTCCCTTCGGCGCGCCCTCCTCGCCGGGCGAGCTCCAGTCGGCCCTGGGCACCGTGCTCGGGGCGGGGCGGTCGATGTCCTCGACGCTCTCGCTGACCTTCGACGACCGTCCGGGCGTGCGCCTGCTCGTGCTGCCCGTCGGGGCCGACCCCACCGCCGTCCGGGCCGTCTGCTTCGCCCACGGGTGGCGGGTGGAGGCCTGGGACGAGGAGCCCGCGCCCGTCGGGGCAGGCGTCGTGTGCCGCGTCTCACCCCTCAGTACGTAGACTCTGCCGACGTCCCACCCCAGGTGGGGCCACCAGTCCGACCAGCGCACCTCACGAGGGACCTCCAGCACCGTGGCCAAGAAGCCCAGCAACGACCGCCAGGCGGTCATCGACTCCATCCGCTCCAAGCAGTCTCGCTCGGAGAACCGGCGCGGGATGATGATCGTGGGCGTGTGCGTCCTCGTCGCGGTGCTCATCGTGGGGGCGGCGGCGTTCAAGCCGATCAAGGACTGGTGGGACCTGCGCGCCTACGCCTCGGACTCCCTCGGCGAGATCGGCGCCAAGCCCTCGGCCTGCCAGAAGGTCGTCACCAAGAAGGCCGACGGCAACCAGGACCACGTCGACGTCGGCACGCCGATGACCTACCCGGACGCGCCCCCGGCCTTCGGCACCCACTGGAACATGTGGGACACCATGGACCGCAAGCTCTACCAGGCCTCTGACCGGCCCGAGCTCGGCGAGCTGGTGCACAACCTCGAGCACGGCTACACGATCCTCTGGTACGACAAGACCATCGCCGACGACGACAGCGCCATGGACGAGCTGCGCGGCATCGCCTCCAAGCTCCAGGGCACCTCCGACCTGCGTGACAAGTTCAAGGCCGTGCCGTGGCTGTCCAAGGACGGCAAGCCGTTCCCGAAGGGCCAGCACGTCGCCTTCACCCACTGGTCGGTGGGCGGCGTCGGCGAGACCGACGCGTCCAAGCAGGTCGGCGTGTGGCAGTACTGCTCCTCGCTCAGCGGCAGCGCCCTCCAGACGTTCATGGAGGACTACCCCTACATGGACTCCCCCGAGCCGACGGTCGTGTGACCTTCGCCGAGGTCCTCGCCCGCCAGCTGCGCCGTGACCCCGGTCGCCCGCTGCTGACCTTCTACGACCACGCCACCGACGAGCGCGTCGAGCTGTCGGTGACCACCTACGCCAACTGGGTGGCCAAGGCCGCCGGGCTGCTCACCGACGAGTGCGACCTCGAGCGCGGGATGTCGCTGCGCGTCGACCTGCCGCCGCACTGGCTCTCGCCGGTCTTCCTCGGCGCGGCCTGGACGGTCGGGCTGCGCGTCACGACCTCCGACGAGCCCGACGCCGTGGTCTGCGGGCCCGACACCCTCGAGCGGTGGGCACCGCGGGCCGCGCAGGTCCCGGTGCTGGCGTGCAGCCTGCGTCCCCTGGGCGTCCGCTTCGCCGAGCCCCTGCCGGCCCACGTGCGCGACGTCGGCGTCGAGATCTGGTCGCAGCCCGACGGCTTCACCGCCTGGGACCCGCCGACCGGTGCCGACCCGGCCACCGACGACCTCTCCCAGGACGAGGTCTTCGGAGCCCACCCCGCCGACGTGCTGACGGCCGCCGCCGGGAGCTCCCTCACCGACGGCGGCCGTCTTCTCACGGTGTCCGACCCGGCTTCCCCACCGAGCACGGCCACCTTCACCGAGCCCCTCAGACGAGGAGGCTCGCTGGTCCTCGTGCGCCATCCCGATCCCGGGCGCCTGGACCGCGTCTACGACGCGGAGCGGGCGACGGCGCGCGCATGAGCGGGACTCACCCGGCCAGGTCGTAGGCCCCCAGTCCCTCGCCGAGCACCCGGCGGTTCGAGACCCCGGACGTGCGACCGGCGTAGAGGTAGACGATGCCGGTCGCGCGGTCGCGCACGACGTAGTCACCGGGGCCCTTGAGCTTGAGGTCCTGGACCTCGATCACCCAGTCGAAGCCCGAGAGGTCCGAGGGCAGCCCGGCCCGTGACGGGACGCTGCCCTTGATGGGCGCGGCCGCTCCGAAGCCGGAGCCGGTGCCCGGCCACACCGACGGCTGGCCGCCGGGCGGGGTGCCGACCAGGTCGGGCTTGCCGTCACCGGTCACGTCCCCGACCGCGGTGAGGCCCGCGATGCCGGCCCAGCCGCCACCGAGCGAGCGCGCCGGGGCGAGGCCGCCCGCGCCGTTGCCCGAGAAGAGCAGCATCTGGCCGTCGGTGCTGCGGGCCAGGACGTCGCCCAGGCCGTTGCCGTCGACGTCGCCGGCGTTGAGGAGCAGGTCGGTCCCGGCGAAGGAGACGCCGGTGTCGATGGGGGCGCCGAGCTCGAAGGTGTCGCGGTTGCCCACGACCACCAGCTGCTTGCCCGAGACCCCGACGAGGTCCGCGCCGGCTCCGCCGACGAGGTTCGCGGCGGTGATCCACTTCATGGTCTTGAGGTTCGCGGCGGGCCCGAGCGCGGCGCCGTAGGAGCCGTCCCCGCGACCGGGCAGCAGCACCATCTTGCCCTTCGGCGTGCGGGCGACGAGGTCGGGACGACCGTCACCGTTGAAGTCGCCGGCCACGAGGCGGTTGTAGGCACCCCAGGAGCCCGCGACCGGGGTCGGCGGGGCGAACCGGCCGGTGCCGTAGCCCCGCTGGAGCAGCAGGCGGCTCTTCGTGCGCACGAGCAGGTCGGCACGACCGTCGCCGTCGACGTCCCCGGCACCGATGATCTGCCGGTAGTTGCCGTAGCCCTTGCGGGTGGCCATCCGATCGAAGCCGCCCTTCGGCGTCCCGAGCAGGCTGACCAGGCGCCCCTTGTGGCGTCCGACCAGGTCGTTGCGGCCGTCGCCGTTCACGTCGCCGACCGCGGTCAGCAGCGAGTAGCCGCCCAGCGAGACCTTGCGGACGGTGCGGCCGAACCTGCCGTTGCCCTTGCCGGCCCGGACGCGGGTCGTGCCGGAGCGGTCGACCGTGACCAGGTCGGGGCTGCCGTCGCCGGTGAGGTCGGGCGAGACCAGGACGTCCGCGCGCTCGTCCCAGCCCGACTTGCCGACCACGAGCCGCTTCTGGAACGACGTCAGGCCACCCGAGGGGATCACCAGGCCGCGACCGTCGGAGGCGCGGCGCACCACCAGGTCGGGGTACGGCGAGGCGTCGAGGTTGTTCTGCGGATTCGGGGCCGAGATCTCGACCGGGGTCGGGGCAGGTGCCGGCGGCGGGGTCGGGGCGGGCGTGCCCCCTCCGGCCGCGGTCGCCTGGACGGTGTAGGTGCGGATGAGCGGGATCTGGGCGTAGAGGTACTTGCCCGGGCAGGCGGTGGCGGCCGTGGGGCTGTCCCGGTGGCCGTTGATGGCCGCCATCGTGGAGCGACCCACCTTCTGCGACATGGACGCGGGGTCCACCCCGGCGAGGGAGAGCTTCCACGCGAAGAGCTGGCCGTAGGCACGCAGCATCGCGTCGCTGGGCTGCTGGACGTCGTAGTTGCCGATCGCCGACATCGCGAAGGCGTACTCGTTGTAGTTGAGCGTGTGCGCGCCCACGACGGCCTTGTCGATGCCGCCGTAGCGACCCTCCCAGATCCGGCCGAACCGGTCGACGAGGAAGTTGTAGCCGATGTCGCTCCAGCCGCGGGACTTCACGTGGTAGGCGTAGATGCTGCGGATGATCGCCGGCACCTGGGCCTCGGTGTAGTCGTTGGCGTTGACGGTGTGGTGCACGAAGCCGGCGGCGATGGTGCCGTAGTGCAGCGAGCTCTTGTTGCGGATGCTCTCGTCGGCGCCCCACTGGGCGCGCGAGTAGATGGTGGGCTGCGCGACGGCCTTCTTGGCCAGGGCGCTCGTGGTGGCCGAACGCAGCGCGATGCCGGTGCCGTCACCCTCCAGCGCACCCTGCTCGGCGTACTGCTCCTCGTAGGCCGCGCTGCCGGACTCCTGGGCCGAGGGCTGCTCGGCCGGCGCCTCGGTCTCGCTGCCCCGGGCCGAGCCCGGGTCGACGAGCGCGAGGGAGAGGTCGTCGGGCAGCGTCGCGCCCTCGGTGCGAGCCTGCACCTGCACGTCGTCGACCTCGCCGACGAACATCGGCTCGGTGCCCGGACGGGCGGAGGCGGCCTCGGCGCTGCCCGGGTCGGGGCCGTGCTCGTCGTGGTACTCCAGGTCCTCCCAGCCGCTCCACTCCTCGCCGGTGCGGGTGCGCACCTGGAGGGTGATCTGGTCGTCGTCGAGGTCCTCGCCGTGCTTCCAGGTCACGCCGATCGCGGCGAAGCCGGTCACCGACTGCGGCTTGCTCGTCACGCGCGCGTCGGTGGAGCCACCGGCGACGGTGCGGCCCCGCAGCTCCGCGGACCCGCCGCCCTCGGTCGTCAGCGGCACCTCGGTGACGTGCGGCGTGACGGCGGTGGTCGGCACCGTGGCGGCGGTGAGCTCGGCCGGCGCCAGCCGACCGCCCGTCGCGCCGGTCGAGCCGTGGTCACCGACGATGTCGAGCGACACCACGCCGGAGGCAGGAGTCAGCACGACCAGCACCACGCCGAGGGCGAGGACCTGCTGGCAGAACGTGACGAGACGAGCCTGGAGAGGGCGCATGAGAAGAACCTGTTCCTGTGTGGGGGAAGGTCACACAAGGCAGAAGTTCACACCAGTCCCACCAGTCACGGAAGGGCTTCTGAGTAACTACAACGGTGTAATTTCCACTCGACACGCCGTTACATGGGTGTAATTCTGCGCCAGTTCGGCGGCGGACCCTCCCCCGACACGCCGCGAGCGGTGCGTGAGGGGGATTCCGGGAGTCCGGAACCCGCCTCACGCACCGCTCGGGGTACGTACACGCGTGTCGGTGGAGGGCGCTCAGATGTCGCTGGCGAGCGCCTCGTCGCGCTGGTCGACGTCGTCGTCGTCGCCGTCCTCGTCCCCGTCGTAGTGCAGGAACCTGATCGCCTCGTCGACGTCGCCGTCGAAGCCCACACGCCCCTTCTCCAGGACGATCGCGCGGTCGCACATCTTCTTGACCGAGCCGGCCGAGTGCGAGACGTAGAACATGGTGATGCCCGACTCGCGGATCTCCTTCATGCGCTTGAGGCACTTGCGCTTGAAGGGCCGGTCCCCCACCGCCAGGACCTCGTCGGCGATGAAGATGTCGCAGTCGACGTGGACGGCCACCGCGAAGCCGAGGCGGGCGAACTGGCCCGAGGAGTAGTTGCCGACCGGCATGTCGAGCTGGCGCCCGACGTCGGCGAAGGCGGCGATGTCGTCGAACTTGGAGTCGATCTCCTCCTTCGTCATGCCGAGCATCGCGGCGTTCATGTAGATGTTGTCGCGCCCGGTCAGCTCGTTGTGGAAGCCGGCGCCGGTCGCGATGAGCCCGGAGATCCGGCCGCGGGTGAGGACCTGGCCCTCGTCGGGGACCATCACGCCGCTGACGAGCTTGAGCAGGGTCGACTTGCCCGAGCCGTTGAGGCCCATCAGGCCGATCGACTCCCCCTGCTGGACCTCGAAGGAGACCCCGTCGAGCGCCTTGAACGTGTCGGTGGGCGCCGGCGCGTCCGCGGCGGCGTCACGCCGGCGCCGGTCGGGGCGCAGCATCTGCTTGAGCGTGCGGTTGTACTGGTAGCGAAAGGTCTTGGACACGTTGTCCACCCGGATCGAGGTCGTCATCACAGGCGCTCCGTGATCGACTTCTCGAGCCGCGCGAAGACCCACTGGCCCACGACGAGCAGCACCAGGCCCACCGCCAGCATGATGAAGCCACGGGTGTAGAGGTGGTCGGCGAACTCGGGCGCCACGACCAGCGTGGGGTCGGCGTCCGAGCGCGGCATCATCGCGCACGGGCCGTCGCAGGTCGGGATCCAGAACCCCCGCTGGATGAGCTGGACGGCCTCGGCCACCGGGTTGGCGAGGTAGACCTCGTGCCAGAAGTCCGGGAAGCGGCGGTAGCTGATCCAGTAGGGGTACATCATCGGCGTGGTGAACGGGATCATGTTGATGAAGGTCTGCACGATCCGCTGGAAGTCGCGGAACAGCACGTTGATGCACGAGAACATCAGCCCGAAGGCCGTGCCGTAGACCATGATGATGAGGAACCCGAGCAGGGCCGCGCCCATGCCGACGGCGTCGGGGACCCACAGCGGTCCGTCGCCCCAGAACCCCACCGCCAGGCACGCCGCGACCAGGATGACCAGCTGCGGGATCGCGTGCCACAGCGACACCAGCATCGAGGCCACCGGGAACATCTCCCGCGGCAGTGCCATCTTGGTGATGACGCCACGGTTGGACAGCAGCGAGCGGGTGCCCGAGGTGACCGACTCGGTGAAGTAGTTGACCAGCACCATCCCCGAGAACAGGTGGATGGCGAAGTTCTGGATGCCGAGGCCACGGCCGAGCAGCAGCCCGAACACGAGGTAGAACGTCAGGAACCGCGTGAACGGGTTGATGTAGCTCCAGAGCAGGCCGAACGCCGTGCCGGCGTAGCGCGCCTGGATCTCGCGGCGCACCAGCAGGCGCAGCAGGTAGCGGCGCCGGAAGACCTCGAGCACGCCCGAGGTCCGCGACGGCGGCGCGAGCGGCACGTGGGCCAGGTCGTGGCGGACCTCGACCGAGCCGACCGCGGTGCTGGCCTGGCTCACGCACCCTCCCCATCGGTGTCCCCGGTCCAGGGGGCGAAGGTCTTCTCCCACGCCTCCGGCGAGGTGATCTCGCCCAGGGCGTCGCGGTACTGCTGGGCCAGCTGCGGCCACTCGCGGTGGAAGCGACGGTGGATCTCGACCGTGCGCTTGAGCAGGTCGCGGTAGTGCGCCGGGTCGCGCTGGTAGAGGGCGACCGAGGTGCCGTCGTTCATCGAGACGACGGCGGAGTCGTACTTGACCAGGTTGAACCAGCTGGCGTCCATCGCCGGGAGCTCGGTCTCGGGGTACTCGGTCGCCATCTCGCGCACCGGGCGCAGCTGGCGCAGCGGCGCGAGGGCAGCCGCCACCAGCGTGGCCTTGCGACCCGGGATCTCGATGTCGGACTTGCCCTTCTTCGGCGGCTTCTTGCGCCGCACCGGCGGGAGGTCGTCGCGGTCGGCGTGCAGCTGGGCGTCGGACCACTGCTTGCGGAAGGCGTTGATCTCCGGGAGCTTGGTGGCGAGCTCGCCGTGCAGCGCGTGCGGGCCGCGCAGCACGTCCTCCATCGCGAGGTGGCGCAGCTCGGCGGTGGAGTACTGCAGCGACGCGAGGTGCTTGATCTGGTGGTTGAGGCTCTCACGCACCATCCGGCCGCCGCGCTCGTAGGGCGAGTGCAGCAGCGCGGCGATGATCCGGTTGCGGTGGTGGAAGTACGACTGCCAGTCCAGGCCGTCGTTCTTGTCGGTCCACGGGATGTGCCAGACCGCGGCTCCCGGGAACGACACCGTCGGGTACCCGGCCTGCTTGGCGCGCAGCCCGAACTCCGAGTCGTCCCACTTGATGAAGACCGGCAGCGACAGCCCGACCTCCTCCAGCACGACCCGCGGGATCAGGCACATGAACCAGCCGTTGAAGTCGACGTCGGCCCGCTTGTGCAGCCAGCGCGAGGAGCGCAGGTTGCGGGCGCCGAAGTCCCACTGGCTGTAGCCGTCGAGGCGGGTCTGCCACCAGAAGCGCCACGGCTGGACGATCTCGCCGAAGGAGTGCAGCTGCGCGCGGCTGTAGAGGTTGAACATGTGCCCGCCGACGATGGTCGGGCGCTTGGCGAGGTCACCGAAGGTGACCGCGCGGATGATGCCCTCGGGCTCGCAGACGACGTCGTCGTCCATCATCATCGCGTAGGTCGCGGTGCCCTTGCGCACGCTCTCGAGCTGGCCGCGGGCGTAGCCGCCCGAGCCGCCGAGGTTGCCCTGCACGATCACCCGCAGCTTGTCCCCCAGGCCGGCCTTCGCCGCCGGGAAGTACTCGCTCTCGGTGACCTTGTCCTTGCCCTGGTCCATCACGAGGACGGTGTCGAGGTAGGGCTGGAGCTCCTCGGTGTCACCGAGCTGGCCCAGCAGCTGGGCGCTCATGTCGGGCAGCATGGTGGTGATGCACACGTCGACGGTGCCGTGCTCGGCGCGGTCGGCGGGGACCTCCGCGGTCCAGCGGGCGCCCTCGACGGTGGCGCCGTGGTCACCGGCGACGACGTCGTACCAGTACCAGCCGCCGTCGACGAACGGCTTGAGGCTGAGCGAGAACGTGAAGGAGCCCTGCTCCCCCACCACCGTGGCCGACTCCACGCGCTGGGAGTGTCCGCGCGCCATCGACTTGTAGACCGTCACCATCGAGCCGGGGCCGGTGACGTCGACGGTCAGCTCGACCTGGTCGACGATCGTGTGGCGGCGCCAGTAGGAGGCCGGGAAGGCGTTGAAGTAGGTGCCGAACGACATCAGCTGCGAGGCCTCGAGGCGCACCGCGGTGCGCGAGCGGATCTGGTCGGGGTGCAGCTTCCTGCCCGTCGACGTCGACTGGCGGATCGCGGCGTTGTTGAGGTCCTTGGCCGCCTTGTCGCCGCCGACCTCGTGCCGGTCGGTGTCGAGCTTGGGCTCCTCGAGGTCGACGTAGAGCGCGAACACGTCGGTGTCGCGGTCCAGCGGGAAGATCTGGCGCTGGAGCAGCCGGGTCACGGTGCCCGGTCCGGTCTGGGTCTGGCTCATGCCTCGATACCTCCGCTGGTGAGCTCGGCGCCGTCGGTGAAGTGCGGCACGAGCTTGTTGTCGAACATCGACAGGGCGGCGCCGATGGCCATGTGCATGTCGAGGTACTGGTAGGTGCCGAGGCGGCCGCCGAAGAGCACCATCGGCTCGGCCTTGGCCAGCTCGCGGTACTTCATCAGCTTCTCGCGGTCCTCGGCGGTGTTGACCGGGTAGTAGGGCTCGTCGCCCTCCTCGGCGAAGCGGCTGTACTCGTGCACGATGACGCTCTTGCCCGGCAGGTGGGTCTTCTCGCGCTCGGGGTGGAAGTGCTTGAACTCGATGATCCGCGTGTAGGGCACGTCCTGGTCGTTGTAGTTGACCACGCCGGTGCCCTGGAAGTCGTCGGTCTCCACGACGCTCTCCTCGAGGTCGACCGTGCGCCACGACAGGCGGCCCTCGCTGTTGCCGAAGTACTCGTCGACCGGTCCGGTGTAGACGATCGGCACCTTGCCCTTGAACTCCTCGGCGACGTCGAAGAAGTCGGTCTCCAGGCGCACCTCGATGTTGGGGTGGTCGGCCATCCGGGTCAGCCAGGCGGTGTAGCCGTCGACGGGCAGGCCCTCGTGGGTGTCGCTGAACCAGCCGTTCTGGAAGGTGTAGCGCACCGGGAGGCGCGTGATGATGTCCGCGCTCAGCTCGGTGGGGTCGGTCTGCCACTGCTTGGCGGTGTAGCCCTTGATGAACGCCTCGTAGAGCGGGCGCCCGATCAGGCTGATCGCCTTCTCCTCGAGGTTGGTCGCCGCGGCGGTGTCGAACTCCGCGGACTGCTCGGCGATCAGCGCACGCGCCTCGTCGGGGGTGTGGGACCGGCCGAAGAACTGGTTGATCAGCGCCAGGTTGAGCGGCAGGGAGTAGACCTGCCCCTGGTACTTGCCGAAGACCTTGTGGCGGTAGTCGGTGAAGGCGGTGAACCGGTTGGCGTACTCCCAGACCCGCTCGTTGGAGGTGTGGAAGAGGTGGGCGCCGTACTTGTGCACCTCGACACCCGTGTCGGGGTCGCGCTCGCTGTAGGCGTTGCCGCCGAGGTGGTGGCGACGCTCCAGGACCAGCACGCGCAGTCCGAGCTCCTCGGCGCAGCGCTCGGCGACCGTGAGGCCGAAGAGGCCGGAGCCGACGATGACGATGTCGGGGTGGGACAAGGGATTGACTCCTGTGGGTGAGGGGCTGTGCGAGTCTACCGAGGCGGGAGGGCCTCGTCGGCCAGGCGCCGCATGCCCCGTGCGGAGGCCATGGCGCGGATCACGTTGCGCGCCTCGGCGCGCCCGCCGCGCACCGGGCTGAGCAGGACGACCGCCAGGGTGATCAGCCACGGCTTGAGCCGGACCAGGGCGTTCTCCCCGTGGCGCAGGTGCACCACGAAGAGGTTGCGGTACATGTAGAAGCCCTTCCAGCCCGACAGGTCGTGCTGCTGGTTGAAGTCGAGCTGGCGCACCAGGACCGCGTCGCGCACCGCCCAGACCCGGCGACCGGCGCGGCGGGCGCGCACGGCGTAGTCGACGTCGTCGTAGAAGATGAAGAAGGACGGGTCGGGGAAGCCGATCTCCTCGACGACCGAGCGGCGCACCATGAACCCCTCGAAGGCGACGTTCTGCACCTCGACCAGCTCCGGCATCGAGGCGCGGTCGGCGTAGGTGTCGTCGACGCTGGCGCGCTTGGGCCGGATCGCGAGGGGGTCGTGCAGGTCGAAGTCGACGGCGGCCTTCTCCACCAGCGCACCGGTGAGGTCCTCGCGAACCGCGATGAGGCAGTCCTCGTCGACGGCCATCAGCGTCGCCAGGCAGCCCGGCGCCGGCACCACGTCGTCGTCCATCAGCCACACGCGGTCGAAGCCGGCGTCGTACGCCGTCCGGACACCGCGGTGGAAGCCTCCGGCGCCGCCGAGGTTGCCCTGGGTCGTCACCTGCAGCGGCAGGTCGCCGCGCTCGACCCGCGCGGCAAGCACCTCGGCGGTGTGGTCGGTGCTGCCGTTGTCGACGACGATGACGGCGTCGGGCCGGCGGGTCTGCGCGGCGAGCCCGTCGAGCATGCCGACGAGCAGGTCGGCGCGGTCGTGGGTGACGACCACGACCGCGACGCTCTCCACGTCGTTCTCGGTGGTTGAGGTGCGAGCGGAGCGAGCCTCGAAACTCACGCGAGGTACCTCCGGTGCCCGTCGAAGTCGCCGGCGATGCCCGCACGCATGGCGCGCAGGCTCAGTCGCAGGCGCGCCAGGCTGGGCCGGGTGAAGGTGTAGAACCACGCGGTCTTCACGACGAACGCCGCCGCGTGGAGCGGACCGCGGTAGTCGCGCAGGTTGACCAGGTTGTTGCGGGCCATGCAGTAGTGCTTGAGGTCGCTGGGCGAGTCGTTGTAGGTGGTGCGGCCGAACATCATCGGCGTGCCGAGGTTGCCCACGCTGGGGTGCCGCACGGTCGCGGTGACGACGGTCGCCACCCGGGCACCCGCCTCCTCCGCGCGCAGGCGGTACTCGTGGTCGTCGCCCCAGATGAAGAACTCCTCGCGGGGCAGCCCGATCCGGTCGACGAGCTCCTTGGTGACCAGCACCCCGTTGAACGGGATCACGATGCCGTCGATGCGGTCGCCGCGTGCGGCGCGGCGCACGTCGTCCACCGCGTGCACGACGCGGGTGCCGCCGGGCAGCCGGATCGGGAACACCAGGCGGTCGGGGTCGGCCTCGTCGACGACCAGCGGGCCCCAGAAGTCGAGGTTGTCGGTCTCCTGGAGCAGCCGGTCGAGGCAGTCGAGGTCGGGCAGGCCGTCGTCGTCCATCAGCCACACGAGGTCGGCCTCGCGGTCGACGGCCCACGCGAGACCGTCGTGGAAGCCGCCCGCGCCGCCGCGGTTGGTGCTCAGCGTGCGGCCCCGCAGGGGCGTCTCCCGGGTCACCGAGCGGCCGGCGAGCCACTCCCCCGTCCCGTCGGAGGACGCGTTGTCGACCACCAGCACCTCGGCCAGGGCGTCGATCTCCCCGAGCCGCTCGACGAGCGTCTGCAGGAGCCCGAGCCGGTTGAAGGTCACCACGACCGCGACGATGCGGGGCAGCGGTCCGATGGTCACGGCGTACACCCTAGGGCCGGGGTCGGGACGCACCGCAAAGGCCGGATCAGCACACCGCGCCGAGGTCCTCGGAGTCGTTGGCGGCGTAACCCCCCGACAGCGAGCCGATCGAGCCGCCGGTGACCGTGGAGGGCGCCGACGGGGTGGGTGCCGCCGGGGCCGTCGGGTCGATCGTGGTGGGCGCGTCGGACGGTGCGTCGGACGGCGCGTCGGACTGGTCGGCGTCGCTCGTCGCCGGTGCGGGCGCCGCCTCGGCGGTCTGCTCGAGCGTGCGGCCCTCGGCCCGTGCGATGGCCTCGGCGACCTTCTGCTGGACCAGCGCGATGTCGGGGTGGGCGGTGTTGATCATCGGGGGCACGAGGGACAGCGTCGCGATCTTCTGGCCCTTGGCCTTGAGCGCGAGGTCGACGAACCGGCCGACCTCGCCGCGCGGGATGTCGGTGGAGACCATGGCCGAGCCGGCCTTGGCGATCTTCTGGAAGTTCGTCACGGCGGTCTGCGGGCTGACCTGGTCGAGCATCGCGCTCATCACGCACTTCTGGCGCGCCATGCGCGAGTAGTCGTCGGAGTCGTGGCGCGCCCGGGCGAACCACAGGGTGTCCATGCCGTCGAGGACGCGCTTGCCGGGCTCGATGTAGCGGAAGAAGGAGTCGGTGGGCAGGCCGACGGGGATGCGCTGGCGCACGTTGAGCTCGACACCGCCCACGGCGTCGACGAGCTCGCGGAAGCCCTGGAGGTTGACCATCGCCCAGTAGTTCATCTTCAGCCCGGTGATGCCCTCGACGCCCTCGATCGTGGCGTCGATGCCCGGGTTCTTCGAGCCCTGGAAGAGCTCGGCGTGGTCGAGCGCCCAGGTGGAGAGGCCGTTGAGGTACATCCCCTCCTCGTCGAAGCCGTCGGGGAACTGCTCGGCCATCACCGAGCCCTCGGGGAACGGGAAGTTCTGCATGTTGCGCGGCAGCGAGATCAGCACGGTCCTGCCCGTGTCGGCGTCGATGCTGGCGACCGTCATCGAGTCCGGCCGCAGGCCCCAGCGCCCGGCGCCGGAGTCGCCGCCCATGAGCAGCACGTTGTAGCGGCCGTGGTGGGCGCCGACGGCCTCGCCGTTGCCGAACATCGAGATCATGAAGTCGCGCTGGACGCCGACGACGTGCGCGCCGAAGAGGAGCGCCCCGGCGACGCTGAAGCAGAGGAACCCGTTGACGCCGACCACCGCGAGCCGGTGCTGGCGCTGGAGGGTCAGCGGCTGGCCCAGACGCCAGGCGTCGACGAAGAGGTAGGCCCAGCCGACCGCGAGCGCCATCAGGCCCACGCGCACGGCCTGCAGGAGCGCGGTGTTGGTGCCGGCCCAGAAGGCGACGCCGTGCCAGAAGTAGGAGGCGACCACGGTCACGAGCGCCAGCAGCAGCAGGCCGACCCACGTGCGCAGCGCGAGCAGCCCCACGCGTCGGTTGCCCGACACGAGCTGCGCGGAGCCGGGCAGCACGAAGGTCATCAGCATCAGGGTCACCGCGCGGCGGAACCGCACGCGCTGCGCACGGTCGAGCGTGGTGAACCGCGGCTGGAGCGACCCGGGGGGCGGGACGGGCGGCATCGGAGGGCCTCTCTGCTGGGGGAAGTCAGCCCGCCCAGTATCACCAGTCACACCCGTCACACCGGGTCGCGACGCGCCGGGAGGGGCGCCCCGTCCGGGCTCGGCCCGACGTCAGCCGACCAGGTGCGCCTCGGCCATCCCCTCGGCGGCGAGCGCCGCGACCAGCACGTCGTCGGGGTCGCGGTCGAGGAGGACCAGGCGTACGGCGCCGGGGTCGGGGTTGCCGACGTCCGGGCCGCGCCACACCAGCCGCAGCCCGAGGCGCTCGGCCGTGCGGCGCGAGGCGACGTTGTGCTCGACGAGGTAGGCCAGGACCGGCCGCGCGGGTGCGACCGCGTGCGCGGCGGCGATCGCCGCCTCCCCCGTCTCGGTGGCGTAGCCGCGCCCCAGGACCCGCTGGTCGAAGCGGTAGTAGAGGTTCCACCAGCCGCGGCCCGTCGGGTCGGCGTCCAGCGCCTCGTCGGGGACCGCGCACCCTCCGCGGCCGACGACCGGCCCGCCGGCCTCGTCGCGCACCGACCAGTAGGCCAGCCCGTCGCGATCGAAGCGCCGGGCGCTCGCCGCGACCATCGTCGACCCGGCGGCGGGGTCGGTGACCCGGCCGGAGGGGAAGTGGCGCCACGAGGCCGGGTCGGCGTGGATGGCGAGCAGGTCGTCGGCATCGCCGTCGACGGGCTCGTCGAGCCACAGCCGCTCGGTGCGCAGGTGGCGCGGGTCGCTCACTCCTCGCGGCCCCGGTCGATCTCGGCCTTGCGGGCCAGCCGGTGGGCGCGCCGGATCTCCGCCTCCCGCTGGCGCCGCACGTCGGCCGGCGTCTCGGTCTCCAGCGGCGGGACGCGCCGGGAGCGACCTTCCCCGTCGATGGCGACGAAGACGAAGTAGGCGCTCGCCACGTGCAGCGGGGCATCGGCCGCGTCGCCCCACGGCTGCGCCTCGACGCGGACGCCGATCTCCATCGACGACGTACCGGCCCAGTTGACCTGCGCGTAGGTCTTGATGATGTCGCCCACGTGCACCGGCTCGAGGAACGTCATCTCGTCCATCGCGGCCGTGACCGCCGGACCCCCGCTGTGGCGGTAGGCCACCGCACCCGCCGTGGAGTCGGCGAGCTTCATGATGTCGCCGCCGTGGACGTTGCCGAGCAGGTTGGCCTCCGTGGCCGAGGCGATGATCCCCAGGCTCACCCGGCTGTAGGACGTGGGTCGGGCGTCTGTCACGACACGCACGGTAGCGTCCCTCCTCATGGCAGACCGTCCGAAGGGCTCCGGCGTCCCCGACGAGGGGACCCCCGAGTACGACTGGCTCTACGGCACGTCGTCGTCCTCCTCGTCCTCCGCACCGGCCTCCGACGCCACCCAGCAGATGCCGTCGCAGGGGTCGCGGCCCTCCCGCCCGGCGCCGCAGCGGCCCGACGAGACGCGGGTGATGCCGGCCGCGCGCCGCGACGCCCGCGGGTCGAGCGGCCAGCCCCCGTCCCGCCCGCGCCCCACGCCCGCCGCGCCCGCGCCGCGCCCGCGCCGCCGCCGCTGGGGTCCCCGGCTGGGCCTCCGGCTCGTCCCCCTGCTGCTCCTGCTCGTGCTGGTCTACCTCGTCGGGGTCCCGCTCTGGTCCTACGGCAAGATCGACCGGGTCGACGCCGAGCCCAGCGGTGACCGGCCCGGCGACCAGCCCGGCACCAACTACCTCATCGTCGGCTCCGACAAGGCCGACGACCTCACCGCGGCCCAGCGCAAGGTCCTGCAGACCGGCGAGCGCGGCGGCACCAACACCGACACGATCATCGTCCTGCACACCGGCGCCGGCGGCCGCACGATGATGTCGATCCCCCGCGACACGCTCACCGAGGTCCCCGGTCACGGCACCCAGATGATCAACGCGGCCTTCGCCATCGACGGCGCCCCCCTGCTCGTGGCGAGCGTCGAGAAGCTGACCGGCATCCACATCGACCACTACGTCGAGCTCGGCTTCGGCAGCGTGATCAACACCGTCGACGCCTTCGGCGGGGTCGAGGTGTGCCCGAAGCAGGACATGGTCGACCCCCAGGCGCGCCTCGACATCACGAAGGGCTGCCAGCAGGTCGACGGCCTCACCGCCCTGGCGTACTCCCGCTCGCGCCACGTCACCGCGCTCAGCGACCTCGACCGCGTGGCCCGCCAGCGCGAGGTGATCAGCGCGCTCGGCAGCGAGGCCAAGACCCCCTGGACGTTCATCAACCCGGTGCGCTACTGGAAGCTCAACAAGGCCGCAGCCGCCGCGATCCGCATCGACGAGGGCATGGGTCCGGTCGACCTGGGCCGCTTCGCGCTGGCGATGACCGGCAAGAGCCAGACCTGCACCATGCCCAACCTCAACGCCCCGAGCGACCCCAACCGGATCATCGCCGATCCCGACCGCGCCCCCGCGCTCTTCGAGGCGATCGTCGAGGACGAGGCCGTGCCGAAGAAGGCCTGCACCCCGACCGGCCGCGTCACCGGCTGAGGCCCTCCCCCTCCGTCGCTTCCGCCCTCTCGACGAGCGGTGCGTGAGGCGGGTTTTCTCCGCCCAGAACCCGCCTGGCGCACCGCCCGCGGGCGAGTCGGCGTACGCCACGCATCGCGGCGGTGCGTGAGGCGGGTTCTCGAGCCCGGGAATCCTCCTCACTCACCGCCGCCCACGCAGGCGCGCGGCGAAGGGCGGAGATCGCCCTTGTCCCGCCGACGAACCGAGCGTACGCTCGCGATATATCGCGATACTCCAGCGATAGGTCACCGACACTCGATCGAGGAGCACGACATGGCGAACCACTGGCCCGGCGCCGACTGGCCCGGCAACGACGACGAGAGCACCACCGACCGGACCAGCACCCCGTGGGGCGGTGCGTGGGGCGGTGGACGTGGCCGTCGCGGCGGGCCGCCGCCGTGGCTCTCGGAGATGCTCGGCTTCGCCGGCGCCCCGGAGCGCCCCCAGCAGCGCACCCCGCGCGTGCGTCGCGGCGACGTCCGCACCGCGATCATCGACGTGCTGCACCGCGCCCGCACCGCCGACGAGCCGATCAACGGCTACCAGGTCATCCAGGAGATCGCCGAGCTGAGCCACGGCGAGTGGCGCCCCTCCCCCGGCTCGGTCTACCCGACCGTCCAGCAGCTGCAGGACGAGGGCCTCGTCGAGTCCGACGACGAGCGCGGCCGCCGTACCATCCGCCTGACCGACGCCGGCGTGGCGTGGGCCGAGGCCAACGCCGACGACGTCGCCGCCGTCTGGGCACCGTTCGCGCGGACCGAGGTGCCGTCGTCGAGCGACCAGCCGAGCGGCCAGGCCGACATCAAGAGCGAGATCCCGCAGGTCCTCAGCGCCGTGTGGCAGCTGGCGACGCAGGGGTCCGACGCGCAGCGCCGCGCCGCCCTCGACGTGCTCGTCGACACCCGGCGCAAGCTCTACGGCATCCTCGCCGACGGACGGGACGCCGAGCGATGAGCGTGGACGACCCGCGCCTCCGCGTCTCCGACGGCGACCGCGAGCGCGCGATGGCCGACCTCGCGACCCACTACGCCGAGGGCCGCCTGGACCACGAGGAGTACGACGAGCGCCTCGATGCGATCTGGACCGCGCGCACCCGCGCCGACCTCGCGCTGCTCTTCGGCGACCTGCCCCGCCTGCAGCCGACCCCGTCCGCGGCGCCGGCGCGCGGGCCGCGGCAGCGTCAGCGGACCCGCGTGCCGCTGCTGCCGGTGCTGGCCCTCGCGCTCGGCCTCAGCATCCTCGTGCACGCGCCGTGGCTGCTGGTGGTCGTCCCCCTGTGGTTCGTGCTGTCGCGCCGCGGCGGGTGCGCGACCCAGCCGGTTCGTCGCCACGCGCCCACCGACTACCGCCGGCCGCGCCGCTCGCACGGCTGGTAGGGCAGCATCTCTGCCTGACCCACCCGAGGACGAGGAGCCACCCATGTGCCGACCGACGACCTGCCGGACCTGTGGCCTGACGACCTGGGCCGGCTGCGGCCAGCACGTCGCCCAGGTCAGGGCGATGGTGCCGAGCGGGCAGTGGTGCGCCGGCCACGACGACGTGCCCCGCCGCGGCGGGCTCCTGCGCAGGCTCCTCGGTCGCTGAGGCCCCGCCGCCGTCTGGGACGATGGCCGGCATGAGGGCCGGGGCGCGACGGGTCGTCGCGCGGGCCGGGGCCGTCGTCGTGGCCGTGGCCCTGGCGGTGCTGGCCGTCCTCGCCGGCGCGGCGCCGGCCTCGGCCCACGCCGCGCTCGTCGACTCCGACCCCGACGAGGGCGCGGTCGTCGCCACCGCCCCCGAGACGGTCACCCTGACCTTCAACGAGCCGGTCCGGCTGACCGGCCAGGAGATCACGGTCCACGACGCCGCCGGCGACCCGGTCGGCGCCGACGCTGTCGCGGACGGCACGCAGGTCACCGTGGGCCTCACCGACGCGGCCACCCTGGCCGACGGCACCTACGTCGTGTCGTGGAACGTCCTGTCCGACGACGGCCACCCGTTGTCGGGGGCGCTCACGTTCTCCGTCGGCGCGCCGTCGGTCTCCCCGGTCGCGCCACCCGCCCCCGCGACCAGCTCCCGCGCGGTCACCGCGGTGCGCGGCGCGCTGACCGCCGTGACGCTGGCCGGCCTGCTGGTCGCCGCCGGGCTGGCGCTGTTCGTCGCGCACGTGCTCCCGCGGGCGTGGGCCGGCCGTGACGTGCGCCGCCGGCTCCGGCGCCTGGCCCCGTGGGCCGCTGCGCTCGGGGCGGGCGGCGCGCTGCTGCAGGTGCCGGTGGCGTCCGTCTACGCGCAGGGCCGCGAGCTCGGCGCACTGCCCACCTCCTTCTCCCCCGGCCTGGTCACCCACGAGCTGCTGGCCGCCGGGCTGGTGGTCCTCGGCCTCGGCCTCGTCGTGCGCACGGTCTCCGACGCGCCACCCGACGACCGCACCGCGCGCCTGATGACGGTCGGCGCCCTGCTGGCCCTCGCCGGTCCGTCGCTGGCCGGCCACACCCGGGCGTACGCCCCGTGGCCGCTGCTGGTCGCCTCCGACGTCCTCCACCTCGTCGCCGGCGCCACCTGGCTCGGCGGCCTCGTCGGCCTCGTCTGGACCATGCGGGCGCTGGCGGGGCGCGAGCAGCTGGCGGCGACCACGCTGGCGCGCTTCTCCACCCTCGCCGGAGCGCTGCTGCTGGCGGTCGCGGCCACCGGGTCGTTCCTGGCCTGGCGGGTCGTCGGCTCGTGGGACGCGCTGGTGTCGACGACCTACGGCTGGCTGCTCCTCACCAAGGTCGGCCTCGCGCTGGTGGTCGCGGCGATGGGTGGCTGGAACCGGTGGCGCACCCTGCCCGCGGTCCGCGCGGCGGCCGGGTTCGCGGACCGCGAGCGGGTCGCCGCGCTCCTCACGCGCACGGTGCGGGTGGAGGCGCTCCTGCTCGTCGTCCTGCTCGGCGTGACGGGCGTGCTGGTCGACCAGCCGCCGCGCCCCGAGCCGCTGACCGCCGCGTCCGGCACGACCGGGACGTCCACGTCGCGGGCCGGCGACCTCCAGGTGCTGGCGGTGATGTCGCCGCGACGACCGGGTGCCAACACCGTGCTCGTGCAGGTGCAGGACGACGCCGGCGCGCCGGTCGACCTCCGTCGCGCACCGTCCGTCCGGCTGGTCGGCGAGGGCGTGGGCGACGGGGACGTGGTCGACGTGGAGCAGGTCGGCACCGGCACCTGGCGCGGCGACGTCGTCGTGCGCGCCCCGGGCACGTGGGTGGTGCGGGTGCGGCTCACCACGACCGACGGCGAGCAGGAGCAGGCGAGCGTCAGGCTGACGGTCGCACCGTGAGCGGGACCGGCACGGTGTGCAGGAAGCCGTCGACGCGCACCTGCACGAAGAGCCGGTAGTCCCCCGGCTGCTCGATGTCGGTGTGGAACGTCAGCGCGGTGCCGTCCTCGGTGACCTCGGGGGCGTCGAGCGGGTGGAGGTGGGCCATGGCGCCGGTGGCGGTGTCGAACCCGGTGACGTGGCCGTAGGCGTCGAGCCACGTGCCGAGGGTGACGGGTCGCCCGGCGGCGTCGCGCACGAGCAGCGTGAGCCGGCCGTCGGGCCCGGGCTCGGGGGCGCGGGCGACCACGACGTCGAGGACGTCGTCGCCTGCGACGGTGTCACCGGGCTCGCCGGGCGGGAGCGACACCTCCTTGCCGAGGACCACGTGGTCGCCGTTGCCGCCCTCGTCGACCGCCACGAACTCGGCGACCACGCGGTAGGCCCCGGCGTCGGGGACCGCGAGCGGGGCGGTCCAGGTGCCGTCGGCGGCCATCGTCGGGTGCAGGTGGCGGAAGACCTCGAGCCGGTCGTCGACGAGGTAGAGGTGGAGCCGCTGGGCCTGCTCCTCGAGGAAGCCGGTCACGGGTCCGTCGACGGTGTCGATGCGCAGGCGCAGCTCGCGCGTCCCCGCGCTGGTCTCGCGGACCTGGAGCCCGTCGAGGGTGTAGCCGACCTCGCTCGCGCTGAGGCCGTCGCCGACGGCCAGCGACACCAGGCCGCCGCCGACGTGCTCGTGCCCGGGCGCGACCCGCGCGGCGTCGTCGGAGCAGCCCGCCAGGACCAGCGGGAGCGCGAGCAGCGTCCCGAGCGACCTCACGCCCGCAGCGTGGAGTCGAGCAGCGCCCGCAGGCTCTCGAAGTGGCGCTCGGTGGACTCCTCGTCGTACATCGAGGTGTCGGACATGGAGTAGCCGTGGGGGCCCGGGAAGACCTCGTTGACCACCGTCAGGCCTGCCGCCTCGATGGCCTCGCCGAGCGCGGCCACCGCCTCGGGCGGCATCGAGCCGTCGTGCGAGGCGTGGCCGAAGGCGTACGACGCGCGCGCCGTGGCGATCGCGAGGTGGGGGCTGTCGGGCTCGTCGGTGACCAGCCCACCCCCGTGCCAGCCACCGACCGCGACGACGGCGGGGTCGAGTCCCGAGGCACGGACAGCGATGCGCGCGCCCATGCAGTAGCCGGTGACCCCGACCTCCTCGCCCGACACCTCCGGCAGCGCGCGCAGCGCCGCGAGGTAGGCCGGGATGTCGCGGGCCAGCAGGTCGGACGTCAGCCGTCCGACCCGGGGCATGGCCTGGCCCATGAACTCGTCGCGGGCGCCGGGCTCGCGCAGGTCACGCTGCGGGGAGGTCTCGGCGGCCGAGCCCTCCCGGTAGAAGACGTTGGGGGCCAGGACGGTGTAGCCCCACGAGGCGATGCGGTCCGCCATCTCCTCGATGCGCGGGCGCAGCCCGATCGCGTCGATGACGAACAGGACGCCGGGGGCCGGATCGCCGCCGGGGGCGGTCGCGACGTACGCCTCGGCGTCGCCGTCGGGCAGGGTCAGCGTGGTGGTGGGCACGGCTCGAGGCTAGCCGCCGCTGCCCACCGCCTCACGTGTCACCACGTCGTCGGCCACCACGGGAGCCGGCGGCCGGGACCGCGGCGGGGACCGGCTCGAGCCGGGCCAGGAGGTAGAGCAGCGCAGCCAGCCCGAGCTGCACGCCCAGCACCAGCAGCAGCGTCGCGTCGAGGTCGTCGAACATGCCACCACTGTCCCCGGTACGCGCCACGGGCGGCACACCCGCAGCGGGGTGTGCCGCCCGTGGCGGAGGACGGGCCTCAGAGCTGGGACTGCACCCCGGCGAGGAGCTGGCGCGCCATCACGATCCGCTGGACCTGGTTGGTGCCCTCGTAGATCTGGGTGATCTTGGCGTCGCGCATCATCCGCTCCACCGGGTAGTCGCGGGTGAAGCCGTAGCCACCGAGGACCTGGACCGCGTTGACGGTCACCTCCATCGCGACGTCGGAGGCGAAGCACTTCGCGGCCGCGCCGAAGAAGGTGAGGTCGTCGTCGCCGCGCTCGGAGCGGCCGGCGGCGGCATAGGTCATCTGGCGGGCGGCCTCGATCTTCATGCCCATGTCGGCGAGCATGAACTGCATGCCCTGGAAGTCGCTGATCGACCGGCCGAACTGCTGGCGCTCCTTGGCGTAGTCGAGGGCGTGGTCGAGCGCACCCTGGGCGACGCCGACGGCCTGGGCGGCGATCGTCACGCGGGTGTGGTCGAGGGTCTGCATCGCGGTGGCGAAGCCGGTGCCCTCCGCGCCGATCATCCGGTCGGCGGGGATGCGGACCTTGTCGAGGTAGACCTCGCGGGTCGGGGAGCCCTTGATGCCGAGCTTCTTCTCCGGCGCACCGAAGGAGACGCCGGCGTCGGACTTCTCCACGACGAACGCCGAGATGCCGCCGCGGGTCTTCTTCTCCGGATCCGTGACCGCCATGACGGTGTAGAACTCCGACTCGCCGGCGTTGGTGATCCAGCGCTTGACGCCGTCGATGACCCACTCGTCTCCGTCGCGCACCGCGCGGGTCTTCATGCCGCCCGCGTCGGAGCCGGCGTCGGGCTCGGAGAGGCAGTAGGAGAAGCCGCCCTCGCCGCGCGCCAGGGCTCCGAGGTACTTCTGCTTGAGCTCCTCGGAGCCGGCGATCTGCACCGGCAGGGAGCCGAGCTTGTTGACCGCGGGGATCAGCGAGGACGACACGCACGCGCGGGCGACCTCCTCGATCACCAGCACGGTGGCCAGCGCGTCGGCACCGGCGCCGCCGTACTGCTCGGGCACGTGCGGGGCGTGGAAGTCGGAGGCCAGGAGCGCCTCGGCGGCCTCGTGGGGGTAGCGCGCCTCCTCGTCGACGGCGGCGGCGTACGGCGCGATCTTGGCGTCGCAGAGGGCACGGACGGCCTCGCGGACGGCCTGGTGCTCCTCGGAGAGGGCGTAGAGGGGAAACTCGCTCATGACTCCGGATTGTAGGACGTCCAAGCATCTCGGCAGGAGGCCTGGACGGTGTGGTCATGGCCACGTCCGGACGCCATCCGGGAACCGCGCCGGCCGGCGTCCCCCAGGGACACCGGCCGGCAGGCACAGCTGGTGACGGAGCGTCACCGACGCGTGATGATCAGGAGACGGGCGTGATGCTCGTCTTGACCTTGCTGTCGGTGGTGAAGCCGTCGCCGGCGTAGCTGACCTTGACCTTGGTCGTGGCCTTCTTGAGGAACTTCGCCTTGACCTTCAGCACGACCTTGCCCTTGGCGTCGAGCATGCCCTTGGCGACCTTCTTGGCCCCGATCGTCGCCACGACCTTGCCCGTGGGGACCTCGTTGGGCGCCACGACCTTGACCTTGATCTTGGCCGTCTTGCCGGCCTTGACCTTCGCGACCTTCGCCGTGATGGTCGAGGCGTTCTTCTCGACGGTCACCGAACCGACCGAGGTCGGGGCGGCGGTCGACGTGCACACGAACTCGGCGTTGCTCCCGTTGCCGAGGGTCGCGACCAGCTTGTACGTGGACGGGGCGCCCACGACGTAGGTGCCGGCCTCCGGGGTGGAGAACGCGGCGTTCTTGCCGTTGACATCAGCGGTGGACGTGCCGTTGCCGTTGTCGACGAACGCGGCCGGGGCGACCGCGAGCGCGCCGGCGCCGACGGAGCCCGTCGCCCAGCGTCAGCTTGAAGTCGGTCATGTCGACCGACGTCACACCGAACGAGGTGAAGAGGGCCTTGGCCTGGTTGGGGATCGTGACCTTGTTCTTCACGTCGAGCAGGTCGGCGGGGACGTCGAAGCCGGCCGGAGCGGTCGGCGGCAGGGTCACGTCGGTGACCACGCTGACGGGGATGGTGCCGGCGACGGCGTTGACGCAGTTGTAGGCGTTGGTCGCGATGCCTGCGTTGGCGGCGGGCGCGGCCAGGGCGACGAGCGCGCCGGCGCTCAGGGCGCCAGCCGCAGCGAAGGCACCGAGGCGCCGGGATGCGGTGTGGGTCATGGGATGGATTCCCCTCGTGGTGGTGGTGGTGTGACGAGGGTCATCCCACCACACGGGTCCCGTCCAGCGCAGCACCCCCACGTGTTTCGCCTACCGACGGGTAATCAGCCGCGGCAGGATCGATGGCCGCGGGTGGGGCCACGCGGCTACCGTGGCGTCATGAGCGACTGGCAGGACCCCACCACCATCGACCGGATGCTCGACGAGCAGCAGACGTGGGCGGTGGTGGGCCTCTCGGGTGACCCCAGCCGCACGGCGTACTCCATCGCCGCGCTGCTGCAGGAGCGAGGCAAGAAGGTCGTGCCCGTCCACCCGTCGTTCGCCGACCCCGCGACGGCGCCGGTCCTAGGCGAGCAGGGCTACGCCACGCTGGCCGACATCCCGTTCGCCGTCGACGTCGTCGACGTGTTCCGTCGCTCGGAGGCCGCCGGGCAGTTCGCCGACGAGGCGGTCGCGATCGGTGCGGGCGGGGTGTGGTTCCAGCTGGGGGTCATCGACGAGGACGCCTTCGCCCGGACCCTGGCCGCGGGCGTGCCGATGGTGATGGACACGTGCCCGGCGATCGAGTGGCGTCGGCGCGGGCGCTGACCTACAGCTCGACGCCCGCCTCGGCCATCGGGATGCCGAGCTGGCCCAGGCACTCCTCGAGCACCCACATCACGTCGAGGGTGTCGTCGAGGGGCATGACCGGGCTCTCGGTGAGGCCGGCGGCCAGGCAGCGGTGCACCTCGTCGACCTGGTGGGTGTAGCCCTGCCCGGTGGCCGGGTGCTCGACCTCGCGGGGCTCCTCGTCGCGGCGACGCACGACGAGCCGCTCGGGGTGGTGGAACGGAGGGCGCAGCTCGATCGAGCCCTCGGTGCCGACGACGACCGCACCGCCGGGGGTGGCGGCCGCGAGGGTGCAGGACAGGGCGGCGGCGCGACCGTCGTCGTGCGCGAGGTGGATCGCCGCCGAGGCGTCCGCGCCGTTGGGGAAGGTGGTGCCGGTCGCGACGACCCGGTCGGGGCGACCGAGGAAGTGCTGGGCCAGCGAGATCGGGTAGACCCCGAGGTCGAGCACCGAGCCTCCGCCCAGCGCGAGGTCGAAGAGCCGGCTGTCGGGGTCGAAGTCGCGGTGGGCGCCGAAGTCGGCCTGGACCAGCACCGGGTCACCGATCTCCCCGGCCGCCACCAGGTCGCGGGCGGCCACCACGGCCGGCTGGAACCGGGTCCACATCGCCTCCATGCAGAAGACCTGCGCCGAGCGCGCCGCCTCGACGACCTCGCGGGCACCGGCGAGGGTGGCGGTGAACGCCTTCTCCACCAGCAGCGGCGTGCCGCGCTCGATCGCGGCCAGCGCGAGGGCGTGGTGCTGTGGGTGCGGGGTCGCGACGTAGAGCACGTCGACCTCGGCGGCGAGCAGGTCGCGGTAGGTGCCGGACCCGGCGGCGCCGACGCGGCCGGCGAAGTCGGCGGCCCGGTCGGCGTCGCGGCTGCCGACGAACGCGAGCTCGGCGTCGTCGACGAGGGCGAGGTCGGAGGCGAAGGCGGCGGCCATCCGGCCGGTGGCGGCGATTCCCCAGCGCACGGTCATGGCCCCAGCCTAGGGAACGGGCCGGACCCGGGGTGCAGGATGGGCGGGTGCGCGACCTCCACGTCCCGGCCGGCCCCGGCCTCCCCGACGGCCTCGTCGTGCCCGCGGCCGAGCTGGTCGAGCGGTTCTCGAGGTCGCCGGGCCCCGGCGGTCAGTCGGTGAACACGACCGACTCCCGCGTGGAGCTGGAGTACGACGTCGCCTCCTCGGTGGCGCTCACCGACACCCAGCGTGCCCGGGCGCTGCGTCGCTGGCCGTCCGGCACGGTGGCGATCGCGGCCTCCGAGCACCGCTCCCAGCACCGCAACCGGGTCGCGGCCCGCGAGCGCCTGGTCGACCTGCTCCGCTCGGCGCTCGCCCCGCCCCCGCCGCAGCGACGCCCGACGCGGCCGAGCCGCGGCGCCAAGGAGCGGCGCCTCAAGGCCAAGAAGGAGCGCGGCGCCACGAAGTCCCTGCGCGGGCGGGTGCGCGGCGACTAGAAGCCGACGCGCCGCGTCTGGCCGGCGGCCGCCCGGCGCACGGCCTCGCCCTTGGCGTGCGCGCTCTCGGCGAGGGAGGACTGGAGGTCCACCAGCCGCTGCTGCAGCTCGGGGTCGCCCGTGCCCAGGATGCGGGCGGCGAGGATGCCGGCGTTGCGGGCGTTGCCGATGGCGACCGTGGCGACCGGGATGCCCGCCGGCATCTGCACGATCGACAGCAGGGAGTCCATGCCGTCGAGGTACTTCAGCGGCACCGGCACGCCGATCACCGGCAGCGGCGTGAGCGAGGCGAGCATGCCCGGGAGGTGGGCCGCTCCCCCGGCGCCGGCGATGACGACCGAGAGGCCGCGGGTGTGCGCCTCCTGGCCCCACGCCACCATCTCGGTGGGCATCCGGTGCGCGGAGACGACGTCGGCCTCCCACGTCACGCCGAGCTCGGTGAGGACCTCGCCGGCCGCCTGCATGACGGGCCAGTCGGAGTCCGACCCCATCACGATGCCGACCCGTGCCTGCTGCTCGCTCATGTCGTCCTCACTCGCTCCCACTACTCGCTCCCACTACTCGCTCTCGTCGCCCAGGTCGCCGCGGAACCAGGCCGCGGCGTGCCGGGCACGCTCGAGGCAGTCCTCGAGGTCGTCACCGTAGGCGTTGACGTGCCCGACCTTGCGCCCGGGCCGCAGGTCCTTGCCGTAGAGGTGGACCCGCAGGTGCGGGTCGCGGGCCATCGCGTGCGGCAGCCCGTCGTAGAGGTGCCCGGCGTCGCTGGGCCCGCCGAGCACGTTGACCATGACCGTCCACCGCGCCCGCGGCGACGGCGAGCCGAGCGGCAGGTCCATCACCGCGCGCAGGTGGTTCTCGAACTGCGAGGTGACCGCGCCGTCCTGGGTCCAGTGGCCGGTGTTGTGCGGGCGCATCGCGAGCTCGTTGACCAGGATCCGGCCGTCGGTGGTCTCGAAGAGCTCGACGGCGAGGATGCCGGTGACCTCGAGCTCGCCGGCGATGCGCAGCGCGATCTCCTGCGCCCGGCCCGCCAGCGCGGGGTCGAGGTCGGGCGCCGGGGCGATCACCTCGTGGCAGATCCCGTCGAGCTGGGTCGAGGCCACCACGGGGTACGCCGCCGCCTGCCCGCTGGGCGAGCGCGCGACGAGCGCGGACAGCTCGCGGCGGAAGTCGACGAGCTCCTCGACCAGCACCTCGACGCCCGCGGTCGCGGCGGCGTCGAAGGCGGCCTGCGCCTCCTCGATCGCCCGCACGACCCACACCCCCTTGCCGTCGTAGCCGCCGCGGGTCGTCTTGAGGACGCACGGCAGGCCGAACGCCTCGACCTCGGCGGTCGTGGTGACCACCGCGTTGCGCGGGCACGGCACGTCGAGCTCGGCGAGGCGGCGGCGCATGACCGCCTTGTCCTGGGCGTGGACCAGCGCGTCCGGGCCGGGGCGCACGGCCACGCCGTCGGCCTCGAGCGCGCGGAGGTGCTCGGTGGGGACGTGCTCGTGGTCGAACGTGACCACGGCGGCGCCCTCGGTCACCCGGCGCAGCGTGTCGAGGTCGCGGTGGTCCCCGACGAGCTGGTCGGGGATCACCTGCGCGGCCGAGACGCCCTCGGCCTCGGCGAGCAGGCGCAGCGGCAGACCGAGCGCGATGGCGGGCTGCGCCATCATCCGGGCCAGCTGGCCGCCTCCGACGACGGCGAGGGTGGGGGCGCGGTGCGATCCGGTCGGCGACACGCCCGCGACCCTATCGAGCGGCGTCAGCCGACCGCGACCTCGGCGGTCTCGAAGCGCAGGCCGCGACCGCGGTGGGTGGTGATCAGCGTCGGGCTGCGCGGGTCGTCGCCGAGCTTGCGGCGCAGCCAGCCCAGGTGCACGTCGATGGTCTTGGAGCTGGTGTAGAAGGAGGTCTGCCAGACCTCCGACATCAGCTCGTCACGGGTGACGATGTTGCCCGGTCGCGCCATGAGGGCGTGGAGCAGCTGGAGCTCCTTGCGCGCGAGCCTGATCTCGAGGTCGCCGCGCCAGACCTTCCCGGTGGCGGGGTCCATCCGGACGTCCTGGACTGACAGCACGGGCAGACCGTAGGGACCTGGCGCGCCGCCGGTGGGGCTTATGCACGAATTGGTCCGCGGTGGTCTGGTCCAGCCTCAGTGCCGGCGCACCGCGACGGGCTCGACGAGCCCGAAGCCGCGCACGGGGCGGGCGGGGAGCCGGCGGTGCTCCCACTCCTCAGGCGGCAGCAGGTCGGCGGTGTTCTGGTCGACGATGAGGCGGTTGCGGCGCGCCACCTGGGTGAGCCGGGCGGCCATGTTGACCGGGGGCCCGAAGATGTCGCCGAGGCGCTGGATGACCGGTCCGCTGGCCAGCCCGAGGCGTACGTCGGGCATCTTGGCGTCGCGGCCGATGACGTTGATGATCCCCTCGGCCACCCCGACCGCCTCCTCGGCGGTGTTGGTGACGAAGAGGACCGAGTCGCCCAGGCTCTTGATGATGCGTCCGCCGTAGCGCGCCACGACGTCCTGGCAGCGGCTCTCGAAGACCTCGACCAGGTCGCCGATCTCGTCGCGGTCCAAGGTGTTGGACAGGGCGGTGAAGGACACCAGGTCGGCGAACCCGACGCTCACGTCGATGGTGTGGAGGTCCTCGTCCTTGGCGCCCATCGCCTCGATCCGCCCGACGGCCGCCGCGAGGTGACGTCGCCAGGCGTAGACGATGAGCCGCTCGAAGGGCGGGTTGACCTCGTCGATGAGCCGCAGCGCCGACCCGACGCGGGACCCGGTGGCCTCCTCGCCCGACTCCATCTCCTCCACGCGGCTGACGAGGGTGGAGACCTCCCAGTCGGCCAGCCGGGCCATCGTCTGGCCGACACCGCGGGTGAGGTTGACCGCCATGTCGAAGTCGACCGCGCCGGAGTCGACGAAGCCCATCAGCGTCGCCACCGCCTCCACGTCGGCGGCGGTGTAGGCCTTCTCGCCGACGAACTCCGGGAAGCCCAGCGCGCGCCAGAGGCGTCGCGCCTGGTCGACCGTCACGCCGGTGCGCTCGGCGACCTCCACAGCGTTGAACTCCGGCGTGGCGCGCAGGATCGCGGCGTCCAGCCGGTCGCCGGGAGCGCGGTCACCCGAGTCGCCGCGCGCGGAGCGGTCAGGAGCCATCGTCGCGGCGGTCGCCCCCGGTGGAGAGACGGTGGAGCTCGTCGGAGACCTTCAGCTGGACCTGCTCGACGTCGGGGATGTCGGAGAGCTCGACGCGACCGTCGGTGCTGGCGTCGGAGACCACCAGGGTGCCGCAGCCGAAGACCCGGTCGATGACGCCGATCTCGAAGTCCACGCCGCTGATCCGGTTGAGCGGGATCGTGCGGCCCTCCTTGGAGATGAAGCCCGAGCGCTTGATGAAGCGGCGGTTGGTGAAGGTGTAGGTCGTGGTGAACCAGCGCAGGAACGGGCCGGCGAGGAACCACACCAGCGCGACGGCACCGACGACGCCGGCGGCCACGCCGGCTGCGGTGGAGTCGGTCACCGTGCTGAGCGCGATGATCGCGGCCGCGACCACGACCAGCACCAGGCCCGGCAGGATCAGCGCCTTGGGATGGGTCCTGGTGGACACGATGACGTGCTCACCCTCGTTGAGGAGCTTGCTCGGGTAGGCCACGCGCCGATCATGTCACTACGCGGGCCGCACGTGCACGACATCGCCCGCAGCGACGGCGAACGTGCCGTCGTCGGTCCCGACGACCAGCGCACCGCCGGCGTCGATGTCGAGCGCCTCGCCCCGGCGGACCTCGCCGCCGGGCAGGTGCACGTCGACCGTCCGGCCCAGCGTCACGCACACGTCGGCGTACGCCGCGCGCAGCGACGCGGGGTCGTCGAGCAGGCCCATCAGCCCGTGCAGGGAGCCCAGCACCTGCCCGAGGAGGCCGGTGCGCTCGACCGGCTCGCCGGTCTCCAGCGAGACCGACGTGGCCAGCGCCACCGGCAGCTCCGCGAGCGTCTGGTCGACGTTGATGCCCACCCCGACGACCGCGACCGGTCCGGCGGGGGTGTCGACGCGCTCGACGAGGATCCCGGCCACCTTGCGGCCGGGGCCGTCGCCGCCGTCGTCGACCAGCACGTCGTTGGGCCACTTGAGGGCGACGTCGGGCAGCCGGTCGGCGAGCGCGGCCTGCACGGCGTACCCGGTGAGCAGGGGCAGCCACGGCCACGACCCGGCCGGGAGGTCGGGGCGCAGCAGCACCGAGAAGGTCAGCGACGCACGCGGCGGCGTCTCCCACACGCGGTCGAGGCGACCACGCCCGGCGGTCTGGTGCTCGGTGACCAGCACCAGCCCCGGCTCCTCACCGCCGCGGGCGCGCTCGGCGAGCGCGGCGTTGGTCGAGGCGACCGCCTCCAGGACCTCCACCCGCCACCCCGACGGCACCGCCAGCCGGTCGGGGTCGATCGGTGGGCGAGGTGCGGGCGCGTCGGTCATGGGCACTAGATTGCCGGATGGACCACATCCGACCCACCAGGAGGCCATCGCGTGAGCGCTCAGCCGGGTGAGGGCACCGACGTGCCCGCCGACCTCGATCTCCACACCACCGCGGGCAAGCTCGCCGACCTCGAGCGCCGCCTCGACGAGGCGGTGCACGCCGGCTCCGCCAAGGCGATCGAGAAGCAGCACGCCAAGGGCCGCAAGACCGCCCGCGAGCGCATCGAGATGCTCTTCGACGAGGGCACCTTCGTCGAGCTCGACGAGCTCGCCCGGCACCGCTCGACCGCGTTCGGGCTGGAGCGGACCCGCCCCTACGGCGACGGCGTGGTGACCGGCTACGGCGAGGTCAACGGCCGCATGGTGTGCGTGTTCAGCCAGGACTTCACCGTGTTCGGCGGCTCGCTGGGCGAGGTCTACGGCGAGAAGATCACCAAGGTCATGGACCTCGCGATGAAGACCGGCTGCCCGATCGTCGGCATCAACGAGGGCGCCGGCGCCCGCATCCAGGAGGGCGTGGTCTCCCTCGGCCTCTACGGCGAGATCTTCCGCCGCAACGTCCACGCCTCCGGCGTGATCCCGCAGATCAGCCTGATCATGGGCAACTGCGCCGGCGGCCACGTCTACTCCCCCGCCGTCACCGACTTCACCGTGATGGTCGACCAGACCTCCGCGATGTTCATCACCGGCCCCGACGTGATCAAGACCGTCACCGGCGAGGACGTCACGATGGAGGACCTCGGCGGCGCGCGCACCCACAACACCAAGTCGGGCAACGCCCACTACATGGCCTCCGACGAGGAGGACGCCATCGAGTACGTGAAGTCGATGCTGTCCTTCCTGCCCCAGAACAACCTCGACCCGGCCCCGGCCTACGACGAGGCGCCCGAGATGGAGGTCACCGACCTCGACCGCACCCTCGACACGCTGATCCCGGACTCGCCCAACCAGCCCTACGACATGCACGACGTGATCACCGCCGTGCTCGACGACGAGGAGTTCCTCGAGGTCCAGGAGCTGTTCGCCCCCAACATCCTCATCGGCTTCGGCCGGGTCGAGGGGCAGTCGGTCGGCGTGGTCGCCAACCAGCCGATGCAGTTCGCCGGCACCCTCGACATCGACGCCTCCGAGAAGGCCGCCCGCTTCGTGCGGTTCTGCGACGCCTTCAACCTCCCCGTGCTGACCTTCGTCGACGTCCCGGGCTTCCTGCCCGGCACCGACCAGGAGTGGGACGGCATCATCCGCCGCGGCGCGAAGCTCATCTACGCCTACGCCGAGGCCACCGTCCCGCTGGTCACCACGATCACCCGCAAGGCCTACGGCGGCGCCTACGACGTGATGGGCTCCAAGCACCTCGGCGCCGACATCAACGTCGCCTGGCCCACGGCCCAGATCGCTGTCATGGGCGCGCAGGGCGCGGCCAACATCCTGCACCGCAAGACCCTGAAGCAGGTCGCCGACGACGGGGGCGACGTGGAGGCGAAGCGGGCCGAGCTGATCGAGGAGTACGAGACCACGCTCGCCAACCCCTACATCGCCGCCGAGCGGGGCTACGTCGACGCCGTGATCTCCCCCCACGAGACGCGCCTGGAGATCGTCCGCGCGCTGCGGCTGCTGCGCACCAAGCGCGCGACGCTGCCGGCCAAGAAGCACGGGAACATCCCGCTGTGAGCGAGAGAGCAGCCACCGCTGCTCCGGGTCGTCAACCCCGACGCCACGGCGGAGGAGGTCGCCGCCCTGGTGGCGGTCCTCTCCGCCCTCGGCTCCGCCGGCGGCGCGCCCCCCGCGCGACCCCGCCCGTCGTGGAACCACCCCGCCCGCGGCGTGCGCCCGGTCCACCAGCCCGGTCCGGGCGCCTGGCGCGCCAGCGGCCTGCCGCGCTGACGGACGCCGGGCTGCCGGCCTCCCGTCACATGTCGCGGTAGCGCTGCGCGGCGTCGAGGGCCTCCTGCAGGATCGCCGACGTCGTCGCGGGTCGGCCCGGCCAGTCGGGGTACGAGGTGCCGGGGACGGCGTACGGGGTCACGTAGGCGGCCGTGTCCCGCTGGAAGCGCCATCCCTCGGCCAGCGGGCCGACGTCGAGGCTGTCGTAGCCGATGGTGTCGAGGAGCTGCCGGACCGTGGCCTTGGCCTCGGCGTCGTCGCCGGCGACCGGGAGGACCGACCGCTCGGGGTCGCCCGTGGGGCGGGCGAGCGTGGCGAGGTGGTCGACGTAGATGTTGTTGAACGCCTTGACCACGGCGCTGCCGTCCAGGTGTGCCTGCAGGAGCTCGCTGGTGGTCGTGGACTCGTCGTCGAGCTCCGCGATGCGACCGTCCCGGTCGGGGTAGTAGTTGTTGGTGTCGATCACGACCTTGCCGCGCAGGGGCTCCACCGGGACCTGCCGGTAGTTCTTGAGCGGCACGGTGACGACCGCGATGTCGGCAGCCGCGGCGGCGTCTGCGGCGCTCGCCGCCCGCGCACGCGGACCCAGCTCCGCGACGAGGTCGGCGAGCGTCTCGGGCCCGCGACTGTTGCTGAGCACCACGTCGTACCCCGCCTCCACCGCGAGCCGCGCGACGGTGCTGCCGATGTTTCCGCTGCCGATGAGTCCGATGGTCGTCATGCGTGCTTGAACGCTGACGTCGCGGACCAGATTCCTGACGCCCGCACATCGGCCCGGCCGAAACCCGGCTGACCGCTGTCGGGCCCCGGGCATAGGGTCGCGCCCGTGACCCAGATCTCCACCGACGACCGAGCCTCGCGCACCATCGACGCCCTCTGCGACGCCTTCGTCGAGGACTACTGCGCCCTCGACCCGCTGACCGCCACCGCGATCGGGGTCGCCGGCCACGAGCACGAGATGACCGACTACTCCCCCGCCGGGTTCGACGCCCGCGTGGAGCTGGCCCGGCGCGCGGTCGCCGCGGTCGAGGCGGCCACCCCGGTCGACGACCGCGAGGCGGCGGCCAGGGACGCGTTCCTCGAGCGCACCCGGCTCGAGATCGAGCTCGAGGAGGCCGGGGTCAACCGCGCGCGGATGTCGGTGCTGTGGAGCCCGCTGCACGAGGTGCGCGGCGTCTTCGACCTGATGCCGACCGAGGGCGAGGAGGCGGTCGCGGCGATCCGTGCCCGCCTCGAGGCCGTCCCGGGCGCGCTCGAGGGCCTGCGGGTCACGCTGTCCGACGAGGCCCGCCAGGGCAACGTCGCCGCCGCCCGTCAGTACGCCGAGGTGGCCGAGCAGGTGCGTCGCTGGACCGGGCAGGCCGGTGACGCGGGCGACTTCTACCTCGGCCTCGTCGACCGGCTCGGCCTCGCCGACGACACCGCGATGCGCGCCGCCGCCGGGACGGCCAGCGCCGCCACCGCGGCGTTCGGCCTGTTCCTCAGCGACGAGCTCGAGCCGCAGGGGCGTGCGAAGGAGGGCGTGGGCCGCGAGGTCTACGCGCTGGCCAGCCGCTACTTCCTCGGCGCCGAGGTCGACCTCGACGAGACCTACGCCTGGGGCTGGACCGAGCTGCAGCGCCTCTCCGACCTGATGCACGCCACCGCCGAGCGGATCGTGCCGGGCGCCGACGTCGACACCGCGGTCGCCCACCTCGACGCCGACCCCGCACGGGTCGTCCACGGTCGCGAGGAGTTCCGGCAGTGGATGCAGGAGCTCGCCGACCGCACGATCGAGGCGATGGCCGACGTCCACTTCGACATCCCGGCGCCGGTGCGCCGCATCGAGTGCATGCTCGCCCCCACCAACGACGGCGGCATCTACTACACCGGTCCGTCGGAGGACTTCGAGCGCCCGGGCCGGATGTGGTGGTCGGTGCCCGACGGCATCGAGGACTTCCACCCGTGGCGCGAGGTGACGACCGTCTTCCACGAGGGCGTCCCCGGCCACCACCTGCAGGTCGCCCAGACCGCCTACCGCAGCGACACCCTCAACCGCTGGCAGCGCCTGATGTGCTGGTGCAGCGGCCACGGCGAGGGCTGGGCCCTCTACGCCGAGCGGCTGATGGAGGAGCTCGGCTTCCTCGACGACCCCGCCGACCTGCTCGGCATGCTCGACGGCCAGTCGCTGCGCGCGGCCCGGGTGATCGTCGACATCGGCATGCACCTCGAGCTCACCATCCCCGAGGACAACCGGCTCGGCCACGACGGCGCGGCCTTCCACCCCGGCGAGACCTGGACCCCCGAGCTCGGGCTGGAGTTCATGCGGCTGCACTGCCGGATGGACGACGAGGTCATCCAGTTCGAGGTCAAGCGCTACCTCGGGCTCCCCGGCCAGGCCCCGTCGTACAAGGTCGGCGAGCGGATCTGGCTCGAGGCGCGCGCCGAGGTGCAGCAGCGCCAGGGCGCCGACTTCGACCTCAAGGCCTTCCACCGCGCCGCGCTCGACCTCGGCTCGCTCGGGCTCGACCCGCTCCGCACCGCGCTGGCGCGCCTGTGACCGCCCGCGTGCCCCTGGTCCTGGCCTCGGCGTCCCCCGCCCGGCTCGCCACCCTGCGCTCCGCGGGGGTCGACCCGGTCGTCGTGGTGAGCGGCGTCGACGAGTCGCAGGTCGACGACCTGCCGCCGGCCGAGCTCGCGCTCCAGCTCGCCGAGCTCAAGTGCGCCGCGGTCGCCGCCCGCGAGGAGGTGCCGGCCGGTGCGCTCGTCCTGGGCTGCGACTCGGTCCTCGAGCTGGACGGCCGGGCCCACGGCAAGCCCCACGAGCCCGCAGAGGCGCGGGCGCGCTGGCGGGCGATGCGCGGGCGCGCCGGCGTGCTCCACACCGGCCACTGCCTGCGCGACGCCGCGAGCGGGCGGGTCGCCGCGGCGACCGCGTCGACGACCGTGCACTTCGCCGAGGTGAGCGACGAGGAGATCGACGCCTACGTCGCCACCGGCGAGCCGCTACAGGTCGCCGGCGCCTTCACCATCGACGGGCTCGGGGCGGCCTTCGTCACCGGCATCGAGGGCGACCACACCAACGTCATCGGCGTCAGCCTGCCGCTGCTGCGCGAGCTCGTCGGCGAGCTGGGCCACGCCTGGCCGGACCTGTGGTCGGGAGTCGAGGGTGACCTCCGATAGCATTCGCGGCGTGGGGAGCGGGTTGCTTGGCGCGGTGCAGGCACGGCCTGTCATCGACGTCGACGACCGCTACGGCGTGCGCGACGAGCGGCTGCTGACCGGCGCGACCGTCATCACGGCCGTGCGGACCATCGCCTCGGTCGTCCTCGCCGCCCTCGCCGCCCACCAGGAGAGCCTCACCCTGCTGGTCGTGGCCCTGGTCGTCTACTGGGTCGGCGACATGGCCGACGGCTTCTACGCCCGCGTGCGCGACTGCGAGACCCGCATCGGCGCGGTCCTCGACATCCTGTGCGACCGGATGAACGCCGCCGCCTTCTACATCGGGCTGGCGTGGCTCCAGCCCGACCTGTCGCCGGCGATCTTCGTCTACCTGGCCGAGTTCATGGTCGTCGACTGCTTCCTGTCCATCGCCTTCCTCGCCTGGCCGGTGCGCAGCCCCAACTACTTCTTCGTCATCGACCGGCCGATCTGGCTGTGGAACTGGTCCAAGCCCGCCAAGGCCGTCAACAGCGCGCTCTTCGCGGTGCTGCTGCTGGTGACCGGCTGGATGTGGGTCGGCGTCGCGATCGCCTCGGCCCTGCTGGTGCTCAAGTGCGTCTCGCTGCACCGCCTGGTGCGGATCGGCCTCCCTGTCCCTGGCCCCGTCGGCTGATGCTCTTCTGGAGCGTCATGGGCGCCTCGATCGGCTCGGCGCTGCTGCCGCTCATCAACATCGAGGCCATCCTCGCGGTCGCGGTCAGCCAGGCGCCGCACCACACCTGGGCCCTCGTCGTGGCCGCCACGATCGGCCAGATGCTCGGCAAGATCCTCTGGTACTGGGGTGGCACCCACGCCGAGCGCGCCCCCTGGGTCCACCGCCAGCTCCAGAAGCCGAAGGCCGCCGCGTCCCTCGCGAAGTGGCACGAGCGCGCCGAAGGCCGGCCGTGGTTCACGGCCGGCCTCCTGCTGGTCTCCGCCTTCACCGGGTTCCCGCCCTACGCCGTCACCGCGGTGCTGGCGGGCGTGCTGCGGGTCCCCTTCCCGGTCTTCCTCGTCACCGGCATCGTCGGGCGCGGGCTGCGCTTCGCAGCGGTCGTGGCCGGGACGTCGTCGGTGCTGCACCTCTGGTGAGGCTCACTCCGCCGAGGACCACGCCTGCCGCAGCGTGACGCGCCCGCCGGTCTGGAGCAGGGCCCGGCGGTAGAGCCGCTCCCCCGCCCACACGGTCACCGCGGCGAAGCCGGCGAGCAGCCCGAGCGCGAGCAGCGGCTCCCACCACGCCACGCCACCGGCCAGGATCCGCTTGGGCATCACGACCGCCGAGACCGGAGGGATGTAGGACGCCACGACCTGCGCGCGGCCGTCGAGGGAGAGCCCGCCGAAGAACATCACCAGCATCAGCATCGTCAGCGGGGTCGAGGTGGCCTGGAGGTCCTCGGTGCGCGAGGCCAGCGACCCGGCGACCGCCCACAGGCAGGCCAGCGCGACGAAGCCGGCCAGGAAGAAGGCGATGAACCACGCGGCCGGTCCGGAGAGGTCGGGCACGTAGGACTTGTACGACGTGAACGACAGGCCCACGAGCCCGACCACGGCGTAGACCAGCACCTGGATCAGCGCCAGCGCCGTGTTGCCCAGCACCTTGCCGGCCAGCAGGTGGCGCAGCGGGATGGCCGCGGCGATGATCTCCACGATGCGGCTCTGCTTCTCCTCGATGACCGAGGAGGCCAGCTGCATGCCGAACACCAGCGCGGCGAAGTAGAACAGGAAGACGAACACGAAGCCGACCGCGTCGGCCACCGCCGCCTTCTCGGCGTCGCCCTGCAGGAAGCCGGTGCCGACCGTGCTGCCCGCCTCCAGCTGCTCGAGGGTCACCCCGGTGCCGGAGGCGTTCTGCGCGAGCACCTGCTCGCGCACGACCGCGCTCACGACGGAGGTCAGCGAGTCGTCCTCGCTCGACTTCGACGTCAGCTGCCAGCCGTCGTCGACGGGGTGCAGCCAGGCGTCGGCCTCGTCGTCCTCGAGCAGCGCCCGGGCGGCCGCCTCGTCGTCGACGTCGACCAGCGTGACCTCGACCTGGTCGTCGACGGCCGGGCCGTCCTCGACCACGGCGTCGCCCATGGCGGTCGCGTCGGGCGTGACGGCGAGCGTGACCTGGTCGGTCCTGCCGTCCTGCCAGGCGGAGAACCCGATGAAGCCGGCGATCATCGCCACCATCAGGACGGTGCCGATGAGGAACGACTTGTCGGTGATCCGCGAGACCACCTCGCGGCGGGTGACGAGCAGCCAGGCCGGCTCCTCGCGCGAGGTGGACCGCTCGTCGCTGCGGCGGCCGGTGCCGGGGTCGGTGCGCGGGTCGGTGGTGCGGTCCTCGTGGGTGGTGCTCATGCCGTGGCCTCCCGGTAGATCTCGCTCAGTGCCGGGCGGACCCGGACGAACTCGTGGACGGCGCCCCGACGGGTCGCCTCGCTGATCAGCTGCTGCTCCGCGCCGTCGGCGCGGACCTCGACCAGCGCGGTCGTGCCGTCGAGGTCGAGGACGTCGAGACCCGACTGGTCGCGCACCCACCCGGCGTCGCCGCCGAGCACGAGCCGGAAGCGCGGCACCCCCGCGTCGCGCAGCTCCGACACCGTGCCGGCGGCGACCCGGCGTCCCTTGGCCAGCACGACCAGCCGGTCGCACAGGCGCTCGACGAGGTCGAGCTGGTGGCTGGAGAACAGCACCGGCACCCCGTCGCGGGTGTACTCGCGCAGCAGGTCGACCATCGAGTCGACGGCCAGCGGGTCGAGGCCCGAGAACGGCTCGTCGAGGATCAGTGCCGCGGGGCGCGGGAGCACCGAGGCGACGATCTGGACCCGCTGCTGGTTGCCCAGCGACAGCTTCTCGAGGTGGTCCTTGGCCCGGTCGCCCAGACCGAAGCGCTCGAGCAGCTCGAGCACCGACGTCCGGGCGTCGGTGCGCGACATCCCCTTGAGCTGCGCGACGTAGACGAGCTGGTCCGCGATCGGCTGCTTGGGGTAGAGGCCGCGCTCCTCGGGCATGTAGCCGAACGAGCGGCGGTCGAGCCGGCTGATGGGGCGGCCGTGCCACAGCACCTCGCCCCCGTCGATGCCAAGGACGCCCATGACCATCCGCATGGTCGTGGTCTTGCCGGCGCCGTTGGCGCCGACGAAGCCGGTCATCTGCCCGGCCGGCACCTCGAAGGACACGCGGTCGACGGCCGTGGCCTCGCCGAACCGCCTGGTGAGCTCCCTGATCTCCAACATGACCCCGACGCTAGGGCGCCGGGCCACCCCGGGGGATCCCCCGCGAGACGGGTCACTCCTCCGTCGTGAGGATGAGTCCTGCCTCGTAGGCGTAGACGACCGCCTGCACGCGGTCGCGCAGGTGCAGCTTGGACAGCACGCTGGACACGTGGGTCTTCACGGTCGCCTCCCCCAGCACCAGGGCGGCGGCGATCTCACCGTTGGACAGCCCCCGGCCCAGCATCACCAGCACCTCGCGCTCACGGGCGGTCAGCCGGCCGAGCTCGGCGGGCTCGCGGCGCTCGACACCCGGGGCGCCGCCGCTCGTCATCCGGCCGATGACCCGCCGCGTGACCTCGGGGGCCAGCAGCGCGTGGCCGCGACCGGCGGCCCGCACGGCGTCGAGCAGCTGCTCGGGGCCGGCGTTCTTGAGCAGGAAGCCGCTCGCGCCCGCCTCGAGCGCGGCGAAGAGGTAGTCGTCGCTGTCGAAGGTGGTGACGATGACGACGTGCCCGAGGTCCTCGGCGACGAGGTGCCCGGTGGCCTCGATGCCGTCCATGCGCGGCATCTGGACGTCCATCAGCACCACGTCGGGACGGGTCTCCCGGGCGCGCTCGAGGGCCTGGAGCCCGTCGGCGGCCTCGCCCACGACCTCGATGTCGTCCTCGACGGAGAGGACCATCGCGAAGCCCGAGCGCACCATCGCGTGGTCGTCGACCAGCAGGACCCGCAGCGGCCCGGTCACCGTGTCCCCAGCGGGTAGCGGACCCGCACGCGGTAGCCGCCGGTCACGCGCGGCCCGATCTCGACCTGCCCGTCGTGGGTGGCGGCCCGCTCGCGGATGCCGAGCTGGCCCAGGCCGCTGCCGGAGGTGCCGTGGCGGGCGCGGCCGTTGTCGACGACCTCCACCTCGGCGTAGGACGCGGCCTCGTCGATGCGCACCACGACCGAGACGGTGTCGGCGGTGGAGTGCCGGCGGACGTTGGCCAAGGCCTCCTGGACCGTGCGGTAGACCGCCAGCCCGACACCGCGCGGCACGCTGGCCGCCGCGGCCTCGCAGCTCGGGACGACGTCGAGGGTCACCGACAGCCCCTGGCCGTCGACCTCCTCGACCAGCGCCGGGAGGTCGGCGACGCCGGCCTCGGGCGTACGCGCCCCTGCCGCCCCGGGTGCGGTGTCCGCCGCCGCACCCTCGCGCAGCGTGCCGAGCAGGCGGCGCATCTGGGTGACCGCGTCGCGCGAGGCCTCCTCCACGTGGGACAGAGCGGTGCGGGCGGCGTCGGGGTCGCGGTCGAGCACCCGGCGCGCCGCGCCCGCCTGGACGCCCATCGCCGAGACGCCGTGGGCGACCACGTCGTGCAGCTCGCGGGCGATCCGCAGCCGCTCGTCCATCACGGCCTGCTCGCGCAGCCGGCCCGCCTGCGAGGCGATCGTGGTGGCCTGCTCCTCGAGGCGGACGCGCTGGCGCGCCGCGCGCCACGAGACGCCCCCGCCCGCGATCGCGCCCCCGAAGTAGATGACGTTGATCAGCAAGGTGATGCCGACCGCGGCGGGGATCGGGGAGAAGACCCCGATCTGCTCGGTGAGCCCCTCGTCGTCGAGCCACTCCTGGGCCGACGATCCGAGCGCGAACTGCCAGGCGATCCACGCGAACATGAACAGGACGATGGCGCCGACCACGACCACCATCGCCCGACGGTCGCGGGAGTAGGCCACCCCGGACATCAGCGCGACGAAGTAGACGATCTGCAGCGAGACCTGACCCATCACCTCGGGCATCGTCACCCCGGCCACGAACATGTGCGCCGCCGCCAGGACGGCGACCGCGAGCGGCCACCGCCGACGCCCGAGCAGCAGCGCGGCGCCGCTGGACACGGCCAGCCACTGCGACCACACCGGGGCGTCGGTGTGCTGGAAGCCACCCGCGCTGCGCACCAGCTCCAGGGCGAACAGGCTGACGGCCTCCACACCCGCGGCGAGGACGACGTCCTGGCGCCCCACCGGGGGCCGCGGGCGCTCCCACGCGTCGTCGACGCCGAACCAGTCGAGCAGGCGCGAGGTCAGGCGGGGCATGGGGGCGAGGGTAGAGGCCCCTGCGTCGGCGCGGATCCGCCGGGAGGAGGAGATCGCGCCGGGATGGGAGACTCCGCACCATGACGGTCGCGAAGTCGCTCGCCCTGTTCGTCCTCGCCGCGCTCGCCGAGATCGGCGGGGCGTGGCTGGTGTGGCAGGGCGTCCGCGAGCACCGCGGGTGGCTGTGGGTGGGCGCCGGGTTCGTGGCGCTCGGCCTCTACGGCCTGGTCGCGACGCTGCAGCCCGACGCGAGCTTCGGGCGGATCCTCGCGGCGTACGGCGGGGTCTTCGTCGCCGGCTCGCTGGCCTGGGGCATGGCGTTCGACGGCTTCCGCCCCGACCGCTACGACCTGGTGGGTGCGCTCGTGTGCCTGGTCGGGGTCGCGGTGATCATGTACGCACCGCGACCCGCCTGACTACTCGACCGGCAGGCCGAGCCCGCGCGCGATGAGCATCCGCTGGACCTCGGAGGTGCCCTCGCCGATCTCGAGCACCTTGGCGTCGCGGTAGAACCGCACGACCGGGTACTCCTCCATGAAGCCGTAGCCGCCGAAGACCTGCGTCGCGATGCGGGTCGCCGTGACGGCCGACTCGGTCGTGTAGAGCTTGGCGACGGCGGCGGCCTGCTTGAAGGCGGCCATCGAGACGTTGTGGCCCGCGTCCATCGCGTCCTTCATCGCGGCCGCCTTGTAGGTCAGCAGGCGCGAGGCGTCGAGCATGACCTGCAGGTCGGAGACCTGGAAGGCCAGGCCCTGCTTGCGGCCGATCGGGCCGCCGAAGGTCTGGCGCTCGCCGGCGTACTGCAGCGAGAGGTCGAGGCAGGCCTGGATGCAGCCGACCGCGAGGGCGGCGATGGCGACGCGGCCGTCGTCGAGGGTGGCGAGGAACTGGGCGTAGCCGCGGCCGCGCTCGCCGAGCAGGTGCGACTCCGGCACGCGCGCGTCCTCGAAGGACAGCGGGTGGGTGTCGGAGGCGTGCCAGCCGAGCTTGTCGTAGGCCTTCTCCGCGGTGAAGCCCGGCGTGCCCGAGGGCAGGATGATCGCCGAGATCTCGGGGCGGCCGTCGGGGCGGTCGCCGGTGCGGGCGGTGACGGTGACGACCGAGGTGATCGAGGAGCCGGAGTTGGTGATGAACTGCTTGGCGCCGTTGACGACCCACTCGCCGTCCTGGAGGACGGCCTTGGTGCGCGTCGCGCCCGCGTCGGAGCCGGCACCGGGCTCGGTGAGCCCGAAGCCGGCGAGCTTCTCGCCCGCGACCAGGTCGGGCAGCCAGGTCTTCTTCTGCTCGTCGGTGCCGAAGGTGAGGATCGGGTTGATGCCGAGGCCGACCGCGGCCTCCAGCGTGATGCCCATCGACTGGTCGACGCGACCGATCTCCTCGATCGCCAGGCACAGCGAGGTGAAGCCGCCGTCCTCGCCGGCCATCCCGGCGCCGCCGAACTCCTCGGGCGCGGTCAGGCCCATCAGGCCGAGGGCGCCCATCTTCTGCACGACGTCGGTCGGGAAGTGGTGGTCGCGGTCCCACTGGGCGGCGTGCGGCGCGATCTCGGCCTCGGCGAAGTCGCGGACGCTGCGGCGGAACTGCTCGTGCTCGGGGGACAGCTCGAAGGTCATGCACGTCACAGTAGCCGCTCGTGGTTAGCGATCGCTAACCCCCGGTGTGACGCAGTCGATTCCGCCGCGCGCACGGTACGGCGCTAGATTTAGGTGAGCCTAAGCAAAGTGAGGACCACCCCCGTGTCGACTTCCCCGCGACGACCGCTGCGCCGCGCCGCCGTCTCCCTGGCCGCGGTCGCCCTGACCGCCTCGACCCTGTCGGGCTGCAGCCTCCTGGGCTCCCCCGACCTCGTCATCTACAACGCCCAGCACGAGCAGCTGCTCGACGAGCTGGTGCCGGCGTTCGAGGAGGAGACGGGGCTCGACGTCGAGCTGCGCAACGGCAAGGACCTCGAGATGGCGAACCAGATCGTCGAGGAGGGCACGGACTCCCCCGCCGACGTGTTCCTCACCGAGAACTCCCCCGCGATGAGCATCGTGGACAACGCCGGCCTCTTCTCCGAGCTGCCCGAGTCGGCCACCGCCTCGATCCCCGACCAGTACGTCCCCTCCGACCGGATGTGGACCGGGTTCCTGGCCCGCTCGACCGTCGCGATGTACCACGACTCGCTCACCGAGGCCGACCTGCCGGCCTCGATCCTCGACTTCGCCGACCCCGAGTGGAAGGGCCGCGTCGCCTTCTCCCCGACCGGCGCCGACTTCCAGGCGATCGTCTCCGCGGTGCTCGAGCTCGAGGGCGAGCAGGCCACGGCCGACTGGCTGGCCGGGCTCAAGGCCAACGGCGTGATCGTGCAGAACAACCTCGTGGTCATGCAGTCCGTCGACTCCGGCGAGGTCGACGCCGGCATCGCCTACAGCTACTACTGGTACCGCGACCGCGCCGAGAACGGCTCCGACTCCGACAGCTCGCAGCTCCACTTCTTCGGCGACCAGGACCCGGGCGCCTTCGTCAGCGTCTCCGGCGCCGGGATCCTGGCCAGCAGCGAGCACCAGGACGCCGCGGAGCAGTTCGTCACCTGGCTCACCGGCACCGAGGCGCAGCAGGCGATGGGCGAGTCGTACGCCCTGGAGTACCCGCTCAACCCCGACGCCGGCCTGGACCCGGCCGTCAAGCCCTTCGACGAGCTCGAGCCGCCGCAGGTCGACGTCGCCAGCCTCAACGGTCCGCAGGTCACCGACCTGATGACGCAGGCCGGCCTGCTCTGAGCACGACCGGGCGCCGCACACCACCTCTGCTGCTCGCAGCCGGGGTGGTCGTCGCGCTGCTCGCGCTCGTCCCCCTCGGCTACGTCGCGACCTACGTCGTGGTGATCGGACCCGCCGAGCTCTGGCACCTGCTCGCCCGTCCGCGCATCGGCGAGCTGCTGCGCAACACCCTCACCCTGGCGGCCGCCTGCATGGCCGCGACAGCGGCGCTCGGCGTCGCGCTCGCCGTCGTCGTGGAGCGCACCGACCTGCCGGGGCGCCGCGCCTGGCACGGACTGCTGGTCGCGCCGCTCGCGGTCCCGGCGTTCGTCAACGGCTACGCGTGGGTCTCCCTCGACCGCAGCGTCCACGGGTTCGGCGGCGCGTTCGGCGTCGTCACGCTGTCGTACTACCCCCTGGTCTACCTCCCGGTCGTCGCGATGCTGCGCCGGCTCGACCCGGCGCTGGAGGAGTCGGCGTGGTCGCTGGGCCACTCCCGCACCCGCACCCTGCGGACCGTCGTGCTGCCGCAGCTGCGCCCGGCCCTGCTCGGCGGCGCGCTGCTGGTCGGCCTCCACCTGCTGGCGGAGTTCGGCGCGCTGTCCCTGCTGCGGTTCCCGACCTTCACGACCGCGATCTACGACCAGTACGGCTCGACCTTCAACGGCGCCGCGGCGACCGCGATGGCCGGCGTGCTGGTGCTGCTGTGCCTGGTGCTGCTGCTCGCCGAGCTGCGCCTGCGCGGCGACCGCCGCTACGCCCGCGTGGGCCGCGGTGCCGCGCGGGCGACCGTCCCGCTCGAGCTGGGCGCCTGGCGCTGGCCGCTGCTGGCGACGCTGGCCGGCGTGGTCGCGCTCGCCGTGGGCGTGCCGGCGTACTCGCTCGTGCGCTGGCTGGTCGTCGGCACCTCGACGGAGTTCCCGCTCGCCGACCTCACCGAGGCGCTGGTCGCCACGGTCGTCCTCGCGCTCGCCGGTGCGGTGGCCACCACCGTCGCCGCGGTCCCCGTCGTCTGGCTCGCGGTGCGCCACCGCGGTCGGCTCTCGACCCTCATCGAGCGCAGCACCTACGTCGCCAACGCGCTGCCCGGCATCGTCGTCGGCCTCGCCCTCGTCGTGGCGTCCCTGCGCCTGGTGCCGCCGGTCTACCAGACCGCGACCCTGCTGGTGGCGGCGTACGCCATCCTCTTCCTGCCCCGCGCCGTGGTCACCGTCCGCGCCGGGCTCGAGCAGGCGCCCACCGTGCTCGACGACGTCGCCCACAGCCTCGGCACCGGCCCGCTGGAGACCGCGCGCCGGGTGACGCTGCCGCTCATCGCGCCGAGCCTCGGCGCCGGCGCGGCCCTGGTCTTCCTCGCCATCTCGACCGAGCTCACCGCCACGCTGATGCTCTCCCCGATCGGCACCCGGACCCTGGCCACCGAGTTCTGGTCGGCCTCCTCGGAGCTCCGCTACGGTGCCGCCGCCCCCTACGCCCTGCTGCTGGTGCTCGTCTCGATCCCCGCGACCGTGCTGCTCATGCGGCAGGAGCGACTCTCCCTCCAGGAGGCCACGCCATGAGCTCGCTCACCGTCACCGAGGTCACCAAGGACTTCGCCCCGACCGGGCCCGGCCGCGAGGCGACCCGCGCCGTCGACGCGGTGAGCCTGCACGTCCCGCACGGGTCCTTCACCACCGTCCTGGGTCCCTCCGGCTGCGGCAAGACGACGCTGCTGCGCCTGATCGCGGGCTTCCTGCTGCCCGACGGCGGCTCGATCTCGTTCGGCGACACCGTCGTCGCGGGTGACGGCGTGAAGCCGATGCCGCCGCAGGTGCGTCGCGTGGGCTACGTCCCGCAGGAGGGTGCGCTCTTCCCCCACCTCGACGTCGCGGCCAACATCGCCTTCGGCCTGCCGCGCGAGGAGCGTGGCCGCGGCGCCGGCGACCGGGTCGCGGAGATGCTCGACCTCGTCGAGCTGCCCGCCGACTTCCGCCACCGCCGCCCCGACGAGCTCTCCGGCGGCCAGCAGCAGCGCGTCGCCCTCGCCCGCTCGCTCGCCCCGAGGCCGGCGGTCGTGCTGCTCGACGAGCCGTTCTCCTCCCTCGACGCCAGCCTGCGCGGCACCACCTCGCTGGCCGTGCGACGCGCGCTCGCCGCCAGCAACACCACCGCCCTGCTCGTCACCCACGACCAGAACGAGGCGCTCTCGCTGGCCGACCAGGTCGCGGTGATGCGCGCCGGCCGGCTGGTGCAGTCGGCCAGCCCCAGCGAGGTCTACCTCTCCCCCACCGACCCGCAGGTCGCCGAGTTCGTCGGCCGCGCGGTCGTCCTGCCCGGCACCGCGACCGCGACCCGCGCCACGTGCGCCCTGGGCGAGGTCGTGCTGACCGAGCCCGGCGAGGGGCCCGTGTCGCTGATGATCCGCCCCGAGCAGATCTACGTCGACCTCGCGCACCCCGAGGGCGTGCGCGGCACGGTCGAGGAGCTCAGCTACTACGGCCACGACTGCGCCGTGCAGGTGCGCCTCGACGACGGCACCTCCGTGCTCGCCCGGATGTCCGGCGTGCTCCACCCGGCTCCCGGCGACGCCGTCCACCTCCGGGTCACCGGCCTCGTGCGCGCCTACCGGCCGGCGTCGTGACCCTCACCCCCACCCGGCCGTCCACCCGGCCGGTGCTCGACCACGCCCGCTTCGGCGACGCCCCGGCCGTCGTGGCCGACGGGCGCACCCTGAGCCACGCCGAGCTCGCTGCGCTGGTCGCCGACCGCGCCCGCAGCTGGGGTCCGGCCCGGCGCCTCGTGCTGGTCGAGGGGGCCAGCACGCTCGACGCAGTGGTCGCCTACCTCGCCGCCCTCCAGCACGGGCACGTGGCGCTCGTGGTCCCCGACGGCCGGCCCGACCAGCGCGACGCGGTCGTCGCCGTGCACGACCCCGACGTGGTGTGCGTCGCCGGGGCGCCCGACGACGTACGCCGTCGGACGAGCGCGCACGACCTCCACCCCGACCTCGCGCTGCTGCTCAGCACCTCGGGCAGCACCGGCTCGCCCAAGCTGGTCCGGCTCTCGCGCGACAACGTCGCGAGCAACGCGGACGCGATCGCGGGCTACCTCGGGCTGCGGCCCGAGGACCGCGCGATCACCGCGCTGCCGCTGCACTACTGCTACGGCCTGTCGGTCCTCCACTCCCACCTCGTCGCCGGTGCCAGCGTCGTGCTGAGCGACCTCAGCGTCGTCGACGAGTGCTTCTGGGACCTCGTCGACCGCACCGGCGTGACGAGCCTGGCCGGCGTGCCGCACACCTTCGACCTGCTCGACGCGAGCGGCTTCGCCGACCGCACGGTGCCCTCGCTGCGCCAGGTCACGCAGGCCGGGGGCCGGCTCGACCCCGACGCCGTGCGTCGCTGGAGCCGCGCCGGACGCGAGCGCGGCTGGGACCTGGTGGTGATGTACGGCGCGACCGAGGCGACCGCGCGGATGGCGTGGCTCCCGCCGCACCTCGCCGAGGACCACCCCGCCGCGATCGGCGTCCCGGTGCCCGGCGGGACCCTCCGGATCGACGAGACGGTCGACGAGCGCCCCGGCGTCGGCGAGCTCTGCTACTCCGGCCCCAACGTGATGATGGGCTACGCCCTCTCCCCCGCCGACCTCGCGCGCGGAGCGGAGGTCGACGAGCTGCGCACGGGCGACCTGGCCCGCGAGGTCGACGGGCTCGTCGAGGTGGTCGGGCGGCGCAGCCGCCACGCCAAGGTGTTCGGGCTGCGCCTCGACCTCGACGGCCTGGAGTCGCACGTGCGCGCGGAGGTCGACCGGCACGCCCGCGTGGTGGCCGACGACTCCTGCGTCCACGTCCTGCTGCGCCACGGCCGTCACGCCGACGCCGCCCGCGCGCTCGTCGCCGACCGGTGCGGCCTGCCGCTGCACGCCGTGGCCGTCCACCTCCTCGCCGAGGACCCGCTCACCGCCAGCGGCAAGGTCGACCGGGCGGCGCTGCTCGGTCTCGCCACGGCGGACGACCGGACCGACCCAGGCGTCGACCCGGGCGCCGACCGGGGCAGCCGCGACGTACGGTCCGACGTGGTCCGGGTGCTGGGCCGCCCCGACGCCGGCCCGCACCACTCCTTCGTGGCGCTCGGCGGCGACTCGCTGTCCTACGTCGAGCTCGCGACCCGACTCACCGACCACTTCCCCGCCGGGCTCCCGGCCGGGTGGCACACCCGCAGCATCGGCGAGCTCCAGCGCCTGGCCGACGCGTCGACCGGCCCCGACCGCCCGCGGCGCTGGGTGCGGCTCGACACGAGCGTCGCGCTCCGGGCGCTGGCGATCCTCTTCGTCGTCGCCAGCCACGTCGACCTCGTCGCCCTCGAGGGCGGCGCCCACCTGCTGCTCGCGCTGGCGGGCTTCAACTTCGCCCGCTTCCAGCTCTCCGCCGCGGGCGGCCCGCGCACCCGGCTGCGCCACGGCCTCGCCGGGCTCGCCCAGCTCGTCGTGCCGTCGGTGCTCTGGGTCGGCACGGTCGGGCTCCTGGCCGGCAGCTACTCACTGGCGACGACGTTCTTCGTGCGCGAGCTGGTCAACTCCTCGGAGTGGGACGACCAGTGGCAGCTGTGGTTCCTCGAGTCGCTGGTGTGGCTCACCGTGGCCGCGCTCGCCGTCAGCTGCGTGCCCGCGCTGCACCGCCTCGAGCGGCGCGAGCCCTTCCGCTTCGCGCTGGCGGTGCTCGCGGTGACCACGGTCGCGCGGGTCGCCGAGGTGGGGCTGCGCGCCGGGCACACCGAGCGCTACACCACCCTCGTCGTCGCCTTCTTCTTCGCCCTCGGCTGGGCGGGGGCGCGGGCCGACACGCCCCGCAGGCGGGTCTGGGTGTCGGTGCTGGCGACCGCGCTGACGGTCGGGTTCTTCGGCCAGCCCCTCCGCGAGGCCATCGTGCTGGGCGGGTTCCTCCTGGTGCTGTGGCTGCCCCACGTGCGGGTCCCGACGCCGGTGGCGCGGGCCGCCGGGGTGCTCGCCACCGCCAGCCTCTTCGTCTACCTCACGCACTGGCAGGTCTACCCCGCGCTGGAGGACGCGGGCCACCAGTGGCTCGCCCTGGGGGCCTCGCTGGGCGTCGGCATCGCCTACGGACGCGTCGTACGTCCGTTGCACCATGCTGTCGGTCGGGCCGTGCTCGGCTCGCGGTAGCCTGCCCAGCGGTACGCCCCCGATCCGTGTCACCGCCAGGAGTCCAGCGTGAGCTTGAAGAAGGTCCTGATCGCCAACCGCGGCGAGATCGCCGTCCGCGTCGTCCGTGCCTGCAAGGACGCCGGCATCGGCTCCGTCGCGGTCTACGCCGACCCTGATCGCGACGCCCTCTTCGTCCGCCTCGCCGACGAGGCGCACTCCCTCGGCGGCGCCACGCCCGCCGAGTCCTACCTCGACATCGCCAAGATCATCGCGATCGCCGAGAAGTCGGGCGCCGACTCCGTCCACCCCGGCTACGGCTTCCTCGCCGAGAACGCCGACTTCGCCCAGGCCGTGATCGACGCCGGGCTCATCTGGATCGGCCCGCCGCCGGCCGCCATCGAGGCCCTGGGCGACAAGGCCAAGGCCAAGCACATCGCCGACCGGGCCCACGCCCCGCTCGCCCCCGGCACCAAGGACCCCGTCAAGGACGCCGACGAGGTCGTGGAGTTCGCGAAGGCCAACGGCCTGCCGGTCGCCATCAAGGCCGTCTTCGGCGGCGGCGGGCGCGGCCTCAAGGTCGCCCGCACGATCGAGGAGATCCCCGACGCCTACGAGTCGGCCGTCCGCGAGGCGGTGACCGCGTTCGGTCGTGGCGAGTGCCTGGTCGAGAAGTTCCTCGACAAGCCGCGCCACGTCGAGACCCAGTGCCTGGCCGACCAGCACGGCAACGTCGTGGTCGTCTCCACCCGCGACTGCTCGCTGCAGCGCCGCAACCAGAAGCTGGTCGAGGAGGCGCCCGCGCCGTTCCTCTCCGAGGAGCAGCTCGCCGAGCTCTACGACTCCTCCAAGCGCATCCTCAAGGAGGCCGGCTACTACGGCGCCGGGACGTGCGAGTTCCTCGTCGCCCAGGACGGCACCATCTCCTTCCTCGAGGTCAACACCCGCCTCCAGGTCGAGCACTGCGTCTCCGAGGAGGTCACCGGCATCGACCTGGTCCGCGAGATGTTCCGCATCGCGGCCGGCGAGGAGCTCGGCTACGACGACCCCGAGATCCGCGGCCACTCCATCGAGTTCCGCATCAACGCCGAGGACGGCGGCCGCAACTTCATGCCGGCTCCCGGCACCCTGTCGGCGTGGTCCCCGCCGTCCGGTCCCGGCGTGCGTCTCGACGGCGGCTACGAGAACGGCGAGACCGTCCCCGGCTCGTTCGACTCCCTCATCGCCAAGCTCATCGTCACCGGCACCACCCGCACGCAGGCGCTCGAGCGCTCGCGCCGCGCGCTCGACGAGTTCGTCGTCGACGGCATGCCGACCGTGATCCCGTTCCACCGCGCCGTGGTCTCCGACCCGGCCTACGTCGGCTCCTCCACGCCCACCGGCGAGGGCGAATTCACCGTCTACACGCAGTGGATCGAGACCGAGTTCGACAACCGGATCGAGCCGTACTCCGGCGACGCGGCCGAGGCCGACGAGGCCGGCGAGCGCCAGAAGGTCACCGTCGAGGTCGGCGGTCGGCGCCTCGAGGTCGTCCTCCCCGCCGGGCTCGGCGGGCTGTCCCTCGGCGGCGGGTCCGGCGCGGGCGGCGCGGGCGGCGCCAAGAAGGCGGGCAAGCGGTCGGCCAAGAAGGCCGGCGCCGCCGCCTCGGGCGACGCGGTCACCTCGCCCATGCAGGGCACCATCGTCAAGGTCGCGGTCGAGGAGGGCGCCACGGTCGCCGAGGGCGACGTCATCGTCGTCATGGAGGCGATGAAGATGGAGCAGCCGCTCAAGGCCCACAAGGCCGGCACCGTCACCGGGCTGCAGGCCGAGGTCGGCGCCACGGTCACCAACGGCGCGGTCATCTGCGAGCTCAAGGACTGAGCTCTTCCTCCCTGCCTCCGCGCCTCGCTCCGGCGCCCGAGCGGTGTGTGAGGGGGATTCAAGGGGGTCAGAACCCTCCTCACGCACCGCCATGCCGGGCGGGCACATAGATAGCAAGCGCTCACTATCTATGTCACACTGAGCCCATGACCACGACCGCGGTCCGGCGTACGCAGGCAGAGCGGCGCGCGGGCACGATCACCGCGCTGCTCGACGCGACGGTGGCGTGCCTGGCCGAGAGCGGGTACGCCGCCACGTCGACCGCCGCGGTCTGCGCACGGGCGGGCGTGAGCCAGGGCGCGCTGTTCCGCCACTTCCCGACCCGGCAGGCGCTGCTGGTGGCGACCGCCGAGCACGTGGCCCGGCGCAACGTGCAGGAGTTCGGCTCGACGGTCGGGTCCGACGTGGGCACCGTCGACGCGGTCGCCGCCGTCCTCGGCCGGCTGCGCACGGTGGTCCTCTCCCCCGCCAACCAGACCTGGCGCGAGCTGCTCGTCGCCGCCCGCGCCGACGAGGACCTCCGCGCCGCGCTGCTCCCCGCGCGCGAGTCGCTGCAGGCGCAGATGCTGGCGGTCGCCGCTGACCTCTGGTCCGACCGGCTGCCGGCCGACGACCTGGCCCCCGTGCTGAGCGTCGTCGTCAACTTCCTCGACGGGCTGGCCTTCTCCGCCCTCGACCCCGATCCGTCGGCCGCACCCGGCCGCACCGTCGAGCGGGCACTGCGCCTGCTCGCCGAGATGGTCGTCAGCCACTACCCGCAGGAGCAGCCATGAGCGCCACGGACACCTTCACCCCCGACGTCATCGTGGTCGGCGCCGGCCTCGCCGGTCTCGTCGCCACCCACGAGCTCGCCCTGGCCGGGCGGCGGGTGCTGGTCCTCGACCAGGAGAACCGCGCCAACCTCGGCGGGCAGGCGTGGTGGTCGCTCGGCGGGCTGCTGTTCGTCGACAGCCCCGAGCAGCGCCGGATGGGCATCACCGACTCCCCCGAGCTCGCGTGGCAGGACTGGCAGGGCTCGGCGCAGTTCGACCGCCTCGGCGACGGCACCGACGGCCCCGGTCGCGGCGAGGACTTCTGGCCGCAGCAGTGGGCGAAGGCGTACGTCGACTTCGCGCACCGCGAGAAGCGCGACTACCTCCGCGCCCTCGGCCTGCGCTCGCTGCCCTTCGTCGGGTGGGCCGAGCGCGGCGACGGCCGCGCACTGGGCCACGGCAACTCGGTCCCCCGCTTCCACCTCACCTGGGGCACCGGGCCGGAGGTGGTGCGGATCTTCGCCGAGCCGGTGCAGCGCGCCGAGGCCGCCGGGCTGGTGCGGTTCGCCTTCCGCCACCAGGTCGACGACCTGGTCGTCGAGGACGGAGCGGTCGTCGGCGTGCGCGGCACCGTGCTGGCCGACGACGACGCCGCCCGTGGCGTGCGGTCCACCCGCGACGCCGCCGGTGACTTCGAGCTGCGCGCGCCGGCGGTCGTGGTGACCTCCGGCGGCATCGGGCACAACCACGAGCTGATGCGCCGCAACTGGCCCACCGAGCGGGTCGGCGCGGCCCCGGACCACATGATCAGCGGCGTCCCCGCGCACGTCGACGGCCGGATGCAGGGCATCGCCGAGGACGCCGGCGCGACGATGGTCAACAAGGACCGGATGTGGGCCTACGTCGAGGGCATCCACAACTGGGACCCGGTCTGGCCCGACCACGCCATCCGGATCCTCCCGGGCCCGTCGTCGATGTGGTTCGACGCCACCGGCAAGCGGCTCGAGGGCATGTCGGGCGTGCCCGGCGCGGACTCGATCGGCGCGATGAAGCAGATCCTCGCCGCCGGCCACGACTACTCGTGGTTCGTGCTCACCCAGTCGATCATCGAGAAGGAGTTCGCGCTCTCCGGCTCGGAGCAGAACCCCGACATCACCGGCAAGGACCTGAAGTTCCTCGCCCAGAGCCGGCTGGCCAAGGGCGCACCCGGCCCGGTCGAGGCGTTCAAGGAGCACGGGGTCGACTTCGTGGTCGCCGGCTCGCTGGACGAGCTCGTCACCGGGATGAACGAGCTGGCCCGCGGGCCGAAGCTCGACGTCGAGTCCCTGAGAGCGCGAGATCGTCGCCCGCGACCGCGAGGTCACCAACGACTTCAGCAAGGACGTGCAGGTGATGGCGATCCACAACGCGCGCCGCAGCCGCACCGACAAGCTGATCCGGGTCGCCAAGCCGCACCGGATCCTCGACCCGGACCACGGCCCGCTGATCGCCGTGCGCCTCAACATCCTCTCCCGCAAGACGCTGGGTGGCCTGGAGACCGACCTCGACGGCCGCTGCCTGGCCGCCGACGGCACGCCGGTCCCCGGCCTCTACGCCGCCGGCGAGGTCGCCGGCTTCGGCGGTGGCGGGGTGCACGGCTACAACGCGCTCGAGGGCACCTTCCTCGGCGGCTGCATCTTCTCCGGTCGGGCGGTCGGGCGGGCACTGGCGCGCTGACGGCCCGCGCCGCCGGGCGATCAGACCTCGGCGGCCTCGAGCAGCCGGTGGACCGCAGCGACGTACGCGTCCACGCGGGACGCGCTGGCCGGGAAGTCGGAGGTGGGCACGACGAGCACGACCCCCGGGCCGACCGCGGTCTCGACGTGCTCGACGACGGCCTCCCGGACCGCCCGGTAGCCGTCGAACGGCGAGTGGTCGGCGGGGTCGGGCGCAGGCGCGCCCGCGGGTGCGGCGGGGCGCACGTTCAACCACAGGCCGAGGTGTCCCACGCGACCGCGACGCTCGACGAACGACGCGTCGGCCGTGAGGACCGACTGCGCCTCCACCCAGTCAGGGTCGTGGACGGACAACCCGCCGAGGTCGGGGTGGTCGCCGAAGTCGATGATCGCGAGGGGGCCGCGGTCGTGCGTCGTGCGGAGCCGCGGCGGCGACGGGTACGAGAGCCACTGCAGCGCGACCGAGACGGGCGGCACCGACGCACCGTGGTAGTCCGGAGGCCCGTACTGCGCATGCGCCTCCGTCTCGTCCTGCCCGACGACGAGCAACGCCTCCGCCTCGTCCCACTGCCACCGGTCGAGGTCGACCTCCCCGCGGTCCCGCACCTCGTCGTACGACGCCCGGCCCCCGGCCACGACCGCCGCAGCCACCCAGCTCGTCGGCGTCGCTGCCTCGGACCTCGTCGGGCCATCGACACTCGGCGACGAGGGTGTCGACCACCTCCTCGAGCACGTCACCGAAGACCTTCCCCTCGCCGGTGCTCCGGAGCAGCTCGTCCAGGCGTGCGCACGTCGCGTCGTCGGCGACCCCGCCGAGGGTGTCGACCAGCTGCCAGAAGCGTTCGGGAGTCATGGCCGGAGGGTAGGACACGTGACTGACAGCCGTTGCTAGATCGCGTGTCCACAACGGCGGAAATGCGTTGCGATATCGAACACGTGTTCGATAAGATGAGGCATGTCCTCGTCCTCCACCCTCACCGAGCCGCCTTCCGCGGCCGATGGTGCGAGCGCGGACCCTCTGCTGACACAGGCCTCGGCTGCGCTCCGGGCTCGCCGTCTGGCCGAGGTCGAGGAGATGCGGCTCGCGGTCGAGTGGGCCGTGGCCCACGGGCGTCCGCGTGACGCGTGATCCTGATGACCGCGTCTCGCCGGGACCCGATGGTCACGCCCGGCGGTGACGGCACACCTGCGGTGCGGGAGTACGCCATCGCCGAGCTCGCCATGGCCCGGTCCACCCACCCCGCCACCACCCGTGCGCTCATCGCCGACGCCCTCGACCTCGTCCACCGCCTCCCGCTGCACCTGGAAGGTCGTCGAGGCCGGGGACTGCGAGCCCTGGGTCGCCCGCAAGGCAGCCGTCATCTGCCGGGCCCTGCTGTCCGAGGACGTCGGGGTCGTCGACGCAGCCGTCGCCCGCGCGATCGCCGGCCACGCACCCTCGACCGTCCTGGAGATCGCGAGGGCGAAGACCATCGAGGCCGACCCCGAGACCCACCGCGCCGAACACGACCGCATCCGCCACGAACGCTACGTCCGACTCTCTCGCTCCGACGAGCACGGCTACCGCCACCTCATCGCCCGCATCACCCTCGGCGACGCCGCCGCCCTCGACGCCATGACCGACCGCATCGCCGACATCCTCGCCCTCGAGCACGGGCACGACCACAACCACGACGAGCTCCGCTCCCTCGCCCTCGGCTGGCTCGCCCGACCCGTCGACCTCCTCCAGCTCCTCCTCGACCACACCGAGCAGGCCGAACAGTGGAGCTCGAGCACGAGCGAGAGCCGAGACAGAGACAACGAGGACACCCGTCCGACCTGGGCGCCCGCACACCTCGACGGCCTCCTCGACCGCCTCGCTCAGATGTCGACGCGCCAGCTCGCGTCCCTGCGCCCCCGCGCCCGGCTCTTCGTCCACCTCACCGACGACACCCTCCGCACCCTCCTCACCGGAACCGGTGCAGGCATCGCCAGGGTCGAAGGCATCGGCCCGATCGACGTCCGACCAGCTCCGCGAGGTCCTCGGCCACGCCGACATCGTCCTCACCCCCGTCCTCGACCTGCGCCAACGCCGCAGCAGTCGACGCCTACGAACACCCCGAGACGTTGAAGGACCACGTCTGGGTCCAGACCGGCGGCGACTGCTACCCCTACTCCCCCAGATCAGCCACCAGAGACGGCGTCGACTACGACCACGCCGTCCCCTACGACGACACCGGACCACCCGGCCAGACCGGCACCCACAACTCCGGACCCCTCCGCCGCAGCCACCACCGCACCAAGACCCACTCCGGCATCACCACCCACGTCGTCGGCCCCGGACGCCACCTCTGGCAAACACCCCACGGCCAGACCCTCCTCGTCGACCACCAAGGCACGCACCACCTGCACCCCGACCACGGCACCGCCATGACCGACGCCATCGACGACGGAGTCGAGCTCTACTTCACCTGAGTCGTGCTGGTGCGGTTCCGTGCAACGCTCGTCGATCCGCGAGCCGGCTGGGGACGTCGACGAAATGCAACAGCGACGCGACACCGACGCTCAACGTACGTGCCCCCAACGCGGCGCGTAGGTCAACCTGTCACCAGCTCGTCCGGCAGACCCGCTCGTAGCGGGTTGAGTCCCGCAGCCTCACTGGATCCCGACCAACCCACGTGCCAGCCGCCTAGGGTGATCGCCATGGTTCGTGACGTGGCCGCCGTTCTGGTGATTGCTCTCTCGTGCGGGGGCTGCTCTGGACTGTCCTCTACAGAGACAGATTCATCCGCGTCGAAGTCGCGGGAGCTCGGGCCAGCTGCGAATGGCCCCAAGATCCGCGGGACGGGTTACGTCTACAACGTCCCCAAGGGTTGGGGCCTACCGCCTCAGGACGTTCCGGAGGTTGAAGCCGACAGCCACGTCTTCAACCTCCGTGACACCGACGGGTTCGCCGACAACGTCAACGTCGTCCTGTCCCCCAGCCCCGAAGCCAGCGTCGGTGAGCTGGAGGGTGCGCTCCCGGGAGAGCTCGCGGCCATGGGCTTCGAAGATGTCACCGTGGCCGAGCGCGTCACTGTGGCGGGCGAGGAAACTGCGCATGTCAGCGGGCGGACGTTGTCGAACGGCAAGGGATACCAGGTCGAGCAGTTCTACTTGCACCACGACGACGACGCTGTCGTCGTGACGTTCTCTTTCAGCCGCAGCGTCAAGATGCGTGCCAGGACGAAGGTCACCGATGCGGTCCTGGCGAGCTGGCACTGGAGAGACTGACCAGTCCTCGTGCTGGGGTGGGGTCTCGTCCACCCGACCAGGGAGATCGTCTCCTTCGGGTTCTCCCCTTCCTGCAGCGACGGCCGTCCCGAGTACGACGCCCGGTACTGCGAGCTGCCGGGTGGGCCCTCGTCCCTGCACGTCGCCGCGGCCATGGCTGTCGTCGTACTTGCCCTGCTGGCGCTGTGGGTCGCGCGTCGACACCCTAGTCAGGTCGGGCCCGACGCCGACAGCGCCCCAGCCTGAGCCCGGCTACGTCACCTGGGCCAACGGCGCCGAGCCCGCCAGCCGGTGGTCGCGCGGGCTGATCCCCCGCTCGCGCTTGAAGGCGGCGCTGAGCGCGAAGGGCGTGGCGTAGCCGACCTGCCGGGCGACGGAGGCCACGGTGGCGTCGGGCTCGAGCAGGAGGTCGGCGGCGAGGGTGATCCGCCAGTCGGTGAGGAAGGCCATCGGCGGCTCGCCGACGAGCTCGGTGAAGCGCCGCGCGAAGCCGGCACGGGACACCCCCGCCCGCGAGGCGAGCTCGGCCACCGACCACGGATGGGCGGGGTGGTGCTGCATGAGACGGATCGCCGGACCGACGACGGGGTCGGCCTGCGCGGCGTACCACCCGGGCGCATCGGTGCGAGGCCGCGCGAACCAGGTGCGCAGCAGCGTGATGAGCACCAGGTCGAGCAGGCGGTCGAGCACGGCCTCCTGCCCGGGTGCGTCGCGCACCACCTCCTCGCCCAGCAGGGCGAGCAGCGGGGTGTCGAGCTCGTCGGCGCGCAGCACGAGCGTGCGCGGCAGGGAGCGGACGAGTCGACGGGTGACCTCGCCCTCGAGCTGGTAGACGCCGGTCAGCAGCACCGTCTCGCCGGTCGCGCTGTTGCCCCAGCTCCGCACGCCCTGGCTCATCTCCTCGACCACGACGTGCCCGTCGACGGTCGTGCAGACCTGACCGGGGTGGATCACGACCTGGTCGGGCGTGGCGGGGTCGTCGGCGATCGTCCAGTGCTCGCCGCCGACCCAGACCACGACGTCACCCGCCCCGAGGCGGACCGGCTCCTCGCCGTCGGGGCGCACCCAGAGGTGGCCGCGCACGACCAAGGTCACCGACAGCGGCGCCTCGTCCTCGAGCCGCACCGACCAGGGCGGGTCCAGCAGGATCCGCAGCAGGAAGGCGCGCCGCGCGCGCGGTCCGTCGAGCAGGCCGGTGAGCGCGTCCATCGCACCATCCTAGACGCACGCGCATGGCCACGCGCTGCTCGACCATGGCGAAGATCCACCGTCAGGCGATGCACTGGATCCATGACCAACGCCCAGCACTTCCACTCCGACACCCTGCTGACCACCGCCGCCACCACGTCCCGAGGCCCGGTCCTCGTCCTCGCGGTCGCCGCCACCCTCGTCGCCGGCCTCCAGGCCGGGACCTACTTCACCTGGGCCACCGGAGTGATGCCGGGCCTGGCGCGGGTCGACGACCGCGCCTTCGTGGCCACGATGCAGCAGGTCAACGTCGCGATCGTGAACCCGGTCTTCATCTCGACCTTCGTCGCCGCTCCCCTCCTCGCGGGAGCCCTCGCGGTGCTCGGCGGGGCACCGGCACGGCCCTGGGCGGTCGCGGCCACCGTGCTCGCGATCGGCACCGTCATGATCACCGTCGCCGGCAACGTCCCGCTCAACGACGCCCTCGAGGCCGCGGGCCGGGTGGACGCCATCGCCGACCTCGCCGCCGTGCGCGCCGACTTCGAGTCGCGTTGGGTCGTGCTCAACATCGGCCGCGCGCTGACGTCGGCCGGCGCGCTCGCCTGCCTCGGCGCGGCCGCACTCCGCCTGCGGGGCTGAGACCTCAGCCGAGCCCGACGGCCTCGACCAGCGCCGTGAGGTGCTGCTCGAAGAGGTCGCCGGGCTCGGCGAACGTCGCGGAGCCGTACTGCCCGAAGACCTCCCACGTCACGCACCCGAAGAGCGCCGCCCACGCGAACAGGCCGCGCGCGACCAGCGCCTCGGGTGCCTCGATGCCCATCTGCTTGCGGAGCCGGGCCAGGTCGCGGGTGAGCCGTCGCGGGCCGACGGACGCGTCTTCTACGCTGATCACGCCTGCCTGCCAGGCGTCCTCCCACACCCCGACGAGACGGCCGACGACCCGCACCCCGGGGCCGGTCGTCTGCTCCGCAGGCGCTTCGTAGCCGGGCACGGGACTGCCGAACAGCAGGGCGTACGTCGCCGGCTCGGCCAGCGCCCACGCGCGGACCGCGCGGCCGATCGCCCGCATCCGGCCCGCGTGATCGGCCCGGTCAACCGCCGCCTCCGCGGCGTCGACGGCGTCGCCGAGCTCGTCGTAGCCGTCGACCACGAGCAGCGTGAGCAGCTCGTCGCGGCTGGCGACGTAGCGGTAGACCGCCGACGAGACGATGCCGAGGTCGCGGGCCACCGCGCGCAGCGACAGGGCCGCCGCACCGTCCGTCGCCAGGTGGGCGCGACCGATGCGGACGATGTCGCGCATCGTCTGCTCACGAGCCCGCGCGCGGGGCGTGGTGGGGTCCGGCATGCGATCAGTGTGCCACATCAGCGAGCACGTTTGTCGAAAGTGAGCAGTGCTCTTGCTTTCTGGTCGACGAGGGTCCACGATGGTCGAAACGAGAGCACCGCTCTCGGAGCGTCCGACCCTCATCCCCAGGAGAAGTCATGAACCAGGTCCACGTCGTCACCGGAGCCGGCCCCGTCGGCTCGACCATCGCCCAGCAGCTCGCCGACGCCGGCCACCAGGTCCGGCTGCTCACCCGGTCCGGCAGCGGCCCGGTGCACCCGCTCGTCGACCGCCGTCGGGTCGACGTCTCGCAGCCCGACGCGCTGACGGAGGCCTTCGCGGGCGCGGTCGCCGTGCACCACTGCATCCACGGGTCGGCGTACGACTCCCAGGTCTGGCGCGCCGAGCTGCCGGGCGCCGAGCGGGCCGTGCTCGAGGCGGCCGGCCGCGTCGGCGCCGTGGTCGTCTTTCCCGAGAGCCTCTACTCCTACGGTGAGGTGGACGGCGTGATCACCGAGGCGACACCGCGGATCGCGTCGAAGGGCAAGCTGGGCGTGCGCACCGAGCTGCTCGCCCAGCGCGACGCGTCGAGCACACCGACGGTCAGCGTCGCGGCGTCCGACTTCTACGGCCCGGTGGTGCGCACCTCCCACGCCGGCGAGCGCATGGTGCCCACGGTCCTGGCGGGGAGGACGATGCGGGTCGTCGGCAGCCTCGATCAGCCGCACTCCTTCACCTACGTCCCCGACCTGGCCGCCGCGATGATCACCGCCGCCGGGCGCGAGGACCTGTGGAACTCGTTCCTGCACGCCCCCACGGCGCCCGCCCCCACCCAGCGGGAGCTCATCACAGGGGTGGCGCAGGCCGGCGGCGTCCCCGTCCCGAAGATGTCGTCGGTCCCGGTGGGCGTGCTGAGCGCGATGGGCGTGGCCATGCGGTCGATGCGCGAGATGGCCGAGACGGGCTACCAGTTCAAGCGGGCGTTCGTCATGGACTCCAGCGCGAGCGAGGAGCGCCTCGGCCTGGCCCCCACGCCGATGGCCGACGGGCTCGCCGCGACGGTCGCCTGGTGGCGCGCGCAGGAGTCCCAGGCCGCCTGAGCGGCGAGCCACAGTACGGACGAGTAACCCACCTCACAGCGGACTCTCGATAGGTTGCGGCCCATGTTCTCCAAGGTGCTCGTCGCCAACCGTGGCGAGATCGCAGTCCGGGCGTTCCGCGCCGCGCGCGAGATCGGCGTGCGGACGGTGGCCGTCTTCCCCCACGAGGACCGGGGCTCCGAGCACCGGATGCGGGCCGAGGAGGCCTACCAGATCGGCGAGGTGGGCCACCCGGTCCGTGCCTACCTCGACCCGGAGGCGATCGTGAAGGTGGCGCTCGAGTGCGGCGCCGACGCGGTCTACCCCGGCTACGGCTTCCTCTCCGAGAACCCCGCGCTTGCCGAGGCGTGCGCCGCAGCCGGGATCACCTTCATCGGTCCCAGCGCCGAGGTGCTGACGCTGACCGGCAACAAGGCGCGCGCGATCGCCGCAGCCAAGGCCGCCGGCGTGCCGGTGCTGGAGTCGGTGCCGCCGTCGACCGACGTCGACGAGCTGATGAAGGCCGCCGAGGTGATCGAGGCGCCACTCTTCGTCAAGGCCGTCGCGGGCGGCGGCGGTCGCGGCATGCGCCGCGTCGACGACCGTGCCGACCTGCGCGAGGCGATCGAGACCTGCATGCGCGAGGCCGAGGGCGCCTTCGGCGACCCCACCGTCTTCATCGAGCAGGCCGTGGTCGACCCCCGCCACATCGAGGTGCAGATCCTCTCCGACGGCACCGGGACCGACGACGGCGTGATCCACCTCTACGAGCGTGACTGCTCGGTCCAGCGACGCCACCAGAAGGTCGTCGAGATCGCGCCCGCCCCCAACCTCGACCCCGACCTGCGGATGCGCATCTGCGCCGACGCGGTGCGCTTCGCCCGCGAGATCGGCTACAAGAACGCCGGCACCGTCGAGTTCCTGCTCGACCCCGCGGGCCGCTACGTCTTCATCGAGATGAACCCGCGCATCCAGGTCGAGCACACCGTGACCGAGGAGGTCACCGGCGTCGACCTCGTGCAGGCGCAGATGCGGATCGCGGCCGGTGCGACCCTCGCCGACCTCGACCTGACCCAGGACTCGGTGCAGCCGCGCGGCTTCGCGCTGCAGTGCCGGATCACCACCGAGGACCCCGCCAACGGGTTCCGCCCCGACACCGGCCGCATCACGATGTACCGCTCCCCCGGTGGCCCGGGCGTACGGCTCGACGGCGGCACCACCTACACCGGTGCCGAGATCAGCCCCCACTTCGACTCGATGCTGGCCAAGCTCACCTGCCGCGGCCGCACCTTCGAGGCGGCCGTGCAGAAGGCCCGCCGCGCGCTGCTGGAGTTCCGCATCCGCGGCGTCTCCACCAACGTCGGCTTCCTCCAGGCCGTGCTCGCCGACCCCGACTTCGCCGCCGGCGCCGTCACCACCTCGTTCATCGAGGACCACCCCCAGCTGCTCAAGGCCCAGGTGGGCGGCGACCGCGCCACCCGCCTGCTGGAGTTCCTCGCCGACGTCACCGTCAACCAGCCCCACGGCACTGCCCCCGTGACCGTCGCCCCGGTCAGCAAGCTCGCGCAGCTCGACCGCGCGCAGCCGGTGCCCGACGGCACCCGCCAGCTGCTGCGCGCGATCGGCCCCGAGGAGTACGCCCGACGCCTGCGCGCGCAGACGACCGTCGCGGTCACCGACACGACGTTCCGCGACGCCCACCAGTCGCTGCTCGCCACCCGCGTCCGCACCCGCGACCTGCTCGCGGTGGCCGACCACGTCGCCCGCACCACGCCGCAGCTGTGGTCGGTCGAGTGCTGGGGCGGTGCGACCTACGACGTCGCGCTGCGCTTCCTCAACGAGGACCCGTGGGAGCGGCTGGCCGCCCTGCGCGAGGCGATCCCCAACATCGGGCTGCAGATGCTGCTGCGCGGTCGCAACACGGTCGGCTACACGCCGTACCCCACCGAGGTCACCGAGGCCTTCGTGCAGGAGGCGGCCGAGACCGGCATCGACGTCTTCCGCATCTTCGACGCCCTCAACGACGTCTCCCAGATGCGCCCGGCGATCGACGCCGTCCGCGCCACCGGCACTTCGGTCGCCGAGGTCGCGCTCTGCTACACCGGCGACCTCTCCTCCCCGGACGAGCGGCTCTACACCCTCGACTACTACCTCGGCCTGGCCGAGCAGATCGTCGACGCCGGCGCCCACGTGCTGGCGATCAAGGACATGGCCGGGCTGCTCCGTGCGCCCGCCGCCCGCACCCTCGTGACCGCGCTGCGCGAGCGCTTCGACCTGCCGGTGCACCTCCACACCCACGACACCCCCGGCGGCCAGCTCGCGACGCTGCTGGCCGCGATCGACGCCGGCGTCGACGCAGTGGACGCCGCGGCCGCCTCGATGGCCGGCGGCACCTCGCAGCCCGCGCTCTCCGCGCTCGTCTCCGCGACCGACCACTCCGCGCGCGAGACCGGGCTCTCGCTCGCCGCGGTCAACGCGATGGAGCCCTACTGGGAGGCGGTGCGCCGCGTCTACGCGCCCTTCGAGTCCGGTCTCCCGGCGCCGACCGGTCGCGTCTACCGCCACGAGATCCCGGGCGGGCAGCTGTCCAACCTGCGCCAGCAGGCGATCGCGCTCGGCCTCGGCGAGAAGTTCGAGCAGGTCGAGGACATGTACGCCGCGGCCAACGACATCCTCGGCAACGTCGTGAAGGTGACCCCGTCCTCGAAGGTCGTCGGCGATCTCGCCCTCGCGCTCGTGGCCGCCGGCGCCGACCCGGACCAGTTCGAGGCCGACCCGGCCTCCTACGACGTCCCGGACTCCGTGGTCGGCTTCCTCAACGGCGAGCTCGGCGACCCGCCCGGCGGCTGGCCCGAGCCGTTCCGCACCAAGGCGCTCGCCGGCCGCACTTGGAAGCGGCCCGCCGAGGACCTCACCGACGAGCAGCGCACCGGGCTCGGCGAGGACCGCCGGGCCACGCTCAACGAGCTGCTCTTCCCCGGCCCGACCGCGGCGTTCCACGAGTCGCGGGAGAAGTACGGCGACCTCTCCGGCGTCTCGACCATCGACTACCTCTACGGCCTGCGCCGCGGCGAGGAGCACCGCGTGCGGGTCCGCGAGGGACGCGAGATGCTCTTCGGCCTCGAGGCGATCGGCGAGCCCGACGAGCGCGGCATCCGCACGGTGATGGCCACCGTCGACGGACAGCTGCGACCCGTCCAGGTGCGCGACCGCAGCGTCTCCGCCGCGGTCGCCTCCGCCGAGAAGGCCGACCCCACGGCACCGGGCCACGTCGCGGCGCCCTACGACGGCGCGGTGACGGTCACCGTCGCCGAGGGCGACTCCGTCGAGGCCGGGCAGACCGTCGCGACGATCGAGGCGATGAAGATGGAGGCCTCCATCACCTCTCCGGTCGCCGGCACGGTGAGCCGCGTCGCGATCCCGGGCACCAAGGCCGCCGAGGGCGGCGACCTGGTCCTGGTGATCGGCTGACGGACCGACTCAGCGCGTGTTGAAGACGATCGAGTCCGGGTCGGGGTCGGCGTACTCGGTGACGTCGGGCTCCTCGCCGATGATCGTGCGGTAGAGCTCGGCGGCGACGGCGCGCATGCCGTTGATCTTGGGGTGGAACGGCGCTGCGACCCCGGGGCGAAGGCGCGGGCCGTTGATCCAGGCCTTGCCCCCGGCGCAGACGTCGTGGCCCTCGGAGACGGCCTCCATGTCGAGGTAGGACGCGCCGCTCGCCCTCGCACCGCGCCGGAGCGCGCCGTTCAGACGTTCCGCGACCTCGGCGACCGCGCCGAGGTTGGCCCCGGACGCGCCGACCGCGCGGCAGGTGCCCGAGCTCGGGAGGATGTCGGGGTAGCCCACGACGTAGACCTCGGCGTCGGGGGCCGCTCGGCGGATGCCCCGGACCGCGGCGCGGATGTGGCCGGCCACCCGGCGCGCGTCGTCCTCGAGCCGGTCCACCGGGCAGGGCGCCGCCGCTCCGTCCTGGCAGTGGATCAGCGCGTCGTAGATGCCGAAGTCGTTGCCGCCCATGCCGAGCGTGACCAGGTCGGTGTCGGCGCTGAGGGCGTCCAGCTGCGGTGGCGCCGTCTTGCCGTCGAAGGTGGTCATCGTGCCGGTGAGGTCGGCGGTCGTGGCCGCCGAGCAGGTGACGTCGGTGTAGCTCTCCACGTCGAGCCAGTCGGCGAGGAAGGCGGGGTAGTTGTCGTGCGAGCGGGCGCACCCGGTGGGGTCGGAGCGCATCGTGGTGATGAACGGGCCGGCCGAGAAGGAGTCACCGAGCGCGACGTAGTCGATGCCGGTGGTGACCGGCTCGTCGATCGGCAGGTCGGGGACGGGTCCGTCGGAGGCCGCCTGCCCTCCCTGGCACCCGGTGGTGACCAGCACCAGCGCGCCGAGCAGCCCGGCCAGGCCCCGCCACCGGCTCACGGACGCACCCGGCCCTGCTGGCGCGGCGTGACCGCGAAGGTGAACCAGTCGGAGCTGAGCCCGAGCGCCGAGCGCACGGCGTCGCCGGTGAGCCGGACCGTGCCCGCGGTGCCGATGAACGCCATGTCGCCGACGCGGCCGCCCCACTCGCCGTTGCCGTCGCGCGTGGTGACCTCGATGCCGGCCAGGTCGCCGACCTGCGGCCACTGCGCCTCGACCTGCGCATCGTCGACCGTGGCCGTCCACGTGGCGTACTTCGGGTTGTCGACCGCGTCGTAGGGGTCAGGCTGGGCGACGAGGTAGGGCATCGAGCCGGCCGACGACCAGCCGCCGTTGCTGGCGGAGAACTGGGTGAAGGCCGGGCGTCCGTCGTAGGAGAGCCCCTGCTTCGCGGTCGCGCGGATCGCGTCCGTCGCGGCCGGGTGCTCGACGTCGTAGCCGCCGTAGACCTGGCACTGCGAGGTGTCGCAGAGGTCGTAGTGGCCGGCCGAGGGGTGCGAGCGCTCGAACGCGGCGTAGGTGCGCGCGGCGACGGACTGGGCGCTCACCGCGGCGGGCTGCCAGAGCGCGGGCACCTCCTGCGGCACGACGCCGCGCAGGTAGGCCTCCATGCCGAGCCGGTTGACCGTCTGCCGCGGGCCCTGACGCGCGGCGACCGACTGCAGGGCGCCGCGGTAGCGGTGGCGACCGGTGGGGGTCACGAGGGTGAGGGGGCCGCTGGTCGAGGACAGCTCGGCCTCGCCCCGGACCGTGCGCCAGGTGCGCCACGGGCCGCCGGTGGTGCGCTGGACGAGGGTGTCCGCGCCGGCCGCGAGCAGGCGCCAGCGGGTGGCGGGCAGCGACGGCAGGCGACGCGTGCGGCCGCTGGCGAGGCTGGTCACGCGGGTGCCCTCCTGCGCCAGGACCTGGACGTCGCGGCCGGCGTCGGCCGTGATGAGCACCCGGACCTTGCCGCGCACCGGGCTCCACGTCGTCCCGGGGTAGTAGAACTCCACGATCTGCTGCCAGGACAGGCCCTGCAGCGCCGCACCCTGGGCGCCGTACTGGGACAGCCCGTGGCCGTGGCCGTAGCCGTGGCCGGTGATGGTGATCGCACTGCTGCCGGGCGTGGACCAGGTCTCGACCTTCCTGCGCGGCTGGTCGGCCGAGGCCGGAGCGGCGACGAGCGCAGGCAGCAGCAGCGCGCTCGCGGCCGCCGCGAGCAGGGTGCGGGTGCGGGACATGCGGCTCCTCCCCCGGGAGGTCGAGGTGCGGGACACGGAAATGTCGAGCGTACAGGCGGGCCGCGACAGTGGCAGACTCACCGACATGTTCGGGGGACGGCGCCGCAGGCGCGAGGAGGAGCTGGCCGCGAAGGGCCGCTGGCGGGTCGCGCGCCGGCTCCTCGACGAGGACGTGACGGTGCTGGGCGAGCAGCTCGCCGCCCTCCACGTCGACACCCTGGGCGACGACCTCGACCCGGCCGCGGGCGAGCACTACCGCCGCGCCCTCGAGCACTACGACCAGGCCAAGCACCTGCTGGCCGCCAGCGAGACCGCCGAGGACGTCGCCGCCGTCGAGCAGGTCACCGCCGACGCCCGCTACCACCGCGCCGCGGTCCTCGCCCTCCGCGACGGGGAGCCCCTCCCCCCGCGCCGCGAGCCCTGCTTCTTCGACCCGCGCCACGGACCGGCCATGCAGGACCTCGCCTGGACGCCGCCCGGCGGCACCGCGCGCAGCATCGCGGTCTGCGCCTCCGACGCGCGACGCCTGGCCGCCGGCGACGAGCCGCTGGAGCGGCTGGTCCGGGTCGGCGACCGCTGGGTGCCGTGGCACCTCACCGGCGGGATCGCCGGCGCCGTCGACGCCGGCGTCCAGCTCGCGCGCGGCTCGTCCCACGGCGTGCACGGCCAGCAGAACCTCGCGCAGGCCTACCTCAACCGGGTCACCGACGGCGCCAACGGCGTCAAGGGCCCCTTCGGCTGAGCCGGCTGTCGCACCCGCCTGTGAGACTGGGCGGGTGCCCGAGGGAGACAGTGTCTGGAAGCTCGCCCGGCGGCTGGACCGTCAGCTCGTCGGCCACACCCTGGTGCGCTCCGACTTCCGCACCCCGCGCCTGGCGACCCGCGACGTGTCGGGTCGCACGGTGCTGGGCCACGACACCCACGGCAAGCACCTGCTGACCCGGCTCTCCGGCCTGGCCGGGTCGCCCGCGGCCACCCTCCACAGCCACCTCAAGATGGACGGTTCCTGGTCGACCCTCGCGCCGGGCAAGCGGTTGCCGGGCAGCGTCCAGCCCCACGTGCGACTCGTGTGGACCCTCGACGACGACCGCACCGTCCACGGCGTCCGGCTCCACGACCTCGACCTCGTGCCGACCGACCGCGAGCACGACCTGGTCGGCCACCTCGGCCCCGACCCGCTGCGCGAGGACTGGGACGCCGAGGAGGCCGTGCGCCGCGTCGGCGCCGACCCGGCGCTGCCACTGGTCAGCGCGCTGCTCGACCAGCGCCGGATGGCGGGCCTGGGCAACCTCTGGGCCAACGAGCTGGCCTTCCTCACCGGGGTGAGCCCCTGGACGGCGGTCGGCGACGTCGACGTGGAGCGCCTGGTCGCCCGTGCCGCGACCATGCTGCGCCACTCCGCCACCGTGGAGGGCGCCTACCAGGTGACCACCGGGTCGTCGGCCAAGGGCGACGACCACTGGGTGGTGGGCCGCCAGCGGCGCGGGTGCCGGCGCTGCGGCGGACCGGTGAGCACCGCCGAGGAGGTCGCCGGCGACGCCGCCAACCGCTGGTCGTGGTGGTGCCCGGCCTGCCAGCCGGGTCCGGGACCCGAGGCCCGGGTGGGCCTCAGACCCGGTGCAGCCGCCGCGCGGCCTCGGCGATCGAGCCGCTCATCGAGGGGTAGACGGTGAAGGCGTGGGCGAGCTGGTCGGCGGTCAGCGACTCCGCCACCGCGATCGAGACCGGGTGGATCAGCTCGGAGGCCCGCGGCCCCACCACGACGCCGCCCACCACGATGCCCGTGCCGGGCCGGCAGAAGAGCTTCACGAAGCCGTCGCGCACGCCCTGCATCTTGGCCCGGGCGTTGCCGGCCAGCGGCAGGGTGACGACCTCGGCGACGATCTCGCCGGCGTCGACGGCCTGCTGCGACCAGCCGACCGTGGCGATCTCGGGCGAGGTGAAGACGTTGCTGGAGACCTTCTTCAGGTCCAGCGGCGCGACCGCGTCACCGAGGAAGTGCCACATCGCGATCCGCCCCTGCATCGCGGCCACCGAGGCGAGCATCAGCACGCCCGTGCAGTCGCCGGCGGCGTAGATCCCGCGGGCGGTGGTGCGCGAGACCCGGTCGACGCGGATGAAGCCGCCCTCGTCGGTGGCCACACCGGCCTCCTCGAGACCGAGGTCGGCGGTGTTGGGGACCGAGCCGAGCGCGAGGATGCAGTGGCTGCCGGTGACCGTGCGGCCGTCGGTGAGCGTGACGGTGACCTCGTCGCCGTCGCGGGTCACCGACTGCATCCGCGACCTGCCGAGCACGTGCATGCCGCGGCGGGTCAGCACCTCCTCGAGCACGGCGGAGGCGTCGGCGTCCTCGCCGGGCAGGACCCGGTCGCGGCTGCTGACGAGCGTGACGTCGATGCCGAGCGAGAGGTAGGCGCTGGCGAACTCGGCGCCGGTGACCCCGGAGCCGACGACGATCAGCTTCTCCGGCACCTCGGTGAGGTCGTAGACCTGCTCCCAGGTGAGGATCCGCTCGCCGTCGGGCTGCGCGCTGGGCAGGGTGCGCGGCGCGGCGCCGGTCGCGAGGATGATCGCGTCTGCGTGCAGCACCTCCTCGCCCACCTCGACGCTCAGGTCGGGGCCGAGCCGACCGCGTCCGGTGACCACGCGCACGCCGTCGCGCTCCAGGCGGGCGGCGATGTCGTGCGACTGGTCGGCCGCGAGCTGCTTGACGCGGGCGTTGACCCGGGCCAGGTCGACCGAGATCGCCGTCGCCGCGTCGCCCTGGTGGTCGTGGAAGTTGACCCCCAGCTCCTGCGCGGTCGACATGTCGGTCATCAGCTCCGCGGTGGCGATCAGCGTCTTGCTCGGCACGCAGTCGGTGAGCACCGCGGACCCGCCGACACCGTCGGTGTCGACCACGGTCACCGTGGCGCCGAGCTGCGCGGCGACGTGGGCGGCCTCGTAGCCGCCCGGTCCGCCGCCGACGATGACGATGTGGTCGGACATCAGAGGTTGATCATGTGGCCGGCGATGCCGTGCACGGCCTCCTTGAGGGCCTCACCCAGGGTCGGGTGCGCGAAGACGTTGCGGGCGACCTCGTCGGCGGTGAGGTCCCACTTCTGCGCCAGCGTGACCACCGGCAGCAGCTCGGTGACGTCGGGGCCGATCATGTGGGTGCCGATGATCTCGTTGTGCTCGGCGTCGGCGACGACCTTCACGAAGCCGATGGCCTCGCCCAGGCCCATGGCCTTGCCGTTGGCGGTGAAGGGGAACGTCGCGGTCTTGACGTCGTAGCCCTTGTCCTTGGCCTGCGCCTCGGTGTAGCCGAAGGAGGCGATCTGCGGCTGGCAGTAGGTCGCGCGGGGCACGAAGTCGAACTCGACCGGCATCGTCTCGGCGCCGTTGATGGTCTCGGCGGCCACGATGCCCATCGCCTCGGCGACGTGGGCGAGCATCATCTTCCCGGTGCAGTCACCGATGGCGTAGACGTTCTCGACGTTGGTGCGGCCGAAGTCGTCGATCTCGATGGCGCCGCGCTCGGTGACGTTGACGCCGACGTTCTCCAGGCCGAAGCCGGTGACGCGCGGGGCGAAGCCGAAGGCGGCGAGGAACTTGCCGGCCTCGAGCACCTGCTCGTCGCCACCCGCGGCGGGCGCGATGGTGACCTTGACGCCGGAGCCGGTGTCCTCGACCTTCTTGACCGCGGTGGAGGTCAGCACCTTCACGCCGAGCTTCTTGTAGTGCTTGGCGAGCTCCTTGGACACGTCGGCGTCCTCGGTGGGCACCATCCGGTCGAGGAACTCCACGATCGTGACGTCGACGCCGAAGTTGGCCATCACGTAGGCGAACTCCACGCCGATCGCGCCCGAGCCGCCGATGATGATCGACTCCGGCAGCTGGTCGGTGAGGATCTGCTCCTCGTAGGTGACGACGTTGCTCGCTCAGCTCGACGCCGGGCACCAGGCGCACGGTCGCGCCGGAGGCGATGATGAGGTTGTCGAAGGTGTAGCCGGTGGTCTGGCCGTCCTTGCCCTTCACGTCGATCCCGGTCGCGCCGGTCAGGGTGCCCCAGCCGTCGATCTCGGTGATCTTGTTCTTCTTCATCAAGAAGTGGACGCCCTTGACGATGCCGGCGCTGACGTCGCGGCTGCGCTTGTGGGTCGGCCCGAACGACATCGTGGCGTCGCCCTCGATGCCGAACTTGGCCTTCTCGTGCTGGAGCGTGTGCGCGAGCTCGGCGTTCTTGAGCAGGGCCTTGGACGGGATGCACCCGACGTTGAGGCAGACACCTCCCCAGTACTTCTCCTCCACCACGGCCACCTTCTGGCCGAGCTGGGCTGCGCGGATCGCGGCGACGTAGCCACCGGGGCCGGCGCCGAGGACGAGGGTGTCGAAGTGCGTGTCGGTCACCCCCCCAGCCTAGTTGTCCGCCGTAGCGGCGCCACACCGGGAGGCGACGGCTCGGTAGCCTTCTCCCCGTGACGCTCTACGCCGCCTACGGGACGAACCTCGATCCCGCCCGCATGAGCGAGCGCTGCCCGCACTCGATCCTGCACTCGACCGGCTGGCTGACCGGCTGGCGGCTGACCTTCGGAGGCGAGGAGCACGGGTGGGACGGCGCGCTGTCGACCATCGTGCAGGACCCCTTCGAGCAGGTCTTCGTCGCCGTCTACGACGTCACGCCCGAGGACGAGCGCGCGCTCGACGGCTGGGAGTCCGCCGACACCGGGCTCTACCGCAAGACCAAGGTGCGGGTGCAGACGATGACCGGCCCGCTGGTCGTGTGGGCCTACGTCCTCGACGCCTACGAGGGCGGCCTGCCCTCGGCCTCCTACCTCGGCGTGCTCGCCGACTCCGCCGAGGCCGCGGGTGCCCCGGAGGACTACGTCGGCGCACTGCGCCGACGCGCCTGCCGCTCGACGGGTCTGTGAGTCCTGGCCCTAGAGTGCGGCCCATGAGCGACCAGAGCCCGTACGACGCCGCCACCTCCGCCGCCGCGAAGCTCGCCGAGCTGACCGGCGTCGAGCGCCACGACATCGCCCTCGTCCTCGGATCGGGCTGGCTGCCGGCCGTCGACGCGCTCGGCGAGGCGACCGCCGAGATCGACACCACCGACCTGCCCGGCTTCAGCGCGGCCGCGGTCGCGGGCCACAGCGGCAAGATCCGCTCGATCCGCAACGGGGAGAAGAACCTCCTGGTCTTCCTCTCGCGCACCCACTTCTACGAGGGCAAGGGCGTCGCGGCCGTCGTCCACCCGATCCGCACGGCCGCGGCGGCCGGCTGCTCGACGATCGTGCTCACCAACGGATGCGGCGGCCTCAAGCAGGGGTGGCAGCCCGGCCAGCCGGTGCTGATCTCCGACCACATCAACCTCACCGGCACCAGCCCGATCGTCGGCGCGAACTTCGTCGACCTCACCGACCTCTACAGCCCGCGTCTGCGCGCGATGTGCAAGGAGGTCGACGACTCCCTCGACGAGGGCGTCTACGTCCAGTTCCCCGGCCCCCACTACGAGACCCCGGCCGAGGTGCGCATGGCCGGGATCATGGGCGGCCACCTCGTCGGCATGAGCACCACGCTCGAGGCGATCGCGGCCCGCGAGGCGGGCATGGAGATCCTCGGCATCAGCCTGGTCACCAACCTCGCCGCCGGCCTGAGCGGCGAGCCGCTCGACCACGCGGAGGTTCTCGAGGCCGGCAAGGCCGCGGCGAGCCGGATGGGCGGCCTGCTCAGCCAGGTCGTCACCCGGATCTGAGGCTGCGGTGCGCGTCCTGGTCACCGGCGCTGCCGGCAGCCTCGGCCGGGTGGTCGCACCCGGCCTGGTCGCACGCGGCCACGAGGTCGTCGGGCTCGACCTCGTGCCCGCACCCGACGGCACCACCTCCACCTGGCACGAGGCCGACTGCGCCGACGCCGACGCCGTCGGGGCGGTCTTCGACGCCGAGCACCTCGACGCCGTCGTGCACCTGGCCGGCCACCCCGACGAGGCGTCGCTGCCGACGGAGCTGACCTCGCACGTCGTGACCACGGCCGCGCTGCTCGACGCCATGGTCGCCCACCGCGTCCCGCGGATCGTCTACGCCTCCTCCAACCACGCGGTGGGCCGCACCGAGCGTGCCGCCGGCGACCTGACCGAGCACGCGCTCCCCCGCCCCGACACCTACTACGGCGTCGGCAAGGTCGCGGCCGAGGCGCTGCTGCGGCTCTTCGTCGACCGTCACGGCATCGACGCGGTCGCGTGCCGCATCGGCTCCTTCCTCGAGGAGCCGACCACGGTCCGGGCGCTGTCGACCTGGCTCTCGCACGGCGACGGCGTCCGGATGGTCGAGGCTGCGCTCATCGCACCCGCGCCGGGCTACGCGGTGCTGTACGGGATCAGCGCCAACACCCGCGCGTGGTGGGACCTCGAGCCCGGCCGGCGTCTGGGCTACGAGCCGCAGGACGACGCCGAGGCGTTCGCCGCAGCCGTCGCGGCGCGCCCCGAGGACGGCGACGAGGCGCGCTTCGTCGGCGGCCCGTTCGCGCTCGAGCAGTTCCACCGCCCCGCCCTGGGGGACTGACACCGCGCCGGGACCTTGACTTGGAGCGCACTGCAAGTCCGACACTGGTGCGGTGACCAGCCTGAGCATCGCCGAGGCCGCCGAGCAGACCGGGCTCACCGCCCACACCCTGCGCTACTACGAGCGTGACGGGCTGCTGCTCCACGACGTGGGCCGCGCCTCCTCGGGTCACCGGCGCTACACCGACGAGGACCTGCGGTGGATCCAGATGGTGACCCGGCTGCGCTCCACCGGCATGCCGATCCGCGACGTGCGGCGCTACGCAGCCCTCGTCCGCCAGGGTGCCGGCAACGAGGACGAGCGCCTGGCGCTGCTGCTCGCGCACCGCCAGACCGTCGAGCAGCAGCTGGCCGAGGTCACCTCCCACCTGCGCGCCATCGACCACAAGATCGCGATCTACGAGAACGTGGTGCGTCCCTCGGCCTGAGGCTTGACTTGCAGCGCGCTCGAAGGATGAGGGTGGGTGCATGACCACTTCCTCCCTCGCACGACGCACCCTCGGAACCGCCTCCCCGCTGGAGGTCAGCGCCCTCGGCCTCGGCTGCATGGGGATGTCGGAGTTCTACGGCACCCCCGACGAGCAGGGCGGCACCGACACCATCCACCGCGCGCTCGACCTCGGCGTCACCTTCCTCGACACCGCCGACATGTACGGCCCCTTCACCAACGAGATGCTCGTCGGCAAGGCGATCGCCGGGCGGCGCGACGAGGTGCAGCTCGCGACCAAGTTCGGCAACAAGCGCAACCCGAACGGCGAGCGCCTCGGCATCGACGGCAGCCCCGACTACGTCCGCTCCGCCTGCGACGCCTCCCTGCAGCGCCTCGGCGTCGACCACATCGACCTCTACTACCAGCACCGCGTCGACCCGACCGTGCCGATCGAGGAGACCGTCGGCGCGATGGCCGAGCTGGTCGCCGCCGGCAAGGTGCGCCACCTCGGCCTCTCGGAGGCCTCGGCCGAGACGATCCGCCGCGCCCACGCCGTGCACCCGATCACCGCGCTGCAGACCGAGTACTCCCTGTTCACCCGTGACCTCGAGGACGAGATCCTCCCGACGATCCGCGAGCTCGGCATCGGCCTGGTGCCCTACTCCCCGCTCGGCCGCGGCATGCTGACCGGAACCATCGGCACGTCGTCGGGCGCCGACGGCGAGGCCGACGCCCGCCGTTCGCCGTACTTCCCGCGCTTCCAGGGCGAGGCCCTCGACGCCAACCTCGCGCTGGTGGAGCGGATCCGCGAGATCGCCGCCGCCAAGGGCTGCACCCCCGGGCAGCTCGCGCTGGCGTGGGTGCTCGCGCAGGGTGACGGCGACCTGGGCGTCGCCCCGATCCCCGGCACCAAGCGCGTGAAGTACCTCGAGGAGAACGTCGCGGCCGCCGCCGTCGAGCTCACCGCCGACGACCTGGCCGCCCTCGAGCAGGCCGTGCCGCGCGACGCCGTCCAGGGCGAGCGCTACGGCGACATGTCGCACATCGACGCCTGACGCGTCACCGCGGGCGGGTCGGGATCAGGTGGCGGCGATCCCGACCCCGCCCTCGCGGAAGGCGTCCACGAACAGGGCGTGGTCCTGGCGCACCCGGTCGGCGTAGGCGATGCCCCAGTCGCAGAGCCAGGCGACGTACTCCTTGCGGCGACCCTCGAGCGAGCGGGCGATGGCCTCCTCGACCTGGAAGTCGACGAGGTCCTGCTGGCTGTCCTCGTCGGAGGCGCAGTGGATCTTCGCGGTCGCCCGCCCCAGCAGCTCGACCACGGCGCGCATGTCGGCGGGCTCGTTGACCTCGTCCCAGTCGAGGTCGACCTCGTAGGGCGAGACCTCCGAGACGACGTAGCCCACGTCCCCGACGCGGGTGTGGCCGAGCAGCGGGTCGGTGTGCACCTGGAGGGCGCGCTGGCTGACGACGGTGCGGTGTCCCTCGTGCTCGAAGTAGGCGTCCACCTCCTCGGTGTCGACGAAGCGGCTCACGGCCGGGACGTTGGCCTGCTTCATGCTGAGCACCACGTCGTTGTCCAGCGCCTGGCTGTAGCCCTCCACGAGCACGTTGTACGCCGGCAGGCCGGCGCTGCCGATGCCGAAGCCCGACTTGCCGACGACGTCGCGCAGCTCGTAGAAGAGCGCACGGTCGAAGCGCTTGGACTCGGGGATGGTCTCGAGGTAGTCGCGGAACGCGGCGACCACCGCCGAGCGCTCCTCGCGCCCGAGCCGGCGCACCGTGGCGTCGTCGGAGAAGCGGCGCACGCCCTTGGTCATCACCGTCATCTGGTCGAGCAGGTCGGCGCGACGCTTCGCGCGCGCCTCCTCGAGCGCGCCGAGCACCGGGCCGCCCGCGGACTCGAGGGTGATCTCGAAGTCGTCGTCGGTGTCGGAGTCGACGTAGTGGTTGACCTGCGCGAGGTAGGAGCGCGCGTAGTGGGCGACGAGCTTGCGGATCGCGTCCTCCGGCAGGGCCTTCTGCCACGCGAGCAGCGCCAGGCTCGCGGCGAAGCGCTGCAGGTCCCAGGTGAAGCGGCCGAGGTAGGCCTCGTCGAAGTCGTTGACGTCGAAGACGAGCCGGCCGTCGGAGTTGAGGTAGGTTCCGAAGTTCTCCACGTGCAGGTCGCCATGGATCCAGATCCGCTCCGCGCCGTGGCGCGACCAGTCGTCGGTCTCGGACGTCACGTCGTTGTAGAACAGGCACGCGGTGCCGCGGTAGAACGCGTGCGGGTCGCGCGCCATCTTGCGGTACTTGGCCCGGAACGCGGCCGGGTCGGCCCTCATGAGCGGGGCGAAGGCGTCGCGGAGCACCTCGACGATGACGGACGTGCGGTGCGTGCGGCTGCCCGGCTTCGCGTCAGTGGTCACGTCCGCACTGTAGGGCGGCCCGCAACCCCCTGGTGTGCTGCGGCAGGATTGCCCCCATGGCAACCACACAACTGGGTGACACCACCGTCAGCACCGTCGGCGAGCTGCCCGCGGTCGGGTCCAAGGCGCCGGGCTTCGAGCTCGTCGACGCGAAGTTCCAGCCCCTCACCGACGCGTCGGTGGACGGGCGGCGCGTCGTGCTCAACATCTTCCCGAGCATCGACACCGGCGTGTGCCAGGCGAGCGTGAGGAAGTTCAACGAGCTCGCCTCCGGCCTCGAGAACACCGCCGTCGTCTGCGTCTCGCGCGACCTGCCCTTCGCGCAGGCCCGCTTCTGCGGCGCCGAGGGCATCGAGGACGTCCTGGTCGGCTCGGCGTTCCGCTCCTCCTTCGGGCAGGACTACGGCGTCGCGATCGACGGGGGCGGCTGGGACCAGCTCTTCGCCCGCGCGGTCGTCGTCCTCGACGCCGACGGCACCGTCCTGTACACCCAGCTCACCGACGCGATCGGTGACGAGCCCGACTACGACGCCGCGGTCGCCGCGCTGTCCTGACCCCCTGCGGTCCGTCCCCGGCCCTCGGCCGGGGACGGGCTCAGACCCGCGAGGCGAGCCAGTCGTGCTCCACCTCGGGCAGCACCCGCGCCTCCAGCAGCACCCGGGCCAGGTCGCGGTCGCCCATGCAGGCGCGGAAGAACATCGGCACGGTGAGGCCGTGGCGGGGCCGGTGCACCACCTCGATCGGGTCGTCGCGCTCGATCACCCCGGCCTCGCGGACCGCGAGGTAGGCGCCCGTGCGGCCGTGCTCGGTGAAGCGCCGCACCCACCGCGGCTCCCCCATGTGCGCCGCGAAGGTCACGCACGGCACCCGGGGCCCGCAGACCTCCAGCAGCACCGCGCCGACCCGCCACTGCTCGCCGATCTCGGCGGCATCGACGTCGAGCCCGCTGGTCGTCAGGTTCTCCCCGAACATGCCGTCGGCGAGCTCGCGGCCGATCTCGCGGCCCCACCGGTCGAGCTCCTCGCGTGCGAAGGCGTACACCGCCTGGGTGTCGCCGCCGTGGTGCTTGCGGCTGGCGATCTCGTCGCCGACGACGCCGCTGCCCAGTCCCCCGCGCTTGGGGCCGGGGTCGCGCACGGTGATCCGGTCGACGGGGTGCTTGCGGATGCCGCTGGGGCGGCGCCGGCCGGCCACCGGGGCGAGTGCCCCGGCGTTGACCGACAGGACTGTGGCACTCACGGCGTGGCGGGCGACACGCGCGAGGTGAGCAGCCGCAGCGTCTCCTGCAGCTGCTCGAACTCGTCCTTGACGAGTCCCAGCTGCTCGACCATGTCGCAGTGGATCGCCTCGGCGTGCTGGCGCAGCGCCTCTCCCTGCGGCGCCAGGGACACCACGACCAGCCGCTCGTCGGTGTGGTCGCGGCGGCGCTCGACGAGGCCTCCCGCCTCCATCCGCCTGAGCAGCGGCGTGAGCGTCCCGTGGTCCAGGCGCAGGCGCGTGGCGAGGTCGCGCACGGCGCAGCTCTCCTGCTCCCACAGCACGATCAGGACCAGGTACTGCGGGTAGGTGATCCCCAGCCGGGTCAGGACCGGGCGGTAGGCAGCCGTCACGGCCCGTGACGCGGCGTAGAGGTCGAAGCAGAGCTGCTCGTCCAGCGGCGGCGCGTTGGTCGTCCCCATGCGCACATCCTGCCTCATGCCGTATACCTTGTGCACAAGTGGCTTGTGCACAAGGCATGCAGCCGCAGCGGGAGGTCTGGGAGGGCACCTGTGGCTGCACCAGCACGACCCCACGGCGCGGCAGGCCAGTCCGGCGGGCTCGACGAGCTGCTCGTCCGGTCCGGCAGCGGCGACACGGCGGCGTTCACCGAGCTCTACGACCGGCTCGCCCCGCGCGTCTTCGGCCTGGTCTGCTGCCTGGTCCAGGACGCGGCGGAGGCCGAGGCGCTGACCCACGACGCCTTCGTCGAGGCGTGGCGCCGCGCGCCCACCTACGACCCGGCGAGCGGCGGCGCCGTCTCCTGGGTGCTGGTCCTGGCCCGTCGGGTCGCAGTGCCCGCGAGCCGACGCGCACCGCGGGCCGGGTCCCTCGGCACGACCGCCAACGTGCACGACACGTTCCTCCTCGGCGCCGGGCTCACCGGCGCCCAGGCCCGCGCCGTGCGCCTGGCCTGGTACGACGGTCTGGACCGCAGGCGCATCGGCGCCGAGCTCGACACGGACGCGCCGGTCGCTGCGCTGATCACGGCGGCACTGAGGGCGCTGGAACCGGCCGGCACGCGGTGACGGGGCGGCGACGTCAGGAGTCGCCGGTGTGGCAGACCGCCTCGACGTTGTTGCCCTCGGTGTCGCGGACGAACGCGCCGTAGTAGCCCGGGTGGTACTCGGGCCACAGGCGCGGCTCGTGCAGTGACTCCGCGCCCGCGGCGAGCGCCTCGGCGTGGAAGGCGCGCACGGTCGCGGCGTCGGGTGCGGTGAAGGCGACGTGGACCTCGCGGTTGGGTCCGACGCCGTCGAAGGTGCTGATCCAGAAGTCGGGGGTCTCGGTGCCGTAGCCGATGGCGACCTCGACGTCCATCACGCGCCGGTGGCCGAGCACGCCCAGCACCCGGTCGTAGAACGCGGCTGCGCGAGCCAGGTCGCTGCAGATGATGCCCAGGTGGTCGATCATCGGCCCATCGTGGCACCGACCACCGACAGCGGGGGTGACACAGGCACCGGACGGACCGTACGTTCGACGATGTCGAACGGTCCGGGTGGCGGTGTGGCGGTCGTCACTCCCATCCTCGAAGGGTCCGGCCGTGACCGACGCGGTGGGGACGAGACCGAAGAGGAGACAGCTGTGTTCACCGACATCTTCCTTCCCGAGCTGATGGGGACCGCGATCCTGATCCTGCTCGGCTGCGGCGTGGTGGCCAACGTGGTGCTTCCCCGCACCGGCGGCAACGCCGGCGGCACCTTGATGATCAACTTCGGCTGGGGCCTGGCGGTCTTCTCCGGGGTCTACGTGGCCTACCGGTCCGGCGCCCACCTCAACCCCGCGGTCACCCTCGGCATCGTCGCCGCGGGCGACTCCGGGCTCTCCGTCGCCGAAGTCCTGACCTACCTCGCCGCGCAGATGGTGGGCGCGATGCTCGGCGCGACGCTCGCGTGGGCGGCGTACAAGAAGCACTTCGACGACCCCGACGCCGACGAGGGCTCCAAGCTCGGCGTCTTCAGCACGATGCCCACCATCCGCTCCCACGGCTGGAACGTCGTGACCGAGGTCATCGGCACGTTCGTGCTCGTCTTCGTGATCCTCTCCTTCGGCAACACCCCCACCGAGGTCGGCCCGCTGGCCGTCGCGCTCCTCGTGGTCGCGATCGGCGCCAGCCTCGGCGGTCCCACCGGCTACGCCATCAACCCCGCCCGCGACCTCGGGCCCCGGATCATGCACGCCCTGCTCCCCATCCCCCGCAAGGGCAGCAGCGGCTGGGACTACGCCTGGGTGCCGGTCGTGGCGCCCCTCATCGGCGGCGTCCTCGGCGGCCTGGCCGCCAACGCCGTCGGCTTCGTCTGACCCGCACGTCCACCCGCACGTCCAGCCCCGCACCACCTCTGAACAGGCCCTGAACACCCCACTCACACATGGAGGCACCGATGCCGAAGACCTACATCCTCTCGATCGACCAGGGGACCACGAGCACCCGCGCGATGATCTTCGACCACTCCGGCTCGGTCGTGGCCGTCGACCAGGTCGAGCACGAGCAGATCTTCCCCCGCGCCGGCTGGGTCGAGCACGACCCGATCGAGATCTGGGAGAACACCCGCAAGGTCATCGGCGGCGCCCTGGCCAAGGCCAACCTCAACAGCAAGAACATCGAGGCCGTCGGCATCACCAACCAGCGCGAGACCGCCGTGGTGTGGGACAAGAACACCGGCCAGCCGGTCTACAACGCGATCGTGTGGCAGGACACCCGGACCCAGAAGATCGTCGACCGGCTCGCCGGCGACGAGGGCGCCGAGCGCTACAAGTCGATCTGCGGGCTGCCGCTCGCCACCTACTTCTCCGGGCCCAAGGTCACCTGGATCCTCGACAACGTCGACGGGGCGCGGGAGAAGGCCGAGGCCGGCGACCTGCTCTTCGGCAACACCGACACCTGGGTGCTGTGGAACCTCACCGGCGGCGCCGAGAACGACGGCGTCCACGTCACCGACGTCACCAACGCCAGCCGCACCATGCTCATGCGCCTGGAGGACCAGACCTGGGACGAGTCCATCGCCTCGGACATGGGCATCCCGCTGTCCATGCTCCCGGAGATCAAGTCGTCCTCCGAGGTCTACGGCGAGTGCAAGCCCGGCGTCCTCAACGGCACCCCGATCGCCGGCATCCTCGGCGACCAGCAGGCCGCGACCTTCGGCCAGGCGTGCCTGGAGAAGGGCAGCGCGAAGAACACCTACGGCACCGGCAACTTCATGCTGCTCAACACCGGCACCGAGCAGGTCCCCAGCGAGAACGGGCTGCTCACCACCGTCTGCTACAAGATCGGCGACCAGGACACCGTCTACGCCCTCGAGGGGTCGATCGCGGTGACCGGGTCCCTCGTGCAGTGGATCCGCGACAACCTCGGGATGATCGGCTCCGCCGCGGAGATCGAGGAGCTCGCGATGAAGGTCGAGGACAACGGCGGCGCCTACTTCGTGCCCGCGTTCTCCGGCCTCTTCGCCCCCCACTGGCGCTCCGACGCGCGCGGCGCGCTCGTGGGCCTGACCCGCTTCGTCAACCGGAACCACATCGCCCGGGCGGTCCTGGAGTCCACCGCGTTCCAGACCCGCGAGGTCCTCGACGCGATGAACGCCGACTCCGGCGTCCCGCTGTCCGAGCTGCGCGTGGACGGCGGCATGGTCGTCAACGAGACCCTCATGCAGTTCCAGGCCGACATCCTCGGCGTCGACGTCGTGCGGCCCAAGGTCGCGGAGACCACCGCGCTGGGCGCCGCCTACGCCGCCGGCCTGGCCGTCGGCTACTGGGAGAACGAGGACGACATCCGCGACAACTGGGGCGAGGACAAGCGCTGGAGCCCCCAGATGCCCGAGGACGAGCGCGAGCGCCTCTACCGCAACTGGAAGAAGGCCGTCACCAAGACCCTCGACTGGGTCGACGACGACGTCGAGTGACCCAATTCCCCGCCCGAGAAGACACTGGAGGACTGACCTGATGAGCACCACGCGACCGCTCGACCCCGACTACCGCCGCGACGCCTGGGCGAGGCTGGACGGTGGCCGCTTCGACGTCGTCGTCGTCGGGGGCGGCGTCACGGGCGCCGGCATCGCCCTCGACGCCGCGACGCGAGGCCTCTCGGTGGCCCTCGTCGAGCAGGCCGACCTCGCCAGCGGGACGTCCTCGCGCTCCTCCAAGCTCTTCCACGGGGGGCTGCGCTACCTCGAGCAGATGAACTTCGGGCTGGTGCGCGAGGCGCTGCGCGAGCGCGAGCTGATGCTCACGCGCATCGCCCCGCACCTGGTGAAGCCGGTGTCGTTCCTCTATCCCCTCAGCCACCGCTGGTGGGAGCGCCCCTACGTCACCGCCGGGCTGACCCTCTACGACCGGATGGGAGGGGCGCGCTCGGTCCCCGGGCACAGCCAGCTCTCGCGTCGCGCCGCCCTCCGGATGGCGCCGGCCCTGCGCCAGGACGCCCTCGTCGGTGCGCTGCGCTACCACGACGCGCAGGCCGACGACGCCCGCCACACGATGGTGCTGGCGCGGACGGCGGCGGCCTACGGGGCGACGGTCGTGACGTCGGTGCGCGTCACCGGCTTCGAGCGGGTGGGCGAGCGGGTGGTCGGCGTGCAGCTGGAGGACCTGGAGACCGGTGCCACGGCGTCGGCGGCGAGCTCGGTGGTGATCAACGCCTCCGGGGTCTGGACCGACTCCGTCCAGGCCCTCTCGGGGGCCGGTGGCCGGTTCCGGGTGCGGGCGTCCAAGGGCGTCCACCTCGTCGTGCCGCGCCACCGGATCCCGTCGGAGACCGGTCTGATCCTGCGGACCGAGACCTCGGTGCTCTTCGTCATCCCCTGGGGGACGCACTGGGTGGTCGGGACCACCGACACCGACTGGAACCTCGACCTGTCCCACCCGGCGGCGAGCCGCTCGGACATCGACTACATCCTCGAGCAGGTCAACAGCGTGCTGGCCTCGCCGCTGACGCACGACGACATCGAGGGGGTGTACGCCGGGCTGCGGCCGCTGCTGGCCGGGGAGAGCGACTCGACCTCGCGGCTCTCGCGCGAGCACGCCGTCGCACGCTCGCAGCCGGGCCTGGTCTCCGTGGCCGGCGGGAAGTACACGACCTACCGGGTGATGGCCGCCGACGCGGTGGACCTCGCCCGCGAGGACCTCCCCCGCCCGGTCCCCGACAGCGTCACCGAGCACATCCCCCTGCTCGGGGCCGAGGGGTACGCCGCGCTGGTGCACCAGGTGCCGCAGCTGGCCGCGCGCAGCGGGCTGCCCGAGTGGCGCGTGCAGCGCCTGCTCGACCGCTACGGCTCGCTGGTCCACGAGGTGTTCGCGCTCGCCGACGCCGAGCCCGACCTGTGGCAGCCGCTCGAGGGCGCGCCGGAGTACCTCCGCGTCGAGGTCCGCTACGCGGTGACCCACGAGGGCGCCCAGCACCTCGACGACGTGCTCGCGCGGCGCACCCGCATCTCCATCGAGACGCGCGACCGCGGGGTGGAGTCGGCCGAGGAGGTCGCCACGCTCGTCGCGGGCGTGCTGGGCTGGGACGAGGCACGACGCCGCGACGAGGTGGAGGCCTACACCGCGCGGGTCGCGGCCGAGCGTGAGTCGCAGCGCGCCGAGCACGACCAGGAGGCCGACGCCGCCCGCCTCGGCGCACCGGACATCCGCCGGAGGGCCTGAGGCGTGCCGGGTCACGTGCAGGCGGTCGAGCGCGCGGCGGCGGTGCTCCGCGTCCTGGCCGCGTCCAGCCGGCCCCTCGGCCTGGCCGACGTCGCGGGCGCGGTCGGGCTGCCCAAGACGACGGTGCACGGCCTGCTGCGGACCCTGCTGTCCGTCGGCTGGGTGGAGCAGGACCGGCCCTCCGGGCCCTACCACGTGGTCGGGCCCTTCGCGGGGCTCACCCGGGGCGTCGACGTGGCCGACCTGCGCAGCGCCGCGACCCCGTGGATGGACACCCTGGCCGCCCAGACCGGACTGGAGGTGCACCTGACCCGGCACGAGGACCGCGCCGCGGTCGTCGTCCAGCACGTCTACCGGCCCGACAACTCCCCGCAGCAGCTGCGCGTCGGCGAGCACCTGCCCCTGCACGCGACCGCCAGCGGGAAGGTCCTCCTCGCCCACGACGAGGCGGACCACCACCCGGCGCCCACCCGCCGGGAGCGCTTCACGCGGCACACGCTCGTGGAGGAGGACGAGGTCACCGACGAGCTGGGACGGGTCCGGTCGGACGGCTACGCGGTGGAGGTCGGCGAGTACTACCCCGACGTCTCCTCGGTGGCGGTCCTCGTCCGGGACGCGCAGGGCGGGCCGGTCGCCGCCCTGGCCGTGGTGGGTCCGCGCGCCGACCTGCCGTCGGGCAACACCCGGCCCGAGCTCGTCACGCCGCTGGTCCGGGCGGCGGGCTCGATCTCGCGCGCCCTGTGGGCCGCCACGTGAGCGCGCGCCGCCTGGTGGCAGCCATCGACCAGGGCACCGGCTCGACCCGGTGCCTGCTGTTCGACGAGTCGGGCCAGCTCGTCAGCCTCGCGCAGCGCGAGCACGCCCAGCACCACCCGCACCCGGGGTGGTCCGAGCACGACGCCTCCGAGATCTGGGCCAGCGTGCGCCGCGTCGTCCCCGAGGCCCTCGCCGACGCGGGCGCCACGCCTGCCGACGTCGTCGCGCTCGGGATCGCCAACCAGCGCGAGTCGTGCCTGGTCTGGGACCGCCGCACCGGGCAGCCCCTCTCCCCCGTCATCACGTGGGAGGACACCCGCGCGACCGTGGTCGTCGACCAGGTGGTCGCGGCCGGCCACCACGACGCCGTGCTCGAGGCCACCGGCATCCCGCCGGCGGCGTACTTCGCGGCCTCGCGGCTGCGGTGGCTGCTCGACCACGTGCCCGACCTCGAGCGTCGCAGCAGGCTCGGCGAGGTCGCCTTCGGGACGATGGAGAGCTGGCTCATTTGGAACCTCGCCGGCGTCCACGTCACCGACGTGACCAACGCCAGCAGGACGAACCTGATGAACATCGAGTCCCTCGACTGGGACCCCGCGATGCTCTCCGTCTTCGACATCCCCGCCGCGGTGCTGCCCGACATCCGCCCCACCGCCCAGACCTACGGCACGTGCCAGGACGTCCTGCCCGGCGTGCCGATCGCGGCCGCGATGGGAGACCAGCAGGCCGCGCTCTTCGGCCAGACGTGCTTCGACGTGGGACAGGCCAAGTGCACCTTCGGCACCGGCGCCTTCCTGCTCGTCAACACCGGCACCGTGCCGCGGCGCTCGCAGGCCGGCCTGCTCTCGACGGTCGCCTACGTGCTCCCCGGCGAGGCGCCCGTCTTCGCCCTCGAGGGCTCGGTCGCGGTCGCCGGCTCGCTCGTCCAGTGGTGCCGCGACAGCCTCGGCATGGTGAGCACCGCGCCCGAGATCGAGACCCTCGCCGCGTCGGTGGAGGACAACGGCGGCTGCTACGTCGTCCCCGCCTTCTCCGGCCTCTACGCACCGCGCTGGGACCCGGCGGCGCGGGGTGTCATCGTCGGCCTCACCTCGTTCGTCACGCGCGGCCACATCGCCCGCGGGGTCCTCGAGGCCACCGCCTGGCAGACCGCCGACGTGGTCACCGCGATGCAGGGCGTGGTGGACCGTCCGCTGCCCTCGCTGCGCGTCGACGGCGGGATGACGACCAACCACCTGCTGATGCAGGCGGTGGCCGATCGCGTCGACCTCCGCCTCGAGCGGCCGCTCTACGCCGAGACGGTGTCCCTGGGCGCCGCGTACGCCGCGGGCCTGAGCATCGGCGTGTGGCCCGACCTCGACGCGCTGCGTGCGCTGTGGCGGCGCGCGTGCAGCTGGGAGCCGGCGATGGACCCGTCGAGGCGCGAGCGCGAGCTGGCGCTGTGGAACAACGCCGTGACGCGCGCGCAGGGATGGATGGACGGCAGCGATACCGTCCGTCCATGACCGCACACCACATCGACGCCGAGCTGATCGAGCAGGCCCGCGCGTGGGCCGCCGAGGACCCCGACGACCAGACCCGCGCCGAGCTCGAGGCGCTCGTGGCCGCCGCCGAGCGCGGTGAGGAGACCGACCTCGCCGACCGCTTCTCCGGGATGCTCGAGTTCGGCACCGCCGGCCTGCGCGGGGCGCTGGGTGCCGGTCCCGCCCGGATGAACCGCGTGGTCGTCACCCGCGCCGCCGCGGGCCTGGCGGCCTACCTGCGCGACACCGGCCACGCCGGCGGCTCGGTCGTCATCGGCTTCGACGCCCGGCACAACTCCGACGTCTTCGCGCGCGACACCGCCGAGATCATGACCGGCGCCGGGTTCAAGGCGCTCGTCATGCCCCGCACGCTGCCCACGCCGCTGCTGGCCTACGCCATCCGCGAGCTCGGCTGCGCCGCCGGCGTCATGGTCACCGCGAGCCACAACCCGCCGCAGGACAACGGCTACAAGGTCTACCTCGGCGACGGCAGCCAGATCGTCCCGCCCGTCGACAGCGGCATCGCCGAGCGGATCGCCGCCGTCGGCCCGCTCGCCGACCTCCCGCGCGGCGACGCCGGCCGCCTGGTCGGGGAGGAGATCGTCGACCGCTACCTCGACACCGTCGCGGGCCTCGCCGAGGACGGCCCGCGCGACCTGTCGATCGTCTACACCCCGCTCCACGGGGTCGGCGCCACCACCGTCGCCCAGGTGCTGGAGACCGCGGGGTTCGACGCACCGCACGTCGTCGAGGCGCAGGAGCACCCCGACCCCGACTTCCCCACCGTCTCCTTCCCCAACCCCGAGGAGCCGGGGGCGATGGACCTCGCCATGGCCCTCGCGCGCGAGCAGCGGGCCGACCTCGTCGTGGCCAACGACCCCGACGCCGACCGCTGCGCCGTCGCGGTGCCCGACGCCCACGGCTGGCGGATGCTGCGTGGCGACGAGGTCGGCGCCCTGCTCGCCCACCACCTGCTGTCCCGGGGGGACGAGGGCACCTACGCCAACTCGATCGTCTCCTCCAGCCTGCTCGGCAAGATGGCCGCCGCCGCCGGCCAGCCCCACGAGGAGACGCTGACCGGCTTCAAGTGGATCGGCCGCGTGGAGGGCCTCGCGTTCGGCTACGAGGAGGCGCTGGGCTACTGCTGCGACCCCGAGCACGTGCGCGACAAGGACGGCGTGTCCGCCCTCCTCCTCGTCTGCGAGCTCGCCGCGCAGGCCAAGGCCGACGGCCGCACCCTCACCGACCTCCTCGACGACATCTCGCGCGAGCACGGCCTGCACGCCACCGACCAGCTCTCGGTGCGCTTCGACGACCTGTCCGACATCCCCGCGACCATGGACCGGCTGCGCGCCGCTCCCCCGCGCACGCTGGGCGGCCTCGCCGTCGAGCGGGCCGAGGACCTCGCGCAGGGCACCGACCTGCTCCCGCCCACCGACGGCCTGCGCTACTCCCTCGCCGAGGGCGCGCGCGTCATCGTGCGCCCGAGCGGCACCGAGCCCAAGGTGAAGTGCTACCTCGAGGTCGTCGTGCCGGTCGAGGCCGGCGCGGAGGACGGCGTCGACGCCGCCCGCATCTCGGCCGCCGGTCGCCTCGACGCGATCAAGGCCGACCTCCGGACCTCGGCCTTCGGTGGTTGAGGTGCGAGCGCAGCAAGCCTCGAAGCCCCTCGCCCTCGCCCTCGCCGCCTCGCTCCTCGCCGCCGCACCCGCGCACGCGTCGTACGCCGACACCTCCCGCGAGCAGGCACCGCGGACGTGGCTGGTCGGCCCCGGACGTGACCTGGCGACCCCCAGCGCAGCCGCCGCGGTGGCCGGCGACGGCGACACGGTGCTCATCGACGCCGGCACCTACTCCGGTGACGTCGCGACCTGGACGCAGGACGACCTGACCCTGCGCGGGGTCGGCGGTCGCGCGCACCTGCGCGCCGACGGCAACGACGCCCAGGGCAAGGCCATCTGGGTGATCGCCGGCGACCGCACCCGCGTGGACCGGATCGAGATGAGCGGCGCCGCGGTGCCCGACCAGAACGGCGCCGGGATCCGTCAGGAGGGCACCGACCTCACCGTCACCCGCAGCTGGTTCCACGACAACCAGGACGGCATCCTCACCGGTGCCGACCCCGAGAGCGACATCGTCATCCGTCGGTCGCGGTTCTTCCGCAACGGCGTCGGCGACGGCTACTCCCACAACCTCTACGTCGGGGACGTGCGCTCGCTGACCGTCACCGGCAGCTGGCTGTGGGGGGCCGACGTGGGCCACGAGCTCAAGTCGCGGGCCGCGAGCAACACCATCGTGGGCAACCTGATCGACGACGCCGACGCCACCGCGAGCTACTCCATCGACCTGCCCAACGGAGGCAGGTCGCTGGTGGCGGGCAACGTGATCGTGCAGGGGCCGGGCTCGCAGAACCCGGCGCTGGTGTCCTACGGCGCGGAGGGGCTCACCCACCCCTCCCACCGCATCTGGGTCGTCAACAACACCTTCGTCAACCGTCGTTCCTCGGGCACGTTCGTGGCGCTCGCCGCGGGCAGCCGGGCGAGCCTGCGCAACAACCTCCTCCTCGGGCCGGGTGAGCCGACCGCCGGCGGGGAGGTCGACGCGAGGGCGGACCGACGTGTCGGGGAGGGCTCCTTCGTCGATGCGGCGGCCGGCGACTTCCGGCTGGTGGCCTCCTCGCCCGCGGTCGACCGCGGCGTCCGGGTCCCCCGGCGCTGGCGCGCCCGGCTGGAGTACGTCGCCCCCGAAGGGTCGGCACGCCGACCCGTCATCGGCCGGCCCGACCTCGGGGCCTACGAGCTGCGCTGAGCCCGCCTCGTCACAATTGTGGCGAAGGGCCTCCGGGGTGGTCGCGGGTGCACCACGATGTGCGCCATGGGTCAGACCGGTCGACAGCTCCGCACGCGCACCACCCGTGCGATGGGTGAGCGCAGCTCCAGCACGTCCACCGCTCCCGGCCGCCGCCCGGCCGCGCCGGCCCCGTCGTGGCGCGAGCGCGCCCGCTACCTCTTCGACAACTCCATGTCGCGCGGCACCCCCGCCCTCATCGCCTGGCTGAGCGTCCTCACGCTGGTCCTCATCGTGTTCTTCGCGCTGGTGACCATCGGCCTCGGCCTGCGGGGCGGCAGCGACCACGGCGAGGGGTTCGGCGACGAGGTCTTCAACGCGCTGCTCCACGCCCTCGACCCGGGCACCGTGGCGGGAGACGTCGGCAGCCCGTGGCGCTACATCCTGACGATGCTCGCGCTGACCGTCGGCGGCCTGTTCATCGTCAGCGCGCTCATCGGCGTGATCGCCGCGGGCATCGACGCCAAGATCGCCGAGCTGCAGCGCGGTCGCTCGCTGGTGCTCGAGCGCGACCACACCGTGATCCTCGGCTGGTCCGAGTCGATCTTCACCATCCTGCGCGAGCTCTCGATCGCCAACGAGAGCCGTCGCAGGCCCGTGGTCGTGGTGCTCGCCGACCGCGACAAGGTGGAGATGGAGGAGGAGATCCGCGCCAAGGTGCCCGACACGCGCGGCACCCGGATCGTGTGCCGCAGCGGATCGCCGATGGACGTCGACGACCTCGCCGTGTCCGGGCACCGCAGCGCCCGCTCGGTCATCCTGCTCGCCCCCGCGGGTTCGGAGGACCCGGACGCCGAGGTCATCAAGACGCTCCTCGCGCTGACCCACGAGGGTCCGGAGGGCCCGCGCATCGTGGCCGAGATCCGCAACCCCACCAACCTCGAGGCCGCGCGCCTCGTCGGCGCCACGCGCACCACCCTGCTCGACATCCGCGAGACCGTCGCCAAGCTCGTCGTGCAGACCTCGCGCCAGTCCGGTGCCTCCGCGGTCTACCAGGAGCTCTTCGACTACGACGGCGACGAGGTCTACTTCCTCGCCGAGCACGCCCTCGACGGGCTCACCTTCGGCGAGGCCCAGCACCGCTTCGAGAGCGCCACCCTGATCGGTCTCGTCGGTCCCGAGGGCAGCCGGCTCAGCCCGCCGCCCGGCACGGTGGTCGCCGGGCACACCCTCGTGCTCGTCGCCGAGGACGACTCCCTGCTCGACGGGTCGGGGACCGCGCTCGTCGCGCCCGTCGAGGAGCACCTCGGGACCACCACGCCCGTGGAGCAGCGGCCCGGCCGGGCGGTCATGATCGGCTGGAACGAGCGGGCGCCGCTCATGCTGTCCGAGCTCGACCGCTACGCCGACCCCGGCTCGACGATCACCGTGCTCACCGCGCTCGGCGAGCCCCGCGTCCCGGTGCTGGAGAACCTCACCGTCGAGGTGGTGCACGGGCTCACCACCGACCGCCGCACCCTCGACGAGCACGTCGTCGCGGGCCTCGACCAGGTCATCGTGCTGTGCTACTCCGACCACCTGCCGGCACAGGCGGCCGACGCGCGCACGCTGGTCACCCTGCTCCACGTGCGCGACATCCTGGCCCGCCTCGGCTCCGAGACGGCCGTGGTGAGCGAGATGATGGACGACCGCAACCGGGTGCTGGCACAGGTCGCCGACATCGACGACGTGGTCGTCAGCGGCGAGTTCGTCAGCCTCATCGTCACCCAGCTGTCGGAGGACTCCCGGCTCGAGGCCGTCTTCGGTGAGCTCCTCGGCTCCGAGGGCGCGGAGGTCTACCTCCGCCCCGCCGAGTGGTACGTCCGTCCGGGCGTCGAGGTGTCGTGGGCGAGCGTGGTCGAGGGTGCCGTCCGCCGGGGCGAGACCGCCATCGGCTGGAAGTCCGACCAGCTCTCCGAGAGCGGCGCGGAGTTCGGGGTGCGGGTCAACCCGTCCAAGTCCACGACGCTCACCGTGCAGCCCGGCGACCGCGTCGTCGTGCTCGCGCAGGACTGACCGGGCGGGCCGCGCTCAGAGCACGAGCATGAGCAGCAGCACCAGCACCGCGGCGCCGAGGAGCGAGAGCGGCAGCCAGTCGCGCTGACGGCGCACGGCGTCGGGCAGCGCGAGCTGCTCCTTCGACCCGGGGCGCACGCCCGCGCGCGTGCGCGCCCGGTCGACGAGGTCGTGCAGGCGGCTCTCCACGAAGTCGGCGTAGTGCATGCCCTCGGTGGGGGCGAGGGCGGTGTCGGTGGCCAGGCCGCCGGGCCGGTGCCGGGAGGTGAGGGCCTTGCGCCAGGTGCGGCCCACGACGGTGGACACCCAGCGGCGGTCGTCGGCGCGGACGACGAGGACCTGACGCACGGCCATCTCCTCGACCGCGGCGAGGCGGATGTGGACGGTATCGGCCAAGTTGCGCATGACCAGGTGCTCGCCCTCGACCCACAGGGCCGGACGCAGCATCGCCGCCCACGACAGCACCCCGACCAGCACCGCGGCACCGATCATCCAGGCCGGGAAGCCCTCGTCGAGGTAGGCCAGGCCGGCGAGCGTCACCACGACCGCGAGCACCAGCGCCATCCAGCCGGTGACACGACCGCTGGTGGCGTGGAAACGCTCCACGTCCTGCTCGTGGTCGTGCTGCACGCGTGCCATGGGAGGTCCTCCGATTTGGGCAGGGTTTGGCCCTCCAGGGATTGTCGGGCCGTCCTCGCCCAACTCTATGCTGGGTCGGTGACACCCACTCCCAGCTCGACGGCGAGCGCCCCCGCGACCGACGGTGCCTTCGACGACATCGTCGGGTCGGACTCCTCGCTGCGCCGCTTCCTCCACGGCCTCCCGGGGGTCGACCAGGTCGGGTGCGAGGCCCGCGCCGCCGGTCTGGCCACCCGTTCCATCAAGACCACGGCGAAGGCCTACGCCATCGACCTGGCCATCCGCATGGTCGACCTGACCACCCTCGAGGGCCAGGACACCCACGGCAAGGTCCGCGCGCTCGCCTCCAAGGCGATGCGCCCCGACCCGGCCGACCCGTCGTGCCCGGCCACCGCCGCCGTCTGCGTCTACCCCGACATGGTCGGCACCGCGAAGCAGACCCTGGGCGACAGCGGCGTGCACGTCGCCGCGGTGGCCACCGCCTTCCCCAGCGGTCGTGCGGCGATGGACATCAAGCTCGCCGACACCCGCGACGCGGTCGAGGCCGGTGCCGACGAGATCGACATGGTCATCGACCGTGGCGCCTTCCTCTCCGGGCGCTACCTCGACGTCTACGAGGAGATCGCCCAGGTCAAGGAGGCGTGCGCTCGGCCCGACGGCACCAGCGCGCACCTCAAGGTCATCTTCGAGACCGGTGAGCTCCAGACCTACGACAACGTCCGCCGCGTGAGCTGGCTGGCCATGATGGCCGGCGCCCACTTCATCAAGACCTCCACCGGCAAGGTGCAGCCCGCGGCGACCCTGCCCGTCACGCTGGTCATGCTCGAGGCCGTCCGCGACTTCCGCGCGCAGACCGGCCAGATGGTCGGCGTGAAGCCGGCCGGTGGCATCAAGACCACCAAGGACGCCATCAAGTACCTCGTGATGGTCAACGAGGTCGCCGGTCCCGACTGGCTCGACCCCGACTGGTTCCGCTTCGGCGCCTCCACGCTGCTCAACGACCTGCTGATGCAGCGCACCAAGATGACGACCGGTCGCTACTCCGGTCCCGACTACTTCACGCTGGACTGAGGCACAGATGAGCAACCCCACTCCGATCAGCCCGTTCGAGTACGCCCCGGCGCCCGAGTCGCGCTCCGTCGTCGACATCAAGGCGTCCTACGGCCTGTTCATCAACGGCGAGTTCGTCGACGGCACCGGTACGTCGTTCAAGACGGTCAACCCCGCCACCGAGGAGGTGCTGGCCGAGGTCGCCGAGGCCAGCGACGCCGACGTCGACGAGGCCGTCAAGGCCGCCCGCCGGGCCTACACCCGCGTGTGGTCGCGGATGTCGGGGGCCGAGCGCGCCAAGTACCTCTACCGCATCGCCCGGATCATCCAGGAGCGCGGCCGCGAGCTGGCCGTGCTGGAGTCCATCGACAACGGCAAGCCGATCAAGGAGTCGCGCGACGTCGACATCCCCGTCGTCGCCGCCCACTTCTTCTACTACGCCGGCTGGGCCGACAAGCTCGAGCACTCCGGCTACGGCTCCACCCCGCTCGGGGTCGCCGGCCAGGTCATCCCGTGGAACTTCCCGCTGCTGATGCTGGCGTGGAAGATCGCCCCGGCCCTCGCGTGCGGCAACACCGTCGTGCTGAAGCCGGCCGAGACCACGCCCCTGACCGCGCTGCTGTTCGCCGAGATCTGCCAGCAGGCCGACCTCCCGCCCGGTGTCGTCAACATCGTCACCGGCGCCGGCGACACCGGTCGCGCGATCGTGTCGCACCCCGACGTCGACAAGGTCGCCTTCACCGGCTCGACCGAGGTCGGCAAGGCCATCGCCCGGGCCGTGGCCGGCACCGACAAGAAGGTCACCCTCGAGCTCGGCGGCAAGGCCGCCAACATCGTCTTCGACGACGCCCCGCTCGACCAGGCCATCGAGGGCATCGTCAACGGCATCTTCTTCAACCAGGGCCACGTGTGCTGCGCCGGCTCGCGCCTGCTCGTGCAGGAGTCCGTGGCCGACGAGGTCATGGAGCGGCTCAAGCGCCGCATGTCGACGCTGCGCGTGGGCGACCCGCTCGACAAGAACACCGACGTGGGCGCCATCAACTCCGCCGAGCAGCTGGCCAAGATCCGCGAGCTCTCCGCCGTCGGCGAGGCCGAGGGCGCCGAGCGCTGGTCGCCCGCGTGCGACCTGCCCGCCCACGGCTACTGGTTCGCCCCGACCGTCTTCACCGGCGTCTCGCAGGCCCACCGGATCGCCCGCGAGGAGATCTTCGGCCCCGTCCTGTCGGTGCTCACCTTCCGCACCCCGTCCGAGGCGGTCGAGAAGGCCAACAACACCCCGTTCGGCCTCTCGGCCGGCGTGTGGACCGACAAGGGCTCGCTGATCCTGTCCATGGCCAACCGCCTGCGCGCGGGCGTGGTCTGGGCCAACACGTTCAACAAGTTCGACCCGACCTCGCCGTTCGGCGGCTACAAGGAGTCCGGCTACGGCCGCGAGGGCGGCCGCCACGGTCTCGAGGCCTACCTGAAGGGAGCGGACGCGTGAGCCGCATCGACGTGCGCAAGACGTACAAGCTCTACATCGGGGGTGCGTTCCCCCGCTCCGAGTCCGGACGGTCCTACATCGTGAACGACGCCAAGGGCCGCCTCATGGCCAACGCCGCCCATGCCTCCCGCAAGGACGCCCGTGACGCCGTCGTGGCCGCCCGCGCGGCGTTCCCCGGCTGGTCGGGCAGGACCGCCTACAACCGGGCGCAGGTCGTCTACCGCGTCGCCGAGGTGATGGAGGGGCGCCGCGAGCAGTTCGAGGCCGAGATGCGTGCCTCGGAGGGCATCTCCGCCGCCCGCGCGCGCACCTACGTCGACGCCGCCATCGACCGGCTCGTCTGGTACGCCGGCTGGGCCGACAAGATCACCCAGGTCGTCGGCAACGCCAACCCGGTCGCCGGCCCCTACTTCAACCTCTCCACCCCCGAGCCCAGCGGCGTGATCGCCGTGGTCGCACCCCGAGGACCCCTGCTGGGCCTGGTCAGCGTCGTCGCGCCGCTCATCGTCACCGGCAACACCGTCGTCGTGATCGCCAGCCAGGACCACCCCCTCACCGCGATCACCCTGGGCGAGGTCATGGCCACCAGCGACCTGCCCGGCGGCGTGGTCAACGTCCTCACCGGCTCGCAGGCCGAGATCGCGCCGTGGCTGGCCTCCCACATGGACGTCAACGGCATCGACCTGACCGGCGTGGAGGACGCGGAGCTCGCCACCGCGCTCGAGGTGGCCGCGGCCGACAACCTCAAGCGCGTGCGCCGTCCCGCCCCCGACACCGACTGGCTCGCCGAGCCCGGCCTCGACCGGATGACGCGCTTCCAGGAGACCAAGACGGTCTGGCACCCGATCGGCGTCTGATCCACCGCGCATCGCGACGCTCGCCCGCACGTACGACGAAGGCCCCCGGAGGATCTCCGGGGGCCTTCGTCGTACGTGCGGGCGGTCAGCGGTTGAGCAGCGCCTGGGCGAGCACCCCGAGGATCTCGTTGGGGTTGTTCACCAGGTAGTTCTGGCCACCGGTGGCGGCCGCGATCTGCTCGAGCTCGCCGGTGGCGGCGTCCTGCGAGATGCCGATGATGATCACCTTGACCGGCTTGGCCGGGTCACGGACCGACTTGAGCTGGTTGACCAGGGACTCCAGCGACAGCGAGCTGGAGTCGTCGCTGGCGCCGTCGGTGAAGATCACCACGGAGTTGAACCACGCCGGGTCCCACTTCTGCTGGGCGTACTTGTAGGCGGCGAGCGTGGTGTCCATCAGGCCGGTCGCGCCCTTGACCCGGCCGGTGAGGGCGTCGGCCTCCTTGCGGACCACGTCGCCGTGGGTGCCGGCGTCGCCGGCGGAGGCGTCGAGCCGGTCGAGGGTGGCGTACTCCTGGTAGGAGACCCCGCCCTCGCCGCGGTTCTTCGAGAAGCCCCAGATGCCGATGCGGGCCGTGTCGGGGAAGGCGTCGAGCGCGACCTGGGAGGCGTTGACGGCGAGCTGGATGCGGGTGGTGTCGCCGATCGCGGTCTTCATCGAGCCGGACAGGTCGACGACCGCGAGGATGCTCGAGGGCACCGAGAGCACCCGCCACTGGCGCAGCGCGTCGTCGGCGGTCTTCTGCTCGACCTTGGGCAGCACCTTGGCGTCGCCGAGGCCGATGCCGTTGGCCAGCGCGGCGCCGTCGGGGCCGCGGAGCTCGGCGGCGGCGACGGCCTCCACGCCGGCGCCGGAGGTGAACCAGCGGCCGATCGCACGACCCACGCGGGCCGACAGGTCGCCGTTGGAGGACATCACGTCGAGGTTGCCGCGGTTCACGTCGATCAGGGGGTACTGCAGCATCGGCGTGCCGGTCTGCGGCGCGACCAGCGTCAGCTGGTCGTTGCTGCGGCGCGCGGCGAGGTAGGCCTGCTCGGTGGCCGGGACCAGCTGGGTGCTGGAGGCGGCGATGTCGGCCAGGTCGTTCTCGGTGGAGCCGCCGGCCACGGCCCGCTCACCGAAGGTCTGGGCGACCGGGACCGTCTTCTCCTCGATGGACTGCGCGGTCTCGCCGGTGGACTTCATCTCGGCGTACGGCGCCAGCAGCGCGAGCGCCGAGGCACCCTGGGCGCTGGGGTCCGACATCGCCATCGCGCCACCGTCGAGCGCCGAGGCCCACGAGGTCGGCGCGCTGGCGGCAGGACCGCCCACGAGGCCGACCGGGGTCTGCGCGAGCACGGGGGCGACCGGGGTGCCGGTCCAGCCGGCCGAGGTGAGCTGGCCCTTCCACGTAGGGCTGTCCGGGATCCAGATCTCGGGGAGCTGTGCGTTGGGGTCGGCCAGCAGGGCCACGACGTCCTTCACCGTCCCGGCGGTGACCTTGACGTCGATGCAGGGCTCGTCGGCGTTCACGCTCTTGACGGCCTGCTTGACCAGGTCCTCCATGACCGGGGCGGTCGTCAGGCGCACCTGCTCCGAGACGCAGTCGGCCGCCTCCGAGCCGGAGGCACCACCCTTGACCATGAAGAAGACCAGACCGCCGACGAGCAGCAGCAGGGCGACTCCCCCGACGATCAGCGTGGTGCCAGCCGGGCGGGCAGCGCTGCGCCGCCCGCCGGGGCTGTCGGCGCCGTCGGGCGCTGTCGTCGAGTCGTCGAGACTCATCTGGTCCTCCCACAGGAACATCGATCTGAAGTCTGGGCGAGACTAGTCCTCGGCCCACCCCTCCGAAGGCCGAACGAGGAAAAGAGTTCGTGAGCATGAGCACAGCCCAGGTGGTCGTCCTGGCCGGCCCGAGCGGCGCCGGGAAGTCCCGGCTGGCCGAGCGGCTCGGCCTGCCGGTCCTCCGGCTCGACGACTTCTACAAGGACGGCGACGACCCGTCCCTGCCCCGCATCACCCACGGCGCCAACGCCGGGCTCGTCGACTGGGACGACCCCGCCTCGTGGCACCGCGACGACGCCCTCGACGCGCTGCGCGAGCTCTGCGCGACGGGCCGCAGCGAGGTGCCGGTGTACGAGATCGCGCAGAACGGGCGCTGCGGGTCGCGCACCGTCGACCTCGGCAACAGCACCCTCTTCGTCGCCGAGGGCATCTTCGCCCCCGACGTGGTCGCCACGTGCCGCGCGGAGGGGATGCTGGCCGAGGCCTACTGCATCACCCAGCACCCGCTGGTCACCTTCTGGCGACGCCTGACCCGCGACCTGCGCGAGCACCGCAAGCCGCCGCTGGTGCTCGTGCGGCGTGGGGTCGCGCTGCTGCGCGACCAGCAGCGCGTCGTGGCGCACGCCGTGCGCTCGGGGTGCCGGCGCGCGACCGGCGATCAGGCCTACACCGAGCTGAGTGCCGACGAACGGGTCAGCCGGCGCTGAGCGCGGCGTAACCCGGCTTGATGACCTCGTCGATCAGCGTGAGCCGCTCGTCGAAGGGCAGGAACGCCGACTTCATCGCGTTGATCGTGAACCAGCGCAGGTCCTCGAGCGTGTAGTCGAAGGCCTCGACGAGCCCGAACATCTCGCGGGTCATCGACGTGCCGCTCATCAGCCGGTTGTCGGTGTTGATCGTGACCCGGAAGCGCAGGTCGGTGAGCAGGCCGATCGGGTGCGCCGCGAAGGACTCGGCGGCACCGGTCTGGATGTTGGAGCTGGGGCACATCTCCAGCGGGATGCGCTGGTCGCGCACGTAGGCCGCGAGCCGGCCGAGCTCGACCGAGCCGTCGTCGTGGACGGTGATGTCGTCGATGATCCGCACGCCGTGGCCGAGCCGGTCCGCGCCGCACCACTGGATCGCCTCCCAGATCGACGGCAGGCCGAAGGCCTCCCCCGCGTGGATGGTGAAGTGGGCGTTCTCGCGCTGGAGGTACTCGAAGGCGTCGAGGTGGCGGGTGGGCGGGAACCCGGCCTCCGCACCCGCGATGTCGAAGCCGGCCACGCCGCGGTCGCGCCAGGCGATCGCCAGCTCGGCGATCTCCATCGAGCGCGCCTGGTGGCGCATCGCGGTCAGCAGCTGGCGTACGACGATCCTGCCGCCGGCGGCCGCCATCCCGGCCTCGAAGCCCTCCTGCACCGCCGCCACGACCTCGTCGAGCGTCATGCCGTCGCCGACGTGCTGCTCGGGGGCGTAGCGGACCTCGGCGTAGACGACGCCGTCGGCGGCCAGGTCCTCGACGCACTCGCGGGCCACGCGGGCGATCGCGGGGCCGTTCTGCATGACGGCCACGGTGTGGTCGAAGGTCTCGAGGTAGCGCACGAGCGAGCCCGAGTCGGCCGACTCCGTGAACCACCGTCCCAGCGACTCGGCGTCGGCGGCCGGCAGCTCGTGGCCGATCCCGGCCGCCAGCTCGACGATGGTCTGGGGGCGCAGCCCGCCGTCGAGGTGGTCGTGGAGGAGGACCTTGGGTGCGGCCAGCACCTGGTCGCGCGTGGGAGTGCTCATGGGCCCATCCAACCAGTGCCGGCCCGGGGGCCGAGCACTATGTTCGTGCCCATGCGCACCTTCACCTCGCTCGACGACGTCGCCGCCGCCTCCGGGTCCGAGATCGGGACCAGCGAGTGGCTGGTGGTCGACCAGGCCCGCATCGACGCCTTCGCCGAGGCCACCCTCGACCACCAGTGGATCCACGTCGACACCGCGGCCGCGGCCGACGGGCCGTTCGGCACGACCATCGCCCACGGCTTCCTGACCCTGAGCCTGCTGCCCCACTTCGCCTCGGAGGTGTTCCGCCTCGAGACGCCCGGCGCGCGGCTCAACTACGGCCTGGAGAAGGTCCGCTTCCCCTCCCCCGTGCCGGTCGACAGCCGGCTGCGCTCGCACGTGCGCTTCGGCGAGGTGCGCGACCTGCCCGCAGGCAAGCAGCTCATCGTCGAGCACACGGTCGAGATCGAGGGCCGGGACAAGCCCGCCTGCGTGGCCCAGCACGTCGTGCTGCTGCTGGCCTGAGCCGCGGGCGGGCCCGCCGCGTCAGCCGATGCGGTCGAGCACGATCGGGCCGGGCGTGAGCTCGGCGCCGTCCTCGATGTCGTAGCCGCCCTCGAGCGAGGCCAGGGCGCGACCGAAGCGGTCGGGCTCGTCGGTGTGCAGCGTGAAGAGCGGGTCGCCCTGCGTGACGCGGTCGCCGGGGCGGGCGTGCCACACGACGCCGGCGCCGGCCTGCACCGGGTCCTCCTTGCGGGCACGGCCAGCGCCGAGGCGCCACGCGGCCAGGCCGATGGCCATCGCGTCGAGGCGGGTCAGCGTGCCCGTGGCCGGGGCGTGAACGACGTGGGTCTCCTGCGCCTGCGGGAGCGCGGCGTCGGGGTCGCCGCCCTGCGCGCGGATCATCGCCTTCCAGGCGTCCATGGCCGAGCCGTCGGCCAGCTTCTCGGCCGGGTCGACGTCGCCGCGCCCGGCGCCGGCGAGCATCTCGCGGGCGAGGGCCAGGGTCAGCTCGACCACGTCGGACGGTCCACCGCCGGCGAGCACCTCGACGGACTCCGCGACCTCGACCGCGTTGCCCGCGGTGTTGCCGAGCGGGGTCGCCATGTCGGTGAGGAGCGCCACCGTGTGCACGCCGGCGTCGGTGCCGAGCGCCACCATCGTCTCGGCGAGCTCGCGCGCCGAGGCGAGGTCCTTCATGAAGGCGCCGCTGCCGACCTTGACGTCGAGCACGAGCGCGCCGGTGCCCTCCGCGATCTTCTTGCTCATGATCGAGCTCGCGATCAGCGGGATCGCCTCGACCGTGCCGGTGACGTCGCGCAGCGCGTAGAGCTTCTTGTCGGCCGGGGCGAGGCCGTCGCCCGCGGCGCAGATGACCGCGCCGACGTCCTCGAGGATCGCGAACATCTCCTCGTTGCTCAGCGCAGCGCGCCAGCCGGGGATCGACTCGAGCTTGTCGAGGGTGCCGCCGGTGTGGCCCAGCCCGCGTCCAGAGAGCTGCGGGACGGCCACGCCGCACGCGGCGACGAGGGGCGCCAGCGGGAGGGTGATCTTGTCGCCCACGCCGCCGGTGGAGTGCTTGTCGGCCGTCGGGCGTGAGAGGGAGGAGAAGTCCATCCGCTCGCCCGAGGCGATCATCGCCGCGGTCCAGCGGGCGATCTCGGTGCGGTTCATGCCGTTGAGCAGGATCGCCATCGCCAGCGACGACATCTGCTCGTCGGCCACCTCGCCGCGGGTGTAGGCGTCGATCACCCAGTCGATCTGGCTGTCGGTGAGCTCCTGCTTGTCGCGCTTGGCGAGGATGACCTCGACCGCGTCGTGGGCTGCCACTAGTTGCCTCCTGCTGTCGTCGTAGTCGTCGGTGCGGACACCTTCGCCAGGTCGTCGGGCCCGAAGGCGTCCGGGAGCACCTCCGACATGGGCTTGACGCCCGAGACCGTCCAGAGCAGGAGGTCACGACCGCCGTGCTCGAAGAGCAGCTGGCGGCAGCGGCCGCACGGCATGATCACCTCGCCGTCGCCGTTGACGCACACGAAGTGCGTCAGCCGCCCGCCGCCCGTGGCGTGCAGCTGGGAGACCAGACCGCACTCCGCGCAGAGCACGACGCCGTACGCCGCGTTCTCCACGTTGCAGCCCACGACGGTCCGCCCGTCGTCGACCCGCGCGGCGGCGCCGACGGCGTAGCGTGAGTAGGGCGCGTAGGCATGCCCCATCACCTCGACCGCGGCTGCCTTGAGCTCGTCCCAGTCCGTCTGTTCCACGCGCACAGTGTGGCGCATACGCCGAACCATCGGTCTTCGGCAGGTTCCGCCGAAAGATCTCCGGCCGGTTTTAGGTCTCAAACCGGTTTCAGTAGTGCCCATCCCCGTGACGCGTGACTCATCCGCGGGCATCATGACGCCGGAAAGCTGACCCCAACCCGGGGTGCATCTATTTGGAGGCATTGTGACCAAGACGAGGAAGGTCGTTGCGAACGGCCTCGTGGCGCTGCTGGCCGGCGCCAGCCTGGCTGCGTGCGGCGACGCGCCCGCCGATGACGCCAACGGCGGCAGCGGGAGCGGCAGCGACGCCACGGCGAGCGACTTCCAGCCCTGCATCGTGTCCGACGCGGGCGGCTTCGACGACAAGTCGTTCAACCAGCTCAGCTTCGAGGGCGCCACCCAGGCTGCCGACAAGCTCGGCGTGGAGCTCAAGTCCGTCGAGTCCAACAGCGAGAACGACTTCGCCCCCAACCTCGAGAGCCTCGTGGGCCAGGGCTGCGACGCCATCGTCACGGTCGGCTTCGCGCTCGCCGCGGCGACCAAGGAGTCCGCCAAGGCCAACCCCGACATCGAGTACGTCCTGATCGACGACTCCGCCGACGGCGGCGACGACGGCCAGACCTTCGACGGCAAGGCCGACGTCGACAACATCAAGCCGCTGCTCTACGACACCGCGCAGGCCGCCTTCCTGGCCGGCTACGCCGCTGCCGACTACACCAAGACCGGCAAGGTCGGCACCTACGGCGGCATGCCGTTCCCGACCGTCACCATCTTCATGGACGGCTTCAAGCAGGGCGCGGAGTACTACGCCAAGGAGAACAAGAAGGACGTCGAGGTCGTCGGCTGGGACGGCAAGAACGGGTCCTTCACCGGTGGCTTCGAGGCCAACGAGGCCGCGACCAGCACCGCCAAGCAGATCCTCGACCAGGACGTCGACGTCGTCCTCCCCGTCGGTGGCCCGATCTACCAGGGCGCCATCACCGCGATCCAGGACTCCGGCAAGGACGTCGCCATGGTGGGCGTCGACGCCGACCTCTACGAGACCGACCCGTCCACCCAGGACTACGTCATGACCTCGATCCTGAAGGACATGAAGGTCTCGACCTACGAGGCGATCATGGCCGCGGGCGACGACACGTTCGACTTCACCCCCTACGTCGGCACGCTCGAGAACGACGGCGTCGGCATCGCGCCGTTCCACAACTTCGAGGACAAGGTCGACCCCGGCCTCGCCGACAAGCTGGAGACCGTCAAGCAGGGCATCATCGACGGCTCGATCACGGTGAACAGCTACCTCGGCTGATCCTCACCACCTGCTCCACACCTGCTCCACCACGGGGGGCCGACGCCGAGCGTCGGCCTCCCTTGTGCGTGCCCAGCCTGTGCCCAAGACCGGCCCGCACGTTTGGCACATGTCGGGCACGAGGCGTCGGGCACCCGGCGGTTACCCTTCCCCGCGCCCTCCCGCACCCCACTCCCGTACCAGTTCCCGCAGATCACCTCGGGGACGTTCCGACCCCTAGGATGCGATGCCATGAGACTCGTCCTGCGAGGCATCACCAAACGCTTCGGCACCGTGGTGGCCAACGACTCGATCTCCCTCACCGTCGAGCCCGGCGAGATCCACTGCCTCCTCGGTGAGAACGGCGCGGGCAAGTCGACGCTGATGAACGTCCTCTACGGCCTGTACAAGGCCGACGAGGGCGAGATCGAGATCGACGGCGAGGTACGGCACTTCACCGGTCCCGGCGACGCGATGGCCGCCGGCATCGGCATGGTCCACCAGCACTTCATGCTCATCCCGGTCTTCACCGTGGCCGAGAACGTCATGCTCGGCAACGAGTCCACCGGCTTCGCCGGCACCCTCGACGCCGACGCCGCGCGTGCGCGCGTCACCGAGATCTCCGAGCGCTTCGGCTTCCACGTCTCCCCCGACGACCTCGTCGAGGACCTCCCCGTCGGCGTCCAGCAGCGGGTCGAGATCATCAAGGCGCTCTCGCGCGACGCCGAGCTGCTCGTCTTCGACGAGCCCACCGCGGTGCTGACGCCCCAGGAGACCGACGAGCTGATGGCCATCATGCGCCAGCTCAAGGAGGCCGGGAAGGCCATCGTCTTCATCACCCACAAGCTGCGCGAGGTCCGCGAGGTCGCCGACCGGATCACCGTCATCCGTCTCGGCAAGGTCGTCGGCGAGGCCGACCCCCAGGCGAGCAACGTCGAGCTGGCCTCGATGATGGTCGGTCGTCCCGTCGAGCTCGTGGTCCACAAGGAGGCGCCGCAGCTGGGCGCCGACGCGCTGGTCGTGAAGGACCTCCGCGTCGTCGACACCGCCGGCCACGTCCAGGTCGACGGACTCAGCTTCACCATCCGTGGCGGCGAGGTGCTCGCCGTCGCGGGCGTCCAGGGCAACGGCCAGACCGAGCTCACCGAGGCCCTGCTCGGCCTGCAGGACCACGTCACCGGCTCGATCACCCTCGACGGCCACGAGCTCGTCGGGCGCTCGACGCGCAGGATCCTCGACGCCGGCGTCGGGTTCATCCCCGAGGACCGCCAGGTCGACGGACTGGTGCCCAACTTCACCATCGCCGAGAACCTCATGCTCAACCGCAGCTTCAAGTCGCCGTTCGTCAAGAACGGTGGCCTGCGCATCGGCGCGCTGCGCGAGTTCGCGCAGCAGAAGCTCAAGGAGTACGACGTCCGCGCCCGCGACATCGACTCGCTGGCCGGGAACCTCTCCGGCGGCAACCAGCAGAAGGTCGTCGTGGCCCGCGAGCTCTCGCGCGACCTGCGCCTGCTCGTCGCCGCGCAGCCCACCCGTGGTGTCGACGTCGGCTCCATCGAGTTCATCCACAAGCAGATCGTGGCGACCCGCGACAGCGGCATCCCGGTCCTGGTGGTCTCCACCGAGCTCGACGAGGTGGTGGCCCTGGCCGACCGCATCATGGTGCTCTACCGCGGCCAGGTCGTCGGCGTCGTGCCGTCCGACACGCCCCGCGAGACCCTCGGCCTGATGATGACCGGCGAACGCCCGAAGGACCTGAAGGACGTGGTCGCGTGAGCGACGCAGACAAGCCCGGCCAGCCCGGGCCCGCCACCGAGCCCACCCCCGAGCAGGACGCCGCGGCGGCGCGCAGCGACCGCTCGCGCAACGTGCTGCGCGAGATCGCCTCGGGCGACGCCCTGTCCGGCGTGCTCGCGGTCCTCCTGGCCTTCCTCGTCGGCTCCGTGATGATCGCCAGCACCGACGAGACGGTCCGCCAGACCTTCGGCTACATCGGCGCACGGCCCAGCGACTTCTTCAGCGCCGTGTGGGACGCCGTCTCCGGCGCCTACAGCGCGATGTTCCGCGGCGCGGTGTTCAACAACCTCGTCGACGACCCGGCGCAGCAGTGGCGCCCCCTCACCGAGACGCTGAAGTTCGCCGGACCCCTGATCCTCGGCGGCCTCGGCGTCGGCATCGCCTTCCGCGCCGCGCTGTTCAACATCGGTGGCCGCGGCCAGATGCTCCTCGCCGGCGGCGCGGCGGCGTGGGTCGGATTCCGCTTCGACCTGCCGATGGTCGTCCACCTGCCGCTCGCCATCCTCGTGGGCATGGCGTTCGGTGCCCTCTGGGGAGGCCTGGCGGGCCTGCTCAAGGCCCGCACCGGCGCCCACGAGGTGATCGTGACGATCATGCTCAACTACGTCGGCTACTACCTCGTGTTCTGGGCCCTGACCAAGGACTGGCTGCTCGCCACGCCCGGGTCGGTGAACCCCAAGTCGCCGCCGATGAAGGACACCGCGATCCTCCCGAAGGTGCTCGGTGACCGCTTCAACCTCCACCTCGGCTTCGTGCTCGCGCTCGTCGCCGTCGCCATCGTGTGGTGGCTGCTGTCGCGCTCGACCCTCGGCTACCGCATCCGTGCGGTCGGCGAGAACCCCCACGCCGCGCGCGCGTCGGGCATCAACGTCGGGCGCACGTACGTCGTCGTGATGATGATCGCCGGCGCGCTGCTCGGTCTCGCCGGCGTCAACCAGGTGCTCGGCACCGTGACCAGCGGTGTGTCCACCGACATCGACGCGGGGATCGGCTTCGACGCGATCACCGTGGCGCTGCTGGGTCGCTCGCGCCCGCTCGGCATCCTCGCCGCCGGCATCCTGTTCGGTGCCTTCAAGGCCGGCGGCTTCACCATGCAGGCCTCCGAGAACATCTCGGTCGACCTGGTGCTGGTGGTCCAGTCGCTGATCGTCCTCTTCCTCGCCGCGCCCGCCCTGGTGCGCGCCATCTTCCGGCTCCCCGCCCAGGAGGCCAAGTGAGCACCGTGACCGAGCAGCCCACGCCCGAGAGCGGCGGGCTCGCGCCCGCCGCTGCGGCCACCCCGGCCCGGGGCGGGTCCAGGAAGCTCCCCGTCGCGCTCGGCGTCCTCGCCCTCGCGCTCGGCATCGTCCTGGCGCGCTCGAGCCACGTGGGCGACACCACCTTCCAGCTGGCCAGCGACACCGACTTCGTCACGCTGCCCGACATCGTGGTGCCCTCGAGCCTCACCGCCTGGGTGATGGTCGTCCTGTGCCTGGCGCTGACCGCCGAGGCCGCACGTCGCTCCTTCTCCCACCTGCGCCCGCCCACCTGGATCCCGATCGTCTTCGCGATCGCCTGGATGACCGGCTTCCTCAGCTGGGCCGCGGCCGACGGCCGCATCCGGCTGGTCAGCCTGCTCGGCGGTGCGGTCGCGCTGGCGATCCCGCTCGTCTTCGGCGCGCTGGGCGGCGTGCTGGGCGAGCGGGCCGGCGTGGTCAACATCGCCATCGAGGGCCAGCTCCTGCTGGGTGCCTTCGCCGCCGCCATCACCGCCTCGACGACCGGGTCGCCGTGGGCGGGCCTGGTCGCTGCCGCGTTCGCCGGTGCCGTCGTCGCCCTGGTGCTGGGGCTCTTCGCGATCACCTACTTCGTGGACCAGGTCATCGTCGGCGTCGTGCTCAACGTGCTGGTCGTGGGCCTGACGAACTTCCTGTTCCGCCAGGTGCTCACGCCCAACGCCGAGACGCTCAACTCCCCCGACCGGTTCCAGCGGATGCCGATCCCCGTGCTCGGCGACATCCCGCTCGTGGGGCCGATCTTCTTCCGCCAGACCGCGCTCGTCTACGTCCTCTACCTCGTCGTCGTGCTCGTGACGTTCGCCCTCTACCGCACCCGGTGGGGCCTGCGCGTGCGCGCGGTCGGTGAGCACCCGAAGGCCGCCGACACGGTGGGCATCAAGGTCAACCGCACCCGCTACCGCACGATCCTGCTGGCCGGCGCCATCGCGGGCATGGGCGGCGCCTACTTCAGCCTGGTCTCGGTGGCCGGGTTCAACCGCGAGATGACCAACGGCGCCGGCTACATCGCGCTCGCGGCCGTCATCTTCGGCAAGTGGGACCCGGTGCGCGCGACGCTCGCAGCCCTGCTGTTCGGGTTCGCCTCCAACCTCCAGGGCGTCCTGTCGGCCATCGGCTCACCGGTGCCGAGCCAGTTCATGCTGATGCTCCCCTACCTCGTCACGATCTTCGCGGTCGCGGGCCTGGTGGGCAGGTCGCGTCCCCCGGCGGCGGACGGCGTGGCCTACAAGTCGCAGTAGCGACCCTCCCCCGCGTGGTCTACTGGTGCCCGGTCGGCTCGGCGCCACACGGGGGAGGAACGCATGTCTGATCGACGGCACCCTGCGGCGTCGCACGACTCGCCGCTGGGCGAGAGCGCCTTGGCCCAGGGCAGCGAGCGCTACGCCTCGATGGTCGTCCACCACCCGCACGCGGTGTTCTCGATCGACCGCGACGGCTACTACACCGAGGCCAACGCCCACGCCTGCGAGATGACCGGGCTCAGCCTGGAGCAGATGCGGCGCACCCACTTCGCCGAGACCATCCACCCTGCCGACCACGCCGTGATGGGCCGGGCCTTCGAGCGCGTCATGACCGGCGAGCCGGTCATGGTCGAGGCCCGCGTGCTGCGGGCCGACGGCGGGGTCGTCGACTTCCGCTGCACGGGCATCCCCGTGGTCGTCGACGGCGAGGTGGTCGGGGTCCACGGGGTCACCGAGGACATCACCCGGGCCAACCAGGTCCAGCGCGAGCTGGAGGTGGCCAACGCCGCCAAGACCCTCTTCCTCGCCACCGTCAGCCACGAGCTCCGCACGCCGCTGGCGACCCTCGTCGGGGCCACCGACCTGCTGGTGCACGCCGACTCCCCCGCGGGGTCGAGCCACTACGTCGACATGGTCCAGCGCGCCGGCCAGCACCTCATGCACCTGGTCGACGAGCTGCTGGAGTTCTCCGGCCTCGAGACCCACCAGTCGGTGCTGCACGCCCGGCCCTTCGAGCTGCGCTCCGTCGTGGACACGGTGACGTCCTGGGCGGTCCCGCTCGCCGAGGAGCGCGGCCTCGAGCTGTCTGTCACCATCGACGACGCGGTGCCGGTGAGCGCCGACGGCGACGTGCGCCGGGTGCGCCAGGTGGTGTCCAACCTGGTCCGCAACGCGCTGACGTTCACCCGTGAGGGCCGCGTCGACGTGCGCGTGCGCACCCGCCCCCACGCCCTCGACCCGGGCGACGACCACGCCGCCGACGTGTGGGTGGAGTTCGTCGTCGAGGACACCGGTCCCGGCATCGACCCCGACCACCTCGCCACGCTCTTCGAGCCGTTCGCCCGCTCGACCGCCCGCGACGCGCGGCCGGGCGCCGGCATCGGCCTCGGCCTGGCGATCTGCCGCGCCCTGGCCGACCTCATGGATGGCAGCCTGTGCGTCACCTCGACCCCCGGCGAGGGCAGCACCTTCACCTTCGGGGTGCCCCTGGGACGGTGCGCCCCCGGGCGCACCGAGGCCTCACCCGCCGGCTGACAGGGCGGTGACCGCCGCCTCGGCGAGCACCCGGGCGGCGATGGCGGTGGCAGCCTCGTCGATGCGGAGGTTGCCCTGGTGCAGGTCGTACGTCGGCCCGCCCGGCGTCCGGGTGCCCAGCCGCGCCATCGCGCCGGGGATCGAGTCGAGGTACCAGCCGAAGTCCTCCCCGCCGAGGCTCTGGGCGGTCGAGACGTGGCCGTGGCGGCCCAGGACGGTCTCGACGGCCGTGCCGAGCATCACGGTGGAGACCGGGTGGTTCACCACGGGCGGGACGCCGCGCTGGTAGGTGACCTCGGCGGCGACGCCGTAGGGGGCGATGATCGTGCTGATCAGCTGCCGGATGAGGTGCTCGGCGTCGGCCCAGGCGACCGCGTCGAGCATGCGCACCGTGCCGGCGACGACGCCGGTGTGCGGGATGACGTTGTGGGCCTGACCGGCCCGCACCGCGCCCCAGACCACGCTGACGCCCGCGCGCGGGTCGAGGCGGCGGCTGAGGATCGCGGGCAGCTCGGTGAGCACCTTGCCGAGGGCGAAGGTGAGGTCCTCGGTGAGGTGGGGGCGCGAGGTGTGCCCGCCCTTGCCGGTGAGCCGGACGGTCAGCGCGTCGGCCGCGCCGGTCAGCGGTCCCTCCCGCAGGCCCACCCGGCCGACGTCGAGGCTGGGGTCGCAGTGGAGGCCGAAGATGTGGTCGACGCCCTCGAGCGCCCCGCTGGCGATCAGGTGGAGCGCACCGCCCGGCATGACCTCCTCGGCGGGCTGGAAGACCAGCCGGACCCGGCCCGGCAGCATCCCGCGGCCGGCCACCTCGGCCAGCGCGAGGCCGGCGCCGACCAGGCCCGTGGTGTGCACGTCGTGGCCGCAGGCGTGGGCCACGCCCTCCACCGTGCTCCTCCACGGGTCGGAGGTCAGGTCGTCGACGGGCAGCGCGTCGAGGTCGGCGCGCAGGGCGACCAGGCGGCCCTCGTGGCCGATCTCGGCGAGCACTCCCCCGCCCTCGGGCCGCGAGATCCGCCAGCCGGCCGCCCCGAGCGCCGTCTCGACGATGTCGGAGGTGCGGGACTCGGTCCAGCTGAGCTCGGGGTGCGCGTGCAGGTCGCGACGCATGGCGAGGAGGTCCTCGGCGTGCTTGTCGACGACCTCGGCGATGACGGGGCTGGCGGCGTGGGCAGGTGAGGTCTGGGACATGACCCGTCGAGTTTAGGGGGTCGGGCCGTCCGGCGAGGCCGAGTCGTACGCAGCGAGCAGCCGGTCGGCCGCCAGGGGCGCCGGGAGCTCACCCGCGAGCACGGCCCGGCGTACGTCGTCGCGCACCGCCGCCACGCCCGCGGAGGAGCGCAGGCGCTGGTCGAGCTCGTCGCGGACGAGCGCCCAGGTGAAGTCGAGCTGCTGCTCGGCGCGCTTGTGCGCCAGCCCGTCGACGCCGAGGTGGGCGCGGTGCTGCCCGACGCGGTCCCAGACGTCGTCCACGCCCTCGCCGGTCAGGCCCGAGCAGGTCACCACGGGCGGGGCCCACTCGGCGTGGCCGCGCACCAGGCGCAGCGCTCCGGAGAGCTCGCGGGCCGCGACCCGGGCGTCGGCGGCGTGGCTCTGGCCCTCGTGGGCGTCGGCCTTGTTGACCGCGACGACGTCGACGATCTCGAGGATGCCCTTCTTGATGCCCTGGAGCTGGTCGCCGGTGCGGGCGAGGGTGAGGAAGCAGAAGGTGTCGACCATCCGCGCGACCGTCACCTCCGACTGGCCGACGCCGACGGTCTCGACGAGCACGACGTCGAAGCCCGCCGCCTCGAGCACCAGCATCGCCTGCGTGGTGGCGCGGGCGACGCCGCCCAGGGTGCCCGCGGAGGGCGAGGGGCGGATGAAGGCGTGCGGGTCGACGGCCAGCATCGACATGCGGGTCTTGTCGCCGAGCACCGAGCCGCCGGTGCGCACCGACGACGGGTCGACGGCGAGCACGCCGACGCGGTGGCCCGCCGCGGTGAGGCGGGTGCCGAGGCTCTCGATGAAGGTCGACTTGCCCACCCCGGGCACGCCCGAGATGCCGACACGCGTCGCGGGCGGTCGCTCGATCCCCGCCAGCGCGGTGAGCAGGTCGCGCGCTGCGAGCCGGTGCTCGGGGCGCGAGGACTCCACCACCGTGATGGCGCGCGCGACCGCGGCGCGCTGACCGTCGCGCACGCCCGCGACGAGGGCGTCGACGTCGACCGGACTCGGCATCAGGCCCGCAGCCGCGCGAGGAGGTCGAGGGCCGACTCCGCGATCACGGTGCCGGGCAGGAAGACCGCGGCGGCGCCCATCTCCTTGAGGGTCTCGACGTCGTCGGGCGGGATGACGCCGCCGATGACGATCATGATGTCGGGACGGCCCTGCTCGGCCAGCGCCTGCTTCAGCGCAGGCAGCAGCGTGAGGTGGCCGGCGGCGAGGGAGGAGACGCCGACGATGTGCACGTCGGCGTCCACGGCCTGCTGCGCGACCTCCTCGGGCGTGGAGAACAGCGGCCCCACGTCGACGTCGAAGCCGAGGTCGGCGAAGGCGGTGACGACGACCTTCTGGCCGCGGTCGTGGCCGTCCTGGCCCATCTTGGCGACCAGGATGCGCGGGCGCCGGCCCTCCTCGGCCTCGAACTCCTCGGTGGCGGCGAGCACCTCGGCGACCTTCGTGCCGGGCGCGGTGCCTGCCTCGTCGCGGTACACGCCGCTGATCGTACGGATCACGGCCTGGTGCCGGCCGTAGACCTTCTCCAGGGCGTCGGAGATCTCGCCGACCGTGGCCTTGGCCCGGGCGGCGTCGACCGCGAGCGCGAGGAGGTTGCCGTCGAGCGAGCCGCCGCCGACCGGGCCTCGCTCGGCGCTGGCCGTGATCGCCTCGAGCGCACGGCGTACGTCGTCGTCGTCGCGCTCGGCGCGCAGCCGCTCCAGCTTGGCGACCTGCTGGCGGTAGACGTCGTCGTTGTCCACGCGCAGCACGTCGAGCCTGTCCTCGGCAGCGAGGCGGTAGGTGTTGACGCCGATCACCTTCTGCTGACCGGCGTCGATGCGCGCCTGGGTGCGCGCGGCCGCCTCCTCGATGCGCATCTTCGGGATGCCCTGCTCGATCGCCCTCGCCATGCCCCCGGCGCGCTCGGCCTCCTGGATGTGCGCCCAGGCCCGCTCGGCGAGGTCGTGGGTGAGCTTCTCGACGTAGTAGGAGCCGGCCCACGGGTCGACGACCTGGGTGGTGCCCGACTCCTGCTGCAGCAGCAGCTGGGTGTTGCGGGCGATCCGCGCGGAGAAGTCGGTCGGCAGCGCGATCGCCTCGTCGAGGGCGTTGGTGTGCAGCGACTGGGTGTGGCCCTGGGTCGCGGCCATCGCCTCGATGCAGGTGCGACCGACGTTGTTGAAGACGTCCTGCGCGGTCAGCGACCAGCCCGAGGTCTGGCTGTGGGTGCGCAGCGAGCGCGACTTGGGGTTCTTCGGGTCGAAGTCGTCGACCAGCCGCGCCCACAGCGCCCGGGCCGCGCGCATCTTGGCGACCTCCATGAAGAAGTTCATCCCGATGGCCCAGAAGAAGGAGAGCCGCGGCGCGAAGTCGTCGATGCCCATTCCTGTGCCGAGGCCGGCACGGATGTACTCCACGCCGTCGGCGAGCGTGTAGGCGAGCTCGAGGTCGGCGGTCGCCCCGGCCTCCTGGATGTGGTAGCCGGAGATCGAGATGGAGTTGAAGCGCGGCATCCGCTGCGAGGTGTAGGCGAAGATGTCGCTGATGATCCGCATGCTCGGGGCCGGCGGGTAGATGTAGGTGTTGCGGACCATGAACTCCTTGAGGATGTCGTTCTGGATGGTCCCCGCGAGCTGCTCGGGCGCGACCCCCTGCTCCTCGGCCGCCGCGATGTAGAGCGCGAGCACCGGCAGCACCGCGCCGTTCATCGTCATCGACACCGACATCTCGTCCAGCGGGATGCCGTCGAAGAGGGTGCGGGTGTCGTAGATCGAGTCGATCGCCACGCCCGCCATGCCGACGTCGCCGCGCACCCGCGGGTGGTCGGAGTCGTAGCCGCGGTGGGTCGCGAGGTCGAAGGCGACGCTGAGCCCCTTCTGGCCGGCCGCGAGGTTGCGGCGGTAGAAGGCGTTGGACTCCTCCGCGGTGGAGAACCCGGCGTACTGCCGGATCGTCCACGGCTGGGTGGTGTACATGGTCGGATAGGGACCGCGCAGGAAGGGCGCGATGCCCGGCCAGGTGTCGAGGCCGTCGAGGCCCTCGAGGTGCTCGGGGCCGTAGACCGGGAGGACGTCGATGCCCTCGGGGCTCGCCCAGGAGACTCCCTCGCCGTTGCTGGTCGAGGAAGGACGAAGTCCTGTCACGAGACCATCGGACAACGGGACGTCGGCGAAGTTCTTCGGGATGCTGCTCATCGGACGAGCTCCTCTCGGATCCGGCCGAGGAAGCCGAGCGCATCGACCCCCAGGGCAGCCCCGTCATCAACAGTGTCGTCGGTCGATCCCTGGCGCACGGTCCGCTCCCCCGGCCTGCCCGCGAGCACGACGTACGACGCACCTGCCGCCCGCAGGGCGGTGACGAGGTCGGCGCCCCACTCGGCGTACGCCGCGTCGGTCCCGGCGAGCACCACGACCGCCTGGCCCGCGTACGCCGCGAGCACCGACGCCGTGTCGGTCGTGGCTCCGGCGGCCTCGACGGCGACGCCGCCCGCGGCCAGCAGGTTGGTGGCGAAGGTGGCGCGGGCGGTGTGCGCCGCGACCGGGCCCATCGTGGCCAGGAAGACCGGCCGCACCGCGGGCTGGGCCCGCATGTCCTCGAACGCTGCGCCGTAGTGGTGGACGTCGCGGTGCGGGCGGGGGTCCCGCTCGGGCAGCGTCTCGGCCAGGTTCGGGAACTCCGAGACACCGGTGAGCGGGCGCGAGCGGTCGGCGACCTGGGCGTCGCGCTCGGCGCGCACCGCCCTGACCCGCTCCGCCACGCCGGCGCGGGCCTCGTCGGTGAAGGCCCCGCCCGCAGCCTCGATGCGCCCCAGCTCGGCCCACCCGGCGACCGCGAGGTCGTCGGTCAGCCTCTCCACGGCGTAGGAGCCGCCGGCCGGGTCGGTGACGGCGGCGACGTGGGACTCCTCGATCAAGAGGGAGGAGGTGTTGCGGGCGACCCGGCGACCGAGCGCGTCGGGGACGCCGAGCGGCTCGTCGAAGGGCACCACCGTGACCGCGTCGGCGCCGCCGACACCGGCGGCGAAGGCCGCGACCGTGCCGCGCAGCATGTTGACCCACGGGTCCCGCCTGCTGGTCATCGGACGGCTGGTGACCGCGTGCAGGGCCATCTCGCCCGACGCCCCGCTCGCCTCCAGCACGCGGGCCCACAGCCGGCGCGCGGCGCGCATCTTGGCGATGGTGGGGAACTGCTCGTCGGTGGCGGCGAGGCGGAACTCGATCGTCCGCGCACCCTGCTCGGCGGTGAAGCCCTCGTCGGCGAGCAGGCGCAGGTAGGCGACACCGGTCGCCACCGCCCAGCCCAGCTCCTGGGCGTCGCTGGCGCCCTGGTCGTGCAGCGCCGTCGCGTCGACGACCAGCGCCCTCACCCCGAGCTGGAACCCACGGCGTACGACGGGCGCGAGCAGGTCGCGCGCCGTCGCCCGGTCCTCGCGCTGCCGCTGGGAGAGCATCTCCAGCGTCTGGAGGTCGAAGGACAGGTTCGTCGCCGGGTGCAGCGCGCCCTCGGCACCCTCGAGGAAGTCGGCGAACGCCTCGACCTGCTCGCTCGACGCACGGTCGAGCACGACCGGCGCCAGGTCGAGCAGCACGCCCGACATCAGCCTGATCCAGTCGTGGTCGACGTCGTGGTCGAGGTGGAGCAGCAGCGAGGTCGCGCCGTTCTCCAGGTCCTCCAGGGCCGCCTCGTTGGCCGCGGTGTCGTCGACGACCTCCAGCTGCGCGCGCACGTCCCACGCGCCGGCGCGCTGCGGTCGGCCGCTGGTCGCGAGACCTTCGAGGTCGGCCTGCTGGCCGATCGGCGCGACCGCGATGCCGTCGAGGGTGGTCCGGGTCAGCACGTCCCACACGTCGGCATCGGGAGCGTCGTCGGCCAGGCGGCGGGCCCTGCGCAGCACCGCGGCGGTCGCGGCCTCCCACGCGGCGACGTCGTAGGTGTCGCCCTCCCCCACCAGCCGGAGGGTGCCCTCCTCGGGCTGCAGCTCCTCGGGCTCGGCGAGCCCGCCCTCGAGCTCCTCGGACGGTCCGGAACCATGGTCGGTCATGAGCGCAGGATAGGACGCTCGTCACCTCACGGGCACCGCCGCGACCTATGGGATAGGTCTCACGACGACACGGCGCACGTCGTGGCGTGCGTCACACCCGCCGCGGCATCGACGCGCGCACGAAAACCTCACACCGCCTCGGCGCGTCGGCTGTCCCACCGCCGCGATACCGTGCAGGTGTGGCAACCCAAATCAACGGCCCCCGTACTCAGGGTCCGACCCTCGTCAAGGGTGCGCGGGCGACCCGCACCACCATCGCCCTGAAGCTCGGGATGGCGGTGAGCGGAATCATCTTCATCGGCTTCGTGCTCGCCCACATGTACGGCAACCTCAAGGCGTTCGCCGGACACGACGCGTTCAACACCTACGCCGAGCACCTGCGCGAGCTCGGCGAGCCGATGCTCCCCCACGGCGGGCTGCTGTGGGTGCTGCGCGCCGGGCTGATCGTGTCGCTGGTCGTGCACGTGTACTGCGGCGTGGTGCTGTGGCGCCGCGCGGCAGCGGCGCGCCCGACCAAGTACGTCGTGAAGAAGAACGACGGCGCCAGCCGCTCGAGCCTGATGATGCGCTGGGGCGGGGTCACCATCCTGCTCTTCCTGATCTGGCACCTGCTCAACTTCAGCATCGGCAAGGTCAACCCGCAGGGCGGCGCCACGAACGACCCGTTCAACCTGATGGTCGACACCTTCGACGTGTGGTGGCTGACGCTCATCTACCTGGTCGCGATGGTCGCGTTGGGCCTCCACCTGCACCATGGGGTGTGGAGCGCCGCACAGACGCTCGGGTGGACCGGCAACGCCGCCAAGCGCCGGCGCGCCAAGAACACCGGCCTCGTCGTCGCGCTCGTCATCTCGATCGGCTTCTCCCTCGTCCCGCTCGGTGTCCTCACGGGCATCATCACCAAGTAAGGGGTCCGTGCTCGTGAGCAACGACACCGACATGAAGGTCACCACCGGACCGTCTGGCGAGTCCTACGACGACGCCGCCGGCTTCTACACCCTTGGCACCCCGCTGGTCGACACCAAGGCCCCGGCCGGCCCGATCGCCGACCGGTGGCCCACGCGCCAGTTCGAGGCGCGCCTGGTCAACCCCTCCAACCGCCGCAAGCTCGACGTGATCATCGTCGGCACCGGTCTGGCCGGCGCCTCGGCGGCGGCCACCATGGGCGAGGCCGGCTACAACGTGAAGACGTTCTGCTACCAGGACTCCCCCCGCCGGGCCCACTCGATCGCCGCCCAGGGCGGCATCAACGCGGCGAAGAACTACAAGGAGGACGGCGACTCCGTCCACCGGCTGTTCTACGACACCGTCAAGGGCGGCGACTACCGCTCGCGCGAGTCCAACGTGCACCGCCTGGCCGAGGTCAGCGCCAGCATCATCGACCAGTGCGTCGCGCAGGGCGTCCCGTTCGCCCGCGAGTACGGCGGCCTGCTCGACAACCGCTCCTTCGGCGGCGTGCAGGTCTCGCGGACCTTCTACGCCCGCGGCCAGACCGGCCAGCAGCTGCTGATCGGCGCCTACCAGGCTCTGGAGCGCCAGGTGGCGGCCGGCACGGTCGAGATGTTCTCCCGCCACGAGATGCTCGAGCTCGTCGTCGTCGACGGCAAGGCCCGCGGCATCATCGTGCGCGACATGGTCACCGGCGCGATCGAGACCCACCTGGCCGACGTCGTGGTGCTCGCCTCCGGCGGCTACGGCAACGTCTTCTACCTCTCGACCAACGCGATGGGCTCCAACGTCACCGCCGCGTGGCGCGCCCACCGCAAGGGCGCCTACATGGCCAACCCCTGCTACACGCAGATCCACCCGACCTGCATCCCGGTCTCGGGCTCGCACCAGTCGAAGCTGACCCTGATGTCGGAGTCGCTGCGCAACGACGGTCGCATCTGGGTCCCGAAGAACCAGGCCGACTGCGAGAAGGACCCGCGCGACATCCCCGAGGAGGACCGCGACTACTACCTGGAGCGGATCTACCCCTCCTTCGGCAACCTGGTCCCCCGCGACATCGCCTCGCGCGCCGCCAAGTACGTGTGCGACGAGGGTCGCGGCGTCGGGCCAGAGGTCGAGGGCGTGCGCCGTGGCGTCTACCTCGACTTCGCCGAGGCCACCCAGCGCCTGGGCAAGGACGCGGTCGCCAGCAAGTACGGCAACCTGTTCGACATGTACGCCCGGATCACCGGCGAGGACCCCTACTCGGTGCCGATGCGCATCTACCCCGCGGTCCACTACGTCATGGGCGGCCTCTGGGTCGACTACGACCTCCAGTCGACGATCCCGGGCCTGTTCGTGACCGGTGAGGCCAACTTCTCCGACCACGGCGCCAACCGCCTCGGCGCCTCGGCGCTGATGCAGGGCCTGGCCGACGGCTACTTCGTGCTGCCCCACACGATCCGCGACTACCTCGCCGACGGCCCGTTCGAGGCCATCGCCGAGGACCACCCCGCGGTCGTCGAGGCACGCGAGTCGGTGCAGGCGCGCATCGACCACCTCCTGTCGGTCAACGGCACCCGCAGCGTCGACTCCTACCACCGCGAGCTCGGCAACATCATGTGGGAGTACTGCGGCATGGAGCGGTCCGCCGACGGCCTGCGCAAGGCCATCGACCTCATCCGCACGCTGAAGGACGACTTCTCCCGCAACGTCAAGGTCCTTGGCGGCGCCGAGACCATGAACCAGTCGCTCGAGAAGGCCGGCCGCGTCGCCGACTTCATCGAGCTCGGCGAGCTGATGTGCATCGACGCCCTCAACCGACGCGAGTCCTGCGGCGGGCACTTCCGTGCCGAGTCGCAGACCGAGGACGGCGAGGCGCTGCGCCACGACGACGAGTACGCCTACGTCGCCGCGTGGGAGTGGGCCGGCGCCGACGCCGCGCCCGTCCTGCACAAGGAAGACCTCGTCTACACCGCCATCGAGATGAAGCAGCGGAGCTACAAGTGAGCATGAACCTGACCCTGAAGATCTGGCGCCAGCCGGACGCCGTCACCGACGGCGCGATCCACACCTACCAGCTCGCCGACGTGTCGCCCGACATGTCGTTCCTGGAGATGCTGGACGTGCTCAACGAGCAGCTCAACGACCAGGGCGAGGAGCCCGTGGCGTTCGACCACGACTGCCGCGAGGGGATCTGCGGCTCCTGCGGCCTGATGATCAACGGCGAGGCGCACGGCCCGGAGGTCACCACGACCTGCCAGCTGCACATGCGCTCGTTCTCCGACGGCGACACGATCACCATCGAGCCCTGGCGCTCCGACGGCTTCCCGGTGATCAAGGACCTCGTCGTGGACCGCAGCGCCTTCGACCGCATCATCCAGCAGGGCGGCTACATCTCGGTCAACACCGGCGCGGCCCCCGAGGCCCACTCGGTGCCGGTGCCCAAGGAGGCTGCCGACCGCGCCTTCAACGTCGCCACCTGCATCAGCTGCGGCGCCTGCGTGGCCGCGTGCCCCAACGGCTCCGCCTCGCTGTTCCTCGGCGCCAAGATCACCCACCTCGGCCTGCTCCCCCAGGGTCAGCCCGAGCGCGACAGCCGCGTGGTCAACATGGTCGCCCAGCACGACGCCGAGGGCTTCGGCGGCTGCACCAACATCGGCGCCTGCACCGCCTCGTGCCCCAAGGAGATCCCGCTCGACGTGATCTCCCAGCTCAACAAGGACCTGCGCACCGCCATCCGCCACGGTCACTGAGCACACGCACCACTGACGAGGGCCGGGGGGTCTCCCCCGGCCCTCGTCCGCGTCCGGCGCCCCGCTCGTCGGCCGGTGCGCTCGTCGGGTTGTCGAGGTCGCGCGCCGTTCCTCGAGCGGTGCGTGAGGGGGATTCCGAGTGCCACGGATCCCCCTCTGCCACCGCCGTCCGGCGTGGCGCGCGACGACGCGCGGTCGGGCGGTGCGTGACGAGGATTCGAGACCCCGGGAATCCCCCTCACACACCGCCCGAGCTCACGCCGCCCGCATCAGCCGTACGACGTCCGCGAGCCGCGTGCGCAGCAGAGGCCAGGCACCGTCGAAGTCCGGCGCCGGACCGCCGTACCCGCGTGCGACCAGCGCCGCGTGGATCCGCCGGACCGTCGCCCGCGGCGATCGCATCAGCTCCTTCGTCACCTGCTCGTAGTCGATGCCGCTGCGGCGGTAGGCGGTGTAGCGGTCGATGTCAGAGGTGTACTGGCCGCGCTCCTCCTGGTGCTGTGACCCCTCGTACTCGATCGCGAGGGCCTGTGCGGCGAACCACTGGTCCGGCGTCAGCACTCTTCCGTCCGGCAGCTCGATCTCGACGTTGACCTCCGGCATCGGCAGACCGGCGAAGACGACGTACGCCAGCAGCTCCGCCTCCGGGATCGAACGACACCGATCGTCGAGGAAGGGCAGGACGTACGTCGTCTCCGGCACGCCTCGGCGCCACGCCTCCTCGACCAGGAGCTGGTCGAGGACGGCCCCGTCGAGGAGCTCCCTGCGCAGCAGCATCGATCCCGTGGCGATGGCGTCGACGAGGCGCGCCTCCGCGCAGGACGCGACGTAGGCCGCCTCGGTGCTGACGCCGGCCTCGTCGTGCGGCGGCATCTTCACCGTGCGGTGGAGGAAGACCCCGTCGAGGACGAGGTGGAGGTCACCCTCCACGACGAAGTGCAGCGGGAACGGCGCGCCGACCTCCAGCCCGAGCTGACGCAACCGGGTCGTCCCGGTCGTACGCGCGCCCTCCGGCAGTGCGAGCCTCGCAGCCAGCACGTGGTCGTCCCACGTCATCTCGTGGCTGCGGTGGACGTAGACCGCCTCGTGGATCCGGGAGAACTGGACTCCTTCGAGCACGTCGCGGCTCACGCCGGCCGCCAGGGCGTCGCGACGGTGGACAGGGCCGGTGCGGAGCCGGTCGGGAACGCGGAACATCGGACCATTCGTCCACCCGCCGCGACGTCCGCGCCACGGGTGCGCGAGCGGTCTGTGGACGGCCGCCGCTCGAGGTCCGTTGTGGACGGCTGACGGCCCGCTCGGCGAGCGGTGCGTGAGGGGGATTCCACGCGCCACGAACCCTCTTCACGCACCGCTAGAGCGCGCGGCGGGCCGTGACACGCCCGCGCACGGTGCGTGAGGGGGATTCCAGGTCGACGAAATCCTCCTCACGCACCGCTCGGCGGGAGGGGGCAGGGGGCCGGGCAGGGGGCCGGTCAGCGGCGCCGGCGGAGGAACGCGACGAGGCCGAGCATGGAGGCGGCACCGGCGGCGAAGGCGGTCGTCGGGGAGGCGGAGGAGGGGGCGAGGACCCCGGCGCCGGGGCGTACGCCGACCGCTGCCGCGGCGACGTCGATCCGCGGGCCCTCGACGGTCTGCTCGGCGACCGTGCGCGCGGCGCGGGCGGCCCGGGCTGCCGGCGAGGTGTGGGCCCACGCGGCGGCGTAGCAGACGACGCGGGAGAAGTAGTTGATCCAGATGAGCAGGATCAGCGCGATGCCGAAGGCCTGGACGGCCGGCTGCTCGCGGGTCGCCTGGAGCAGGAAGGTCGAGGCCTGCTTGAGCAGCTCGAAGGCGATCGCGCCGAGCGCGGCACCCGACCACAGCGAGCGGACCGGGATCGGGGGGTCGGCGAGGAGCTTGAAGAAGGTGAAGAACAGCAGCGCGTTGGCCGCCAGCCCGACGACCAGCGCCAGCACCCACAGCAGCGGCTCGGCCCCGGCGCCGAGGCCGAGGAGGTCGAGCAGCGGCGTGGCGACCTTGGTCGCGACGCCGGAGACGGCGACGCTCACGAGCAGCACGGAGCCGAGGGTCAGGAGCGCGAGGAGGTCGCGCAGCTTGCCGACGAGGAAGTTCGGCTGCTCGCGCTGGGGCTCCTCGAAGACCTCGACCAGCGCCGTGCGCATGCCCGAGAGCCAGCCGAGACCGGAGTAGAGGGCGGTCAGGATGCCGATGCTCAGCAGCCCGGGTGCGTTGTCCTGGAACGTCGACAGGCTGAGGCCGCCGTCGCCGCCGACGAGCCCCGGGAGCAGCGAGTCGATCGCCTTCAGCAGGTCGTCGTCGGCATGGGAGTAGGCCCGCGAGACCAGGCCGACCACGGCGAAGGCCACCGCGAGGATCGGGAAGAACGACAAGAACGCGAAGTACGTCACCGACGCCGCGAGGGCGCTGCCCTTCACCGCACCGTAGTGCTCGATCGTGCGGACCAGGTGGTCGACGAGGGGCCGGTGCTGGCGGACCTCGGCGACGCGCTGCTTGACGGTGGCGAGGAGAGGCATCAGGTCACCCGAGCTCGTAGTGGCAGGTGGGCTTCCAGCCCAGGTCTGCGTCGTGGACGTAGAGGCTGAAGGCGTCCACGGAGAAGCGGCACTCGAAGTCGGCGAGCTCGTCGAAGGCCCGGTCGAGGGTGGGGTCGTCGAGGTCGTGCGCCACCGTGACGTGCGGGTGGTAGGGGAAGCGGAGGTCGACGTCGAGCGGTCCCGAACGCACCGCACCGGCCAGCACCTCGCACGCCGAGATGCCCTCGGCGAGGGTCACGAAGACGACCGGAGAGACCGGGCGGAACGTGCCGGTGCCGCGCAGGTGGATGTCGAACGGCTCGACCGCGGTGGCGGCCTCGGACAGGTGCTCGCCGAGCTGCTCGAGCTCCTCCTCGCCGACCTCCGAGGGCGGGATCAGCGTGATGTGGGTCGGGATCTGCGTCGCGGTGGTGTCACCGACGGACGTGCGGTAGTCCTGGAGCTCGCTCGCCCAGGGCTCGGGGATCGCGATGGCTACTCCGATGGTCGGCACGCCTGCGACCCTAGCGAGGTCCGGGCCGGGAGCCGGGCAGGAACCCCACCCGGTCGTAGACGTCGCGCAGCGTCGCCTCGGCCACGGCGCCGGCGCGCTCGGCGCCGTCGGCCAGGACCCGCTCGAGCTCGGTGCGGTCGTCGAGGAGCTCGCGGGTGCGCTCGCGCAGGGGCGTCAGCGTGTCGAGCACGACGTCGGCCACCTCCGCCTTGAGGTCGCCGTAGCCGCGGCCCTCGAAGGAGGCTTCGAGGGTCTCGACCTTCTCCCCCGACATCGCGGAGTGGATGGTCAGCAGGTTGCTCACGCCCGGCTTGGCCTCGCGGTCGAAGCGGATCGCGGTGTCGGAGTCGGTGACCGCCGAGCGGAACTTCTTGGCGATCACGTTCTCCTCGTCGAGGACCCACACGCAGCCCTGGCCGCCGATCGACTTCGACATCTGCTTCTCGGGCAGCTGGAGGTCGTAGATCTTGGCGGTGGCCTCGAGGATGTAGGGCTCGGGCGCGCGGAAGGTCTTCTTGTAGCGGTGGTTGAACCGGTTCGCGAGGTCGCGGGTCAGCTCGAGGTGCTGGCGCTGGTCCTCGCCCACCGGCACGTACTGCGGGCGGTAGAGCAGGATGTCGGCCGCCTGGAGGATCGGGTAGGTGAACAGCCCGACGCTCGCGGCGCCCTCGCCGCCCTTGGCCGACTTGTCCTTGAACTGCGTCATCCGCCGGGCCTCGCCGAAGCCGGTGAGGCACTGCAGCACCCACGCGGCCTGGGCGTGCTCCGGCACCTGGCTCTGCACGAAGATCGTCGACCGGGCCGGGTCGACCCCCGCCGCGAGGAGCTGCGCGGCCGAGACAAGGGTGCGCTCGCGCAGCACCTTCGGGTCCTGCTCGACGGTGATCGCGTGCAGGTCGGCGATGAAGTAGAACGTGTCGAAGTCCTCCTGCAGCGCCACCCACTGCCGCAGGGCACCCAGGAAGTTGCCGAGGTGGAACGAGTCGGCCGTCGGCTGGATGCCGGACAGGACCCGCGGTCGCGAGGTGGCGGTGGTGGACATGCGTCCCAGTCTCTCACCGTCGCCCGGGCCGTCTCCACGGGGTTGCCGGGCGGCGGCCGTGTGACGGAGGTCACAGGGCGGGGTGATGTGACTCACGAGTAGGTTCCGAAGGTCGGTCGGGTGGTCCGGCCGAGGAGGGAACTGACCATGACAGTCGCAGCATCTCGCCGTCGTACCCACGCTCGGGGTCGGACGGCACGCGTGATCGCCTCGCTCGTCACCCTGCTCCCCACCACGCTCGCCGTCGGCGCCGTCTCTGCGACGTCGGCCTCGGCCGCCGTCGCCGAGCCGCCGCGACCCGCGTTCTACGAGGCGCCCGCCGCCCTGCCCGCCACCGAAGGCGCAGTGATCCGCAGCGAGCCGATGACCTTCCTGCTCGACCCGCTCGACGCCACCAGCCTGGTGCGCGACGCCCGCCGGGTCCTCTACCGCACCACCGACCGCACCGGGACGCCCATCGCCGTCTCCGGCACGGTCCTGGTCCCGAGGTCGCCGTGGCTCGGCGTGGGCACCCGCCCGGTGATCGGCTACGCACCCGGCACCCAGGGCATGGCCGACCGCTGCGCGCCCTCGCGCCAGTTCTCCGAGGGCATCGAGTACGAGGGCATCGGGATCGAGGCACTGCTGCTGCGCGGGTACGCCGTCGCGATGCCCGACTACGAGGGCCTCGGCACCGTCGGCGTGCACACCTACATGGACCGGGTGTCCCAGGGCCACGCCACGCTGGACGTGGTGCGTGCCGCCCAGCGCCTTCCCGGCACCGGCCTCAGCACGAGCAGCCCGGTCGGGATCATGGGCTACTCCCAGGGCGGCGGTGCGGCCGCCTCCGCCGCCGAGCTCGCCGCCTCCTACGCCCCCGACCTCCGGGTCCGGGGTGCGGTGGTCGGTGCGGTGCCGGCCGACCTGGCCACGGTGGCCTCCTCGCTCGACGGTGGGCTGTACTCGGCGTTCGCCTACTTCGCGCTGCGCGGCCTGTCGGCCAGCTACGACATCGACCTCGCGCCCTACCTCAACTCGCAGGGCCGCGCGACCAGCGACCGGGTCGAGCAGGAGTGCGTCTTCGACCTGCTCGACCACGCGTTCGTCAGGTCGTCCACGCTGAGCGCCGACGGCCGGCCGATGTCGGCGCTCATGCAGCAGGAGCCGTTCCGCTCGATCGTCGAGGCGCAGCGCATCGGCACCATCAGGCCGGCCTTCCCGGTGCTGGTCACGCACTCGGCGATCGACGACGTCATCCCCTACGCGGTGGGTCGGGCGATGGCCCGGTCGTGGTGCAGCAAGGGGGCGAACGTCCGGCTGTCGACGAACCTGGCCCCTGGCCACGTCGGCGGCATCGTGCCGCAGACCGCGGAGGCCCTGCCGTTCTTCGAGGCGCGCTTCGCCGGCCTGCCGCAGATCAGCAACTGCTGGGCGCTCTAGGGCCGGGTCCCAGTTCGGTCACGACCCCTCAGGTCGTGGCGAGCGCGGCCGACGAGGAGCACGTCCAGCTCTACGACCGAAGGACCCTGACCGTGCAGCACCTCCTGCGGGACCTGTCCATCGGCCGTCGCCTCGGCGCAGCCTTCGCCGCGCTCGCGCTGCTCCTCGTCGCCGTCGCCGGGGCGGGGCTCTACGGCGCCCTGACCCAGCAGCAGCTGCGCGCGGAGTCCCAGGAGCTGTCCGCACTGCGTGACGACGTCCAGGAGCTGCGCTACCTCGACGCCGACGTCAGTGGCTGGCAGGGCTACGTCTACGCCGAGGCTGCCGTCGAGGACCCCGTCGTCGCGGTGCAGCCGACGAGCTACAACGCCAAGGGCCTGCTCGACTCCAAGGACACCGTCTACGCCCTCCTCGACTCGATCGACACCGGCGCCTTCACCAGCGACGAGCGGGCGTCGTTCGACACGATGACCGGGCAGTGGGACGAGTACTTCGCGATCACCGACCAGATGCTGGCGCAGATCGGCACCGGCACGGCGAAGGGCATGGCCCGCGGCTACACGATCCTCAACGGCCCACTGGACACGGCGTGGAGCGACCTGCTGGCGACCACCGAGTCCATCGCCGCCTCGGTCGACGAGCGCACCGCCGACCTCGCGGACCGCTCCGACGCCGCCGCCTCGCTCTCCCGCACCAGCGTGCTGGCTGCGGGGAGCCTGGCGCTCCTGGCCGCGGTCGTGCTCGGCCTCGCGGTCACCCGCTCCATCGTGCGTCCCCTCAACCGCTGCGTGGACGCCCTCGGGCTGGTCGCCGAGGGCGACCTCACCGCCTCGTCCGGCCTCGCCCAGCGCGACGAGGTCGGCCAGCTCGCCGCGCGCCTCGACGCCACCACGGCCGCGCTGCGGGCCACCGTCGCCACGATGGCCAGCTCGGCGGCCGAGATGGCCAGCACCGCCGAGGACGTCCAGGCCTCCTCGATCACCATCTCCGACTCGGCCACCGACACCTCCACCCGCGCCGAGCAGGTCAGCACGGCCGCCGCGGAGGTCTCCGGCAACGTGCAGACCGTCGCCGCGGGCTCGGAGCAGATGGGCGCCTCGATCCAGTCGATCGCGCAGAGCGCCAGCGACGCCGCCGTCGTGGCCGCCGACGCGGTCACCACCGCCGCCGCGACCAGCCTCACCGTCGAGCGGCTCGGCACCTCCAGCCGCGAGATCGGCGAGGTGGTCAAGGTGATCACCGCGATCGCGCACCAGACCAACCTGCTCGCGCTCAACGCCACCATCGAGGCCGCACGCGCCGGCGAGGCGGGCCGCGGCTTCGCCGTCGTGGCCGGCGAGGTCAAGGACCTGGCCAGCGAGACGGCCCGCGCCACCGAGGGCATCGTCGAGCGCGTCGCGGCGATCCAGCAGGACGCCGAGGGCGCCGTCGAGGCCATCGCCCGGATCGGCGAGGTGGTCGGGCGCATCTCCGACTCCCAGACCACCATCGCCGCCGCCGTGGAGGAGCAGACCCTCACGACCCGCGAGATGAACCGCAACGTCGAGAACGCCGCCACCGGCACCGGCGAGATCGCCCACACGATCGGCACCGTCGCCGACGCCACCCGGCAGACCACCGAGGGCGTGCACCGCCTGCACGACGCGGTGGCCGGGCTCACCCGGATGTCGGGCGAGCTCCAGACCGCGGTGGCCGTCTTCCGCTGCTGACCCCCGGCGCGCGCCGGGCTTCAGACAACGCTCAGACCGCGCTCGGACCGGTGCTCAGACCACCCAGCCGACGTTGTCGGCGACGAGGTCGGCCGCCGGGTAGACGCCGCGCAGCTCGTTGCGTCGGTCCAGCAGGTTGACCACGTCGGCCACGTTGCGGTCGGCCAGCTCGCGACGCCGCTCCATCTCCAGCGCCAGCTTGTCCTCGTCCACCATGACTGTTCCCCTTCGTACCCCGGGACGACCGTTCCGCCCCCTCATGATTGGATCGTTCCAAGCATGGGCTACGCAAGGGTTCCGGGAGTGTTAACTCCACGAAAACTCAGTGCACGTGCGAGGCAGCCGCTCGCACGTGGAGCCGTGCGGAGACGAGCAGGATGGCCACGCCGGCCAGCGACAGCACGAACCCGACGAGGGCCGGTGCCCGCAGCCCGTAGCCGGCCGCGATGACCATGCCGCCGAGCCACGCACCGAGTGCGTTGGCGATGTTGAGCGAGGCGTGGTTGAGCGCCGCGCCCAGGGTCTGGGCCTCGCCGGCGACGTCCATCAGGCGCAGCTGGAGGTTGACCACCAGCACCGACCCGAGGGTGGTGATCAAGAAGACGACCGGCAGGGCGGCCCACCCGTGCGGCGCGGCGACCCAGAACGCCAGCATCGTGGCGGCCATGCCGACCCCGCCGATGATCAGCGAGCGGAAGATCGACCAGTCGGCCATGATCCCGGCCAGCCAGGTGCCGGCGACCATGCCGAGGCCGAAGAAGAGCAGGTAGACCGGGACGGACCGCTCCCCCAGCCCGGACACGTCGGTGACCACCGGGGCGATGTAGGAGTAGACGGCGAACATGCCGCCGAAGCCCACCGCGCCGACCAGCAGGGTCAGCCACACCTGCGGGACCGCGAACGCCGACAGCTCGCGCCGACCGCTGGCCTCCGCGTCGCCCGGCACCGACGGGACGAACCACGCCACCAGCGCGAGCGTCGCGAGGGCCAGGCCGGACGAGGCCCAGAAGGCGGCCCGCCACCCGAGCTCCTGGCCCAGCAGCGTCGCGGCGGGCACGCCGATGACGTTGGCGAACGACAGGCCGAGCATCACCTGCGAGACCGCGCGACCCTTGCGCGAGGGCCGCGCCATGCTGGCCGCGACCAGCGAGGCGACGCCGAAGTAGGCGCCGTGCGGGAGACCGGCGGCGAAGCGCGCGAGCATCAGCTGCTCGTAGGAGGTGGCGAGGGCGCTGACCGCGTTGCCGACGGCGAAGGCGGCCATCAGCGCGACCAGCAGGGCCCGCCGCGGCAGGCGGGCGCCGAGGAACGCCAGCACCGGCGCGCCGACGACCACGCCCACGGCGTACGCCGAGATCACGTGCCCACCGGTGGGGATGGACACGCCGACACCGCCGGAGATCTGCGGCAGCAGGCCCATCGTGACGAACTCGGTGGTGCCGATGGCGAAGCCGCCCATGGCGAGGGCGAGGACCGCGAGGCCGAAGTGGCGGGCGGTCACCGAGGCGACGTCGAGGTCATCGGCGGTCGGGTCGGTGGCGGGCGCAGTCGTGGTCATCACCTGCGACAAGGACGGGCCCGCGGGGTTTGTTCCCCGCGGGCCCGTCCTGTGACGCTGGTCGCGCTCAGCAGATGCTCAGCAGCCGCTCAGAGCGTGTCGAGCGCGGCGTTGAACGTCGCCGACGGACGCATCACCGCGGCGGCCTTGTTGCCGTCGGGGCGGAAGTAGCCGCCGATGTCGGCCGGCTTGCCCTGGACGGCGAGCAGCTCCTCGACGATGGTCTGCTCGTCCTGGCGCAGCGAGGCCGCCAGCGAGGCGAAGGCGCTCGCGAGCTCGGCGTCGTCGGTCTGGCTCGCCAGCTCCTCGGCCCAGTAGAGGGCGAGGTAGAAGTGCGAGCCGCGGTTGTCGATCGTGCCCAGCTTGCGACCCGGCGAGCGGTCCTCGTTGAGGAACGTCTCGGTGGCCTTGTCGAGGGTCTCGCCCAGGATCTTGGCGCGCGCGTTGTCGGCGTAGCCGGCCAGGTGCTCCAGCGACGCGGCCAGGGCGAAGAACTCCCCGAGGCTGTCCCAGCGGAGGTAGTCCTCCTTGACCAGCTGCTGCACGTGCTTGGGCGCCGAGCCGCCGGCACCGGTCTCGAACAGGCCGCCGCCGTTCATCAGCGGCACGATCGAGAGCATCTTGGCGCTGGTGCCGAGCTCGAGGATCGGGAACAGGTCGGTGTTGTAGTCGCGCAGCACGTTGCCGGTCACCGAGATGGTGTCCTCGCCGCGGCGGATCCGCTCGAGGGAGAACGTCGTCGCCTCGGCCGGGGCCATCACCGAGATGTCGAGGCCGTCGGTGTCGTGCTCCTCGAGGTACTCGGTCACGAGCGCGATCAGGTTCGCGTCGTGGGCGCGGGTCTCGTCGAGCCAGAAGACCGCGGGGGTCTGCGAGGCGCGGGCGCGGGTGACGGCGAGCTTGACCCAGTCGCGGATCGAGGCGTCCTTGGTCTGGCAGGCGCGCCAGATGTCGCCGGGCTCGACGTCGTGGGACATCAGCACGGCGCCGGAGGCGTCGCGGACCTCCACCGTGCCGGCGGCCGGGACCTCGAAGGTCTTGTCGTGCGAGCCGTACTCCTCGGCGGCCTTGGCCATCAGCCCGACGTTGGGGACCGAGCCCATGGTCGAGGGGTCGAGGGCGCCGTGGGTCCGGCAGTCGTCGATCGTGGCCTGGTAGACGCCGGCGTAGGAGGAGTCGGGGATGACCGCGAGGGTGTCCTGCTGCTCGCCCTGGGCGTTCCACATCTGACCGGACGTGCGGATCATCGCGGGCATCGAGGCGTCGATGATGACGTCGGAGGGGACGTGGAGGTTGGTGATGCCGCGGTCGGAGTCGACCATCGCGAGTGCCGGGCCGTCGGCCAGGCCCTGCTCGAAGGCCGCCTTGATCTCCGCGCCGCCGTCGACCTGGTCGAGCCCGGCGAGGATGGCGCCGAGGCCGTCGTTGGCGGACAGGCCCGCGGCGGCGAGCTTCTCGCCGTGCTGGGCGAAGACGTCGGCGAAGTAGGCGCGCACGACGTGGCCGAAGATGATCGGGTCGGAGACCTTCATCATCGTGGCCTTGAGGTGGGCCGAGAACAGCACGCCGTCGGCCTTGGCCTTCGCGACCTGCTCGGTGAGGAAGGCGTCGAGCGCGGCGGCGCTCATGAAGGTGGCGTCCACGACCTCGCCCCGGAGGACCTGCAGGCCCTCCTTGAGCACGGTCTCCTCGCCACCGGCGCCGACGTGCACGATCGACAGGGTGTCGTCCGCCTCGAGGACGACCGACTTCTCGTTGCTGCGGAAGTCGTCGTGGCCCATGGTCGCGACCGAGGTCTGCGAGTCGCTGCTCCACGCGCCCATCGAGTGCGGGTGCGACTTCGCGTAGTTCTTCACCGACGCGGGTGCGCGGCGGTCGGAGTTGCCCTCGCGCAGGACCGGGTTGACCGCGGAGCCCTTGACCTTGTCGTAGCGGGCGCGGACGTCGCGCTCCTCGTCGGTCTGCGGGTTCTCCGGGTAGGCCGGCAGGTCGTAGCCCTGCGACTGCAGCTCGGCGATGGTCGCCTTGAGCTGCGGGATCGAGGCGGAGATGTTGGGCAGCTTGATGATGTTGGCCTCGGGCTTCGTGGCCAGCTCGCCGAGCTCGGCGAGGGCGTCGTCGAGGCGCTGCTCCTCGCTCAGGCGGTCGGGGAACTGCGCGATCACGCGACCGGCCAGGGAGATGTCACGCGTCTCGACCTCGACGCCGGCGGTCTTCGCGTAGGCCGCGATGATCGGGAGGAAGGAGTACGTCGCCAGCAGCGGCGCCTCGTCGGTGTGCGTGTAGATGATCTTGGCCATGGGTACGACAGCTCCTGTAGATCCGATCTGAACCGGGCATAACTCTTGACGTCAAGATACCTGACGTGGCGCGGCACGGCGACTCGCCTACCCTCGCACCCCTCCGGTCGCGCCGCTAGGCTCGCCGTGGCCCACACGGGGTAGGGCCCCATCGGACTCTGGAGGAGCTGCTCGCCATGAGCGACATCGTGGAAGACACACCCACCACCGGACAGAAGTTCACCGCCGAGCTGCTGGGCACGTTCGTGCTCGTGTTCTTCGGCTGTGGCGCTGCGCTCGTCAGCGGCGGCGACTACGTCGCGACCGGCCTGACCTTCGGCCTCACCGTCGTGGTCATGGCCTACGCGCTGGGTCGCATCTCCGGTGGCCACTTCAACCCCGCCGTCACCCTCGGTGCGGTGCTGGGCGGTCGGCTGCCGTGGAACCAGGTCGCCATCTACATCGCCGCCCAGCTCGTCGGCGGCCTGCTGGCCGGCGCCGTGCTGTTCGGCCTGATGCACGGCTTCGAGGGCTTCGACGCCGAGGGCCGGATGGCGCAGAACAGCTTCGGCGACGCCGGCTCCGGCTATGCCTGGTGGGCCGCGCTGCTCCTCGAGACGCTGCTGACCGCGGTCTTCCTCTGGGTCATCCTCGCGGTCACCGACGAGCGCAACGAGGTCAACGCCGTGATGGGTCCGCTGACGATCGGCCTGGCCCTGGCGATGATCCACTTCGCCTCGATGGGCGCCACCGGCACCTCGGTCAACCCGGCCCGCTCGATCGGCGTGGGCGTCTTCGCCGGCACCGACGCGATCGTCCAGCTGTGGCTCTTCGTCGTCGCACCGCTGCTCGGTGCCGCGATCGCCGGGCTCACCTACCCGGTCCTGTTCGGTCACGGCGCCGCGCCCGTCGCGGGCTCGGGACTCAGCTTCGGCGGCGGTCGCAAGGACCAGTTCGTCCCGGGCAGCTACGAGGCCCAGTGGAACCAGGGCCAGCAGGGCGGCTGGGGCCAGCCCGGCTCCGCGTGGGGCGCTCCCCCGCAGCAGCAGTGGGGCCAGCCCGAGCCCTACCAGCAGCAGCAGCCCCCGCAGCAGCAGCCCGACCCGTACGCCGCCCCGGTGCCGCAGCAGCAGCCGCAGCCCGGCCAGTGGGGCCAGCCGCAGCAGCCGCAGCAGCCCCCCGCCCAGCCCGGTCAGTGGGGCCAGCCGCAGCAGCAGCCCCCGGCGCAGCCGGGCCAGCCGGGTGCTCCGGGCCACTGGGGCAACCCCGACGGCGACGACGACGGCCGCACGCAGGTGCGTCGCCCCGACTAGTGGCTGCGGCTACTCCGCCACGGCCGTCCAGCCGTCGTCGAGGTCCTCGACGCTGACGAGGCCGACACCCTTCTCGTGCACCGTGCGGGTCGTGGTGTCGGCCTCGTTGCGTCGCAGGTTCGGGTTGCCGGTGCGGAGCAGCTGCACCATCTGCTGCGACTGGGCCTCGATCGTGGTGCTGGCGCGGGCCAGCCCCGGCACGACGTAGGTCAGCCAGCCGTCGCCCAGACGCGGGTCGGCCGGCATGGCCAGGCCGGCCTCGGCGCCGTCCTGGCCCGCGCGCCAGTCGCCGCGGCCCGGGCCCCCGTCGTCGGCGCCGACGATCCACACGTTGCCGGCCGTGTCCTGGGCGTAGTAGCGCGTGGAGATGTCCTTCGTCCCGTCGATGTCGGCCGCCGTGACGACGCCGGTGGCCTCCAGCCCCCCGATGTCGGTCGCGCGGTCGAGGACCGTCGTCTCCAGGAAGCCGACGTCGGCGCCGTCCGCGGTGACGTCGAAGCGCTGGCTCTCCCCCGGCTCCAGGGGGAACCACGGGTTGTCGACGACCGCGACGAAGTCGGCCGCGTCGGGCGACGGCGTGGGGACCACGAGCCCGTTGATCCCCGGTGAGTCGTAGGGCGCCGGCTGCCCGATGCCGGCGCACCCGCTGGCCGTCGCGGCGAGCGCCAGGCCGGCGAGCACCCGGGCGGCGACGGTGCGCGGACGGCGTACGACGGCACGGGCGGGCGGCAGCATGGGCGCCAGCATGCCAGCCGCGCACGAGGAAACCGGCGCTGCTAGCGTCAGCGGGGAGAACCCAGACCACCCTCACGACCAGCCTCACGAGGAGTACAACCGTGACCTCCGAACCGCTCAAGGTCGCCGTGACCGGCGCCGCCGGCCAGATCGGCTACAGCCTGCTCTTCCGCCTCGCCAGCGGGGCCCTCGCCGCGGACCGCCCGATCGAGCTGCGGCTGCTCGAGATCGAGCCCGCCCTCAAGGCCCTCGAGGGCGTCGTCATGGAGCTCGACGACTGCGCGTTCCCGAACCTCGCTGGGCGTCGAGATCGGCGCGGACGCCGAGAAGATCTTCGACGGCGTCAACCTCGCCCTCCTCGTCGGCGCGCGCCCGCGCGGACCGGGCATGGAGCGCGGCGACCTGCTCTCGGCCAACGGCGCGATCTTCACCGCCCAGGGCAAGGCGCTCAACGCCGTGGCCGCCGACGACGTGCGCATCGGTGTCACCGGCAACCCGGCCAACACCAACGCCCTCATCGCGATGAGCAACGCCCCCGACATCCCGCGCGAGCGCTTCTCCGCCCTGACCCGCCTCGACCACAACCGGGCGATCTCGCAGCTCGCGGCCAAGACCGGCGCCCCCGTCACCGACATCGCCAAGATGACGATCTGGGGCAACCACTCCGCCACCCAGTACCCCGACCTGTTCCACGCCGAGGTCAGGGGCCAGAACGCCGCCGAGCTCGTCGGCGACCAGGCCTGGCTGGAGAACGACTTCATCCCGACCGTGGCCAAGCGCGGCGCCGCGATCATCGACGCCCGCGGCTCCTCCTCGGCCGCCTCGGCCGCCTCCGCGACCATCGACGCCGCCCGCGACTGGCTCTTCGGCTCCGCGGCCGACGACTGGGTCTCGATGGCCGTGGTCTCGCAGGGCGAGTACGGCGTCCCCGAGGGCCTGATCTCCTCGTTCCCGGTCACCACCTCCGGTGGCGACTGGTCGATCGTCGAGGGCCTCGAGATCGACGACTTCTCCCGGTCGCGCATCGACGCCTCGACCGCCGAGCTCGCCGACGAGCGCTCCGCGGTCACCGAGCTCGGCCTCATCTGAGCAGCCAGACCTCACGCCCGAGCGGTGCGTGAGGAGGATCCCGGCGACCGGGAGTCCTCCTCACGCACCGCTCGTGCGTTGCGGGGTCAGAAGCCGCCGGGCTGGTCCGGGATGGAGCCGGCGAGGAACAGCAGCGCACCACCGAGGACGGCCAGCACGACGGCGTCGAGCAGCTGGTGGCGTACGGCGAGCATGCCGGCGTCGCGCCCGCGCAGCAGCAGCCGCACCACCGCGGCGACCACCAGCGCACCGCCCATCAGCCGGATCCCGGCGCGCCAGTCGCCGAGCGAGACCACGACCAGCGCCACGCCGACCACGCCGAGGACGAGCAGGTAGAAGGCCCCACCGATCGTGGAGGGGTAGCGGCGCGGGTCCTCGGGGTCGACCGGCTCGGCCGAGACGGGCTCGACCGACTCGGGCGGCTCGAGCGCGGGCTCGGGGTCGGGCTCGCTCATCCGGCCGACCGGGCGGCCTTCTCGGCGATCTCGACGATGTTGCTCAGCAGCATCGCGCGGGTCATCGGGCCCACGCCCTTGGGGTTGGGCGAGACCCAGCCCGCGACGTCCCAGACGTCGGGCGCGACGTCGCCGGTGACCTTGCCGTCGACACGGGAGACGCCCACGTCGAGCACCGCGGCGCCCGGCTTGACCATGTCGGCGGTGATGATGCCCGGCACGCCGGCGGCGGCCACGACGACGTCGGCCGCACGCACGTGGGCAGCGAGGTCGCGGGTGCCGGTGTGGCACAGCGTGACGGTGGCGTTCTCCGAGCGGCGCGTGAGCAGCAGCCCGAGCGGGCGGCCCACGGTGATGCCGCGGCCCACCACGACGACCTCGGCACCCGCGAGCTCCACGCCGTGGCGGCGCAGCAGCTCGATCGAGCCGACGGGCGTGCAGGGCAGCGGGCCCGGCTCGCCCAGGACGAGCTTGCCGAGGTTGACCGGGTGCAGGCCGTCGACGTCCTTGGCGGGGTCGACGCGCGAGAGCAGCGCGAACTCGTCGAGTCCCGTCGGCTGCTGGACGATGAAGCCGGTGCAGGCGTCGTCGGCGTTGAGCTCGTCGATGACCGCCTCGACCTCGGCCTGGGACGCGGTGGCGGGCAGGTCGCGGCGGATCGAGGTGATGCCGATCTCGGCGCAGTCCTTGTGCTTGGCACCGACGTACCAGTGGGAGCCCGGGTCGTCGCCCACCAGCACGGTGCCGAGCCCGGGGACCACCCCCTGCTCCTTGAGCACGGCCACCCGCTGCGCGAGCTCTGCCTTGATGGTGCGCAGGGTGGCTGCGCCGTCGAGGGTCTGTGCCGTCACGGGAGGGAGTCTAGGGCCACCGGCTCACGCCGCGACCGGCGCTCCGATGCGGACCAGGTGACGCTCGGCGGCGCGTGCGGCCGGGTGGGCCACGACGGCGGCCGTGACGCCGATGAGGGCGATCACGATCCACCCGGGCGTGCCCACCGAGAGCGCCAGCCACGTGTAGAGCGCGGGGAACACGATCGGCTCGATCTGGTAGCCCAGGCCCCACACGCCCTGGTAGTCGCCGAGGCGGCGGTGGTCGGAGAGCTCGCTGGTGAAGCACCAGTCCGACGCCGACTGCCACAGCTCGGCGCCGGTGATGGTGACGTGGCCGATCCAGATCAGCAGGATCGACACCCAGCCGACCGTCTCGTGGGTCCAGGCGATCAGGGCGCAGGACACGAGGAAGGCGTAGCCCGACCAGCGCACCGCGCGCAGCGACCCGTCGACGGAGTCCGCGACGCGGCTCGCCCGGACCTGCAGCAGGACCGCGAGGACGGTGTTGGTGCCGAACAGCCACGCGAGCAGGGCCTGCGGTGCATCGGTGCGCTCGACGAGCCAGAGCGGGACCACGACGTTGAGCAGGACCTGGTTGGACGACAGCACGCCGTTGCAGATGCCCAGCACGAGGAAGCCGGTGTTGCGCCAGGCCGGGGGCGCCGCGCTCGCCGGGTCGTCCGCGTCGGACGCCGTGACCTGCCGGGCGATGACGGGCAGCACGGCCGCCACCAGCACGGCGTTGAGCACCAGCAGGGCACCGGTCACGAGCGGGATCAGCCGCACCGCGTCGAGGCCGATCCCCAGCGCGACACCGCTGGCACCGGCACCGAGGGTGTAACCGACGTTGCGGGCGGCGCGCATGTAGGCCAGCGCCCGCACCCGCACGTCGCGCGGGAAGACCGCGATCCGATAGACGTTGCGCGCGTTGCGCCCCGCGGTCTCCACGATCGCCAGCACGCTCAGCATCAGCACGAAGGTGGCCATGCCGCCGATCAGCGGCCACGCGAAGTAGAGCGCTGCCTCGAGGGCGCTCGCGACGGCCCACAGCGGCTTGGCGCCCACGCGGTCGGAGAAGCGGCCCATCGGGAGCTGCAGCAGGAGCGTCACCCCGGCGGCGACCGACATGCCCAGACCCACCTGGGCGCCGGACAGGCCGACGACCTGGGTGAAGTAGACGGCCGTCCCGGTCAGGAACGTCCCCGTCGCGAAGGCGGACAGCACGCACTGCCACACCAGGTCCCGCTCGAGCTTCGTCGGCGGGAGGATCCGCTGCCACCAGCGCACGTCGTACCTCCGGGAAGACTTATCTCGACGTCAAGATATCAGCGTGGAGCGGTGAGTGAGGGGGATATTCTCCCTCGGATTTCCTCCTCACCCACCGCCCCACCGCGCGCCGTGCCGCGACACGCCGCGACAGGTGCGTGAGGAGGATTCCAGAGCCCCGGAACCCCCCTCACGCACCGCCCGGCGGGCAGACAGCGGACCGCGAACGGCCGCTCCTCAGTGGAAGAAGTGCCGCGCGCCGGTGAGGTACATCGTCACGCCGGCGGCCTCGCAGGCCGCGACGACCTCGGCGTCACGCACCGAGCCGCCGGGCTGGACGATCGCCTTCACGCCGGCGTCGATGAGGATCTGCGGGCCGTCGGCGAAGGGGAAGAACGCGTCGGAGGCCGCGACGGCGGACGAGGCCCGCTCCCCCGCGCGCTCGACGGCGAGGCGGCAGGAGTCGACGCGGTTGACCTGGCCCATGCCGACGCCGACCGAGGCGCCGTCGGCGGCGAGCAGGATCGCGTTGGACTTCACCGCGCGGCAGGCCCGCCACGCGAAGGCGAGGTCGGCCAGCACGTCCTCGGAGGCGGCCTCGCCGGTGGCGAGGGTCCAAGTGGAGAGGTCGTCGCCGGGGGCGTCGACGTAGTCGCGCTCCTGCACCAGCAGGCCGCCCGAGACCGGTCGCATCTCCACCTCGCCGCGGACGACGGGCTCGCAGGTGAGGATGCGGATGTTCTTCTTGGCCTGCAGCACCTCCACGGCGCCGTCCTCGTACCCCGGGGCCACGATGACCTCGGTGAAGACCTCCGCGACCTGCTGGGCCATCTCGACCGAGACCGCGACGTTGGTCGCGATCACGCCGCCGAAGGCGCTGACCGGGTCGCACGCGTGGGCCTTGCGGTGCGCGGCCGCCACGTCCTGGCCGACGGCGATGCCGCACGGGTTGGCGTGCTTGATGATCGCCACGGCCGGCTCGTCGAAGTCGTAGGCCGCGCGTCGCGCCGCGTCGGCGTCGACGTAGTTGTTGTAGGACATCTCCTTGCCGTGGAGCTGCTGGGCGCGCGCCAGCCCCGCACCGGTGGGGTTCGTGTAGAGCGCGGCGGACTGGTGGGGGTTCTCGCCGTAGCGCAGCTCGCCGACCTTGTCCCACGTGCCGCCCATCCACGCCGGGAAGCCGGTGCCCTCGCTGGTGTCGGTGAGCACGTTGCCCATCCACGAGGCGACGTGCACGTCGTAGGTCGCGGTGTGCACGAACGCCTCGGCGGCCAGGCGCTGGCGCTGGGCCAGGGTGAAGCCGCCCCCGGCGACGGCGGCCAGCACGTCGTCGTACGCCGCGGGCGAGGTGACGATGGCGACGCTCGGGTGGTTCTTGGCCGCGGCGCGCACCATCGAGGGCCCGCCGATGTCGATCTGCTCGACGCACTCGTCGGGCCCGGCGCCGGAGGCGACGGTCTGGGTGAAGGGGTAGAGGTTGCTGACGACGAGGTCGAACGGCTCGACGCCGAGCTCCTCGAGCTGGGCGACGTGGGACTCGAGGCGGCGGTCGGCGAGGATGCCGGCGTGCACCCGCGGGTGCAGGGTCTTGACCCGCCCGTCGAGGCACTCGGGGAAGCCGGTGAGGTCCTCGACCTTGGTCACGGGCAGGCCGAGCGACTCGATCAGGCCCGCGGAGCCGCCGGTGGAGACCAGCTCGACGCCGGCGTCGTGGAGGCCGCGGACGAGGCCCTCGAGGCCGGCCTTGTCGTAGACCGAGACGAGGGCTCGGCGGATCGGGATGCGGTGCTCGGCAATGGCAGACACGGGACTCCTCGGTGGTTTCGAGTCGAGGGCACCCAGGCGTTCGATGCACCTCGCGCGTCACTCCCTGGTGGTGGCCCACCTGCGCCAGTCGTGTGTGCGCAGACTACCGAGCCCCGGCGCCGATGCGAACCCGGCGGCCCTCGACGTCGATCCCGCCGCGGGCGATGCGACCCACCGCGTCGACGAGCATCGTGCGCTCGGCGGCCTTGATCCGCTCGTGCAGCGAGGCGACGTCGTCGTCCTCGCGCACCGCGACCGGCACCTGCGCGACGATCGGACCGGTGTCGACGCCGGCGTCGACGACGAAGAGGGTCGCGCCGGTGACCTTCACCCCGTGCTCGAGGGCGTCACGCGGGCCGTGCATGCCGGGGAACGCCGGGCACAGCGCCGGGTGGGTGTTGAGCGTCAGGAAGCGGTCGAGGAACTCCTGCGCGAGCAGCTTCATGAAGCCGGCCGAGACGACCAGGTCGGGCTCGAAGCGCTCCACCACCGTGGCGAGCGAGGCGTCCCAGCCCTCGCGGGTCTCGAACGCCGTCACCTCGCGCACGAAGGTCGGCACGCCGGCGCGCTCGGCGCGGGCGAGCCCCTCGATGTCCTCGCGGTCGGCGCCGACGGCCACCACGCGCGCGCCGTACGCCGGGTCGGCGCAGGCGTCGAGGAGGGCCTGCAGGTTGGTCCCCGACCCGGACACCAGGACGACGAGGCGGGCGGGCTGCGATCCGGCGAGTGGCACGCCCGGATTCTAGGCGCGGTGGGAAGGTGCGTGCTGCGCGGTCGCGCGCTCGCGGACCAGCAGCCCCGCCACCATCGCCGCGATCGCGGTCGTCACCGGCACGGCGGCGATGATCCCGAGCCCGCCGACCAGGCCCCGCACCACCTCCTGGGCGACCACCTCCTGGCTGACCGCGATGCCGAAGGGCAGCTGGAGCGCCGAGAAGACCAGCATCAGCGGCAGCGTGGCGCCGACGTAGGCCAGCACGAGCGTGTTGACGGTCGAGGCCACGTGGGAGCGCCCGATCCGCATCGCCCGGACGAAGAGGGACCGGGCGGTGGCGTCGGGGTCGACGTCGGCCAGCTCCCACACCGCCCACGTCTGCGTGACCGTGACGTCGTCGAGGACGCCGAGGGCGCCGATGACCAGCCCGGCGAGCAGCAGCCCGCGCAGGTCGACCTGTGCGGCGATGGTCGAGATGTACTGGCTGCCCTCGTCGACCAGCCCGGTGAAGTGGCCGACGGTCGTGAAGACCCAGCCGATCGAGCCGATGAGCACGAGGGAGACGAGGGTGCCGAGCATCGCCACCGTCGTGCGCACGGTGAAGCCGTGGGAGAGGTAGAGCGTCACGACCATGCTGGCCGAGGCCGTGACGACCGCGACGACGAGGGGCGAGGAGCCCTCCATGATCGCCGGGAGCGTGAAGACCGCGATCAGCACGAGGGTCGCCACCAGGCTCACCAGCGAGCCGATCCCGCGCCAGCGCGAGAGCAGCAGCACGCCGAGGGCGAAGAGGACCGTCAGCACCAGCAGCGGCGGACCGCGGTCGAAGTCCTGGAAGGCGTAGCGCTCCCCCTCCGGCGACTGGGCGGCGTAGGACACGATGATCCGGTCGCCGACCTCCACCTCGGGTGCGCCGGGACCGTAGGGCAGCAGCGCCAGGTCCTCGCCGGGCGCCCCGGGTCCGCTGAGCAGCTCCACCGTCGCGGCCCGGCAGCCGTCCGCAGCCCGCCGGCACTCACCGATCGACTCGACCTTCGCGGTGCCGCGCTGCACGTCGGTGCCCGGGGTCGCCAGCTCGAGGTCGCCCGAGGGCCACAGCACGACCAGTCCGACCACCGTCGCCAGGACCAGCGGGCCCACCAGCAGCGCCATCCACGCGCGCACGCGCCGCGGCGCCGGCCCCAGCGAGGAGTCGCCCGGGACGTGGCTGTGCCCCGCACCCACCCGTCAGGCCTCCGGGTCGTCGTACGACGGCGGGCGTGCGGCCTCCGCCCTCGGCGGGCGCCTCGGCCGCGGCCCGGCGCTCGTCACCGCGGCGCAGCAGCGCGAGCACCCCGGCGCCGAGCAGCGCGCCGACGCCGCACGCGGTGACCGCGTGGACCAGCACGTCGGGGACGAAGGGGCCGACGAAGCGCATCCGGCCCGGACCGACGGCACCGCCCGACAGCGCGGCGAGGACCGCGAGCCCCAGGCCGGCGACCAGCCCGCCCCCGCAGCCGGCGAGGGCGATCCGGTCCCAGGTCAGGACGCGGGTCCGGAGGGTGCGGTAGGTCACGACGGCGGCCACCAGGGGCGGCACCACCATCAGGGCACCGGCCCAGCCGGGCGGCGTGCCGACCGACGGGAGCGCGGCCAGCAGCGGGAAGACCGGGAGCGGGCCGAGGACGACCGCGGCCGGCGACACCACGGTCGCCCCGCCGACGGCGAAACCGGGGCCGAGCAGCCACGACCCGGCGAAGAGCGAGGCGTTGGGGAGGAAGACGGCGTTGACGACGGCGTAGAGCGCCGACTCCCCCGGGCTGGGGTGCAGCCGGGCGGTCATGGTGGCCGCGTCGTCGAAGGACAGCGCGAGCGAGACCAGCACCACGAGCGCGCTGACCACCAGCATCCGGGACAGCACCGCGCCCGCGACCGCGGCGCCGGCCCGCACGCTGGCCGGCAGCCCGGCCGCCCAGATCGCCGCACGACCCGAGCCGGTGGCGATGGCGGGGGCCGCGACGACGGCGGTCAGCAGCAGCGTCCAGGCCAGGACCCGCGGGACGGAGGGGTCGACGGTGGCGCCGGCGGCCAGGGTGGCGGTGACGACGGCCACGACGGCGTAGCCGGCGAAGAAGAGGGCGACGGCGGTGGGCACGGTCAGGTCGCGCTCACCGTCGGCGATCCGGTCGGCGTCGGGGCCGTGGCCGGAGACCGCGTCGCCGACCCGGTGACCCAGTCGCCACATCGACCACGCCGCGACGAGGGTGATCCCGAGGGGGACGATCGTGACGCGCGAGCCCATGACGGTCAGGCCCGACCCGTGGCCGGCGAGCCACGCGAGGGCGCCCATCCGCATGCCGTCGCGCGGTGCGCCGTGGACGCCGGCGTCGGTCGCGAACCACCCGATCACCCCGGCGGCGAGCAGCACGAGCAGCGGGCCGGCGGCGGCCAGCACCCCGCCGAGCGTGGCGATGAGCACGAGCGGCCGGGGCCGGGCAGCGTCGGTCCGGGCGGTGTCCGGTCGGGTCAGCAGCGACGTCATGGCCGGCCCATCATCACCCGCAGGGCAGCACGGGTGGCGCTCCCACGCCGCCTGCGGCGAGACGGCGGGAAGGGTGACGGGCGGGTGCACGGGCGGGTGCACGGGCGGGTGCACGGGCGGGTGGACGGACGCGCGGGGGACGTTGTGCGCGGCGGGCACCCCTCCCGTACCGTGGAGCGGTCATGAGGAGCCCCGAGACCTTCGACGCCTACTACGTCGAGACCCGCACGCGACTCCTGCACGAGGCCTACGCCCTGACCGGCGACGCACCGGCGGCGCGGGCCGCCGTGCGGGACGCCTTCGTCGTGGCCTGGCACCACTGGCGCAAGGTCGCGCTCCTCGAGGACCGCGACGCCTACCTCCGACCGCTCACCCTGCGGCGCGCGCGTCGGCGCCACACCGGCCGCATCTGGCACCGCGACAAGACGCTGGACCCCGACATCCGGCTCACCCTCGACGCCCTCGCCAAGCTGCCCGCCCGGCAGCGCGAGCTGCTGGTGCTCAACGGTCTGTCCTCCCTCACCCTCACCGACATGGGCCGCTCGGTCGGGCTCCCGCGCTCCGACGCCGAGCGCGAGCTGCAGACCGCGACCTCGCAGTTCTCGCTGCACCGCGACGTGCCGACCACCGAGGCCGCGCGCCTGCTGCACGACCTCGCCGGGCCGCTGGAGGACACCCGGTGGCCGCGCGCCACCGTCGTACGCCGTGCCGGTGCCGCGCGCCGCCGCACCCACACCGTCATCGGAGCCGGGCTGGCCACCGCCGCGCTCCTCGTCTCGGGCTCGCTGGTCGCCACCGGCTCGGGTGCCGAGGCCACCAGCCTCTCGGAGGAGAAGTCCGGTCCGGGCATCACCCTGCGCTCCCCCGCCGACGACACCGTCGGCAGCGCCGTGGTCGACGAGGCCTCGCTGCTCACCGCCGACCAGGCCGTGCGCTTCGGCCGCGGGCTCGACTGGGCGGAGGCCGAGACCACCGCCACCGGCCCCGACGCCGACCTCCTCGCCCCCTGCCAGCGCGAGCCGCTGGCCGATCCCGCGGCCCTGGCCGGGCTCGCCCGCACCTGGGAGGGGTCGACCACGCGCGTCGAGCGTCGTACGGTCGGCCGGGGCGAGAAGCAGCGGGTCCGCAAGCGCGAGGTGAGCCAGGTGCAGGCCACCGCCGTCCAGCTCGTCGAGCGCTCGGCCGACCCCGAGGCCGCCGCCGCCGGCTTCGACACCGCGTCGCTGTGGTTCGCCGGCTGCGCCGACCCCCGCACCCAGCTCATGTCGACCCGCGCGGTCAGGCGCGTCGGCGACGACGCCCGCGAGTTCCGCCTGCGCACCTGGGGCAGGCGGCCGTCATCGGTGTCGGTGGGCGTCGCCCGCACGGGCAGCCTGCTCGTCACGACCGTGGTCACCAGCCGGGCGCGCCCGGTGAGCGACAAGGACGCCACCACGTCCCTCGCCGCCGCGGTCAACGCCCTCTGCGGCACCGACGGCGCCGCGGCCTGCGCGGGGCGCGCACGCACCCGGCCCACGCCCCCGCTCGACGTCGGCGCGGGTCCGGGACTGCTGTCGGTGGTCGACCTGCCGCCGGTCGGAGACGTGCGCGGGCCGTGGGTCGGCACCGACCCCGCGAAGCCCCGCAGCAGCGACGACGCGCCCACCAGCTGCGGCAGCACCAGCTTCCAGGGCAAGGGCATCTCCCAGGCCCTCACCCGCACCTTCGTCTTCCCCGAGACGCGCGATCCCGGCCAGCTCGGCCTGACCCAGACGGTCGGCTCGATGAAGGAGCCGGCGGCGGAGAGCTTCGTCGAGCAGGTCCGGACCCGCATCCGTCAGTGCGGCCAGGCCAACCTCGGCACCTCCGTGACGCCGCTGGTCTCGACCTCCACCGCCGGCACCGACCTGCACGCCTGGGCGCTGTCGATCGAGCTCAACGACCAGCAGAGCATCTCCTACCTCATGGCGATCGTCCGCGACGGCCGGGCGGTCTCGCAGATCGGCTTCCTGCCCGATCGCAGCCGGACCATGGACCGCACCGACTTCGTCGCGCTGTCGCGGCGCGTGCTCGAACGCCTGCGGACCCTCGACACGTCGGGCTGAGCGACAACCTCTCCCCCCGCAGCGGCGTCACACCCCGCGTGAGACGTCCCGCACCCCCGGCCACGGTCACCGCCCTGCTCGCCGCCACGCTCCTGCTGGCCGCCTGCGAGAGCCCGTCCTCCGGCCCGTCGTCCTCCCCCGCCCCAAGCCCCTCGTCGACGGCAGCCGCGGTGGACCGGGTCGAGACCCCCGACGTCCTCTCCGTCGACTTCCCGCTCACATCGGGCTGGAAGGCCGGGCTGAAGGAGCCGCGCCACGCCGACGCCGACGTGCCGCAGTGCAACGACCGGAGCGGCGCTCCGCCGCGCGGCGACGGCACGGACCGGTTGCTCGCGACGTGGGCCGCGCGGAGCCGCACCCGACAGCTGACGCTCTACCCCGACGCCGCCGCGGCGCGAGCAGCGGTGCGCGCGCTCCTCTCCTACTACCGCGGCTGCCCGAGCACGGGGTTCGGCGAGCTGCCGTGGCGGGTCAGGACGTCCGTGCGCAGCGTCGCACCGGCACGCTGGGAGGTGCGCCAGCGCCTCGCCGACGCGGACGGCGTCTTCGGTGGCGCGCTGGTGCAGGTCGTGCAGGTGGGTCGCGCGGTGCTGCTCGACGTCGCCGGCACCCTCACCGAGGGCAGGCCGTGGGTGGACATCGCCCGGTCGATCGCCGAGGACCAGGTGACCTGGAGCGCCGGCGTGGTGGCCGCCATGGAGGAGCTGTGAGCACCGGCACGGCCGGCCCGCGCAACCTTTTCGGCCCCGGAGGTGTCTCACAGGTCGTGAGGTCACGTGCGCTCGTCCCCGGCGCCGCCCTGGCGTGCCTGGTGGCGCTCGCCGGCTGCGGCGGTGGTGCCGTCGAGCCCGCGGCCCACGCCAGCACCACGATCCCCGACGACTTCCCCCTCTCCGCGGGGATGGGCGCCCCCGACGAGGCGGTCCCCACCACGCGCACCGGCACCGGTCTGCGCGACCTCGAGCTGTGCGGCACGGCACCGATGCGCGGGCTCGCGGTCCGCGACCGCATGGTGGCCGACAACAGCGGCGGTGAGGCCGCCGACACCCGCGAGCTGGTGCTCCTGGGCAGCGCGGCCGAGGCCGGCGAGGTCGCCCGGACCTTCCGCGACCTCGCGGAGCACTGCGACAAGCCGGGCGCGGCCGCCGACGTCGAGACCCGCACCGACGTGCACGACTCGCCCCTCGCGCCGACCCCGGCCGCGGCCCTCCAGCAGACCTACACCTTCGACGGCGAGCCCGGCGACGGCTCGACGGTGGTGCACGTCGTGCCCGTCGGCGCAGCGCTCCTGGTCAGCTCGACCTACGGCGGCTGGACCCGCGACGAGGCGGACGCGGCGGTCGAGGAGACCGCCGCGCCCCTGCGCGACGCCGTCGACGCGCTGGCGCAGTTCGACGACGGGGGCGCGTCGTCGTGACGACCACCGATGCGCGCGCGGTCTCCGCGCCGTCGTACGCTGAGGGCTTGCGCAGTCGCGGGACGCGCCGGCCCACGAGGCCCTCCGGGTCACCGCAGAGACCGTCCCAGCGATTCGCGAGCTCATGAAAACGGGGTGCTAGAACCATGTCCATTCCTTCGACGCTGGCCAGCTCGGCCTGCCCGACGCTGCCCTCTCCGCGGCGCAGCACGGCGACCGCACCGGTGCGCCTGCTCGGCGCCCACGTGGTCTGGCGCCTGCTCTGGGAGGCGCGCCCGCCGGCCCGCACCGAACGCCGGACGGCCCCGCAGGAGGACCTGCGGGGCCGTCTGGAGTGAGCCTCGGGCTCAGCGGTGCTGCAGCTCAGAGCTCGTTGAGGATGGCCCGCATCAGCTCGGCGGTCTCCGACGGCGTCTTGCCGACCTTGACCCCGGCGGCCTCGAGGGCCTCCTTCTTGGCCTGCGCGGTGCCCGAGGAGCCCGACACGATGGCGCCGGCGTGGCCCATGGTCTTTCCCTCCGGAGCGGTGAAGCCCGCGACGTAGCCCACGACCGGCTTGGTGACGTGGTCCTTGATGTAGGCCGCGGCCCGCTCCTCGGCGTCGCCGCCGATCTCGCCGATCATCACGATCGCCTTGGTCTCCGGGTCGTTCTCGAAGGCCTCGAGGGCGTCGATGTGGGTCGTGCCGATGATCGGGTCGCCGCCGATGCCGATGGCGGTGGTGAAGCCGAAGTCCTTCAGCTCGTACATCATCTGGTAGGTCAGCGTGCCGGACTTCGAGACCAGGCCGATGGGGCCCTTGCCCGCGATGGTGTGCGGCGTGATGCCGGCCAGCGACTCCTCCGGCGTGATGATGCCGGGGCAGTTGGGGCCGATCATCCGGGTCTTCTTGCCCTCGAGGTACTGCACGACCTCGGCGGTGTCGAGGACCGGGACACCCTCGGTGATGACGACCAGGAGCGGGATCTCGGCGTCGATGGCCTCCAGGCAGGCGTCCTTGGTGAAGGCCGGCGGGACGAAGGCGACGGACACGTCGGCCCCGGTCTCCTTCATGGCCTCCTCGACGGTGCCGAAGACGGGCAGCTCCTTGCCGCCGAGCTCGACGGTGGTGCCGGCCTTGCGGGCGTTGACGCCGCCCACGATGTTCGCGCCGGACTCGACCATGAGGGTGGTGTGCTTGGCACCCATCCCGCCCGTCATGCCCTGGACGATGATCTTGGAGTCGGAGTTCAGGTAGATAGACATCTGTTCAGTTCTCTCTCTCAGGCCTGGTGGGCGAGCTCGGCGGCCTTGTCGGCCGCGCCGTCCATCGTGTCGACCTGGGTGACCAGCGGGTGGTTGAGCTCGTCGAGGATGCGACGACCCTCCTCGACGTTGTTGCCGTCGAGACGCACGACCAGCGGCTTGGTGGCCTCGTCGCCGAGGATCTCCAGCGCGCCCTTGATGCCGTTGGCCACCTCGTCGCAGGCGGTGATGCCGCCGAAGACGTTGACGAACACGCTCTTGACCTGCTCGTCGTTGAGGATCACGTCGAGGCCGTCGGCCATCACCTGGGCGTTGGCGCCGCCACCGATGTCGAGGAAGTTGGCGGGCTTCACGCCGCCGTGCGCCTCACCGGCGTAAGCGACGACGTCGAGGGTGCTCATCACGAGGCCCGCGCCGTTGCCGATGATGCCGACCTGGCCGTCGAGCTTGACGTAGTTGAGGCCCTTGTCCTTGGCCTTGGCCTCGAGCGGGTCGGCCTCCTCGCGGATCTCGAACTGCTCGTGGTCGGGGTGGCGGACCTCGGAGGCGTTCTCGTCGAGCGACACCTTGCCGTCGAGGGCCTCGAGCTTGTCGCCCTCGAGGCGGGCCAGCGGGTTGACCTCGACGAGGGTGGCGTCCTCCTCGACGTAGACCTTCCACAGCGCCTGGACCATCTCGATGGCCTGGTCGCGCAGCTCGGCGGGGAACTTGGCCTCGTCGACGATCGCGGCGGCCTTCTCCGGGGTGACGCCCTCGAGGGCGTCGATGCGGATCTGCTTGACGGCGTCGGGGTTGGTCTTGGCGACCTCCTCGATCTCCACGCCGCCCTCGACCGAGGCGATGCACAGGTGCGAGCGGTTGGAGCGGTCGAGCAGGAAGGAGAAGTAGTACTCCTCCACCGGCGGGGTCGCCGGGGTGATCAGGACGCGGTTGACGCGCAGGCCCTTGATCTCCATGCCGATGATGTCGCGCGCGTAGGACTCGGCCTCGTCGGCGGTCTTCGCGATCTTCACACCGCCGGCCTTGCCTCGGCCTCCGGCCTTGACCTGCGCCTTGACGACGGTGACGCCGCCCATCTCCTCGGCAGCCGCGCGTGCGGCCTCCGGGGTCTCGGCGACGACGCCGAGCGTGGTGGCGACTCCGTGCTTGGCGAAGAGCTCCTTCGCCTGAAATTCCATCAGGTCCACGAGGTGACCAGTCCTTTTCGTCTTGCGAACAGTGGCGGGGTTTCCCTCTCGGCACCCTAGACCTCCCGCGCCGGGTCGCACGAGGTCGGGTGAGCGTGGTGGTGGTCACCTCCCGGCTACGTTGAGGCCATGCCCCAGCACCCGTCCTCGGTCATGTGGTTCCGGCGAGACCTGCGGGTGCGTGACAACCCGGCGCTGCTCGCCGCGCTCGAGGAGGGACCCGTCACGGGGCTGTTCGTGCTCGACCCGCGGCTGTGGGACGCCGCCGGTCCCGCGCGGCGGGCCTGGCTGGCCGCCAACGTGCTCGCCCTCGCCGATCGGCTGCCGCTGTCGGTCCGGCTCGGGCACCCGGGCGACGTCGTCCCCTCCGTCGCGCAGGACCGGCGCGTCCACGTCTCCGCCGAGACCACGCCCTACGGCCGGCGGCGCGACGACGCGCTGGCCGAGCGGGTCGAGCTGGTCGCGACCGGGTCGCCGTACGCCGTCGGGCCCGGGCGCGTGGTCAACGGCAGCGGCAAGCCCTACCAGGTGTTCTCCGCCTTCGCCCGCGCCTGGCGCGAGCACGGCTGGCCCGAGCCCGCGGCGACGCCGCGCTCCCCCGACATGGCGCCCGCCGACTCCGACCAGCGCGCCCTCGACATGATGAGGAAGGCCCTCGACGAGGCCCCGGTCGACCTGCCGGGCGCCGGGGAGGACGCCGGGTGGCGTCGGTGGCGCGACTTCCGCGACGGTGGCCTGCCCGACTACGGCAGCGAGCGCGACCGGCCCGACCACGACGGCACCTCGCGCCTGTCCCCGTACCTCCACCTCGGGGTGCTGCACCCGCGCTCGCTGCTGGCCGACCTCGACCCCACCTCGACGTACGCCACCGAGCTCGGCTGGCGCGAGTTCTACGCCGACGTGCTGTGGCACGAGCCCGCGTCGGCGTGGCACGACCTCAAGCCGGCGCTGCAGGGCATGCGCTACGACGACCCGCAGGACGCGATCGAGGCGTGGCGCACCGGCACCACCGGCTACCCCATCGTGGACGCCGGGATGCGCCAGCTGCGCGAGACCGGCTGGATGCACAACCGGGTCCGGATGATCACCGCCTCGTTCCTGACCAAGGACCTCCACGTGTGGTGGCCCCTGGGCGCGCGGCACTTCCTCGACCTCCTCATCGACGGCGACGTCGCCTCCAACAACCACGGGTGGCAGTGGGTGGCCGGCACCGGCACGGACGCCTCGCCGTACTTCCGGGTCTTCAACCCGGTCACCCAGGGGCTCCGCTTCGACCCGCAGGGCGACTACGTGCGACGGTGGGTGCCCGAGCTCGACCACCTCCCGGGGAAGGCCGCCCACGAGCCGTGGCGGTCCGACACCGGCTACGAGCAGGACTACCCCCGACGCATCGTCGACCACGCCGAGGAGCGCCTGGAGGCGCTCGAGCGCTACCGGGCGGTCCGGGCGTGACGTCCGGATTCCGGGCGTGATCCACAGTTCAACCACGAATTGTTCCGAGGGTTGCGCTTTACCGTGATCCTTCCGTTACAGTCGGGCGCGGTCTTGCCGACCCACCCCCCTGACCCGGCAGATTGGTAACTTCTCCATGGGCAACCACCGAGCGGAGCGCGCTCCCCAGCGTCGCGCCACCTCGGCAACGGCTGCACCCGTGACCGGAAAGCGGAGGGCGAGCACGCCCCCGCGCCGGTCGCACGCTGTCCAGCCTGCCGTCCCTCCCCCTCGTCGCCGGCGTCGCGGTCCTCGCGATCTCCGCCGGCGCCGCCGTCACCGCCGGAGGCCCGGCCGCGACGCGACTCACCTCCACCGGCGCCTCGATCGACGCCGCCAGCGCGGTCGGCTCCGCCGGCACCGCCCTCGCCCGTCGCGGCGAGGTCGCCAGCCGCGACTACACCCGTGGCTCCGACGTCACCGCCGAGGAGAGCGACCCCGAGCTGGTCGCCCTCGCGGAGAAGCAGATGGCCGAGCGCGCGGCCAAGCTCGACGAGATGCGCAAGGCCGCCGAGCAGCAGGCGGCCAAGATCAAGGAGAACAAGTGGGTTCTCCCCCTCGCCCACTACCAGATCACCGCGACCTTCGGTCAGTACGGCCTCTGGGCCAGCTACCACACCGGTCTGGACTTCAACGGCAACACCGGTGACCCGATCATGGCCATCGCCAACGGCACGGTCACCTCGACCGGCTACGACGGCGCCTACGGCAACAAGACGGTCATCACCCTCGACGACGGCACCGAGATCTGGTTCTGCCACCAGACCTCGATCTACGTCTCGGTCGGCGACCAGGTCAACGGCGGCGAGGTCATCGGCACCGTCGGCGCCACCGGCCACGTCACGGGCTCGCACCTCCACGTCGAGGTCCGCCCCGGCGGCGGCGGCCCGGTCGACCCGTTCCAGGCCTTCGTCGAGCACGGCATCGTTCCGTGACCGATCCGCGAAGCGGATCGGACGTCACGGAAGATTGAGCAAGCCCCGCGGCTGAGGAACGAAGTCGCGACGGGCGCGTCGAAATCTTCGCTTGATGTGCGTAGCCGCCTGAGCCGCGCGACCCGCAGCTGAGGCACGATGCTGCGGACAGCGTGGCGACCAAGGCGGGCCTCGACACGCCGGATTCGACCTCGTGCCTCGGTCGAACGGCTCGCTCGACCATCATCAGAAGCTCTTCGGCGCTTCGCTTCTCAGAGCTTCTCGACCGGGGCGTAGCGCAGGAGCAGGCGCTTGACGCCGTCGGAGCCGAAGTCGATGGAGGCCACGGACTTCTCCGCCGCCCCGTCGACCGCGACCACGGTGCCCATGCCGAAGGAGTCGTGGACCACGCGGTCGCCGGGCGCGAGGCTCGGGATGGCGCGGGCGGGCTTGGCCTTGGAGGCGGCGTCGGCGCGCAGGGCGGCGGAGGAGAAGTTGCGGCGCCCGGCGTCGGTCGGGGTGCCGAGGCGGGCCGAGCCGCCGGTGAGGTCGGGGCGACCCCAGCGGGTCTGCTCGGCGGCGGTGCGGCGCCAGTCGACCAGGTCGACGGGGAGCTCGTCGAGGAAGCGGCTGGCGGGGTTGTGGGACGGCGCGCCCCAGGCCGAGCGCACCATCGCGCGCGAGACGTAGAGGCGCTGCTGGGCGCGGGTGAGGCCGACGTAGGCCAGGCGGCGCTCCTCCTCGAGCTCGGGCTGGTCGCCCAGCGAGCGCTGGTGGGGGAAGACGCCGTCCTCGAGACCGGTCAGGAAGACGACCGGGAACTCCAGGCCCTTGGCGGTGTGGAGGGTCATCAGGGTGACGACCCCGGAGTCGTCGCCGTCGGGTGCGTCGGGGATCTGGTCGGCGTCGGCGACGAGCGCGACCCGCTCGAGGAAGTCGCCGAGGCCGACCGCGACCGTGCCGGCCTCGACCTCGGCCGGGTCGGCGCTGGGACCGGGCTGGGGGTCCTCGGCGAACTCGCGGGCCACGGCGACGAGCTCGGCGAGGTTCTCCACGCGGGTGCCGTCCTGCGGGTCGTCGCTGGCCTCGAGCTCGGCGAGGAGGCCGGAGCGCTCGAGGACCGACTCGAGGATCACGTCGGGCCGCTCCCCCGCCTCGACCATCGACTGGAGCTCCTGGACCATCGCGACGAACGACTCGATGTTGCGCAGCGACCGCGTCGCCAGGCCGGGCGCGTCGGCGGCGCGGGCCAGCGCCTCCCAGAAGGTGGTCCGGTCGCGGTCGGCCAGCGCGGCCACGCACGCCTCGGCGCGGTCGCCGATGCCGCGCTTGGGCGTGTTGAGCACCCGGCGCAGCGAGATCTCGTCGGCGGTGTTGACCAGCATCCGGAGGTAGGCCAGCGCGTCGCGGACCTCCTTGCGCTCGTAGAAGCGGACCCCGCCCACCACCTTGTAGGGCTGGCCGGTGCGGATGAACACCTCCTCGAACACGCGCGACTGGGCGTTGGTGCGGTAGAAGACCGCGACGTCGGCGGGGCGTACGCCGTGCTCGTCGACGAGGGTGTCGATCTCCTGGCTGACGAAGCGCGCCTCGTCGTGCTCGTCGTCGGAGACGTAGCCCACGATCCGCTCACCGTCGCCCGCCTCGCTCCACAACCGCTTGGGCTTGCGGCTGCGGTTGTTGCCGATCACGGAGTTGGCGGCGGTGAGGATGGTCTGGGTGGAGCGGTAGTTCTGCTCCAGCAGGATCGTCGTGGCGTCGGGGAAGTCCTGCTCGAAGTCGAGGATGTTGCGGATGTCGGCGCCGCGGAAGGCGTAGATCGACTGGTCGGCGTCACCGACGACCATCAGCTCGCTGGGCTCGATCCGCTCCCCCACGACTTCGGTCTCCGGCTCCTCCATCGAGGCGCCGCACAGCTGCTGGATCAGGCTGTACTGGGCGTGGTTGGTGTCCTGGTACTCGTCGACCAGCACGTGGCGGAAGCGCCGGCGGTAGTTCTCCCGCACGTCGGGGAACGCCTGCAGCAGGTGGACGGTGGTCATGATCAGGTCGTCGAAGTCGAGCGCGTTGGCCTCGCGCAGGCGGCGCTGGTAGGCCGAGAACGCCTTGGCGTAGGCCTCCTCGAAGGAGTTGCGCGCCTCCTTGGTGGCGTCCTCGGCGTCCCGCAGCTCGTTCTTCTGGTCGGAGACCCAGTTGAGCACCGCGTTGGGCTGGTAGCGCTTGGGGTCGAGCTCGAGGTCGCGCAGGACCAGGGTCATCAGCCGCTTGGAGTCGGCCGCGTCGTAGATCGAGAAGTTGGACTTGAAGCCGAGCCGGTCGATCTCCTTGCGCAGGATCCGCACGCACGAGGAGTGGAAGGTCGAGACCCACATGATCCGGGCGCGCTTGCCGACGAGCGCCTCGACGCGCTCCTTCATCTCGGCCGCCGCCTTGTTGGTGAAGGTGATGGCCAGGATCGAGCCGGGGTGGGCCTGGCGCACCTGGACCAGCCAGGCGATGCGCCGGGTCAGCACCCGCGTCTTGCCCGACCCCGCGCCCGCGACCACGAGCAGCGGCGCGCCGGAGTGCACGACCGCCGCGCGCTGGGGCTCGTTGAGCCCCTCGAGCAGGGGGTGGTCGACCAGGGCGGCGTCGCGGGGGGCATCGGTAGGACTCATGACCGGCCAAGCCTATGCGGCGGGGACGACACCCGCCGCCCCGCTCCCGCCCCCTGTGCAGGGGCCGGGACGAAAGGCCGGGTCAGGCGTGTGCGGGCGACCAGAAGACGGCGATGGCGATGTTGGCGACGGTGAGCGCCAGGAGGCCGAAGTAGAGGCCGCGCGGGATGCTCGGCTTGCGCAGGTTGGCCATCACCAGGACGAGGATGACCAGGCCGATGGCGAACTTCACGCCGATCTTGGCATGGTCGGGGCTGCCGATCCCCTCCAGCACCCCGACGAGGAGCAGGCCCGCGACGAACGCGGTGCCGGCACCGTCGCGCATGAGGGAGTTCACGACCTTCGGCTCGGTCCGCAGCTGCACGAGCAGGCCGCCGAGCAGCGCGGCGAAGCCGAGGATGTGGACGAAGAGCAGCACCAGCCGCAGGGTCTCCATGGCGCACACCCTAGCGACGGGCGCGGGTGGTCCTGCTCAGCGCTTGCGGCGCTTGCGCGCGGGGCGTACGACGAGCACCGGGCAGGGCGCGTAGTGCTGCACGCGCTGGGCGGTGCTGCCCACCAGGACGCTGTCGCTGATGCCGCGGCCGCCGGAGGCGACCACGACCAGCCCGGCGTCGTACTGCTGGGCGGCCTTGATGATCTCGTTGGCCGCCGAGCCGCTGCGGATGCGCTTGTGGACCTTCGGTCCCCAGCCGTCGAAGACGGCCGCGATCGTGTCGACCGCACCCTTGGCAGCGTCGCGGAACGAGCCGTCGAGCTTGTTCTCCGACACGTCGTCGGCGAAGGCGACCGAGGCCAGCGGGCGCACGACGGCGACCACCGAGACGTCGGTGATCTTCGTCGGGTCGGCGAAGGACAGCAGGTGCTTGGCAGCCGCGAGGGACTGCTTCGAGCCGTCGGTGGCGACGATGACGTGCATGGCTCAGGCCTCCCTTGCCTGCGCCGTCGAGGTCGGGCGTGACGCAGCCCGGGATCCTTGCTGCCGAAGACCTGCTCGGCGACGAAGAGCATCGCCGCCGATGGCGAGCAGCCCGGCGCACCAGATCAGCGAGGTCGGGTCGTCGTAGAGGGTGAAGCCGAGGATGACGATGTTGCCGACGAGTCCGACCACCAGCAGGGCGCTCGTTGGCGCGGAAGTCTCGTCGTGCTCGTCGCGCCCGCGCAGCTCGCAGCAGGCCACGATGACCAGCGCGTAGATCGGCGAGCAGGAGGACCACCGTCACGGTGGCCAGCCGCCCGACCATGTCGATGCCGCCGCCGCCTCGGTGACCAGCGGTCGCCGACGACGAGCAGCCCGATGACCACGACGCCGCTGAAGATCAGGCCGACGCAGGGGCTGCGCCGCACCGGGTGGACCTTGGCGAAGATCCCCGGGCACGACGTCCTCGCGGGCCATGCCGTAGAGGATGCGGGGCTGGGTGACGATGGTGACCAGCGTCGTGTTGGTGATCGCGACCAGCGCGATGATCGAGAAGATCGTCGACATCAGCTCGGTGGAGAACGGCAGGATGCCCGCCTTGACGACCTCGAGCAGCGCGGCGTCGGAGTTCGCCAAGGTCTCGGTCGGCACGGTCAGCGCGGCCGCCATCGAGACCAGGACGTAGACGAGACCTGCGACGAGCATGCCGCCGATGAGCGAGCGGTCGGGAACGCCTTGTAGGGCTCGACGGTCTCCTCCGCGACGTTGACGTGTTCTCGAAGCCGGTCATGGCGAAGAAGGAGAACGAGACGCCGGCCAGCACGGCGAGCGCGGGGATGCCGTAGTCGCCGGTCGAGTGTCGATGCGGGTCAGCACGCCGAAGTCGGCGTTGCCCTGGCACGACGTAGATGATGCCGATGACCATCACGATGACCAGGCCGGTGGCCTCGACGAACGTCATCAGCATGTTGATCACCACCGACTCGGTGATGCCGATGTAGTTGACCACGACCAGGAGCGCCACGAAGACGAGCGAGACCAGCAGCGCCGGCGGGCCCGACCAGAGCTCGGCGAAGTAGGACGCGAAGCCGGCGGCCAGCGAGCCCGACGCGGCCAAGCTGGCGGACAGGAACGACACGGTGACGAGGAACGTCAGCGCCCTCTTGCCGAAGGCCTGGTTGACGTAGAGCGAGGCACCGGCCGCCTGGGGGTACTTGGTGACCAGCTCGGCGTACGCCGCCCGGTGATGCGCCGCGACCGTGACGCCGAGGGCGAAGGCGATCCAGAACGCGCCGCCGACCTCGGCCGCGACCAGGCCGATGAGCACGTAGATGCCCGATCCGAGCACGTCGCCGAGGATGTAGAAGAACAGGAGACGACCGGTGATCGACCGCTTGAGGCCGCTTCACTGTCGTCGACAGGTCGGGCTTCGGACGGCCGTGTCTGCCATCCTGTCGACCCCACCGGTTCCGGGCGGGGTTGTCAAACATCGCCCCACCCGATCGGGGCGCTGACGAGCGCTACGCTCAGAGCAGGCGGCGGTCCGAGGCCCACTTCGTCAGCTCGTGGCGGCTGGAGAGCTGGAGCTTGCGGAGCACCGAGGACATGTGGGTCTCGACGGTCTTCACCGAGATGAACAGCTCCTTGGCCACCTCCTTGTAGGCGTAGCCGCGCGCGATCAGCCGCATCACCTCGCGCTCGCGCTCGGTGAGGCGGTCCAGGTCCTCGTCGACCGCGGCGACGTCGATGGAGCCGGCGAACGCGTCGAGGACGAAGCCGGCCAGGCGGGGCGAGAAGACGGCGTCGCCGCCCGCGACGCGGCCGATCGCGTCGACCAGCTCCGGGCCGGTGATCGTCTTGGTGACGTAGCCGCGCGCGCCGCCGCGGATCGTGCCGATGACGTCCTCGGCGGCGTCGGAGACCGACAGCGCGAGGTAGAGCGCCTCGGGCGAGGGCTGGCGCCGCATGACCTCCACGCCTCCCCCGCCGGGCAGGTGCACGTCGAGCAGCACGACCTGCGGGCGGAGCCGGTGCACCACGTCGATCGCCGCGTCGGCGTCGGCCGCCTCGCCGACCACCTCGACCAGGCCCGCGCCGCTGGCCGCGAGCTCGGCGCGCACGCCGGCACGGAACATCGCGTGGTCGTCCACCAGGACGACGCGCACGGGTCCGGCGGCGCCGGCGGGGCTGGTCTCGGTCATCGGCTCTCCTGCGTGCTGGTGGGGGTGTGGGCGGTGGCGTGCGTGGAGCTGCGGGGCATGTGCAGGCGGACCTCGGTGCCCTCGCCGGGCGCCGAGCGTACGTCGGCCCGACCGCCGTGGCGCGCCATGCGGTCCACGATGCTGCTGCGCACCCCCTGGCGGTCGTGGGCGACGGCGTGGAGGTCGAAGCCGGCGCCGCGGTCGCGGACGAAGACGTCCACCGCGGTGGAGGTGATCTCGGCGAACACGTCGGCGCGGCTGGTGCCGGCGTGCTTGGCGACGTTGACCACCGCCTCGCGGGCCGCCAGGACGACCGGCCGCAGCGCCTCGTCGAGGTCGCAGTCGCCGACGGTCACCACGTCGACCACGACGGGGTGCTGCGACTCGACGTCGGCGGCCATCTCCTTCAGCGCGCCGGCGAGCGTGGTGGCGTCCGCGGTGTCGGCCTCGAAGAGCCACTGGCGCAGGTCGCGCTCCTGCGAGCGGGCCAGGCGGGCCACGGTGGTGGCGTCGTGGGAGTTCTTCTGGATCAGCGCCAGCGTCTGCAGGACCGAGTCGTGCAGGTGGGCGGCCATGTCGGCGCGCTCCTGGGTGCGTACCCGCTCGGCGCGCTCGGCGCCGAGGTCGTCGACCAGACGCACGACCCACGGGCCGACGACCAGCGCCAGGCCGAGCAGCCCGAGCAGCCCGGCCACCAGCACCGGCACGGCGAGCCGGGCCTGCCCCGCCACGACGGCGAAGACGATCAGCGCGGTGAGGACGAGCCCGAGACCCGCCGCGATGCGGGTGTACGCCGCCCAGCCACCGTTGCCGAAGACCGCGCGGAAGGGGTCGATGCGACCCGAGGAGTCGACCCAGCGCTCGCGCTGCGCCTCGTCGGCCTGGCGCCACAGCAGCCCGATGCCGGCGACGCCGAGCACGACCGGCCAGAACAGCACGCCCTGGCCGAAGATCCCCTCGAAGCCGAGCACGACGCCGAAGAACAGCGCGCCCAGCGCGATCGCCGGGCCGGCGTCGCGCAGCCGCGCGCGGCGCCCGGGCCGCTTGCCGGTGCGGGTGGCGCTCTCCAGGCCGGGGGCGCCGACCTCGAAGACCTGGCCGCCGGGCAGGAACATCCACAGCCCGGCGTAGAGCAGCATCCCGAACCCGCCGAGGAACGCCGTCGCCACGAAGAACACCCGCACCCACAGCACCGGGACGGCCAGGTGCTCGGCGAGGCCCGCCGCGACACCGCCCACGATCGGGGACGTGGTGTCGCGCCGGGCACGGCGGGGCCAGGTCGGACGGGGTCCGGCGGCGCTGGAGGAGGTGGGCGTCATCGTGGCTCCATCGTCGCAGGCCCGCGGGGGCGCGACCATGAGGAGCGACCCCGAGGGACCCCTGGCTCCACCCCGGCGACGACCGGGGCGGATCAGGGCTGTCCCCGATGGTGGCCGCCGCGGCGAGCGACCAGAGTGGGTGCCATGGACGAGACCACCACCACGACCGGCAGCCCCGCCAGCAGTGCCGGCAGCTCCACCGGGGAGCAGGCACCGCCGAACGGCGGACCGCGCGTCACCCGCGACGAGGTCAAGGACCTCACCCGCCTGCGCCGCAGCGTGACCGACCGTCACGTCGCCGGCGTCGCCGGCGGCCTGGCCCGTCACCTCGACGTCGACCCGATCATCGTGCGCGTCGTGCTGGTGGTCGCGGTCTTCTTCGGCGGCGCCGGGCTGCTGGCCTACATCGGCGCGTGGGTGCTGGTGCCCGAGGAGGGCACCGACCACCAGCCGCTGGGACTCGACCCGCGCAACCGCTCGATCGCGCTCGCCGGCGTCGGCGTGCTGGCCGTGCTGTGCGCGGTCGGCGACTGGGCCGGGGCGTCCTGGTTCTCGTGGCCGCTGGCCGTCCTGGCCGCGGTCGTCGCGTGGTTCCTGCACCGCAAGGGCAGGTCCTCGCAGGCCGACCAGTACACGGCGCCGTCGTTCGGCGCGACGGCTCCCACGACCCCGGCGTACGGCACGGACACCGCGGCGGTCCCCGGCTACGGCGACCCCATCTACAGCGGTCCCGGCCAGTGGGCGACGTACTCCCGGCCCTCGCGCCCGCGCAACCCGCGCAAGCGCGGCCCGATCCTCTTCTTCTTCACCCTCGCGCTGATCGCGCTGGCCGAGGGCGTGCTCGGCGTCGTCGACCTCGCCGGTGCGCAGGTCGTGGACAGCGCCTACCCGGCCCTCGCGCTCGGCACCACCGCGCTGATGCTGCTGGTCGGTGCGTTCTGGGGCCGCGCCGGCGGGCTGATCGCCCTCGGACTGGTCGGTGCGATCGCGACCGTCGGAGCCACGCTGAGCAGCGCGTATCCCGAGGACCGCTTCGACTACCGGCCGACCAGCGCTGCCGAGGTGCGCGACTCCTACGACCTCGGCGGCGGCGAGCTCGTCCTCGACCTGTCCGGCGTGTCCGACGTCGAGGCGCTGGACGGTCGGGAGGTCGCGATCGACGGGGTCGGCGGCCGGGTCGAGGTGGTCGTCCCCGACGGCGTCGACGTGACCGTGCAGACCCACGCAGCCGGCGGTGACAGCCGCGTCTTCGACGAGCGCCGGGACGGTCTCGACGTCAACCTCGACGGCTTCCACGACGGGGGCCCCGACGCGCCCGCGATGACCATCACGATCGATCTACTCGTGGGTGACGTCGTCGTCCGCGACGCAGCCTCAGGAGCACCGCGATGACCGAGAACGACCGCTCGTACGACACCTTTCACGACACCGACGTGCACGGCCTCGAGACGCCGATGGTCGGCCCCCTCGACGCCCCCGAGCGCCGTTCGGGCCTCCACCCCGTCAACATCGGCCAGCTGGTGATGGGAGTCGCCTTCGCCGGGATCGTGCTGGTCTGGGCCCTGCTCCAGACCGACGTCGTCGACTCCTCGGACCTGCGCTGGCTGATGCCGGTGCCGTGGATCGTCGCGGGTGCGATCGGCCTGGCCGCGACGATGTGGCGTCGCGCCGGCTCAGGCGAGTGAGCAGGCCGGCAGCGCGAACCACCGCAGGGCGTCGAAGTCGGCGTCCAGGGTGGCGGCGTCGGCCCAGTCGGGCGGCGACGCGGCGGCCATGATCGCGCGGCCCTCCTCGAGGTGCTCGCGGAGCACCTCGACGGGGGCCGTCGTCACGTGCGACGGGTGGGTCATCGTGCCGTCCGCGGCGTAGGAGACGTCGGTCAGCCGCAGCGGCGGCTCGACGGGGCCCGTGCGGTGGTGCCACAGGCCGGTGAGCGGGTCGAAGCGGTAGTCGCCGAGCAGCCGCCAGCCCTCGCGGGCGACCAGGCGCACGGCCTCCACGACGTAGGTGAAGACCTCCTCGTCGACGAAGTAGTTGAAGTTCACCCGCACCCAGCCGGGCTTGATCCCCTCGCAGCCTCCCGCGATCTGGGCCTCGAACTGGTGGCTGCGGTCGAGGTCGATGTCGAGGAGCCGGTGGCCGTAGGGGCCGGCGCACGAGCAGCCGCCGCGGGTCTGGATCCCGAAGAGGTCGTTGAGCAGGGCGACCACGAAGTTGTGGTGGAGGTAGGTGCCGTCGGGGGCCTTGACGACGAAGGAGACGATCGAGAGCCGCTGGGAGTCGAGGTTGCCGAGGATCTGCAGCGTCGGCTCGGCACGCCACGTCTCCACCGCGCGGCGCAGGAGCTGCTCCTCGTGGGCCTGGATGGTCTCCACCCCGACGGCCTGCTTGAGCTGGAAGACCAGCCCGGCGCGGATCGACTCCACGATCGCGGGCGTGCCGCCCTCCTCGCGGTGGGCCGGGTCGTCGAGGTAGCGGTGGTCGGTCGGGTTGACGTACATCACCGTGCCGCCGCCGGGCACGACCGGCACCCGGTTGGTCATCAGCTCGCGGCGCACCACCAGGACCCCCGGGGTGCCCGGGCCGCCGATGAACTTGTGCGGCGAGATGAAGATGGCGTCCTTGTGCGAGGCGCCGGGGCCGTACATCTCGATGTCGACGTAGGGGGCGCAGGCGGCGAAGTCCCAGAAGCTGAGCGCCCCGTGCTCGTGGAGCAGGTCGGCGACGCCGGCGGTGTCGGTGACGATGCCGGTGACGTTGGAGGCGGCCGAGAAGGAGCCGATCTTCAGCGGCCGCGCGGCGTGGCGCTCGAGCTCCTCGCGCAGGTGGTCGAGGGAGACCCGGCCGTCGGCGTCCTCGTGGATCGTGACGACGTCGGCGATGGTCTCGCGCCAGCTCACCTCGTTGGAGTGGTGCTCGAAGGGGCCGATGAAGACGACGGGCCGCTGGTCGGCGGGGATCTGGGCGGCGAGGTCGTAGCGGTCGTCGAGGTCGGCGGGGATGCGCAGGCCCAGGATGCCGATCAGCTTGTCGATCGCCGCGGTGCTGCCCGCACCGCAGAACACCACGACCGTCTCCTCGTCGCCGCCGACGGCGTCGCGGATGATCCGCCGCGCGTCCTCGCGCAGCCGGGTCGTCTGGAGGCCGGTGCCGCTGGCCTCGGTGTGGGTGTTCGCGTAGGCCGGGAGCACCTGGTGGCGCACGAAGTCCTCGATGAAGGTGAGGCTGCGCCCCGACGCGGTGTAGTCGGCGTAGGTCACGCGCCGCGGCCCGTAGGGGCCCTCCATGACCTGGTCGTCGCCGATCACGGACGCACGGATCCGCGCGAGGAGGGCCTGGGAGGCGTCGGTGCACACGTGCGTCACGCAGGTGAGCGTACGCCGGTGGCAGGCCGTGCCTCTCACCCGAGCGCGAGGACCTGCCGGGCCTGGGCGCCGACCTCGCGGCGGGCGGCGAGCGCCGGCTCCGGGTGGTCGGTGATGATCCCGTCGACGCCGGCGTCGAGCAGCGCACGCACGTGGCCCGCCATGTCGCCGAGGGCGTCGGGCGCCTCGCCGTGGCGCAGGTCGACCGGCAGGAACCGGTTCTCCGCGCGCAGGGTCCACACGTGGACGGTGAGCCCGCGCCGGTGGGCCTCGCGCACCAGGGGCGAGGGCACGCCGACGGCTCCGCGATGGTCGCCCGGGAGGACCATCGAGGTGTGCGGCCCGACCCCGTCGGCGTACTCGTCGATGCGGTCGAGGGCGTCGGGGCCCACGTCGTCGCCCGGCTCGAGCAGCTGCACCAGCGGCAGCCGGGTGCGCCCGGCGAGGCGCCTCAGGATCGGGGCCTCGAAGGACATCAGGGTCACGCGGGCCCAGGGGTGGTCGAGGCCCTGGCGGGCCAGCTCGCGCAGCAGCGGCTCGTCGAGCCGCAGCCCGGCGCGGTCGTGGTGGTCGGCGTGCTTGAGCTCGAGCAGCACGCCGACGGGGCGACCTCGCCGTGCCGACTCGGCCGCGACCATGGCGAGCACCTCGGTCAGCGTCGGCACGCCCTCCGCGCCGTCGTAGGCCGTGTTGGCCGGCCGGGTGCGCGGCATCCGCTCGCGCGCGGCGAGGGTCTTGAGCTCGGCGAGGGCGAGGTCCTGGGCGAACCACCCCCGTTGCGCCACCCCGTCGACCGTGCGGGTGCGGCGCAGGTGGGCGAGGTCGGCACGCGACGCCACGTCGGTCGTCGTGCTGAGCTCGAGGTCGTGCCGGGCGACGAGCACACCGTCCCGCGTGGAGACGAGGTCGAGCTCGATGTCGTCGACGCCCATCCGGATCGCGGTCCGGTAGGCGTCGAGGGTGTGCTCGGGACGGTGCCCGCTGGCACCGCGGTGCGCGACCACGGCAGGCGTGAGGACCAACGACGGGGCCATCTGGAGCGCCGCGCGGGTCACCGTCATGACCAGGAGCGTGCCCGGCCCACGGGACCGCCCGGTGACCTGAGGGTGAATGCCGCATGATGACCGCGTGACGCTCCCGAGCCTGCCCCGACTCGACTCCCTGCCCGCCGCCGAGCACCCCGACCTCGTGGCCCCGCCGGTCGCGGCGGCGCTCGCGGCTTGGCCGGGCGCGGCCGAGGTCGCCGTGGTGGCGATCGACCCCGACCTCGCCGACACCGCCGCGATGAGCCGGGCCTACGACGTCCCGATGAGCGCGGGTGGCAACTGCGTGGTGGTGTCCGGCTCCCGCGGCGGCGACGAGCGCATCGCGGCGTGCGTGGTGCGCGCCGACACCCGCGCCGACGTCAACACGCTGGTGCGCAAGCTGCTCGACGTGCGCAAGTGCTCCTTCCTGCCCATGGACCGGGCCGTGGCCGAGTCGGGCATGGAGCACGGCGGCATCACGCCGCTCGGGCTGCCGGCCGGGTGGCGGGTCCTGGTGCACGACGCGCTGCTCGACGAGCCGCTCGTGGTGCTCGGCAGCGGCGTACGTCGCTCGAAGCTGCTGGTGCCGGGGCCGCTGCTCGCCGACCTGCCGGGCGCCGAGGTGGTGCCGGGGCTCGGGCGCTGACGGGCATGGCACCCGGACCCGCGGGTACCGGACCGACCGTGACGACCGCGCGCCTGCTCCCCGTCCGCACGCCCCGGCGTCCCGAGGGGGTCGTGCTGGTCCTGCACGGCGGCGCCGGGCGGGCCGACACCACGGCGGTGAGCCCCGCCCAGCTGTCGGTGCTGCGGATGGTGCCGGTGGCGCACCGCCTCGCGCGGGCGGGCCTGCGCCGGCTCGCGGTGCACCGGCTGCTCAACTCCCACCGCGGCTGGGACGCCCGTACGACGCCCGTGGCCGACGTCGTGTGGGCCCTCGAACGCGTCCGCGAGCAGCACGGCGACCTGCCGGTGTCGCTCGTGGGCCACTCGCTCGGCGGCCGTGCGGCGCTGCTCGCGGCCGGCGAGCCCGTGGTGCGCAGCGTCGTGGCGCTCAACCCGTGGGTCCAGCCCACCGACCGGCTCGACGCCGGGGACACCCGGGTGCTCGTCGTGCACGGCACCGACGACCGCGTCGCGCGTCCCGCCCTCTCGGCCGACCTCGCCCGCCGGGCGGCGGGCACGACGCCGGTCGGCTACGTCCGCGTCACCGGGGGCCGGCACGCCATGCTGCGCAGGGCCGGCACCTTCGAGGGGTGTGCGGCGGACTTCGTGGTCGCGACCCTGCTCGGCTCCGAGGCCCGTCGACCGGAGATCCGCGCGGTGCTGGGCGGCGAGGCGTTCGTCGAGGTGTGAGCCGGGAAAACGGTTCGGCCGCAGGGGCGGTCGCGACCTAGGATCTGGCGGTGCGCAGCCTCCCCGTCCCCGATCCCGGAGTCGCGGACCACCGCACACCGGGTCGCTTCCTGTGGTGGCTGGCCCGTGGCCAGCGCCGGACCCTCGTCGGGGGCATGTCCTTCGGCATCGTGTGGATGTCGTGCCAGGCGGTGCTGCCGGCCGTGCTCGGCCGCGCGATCGACCGCGGCGTGGCGGCCAGGGACGAGCAGCAGCTGCTGCTGTGGGCGGGGCTGATGCTCGCCATCGGCCTGCTCCAGGCGGTCACCGGCATCATGCGCCACCGCTTCGCGGTCACCAACTGGCTCACCGCCTCCTACCGCGTCGTCCAGCTCACCACCCGCCAGTCGGTGCGCCTCGGCGGGTCGCTCCCGCGCAAGGTGAGCACCGGCGAGGTCGTGGCGATCGGCACCACGGACCTCAGCCACATCGGCAACGTGATGGACGTGACCGCACGCTTCGCCGGGGCGATCGTGTCCTTCCTGCTGGTCTCCACGATCCTGCTCACCACCTCCGTCGAGCTCGGGCTCGTGGTGCTCGTCGGCGTGCCGCTGCTCATGCTCGTGATGGGGCCGCTGCTCAAGCCGCTGCAGGCGCGCAGCGCCCTCGAGCGCCAGATGCGCTCCGACCTGTCCAACACCGGCACCGACATCGTCGGAGGACTGCCGGTCCTGCGCGGGATCGGCGGCGAGGAGGTCTTCCTGCGCCGCTACCGGCGCGAGTCGCAGGCCACCCGTGCGGCGGCCGTCGAGGTCGCGCGGCTGCAGTCGGTGCTCGACGCGCTGCAGGTCTTCCTGCCCGGCACCTTCGTGGTCCTGGTGGTGTGGCTCGGTGCCCGCTCGGCGGTGGCGGGCCAGATCACGGCCGGCGAGCTGGTCGCCTTCTACGGCTACTCCGCCTTCCTCCTGATCCCGCTGCGCACGGCGACCGAGTTCGCCAACAAGCTGATCCGCGGCCGGGTCGCGGCAGGACGGGTGTGCCGGGTGCTGGCCCTGGACCCCGACGTGGTCGAGCCGGTCTCGCCCGCTCCCGCCCCGCCCCCGCTCTCGGAGCTGGCCGACGCCCGGTCGGGGCTGCGGGTGCGGGCCGGGACGCTCACCGCCGTGGTCAGCGAGCAGCCGGACGACTCCGCCCACCTGGCCGACCGGCTCGGGCTGTGCGCGGCCGAGCAGGACGACGAGGTCTCGCTGGGTGGCGTGCCGCTGACGTCGCTCCCCCACGCGCTCGTGCGCGAGCGGGTGATGGTGTCCGACACCGGTGCCACGCTGTTCGCCGGCCGGCTCGGCGACCGCCTCGACGAGCACGGGCGCGGTGGCGTCGAGCAGGCGCTGGCCACGGCCTCCGCCGAGGACGTGGTCGAGGCGCTGCCCGACGGCCTCGACACCGTCGTGACCGAGAAGGGCCGCTCCTTCTCCGGCGGCCAGCGCCAGCGCCTGGTGCTGGCCCGCGCCCTCGCCGCCGACCCGGAGGTGCTCGTGCTGGTCGAGCCGACCAGCGCGGTCGACGCCCACACGGAGGCCCGCATCGCGGCCCGGCTGCGGGCGCACCGGGCCGGGCGCACGACCGTCGTGACGACCGTCAGCCCGCTGCTGCTCGACACCGCCGACGAGGTCGCCTTCCTGGTCGACGGGCGCGTCGTGGCGACCGGCACCCACGCCGAGCTGCTGGCCTCGCACGCGGCCTACCGCTCGGTCGTGGTGCGCGACGTGGAGGTGAGCGGCATGAGCGTCACGACGAGGTTGCCGATCGCCGACGGCCGTGCCGTGCGCCGCTACGTCGGCCAGGTCGCGCACCGCCACCCGTTCCTGCTGTGGACGGCCCTCGGCCTCCACGTCCTGGCGGCGATCACCGCGCTCGCCGCGCCGCGTCTGCTCGGCGACCTGGTGCAGGCGGTCGAGGAGGGCACCACCCTCGCCCACGTGGACCGGGTGGTGCTGCTGCTGGCCGCGTTCCTGGTGGCCCAGACGGTGCTGACGCGCTATGCCCGGCTGCGCTCGCAGGTGATGGGCGAGCTGGTGCTCGCCGAGCTCCGCGAGGACTTCGTCGCCCACACCCTCGCGCTGCCGGTCGGCACCGTCGAGGCGGCCGGGTCCGGCGACCTGCTCACCCGCACGGGGACCGACGTCGACCAGCTCGGCTGGTCGGTGCGCTTCGCCCTGCCGGAGTCGACGATCGCGGTGGTCACCGCGGTGCTCACCTTCGCCGCCGCGCTGTCGGTCGGGGGGTGGGTCTTCCTGCCCTGCCTGCTGGCGATGCCCCCGCTCGTGGTCGGCCTGCGGTGGTACCTCGCGCGCGCCAAGGACGGCTACCTCGCCGAGACGGCGTCGTACTCGCAGATCACCACGACGCTCTCGGAGACCGTGGAGGGGTCGCGCACCGTCGAGGCCCTCGGGCTGGGCGAGAAGAGGGTGCGGCAGGGCGACGCCGACTGCGCCGCGTCGTTCGCCGCCGAGCGCTACACCCTGCACCTGCGCACCCGCTTCTTCCCGAGCATGGAGCTCAGCTACCTGCTGCCGGTCGTCGGCACGCTGCTGTTCGGCGGCTGGCTCTACGCCCGGGGCGACGTCTCGCTGGGCGCGGTGACCACCGCGACCCTCTACGTCCAGATGCTCATCGACCCGGTCGACCGGCTCGTGTCGATCCTCGACGAGCTGCAGCTGGGTGCCGCAGCGCTGGCCCGCCTGCTCGGCGTGGCCCAGGTGCCCGACGACCGCGAGGTCTCCGGGCGCACGCCCACCTCGGAGAAGCTCGACGCCGACGGGGTGCGCTTCGCCTACGTCGAGGGGCGCGACGTGCTGCACGGCGTCGACCTCGACGTCGGGATCGGCGAGCGGATCGCGATGGTCGGCCCGTCCGGCGCGGGCAAGTCCACCCTCGGACGACTCCTCGCGGGCATCCACCCGCCGCGGGCCGGCAGCGTCACGGTCGGCGACGTCGGGCTGGTCGAGCTGCCGCTGGGCGACCTGCGCGGCCACGTCGCTCTGGTGACCCAGGAGCACCACGTCTTCGTCGGCAGCCTGCGGGACAACCTGGTGCTCGCGCGCCCCGGGGCCGACGACGCGCAGGTCCTCGACGCGCTCGCCGCGGTCGACGCGCGGGAGTGGGCCGTGGCGCTGCCCGCCGGGCTCGACACCCTCGTCGGCTCTGGCGGTCGCAGCCTCAGTGCGGCACAGGCCCAGCAGGTCGCGCTCGCGCGCCTGGTGCTCGCCGACCCCCACACGCTCGTGCTCGACGAGGCCACCTCGCTGATCGACCCGCGCGCCGCCCGCCACCTCGAGCGGTCGCTGGCCGCGGTCCTCGAGGGGCGCACGGTCATCGCCATCGCCCACCGGCTCTTCTCCGCACACGACGCCGACCGCGTCGCGGTGGTGGAGGACGGCGTGATCGCCGAGCTCGGCACCCACGACGAGCTGGTCGAGGCCGGCGGGTCCTACGCCTCGCTCTGGGAGTCGTGGCACGGCACGGGCTGAGGTCCGTCCGGGCGGGGGTGTCGGACCCCCGTCCTAGCGTCCGTGCCATGACACGCACCTGGGTCGTCGTCGCCTCTCGCGACCACGCACGCCGCGGGGCCGACGAGGGCTTCGTGATGGCCAACCACGGCAAGCGCGCTCCCGTGGCGCGCATGGGCAGGGGCGACCACGTGCTGGTCTACTCCCCCACGACGACCTTCCCGCGGGGCGAGCCCCTGCGCGCGATCACCTTCGTCGGTGAGGTGACCAGCGACGAGCCCGAGCCCAGCACGGTGATCGACGGCGGCTGGAAGCGCGCCGCGCGGCTGCGCGAGATCGAGCCGGTTCCGCTGTCAGCGGTGCGCGAGCACCTGCCCACGAGCAGGATCAGGTTCGGCTTCTTCGAGCTGCCGGCCGAGGACGCGGAGGCGATCCGGGCGCTCTTGCCATCGTGACAGTGAAACTGTCACGATTGGGGCATGCGCCTCGCCACCCTGCTGATGTACGACGGCAACCCGCGCAAGGCCGCCGACGACGTCGTGGCCCTGGAGCGGGCGGGACTGGACAGCGTGTGGGTCGCGGAGGCCTACGGCTTCGACTCCCCCACGCTCATGGGCTACCTGGCGGCGAGGACCGAGCGGGTGCAGATCGGCTCCGGGATCCTCAACATCTACTCCCGCACGCCCGGCGCGCTGCTGCAGACCGCCGCCGGGCTCGACAACGTCAGCCAGGGCCGGGCGATCCTCGGCCTGGGCGTCAGCGGCCCCCAGGTGATCGAGGGCTTCCACGGAGTGCCCTACTCGAAGCCGATCGCGCGCACCGCCGAGGTCGTCGACCTCGTCCGTCGTGGCCTCAGGCGCGAGCCCCTCACCTCCGACGGCGTCTTCCACCTCCCGCTCGGCAAGGAGCACGGTGCCGTCACCGGCCTCGGCAAGCCGCTCAAGATCCTCACCCGCCTCGAGCGCGACACCATCCCGATCTGGATCGCCTCGCTCGGCCCGAAGAACGTCGAGCAGACCGCCGAGATCGCCGACGGCTGGATCCCGCACCTCTTCCACCCCGAGCGCGCCCACCTGGTGTGGGGCGACGCGCTCGCGGCCGGCAACGCCAAGCGGCTCGACGGGCTCGCGCCGCTGCAGGTGATGGCGGGCGGCATGCTCGCGATCGGCGAGGGCCCCGAGACCAAGGCGCTGCTCGACCTCGCCCGCCCGGTCTTCGCCCTCTACGTCGGCGGGATGGGCGCGAAGGGCAAGAACTTCTACAACGACGTCGCCCGCGCCTACGGCTACGAGGAGGAGGCGGAGAAGATCCAGGACCTCTACCTGTCAGGCAAGAAGAAGGACGCCGAGGCCCTGGTGCCCACCGAGTGGCTCGAGGCCGCCAACCTCGTCGGCCCGGCGTCCTACGTGCAGGAGCGCATCGCGGCCTTCCGCGAGGCCGGTGTGACCGACCTCAACATCACGCCCGTCAGCGACGATCCGGCCGCGACCGTGTCCCAGGTGAAGGAATGGGTGTCCTGACCGCGCCGTCACCAGGGCCGGTCGAGGAGACCGGCCGTCCCGCGCTGCTGCTCGCCGAGCTGGGCGTCCAGGACGAGGATCGCGCCGGTCAGGGCCGGCGTGGCCCACTGCAGCCAGGCGAGCTTGCCGCGCGCGTCCTCGGCGACCCGGGCGTCCCGTGGGTGGCCGTCCTCGCCGGACGCGTCGCCGAGCCGCTCGCCGTAGACGTAGGCCGCCGCGGACGACGCGACGGCCGCGCCGGTCAGCAGCGTCTTCAGGGCGGTGACGGCCGTGGTCGGCGGATGACCCGCCACGCGGCGACGGTTGTCGGCCGTGATGGCCAGACCGCTCAGCAGGTGCAGCGCGACCGCCGCGCCCTGCACCGGCCCCCAGCGCTCCCACCCGGTGCCCGAGACCTCGACGCGTTCGCGCTCGGTGTCCGGCTCGCGCGCGGCCGGGTTCAGCCCGACGGCGCCGAACAGCGAGCCGCCGAACCAGGCGGCGTTGGTGACGAGGTGCGTCGCGCGTACGGAAGTGCTCACCAGACCCATCCATCCACGGTAGGTGCGACACCACCGCGCCGCCTCACCCCGCGGGACCACCGCGTCGACAGGAGCCCGTCCCATGCCTGAGCGTCCCAGCATCCTCGAGCAGGAGCACGAGGACTTCCGCGCCGTCGCCCGTGCGTTCTTCGACAAGGAGGTCGCTCCCCACCACGCCGCGTGGGAGCAGGCCGGCGTCGTCGACCGCGAGGTGTGGCGCAGGGCCGGCGAGCGCGGGCTGCTGTGCTTCGACGTCGACGAGGCCTACGGCGGCCCGGGCATCAAGGACTTCCGCTACAACATGGTGCTCGCCGAGGAGGCGGCCCGCGCCGGTGCCTCGGGCCCCGGCTTCGCGGTGCACACCGACATCATCGTCCCCTACATCTCCTCGCTCGGCACCGAGGAGCAGAAGCAGCGCTGGCTCCCCGGCTGCGTGTCCGGCGACATCGTCACCGCGATCGCGATGACCGAGCCGGGGGCGGGCTCGGACCTGCAGGGGATCCGGACCACCGCCGTCGACGCCGGTGACCACTACGTCCTCAACGGCTCGAAGACCTTCATCTCCAACGGCATCCTGTCCGACCTCGTGGTCGTGGTCTGCCGCACCGACCCCGACGCCGGTCACCAGGGGATCTCCCTGCTGGTCGTCGAGCGCGGCATGGAGGGCTTCGAGCGCGGCCGCAACCTCGCCAAGATGGGGCTGCACGCGCAGGACACCGCCGAGCTGTCCTTCACCGACGTCCACGTGCCGAAGGCGAACCTCCTCGGCGCGGAGGGCTCCGGCTTCGTCTCCCTGATGGAGAACCTGCCGCAGGAGCGGGTGTCGATCGGGTGCATCGCGGTCGCCGCGATCGAGCACGTCCTCGACCTCTGCCTGGCCTACGCCAAGGAGCGCGAGGCCTTCGGCAAGCCGATCGGGTCGTTCCAGCACAACCGCTTCGTGCTCGCCGAGATGGCCACCGAGGCCCACATCGCCCGCGTCTTCATCAACGACTGCGTGCTGAGGCTCAACGCCGGACAGGTCGACACCGCACTCGCCTCGATGGCGAAGTGGTGGACCACCGAGCTGCAGAAGCGGGTCGTCGACGCCGGGGTGCAGCTGCACGGCGGCTACGGCTACATGGACGAGTACCCCATCTCCAAGGCGTACACCGACTCGCGCATCCAGACGATCTACGGCGGCACGACCGAGATCCAGAAGGAGATCATCGGCCGGATGCTGGGCCTGTGACCCACCGGGCCCCGGGCCGTCAGCCGACGCTGGGCTGGACGGCCGGTCCGACGACGACGCTCGACAGGAAGGTCAGGGCGGTGTCGCGGGTCCAGCCGAGGTCGGCGGGGAACTGGATGCGCACGGTGCCCTGCGGCTCGCCGGCGCGCGTCGACACCGAGACCGTCGTGTAGCCGTCACCGTGGTCGAGGAACGCCATCTCGCGACCGTCGCGGGTGACCCGCTCGCCGGTGCCGAGGGAGGCCTCGTCGAACATGATCACGAGCTTGCCGACGAAGGAGTTCGGCTCCTGGTCGGGGTCGCCGACCCGAGCGATCGTGACGGCGGACGGCCCGTTGCTCTGCACCTCCCAGCCCTGCGGTGTCGTGCCGAAGGTGTAGGGCCCGGCCTCCAGGGTCTGCGCGACCAGGCGCACCTGCTCGACGTCCGGCGACGCGGCGCCGTCGGTGGACGGCGGGGCCGACCCGCCGCGGGATCCGGGCGAGGGCGCGGCGGTGGTGCCGCCCGGGTCCTCCGAGCCGGTGACGACCGCCGCGGTGCCCGCTCCGAGCACGGCCAGGGTGGTGAGGGCGCAGAGGCCGGTCGAGAGCGTGCGCCGGCGGCGGTGCCGCAGGGCCGCGCGGGCCCGTCCGAGGTCGGCGGCGGCGCTCGGCGAGCCCGCCCCGTCAGGTCGGGCGACGCGGTCGAGCAGGTCGTGCAGGTCGGGTGACGGGTCCAGGTCGTTCATCGGGTCTCCTCGGTGGCGGGGTGGATGGTGGGGGCGAGCGCGTCGCGCAGGTGCGCGAGCGCGCGGGAGCTCTGGGACTTGACCGTCCCGGTGCTGCAGCCGAGCACGCGTGCGGTCTCGGCGACGTCGAGGTCGAGCCAGTGGCGCAGCACCACCACGGCACGCTGCCGCGGCGCCAGCCCGGCCAGCGCGTCGGCGACGACCGTGCGCAGCTCGCCGTCGTACGTCGACGCCTGCTCGTCCTCGCGCTCGCCGAGCGTGCGCTCGACGGTGGTCTCGCGTCGTCGGTGCGCGCGGCGGGTCTCGTCGATGTAGGTGTGGGTGAGGCTGGTGCGGGCGTAGCCGAGGCGGTTGTCGGCCCGGCGCACGTGGCGCCACTTGACGTACAGCCGCGTCAGCGTGGTCTGCACGACGTCCTCCGCCGCGGCCTCGTCACCGGCGGCGAGCAGCCGGGCGATGCGCAGCAGGGTGTCGCGGTGCTCGGTCACGAACTGCGTGAACTCCGTGTCGCGTTCGGCGTCCCTCACCCGGTCCCCCTCCGTCGCGGCGCCCCCGGCGGGGGCGCTCCACCACCATGACGAGTGCGGGCCCTCGCACGGTTGCACCTCTCGGCCGGCGGCGCGCGAGGGTGGTACCCCCGGTCCCAGGACAACGGGTCCACTGGTCCCCGCCCGGCGCGTCGCGCACGGTGGAGCCATGACCACCCAGATGACCCGCACCACCTCCCTCCTCGGCGACACGCCGGTCCACCGCGTCGGCTTCGGCGCCATGCAGCTCGCCGGTCCCGGCGTCTTCGGCCCGCCCGCAGACCCCGACGGTGCGCGCCAGGTGCTGCGCCGCGCCGTCGAGCTCGGGGTCGACCACGTCGACACCGCCCAGTTCTACGGCCCCGACGTCGTCAACGACCTGATCCGCGAGGCGCTCCACCCCTACCCGGAGGGCCTGCGGCTGGTCACGAAGGTCGGGGCCACCCGTGACGACACGGGCGCCTGGCTGCCCGGCGGCGAGCCCGCCGACCTCGTCGCCCAGGTGGAGCAGAACCTGCGCTCGCTCGGCGTCGAGCGCCTCGACCTGGTCAACCTGCGCCGCTTCGAGCGCGACGACCCCGACCGCGTGGAACCCGCGCTCGAGGACCAGCTCGAGGCGCTCGCGGGCCTGCGCGACGCCGGGAAGATCGACCTGATCGGCGTCTCCAGCGTGGGCGTGGAGACCATCCGCCGCGCGCACGCGCTCGTCGGCATCGCGGAGGTGCAGAACGCCTTCAGCATCCTCGACCGCAGCGACCGGGCCTCCCTCGACCTGTGCAGCGAGCTGGGAGTGGCGTACGTGCCGTACTTCCCGCTCGGCTCGGCGTTCACCGGCGGACCGGCCGCACTGGCCGCCGACGAGCACGTGTCCGCCGTCGCCGCGCGCCACGGGGCGACCCCGAGCCAGGTGGCGCTCGCGTGGCTCCTGGCCCAGGACGACCGGGTGCTCCTGATCCCGGGCACCCGCTCGCTGGAGCACCTCGAGGAGAACATGGCGGTCCTCGACCTCGCGCTCGACGCGGACGACCTCGCCCGGCTCGACCAGGTGCAGGCGCGCCCCGTCGGGCACTGAGCCCGCCTCAGCGTCCGGCGACGGACTCCAGGTCCTGCAGGCCGACGACGACCGCCAGCGCGAGGGCCTCGGCGTCCGGGGTCCCGGGCTCGGCGGTGAAGACCACGATCTGGAGCTCGCCGTCGTTGACGGTCAGCTTGTCGCAGTCGAGGGTGAGCCAGCCGACGACCGGGTGGTGCAGCGTCTTGCGCTGCGCCCCCCGGGGCCTGGCCGGCGTGGTCTCCCACAGCTCGGCGAAGCGCGGGCTGTCGCGACGCAGGTCGTGGACCAGGGACGCCAGGTCGGGGTCGTGGGGCATCCGCAGCAGCGCGGCGCGCAGGTCGGCGACGACGTCGCGCTCGACCATCGAGCGCGTCTGCGGCTCGAAGCGACCCATCCCGGGCAGGTCCATGAACGTGCGCCACGCGCGGTTCTGCCCGCGCTCTGACTCGGCGGAGAGGTCACCGAACAGCGCCGCCGCCGCCCGGTTCTGCACGATCGTCTGCCACGAGGCGTCGATGACGGTGACCGGGGTGTCGCCGAGGCGGTCGACCAGCCGCATCACGCTCGGCGGCACGTGGCGGTCCATCCGGGCCGGCGAGGGCGGCAGGTGGCCGGCCAGCCGGTAGAGCAGGTCGCGCTCGGCCAGGTCGAGGCGCAGGGCGCGGGCCAGCGCCTGGACGACCTGCACCGACGGGTGGCGCGCACGCCCCTGCTCCAGGCGCACCAGGTAGTCCGCCGAGACGCCCGCGAGCTGCGCGACCTCCTCGCGCCGCAGCCCGGGAGCACGTCTCCTGGACTGCGTCGGCAGTCCGGCGGAGGCGGGCGTGGTCCGGTCGCGCCACATCCGCAGCTGCGAGCCGAGGGCGGTGGTGTCCACCTCCCGAGTGTCCCAGCCTTCCCCCGCGTCGCACGACCCGGACGGTGGGACTGCGGTTCCCACCCTCGGGCGAGGTGCGAGATCTCCGGTGCCACAACCGGTCGTCGATCGTCCGCAAGCCGCCCTACGGTGTCCCGGTGACCGACTTCACCGAGCAGGACCTCAGCGGCTCCACCTTCCGGCGCGTCGACCTGTCCGGGGCGACGTTCGACCAGGCGCACCTGCGCGGTGCCGTGCTCCGCGACGTGGACCTCAGCGGCGCCCGGGTGCGGTCGGCGTACCTCGACGGCGTCCGGATGACCGGCGTCGAGGTCCCCGACCTCGAGATCCACGGCGAGATCGGGCGCCTGGTCGTCAACGGCGTCGACGTGACGGCCCACGTCGAGGCCGAGCTCGACCGCCGGATGCCCGAGCGCGCGCTGATGCGCCCGACGAGCGTCGCGGGCTTTCACGAGGCGTTCGACGTCGTCGACCGGCTCTGGTCCGGCACCGTCGAGGTCGCCCGGGCGCTCCCTGAGGAGCGGCTCCACGAGCGCGTCGACGGCGAGTGGTCGTTCGTCGAGACGCTGCGCCACCTCGGCTTCGCCCACGCTTGCTGGGTCGGCGGGGTCGTCCTGGCCGACCCCTCGCCCTGGCACCCGCTCGACCTCCCGTGGGACGAGGCACCGCAGGTCGACGGCGTGCCGTGGGACCGCGACGTACGTCCCTCGCTCGACGAGGTGCTGGCCGTGCGGGCCGAGCGCCGCGCGACGGTCGGCTCGGTGCTCGCCGACCTCGACGACCCCGGCCTGGCCCGACCCGTCGCGTCGGCGACCCCGTTCATGGCCGAGGCGGAGGGCCTCGACGTCGCCCAGTGCCTGCGCGTGGTGCTCAACGAGGAGTGGGAGCACCGCCTCTACGCCGAGCGCGACCTCGCGCTGCTTCCCTGAGCCCGCGGCCCGGGCCACACTGACCCCATGGCCGAGACCCTGGGGACCCGCTTCGCCCATGCCCTCGCTGCGAAGGACCGCGGCGCCCTGCGCGGCCTGCTCGCCGCCGACGTCGACTTCCGGGGGCTGACGCCCGGGCGCACCTGGGAGGCGACCGGTCCGGACGAGGTCCTCGAGGTGCTGCTCGGCTCGTGGTTCGAGGACTCCGACACGATCGAGCGCTTCGTCGAGGTGAGTGACGGCGACCCGGTGGCCGACACCGGGCACGTGGCCTACCGCTTCGACCTGCACAACGACGACGGCGACTTCGTCGCCGAGCAGCAGGCCTACTACCGCGGCGAGGACGGCATCGCGCACCTGCGGGTGATGTGCTCGGGCTTCCGACCCCGGTGACGCAGGTCTCCCGCATGCCCCGCCCCGCTCCCGGGTACGTCGTGCCCTCATCGGTGGCGTGGACGGGGAGGAGCACGGGGTGGCGGTCGGACCTGACGAGGTGCGGGAGGCGGCGGAGCGCCACTTCGGCCACCGCGAGCTCCTGCCCGGGCAGGAGGAGGCCGTGCTGGCGCTCCTCGGTGGCGCCGACGTGCTGCTCGTGGCCCCGACCGGCGCGGGGAAGTCGCTGGCCTACCAGCTCGCGGGAGTCCTCCTCGGCGGCTGCACCGTCGTCGTCTCCCCGTTGCTCGCCCTCCAGCAGGACCAGGTCCACTCGCTGCGCGGTGCCGGGCTGACCGCGGCGCGGCTGAGCTCCGCGGAGTCCGACGCGACCCGCACCGAGGTCCTCGAGGCGGTCGCGGCCGGCGACCTCCAGTTCGTCCTCCTCTCCCCCGAGCAGCTCGCCAACCCCGAGGTGCACGCCGCCCTCGCCGCGCTCGCGCCGCCGCTGGTCGCCGTCGACGAGGCGCACTGCGTCTCGGCGTGGGGCCACGACTTCCGGCCCGACTACCTGCGCCTGGGCACGCTGGTCGCCGGGCTCGGCGAGCCGCGGGTGATCGCGATGACGGCGACCGCCGCCCTCCCCACCCAGGACGACATCGTCGAGCGCCTGGCGCTGCGCGACGCCCGGACCGTGGTCAGCGGCTTCGAGCGCGACAACATCGCGCTCGCCGTGGAGCGCTTCGCCGACGCCGACGCCCAGCGCGACCGGGTGCTCGAGCTGGTCGAGGAGATGGTCGGCGACCCCGGCAGCGGGGTGGTCTACTGCCGCACCCGCGCCGGCGCGGAGGCCTACGCCGAGGCCCTCACCGACCGCGGCCACCGCGCGTCGGCCTACCACGCGGGTCTGTCCACGCGCCGCCGCACCGAGGTCCACGAGGCGTTCATGACGGGCGAGACGGCGCTGGTGGCGGCCACGTCGGCCTTCGGCATGGGCATCGACAAGCCCGACATCCGGTTCGTCCTGCACGCCGACGTGCCCGAGTCCCCCGACACCTACTGGCAGGAGGTCGGTCGCGCCGGGCGCGACCGCGCCACGGCCCGCGCCGTGCTCGCCTACCGGGCCGAGGACCTCTCGCTCGGCAGGTTCTTCGCCACGCCCGTGCCGCGCCGCGGCGACGTGCGGGCCGTGCTGGAGGCGAGCGCCGCCGCGGGCAGCGACGACCCGCGCGAGGTGGCCGAGCACCTCGGCTTCGGCCACCGCAAGGCCGGGCGGCTGCTCAACCTCGTGCAGCTGGCGCGCGCGGCGGGTGACCTGACGCACGACGCGCCGACCGATGTCGTGGTCGACGCCGTCGTGGCCCGGGCCGAGGCGCACCGCCGCCTGGAGGAGTCACGGGTCGAGATGATGCGTGCCTACGCCGAGACCGACCGCTGCCGCTCGGCCTTCATGCTGGGCTACTTCGGCGCCGAGGCCGGCGACCGGTGCGGCACGTGCGACAACTGCCTCGCCGGGACCGCCCCGGACGAGTCGGCGGCCCCGGCGGGGACGTTCGCCGTGCAGGCGAGCGTCGTGCACCCCGAGTTCGGCACCGGCACGGTCACCGACGTCGAGCCCGACCGGGTGACCGTGCTCTTCGACGACGTCGGCTACCGCACGCTCGCCCTCGCGCTGGTGGAGGACACGGGCCTGCTCGAGGTCAGGTGAGCCGCTCGGCCAGCGCCTGCCCCAGCCGGGTGCCGGACAGCCAGGCCGTCTCGACCTTGGGCGTGGGCCCCCAGCCGTCGCCGCAGACGCCGACCAGCCGCCCACCGTCCTGCTCCAGCGCGTAGGCCGCCTCGCGCTCGCCGACGGGGCGGGCGAAGGTCCAGCGGTGGACGTGGACGTCGTCGGGTGCGGGGAGGTCGAGCAGCCGGCACAGTGCCGACGTCATCGCGGGTCCGGCGGCACCGGGGTCCTCGAGGTGGCCGGAGGCGAAGGACGGCGTCGAGTGGGCGACCAGGACGGGCGCGTCGTCGCCGCGACGGCGACCGTCGTCGGCGATCCACCCGAGGGTCTCGTCACCGTTGACGAACGCACCGTCGAAGCGACCACCCGGGCTGACGCCGTCCCAGCGGCGCTCCGACCAGCCGGCGGCGAGGGCCAGCACGGGCTCCCACCCCCGGGTGAGCCTCCCCGCCACCGCGTGGTCGCCGGCGAGGCGTCGTGCCTGCGGGTCGGGCATGGCGAGCGCGACGACGTCTCCGAGGCCCGACAGGTCCTCGAGGTCGGCCCGCTCGACGTCGAGGCCGACGGCGAGGTCCTCGACCAGCGTGCGCAGGCCGCGGGTCGCACCCCAGCGGAGCGGGCCCTGCTTCGCCTCGGGCTCGCCGTCACCGAGCACGCAGAAGGTGTCGGTCCACTCCCGGGCCAGGCCGCGCGCGGCCCAGCCGTCGACCACGTCGGCGAAGCCGTCGTCGGACACGGTGAGGTAGGACGCGCCGAGGTCGACGCGACGGCCCCACAGCGTGCGCGAGGCCATCCGCCCGCCGGGCACGCGACCGCGGTCGACCACCCGCACGCCGACCCCTGCCTCGCGCAGCGCACGCGCGCACGCGACGCCGGCCAGGCCCGCCCCGACCACCACGACGTCGCTCATGCGCAGGCCCCCAGCACGGCGTCGGCAGCGCGCTGCCCGCTGACCAGCGCGCCCTGGATGGACCCGGTGTCGCGGTGGTCGCCGCACACGACCAGGCCGTCGACGACGACCGGGCGACCCTCGTCGTAGGGCGCCGGCTGCACCGGCAGCGCGTCCGGCACCTCGTGCCGCGCGACCACCTCCCACCGCGTCGTGTCCGTGCCGAGCAGGTCGCCGGCGTGGCGCCGCATCTCCTCCTCGGTCGGGACGCGGCCGACTTGGGGCCGGAGCAGCGCGGAGCCCTGCACGAGGTGCCGGCCTCGCGGGGCGTAGGACGGCGCGGCGCGCGAGACGACCGCGGCGTTGACCAGCGGTCCGGCGGCGGCGCGGCGCGCGTCGACGTGGAGGAGGTCGGTCTCCGGTGCCTCCGGTGCCGCCCACCACGTCGTGACGACGCCCTTGGTGGCCACCTCGGGCACACCGGTCAGCGCGGCGGCCTGCGCCGCGCCGGCGGCCACGACCACCTGCCGCGCCGACCAGGTGGCGCCGTCGGCCACCACGGACCTCGCGCTGACGTCCTCCACCCGCTGCCCGAGCCGCACCCGGTCGCCCAGCATCGTCGCGAGCTGCTCCGGCAGGGCCTGCATGCCTGCGGTCGGGAGCCCCGGCACCCCGCGGACGAACATCCAGGTGAGCAGCAGGGCGTAGCGGTCGGCGGTGCTGCCGTCGTCCTCGAGCAGCACCCCGGCGAAGAAGCGGTCGACGACCCGTCGCAGCAGCCCGTCGACGCCCGCGGCGTCGAGCGCGGTGCGCCGGTCGACGTCGGCCCGGCCGGCCAGCGTGTCGGACAGCGGGCGGCGGCGCGGGCGCAGCAGCGGCGCCGCCCACCGCGCGAGGGCGGCGACCTCGGCGGGGCGCCCGGCGACGGCGCGGAGCGTGCGCGGCAGCAGCCGGGGCTCACGCGCCGGGTGGCCGAGCACCCGCAGCCCGGTCTCGGTGCGGGCAGCGACCCCGGCCCCGAACGGCTGCAGGCCCAAGGCCTCGACGTCGACCCACCGCTCGACCGCGGGGTAGGCCGGGTTGAGCAGCTGGAAGCCGCGGTCGACGAGGAAGCCGTCCACGCGCTCGGTGCGGATCCGCCCGCCCACCGCGTCGGCGGCCTCGAGCACCACGACGTCCCGTCCGGCCGCGACCAGCACCTGTGCGCAGCGCAGCCCCGCCAGACCGGCACCCACGACCACCACGTCGGCATCCTGGTCGACTCCCATGCCGCGACCCTAGGGCAGCCCACCAACGCCGGGTCCTCCTACAGCGGCACGTCCTCCGGCAGCACGCGCAGCACGCTGAGGGTCCCGGCCTCGCGCCCCACGACCACGCTGACCCCGTCGAGCCGCCCGAGGGCCCGGCGCACGGTGTCGAGGTCGAGGTGGGTGTCGACGGCGATGTCGGCGTCACGCACCGGCACGGCCGTCCCGGGCCACTCGTGGGAGGGGAGCTCGAAGGGGTCGAAGTCGGTCTGCGCGGCGGCCCAGAGCTGCAGGGTCGCCTCCGCGACCACCTGGTCGGCGGTGTCCTCGGTCGTCATGCCCGACCAGTACCCCGTCGGCATCGGGTTCACTGGTCCCATGGCGACGCGACTGCTGCTGCTGGCCGACACGCACCTGCCGAAGCGTGCCCGCGACCTGCCTGCCGAGGTGTGGTCGGCCGTCGAGGAGGCCGACCTGGTGGTCCACGCCGGGGACTGGGTCGACGTTGCCCTGCTCGATGAGCTCGAGGACCGGGCGGCCCGGCTCGTGGCGTGCTGGGGCAACAACGACCACGGCGCCCTGCGCGAGCGGCTGTCGGAGGTCGCGCGCGTCGAGGTCGAGGGACTGCGGCTCGGCGTGGTCCACGAGACCGGGCAGTCACGAGGTCGCGACGAGCGCATGGCCGCGGCGTACGCCGACCTCGACGTGCTGGTCTTCGGTCACAGCCACATCCCCTGGGACACCACCGCGCCGACCGGCCTGCGGCTGCTCAACCCCGGCTCGCCCACCGACCGGCGACGCCAGCCGCACTGCACCTACATGACGGCGATCGCCGACGCCGGCACCCTCGACGTCACCCTGCACCGCCTGCCGCCACGGGGGTCGGCGCCCAGCCCGCGCCGCTGAGCGAGCGTCCGCCCGACCGCGCGAGCACCCAGCCCAGGAGGACCAGGGCGAGCCCGACCGCCAGGAACCCCAGGTCCCAGGCGAGCGGGCCGCCCAGGTCGTCGCGCACGTGGTGCACGCCGAGCAGCTGGTGGTCGACCAGCCCCTCGACGACGTTGAAGCCACCCCAGCCGGCGAGGACGCCGCCGAGGTGGAAGCGCCAGCTCGGGGGCAGGCGACCCTGGCGCCACTGCGCCAGGGTGATGATCGAGGCGCCCACCACGACGAGCCACGAGAAGACGTGGAAGAACCCGTCGGCGAGCGTGTTCACCTCCAGCCCCGCCACCGTCGTGACGGGGTGGGACCCGGTCGCGCTCACCATGTGGTGCCACTGCAGCAGCTGGTGCAGGACGATTCCGTCGACGAAGCCGCCCAGCCCGATGCCGTACATCAGGCCGGCGGCGGCGGACGGACGTTCTCCGACGTGGCGCGACATGCCACCCCGTACCCCGTGCCCGACGACGTACGCGACGACGTACGCCGGGGGCGAGGTGCGTCAGTCGCCCTCGCGCCGCTCGTGCAGCCGCTGCTGCGCCTCGCCGAGGAAGGCCAGGCAGGGCGCATCCGCGTCCGGGTGCTTCTCCACGAGGTGGAAGGTCCACCGGTCCATGGCGGCCATGAAGCCGTTGTCGGCACCCGCCCGGTGGGTCGACCACGGGGTGTCCCCGCGGGTCGTGCACGAGGTGCAGCTGATCCGGTAGAGGAACTGCTGCTCGCCGTCGAGGTCGATCCTCACCCGGGCCAGCCCACCGGCCTGCGCCGCGGCCTTGCGCTCGCGGGCCGAGCGGGTCGCCACCATGTCGTCTCCTGAGGTCGTCGCGGGGTCGTTCCAGTCCATCCTCGCGCACGGCTGGACCACCCCTAGCCAGCCCGTGGCCCGACGTCCATGATGTGACCCCCGCCACATCCCCGTACCGAGGAGGCACCCATGGCCAGCCAGGCCACCGTCGAGGTCCCCGCCGAGGTCGCCGCGGTCCGCGAGGACTACGAGGCCAGGATCCTGGGGCTCCACATGCCGGCCCTCGTGCGCCGGGCGGCCGACCGCTACGGCGACCAGCCGGCGTTCTCCGACCGCTTCGACGTGCCCGAGGGCCAGACCTGGTCCACCACCTCGTGGCGCGAGACGTGGGAGGGCACCCAGCAGGTGGCGGCGGCGCTGATCGCGCTCGGGGTCGAGCGCGGCGACGCGGTGGCGATCATGGCCACCAACCGCACGGCGCACACCCTCGCCGACTACGGCGCGATGACCGCGGCGGCCGTGCCGATGTCCATCTACAACACCCTCGCCCAGGACCAGGTCGCCTTCATCGCCGGCGAGGCCCGGCCGGTCGTGGTCGTGCTGGAGGACCACGACCGCTACCAGCGCTGGGAGCGCGCCCTGGCCGAGGTCGACTCGGTGCGCCACGTCGTGATGCTCGCCGACGCCGACCGGGTCGACGACCCGCGCGCCATGGCGTGGGCCGACTTCCTCGACCGCGGCGCCGACACCTCCGGTGTCGAGGCGCGGATGGAGCGCATCACCCCCGACCTGCCGGCGACCTACCTCTACACCTCGGGCACGACCGGCAACCCCAAGGGCGTCGTGCTCACGCACCACAACGTGATGTACGAGGCGGTCTCCACCATGGACGCCGCCGGCCTGCACGGCCCGCAGCGCACCATCAGCTACCTCCCGCTGGCCCACATCGCCGAGCGGGTGCTCGCGACCTACGGCCCGCCGCTGCTCGGCAACCACGTGCACGCGATCCCCGACCCCGCCGGCCTCCTCGGTGCGCTCGGCGAGGTGCATCCCACGGCGTTCTTCGGCGTCCCGCGCGTGTGGGAGAAGATCAAGACCGGGATCTCCGCCAAGCTCGCCGAGGACCCCGACCCGGCCAACCAGGAGCTCGTCCGCAACGCGATGGCGGCCGGTCTCGCGTGGACCCAGGCCCACGAGCACGGCCAGGAGATGACCCCCGAGGTGGAGGCCGCCTACGCCGAGGCCGACGGCGCGATCCTCGCGTTCCTGCGCCTGCTGCTCGGCCTCGACCAGGTGACGTGGGCGGCGAGCGCGGCCGCGCCGATGCCGCTCGAGGTCGCGAGGTTCATGGGCGGGCTGGGCCTGCAGGTCTACGACGTCTACGGCATGACCGAGACGACCGGCGCGTTCACCTCCAACGGCCCCGGCCAGTTCAGGCTCGGCACGGTCGGACGGCCCAACCCCGGCATGGAGGTGCGCCTCGCCGAGGACGGCGAGATCCTGTGCCGCGGGCCGGTCTGCACCCCCGGCTACCACCGCCAGGAGTCGGCCACCCGTGCCCTCATCGACGACGACGGCTGGATCCACACCGGCGACATCGGGCGGGTCGACGACGACGGCTTCTGGTCGGTCGTCGACCGCAAGAAGGAGCTGATCATCACCTCGGCCGGCAAGAACATCGCGCCGTCCAACATCGAGAACTACCTCAAGGAGTCCCCGATCGTCGGGCACGCGATGGCCCTGGGCGACAACCAGCCCTACGTCGTCGCGATCCTCACGCTCGACGGCGAGATCGCGCCGCTGGTGGCGGCGAAGATGGGCATCGAGTTCACCGACCTCGCCGACCTGTCGCAGAAGCCCCAGATCCGGGCGATGGCGCAGGCCGCCGTCGACGCCGCCAACGAGCGGCTCTCGCGACCCGAGCAGGTCAAGGCGTGGGAGCTGCTCCCGCACGAGTGGACCGCGGAGTCCGACGAGCTGACGCCCACGCTGAAGCTGAAGCGGCGGGTGGTCAACGCGAAGTACTCCGACGTGGTCGGCAGACTCTACGGGTGAGCAGCACGTCGCCGTTCGACCTCCAGGCGCACCGCGGCGGTGCCGGGCTGTGGCCCGAGAACACCCTGGAGGCGTTCGGCCGGGCGCTCGCGCTGGGCGTCTCCACCCTCGAGCTCGACGTCCACCTCACCGCGCAGGACGACGTCGTCGTCTCCCACGACGCCGCGCTGGCCGACGCCCGGTTGATCCGCACGCTCACCCGGGCCGACCTCCCGCCCACGATGCCGCTGCTGCGGCAGGTCGCCGCGCTGCTCGAGGAGCGCGGCGCCGACCCGGTGCGGCTCAACCTGGAGATCAAGTACGACGCCCTCGACGCGTCGGGGCTGACCACCCGCGAGGCCTTCGTCGCGCGGGTGGTCGAGGCGCTGCGCGTCGACGGCCTCGTCGGGCGCACGAGCATCCAGTGCTTCGACTGGGGCGTCCTGACGCGGGTGCACGAGGCGGAGCCGTCGCTGCCGCGCAACCTCCTGATGTCCCCGCGCTACCTCCGCGGCTCCGCCGATCGCCCCTCTCCCTGGTTCGACGGGCTCGCCGTCGACGCCGACTTCGTGCGCACCGCCGCGACCGAGGGCTACGCCGCGATCTCCCCGATCCACGGCTCGCCGTACGCCGGCGGCGTGCAGGACGCGGGCTACGAGCCGTTCACGACCGCGGCCATGGTCGACGAGGCGCACGCGGTGGGCCTCGCGGTCATCCCCTACGTCGTCGACGACGAGGCGACCCAGCGCCACCTCGTGGGCCTCGGGGTCGACGGGCTCATCACCAACCACCCCGAACGGCTGCGCGGGGTGCTGGCCGACCTCGGGCTCCCGGTCCCGCCGGCCTTCCCCGGCAACGCAGGCAACCCCGGCCACCCCCACGGCGTCTCCCTGTCGTGAAGACCCTCCTCGGCGCCACCGCGCTCCTCCTCGCCGCGAGCCTCGCCCCCACCGCCTCCCCCGCAGCCGACGCGTCGCCGGCGCCCGCACCCCACGTCGCGGCACCGCGGACCGCGGCACCGCGACCGCGCACCGCGACCGCGGCGCCGCGGACCGTGCTCGACGTGGCCGACCTGACGCAGGGCCCGGCGCCGACCGTCGCCTGGAGCGAGCGGGTCCGCGGCGTCACCAGCATCCACGGCGCGGACGGCACCACGACCCCGGCGCCCGGTCCCCTCGGCGCGCTCGCACCGATGGGCTCGGGCTTCGTCGTCCAGACCGGCGCCGGTCGCACCACCACCCGGTGGATCGCCTCCGACGGCAGCTTCGGACGGTACGCGTGGCGCACCGGCCCGGGGCTCGCGGTCTCCCCCCTCGGCCGGGCCGTCGCGTTCGCGGGCAGGCAGGGTCGGGTCTGGAGCATCGACCAGGAGGGCGACCGGGTGCTCCGCTTCGCGCGGGTGCACCTCTCCGGCACCGGCCGCGCGGTGTCCGTCGCGGGCGAGAACTGCCAGGAGGGCGGGGGCGACCCGGGCTACGGGTGCTCGGTCGTCGTCAACGGCGCCCGGCGTGCGGAGTACACGACCTCGCACGGCATCGCCGACCGGGTCCCGCACGTCCGGCAGGTCACCACCGGCCGGGGGCGGCTGCTCGGCGGCGTCACGTCGGTGAGCGACACGGGGTCGTGCAGCGCGCTGATGCGCGACCTCCGGGTGCGCTGGCGCACCTGCGACGACCAGCTCTCCGACATCTCCCCCGACCACCGCCACGTCCTCGGCACCCCGGCGTACGCCGACGGCTTCGGCCCGACCGTGCTGCGGGTGCTGTCCACCCGTGACGGGTCCGTGATCACCTCCTTCACCGCGGCGCGCGACGGGCGCTCGGCCACGTACTTCGACGAGGTCTGGGAGGACGCGACCCACGTGCTCGTCGTGACCTACCAGGCGGGCGAGTGGGCGGTGGTGCGGCTCGGCGTCGACGGGTCGATGGAGTACGCCGTCGCTCCTCGCGCCGGATCGTCCGACCTGCGGGCGCCGCTGCGGCTCCAGACCCGCTGAGCGTGCCCCCGGTCTAGACCTCGGGGGAATCACCGATGCGAGATGTCGGTGCCGGCTGCTGTGCTGGATCCCATGCATCGACAGATCGCGGGCGCACTGACCGGGCGGGTCACCAAGTGGGTCGTCCTGGCCGCCGTCATCGTCATCACCGGTGTCATGGCCACCTTCTCCGCCAAGCTGGCCGACGTCCAGAACAACGAGGCGTCGTCGTGGCTGCCCGGGTCGGCCGAGTCGACCAAGGTCCTCGACGAGCTCTCGGAGACGGTCGACCCCAACGACATCCCCACGCTCGTGGTCTACCACCGCGACGGCGGGCTCACCGACGACGACCTCGCCGCGATGGAGGCCGACGGCGCCGAGATCGCCGACCTCGACGGTGTCACCGACCAGGGCGTGCTGACACCCGCCGCGGCCGAGGCGGCGGCGGCGCAGGGCTCCCCCGTCCCGACCCTGGTGTCCGACGACGGCGAGGTCGCCTACCTCTACTTCGTCCTCAACTTCGGCACGGACGGGTGGAACGCCATCCCCACGGCGGCCGACGAGATCCGCGACATCGCCACGATCGACGGTGGCGAGGTCCACCTCGCGGGCTACGGCGGGCAGGCCGCGGACTCCGCGGAGGCGTTCGAGGGCATCGACACCAACCTGATCTTCGCCACGCTCGCCGTGGTGATCGTGATCCTGCTCCTCACCTACCGCAGCCCGGTGCTGTGGCTGCTGCCGATCCTCTGCGCGGTCTCGGCCAACTTCATCGCGACCGGACTGGTCTACCTGCTCGCGAAGAACGCCGGGCTCACCGTCAACGGGCAGAGCCAGGCGATCCTGAGCATCCTGGTCATCGGCGCCGGCACCGACTACGCACTCCTGCTGGTCGCGCGCTACCGCGAGGAGCTGCGCCGGCACGAGGACCGCCACGAGGCGATGGCGTTCGCGCTGCACCGCGCGGCCCCGGCGATCCTCGCCAGTGCCGCGACCGTCGCCATCGGCATGCTGTGCCTGTCCTTCGCCGAGCTCAACTCGACGGCCGGGCTGGGGCCGGTGCTGGCCATCGGCGTCGGGGTGACCGTGCTGGTGATGGTCACGCTGCTGCCCGCGCTGCTGGTGATCTGCGGCCGGTGGGTGTTCTGGCCCAAGCGCCCCACCTTCCTCAGCGCCGAGCCGACGGCCGAGGGTCTCTGGGCCCGTGTCGGCCGCGCGATCAGCCCCCGGCCGCGCCGGGTGTGGCTGGTCACCACGGGTCTGCTCCTCCTGGCCTGCCTCGGGCTCTTCCGCCTCGACACCTCCGGGCTGTCGACCGAGGAGACCTACACCCAGGAGTTCGACTCCATCAAGGGACAGCGGCTGCTCACCGACCACGACCTCTCGGACAACTCCAACACCGTCCAGGTGACCACCGCGACCGACCAGGCCGCCGACGTGCAGTCCGCACTGTCCGGCGTCGAGGGACTCGGCGAGCCGGGCGAGGTGCGCCCGCTGTCGGGCGGGCGCTCGTGGTTCGAGGCGACGATCGGTGACGACATCTCCTCCTCGGCGGCGGCCGACACCGTGGAGGCCTCGCGCGAGGCGGTGCACGCCGTCGACGGAGCCGACGCCCTCGTCGGAGGCGGCTCGGCGTTCTACCTCGACACCAAGATCGCCTCCGAGCGCGACAGCAGGGTGATCATGCCGCTGGTGCTCGCCGTCGTGCTGCTCATCCTCATCGGGCTGCTCCGGGCGCTCATCGCCCCGCTCATCCTCATCGCGACGGTGGTGCTGTCCTTCGGCGCCGCGCTGGGCATCTCGGCGCTGCTCTTCGAGTACGTCTTCGGCTTCGCCGGGTCCGACCCGGGGTTCCCGCTGTTCGCGTTCGTGTTCCTGGTCGCGCTGGGCATCGACTACAACATCTTCTTGATGACGCGCGTGCGTGAGGAGACGATCGCCTACGGCACCCGCAAGGGCTCGCTCATCGGCCTCGCCTCCACCGGCGGTGTGATCACGTCCGCCGGCATCGTGCTCGCCGCGACGTTCCTCGTCCTCGGCTCGTTGCCGCTGGTGTTCCTCGCCGAGCTCGGCGTCGCCGTCGCACTGGGCGTCATGCTCGACACGTTGATCGTGCGCTCGGTCCTGGTGACGGCGCTCAACCTCGACCTCGGCGCGAAGATCTGGTGGCCGAGCAAGCTCGACGCCGACGACCGCGAGCTCACGGCCGCGGACGCCGAGCAGCCCCTCGAGACGGTGCACTGACCTCGCGGTCAGCGCGTGGGCAGGGTGAGGACCTCGGCCCCGTTCTCGGTGATGGCGACGGTGTGCTCGCTGTGCGCGGTGCGGCAGCCGGTGACGCTGCGCAGCGTCCAGCCGTCGTCGTCGGTCACGAGCACCGGGGTGTCGGACATGACCCACGGCTCGAGCGCGAGGAGCAGGCCGGGACGCAGCTGGTAGCCGCGGCCCGCGCGACCGTCGTTGGACACGTGCGGGTCCTGGTGCATCGTCGTGCCGATGCCGTGGCCGCCGAACTGCATGTTGATCGGGTAGCCGGCCTCGGTGAGGACGGTGCCGATGGCGCTGGAGATGTCGCCGATCCGGGCGCCGGGACCGGCCGCCCCGATGGCGGCGGCGAGGGCCCGCTCGGTGGTCTCGATCAGCCGCACGCTCTCCTCGGGGCGGGTCTCCCCCACGATGAAGCTGACCGCGGAGTCAGCGGCGATGCCGTCGAGGCGCACCGCCAGGTCGAGGGTGACGAGGTCACCGTCGGCCAGGCGCCGGTCGTGCGGGAGGCCGTGCAGCACCGCGTCGTTGACCGAGGTGCAGACGTAGTGGCCGAAGGGGCCTCGGCCGAACGACGGGGCGTAGTCGACGTAGCACGACTCTGCCCCGGCCTCACGGATCATCTCCGCGGTCCAGCGGTCGAGGTCGAGCAGGTTGGTGCCGACCTCGCTGCGCGTGCGCAGCGACTGCAGGATGTCGCCCACGAGCGCGCCGGTGCGGCGTGCCTTCTCGACCTGGGCGGGGGTCAGGATCTCGATCATCGCAGCCCCAACCTCTCACACCGCTTCTCGGTCCGGCCCGAGCAGAGCTCCTCGAGGGTGACCGCGCCCTGGCCGACCAGCACCGAGGACAAGGTGTCGACGGTGACCTGCTGGGCGGGGTAGAGCCACGACGGGACACCGTCGACGTCGGTGCCACCGGTCGCGGGGGTGTCGGCGAGCAGCCCGACGGCGACGTCGGCGGCCTGCTCGCTCATCGCGACCGTCGGCACGTAGGTCATCGACCTCTCCTCCCCGAGCACGACGGCGCGCGCCGCGTCGAGGTCGGACCCGGAGCCGGACGGCAGCCCACCCTCCTCGAGGCCGACGTGGGCGTCCGCACCGTCGACGAGGTCGCCGAGGGAGACCACCGGCAGCTCCTGGTCGGTGGCGCCGTCCGGTCCGCCGGCCTCGACCGGCACGACCACGAGCACGTCGGCGGAGTCGGCCTCGGCCTGACGGACCTGGCTGCGCTGGGTGTCGGCGTCGTCACCGGCGTCGTAGACCCGCACCCGGCACTCCTCGCAGGTCGCCTCGACCCGGTCGGTGAAGCGCTCGGAGTCCACCGCGCGCGAGCTGGTGGCGTCGACCAGCAGCGCGATCGTGGGCTCGTCGCCCACGCATGCCGACAGCGCCGGCGTCGCGGCCAGGAGGACGACCGGCAGGAGCGCACGGAGCACGTGCTGCCGAGCGGGACCGGACGGGCGGGGGCGGGCGGTGCGGGGCGGGCGGCGGAGCATCGACGAGGAGGTTACCGCCTCGCGCTCAGCGCGCGGGCGGGCGACGCCGCGTCGGCGCCGGGCGGACCGGGTCGTCGTCGGGACGCTCGACGTCGGCGGGGACCACGATCGGCTTGAGCCGCGCCCAGACGAGGAAGAACGCGGCCACGACGAGCAGGGCCAGCCCGGTCCAGAGGTTGGCGTTGACGTCGCCGGTCTTCTCCGGCGCGGTGTCGCCGAAGAGCCCGGCGAGGGTGAGGATCACGCCGTAGACGCCCATCAGCGCGCCGATGATGTTGCGGACGTCGAAGGCGCCCGCCTTGTGGGGGGCGGAGCCGGTGGTCTCGTGAGCCATGGTGACCCCTCTCTCAGAAGGCGAAGTTGAGGACGACGACCATGGCCAGCGCGATCCCGGCCAGCGGCACGGTGCGGCGGTACCACGGCAGGGCCGCCTCGTCCGGGTCGGTGCGGTCCTCCTTGGGCGTCTCGGAGTAGACCAGGCCCTTCAGCTCGGAGGCCGGCTTCGGCTTGGTCACCAGGGAGACGACCACGCTCAGCACGATGTCGACGACGAAGGCGGTCGACGCGGCGAGGAAGGCCGCGCCCTGCCCGGGCAGGTCGATGACCCCGGCCGCGGCGAGGCGGTCGACCGCGATCGCCGACAGCGTGCCGGCGACGAGGCCGACCCAGCCGGCCGTCGGGGTCATCCGCTTCCAGAACATGCCGAGGATGAAGGTGGCGAAGAGCGGCGCGTTGAAGAACCCGAAGAGCGTCTGCAGGTAGTTCATGACGTTGTCGTAGCCCATCGCGATCTGGGCGGTGAAGATCGCGATCACCGTCGCCGCGACGGTCGCGAGGCGACCGATGCGGAGGTAGTAGTCGTCGCTGTGGTCCTTGCGGATGTAGCGCTGCCACAGGTCGTAGGAGAACACGGTGTTGAAGGCCGAGATGTTGGCCGCCATGCCGGCCATGAAGGCGGCGAGCAGGCCCGCGATCGCCAGGCCGAGGAGACCGTTGGGCAGGACGTCGCGCATCAGCAGGAGCAGCGCGTCGTTGTAGGCCACCCCGTCACCGGAGGCGCCGCCCGCTGGGGAGCCGCCGTTCTTGAGGTCGACCATCTCGCTCACCAGGACCGCGGAGACCATGCCGGGGATGATGACGATGAACGGGATGAACATCTTCGGGAAGGCGCCGATGATCGGCGTCTTGCGGGCCGCGGAGATCGAGTCGGAGGCCATCGCGCGCTGGACCTCGACGAAGTTCGTCGTCCAGTAGCCGAAGGACAGCACGAAGCCGAGACCGAAGACGATGCCGATCACCGAGAGGAACGAGGAGTCGAAGCCCGAGAGCGCCTGGCCGGGCCACGACTCGAGCTGCTGCGCGGCGGGTGCGACCTCCGCGCTGGCGGGGGCCTTCTCGGCAGCGGCCGTGATCTTGTCGGTGAGCCCGTCCCAGCCGCCGACGCGGTGGAGACCGATGAGGGTCAGCGGCAGCAGCGAGGCCACGATCACGAAGAACTGCAGCACCTCGTTGTAGATCGCCGCGCTCAGGCCGCCCAGCGTGATGTAGGACAGCACGATGGCGCCGGCGACGATCAGTGCGACCCAGATCGGCCAGCCGAGCAGCGCGTGCACGATGCCCGCGAGCAGCGCGAGGTTCACGCCCGCGATGAGCAGCTGCGCGACGGCGAAGCTGATCGCGTTGACCAGGTGGGCGCCGGTGCCGAACCGCCGGAACATGAACTCCGGGACCGAACGGACCTTGGAGCCGTAGTAGAAGGGCATCATCACCACGCCGAGGAACAGCATGGCGGGGACGGCGCCGACCCAGAAGTAGTGCACCGTGGGCAGGCCGATCTCCGCACCGTTGGCCGACATGCCCATGATCTCGACCGCACCGAGGTTGGCCGAGATGAACGCCAGGCCGGTGACCCAGGCGGGCAGCGAGCGCCCGGACAGGAAGAAGTCGATGGAGTCCGAGACCGAGCGACGTGCCATGACGCCGATGCCGAGGACGAAGCCGAAGTAGATCGCCACCAGCAGGTAGTCGAGCCAGGATGCGTCGATCAAGGTGTCGGACGACACGAGTCACCTCCGAGGTGCGGTTGGGCCACCCGCCAACCTAGCCCCCGCCCCGGACCGTCGCGACCACCCCTGCGGGCGCACGACGTGGGTCATGCTTCGGCGACGACCTCGACCTCGAAGCCCTCCGACGACTCGAGGTAGAGCGCGACGTGCTGCTCGCCGCCGGCATGCGGGTAGCGCTCGGCGTACAGCTCGTGCCACCCGTGCCCGGAGGACTCCGCCCGCACCCGGTCGAGCTGCTCGCGGTCCTCGACCGTCAGCGCCAGGTGGTTGATCCCGGGCCGCAGCCGGTCGTGGCTGCCGTGCTGGTCGGGCGAGTGCTCCATGAAGACGTACGTGCCGTCCGGGTGCTGCCACGACCGCATCCCCTCCTCGCGCTGCCACCCGCACGCGGCGAGCAGCCACCCCCACTCCCCCTCGGCGGTCTCGACGTCGTCGACCCACAGGTCGAGGTGGTGCAGGGCGCGCGGCATGGGCCGACCCTAGGGACCTCTCCCCCGCTGGTCGAGGACGTGGGGAACCAGCCGCAGGCGATCCGGGGCCGATCGCCTGCGCCTCGTACCCCACCTGAAGACCGATCCCGGCCACGACGATCTCGCTGCCCGCGCCCGGCGAGGACGGCGGGTCCTGCTGCTGGTCGCCGGACTCGTCGCGGCGCTGCCGCTGGCGACGTACGCCGTCGTCCGCCGAAGTGGGCGTCTCGGCGGCGCTCGCGCTCGCGGTGGAGCCGGGGTCAGGCCGGGCGGCTCACTCCCACTCGATGGTGCCCGGGGGCTTGGAGGTGATGTCCACGGTGACGCGGTTGATCTCCTCCACCTCGTTGGTGATGCGGGTGGAGATGCGCTCCATCACCTCGTAGGGCAGGCGCGCCCAGTCGGCGGTCATCGCGTCCTCGGAGGTGACCGGGCGGATCACGACGGGGTGGCCGTAGGTGCGGCCGTCGCCCTGGACTCCGACGGAGCGGACGTCGGCGAGCAGCACGACCGGCATCTGCCAGATGTCGCGGTCGAGCCCGGCGCGGGTGAGCTCCTGGCGCGCGATCGCGTCGGCGCGGCGCAGGATGTCGAGACGGTCGGCGGTGACCTCGCCGATGATCCGGATGCCCAGGCCGGGGCCGGGGAAGGGCTGGCGCCACACCATCTCGGCGGGCAGGCCCAGCTGCTCGCCGACCAGGCGGACCTCGTCCTTGAAGAGGGTGCGCAGCGGCTCGACGAGCGCGAACTCCAGGTCCTCGGGCAGGCCGCCGACGTTGTGGTGTGACTTGATGTTGGACGTGCCGGCGCCGCCGCCCGACTCGACGACGTCGGGGTAGAGCGTGCCCTGGACGAGGAAGCCGACCTTCTCGCCCTGCTCGGCGGCCTCGCCGAGCACCTCGACCTCCGCGGCCTCGAAGGCGCGGATGAACTCGCGCCCGATGATCTTGCGCTTCTCCTCCGGGTCGGTGACCCCGGCGAGCGCGGCGAGGAACGTCTCGCGGGCGTCGTAGACGTGGAGGTTGACGCCGGTCGCGGCGACGAAGTCGCGCTCGACCTGCTCGGCCTCGCCCTCGCGCAGCAGGCCGTGGTCGACGAAGACGCAGTGCAGCCGCTCGCCGATGGCGCGCTGCACGATGGCGGCCGCCACCGCGGAGTCGACGCCGCCGGAGAGGCCGCAGATCGCGATGCCGCGCTCGCCGATCTGCTCGCGGACGCGCTCGATCTGCTCCTCGGCGATGTTGAGCATCGTCCAGGTCTGGCGGCAGCCGGCGATGTGGTGCAGGAAGTGCTCGAGGACCTTCTGGCCGTGCTCGGAGTGCAGCACCTCGGGGTGCCACTGCACGCCCGCGAGGCCGCGGTCGACGGCCTCGAAGGCGGCGACCGGGGTGTCGGCGGTCGAGGCCAGGACGGTGAAGCCCTCCGGGGCTCGCGCGACCGAGTCGCCGTGCGACATCCAGACCTTGTGCTCGGCCGGGATGCCGTCGAGGAGCGTGCCCGACTCGGAGACGACGACAGGCGTGCGGCCGTACTCGCGCGCGCCCGTGTGGGCCACCTCGCCGCCGAGGCCCTTGGCCATCAGCTGGAAGCCGTAGCACATGCCGAACACCGGGACCCCGGCGGTGAAGACGTGGTCGTCGATGCCGGGCGCGCCCTCGGCGTACACGCTCGAGGGGCCGCCGGACAGGATGATCGCCTTCGGCCCGCGCGCGAGCATCTCGGCCACCGGCATGGTGTGCGGGACGATCTCGGAGTAGACCCGCGCCTCGCGCACGCGGCGCGCGATGAGCTGGGCGTACTGCGCACCGAAGTCGACGACGAGGACCAGGTCGTGCTCTGCAGGCTGCGTCACGCGCGGAGTCTATCGAGCGCGTCGCGCGCCGACGGCATCGGGCAAACGCACCAGGGCCCGGTCGGGGAGGGAGGATGACCGGGCCCTGGTGCTTGCCTCCCGACGCTGCAGGACAGCGTCGGGAACGAGGAGCCCGCCTTGGGAGGGAGCATCGCTGCCAGGCTCCTCACTGGTCCCAACGACGCCTCCGGGACGGGGGTTACGGCCCTGGACGAGGAATTCCGAGCGGGTCCTGCGAGGTCAGCTGACCCCGACGATCGGGAGCCTCAGCGCACCGGGCGCGGCCTCCGGCACGACGGGGTTCTTCGGCTCGACCGGCGCGAGCCGCTGGTAGGTCGACCCCAGCGCGGGGCGCGGGTCGGCCTCGCCCTTGTTGGGCCAGAACGCCATCGCCCGCTCGGCCTGGGCGGTGATCGTCAGCGACGGGTTGACCCCCAGGTTGGCCGAGACGGCCGAGCCGTCGACGACGTGGAGCCCCTCGTGGCCGTAGAGCCGCTGCCACGGGTCGACGACGCCGGTCTGCGGGGAGTCGCCGATCGTGCAACCGCCGATGAAGTGGGCGGTCAGCGGGCGGCTGAACGGCTCCCCGACGTTGCCGCCGGGTGTCCCGCCCATCACCTCGGCCATCCGGCGCACCGCGTCGTAGGCGACCGGGATGTAGGTGGGGTTGGGCAGCCCGTGGCCCTGCTCGCTGGTCATCCGCCACCCGAAGCGGCCCTTGACGCCCTTGGTGGTGATCGAGTTGTCGAGTGTCTGCATCACCAGCGCGACGACCGTGCGCTCGGACCAGTGCCGGAAGTCGTAGAGGTCGAGGGCGGTGCGGCGCTGCGCCCACAGCTCGCGCAGCCACGTGCGGACGCGGGACGTGCCGGGGGTGTCGTCGGCGAGCACGGTCTGCATCAGCGCCATCGCGTTGGAGCCCTTGCCGTAGCGGCACGGCTCCACGTGGGTGACGTCGTCGGGGTGCCACGACGAGGTGATGGCGACGCCGCGGGTGTAGTCGACGGACGTGTCCGGCGCGAGCGCCCCGAGGATCGCCTCGGAGTTGGTGCGGGTGAGCACGCCGAGCCGGTCGCTGATGCCGGGCAGGTCGCCCTCGCCCTTGAGCTGGTGGAGCAGCTTCTGGGTGCCCAGCGCGGCGGCGGAGAAGACGACCTGGTCGGCAGTGAAGGTCCTGGTCGCCGTGCGGCGCGACAGCTTGGCCTTCGTCCAGCGCGCGGTGACCTCGTAGCCGCCGCCGGGACGCGGGCGGACGCGCGTCACGGTGGTCAGGGGGTGCACGACGGCGCCGGCCTGCTCGGCCAGGTGGAGGTAGTTCTTGACCAGGGTGTTCTTCGCGTTGTGACGGCAGCCCGTCATGCACTCCCCGCAGTTGAGGCACGCGTTGCGGGCGGGGCCGGCGCCGCCGAAGAACGGGTCGGCGACCTCCTGGCCCGGCTCCGCGTCGGGGCCGCCGAAGAAGACCCCGACCGGGGTCGGGTGGAACGTGTCGCCGACACCCATGTCGTCGGCGACCCGCCTCATCACCTCGTCGGCCGGCGTGTGGAGCGGGTTCTGCACCACGCCGAGCATCCGCTTGGCCTGGTCGTAGTAGGGCGCGAGCTCGCTCTTCCAGTCGGCGATGTGCGCCCACGACGGGTCGCGGTAGAAGGCCTCGAGCGGCTCGTAGAGGGTGTTGGCGTAGACCAGCGACCCGCCGCCGACGCCTGCGCCGGCCAGGATCAGGCAGTCCTTGACCATGTCGATGCGCTGGATGCCGTACATCCCCAGCGACGGCGCGAACAAGAACTTCTTCGCGTCGAACGACGTCGCCGGGAGGTCGCCGTCCTCGAAGCGCGCGCCGGCCTCCAGCACGCCAACGGAGTATCCCTTCTCGGTCAGCCGCAGTGCCGTGACCGAGCCGCCGAAGCCCGATCCCACGACCAGGACGTCGTAGTGCCGGCCCGCGGCAGGAGTGCCCGCACCCATCTCAGGCGCGCCCCAGCTTGTTGAGCACGCGCAGGGCCGACGTCATCACCTTGGCGTGGGTCTGCTCCGACATGCCGAGCATCGGCGCGATCGGGACCAGGCGCTGCGTGGCGACCGACTGCGCCTCGGTGTAGCGGTGGACGCCCTCCGCCCCCTGCCGTCGACCCGTCCCGGACTCGCGCATCCCGCCCATCGGGGCGCCGAGGGAGCCGAAGGTGGCGCCGTAGGCCTCGTTGACGTTGACCGTGCCGCACCGGATCCGCCGCGCGACGTCACGGCCGCGCGCGGCGTCGCGGGTCCAGACGGAGGCGTTGAGGCCGTAGTGGCCGTCGTTGGCGCGGGCGACCGCCTCGTCCTCGCTGTGGAAGCGGTAGACCGAGACGACCGGGCCGAAGGTCTCGTGCGAGAAGCACTCCATGTCGACCGAGACGCCCTCGAGGATGGTGGGCTCGAAGACGTAGGGGCCCAGGTCGGGGCGCGCGCGGCCGCCGGCCAGGACGGTGGCGCCCTTGGCGACGGCGTCCTCGACGTGGGCGGTCACGGTGTCGAGCTGCTGCTGGGAGATCAGCGAGCCCATGTCGACGTCCCAGTCGTGGCTCGCGCCGAGCGTCATCGCGCGGGTGCGGGAGACGAAGGCGTCGACGAAGCGGTCGTAGACCTGGTCGGCGACGTAGAGGCGCTCCATCGACACGCACAGCTGGCCGGCGTTGGAGAACACCGCCCGCACGGCGCCCTCGGCGGCGCGGTGCACGTCGGCGTCGCGCAGCACGAGCATCGGGTTCTTGCCGCCGAGCTCGAGCGAGCAGCCGATCAGCCGGTCGGCGCACTGGCGCGCGATCAGCCGGCCCGTGGTGGTGGAGCCGGTGAAGCAGACGTAGTCGGCGCCCGCCACGACCGCACCCCCCACCTCCGGACCGGCGCCGGAGACGACCTGCCACAGCTCGGGCGGGAAGCCGGCCTCGTCGAGCAGCCGCGCGGCCAGCAGCGCGGTGAGCGTGGTCTGCAGGTCGGGCTTGGCCACGGCCGCGTTGCCGGCGAGGAGCGCCGGGATGCCGTCGCACAGCGCCATGGTGAGGGGGTAGTTCCAGGGCGAGATGATGCCCACGACGCCCTTGGGCACGCGGTGCACCTCCGCGCGGGTCAGCACCGGGAACATGCCGCCGACGCGGCGGCTGTCGAGGTGCTCGTGGGCGGTGCGGGCGTAGTAGCGCGCGGTGAGGGCGAGGTGGGCCACCTCGAGGTAGGCGTCCTTGCGGGCCTTGCCCGACTCCCACACGATCAGGTCGATGAGCTCCTCCTGCCGGTCGAGGAGCAGGTCGTGCAGGCGCAGGAGCGCGGCCGCGCGCTCGTCGAGGGACGTGGCCGCCCACGTCGCCTGGGCCGCGCGGGCGCGCTCGAAGGCCTGCGCCACGTCGCCGGGTCCCGACTGCGGCAGGTGCGCGAGCGGCGCACCGCCGACGGGCGAGGAGACGGCGTGCGTGGTGCCGGTGGTGCTCACCACCCGCGCGGTCAGGCCCGCGACGTAGGTGCGGTCCAGCGCGTACGCCGCCGTGGCGTCGTGCTCCGGGTCGGCCGGACCCTCGACCACGGGACCCGTGTGCTCGTGGCCCGCAGGGCTCTGCTCGCTCATGCCCGCAGCGTAGGTCGACCCCGGACGCGTTGCTACCGGTTGGTCACCTTCGTCCCAGCATTCGACATCGTCGTCGTTTTTGTCCAACGCCGGGCGGCGTCGGTCAGTGCTGGACGACGACCTCGATGCGCTGGAACTCCTTGAGCTCGGTGTAGCCCGTGGTGGCCATCGCCCGGCGCAGCGCGCCGATGAGGTTCATCGAGCCGTCGGCGGTGCGGGAGGGGCCGAACATGATCTCCTCCAGCGACCCGACCGGGGAGAACTCCACGCGCTGGCCGCGGGGCAGGTCGGCGTGGGTGGCCTCGCTCCCCCAGTGGAAGCCGTGTCCCGGGGCGTCGGTGGCGCGCGCCAGCGGCGAGCCGATCATCACCGCGTCGGCGCCGCACGCGACGGCCTTCGCGATGTCGCCCGAGCTGCCGATGGAGCCGTCGGCGATGACGTGGACGTAGCGCCCGCCCGACTCGTCGAGGTAGTCGCGGCGGGCCGCGGCGACGTCGGCCACCGCGCTCGCCATCGGCACCGCGACCCCGAGGACGGTGCGCGTGGTGTGGGCGGCGCCGCCGCCGAAGCCGACCAGGACGCCGGCCGCGCCGGTGCGCATGAGGTGGAGCGCGGCCTGGTAGGTGGCACAGCCGCCGACGATGACCGGGACGTCGAGCTCGTAGATGAACTCCTTGAGGTTGAGCGGCTCCGCACGGCTGCTGACGTGCTCGGCGCTCACCGTCGTGCCGCGGATGACGAACATGTCGACCCCCGCGTCGACGACCGCCTTCGCGTGCTCCTTGGTGCGCTGGGGCGATAGCGAACCGGCCACCGTGACGCCGGCGGCGCGGACCTCCTCGAGGCGGGCGGTGATCAGCTCGGGCTTGATCGGCTCGGTGTAGATCTCCTGCAGGCGCCGGGTCGCCTCGGCGCCCTGGAGGGCCGCGACCTCCTCGAGCAGCCCGGTCGGGTCGTCGTAGCGGGTCCACACGCCCTCGAGGTCGAGCACCCCGAGACCGCCCATCCGGCCCAGCGCGATCGCGGTCGCCGGCGACATCACCGAGTCCATCGGCGCGGCGAGGACCGGGATGTCGAAGCGGTAGGCGTCGATCTGCCAGGCGGTGCTGACCTCCTCGGGGTCGCGCGTGCGCCGGGAGGGCACGATCGCGATGTCGTCGAAGGAGTAGGCGCGGCGGCCCCGCTTGGCACGGCCGATCTCGATGTCGCTCACGGGGCCCAGCCTATCGGCGACCGCGGGTCGCGCCGTGGGCGGACCGGGCGGGGCGGGTCCGGCCGGCCCCCCGGCCGACCGGACCCTCTGGGCCGGGCATCCAACCCCCACAATTGGATCCGGTCACATCGTACTCAATCGTCGGCCGGGCGCAGACCTTTTCACCCGACCGGGCGGGGAGGGGGGCCGTCGACGGCCGCACGCAGCGACCGGCGCAGCCAGGCGGCGTAGCGCTCGATGCTCCACCCGCGGTGCTCGGCGAGCACCTGGTAGGTCTCCGACCGGGTCAGGAGGTAGACCTCGTCGACCGCGTCGGGCGCGGGCTCGCCCCGGGCGAGGAGGCGCACGACGTCCTCGCACAGCGCGGCGTGACCGACGTGGGCGACGCGCACCAGCTCGTGGAGCGTCGGGTCCTGCTCCGCGCCCTGGACGAGCACCCCCACCAGCGGACCCATCGGCTCGACGATGCTGCACGCGAACTCCACGAACCGGTCGAGCCGCACGTCGAGGTCGGGCTCGTCGGCGAGCCGCAGCTGCGTGTAGGCCTCCTGCAGCCCGCCCCGCCGCCCGAACCCGGCGGAGCGGAACCCGGCCATGAAGAGGCCGGCCTTGCTGCCGAAGGTCTTGGTGACCAGCTCGACCGAGACACCTGACTCGGCCGCGACCATGGCGAGCGTCGTGCCGCCCCACCCGTGCTCGGCGAAGAGCTCACCGGCCACCTCCGCGACCATGACGCGTCGTCGCTCGGCCGCGGCCCGGCGCCCGCTGGCGTCGTACGGACGGCGGGCGGGGACTGCCTCGTGCTCCACGCCCGGGAGCCTATGCGACCCGCAGATGACCCGCATGCGACCCGCGACGTGGCCCGATGTGACCATCTGTCAGCGGTGTGACCCAGGACCCGTGCCGGCTTTGGCCAAACCGACCACGCGCGGTGCGCCGCGTACCTACCGTTCCCCCGTGGGGAACTTCAAGCAGACACGCCGCCGCGAGGTGCCGCGTCGGAGGATGGCGCGAGCGCTCGCCACCGTGTGCGCGGCCGGTGGGCTGCTCGTGGTGGCCGCTCCCGTCGCGCAGGCCAGTGACGACTACCCGTGGGCGTGGCAGGGCCAGTGCCCGATCGTCGCCCAGGAGCCGATCGAGGAGCCGACCCCGACCGCTCCCGCGGCCCCGGGCGCTCCGGGCACCCCGGGCACCCCCGCGTCCCCCGCACCGACGCCGGCGAAGCCGGGCGACGCCCCGGCGCCCGAGGCCGAGACACCGCCTCCCCCGCCGCCGCCCGTCCTCGACCCGGTCACCGGGCACCTCTACGACCCCCGCGGACCGAGGCCGACCTGTGCCCGCCGCGTGTGGTCGATCAACGGCTCCATCGGCGACCCCTGGGGCTTCGTGCTGCGCAACTGCACCAGCTTCGTGGCGTGGCGCCTGCAGGAGCGCAACCACCTCGCGGGCTTCTCCAACTCCTTTGGCAACCAGCACTGGGGCAACGCGGAGAACTGGGACGACGTCGCCCGCCGGCTCGGCTATCGGGTCGACGGCGTCCCCGCGATCGGAGCGGTCGCCCAGACCGACGCCGGCAGCGTGGGCCACGTCGCCTGGGTCAGCGCGATCGGTCCCGGCACCGTGACCGTCGAGGAGTACAACCACTCCCTGCCGGGCGGCTACGGCGAGCGCACCGTGCCCGTCTCGGACTTCCGCTACCTCCACCTCGACGACGTGGCGCCCTCGCCGTACGTCGGCTCGGCCCGCCCGCTCGTCGCGGTCCCCGACGGCCTCGGCGAGTCCTGGACCGCCCGCGTCGACGACGCCGGCACGCTGCGCGTGGCCCGGCCCGGACGACCCGCACGCGTGGTCGGCCGGCCCGGTGGCTTCTCCCGCCTGGCGGCTCCCGCCCTCGCCGTCGACGTACGCCACCGCCCCTGGCTGGCCGCGACCACGACCGACGGCCGGGTCCTCGCCGGCACCCTCCGCGGACCCCGCTTCGTGCTGCGGTCCGTCGCGGGCTCCGCGAGCACCGCGAGCCCCGCGATCGCCCTGTCCCGCACGGGCCGTCCCGTGATCGCGACCATCGCCGCGGACGGCACGCTGAGCACCCGGCGCCTGACGCAGCAGGGCCGGTGGAGCCGGTCCGAGCGCGTCGGCCTGCCCGGCTCCTGGGCCACGCACACCGCGCCCGTCCTGGGCCACGACCGCTCCGGTCGCACCTGGCTGGTCGCCGTCACGCGCGGCGGGGCGACGTACGCCCGCGGCCTCGAGCGTGGCCGGCTGGTCCGCCTCGCCGGTGGCGCCGCCTCGATCACCTCGACCCCCGCCCTGAGCCTGGACCGCACGGGCACCGCCCGGCTGCACCAGGTCAGCGCCGACGGGCACCTCGTGGTCCGCACGCTCGGGGCCGGGCGCTGGTCGCGCCCGACGTCGCTGCCCGGCTCCTGGTCGGTCTACGGCTCCCCCGCCGTCGCCGAGGCGGCCGGACGGCTGGTCGTCGCCGGCACCGACCCGCGCGGTGCCGCCCTGGTGCGCGCCGCCGTCCCCGGCCAGCGGACCCGGTTCGTCACCCGGTCGGCCACGGGCGACCCGACCAGCTCCCCTGCCCTCGTCACCCGCACCAACTCCGGCGTCTTCCTGCTCACCGGGCAGGGACCGCGGACCGACCGGGCCAGGTTGCTGACCCGGCCGGCCGCGGCACTGGTGCGCGACTCCTCGCCGATGCGGGCGGGCTTCACGCCCTGACCCGCATCGCGCGGGGCGTCAGCGCCCGGAGTAGGCCCAAGCGCTGACGTTGAGCGTGTTCTCCAGACCGGTGAACCCCTCGACCGGCGCGTAGGTGTCGGTCAGGAAGCGGACGTTGGCGTCGTCGGCAGTTCCGCCGATGCCGTCCGGGCCCACGCCGTAGAGGTTGGTGGCGAAGTTCGCGCCACCGCTGTCCATCACGTTGCCGACCTCGTCGGCGTTGTCGGTGTGGTAGTTGCCGATCGTGTGGCCGACCTCGTGGGACACGACGTTGCCCACCGCCTCGGACACGAACTTCACCCGGTCGCTCGAGGCGTCCATGAACGTGTTGAGCGAGGACGCCGGACCGGCTGCCGCGCTCAGCACGTCGAGCAGGACGATGGCCTCGTCCTGGTGGCCGTAGTTGCCCGGGTCGATGTACTGCGCGATGCCGATGGTCGAGATGCCCGTCTCGGCGATCGTGCCGGCGACGTAGATGCGCGAGACGTTCTCCTGGCCGATCAGCTCGGGGCTGGTGCGCGCGTTGAGCACCTCGACGTTGACGGCGGGGTTCAGCCCGCCCGCCTGGAGCTCGGCCTGGAGGTTGCGGCGCACGACGTTGACCACGCGGTTCTCGACCTTGCGCGCGTCGGCGCGCCCGATGCCCCACTGCGGGACGAACGCGGAGAACGGCGAGACGTTGCGCACGCCCGGTCCGCCCCAGGTGCCGGCGTTGACCCGGCCGGGAGCGAAGTCGAGCAGCACCGTCTGGGTCCGGCCGCGATCGATCTGCGCACCGGGACGGTAGCCCTCGACCGTGACGTCGTAGGCGCCCGTGCCGCCGCTGACCTGCACGGAGTACCAGCCGGCCTCCTCGGCGACGTAGGCGATCGTGGTGTTGCCACCACCGGGCAGCGGCGAGGTCGGCGGGTAGAGCGAGGAGGCGTCGGTGCCGACGCCCCCGACCCGCTGCTCGCCCGACGACGTGCGCACGGTCAGGCCGGTCGCGGAGCCCTCGGAGGTCGACCCGACGACGTCGCCCGGGCGCAGGCGCACCGAGTAGTAGTCGGCGTCGAGCACCTGGCTGGCGACGTTGAACGTGTAGTCGCCCGGGTCGGCACCCCCGGCACCGCTGCCGGAGTCGAAGGGATCCGCAGGCAGCGGGTCGAGGGCGTAGCCGCCGACCATGACGTAGTAGGTGCCGGCCTCCTCGGGCGTGTAGCTCAGGCTGCTGAGGAACCCGGTGCCGCTGTCGTCGTCGGCCGCGAGGGGGGTGCCGTCGGCGGCGTAGACGACCAGGATCGTGTCGGTGGCCGCGGGGCTGCCCTCGGTGTTGGCGGTGAGCGTGTTGCCCGCAGCGACCTGGACTGCGTAGAAGTCGAAGTCGTTGCTGCCGTCGCCCGTCGAGCCGTGGGGTCCGTCGCCCAGCACCGAGGTGACGCGCGCGCTCCCGGACCCGGTGATGCCGGTGTCGGTGGCGAGCGGGATCGCGCCCTGGTCCTCCTGGGTGGTCACCGTGCGCGGGGTGGTGGTCGCCGGCGCGGCGAGGTCACCCAGGATCCGTACGGCGGGCAGCCGCGTCGCGGCGGTCCCGAACTCGGGGATCGGCTCGGCGTTGGCGTGGGTGTCGTTGGACCCCGCGGTGCCGGCCGGCTCCTCCTCGTCATGGACGAACGGCGTGGCCACCTTCCTCGCCGGCGCCCCGGTCGTGGCGCTGAGGGCCGCGCGTCGGTGGGCGGCCAGCTTCGCCGACCCGGCGCGCTGCTCGGCCTGCTCGTGCATGAGCTTGTTCCAGGCGAAGTAGTTCGCATCGCCCAGCGAGGGCAGGTTGGCGAGGTAGGGGTTGGGGTTGACCTGCGCCGTCAGTGCGGCGGCGTCGTTGTCCTTGGGTGCGACCTGGAGACCCAGGTCAAGTGCCTCCAGCTGTTGTGGCGTGACGGTGTCCTGCCCCGCCGGTGCCGCGACGGACAGTGCCGGTATGGCGATGGCGACGAGGCCGGCGGTGCCGGTCGCTGCCCAGATGCGTGCGCGCACGTGCGCTCCTCCCGAGATGTTTCCCGGGACCGAGACCCGCGTGCTGCAGCTCCTGATCGTGCGACGGCCAGGGTCCCGATCCCCTGACCCCGTCAACCTAGGCCGGTCGCGGGACGGGGCGGAAGGCTCCTTTGGTCTACATCGCGGAGTAGTTGGGCGCCTCGACCGTCATCTGCACGCCGTGCGGGTGGCTCTCCTTCAACGAGGCCGAGGTGATCCGGACGAACCGGCCCTTGTCCTGCAGCTCGGGGATGGTGCGCGCACCGACGTAGAACATCGACTGCGTCAGGCCGCCGACCAGCTGGTGGGCGACCGCGGACAGCGGGCCGCGGAAGGCGACCTGGCCCTCGATGCCCTCCGGGACGATCTTGTCGTCGCTGGCCACCTCGGCCTGGAAGTAGCGGTCCTTGGAGTAGGACTTCTTGCCGCGGCTGCTCATCGCGGCGAGCGAGCCCATCCCCCGGTAGGACTTGAACTGCTTGCCGTTGACGAAGACGACGTCGCCGGGCGACTCCTCGCAGCCGGCCAGCATCGAGCCGACCATCACCGCGTCGGCGCCCGCGACGAGCGCCTTGGCGATCTCGCCGGAGTACTTCATCCCGCCGTCGGCGATCAGCGGGACGCCCGCCGGCCGGGTGGCGAGCGAGGCCTCGTAGACGGCGGTCACCTGGGGGACGCCGACGCCGGTGACGACGCGCGTGGTGCAGATCGAGCCGGGGCCCACGCCGACCTTGACCGCGTCGGCGCCGGCGTCGACGAACGCCTGCGCGCCCTCGCGGGTCGCGACGTTGCCGCCGATCACCTGCACGTGGCGGGTCGCCGGGTCGGTCTTGAGCCGGCGGACCATGTCGAGCAGGAGGTGGACGTGGCCGTGCGCGGTGTCGGCGACCAGCACGTCGACGCCCGCTTCGACGAGGGTGGTGGCCCTCTCCCACGCGTCGCCGAAGTAGCCGATCGCGGCACCGACCAGGAGCCGGCCGTCGGCGTCGTAGGACGCGTGCGGGAACTGCTCGCCCTTGACGAAGTCCTTGACGGTGATGAGGCCGCTGAGGCGACCCTCGCCGTCGACCAGCGGCAGCCGCTCACGCTTGTGGGCCCGCAGCAGCGCGGTCGCCTCGTCGCGCGAGATGCCCGGGCGTCCGGTGATCAGGCCTTCGCTCGTCATCACCTCGGTGACCTTGGTGGTGGCCCACTCGGCGACCGGCGTGAAGCGCAGGTCGCGGTTGGTGATGATGCCGAGCAGCCGGTGGTCGAGGTCGACGACGGGCAGGCCGGACACGCGGTACTCGCCGCAGATCCGGTCGAGCTCCTCGAGCGTCGCGTCGGGACCGATCGTCACCGGGTTGGAGATGATGCCGGTCTGGGTGCGCTTGACCAGGTCGACCTGGCGCGCCTGGTCCTCGATCGACAGGTTGCGGTGGAGCACGCCGATGCCGCCCTCGCGGGCCATCGCGATCGCCATCCGCGCCTCGGTGACGGTGTCCATGGCCGCACTGACGAGCGGGACCCGGATCGAGATCTCGCGCGTCAGGCGCGTGGTCGTGTCGATGTCGCTGGGGGCCAGGTCGGACTCCCCCGGCAGCAACAGCACGTCGTCGTAGGTGAGGCCCAGGGCGGCGAACTTCTCGGGGATCTCCACACGTCAATCCTACGACCGACGGCTCAGGCGCTCACGCCCGCGTCGAGCAGGGCCTCGAGGGCCGCCGCCTCCCCCAGGCGGAACAGCGTCCCCGTGTGGGTGAAGTCGAGCATCGTGCCGCAGTGGAAGCTGCGGTCGAGCAGGCAGCTGACCACCTGGACACCCGGGTCGAACACGGCGCTGGAGCGGTGGTGGATGGAGATCGCCAGGGACCCGATGAGCACGTCGAGCGGAGATCGCAGGGACCGGGCGGCGGGCGGCTTGGTGACGTCGAGCGCGAACACGCGGTCGCCCGGCCGGGCGATCGCCGCCGCCGCCGACAGCGGCAGGTTCTCGGAGATGCCCGCGTCCACGTGCGGCGCCGGGCCGTCCCCGGTGTCGAGCACGACGGGCGGGAACACCGCCGGGATGGCGGCGGAGGCGGCCAGGAGGTCGGTGACCGGGCCGCGCACGTGGTGGTGGGCCCGCCCGGTGACCAGGTTCGTGGTCGCCACGACGGTGGTGACGGGAAGGTCCTCGAGCCGCGCCGTCGGGACCCAGGAGCCGACCAGGTGACGCAGGCGCTCGGAGGAGAACAGGTAGGGCCGCAGGCGGACCAGGTTCGCCGGGACGCCCGCGCGTGACCCGGTGATGTCCTTCGCGCGCATCGACATCCACCGGTCGGCGAGCTGCTCGACCCGCTCCGGGGTGGGGTCGTGGGCCAGGGAGCAGGCGTTGATGGCGCCGACGGACGCGCCGACGACGACGTCGGGGCGCAGCCCGGCGCCGAGGAGGGCGCGCAGCATGCCGACCTGGGCCGCTCCGCGGGAGCCGCCTCCGGAGAAGACGAAGATGTTCCTGCTCATGGCGCCACCGGTCCGGTCTCGGGGGTTGGGCTGCCCCGCTCACCGTCCTGTTCGGCGTCGGCGCGCGGCACCTGAGGCAAAACGCGGCGCGCAGACGTCGCGGGACGTGCGGCGAGCAGTGAGAGGGTGTCGCCATGGGGACGGGGCGGGTGGTCTGGCTCGCTGCCCTGGGGGCGTTCCTGGCGCGGTTCCCGGGCCTGCTCTGGCCGCTGCGGCCCGACGAGGCGGGGTTCCTCCTCGTCGCGCGCAGCTGGCAGCCCGAGCCCGGCTCGCTCTACGGCCACTACTGGGTCGACCGGCCTCCCCCGGTGATCTGGCTGATGCAGGCCTGCGACGCGCTCGGCGGGCCCTACGCCCACCGCCTGGTCGGTGCCCTGGCCTGCTCGCTCCTGGTCCTGGCGGCCGCGGCCGCCACGCGGGAGGTCGCGCGCCGGGGCGGCGTGGTCGACCCACGGGCCGTACGCCGGCTGGCCGGGTGGGTCGCCATCGGCACGGCTGCGCTCGTGGCCAACGCCCAGATCGACCCGGTGGCCGCCAAGGGTGAGCTGTTCGGCATCCCGCTGGTCCTCGCGTCGTGCTGGCTTTCGCTGCGCGCCGTGCGCCGCTCCTCCGCGCTCGACGCCGCCCTCGCCGGGGCGCTCGCGGTCACGGCGATCGGCTTCAAGCAGAGCATCGTGGGCGGCGTGGTCTTCGGCGCCGTCATGCTCGTCGGGTCGGCCCTGGCCCGCCACGTGACGCCCCGCGCGGCACTGCGGTGCGCCGCCGGCGCGCTCGTCGGCGCGCTGGTGCCCGTGGGCGTCGTCGTCGGGTGGGCGCTGGCGACCGGCGTCCGGCTGCAGACGCTCTGGTACGTCACCGTCACCTTCCGCTCCGACGCGAGCCGGGTGATCGCGACCCAGGACAGCTCGGGCGCGCAGGCGCGCGTGTGGACGCTGGTCGCGGTCTTCGTCGGTGTCGGGATGCTCCTGGTCCTGCTGGTGCTGCTCGTCCGGCTGCGCTCGCTGCTGCGCCACGACGCCGTGCCGGCGGTCGCGGTGGTGGTGATGGTCGCGGTCGACCTGGCGGGCGTCGCGATCAGCGGCAGCTACTGGACGCCGTACCTCTTCGTGCTGGTCCCGCCGATGTCCCTCGCGCTGGCCTGCGTGGCGACGCAGGAGCACCTGCACCCGCGTCGGCTGCGGCTGGCGCGACCGACGGTGGTGCTGGTCGCGGGCGCCTCGCTGGTCTCCCTCGCCACGTGGACCGTCACGTGGGCGCACGGGCGCGTGCCGGTCGAGGTCCGCACGGGCGAGGCGATCGCCGCGGTGGCCCGACCCGGCGACCGGGTCCTGGTCTACGGCGGTCGCGCCGACATCCAGTGGGCGAGCGACATGTCGTCCCCCTACCCCTACCTCTGGTCGCTGCCGATGCGCACGCTCGACCCGGGGCTGGTCGAGCTGAGCGACGTGCTCACCGGGACGAACCCGCCGTCGTGGTTCGTCGAGGCGTCCTACATCAACACCTGGAGCGAGCTCGGCACGATGCCCGTGCAGCAGTCGCTGATCAAGAAGTACGAGTTCGTGCGCACCGCGTGCGACCGCTACCGGGTCTACCACCTCAACTCCGTCGACGACATCGACGTCGACGTCGACTGCGACACCCCCTTCCGCACGATCTGGGGCGAGTGATCACACCCGGTCGGGAGCCGGCTGCCGCACGGGGATCCGGACGGTGAGGTCGCCGGCGCCCATCCGGATCCGGCCCCGCAGCCCGCTGCCGAGCACCAGCGGCAGCACGGCCGGGTTGTCGGCCGAGGTCCGCACGACGAGCTCCGAGGCACCGCCGGCACGCGCGGCGCGGGCGGCCTCGAGGAGCAGCCGCGAGCCGAGGCCGCGGCGACGCCACGCCGGCTCCACGGCGAGCTCGAGGTGCCAGGCGGCGTCGGGGTCGACCAGCCAGCTCGCCGTGCCCACGACGGCCCGACCGACCGTGGCGCGCACGGCGGACGGGGTGGTCTCGAGCGAGGGCTCGGCGTCGGCCGAGGCGCCGGGCACGGGGGCGGACGCCTCGTGGGAGGCGGCCGCGAGGACGTCGGTGACCAGCTCGGCGAGCGCGGTCCCGCGGGCGTGCTCGGCCGCGGTGAACGGCGCGGTGCGCCGCAGCTGGACCTGCACGTCGCCGATCTCGAGGTCCATGCCGTCCCTCAGCTCGTCGACGCCGGCGGGGTCTGTCTCGGCGTCGAAGAGCCGGGCGACCACGTCGGGGAAGCCCGCCGGGTGGGCCAGGATCGCGCGTGCGGCGAGGACGTAGCGGGTGGGCTGGTCGCCCAGCGCGGCCTCGGTGGAGGGCAGCACGCTGACCCGGCTCCCGCCGGCGCCCTCGACGAGCGCGGCCAGGTCGGCCAGCTCCCAGCCGTCCGGGGTGCGCAGCACCAGCTCGTCGGTGACCCGGTCCACGCCGGGGAACACCTGCAGGCCCAGGATGTTGACGCCCGCCTCACCACAGCGCGCCGCGAGGCCGGCCAGCGCCCCCGGTCGGTCCTCCAGCGTCGTCCGCACTCTCCACAGCATGGTGCCCATGCTGCCCGAGCGATGTTTCACCCGGCTGCGGCGCAGGTAACGCCGGCGTGACACGCGAACGGCCCGCCCCGTCCCCGTCCACCGTGACGGTGGGCGGGGCGCGGAGCGGGCCGGTGCGCGGTGCGCGAGGGGTCAGTGGCCGTGGCCGTGACCGTGGCCGGCGGACGCCGGCTCCTCCTCCTCGGGCTTGTCGACGATCAGCGTCTCGGTCGTCAGCAGCATCGCGGCGATGGAGGTCGCGTTGACCAGCGCCGAGCGGGTGACCTTGACGGGGTCGAGGACGCCCTGGGCGACCAGGTCGCCGTACTCGCCGGTCGCAGCGTTGTAGCCGTTGCCGACGCCGAGCTCGCGGACCTTGGACGTCACGACGTAGCCGTTGACGCCACCGTTCTCGGCGATCCAGCGCAGCGGCTCGTCGGCGGCCTTGCGGACCACGCGGACACCCGCGGCCTCGTCGCCGGTGAGGCCGAGGTTGTCGTCGAGCACGGACACCGCGTGGATGAGCGCGGAGCCGCCGCCGGCGACGATGCCCTCCTCGATCGCGGCGCGCGTCGCGGAGACGGCGTCCTCGATGCGGTGCTTCTTCTCCTTCAGCTCCACCTCGGTGGCGGCGCCGACCTTGATCACGCAGACACCGCCGGCGAGCTTGGCGAGGCGCTCCTGGAGCTTCTCGCGGTCCCAGTCGGAGTCGGTGTTCTCGATCTCGGCCTTGATCTGGTTGACGCGGCCCTCGACGGCCGAGCTCTCGCCCGCACCCTCGACGATCGTGGTGTTGTCCTTGGTGATGACCACGCGACGTGCCTGGCCGAGCACCTCGAGGCCCACCTGGTCGAGCTTGAGGCCGACCTCGGGGGCGACGACCTGGCCGCCGGTCAGGACCGCGAGGTCCTGCATCATGGCCTTGCGACGGTCACCGAAGGCCGGGGCCTTGACTGCGGCGACGTTGAACGTGCCGCGGATCTTGTTGACGACCAGCGTGGAGAGCGCCTCGCCGTCGACGTCCTCGGCGAGGATGAAGAGCGGCTTGCCGGTGGCGATGACCTTCTCCAGCAGGGGCAGCAGCTCCTGGATCGAGGAGATCTTGCCCTGGTGCAGGAGGATGTAGGGGTCGTCCAGGACGGCCTCCATCGACTCCGGGTCGGAGACGAAGTACGCCGAGATGTAGCCCTTGTCGAACTGCATGCCCTCGGTGAACTCGAGCTCGGTGCCCATGGTGTTGGACTCCTCGACCGTGATCACGCCGTCCTTGCCGACCTTGTCGAAGGCCTCGGCGAGCAGGTCGCCGATGTGGCTGTCGCGGCTGGAGATCGTGGCGACGGAGGCCATGTCCTCGCGGGACTCGACCTCGCGGGCCGCCTCGCGCAGCGCGTCGCCGACGGCCTCGGCCGCGGCGTCCATGCCCCGCTTGAGGCCCATCGGGTTGGCGCCGGCAGCGACCGCGCGCAGGCCCTCGTGGACCATGGCCTGGGCCAGGACGGTGGCGGTGGTGGTGCCGTCACCGGCGACGTCGTTGGTCTTGGTGGCCACCTCCTTGGTGAGCTGGGCACCGAGGTTCTCGAACGGGTCGTCGAGCTCGATCTCGCGCGCGACGGTGACACCGTCGTTGGTGATCGTGGGCGCGCCCCACTTCTTGTCGAGGACGACGTAGCGGCCCTTGGGGCCGAGCGTCACCTTGACGGCGTTGGCGAGGGCGTCGACGCCGCGCTCGAGTGCGCGGCGGGCGTTCTCGTCGAACTCCAGGATCTTGGGCATTGCTGTCCCTCTCTGAGACGTGTGTGGCTGGCGCAGCGTCAGGTGAGCTGGCGCGCGGCTGACGAGCCGGGGGCGCGAAGGCGACCTCTGAGCGGAGCGGGTCGTCGAGCGCCCCCGGCGAAGTCAGGCGTGATGCCAGGTCAGCTGACGACGGCGAGGACGTCGCGGGCGGAGAGGATGAGGTACTCCTCGCCGGCGTACTTGACCTCGGTGCCGCCGTACTTGCTGTAGATGACCTTGTCGCCCACGGCGACGTCGACCGGGACGCGGTTGCCGTTGTCGTCGACGCGGCCGGGACCGATCGCGAGGACCTCGCCCTCCTGGGGCTTCTCCTTCGCGGTGTCCGGGATGACCAGGCCGGAGGCGGTGGTCTGCTCGGCGTCGAGCGGGCGGACGACGATGCGGTCCTCGAGGGGCTTGATGTTGACCGACACTTCGGATCAACCTCCACTTTCTCTGGCGCGTGTGTTCTCGTTGACATGGTCCCGTGGGATGTCGGCACGCCGTCGCGGGGATCGAGCCGGAGCCACGGGGATCGGCACTCTCGGGGTGAGAGTGCCAGGGCTGACGCTAGCACTCTCCCTGAGCGAGTGCTAGCGCAGGCCGACCCCGGCGGCCCGCCCCGGCCCTGCTGACAGGATGCGTCCGTGGAGCTCGAGACGCTGGCCTGGCTGCAGACCCCCGACGGCACCCGGCTGCTGGAGGTCGCGACGCAGGCGTGGTCCGACCACCCGGGCGACCCGGTGCGGGTCGCGAGCCTCGTGCGCCGCACCGAGCCGGACCCCGAGCGCGCGGCCGCCGCCACCACCCAGGCTCAGCTGCGCGAGCGGGCCGTGACCAAGCTCGGCGACGCGGCGCGGGTCATGTTCTTCACCCCCGACGCGCTGGAGCAGTCCACCCGCGCCCGCGTCGCCGACCACCGGGCCGCGCGGCTCGCCGCGGCCATCCCGGGGGGCAGCGTGATCGACCTCGGGTGCGGGATCGGCGGCGACCTGGTGGCGTTCGCCCGTGCCGGGCTGATCGCCGCCGGCGTCGAGCTCGACCCCGTCCGCGCCGCCATCGCGCAGGCCAACCTGCACGCGCTGGGCCTGCCCGGCGCCGTCCAGGCCGGCGACGCCACGGCGCTCGACCCGCGCGGCTTCGACGCCGCCTTCGCCGACCCCGCCCGGCGCAGCGGACGCGGGCGGGTCTTCGACGTGGAGGGCTGGACGCCCCCGTGGCCGTGGGTGCTCGACCTGCTCACTCGCCGTTCGCTGGTCAAGGTCGCCCCCGGCATCGACCACGACCTGGTGCCGCCCGGCGTCGAGGCCGAGTGGGTCAGCGACGGGGGCGAGGTGAAGGAGGCCGTGCTCTGGTCGCCCGACCTCGCCACGACCGCCCGTCGGGCCACCGTGATCGGAGCGGGCGGGCTGGCCACGCTCACCGACGAGGACGCCCCGGAGCCCGGCACCGACGGCACCCACGTCCGCGCGGTCGGCGCCTTCCTCTACGAGCCCGACGGCGCGGTCATCCGGGCCGGGCTGGTCACCTCCGTGGCGGCCGGCGTCGGCGGCGGGCTGGTCGACGAGCACATCGCCTACATCACCGGCGACGAACCGTTCCGCACGCCGTTCGCCCGCGGCTACCGCGTCGTCGAGGAGCTCCCCTACCGCGAGAAGCAGCTGCGCGCGGCCCTGCACGAGCGCGGCGTGGGTCGCCTGACGATCAAGAAGCGCGGCGTCCAGGTCGTCCCGGAGGAGCTGCGCAAGCGGCTGGCGCTGGCGGGCGACCAGGAGGCGACGATCGTCCTCACCCGCGTCGCGGGGCAGGGCACCGTGCTGCTGGTCGAACCGATCTGAGCGCTCGGGGTCGACCACCAAATCGGTGAAATCCCCGCCGCCGGGGCTGCACACCGCCCGTGCTGCCTAGCGTCGATCGAGGCGTACTCGGGCACCCCGCTCGTCCGCCTCGGGCGCGAGGGAGCACCACGTGAAGATCCGTTCCGCAGCAGGATCCGTCGTCGCGACCGTGGTCGTGGCCGCGCTGGCGACCGTCGGCGCGGCCCACCCCGCGCTCGGCACGGGGAGTCCCCCGGTGGCGCAGACCACCACCCCCGGCCCGGCGCCGTCCGCGGCCTCGCCCCAGGTGGTCGACGGCCAGGTCAAGACGTTCGCCCGGGTGGGCTCGACGATCGTGGCCGGCGGCACCTTCACCCGGGTCCAGAACCCGGGTTCGTCGACCGTGCTCACGCGCAACCGGGTCGCGGCCTTCAACGAGACCACCGGGGTGGTCTCCACCTCGTTCGCGCCGAACCTGAACGGCACCGTGTACGCCACGCTCGCGGGGCCGACGGCCGGCACGGTCTACGTCGCGGGTGACTTCACCACCCTCAACGGGACGGCGGTCCCACGAGTCGTCCTGCTCAACGCCACCACCGGCGCCCGGGTCGCGGCGTTCAACCCTGGCACCATCGACAACCGTGTCGCTGCGCTGCGCCTGGTCAACGGCCAGCTCCTGGTCGGCGGCACGTTCAAGAAGGTGGCCGGCACCGCCCGCGGGCGCATCGCCTCCCTCAACCCGACCACCGGGGCGCTGACCGGCTACGTGACGGCGTCGCTGACCGGTCACCACAACATCGGCCACGCGGCGCCGCCGACCTTCCCGCCCGGCGCCACCCTGCAGAGCATGCCGACGTCCGTGCTGGCCATGGACGCCAACCCGCAGGGCACCAAGCTGGTCGTGGTCGGCAACTTCGACAGCGCCGGCGGGCTCGCCCGCGACCAGATCGCGATGTTCGACCTGACGCCGACCGCCGCCACGGTGAGCGCGGGCTGGAACACCACGCGCTTCGACAGCGACTGCTTCAGCTTCAAGTTCGACGAGTGGATCCGTGACGTCTCGTTCGCCCCCGACGGGTCCTACTTCGCCATCGCGACCGCCGGCGGCCACGACGTGGACAAGCCCATCAGCGCCGTCCTGTGCGACACCGTCAGCCGGTGGAACACTGCCGACACGGGTCAGCACGTGCAGCCGGCCTGGGTGTCGTACTCCGGCAGCGACTCCTTCCTGTCGGTCCTCTCCACCGGGTCGGCGATCTACGGCGGCGGGCACCCCCGCTGGATGAACAACGTGCTCGGCAACGACGGCGCCGGGCCCGGCGCCGTGGCCCGCCCCAGCCTGACCGCCCTCGACCCCGTGTCGGGCATGCCGCTGGCGTTCAACCCGGGTCGCGAGCCACGGGGCCACGGGATCGAGGCGTTGCTCGCCACCCCGAGCGGCCTGTGGACCGGCTCCGACACCGACTACGTGGGTCCGCGCAAGCAGTACACCCGCAAGAAGATCGCGTTCTTCCCGTTGGCCGGCGCCGCGCCGCTCGCGCCCACCACGACCGCGACGCTGCCCGCCACCGTGCACCTCGGCGGCCCGCAGGGCGGCGCTGCCACGGCGGTGACCCACCGGGTCTTCACCGGGACCACGAGCGGGACGCCGTCCTCCACGACCGCGCCCTTCAGCTGGGCCGGCGTGCGCGGCGCAGTGGTCATCGGGTCGACGCTGTTCTACGGCCGCTCCGACCAGATGCTCTACCAACGCTCCTTCGACGGCACGTCCTTCGGCCCGGAGGTGGCGGTCAACCCCTACAGCACCGCCTGGGACAACCAGACCTTCGGCTGCAAGATCTGCAACGGCGGCAACACCTACGCCGGCATCAAGCCCGACTTCTACGCCGACCTGCCCAACGTCACGGCCATGGCCTTCGACCCGGCGACCCGGCGCCTCTACTACACGCGCGCCGGGTCGAGCACCCTGTCGTACCGCCTCTTCAGCCCCGACAGCGGCGTGATCCACCCGGTGGCCACGACGGTTCCCGGCTCGGTGAACCTGACCGGGACGACGGGCCTCGTGCTGTCCGGCACGTCGCTCTTCGTCGCCAACGGCACCTCGGGCAACCTCTCGCGGGTCACCCTGGCCACCAGCGGGCTGTCCGGCACGCCGACCGTGGTCAGCGGGCCCGGTGTGGACGGGGTCGACTGGCGGGCCGCGGCCCTGTTCACCGGTCCCTAGCAGCCACGGCGAGCGACGCCGGGGACGTCGACGGGCAACCGCCCCGGCGCCCGGGCGTCGCCGCGGAGCACCTGCACGAGGACGTCCATCGCGGCCTGGGTGTCGCCGTAGGTCGCGACGCGGGTCGGCGCGGCGACGCGTCCGAGCACCCACGGACTGTCGGTCGCGACCGCCACGTCGCCGTCGACCGGGGCGTCGTGGAAGCCGGTGAAGCCGACCGACGTGCCGGCCGCGAGGCGCGCGTCCTCGCGCGCCGTCCAGGCCGCGAGGCGTCGCTCGCGGCGCACCTCGGCCCTGTGCCAGGCCTGCGTGCGCTGGCGGTAGTGGCGGCGGCTCTCGTGACGACGTCGGTCCGGCCGGGGCTCGGCGGCCACGAGACGGCTCGGCGGTGAGCGGCGCAGCAGCACCTCCAGCCCGGCACGGCCCGCGGCAGCGGCGAAGGCCGCGACCGCCGCGCTGTCGCCGTGGGCGTAGACGCTGCTCCCGACGAGTGGGCCGCTGCAGGCGCCGTCGGTGACCGTGATCGCGGCGGCCGACAGGGCCCGCGAGGCGGTGGCCGCGCCCGGTCCGTCGCCTGCCCCGTTCCTGTCGGTCGACCGGGCGGCGTTGCGCAGGTGGGTCAGCAGGGCGACCTGGCGGGCCGCGGACTGCTCCAGGCGCCGACGCGCGAGCGTGCCGTCACGGACCGCACGGACGAGGGCGGCGCGCGCCAGGGCGGGTGACGGCGGCATCAGCAGGACGTCGGCGCCGGCCCGGACGGCCTGCACGGCCGTACGCCCCGGTTCGCGCCCGCGTGCCACCCCGGCCATGTCGAGGGCGTCGGTCACCACGAGCCCGCCGAACCCGAGCTCGTCGCGCAGCAACCCGGTCACGACCGGCCGCGACAGCGACGCCGGCACGCGGGGGTCGATCGCCCGGACGTCGAGGTGGCCGACCATCACGGCGGGGAGCCCGGCCTCGACCGCCGTGCGGAACGGCACGAGGTCCGAGGCCTCGAGCTCGTCGAGCGACTTGGTCTGGACGGGGAGCGTGAGGTGGCTGTCGGCCGGGACCGAGCCGTGGCCGGGGAAGTGCTTGACCACGGGCAGCACGCCGGCATCGGAGAAACCGAGCGCCGCGGCGACGACCTGCTGCCCGACGACCTTCGGCGCCGACGACGCGGACCGCGACCCGATCGTCGGGTCCCCCGGCCCGGACGTGACGTCCGCGTCGGGCGCGAAGTCCACGGTGAAGCCGAGGCGGCGCAGCTCGCGCCCGCTGGCGGCGTACGTCTGCTGCGTCAGGCCCTCGTCGTGCGCGGCGCCCGTGCTCATGAAGGTCGGGAACCGTGTCGTCACACGACGCAGCCGCTCGACCACGCCGCCCTCCTGGTCGACGCCCAGGAACAGCGGCCACCCGCGCCGCGCTCGCTGGGACAGCGTGCGGTTCACCTGTCGGACCTGGGCGGCCGAGGCGACGTTGGAGTCGAAGGCGATCACCCCTCCGAGGTGCAGGTCGCGCACCATCGCGACCGGGGCGCTGGTGCCCTGCCACGACGCCACGATGACCTGCCCGGCGAGGTCGGGCAGCCGGAGCCGCGACACCTGCCTCGCCGCCCGGTCGAGCTCTCCCCGATCAGGCCCCCACCCCTCGACCAGGCCGAGCTCCTCCGACGGGCTCGGCGGGGCGGTGCTCGTGCTGGCAGCGCCGCTCGACGCGGGCCGGGCCTGCTCCTCCCCTCCCCCGTCACACGCGGTCAGGGACCCGAGGAGGGTGAGGACGGTCAGGGCTGCCACGCCACGCGCACGCGTCGTCGCTCCCGGCCCGCTCCACACCATCTGGTCATCGTGGCACGACGGCGCCACCGGCATCTCATCTCGACCGGTCGGCGGCGGACCGGTCGCGAACGGCCAGTCCGCCGGCGGCCGCACGACGTCAGCGGCCGAACGACGTCAGCGGCCGCTCAGCCACGGCAGGGGCACTCAGCGCAATCAGGGGCACTCAGCTGCGCTCCGCTGCAGGTCAAGCAGTCAGCGGCCGACCAGCGGACGTCAGCGGCCGTGACGGTCCGGCCGCGTCCACGGCCACGCCTCGTCGAGCCACTCGGCCACCACGTCGGCGAGCACCGTGTCCGACGGGGCCCGGTCGGCCCGTACCCACGACTGCACCTCGACGTCGTGCTCCGACACCCTCGACGGGTAGAGGTACACGCACCCGATCACCTCCCGCGAGCCCGGGTCGAGGACGGTGAACGTGAAACCCCAACCCGCCTCGAAGTCGGCCGCGTGCCGAGTCAGGTCGGCCAGGTTCTCCTCCGCCAACATCCCACCGACGGGCGGCCAACGTCCGTCCGGGTACCCCGGCGTCGCGCGGATGTGCTCGATGCTGGAGCTCCACGCCGCCAGGTCGGAGTCGTTGTGCTGCGGGCCGAGCGGCTCGAGGGCCAGCTCCGCGGTGACGAGCGAACGCGGCGCGACGAATCCTTCCGGGACGAAGTCGGACGTCATCTCGCGACCGTAACCCCGCCAGCCGCCCACCGCTCTCCCATTCCTCCCTCCCGACCCTCACCCCTGAGTCGCTCACCGACTCAGGGTCGAGCGCACGCTCCGCGGGCGACTGACCTCTGGCCGTCGCACCACCACCACGCCGCTCCTCGCACCTGAGTCGCTGACCGACTCAGGCGCGAGGACGCGCAGGGGCAGTCCGGTGAGGAGGGCGAGCCGGCCGGGATCGGGCCCGCGGGAGCCGCCCCGAGCTGTGGACGACGACGGCCTGTGGAGAGACCGGCGCCGGTTGTCGGTGCACCGGACTGGGATGGCAGGACGAGGCACGGCGACCGGACGAGGGAGGGGCGGACATGAGGACGGACGAGGAGTGGGACCAGACGAGCGAGTGGAGCGCGGACGAGGTCGAGTGGTACCTGATGGGTCCGTTCGGGGGCGGCGTGCCCGGGTTCGTCCGACGCGTACGCCGCATCCTCGACGTGTCGCAGCGCGGGCTGGCGGCGCTCCTCGGGGTGTCCCAGTCGGCAGTCGCGCGGTGGGAGACCGCCCGCACGAGCCCTCGGGTCAGCGTCGTCCAGCAGCTGCTGCGCCTGGCCGGGCTGCGCGCGACGGTGCATGACGCAGAGACGGGCGAGGAGGTGGACCCGATGCGGGACGACGGCGCGCGCGACCGCGGCGGACGGCGCTACCCCGCGCACGTCGACCTCGAGGTCACCGGGTGGTGGGTCCCGCGTGGGCTCGACTGCACGCTCGAGCTCGCGCGATGGCGCCATCGATCACGCGAGCGCCAGGACCCGTACGTCCGCTACCGGACCTCGCCGCACCTGCGATGGCGGCTGCGACGCGTGTGGGGCACGCCCGACGACCACCCTGCGCGGCACCAGCTGGTCGCCGAGGCGGTGCACCTCGACGAGCGCCGGCGCGGACCTGTTCGGCCCGCACGCCGCGGCGTGATCGGGCCCCGGCTTGAGCCAGCCACGCCGCAAGCCGGTGTCCCGCCGACCCGTACGCCTGCGCACTCGCGGACCCTCGCACTCGCGCACCCGCGGTCCCGTGGGGCCGAGGGCGAGGGCGAGGGCTGCACGCCAGCGGGCTGCGGGGTCGCGGGACGCAGACCGGCGAGCTACGAACCGCGAACCGCGAGCACCCAGCCCAGCTAGCCCTGCTCGCCCCCGTCGAGGTTCGCCTTCTCGGCGCCGATCGTCGTGTCCGGGCCGTGGCCGGTGTGGACGACCGTCTCGTCGGGCAGGTCGAAGAGCCGGCGGCGGATCGACTCCTTGATGACGTCGGCGTCGGAGTAGGACCGACCGGTCGCGCCGGGACCGCCCTCGAAGAGGGTGTCGCCGGTGAAGACGCAGCCGAGGTCGTGGACGTAGAGGCACACCGCGCCGGGCGCGTGGCCCGGCGTGTGGATCACTGTGACGGCCGCGCCACCGATGGTCAGCGTCATGCCGTCGGACAGGTCGACGTCCCAGAGCTCGGCGCCGGGCTCGTCGCCACCGTGGGTCAGCTCCCACAACGGTCGGTCGTCGGGGTGCAGCAGGATCGGCGCGCCCGTCGCGACCCGCAGGGCCGGCGCCACGCGGACGTGGTCGTCGTGGGCGTGGGTGCACACGATCGCCTTGACCGCACGGTCGCCGACGAGGCGCATGATCGCGTCGACGTCGTGCGGGGCGTCGATGACCAGGCACTGCTCGTCGTCACCGATCACCCACACGTTGTTGTCGACCTCGTGGGTCTCCCCGTCGAGGCTGAAGGTGCCGGAGACGACCGCGTGGTCCACCCGGGCGGTCACAGGACGACCACCGAGCGCAGCACGTCGCCCTCGTGCATCTTCTCGAACGCGGCTTCGACGTCGCCGATGCCGATCTCCTCGGTCACGAAGGCGTCGAGGTCGAGGCGACCCTGCAGGTAGAGGTCGACGAGCATCGGGAAGTCGCGCGCGGGCAGGCAGTCGCCGTACCACGACGACTTGAGCGACCCGCCTCGGCCGAACACGTCGATCAGCGGGATCTCCGGGATCGTCATGTCGGGCGTGGGCACGCCCACCAGCACGACCGTGCCGGCCAGGTCACGGGCGTAGAACGCCTGCTTCCACGTCTCGGGTCGACCGACCGCGTCGATCACCACGTCGGCACCACCCTCGTGGCCGGTGCCGTCGGGCGGCGGGGTCAGCGCGCGGATGGCCTCCACCGCGTCGGTCTCCTTGGAGTTGACGGTGTGGGTGGCGCCGAGCTTGCGCGCGGTCTCCAGCTTCCGGTCGTCGATGTCGACGGCGATGATCTTGGAGGCCCCGGCCAGCGCCGCGCCCGCGATGGCCGCCGCGCCCACGCCGCCGCAGCCGATGACGGCGACGGTCGAGCCCCGCCCGACGTTGCCGGTGTTGATCGCCGCGCCGAGCCCGGCCATCACGCCGCACCCGAGCAGGCCGACGGCCGCGGCCCGGGCCGACGGGTCGACCTTCGTGCACTGGCCGGCCGCGACCAGCGTCTTCTCGGCGAACGCGCCGATCCCCAGCGCGGGCGACAGCTCGGTGCCGGCCAGGTCGCCCTCGGCGAGGGTCATCTTCTGCGTCGCGTTGTGGGTCGCGAAGCAGTACCACGGCTCACCGCGGTCGCACGCGCGACAGTTGCCGCACACCGCGCGCCAGTTCAGGACGACGAAGTCACCCGGCGCCACCGAGGTCACGTCCGGGCCGACCGCCTCGACCACGCCCGCGGCCTCGTGGCCCAGCAGGAACGGGAAGTCGTCGTTGATCCCACCCTCGCGGTAGTGCAGGTCGGTGTGGCACACCCCGCAGGCCTGCACCTTCACCACCGCCTCGCCCGGCCCGGGGTCCGGGACGTTGATGGTGGTGAGCTGGACCGGCTCGCCCTTGGCCAGCGCGACCACTGCCTTGACCTGCTGCATCTGTGTGCCTCCTGAAACGTCGGTGTCACCGCAGAGCCTCGCAACGTGCTCCAAGACGGTGCAACCCGGGTGCAACCCGATCGGAGGCGACCGCGTCCTCACCCCGACACGCCACACCAAACACGAACGGGGGTGCGTGGTGAGCACGACACTCATCGACATGGGTGTGCAGGGCCCGCGCGAGGACAAGGACGCCGACTTCTCGGCGTACATGGCCGCGCGCCAGGCGGCGCTCTACCGCACCGCCTACCTCCTCGCCGGCGACCACGCCGGCGCCGAGGACCTGCTCCAGAACGCCTTCGCCAAGCTCTACCTCTCGTGGGACCGCATCCGCGACCGCGACGCCCTCGACGGCTACGTCCGCCGGGTGATGGTCAACGAGAACAGCTCGCTGTGGCGCCGGGCGTGGAAGCGGCGCGAGCGGGCCACCGACGAGCTCCCGGAGTCCGGCGCCCACGACACCTACGACGACGGGATGGGCGGTCGGCTCTGGTCGTTCGTCCAGACCCTGCCGCCCCGGCAGCGGGCCGTGGTCGTCCTGCGCTACTACGAGCAGCTCAGCGAGGCCGAGATCGCCGACGTGCTCGGCATCTCCCCCGGCACCGTGAAGTCGCAGGCCAGCCGCGCCCTCGCCGCCCTGCGCTCGCGCGCACCCCAGTCACTCAACCCCCACGAGTCCGGAGACGTCCGATGAACACGCCACTCGAGGACCAGGTCCACGACGCCCTCGCGCACCGCGTCGAGCCGATCCACCACGCGCCCCTCGCCCTCGACGACGTACGCCGTCGCGCCCGCCGCATCCAGCAGCGCCGCCGCGCGGTGGCCGGGGTCGCGGTCGCCGCCGCGCTCGCCGTCGCGATCCCGCTCGGGCTCTCGACGACGGGTCCCGCCCAGCGCAGCCAGGTCGGACCGGCGACCGACCCGCCGCCCGCCGTCGTCACCGGCACGGTCCTCGTCGACCCGCAGCGCGCGGACACCGTCGACTCGACCACCGTGCCGCTGCTCGACGTCGACGGTCCCAGCCTGATCACGCCGGCCGGGACCCTGGCGCTGCCGACGACCTACGACGTCATGACGCCCTACGGCGAGGGCTGGGTCGCCGTCGCGATGGAGGAGGGCGCGCGGTCGCTGGAGTTCCTCGACGCCGATCTCGCCGTCACCGACGGTCCCGCGCCGACCGGCGGCCTGGTGACCAGCCCCGACGGTGCACGCGTCGCGTGGTCCGAGCACGACGGCTCCGGCTGGCAGGTCGTGAGCGCCGACGCCTCCGGCGAAGGCGCATGGACCTACACCTCGTTCCCCGGCACGACCCTGGGCCAGGTGGTCGAGCCCGTCGGGTTCGCCGGGGACGCCGTCGTCGTGCGCCGCAACGACGGCGCCGGGGTCGAGACGACCTACCTGGCCTCCGGCGGCGACCCGGTGCAGGTGCCGGGACTGTCCCGCGCGGAGTCCGCCTCCGCGGTCACGGGCGCGGTCGCAGGACTCACGACCCGCGGTGACGGGACGTGCTCGGCCGTCGTCGACGCCAGCGGAGCCCGGCTGTGGGGCACCTGCGACTACCGCCTCGGCCACCTCAGCCCCGACGGCTCCTACGTCATCGGCACGTCGTTGGAGGCCGAGTACGGCTCCCCCACGCTGGCGATCCTCGACGCGGCGACCGGCGAGCGCATCGTCGACTTCGAGGTGGTGCTGGCGCGGCGCGCCGTCGGCGGCGTCGACACCCGCATGGCGTGGGAGGACGACGGGCACCTGGTGGTCCGGGTCTCGCGCGAGGACTTCTCGATGGAGCGCCTCGGCATCGACGGCTCGGTGCAGCGCATCGACGTCGACAGCGCCGGGGTGTCGGGCCTGCAGGTCGCCGAGGTGCGGTGAGCGGCCTCAGTCCAGGTCGGTCTTGAAGCTGGCCAGCAGGCTGCCGATGACCTCCTGCTGCTCCTCCTCGTCCAGCGGCTCGGGGTAGCCCTCCAGCTCGATCCTGACCTTGATCAGCCAGGCCGAGTCGAGGAACAGGATCCCGAAGGTGTGGTCGATGACCGTCGGGTCGCTGGTCGAGTCGACGCGGTGCCAGGCGCGGTACTTCCCGCCGGCGACCCCGTCCTCGGCCTTGACCTGCACCTGCGGGCCGCCGCTGTCCTTGACCCAGTCGCGCTCGAAGGCGGCCAGCGAGGTCGCCTCGTTGACGTCGGGCAGGAAGGTCACCGAGCTCTGGCCGTCGCCCCAGCCCTGGACGATCCCGAAGTCGCTGACCCGGTGGTAGCTCGCGAGGGCGTGCATGCTGGCGCCCGGCACCTTGATCCGCGGGCCGTCGGCAGCGGCGTACGTCGTCGGGAGGCCGGGCACTGGGGTGGGCGACGCCGACGCGGACCCCGAGGCGGACGAGGACGACGACGCCGACTGGTCGCCCGCGGCGGACCCGGAACCGGACGCGTCGTCGTCGGAGGACCCGCACCCGCTCGTGAGCAGGGCGACGGCGAGCGCGGAAGCGAGCGCGGACGCGAGCGGACGGGTTCCCCGAGTGAGCATGCCGTGGACCCTACCGGCGCTCCGGCGACGTGCTGGGGCCCACCTTGGCGGAGAACGTGCAGGGCGCAGATCCTCCACCTAGAGTTGGTTTCGGCTGGACGAACCGGGGGAAAGGACAGACCATGCTGCCGCTCGAGGACAGGGAACTGCTCAACCAGACGATGGTGGGGCTCAACATCGACCCTGCGACCATCACGTCCCTGATGTCGTCGTTCGACAAGGCCGCGGCCGGGGTGGAGACCGACACGGTCACCCCGGTCAAGAGTGCCGCGTTCGGCGACTCGTTCACCGGCGGGTACCGCCTCGGCACCAACGTGGAGATGGCCTACCAGGCCGTCGCCGACGAGCTGGTGAAGATGGCGGCCGGCCTGCGCGGGATGGGCACCTCGGTCCAGGAGTTCAGCAAGGACATGGAGCGCACCACCGAGCAGACCACCGCGACGATGAACCTCATCCAGGCCTCCACCGCGTGCGTCGCCGCGCCGGCCTTCGACGCCGGCACCTGCACCCTTCCGACCTCGAGCGAGGGCTGAGACGTGACCAAGGGACCCCACCGCCAGGTGCTCGACCAGTACCTCGACTCCGCCGCCGAGGGCGTGGTCAAGAACGCCGGTGCCGACTGGAAGAAGAAGGCCGACGACCTCCAGACCCTCGCCGAGGCGCTCAAGCGCGCGGCCGAGCAGGCCGAGCTCCGCATCGGTGAGCAGACCCTCACCGGGCCGGCGCTGCGCGCGAGCATGGAGAAGACCTCCAGCTCGATGATCCACAAGTCCGAGCAGCTGCGCACGGCCGGCGAGGCGCTCAAGCAGGTCGGCGTCCAGCTCGCCGACACCCGCGACTCGCGCGACTCGATGGCCGAGCTCGGCGCCAAGCCCTCGCCCTACCAGGCCCCTCCGGGCACGCCGGGCATCGACCCGTCCCCCGAGGAGCTCAAGGCGCAGGCCGACGCCTCCCAGGCCCGCTCCAACGAGCGCAGCGCCTGGCAGAGCCAGTACGACAAGCAGGAGGCCAAGGCCCTCGCGCTGACCAAGGAGATGGACGCGGCCTTCCTCGGCGCGATCCCCCCGATGCAGGCGATCCACGGCCAGCCCGACCCCACCGAGCCGCCGCCGAGCGTGCCGTCCGGCCCGGGCGGCCCCTACCTCCCCGGGACCCAGGCCCCGCCGGTCACCGGTGGCGGCGGCCACGGGTCCACCGGTCACGTGGTGTACGAGAACGGCGAGCTCGTCGGCACGATCCGCGACACCAACCCCAACCCGAACCCCAACCCGAACCCCAACCCGAACCCCAACCCGAACCCCAACCCCAACCCGAACCCGAACCCCAACCCCAACCCGAACCCCAACCCGAACCCCAACCCGACGCCGACGCCGACGCCTCACCCGACGCCGACCACCCAGGTGCCGAGCACGTCGGTGGGCGGCACGTCGCAGGAGGGCATCGCCTACCAGCCGTCCGCCGGGTCCTCGGGGTCCGTGCCGGGATCGCTGTCCGGGTCCGCGGGCGCAGGGTCCGGGGCGTCGACGGCAGCCGCCTTCGGGGCTGCGGGTGGGGCAGGCGGCATGGCCGCCGGCACGGTGCGACCGGGCTCCGTCCCGTCCGCTCCGGCCGGCAGCGCGCCGGCCCGCCCCATCGGCGCGGGTGGCCGTGCGGCGAGCAGCGGTGCGCTGTCGCGGCCGACCGGCGCGTCGGCGGGCAGCACTGCCGCCCGTCCCACCGGTGCGGGCTCGGCCGGTGGCCGGGGTGCCTCGACCGGCAGCACGGCCGGGCGCGGCTCTGCCGGCGGTCGTGGCGGTGCGGGCTCCTCGGGGTCGAGGTCCGGTGGGCGCGGCTCGAGCGGCGCGCGGGGGCCGGGTCGGCCGGCGGGCGCAACGGTCGTCGCGGCAAGGACGACCAGTCCGCCCAGCGCGACAGCCTCGTCTACGACCAGGACTGGCTCGGCGACGACGACGTCGCCCCCGGCGTCCTCGACTGAGCGTCCTCGACTGACCGTCCCCGGCCCGGACCGGGCGCTGCGTGAGGGAGGTCCCCGCCTCCGGGCGGGGACCTTCGTCGTCTCCCCGTCGGGTGGGGTCAGGCGACGACGGTGGTGATCGGCTGGGAGGAGTCGGCCGGCAGGTCGAGCAGCGACGGCGTACGTCCGCGAAGGACGAGCTCGCTGCCCAGTGCGGCGACCATGGCGCCGTTGTCGGTGCACAGGCCCGGTCGAGGCACCCGGACCCGGATGCCCTGGGCCGCGGCGCGCTCCTCGGCCATCGCGCGCAACCGGCTGTTGGCCGCGACGCCGCCGCCGATGAGGATGTCCTCGATCCCGCGGCTGGTGGCGGCGTCGATCGCCTTGCGCGTCAGCACGTCGCACACCGCCTCCTGGAAGGAGGCCGCGACGTCGTTGACGTCGATCGAGACGCCCTCGCGCTGCTGGGTCTCCACCCAGCGCGCCACAGCCGTCTTGAGACCGGAGAAGGAGAAGTCGAAGCGGTGCCGCTCGAGGTCGCGCCGGCCGGTGAGGCCGCGCGGGAAGTCGATGGCGACGCTGTTGCCGCTGCGGGCGGCCTTGTCGATGTGGGGGCCGCCGGGGAACGGCAGTCCGAGCAGGCGCGCCACCTTGTCGAAGGCCTCCCCCGCCGCGTCGTCGATGGTCGAGCCCATCGGGTCCACGCCGAGCGTCACGTCGGTGACCTCGAGGAGGCTGGAGTGGCCACCGGAGACCAGCATCGCCAGGCACGGCTCGGGCAGCGGCCCGTGCTCGAGCTGGTCGACCGCGACGTGCGCGGCGAGGTGGTTGACGCCGTAGATCGGCTTGCCGAGCCCGAGGGCGAGCGCCTTGGCCGCGGCCACGCCGACCAGCAGCGCTCCCGCGAGGCCGGGGCCGCTGGTCACCGCGACGGCGTCGATGTCGGCGAGGGAGATGCCGGCGGTCTCGGCGGCGCGCTCGATCGTGGGGACCATCGCCTCGAGGTGCGCCCGGCTGGCGACCTCGGGCACCACGCCGCCGAAGCGGGCGTGCTCCTCGACGCTGCTCGCGACGCTGTCGGCGAGGAGGGTGTGACCGCGCACGATGCCGACGCCGGTCTCGTCGCAGGACGTCTCGATGCCGAGGACGAGGGGCTCGTCAGTCATTGGGGATCGCCGTCCCGGTCCGTGCGGCGCCCGGCAGCCAGCGGCACATCACCAGCGCCTCGGAGCCGTCGCGGTAGTAGTGCGGGCGCACGTCGATCACGCTGAACTGGCGCGCGACGTAGAAGCCGAGCGCCTCGGCGTTGCTCACGCTCACCTCGAGCAGCATCCGCGACGCGTCGTCGGTGCCGACGAGCACCTCGTCGAGCAGCTGGGAGGCCAGTCCGCGACGCCGCGCCTCGGGGCGTACGCCGATGCGCAGCAGGTCGACGATGTCGCCGGCCGACATCGTCACGGCGTAGGCGGCGAGGTCGTCGGTCACCACGAAGCGACGGCCCGGACCCTCGATCTCCTGGCGGACGAGCACCTCGTTCCACGCGTCGGGGCCGAAGAGCTCGGCCTCCAGGGCGACGAGGGCCGGGAGGTCGGCCAGGGTGGCGGGACGGATCACGACACGGGCTTTCTGGGTGCGCCGGCGACCGCGTCGGGCCGCCGGAGGTAGAGGGGTTCGGGGTCGAGCAGCTCGACGTCCTCGGCGCTCACCCCGGCCGCCATCCAGCCGGCGCTGGGGCGGGTCGGCGCGATCGCGTGCGGGAAGGCGTCGGGGTAGAGCTCCGGACCGGCGCCCGCGACCTGGGCGGTCGTGGCCACCTCGGCCGGGCGGGTCACGACCGGCCCCTCGAGGCGGCGGCCGTCGGCGTCGTAGGAGGCGAGGTAGACCTCCTTGCGGCGCGCGTCGGTCGCGACCAGGAAGCTGCCGGAGGCGGCGCCGGTGCCGACGACCTCGAGCGCGACCGCGTCGAGCGAGCAGACGCCGTAGACCGGGAGGTCGAGCACGAAGCCGAGGGTGCGGGCGGTGACCAGCCCCACCCGCAGGCCCGTGAACGGGCCCGGTCCGACGCCGACCGCGATCGCGGTGAGGTCCTGGCGCACGATCCCGGCGTCGTCGAGCGAGCGGGCGATGAGCGGGGCGAGGTGCTCGCCGTGCTTCATCGGCACCGACGAGGAGTGCTCGACCACGACGCGGTCGCCGTCGTGGAGCGCGACGGTCACCAGCGCGGTGGCGGTGTCGAGGGCGAGGAGCACGGCGTCGAGGTTACTGGCCCGAGACCCAGCGCAGGGAAATGCGGCGGGGATCGAGGCCGTCCGGCGACGCCGTCTCCCCCACGGTGCGCTCGATGAGCACCTCGAGGCGCGCCTCGGCCAGCGCCTCCGCGAGGCCGGCGCCCCACTCGACGACGGTGACCGAGGACTCCAGCGGTGTGTCGAGGTCGAGGTCGTCGAGCTCGGCGAGACCGCCGAGCCGGTAGGCGTCGACGTGCACCAGGTCGGGCCCCTCGACGAGCGAGGGGTGGACCCGCGCGATGACGAACGTCGGTGACGTGACGCCGCCGCGCACCTGCAGTCCCTCGCCGAGCCCCTGCGTGAACGTCGTCTTGCCGGCGCCGAGCTCGCCGGTCAGCACGACGAGGTCACCGGCCACGAGGGTGGCGCCCACACGCTGCCCCAGGCTGCGCATGGTCTCGGCCTCGGGCGCGTCGAAGGAGGTGCCGAGCCAGCGGGCGAGCTCGACGTAGGGCGTGCTGCGGCCGGTCTCGACGAAGCCGGCGGCCTCCCAGAACGCGACCGTGTCGGGGAGCTCCTCGCGCGCGACCACGCGGACGGCCTCGTGCCCGAGAGCCGCCTCGACCGCGGCCTCGACGAGGACCGTGGCCACACCCCGGCCCTGCGCGGCCGGCGTCACGCCGAAGCGGCGCAGCACCATCCCGCCGGGCCCGGGGTCGAGCACCACGCAGCCGACCGGCTCGCCGTCGAGGGTGGCCAGCAGCCCGCCCCGGCGCCGCAGCAGCCGGGCGATCGAGTCGAGGTCCTCGGAGAGCGCGTCCGCGGGTGGGTCGAGGACCGGGCGCGCGCCGAACGCCTCGCGGACCACCGCCAGCACGTCGGGCGCCGCCTCGGGTCCGACCCGGCGTACGTCGAGGGCCATCAGTGCTCCTCCCCCTGCGCGAGCGCCAGCAGGTCGTCGAGCTCCGCGGTGACGAGCTTGTGCTGCTCCAGGATCACCATGTGGCCGGCGCCCTCGCACTCCAGCAGGCTCGACCCGGGGATCCGGCTGTGCAGCTTGCGGCTGTGCCCCACGGACGTGATCTTGTCCTGGGTGCCGCAGATGACCGCGGTGGGCACCCGGCCCAGCGCCTCGAGGTGCTCGAACTTGTCGAGCGTCGCGAACGCCGGGTAGAAGTCGGCCACCACCGCGAAGGGCGTGCCGTTGAGCATGGAGTAGACGAACTCGACGTGGCTGGCCGGCACCGGGTCGGACCCGAAGGCGTAGCGGTCGGTGAAGACGTCGGCCACCGCGTGGCCCCACGTGCGGGCCAGGTCGACGACCTTGTGGCCGCGGTCGAGGGTGCGGATCGCGCGGCCCATGAACCGGCCGCCCAGGCCCAGCGGCAGCATCGGGAAGAGGATCCGGCCGGGATCGAGGCCGCCCGCCGTCGTCGAGACGAGCGCGACGCCGAGGACCTTGTCGCCGAAGAGGTCGGGGCGCTGCTCGGCCAGCGAGATGACCGTCATGCCGCCCATGGAGTGGCCGACCACGACGCACCGGCCGGGCACCGTGTCCTCGATGACGCGGCGCAGGTCGGCACCGAGCTGCTCGATCGTGCAGTGGTCCTCCGGCGAGCGGGCCGAGCGACCGTGGCTGCGCTGGTCGTAGAACACCGTGCGGACCTGGCCGCGGTAGGCGGCCCGCTGGAAGTGCCAGCTGTCGAGGTTGAGGGAGTAGCCGTGGACGAACACCACCGTGAGGTCCTCGTCGGTCCAGGCACGGCCGCCGAAGTCGGCGGGCTCGTCGATCTCGACGTGGAGGTCGACGGCGTCGTCGGCGACCACGACCCGCGCCGGACTGCGCAGCTCGCCGAAGGCGACCTCCTCACCGGCGTGGCGGTTGCCGATGACGCGGCTCTGGCGCGCGATGCCCACGGCTCCCGCGGCGGCGGCCAGACCGGCGGCGCCGACGACGGTGCCGAAGACACGGCCCTTGATGCTCAACGCGTGGTTCCTTCGCTCGGGGACCCGGTGCCGGGCTCGGTGTCGGGCTCGGTCTCGGGCTCGGTCTCGGGCTCGCTGTCTGGCTCGCTGTCGACGTGACGACGCACGAGCCGCCCGCCGACGCGGGTGACGATCTCGTAGCTGATCGTGCCGACCGCCTCGGCCCAGTCCTGCGCGGTCGGCTCGCCCCGGTCGCCCGGGCCGAAGAGGACCACCTCGGTGCCCGGCGGCGGGAGCTCGCCCTGGAGGTCGACCACGAGCTGGTCCATGCAGACCCGGCCCCGGACCGGACGACGTGAGTCGCCGACCCAGACCGACGCGGTGTTGCCGGCAGCGCGCGGGACGCCCTCGCCGTAGCCCGCCGGCACGACGCCGACGGTGGTGTCGTGGGGCGCGACCCAGGTGTGGCCGTAGGAGACGCCGTCGCCCGCGGCGATCGGCTTGCTCATCACCAGCCGGGCGCGGACCGTCATCGCCGGGCGGAGACCGACCTGCGGGCTCACCCCGGGAGCCGGGTCGAGGCCGTAGGTGGCGATGCCGCAGCGCACCAGGTCGAAGTGGGACGAGGGTCGCAGCAGCGCGGCCGCGGAGTTGGCGAGGTGGGTGACCCCGGGGTCGAGGCCGGCCTCGTCGGCCATCGAGATCGCCTCGCGGAACGCCGCCTCCTGCGCGTCGTTGGCCGGGTGGCCGGGCTCGTCGCTGGTCGCGAAGTGGGACCACAGCCCCGTGACCCGCAGCCGTCCGGCGGCCTCGTGGGCGGCGGCCGCGGCGAACAGCGGGGCCCAGAGCTCGCGGGGGGCGCCTCCCCGGGACAGGCCCGTGTCGACCTTGAGCTGGACGTGGGCACCGCCGACGGCGGCCACCTCGTCGAGCTCCTCGACGCTGTAGGCCGTCACCTCCACGCCCGCGGCGACGGCGGCGGCGAAGTCCTCACCCGGCGCGCTCAGCCAGCACAGCAGCGGACCGCGGTCCCCGGCCGCGCGCAGCGCGAGCGCCTCGTCGATCGTGGCCACGCCCAGCCAGTCGGCGCCGGCGTCGCGCGCGGCGGCGGCGACCTCGACCATCCCGTGGCCGTAGCCGTCGGCCTTGACCACGGCCATCAGCTGCACGGGGCCGTCGGTCGAGACGAGGTCCTTCAGGACCCGCACGTTGTGCCGGACCGCCGCGAGGTCGACCACGATCTCGGCACGATGCGCGGGACCGGTCATGCCGCGATCATCCCAAACCCGCGAGCGTCTCGCGCACGACCTGCGGGATCTGGACCGCGACCCGGCTCGCGGTGAGCGGTCCGCCGCCGGCCGCCCGGGTCGCCGCGGCACCGTGCAGCCACGACCCGACGGAGGCGGCGTCGTACGCCGTCAGGCCGGCGGCGAGGAGCGAGCCGACCAGCCCCGAGAGGACGTCACCCGCGCCCGCGGTGGCGAGCCACGGCACCCCGGTCGTGGTGGCGCGGACCCGGCCCTCGGGGTCCGCCACCAGCGTGTGGTGGCCCTTGAGCAGCACGACGCACCGCCAGCGGCGAGCCGCCTCGCGCACGTGCTCGAGCGGGCTCGCCTCCACGTCGCCGCGCTCGGCGCCCGACATCGCGGCCAGCTCGCCGGCGTGCGGGGTGAGCACGCACCCGGGCACCGGACCGTCGACGTGGCGCAGCGCGTCGGCGTCGACCACGACGGGCACGCCGTCCTCGCGCGCCTCGCGCAGCATCGTCGCCGCGTCGTCACCACCGCCGGGACCGACGACCCACGCCTGCACCCGGCCGTCGCCGACGACCTCGGGGTGGGTGGCGCGCACCCGGTCGGCCACCTCGGGCGACCCGACGTAGCGGACCATGCCGACCAGGCCGGTGTTCGCGCCGGCGACGGCGAGCAGCGCGGCGCCGGGGTACGTCGCCGACCCGGCACGTACGCCGACGACGCCGCGGGTGTACTTCTGCGCGTCGGGCCCGGGCCGCGGCAGGAGCGCGCGCACGTCGGCGGGCTGGAGCGCCTCGACGGCGACGAGCCCGAGGTCGAGGCCGAGGTCGACGAGGTGGAGCGCCCCGCACGCGAGGGACGAGGGGTCGACGAGGTGGGCGACCTTGTGCGTGCCGAAGGTGACGGTCAGGTCGGCGGTGACGTGGGCGCCGTCGATGCGGCCGGTGTCGACGTCGATCCCGGACGGCACGTCGACGGCGACGACCGGGACGCCGGCGAACCGCTCGACGGCCCGCGCGGCGTCGTCGCGCAGGCCCGGACGGCCGCCGATGCCGAGGATGCCGTCGACGACGACGTCGGGGTCGGGCCGCAGGTCCTCGACGACGCGCGTCGCCCGGCCACCCGCCCGGCGCAGCGCGGCCAGGCCCTCCTCGTGCGCGCGGTCGGCGAGCAGCAGTGCCTCGACCCGGGCACCGCGCCGTGCCAGTCGCGCCCCGGCCCACAGCGCGTCACCGCCGTTGTCCCCGGGACCGACGAGCAGGAGGACCCGCCGCCCGTAGGCACCGCCGAGGAGGTCGGTGACGGCGGCGGCGAGGCCGGCGGCCGCGCGCTGCATGAGCGCCCCGTCGGGCAGGGCGGCCATGGCGGCCTGCTCGGCGCGGCGTACGTCCTCGACGGTGTGGGCGCGCAGCATCGGTGGGCTCCTCAGCTCTCCAGGACGACGACCGCCGAGGCGATCCCCGCGTCGTGCGACAGCGACACGTGCACGTGGGCGACTCCGAGCTCGGCGGCGCGCGCCGCGACGGTGCCGCGGATCTCGAAGCGGGGGCGACCGGTGTCCTCCGAGACGATCTCGGCGTCCAGCCACGCCATCCCGACCGGCGCCCCGAGGGCCTTGGCCATCGCCTCCTTGGCGGCGAAGCGCGCCGCCAGCGAGGCCGGCGGGCGGCTCGCCTCGGCCGCGGTGAACAGCCGCCCGCGCAGGGCGGGGGTGCGCTCGAGGGACTGCACGAAGCGGTCGATGTCGACCACGTCGATCCCGACGCCGATGACCGGCACCCGGTGTCCCTACTCCACCGTGACGGACTTGGCGAGGTTGCGCGGCTGGTCCACGTCGTGGCCCAGCTGCGTGGCCAGCTCGCAGGCGAAGAGCTGCAGCGGGACCACGGCGACCAGCGGCTGCAGGAGCACCGGCACCTGGGGCAGCGTGATCAGCACGTCGGCGTAGGGCTCGATGGTGGTGTCGCCCTCCTCGGCCAGGCACAGGGTGCGGGCACCGCGGGCGCGCACCTCCTGGATGCCGCTGAGCATCTTGTCGTGCAGCTGGTCGCGGCCGCGGGGCGGCACGACGCACAGGATCGGCAGGCCCTCCTCGACGAGCGCGATCGGGCCGTGCTTGAGCTCGCCGGCGGCGAAGCCCTCGGCGTGGAGGTAGGCGATCTCCTTGAGCTTCAGCGCGCCCTCGAGCGCCACCGGGTAGCCGGCGTGGCGGCCCAGGAAGAGCACCGAGCGGCTGCCGACGTGGTCGCGGGCCAGGGAGTAGACCTCCTCGGCCTTGTCGAGCACGGTCTGCACGTGGGCCGGCATCTGCTCGAGCTGGTCCATGACCTGCGAGATCTCGTCGCCGTAGCGGGTGCCCTTGACCTGGGCGAGGTAGAGGGCCAGGAGGTAGCAGGCGACCAGCTGGGTCAGGAAGCCCTTGGTCGAGGCGACACCGACCTCGGGGCCGGCGTGGGTGTAGATCACGCCGTCGGACTCGCGCGGGATCGTGGAGCCGTTGGTGTTGCAGATCGCGAGCACCTTCGAGCGCTGGACGCGTGCGTGGCGGATCGCCTGCAGCGTGTCGGCGGTCTCCCCCGACTGGCTGATCGCGACGACGAGGGTGTCGCTGGTCAGGATCGGGTCGCGGTAGCGGAACTCGCTGGCCAGCTCGACCTCGACCGGGATCCGGCACCAGTGCTCGATGGCGTACTTCGCGACCATGCCGGCGTAGAAGGAGGTGCCGGCGGCGATGATGATGATCTTGTCGACGTCGCGCAGGTCCTGGTCGGAGAGCCGCATCTCGTCGAGCTGCAGCAGGCCGTCCTCGCCGCGGCGGCCCAGGAGCGAGTCGGCCACGGCGCGGGGCTGCTCGAAGATCTCCTTGCGCATGAACCAGTCGTGGCCGTCCTTCTCCGCCGCCGACAGGTCCCAGTCGACGTGGTAGCGCGTGCCCTCCGCGGGCGTGCCGTCGAAGCCGGAGACGCTGACGCCCTCGCGGGTGATGGTCACGACCTGGTCCTGGCCGAGCTCCATGGCCTCGCGGGTGTGCTCGATGAAGGCCGCCACGTCGGAGCCGAGGAAGTTCTCGCCCTCGCCGATGCCGACCACGAGCGGGGAGTTGCGGCGCGCGGCCACGACGCGGTCGGGGTCCTGCGCGTCGACCGCGACGAGGGTGAAGGCGCCCTCGAGCCCGCGGCACACGTTCTGCATGGCGACGGTGAGGTCGATGCCGGTCCTGAGCTGCTCCTCGAGCAGGTGGGCGGCGACCTCGGTGTCGGTGTCGGAGGCCATCTCGATGCCCTCGGACTCCAGGCGGTGCCGCAGCGCGGCGAAGTTCTCGATGATGCCGTTGTGGACCACGGCCACGCGGCGCTCGCGGCCGACGTGGGGGTGGGCGTTGCGGTCGGTCGGCGCGCCGTGGGTGGCCCAGCGGGTGTGGCCGATGCCGGTGGTGACCGGCGGGAGCGGCGACTCCGCGATCGCCTTCTCGAGGTTGGCGAGCTTGCCGGCGCGCTTGTCGCTGACGATGGCGCCGCCGTCGACGAGGGCGATGCCGGCGGAGTCGTAGCCCCGGTACTCGAGCCTGCGCAGGCCCTCGATGACGACACCCTCGGCCGGCTTGGCCCCCACGTATCCGACGATTCCGCACATGGGCGGGGAGTCTATCGGCAGGGCGCTGCACCTCCTCCTTCGGCGGCGGTGCAAGAATCGCCGCCATGTCCGAGGCCCCGGCGTCGCCCCACGGCGCCACGAACGGCCACGAGGCCTCCCCCTACGTCGAGCTGCAGCGCGGCGCCTGGGCCGAGCTCGCCGGCACGGCCGAGACCACGCTCACCCCCGAGGAGGTCGTGCGGCTGCGCGGCCTGGGCGACCAGCTCGACCTGCGCGAGGTCGAGCAGGTCTACCTCCCGCTCTCGCGGCTGCTGAGCCTCTACGTCGCGGCCAACTCGCGGCTGCACCGCGAGCAGGAGGAGTTCCTCCACCGCGTGACGCCCCCACGCACGCCATTCGTGATCGGCGTCGCCGGCTCCGTGGCGGTCGGCAAGTCGACCACCGCGCGCGTGCTCCAGCAGATGCTGGCCCACTGGCCCGAGCACCCCAACGTCGCGCTCGTCACCACCGACGGCTTCCTGCTCCCCAACGCCGAGCTCGAGCGGCGCGGCCTGCTGCACCGCAAGGGCTTCCCGGAGTCCTACGACCGCAAGGCGCTGCTGAAGTTCGTCATCGACATCAAGTCGGGCAAGGACGAGGTCGAGGCGCCGATCTACTCCCACCTCGTCTACGACGTCCTGCCGCAGGAGAAGGTCGTGGTCAAGCGGCCCGACATCGTCATCGTCGAGGGCCTCAACGTCCTCCAGCCGGCGCGGGTGCGCGAGGACGGCCGCACCGGCCTGGCGGTGAGCGACTTCTTCGACTTCTCCGTCTACGTCGACGCCGCCCTCACCGACATCAAGCGCTGGTACGTCGACCGCTTCCTGCGGCTGCGCGAGACCGCCTTCCGGGACCCGGCGTCGTACTTCCGCAAGTACGCCGCCCTCTCCCACGACGAGGCCGTCGACCAGGCGACCCGCATCTGGGACTCCATCAACGAGCCCAACCTGGTGCAGAACGTCGCCCCGACCCGCTCGCGCGCCAACCTGGTGCTGCGCAAGGACGCCGACCACTCGGTCCGCTACGTCCGCCTCCGCAAGCTCTGAGCCGCCCCAGCGGTGCGCCGGAGAGGTTCTCGGGCTCCCGAACCTGCCTCAGCACCGCTGTCGCCGGACGGGACCTCAGGCGGTCGCGGCGGTGAAGCGCTGGCGACGGTGCTGCGGCTGCTCGAGCTCGTCGACGAGCGCGACGGCGTAGTCCTCGGCGCTGACGAAGTCGCCGGCGGGGGTGTCGAGCGAGGTGAGGACCTGGCCGGTCCGCTCACCGGGCGCGATGACCGGCGAGGGGCTCAGGAAGGTCCAGTCGACCGACTCCGGAGCGGCGCGGAAGAGCTCGAGCGCCGCGGCGCCGGAGACGGCCTCGGCCTTGTACTCCTCGGGGAAGCCGTCGGTGTCGAGGAGCCGGGTGCCGTCGGGGGTGAGCAGCGAGCCGGCGCCGCCCACGAACACCACGCGGGTCGGCCCGACGTGGTTGATGAGGGTGGCGACCGAGGCGAGCCACGGCTCGTGCGACTCACCCGTGCGGCTCGGGCCGGTGGCCGACACGACCACGTCGTGGGCGTCGGCCGCGGCGCGGACCGCGTCCGCCGAGGCCATGTCGGCACCGGTGGAGCGGCTGAGCGGGGTGACCTCGTGGCCGCGGGAGGTGGCCTCGGCAGCGATGCGGGTGCCGACCATGCCGGTGGCGCCGAAGAGGGCGATCTTCATGTGGGTGTCCTTCGTGAGTAGGTGTGCCCGACAGTAACCATTGGTAACCAAGCACTTCAACGTGATATGAGTACCTCGTGGTAACCATGGACCGCGGCGACGCCTTCGACCCCGACTGCCCCACCCGGGTCGTCCTCGACCGCATCGGCGACAAGTGGACGGCGCTGGTCATCGGCGCGCTCGAGGACGGCAGCCTGCGCTTCACCCAGCTGCGCGCCCGGATCGGCGGTGTCGCGCCCAAGGTGCTCACGCAGACGCTGCGCGCGATGGAGCGCGACGGCCTGCTCACCCGCACCGTCCACGCCCAGGTGCCGCCGCGCGTCGACTACGAGCTCACCCCGCTCGGCGCCTCGCTGACCGCGCCCATCGCGACGCTCACCGACTGGGCCGAGACCCACCTGACGCAGATCCTGACGTCCCGGGAGGCCTACGACGACGCCGCGGAGGCCGCGCGCTGATCACAGCCGCTTCTGCAGCTCCAGCAGCGTCTCCAGCGTGCGGTAGCCGAGCGCCTCGTTGACGGCGTTCATGTGCGTGTTGACCTCGGCGTTGGAGGTGTCGACCGAGACCAGTCCGGGGTATGTCGCCAGCGCGAGGTCGTGCGTGGCGATCTTGAGGGACGTCCCCAGCCGGCGGCCGCGGTGGGCCGGGTCGACGATCATGATCCCCACCTGCGCGTGCTCATGGTCCGTGTCGTCGACGCGTACGTCGGACACCCCGGCCACCGACCCGTCGGGCGCCAGCGCCATCGCGGTCTGGACGTGCCGCCCGGTGTCGACCTGTCGCTGCTCGGCCGCCCGGATCCGCTTGGCCGACCACGCCGACGGCGCGAGGTCCAGCTCGCCCAGTGGGACCTCCGACATCAGCATGCCCAGCAGCCGGCCGAAGGACCTCACGTGCTCGTCGGGGCACACCGTGTCGAAGGTGATGATCCGGTAGCCCTCCGGCACGGGTGCCGCCGCGACCAGCGCGTCCCGACGGGTGAGGTAGTCGGCGAGCGCGAGCTCCTTGATCGACTCGCGGCTCGCGACCTCGTAGCCCAGGGCCCGGGCGAAGTGCTCCCCGGCCGCGGACCCGCCCGGCGGGACGTAGGCCTCGCTCTGCACGGTCGTGCGTCCGTCGCCGGCGGCGACCACCTCGAGCTCCTCGACCAGCCGTCGCCCGGTGCCCTCGCGGACCCGGTCCGGTCGCACGTAGGCGAACGCCATCGCGCTGTGCAGGTTGTCCTGCAGGCTCCGGGTCAGCAGCCCGGCGCCGACCATCTCCCGGCCGTCGATGGCGCCGAGGAGCGTGACGCCGCGCTCGGGGTCGGGCGCCGGCAGGGACACCCGGCTCTGCTCCCACAGCGGCCACGGCTTCCCCGGGCGCTCGGCGGTGGCGTCGTGGCCGACCTGCCACCACGCGCGCAGGGCCGCCTCGTTGCGCGGGTTGATCTGCTCGATGTCGACCACCCGGAGACCGTAGTCGCGTGCCGCCCGCGTCCGCACGCCACTTATCTGAGGACGTGGTGGGAGTGGATCCGGCCCACCGACTCCCAGGACGTCCTCAGACATCCGGGTGCGGGCGGGTGAGCCTCAGAGCGACAGCTGGCGCTCGACGACCTCGGCGAGGCGGGTCGCCACGCCGTGCGCCTCGTCGTGGCTCGGCGCCTCGACCATCACGCGCACGATCGGCTCCGTGCCCGAGGGGCGCAGCAGGATCCGGCCCCGGTCGCCGAGGGTGGCCTCCTCCTCGGCGATGGCCGCGGCGAGGACCGCGTCGTCGTCGGCACGCGACTTGTCGACGCCCGCGACGTTGAGCAGCACCTGCGGCAGGCGCGTCATCACCGAGGCGAGGTCGGCCAGCGAGCGGCCGGTGGTGGCCATCCGCTCCATCACGTGGAGCGTGGTCAGGATGCCGTCGCCGGTGGTGGCGTGGTCGCTGAGGATCACGTGGCCCGACTGCTCGCCGCCGAGGTTGTAGCCCGAGACCTTCATCGCCTCGAGGACGTAGCGGTCGCCGACCTTGGTCTGGCGCACCCCCACGTCGTGGCTGCGCAGCGCCTGGACGAAGCCGAGGTTGCTCATCACCGTCGCCACCACGGTGTCCTTGGCGAGGCGGCCCTGGTCGCGCAGCGAGAGCGCGAGGATCGCGAGGATCTGGTCGCCGTCGACGACGTTGCCCTCCGCGTCCACGGCCAGGCAGCGGTCGGCGTCGCCGTCGAGGGCGAAGCCGGCGTGGGCACCGTGCTCCACCACGGCCGCGCGCAGCGACTCCATGTGGGTCGAGCCGCAGCGGTCGTTGATGTTGAGGCCGTCGGGGTCGGCGTGGATCGCCACGACGGTCGCGCCCGCGTCCTCCAGCGCCCGGGGGCCGGCGGCGTGGGCCGCGCCCTCGGCGCAGTCGAGGACGACCTTGAGCCCGACCAGCGGGTGGGTGATCGTGCTCTCGAGGTGGGCGGCGTACTCCTCCACGGCGGTGTCGTACGTCGTCACCCGGCCGACGGCGCTCCCGGTGGGTCGCTCCCACGGCTCGCCCATCCGCTTCTCGATGGCGATCTCGATCGCGTCGTCGAGCTTGTGGCCGCCGCGCGCGAGGAACTTGATGCCGTTGTCGGGCATGGGGTTGTGCGAGGCCGACAGCATCACGCCGAGGTCGGCGCCGAGCTTGTCGGTCATGTACGCCACGCCCGGCGTCGGCAGCACGCCGAGCAGCAGCACGTCGACACCTGCGGACGCGAGGCCGGCCACGACGGCCGCCTCGAGGAACTGCCCGGAGATGCGGGTGTCGCGGCCCACGACGGCGAGCGGGCGGTGGCCCTCGAACTCCCCGCGGTCGGCGAGCACGTGCGCGGCGCAGACGGACAGGTCCAGGGCCAGCTCGGCCGTGAGGTCGGCGTTGGCCAGGCCGCGCACCCCGTCGGTGCCGAAGAGTCTCGTCATGGCCCGGGAGCCTACGGGTCGCGCGGGGCCGCGGCAGAACCGAGGACGCGGCGACGTGCCCCACACGGGGCCGGACGTGCGACGAGGCCCGCACCGTCGGACGACGGTGCGGGCCTCGTGAGGCAGGTGCGGATCAGCGCTTGCTGAACTGCGAGGCCTTGCGGGCCTTCTTGAGACCGGCCTTCTTGCGCTCCACGACGCGGGCGTCGCGGGTCAGCAGACCGGCCTTCTTGAGGGCGGGGCGGTTGGCCTCGACGTCGATGCCGTTGAGCGAGCGGGCCACGCCGAGGCGCAGGGCGCCGGCCTGGCCGGCGATGCCGCCGCCGTGGATGCGGGCGATCACGTCGAAGCGACCCTCGAGCTGCAGCTCGACGAACGGCTCGTTGGCGATCTGCTGGTGCAGCTTGTTCGGGAAGTAGCTGTCCATCGAGCGGCCGTTGATGGTCCACTCGCCGGTGCCGGGGACGATGCGCACGCGGGCGACGGCCTCCTTGCGACGGCCGGTGGCCGCGCCGGGGGCGATGGTGGCCGGGCGGGCCGGGGTGTCGGCCGACGCGGAGCTCTCGGAGGTGTAGGCCACGCCCTCGGCGTCGGTCTCGAAGGTCTCCTCGACCTCGGTGGTGTTCTCAGTCATCTGTGAGTCCTCAGTCACTGGGAGATCTGCGAGATCTCGAACGGGATGGCCTGCTGGGCCAGGTGCGGGTGGTCGGGGCCTCCGTAGACCTTCAGCTTCTTCAGCATCTGGCGACCGAGCTTGTTCTTGGGGAGCATGCCCCACACCGCGTTCTCGATGGCCTTGCGCGGGTCCTTCTCGAGGAGCTCGCCGATCGGGGTGGCCGAGAGGCCGCCCGGGAAGCCGGAGTGGCGGTAGGCCATCTTGGTGGTCTTCTTCGACCCCGACAGCGACACCTCGCGGGCGTTGACGATGATCACGAAGTCGCCCATGTCCATGTGAGGGGCGAAGGTCGGCTTGTGCTTGCCGCGGAGGAGGTTGGCGGTCTGGACGGCGAGGCGTCCGAGGACCACGTCGGTGGCGTCGATGACGAGCCACTCGCGCTGGATGTCAGCGGGCTTGGGGCTGTACGTGCGCACGGCGGTATCCCGTTCTGGTTCGTTGGTCCCGGTCCTCGGACGAGGACCGGATGGTGCTGCTGCGGCTTCTGACGAACACGGCCCGGATCGCTCCCCCGCACCGCTCCTCCAGGACTGCAGGAGGTGGTGGGGACGGGGGATGACGTCCGGATCTGCGCCCCGGCCCCGGAAGGGCCGGACGCGGCAGGAGTCGCGACCAGCAAGGTTACGGCGCGTCGCACGGAGGGGTCAAAACGCGGCGCGCGAGGATGACGGGGTGCGCAACGGCGGCGTGTCCTTCTGGTGGCAGCAGGTCGGGCTGCCCTCCCCCACCGACCGGCTCGAGGGCGACGTCGCCTGCGACGTCGCGATCGTCGGCGGCGGCCTCACCGGGCTGTGGGCCGCCCACTACCTCCGCGAGGCCGACCCCTCGCTCGACGTGCGGGTCCTCGAGGCGCGGTTCGCCGGCTTCGGCGCCTCGGGACGCAACGGCGGCTGGCTGTCGGCGGAGCTGCCGGGGAGCCCCCGCGCGTACGCCCGCGCGGGCGGTGAGGACGGTGTCGCCCGGCTGGCGGCGGCGATGCGCGCGAGCGTCGACGAGGTCATCGCCGTCACCGAGCGCGAGGGCATCGAGGCCGACGTCGTGCGCCACGGCGTGCTGCACGTCGCGCGCTCGGCCGCGCAGGCCGAGCGGCTGCGCGGCGAGCTCGACGCGGACGCCGTCGCCGCGCGGATCCGCGTCGCCGGTGCCGTCTCGGGCCACCTCGACCCCGACTGCGCGCGGGTGCACCCCGCGCGGCTGGTCGCGGGCGTGGCCCGTCTGGTCCGCGAGCGCGGGGCGCGCATCCACGAGGACACCCGGGTCCGCTCGGTCGCGCCCGGCGCGGTCGTCACCGACCGCGGGACCGTGCGCGCCCCCGTCGTGCTGCGCTGCCTCGAGGGCTTCACCGCCGCGCTCCCCGGCCACCGGCGCGACTGGCTGCCGATGAACTCCGCGCTCGTGGTGACCGAGCCGCTGACGCCATCGCAGTGGGACGCGATCGGCTGGGCCGGCGAGGAGCTGCTCGGCGACGAGGCCCACGCCTACTGCTACGCCCAGCGCACCGCCGACGGCCGCATCGCGCTCGGCGGCCGCGGCATCCCCTACCGCTTCGGCTCCCGCACCGACGTCGACGGCCGCACCCAGGACTGGACCGTGGAGTCGCTGCGCGCCACCCTCACCTCCCTGTTCCCCTCGCTGGCCGGCATCGGCCTCGACCACGCGTGGTGCGGCGTCCTCGGCGTCCCGCGCGACTGGAGCGCGAGCGTGTCCTGGGACCCGGTGACCGGGCTCGGCCACGCCGGGGGCTACGTCGGCTCCGGGCTGACCGCGACCAACCTCGCCGGCCGCACGCTGCGCGACCTGGTCCTCGGCCGCGACACCGACCTCACCGCCCTGCCCTGGACCGGCCACCGCGTGCGGCGCTGGGAGCCGGAGCCCGCACGGTGGGCCGGCGTGCACGCGCTCTACCGCCTCTACCGCGCCGCCGACCGGCGCGAGGACGCCGGGCTGGGCCGCACCAGCCGGGTCGCCCGCCTGGCCGACCGGGTCGCCGGACGCTGAGCGCGCCGAGCGTGACGAGCGCCGCACCCGTCGCGGGTGCTGGACACCTGATTGGCCGTCGTGACAGGGGCCGGACTAGGTTGGTCGGACACCCAGAACGTACAAAGACGTATGAACAGGAGCCGACGTGACCGACGTTGCGGCCAAGGATTCCCTGACTGTCACCGACAACCGGACAGGTCAGACGTACGACATCGCGATCACCGACAACACGATCGCCGCCAAGGACCTGGGGCAGATCCGCCTCACCGAGGAGGAGCCCGGCCTCGCCACCTACGACCCGGGTTTCGTCAACACCGCCTCGTGCCGATCGGCCGTCACCTTCATCGACGGTGACAAGGGCATCCTCGAGTACCGCGGCTACCCGATCGAGCAGCTGGCGGAGAAGTCGAACTTCCTCGAGGTGGCCTACCTCCTCATCCACGGCGAGCTGCCCACCAAGGAGCAGTACGACGCGTGGGTGCACGAGATCACCTACCACACCTTCGTGCACGAGAACGTCAAGGGCTTCATGCACGGCTTCCGCTACGACGCCCACCCGATGGGCATGCTGATGGCCTCGGTCGGCGCGCTGTCGACGTTCTACCCCGACGCCCGCAACATCAGCGACGCGGACAACCGCCACATGCAGATCGTGCGCATGATCGCCAAGATGCCCACCCTCGGCGCCTGGTCGTTCCGCCACGCGCAGGGCAAGCCGTTCGTCTACCCCGACAACGACCTGAGCTACACCGCGAACTTCCTCTCGATGCTGTTCAAGATGAGCGAGTCGAAGTTCGAGGCCGACCCGCGCCTGGTCAAGGCGCTCGACGTGCTCTTCATCCTGCACGCCGACCACGAGCAGAACTGCTCCACCAACGCGGTGCGCTCGGTCGGCTCCTCGCAGGTCGACCCCTACTCCGCCGTCGCCGCCGGCGTCGGCGCGCTCTACGGCCCGCTCCACGGTGGCGCCAACGAGGCGGTGCTGCGGATGCTCAAGCGCATCGGCAGCAAGGAGAACATCCCCGCCTTCATCGAGGGCGTGAAGAACGGCAACGAGCGCCTGATGGGCTTCGGTCACCGGGTCTACAAGAACTTCGACCCGCGCGCCACGATCATCAAGAAGGCCTGCGACGACGTCTTCGAGGTCACCGGGGTCAACCCGCTCCTCGAGATCGCCAAGGAGCTGGAGAAGATCGCGCTCGAGGACGAGTACTTCGTCAAGCGCAAGCTCTACCCCAACGTCGACTTCTACTCCGGCCTCATCTACGAGGCCTTCCAGTTCCCGCCGGAGATGTTCACCGTGCTGTTCGCCATCGGCCGTACGCCGGGCTGGCTGGCGCAGTGGTCGGAGCTGGTGCAGGACAAGGACCAGAAGATCGCCCGTCCCAAGCAGATCTACACCGGCGACCGCCAGCTCGAGTTCGTGGCCGCCTCCGAGCGCTGGAAGTGACCCGCTAGCAGCGCCTACGTAGCGACGCCCCCGGCCAGTGGCCGGGGGCGTCGCTGCGTGTGGAGCGTCTCAGCGCTCGAAGACCGCCGTGGTCCGGGCCGGGACGCTCACCGAGTCGGCCGCCACCGTGCTCCCCTTGACCACCGGGTCGGTGCCCGAGGCCTGGACCCGGTGCAGGTGCCAGCCGCCGCCCGTGGTCGCGACCGTCGTGGCCTGCGGCGAGGCGTTGACGACCACCAGGACCCCGTCGCGACGCGGGTCGGCGTCGGTGCCGCGGGTGTCGTCGACGAGCATCGCCACCACGCCCGGGTCGGTGTCGAGGAACGACACCTTGGCCTGGATCGCCTCGAGGGAGCCGAGCCGGAACAGCCGCGACGACGTCCGGATCCGCAGCAGGTCCTGCGCGGCCGCGTGCGCGGCGTCCATCGCCGCCGGCGTCGGACGCAGCGACGGGTCGGCGAGCAGGGGCTGCATGAAGGGCCACTTCGCTTCGTTGTCGGCCCGCGGCGGCAGGCCCGACCCGAAGGTGTTCTCGCGACGCTGCCAGTCGACCCGGTTGAACCAGTCGCCGGAGTCGTAGGAGTTGCGGTCCAGGCTCTTGGAGCGCAGCAGGTCGGTGCCGGCGTGCCAGAACACCACGCCCTGCGAGAGCGCGACGGTGGACAGCGACACGGTGTTCATCCGCACCCGGTCGGCCATCGACGTCCCCACCGGCAGCTTGAGCGCGAGCGAGTCGTAGAGGGTCTCGTTGTCGTGCGCGTCGACGTAGCCCACCGTCTCCGACGGATCGGCCGCGTAGCCCGCGGGCTGGCCGTTGTAGTCGACCTCGGAGCCGAGGACCTCGGCTCCGGAGGAGTCGCGGAACCGGAAGTCGGCGAGGTTGCCGGCCATGCCCAGCCTCACGAGGTCCTCGTCGTGGCGGAGCGCGGCGAGCTGCTCCTCGCGGGTGCCGTTGGCCTCGGCGCCGTTGGGGTCGGTGTAGAGCCCCGACCCGAAGCCCTGCACGCGCGGGTCCTCGTCGAAGGGCCCGCCACCGCGCACGGCGTCGCGCATCCGGTCGCTGAAGGACCCGATGCCCGACCCGGCGAGGTTGGCCTGGGTGGCCTGGACGAAGCGGGCGTCGTCGGCGACCTCGCCGAAGTTCCAGCCCTCGCCGTAGAGGTAGACGCCCTTCCCGTCGACGCCGTCGCGACGCACGGTGAGCCGGTCGAGGGCGGCGCGCAGGCGGGTCATGTTCGCCAGCGAGTGGTGGCCCATCAGGTCGAACCGGAAGCCGTCGACCTTGTACTCCCGCGCCCAGGTGAGCACGGAGTCGATCATCAGCTTCTCCATCATCCGGTGCTCGGTCGCGGTGTTCGAGCAGCAGGTGCTGTTCTCGACCGCGCCGGTCGCCGACAGGCGGTGGTAGTAGCCCGGGACGACCCGGTCGAGCACCGAGCGGGCGTCCTGCCCGGAGGCCGCGGTGTGGTTGTAGACCACGTCCATCACGACCTGGAGCCCGGCGCCGTGCAGCCCCTGCACCATCCGGCGGTACTGCACCGTGCGAGCGGTGCCGTCGGGATCGGTGGCGTAGGAGCCCTCCGGGGTCGTGTAGTGCAACGGGTCGTAGCCCCAGTTGAAGCCGTCCTCCCCGGCGACCGCCCCGACGCACTCCTGCTGCTGCGGCGAGTCCGCGGGCAGGGAGCGCAGGTCGCAGCCCGGCACGGCCTGGTCGGCTCGTCGCTCCTCGATGGTGGCGATGTCGAAGGCCGGCAGCAGGTGGACCGTGTTGAGCCCCGCCTCGGCCAGGCGCCGCAGGTGCCGCATGCCCGCGGAGTCGCGGTGCGTGAAGGCCAGGTAGGTGCCGCGCTCGGCGGCCGGCACGGTCTCGTCGCCGATCGAGAAGTCACGCACGTGCAGCTCGTAGACGTTGCGGTCCTCGGGCTGCGCGATCGCCGGCGCCCGCTCGCGCGACCAGCCGGGCGGCGCCAGGCGCGGGTCGTCGAGATCGACGACGAGCGACTGCTGGGAGTTCGCGGTGAGGGCCACGGAGTACGGGTCGGTGACCCGGTTGGTGACCACGGCCCCTGCCGCGGGAGCGAAGACGGTGACGTCGTAGGTGTAGGCCGCGCCGCGCCACGAGGGCGTGCCGGTGACCTGCCAGGTGCCGTCGTCGAGGCGCCGCATCTCGACGCTGCGCCCGGCCACCGTCGCTGCGACCGACTGCGCGGTCGGCGCCCACAGCGCGAGGGTCGGGCGACCACCGCGCCAGGTCACGCCGAGGTCGGCACGCGCGGCGTCGGCGTACACGTCGTCGAGGACGCCGGGCACCTGCACGCCGGTGGCGTCGTGCAGTGCCCCGCCCGGGTCGTACGACGCCACGGCGAGCTGGCCGGTCAGCATCTCCGGGACCCGTCGCTGGGCGCGGCGGTCCAGGCGGAACGCCTCGTAGCCGGCGAGGTGCGGGAAGTCCTCGAGGACGTCGGCGGGCAGCCCTGCCGGGTCGTGGGTCAGCGCGACCGAGGACCCGCCGGTGACGGCCTCTGCGTCGACGGCGAGGTCACCGGCGCGGGAGAAGTGCAGGCGGTAGCGGCGCGAGGCCGCGTCGGGCACGTCCCAGGCGAGGAGCCCGCGGCGCAGCCACTGCGCCTTCGCCTTCGTCAGGTCGGGCGCCGCGCCGCTGGACTGGCGCGAGGAGATCGTGAGCCGGTGCGTGCCCACGTCGTAGGAGAAGACCACCTGCACCCCTCCTGCGGGGACGTCGAAGCCGATGTCGGCGCCGTCGCGAGCGCCGTCCTGACCATAGTTCTCGGTCCAGGACAGGCCGTGCGCGACCTTGGTCTGGTAGCTGCCGGCCGGGAGCGCGAGGGAGGCGGTGTAGGTCCCGTCGCCGTCGGGGTCCTGCAGCCAGCCGCGCATGCAGTCCGGCGACCAGTCCGCCGGGCAGCCCAGCTCGGACTGGAAGCTGCCGGCCAGGGTGACGATCGGGTCCTGCGCGTCGCTGGTGATCCAGTGCGTCGCGTGGTCGTAGTAGAAGGTCACCGGCCCCGGGGCCGGCACGTCGAGCGCGACGTTGGCGCCGCCGGGCACGCCACCGGCGCCGTAGTTCTCGTCCCACGAGCCGTCGATCGCCGCCTTGTACTCGTAGCCGCCCGTGGGCAGGTCGACGGTGCGCTTCCACACCAGGTCGGCGGGGTCGAGCGACATCTGCGCCTCGGCGCAGTCGGGCTGCCAGTCGGCCGCGCACCCCATCTCGCTGTTGAGGCTGCCCGGGACCGACACCGCGGACGGCTGCGTCACCGGGCCGCCGTCACCGCCGCCGCCCGGGGTGGGCTCGGGCTCCGGGTCGCCGACCGTGGCGTAGGACGAGGCCACCGACAGGTTGCCGCTGGAGTCGCGCAGCACGGCGCGGTACTCCACCAGCGTGCCCTCGGCGAGCGAGGTGACGTCGTGGAAGACCCGGTAGGGCGCGTTGTCGTCGGTGCCGAGCGGGGTCCACTCCCCCGCTCCGACCGTTCGCCACGCGACCGTGACCTGGTTGAGGCCGCCGTCGGGCACGCCGACGGTGATCGGTGAGCGCCCACCCACGACACCCCCGGCCGAGGGCTTCTCCAGGTGGATCGCCGGCGCCGTGCGCCGCGGCGCCAGCCGGCCGTCCGCGCGCCACACGAGCGCGGACAGGGCCGGCACCGTGATCTCGGCGCGTCCCTCCTCGTCGGTCCGCAGCCGACCGCGGCCGGCGGGCCACACCTGCGAGAACGACCCGCGTCGCATCTCCGTGCCGACCGTGACGGTCTTCGCGGTGGTCGCGTTGTTGAGCGCCACCAGGAACTCGCGGCGTTCCCCGGCGTCGATGCGGCTGAAGGCGTAGACGCCGGCGTCGTTCGAGGCGTAGCGGTGCAGCTGGGCCCCGTCGGCGAGCGCCGGGTAGGCCTTCCTCAGCCGGGCCAGGTCGCGGATCGTGCGGTAGAGCGGGTGGGAGGTGTCGAAGTTGGCCTGCGCGGTGGTGGCGTCGGTGCCGATCAGGTCGTTGTCGTTGTAGGACGCGACCGTGCTGGGGAACATGTCCTCGCGCGCGTCCTTGTCCCCGCCGTCGCCGACGAACCCCTGCTCGTCGCCGTAGTAGACCACCGGCTGGCCGCGGGTGAGGTACATCAGCTCGTGGGCCAGCTCGTCGCGCTCGAGCACCGCGTCGGTGCCCTGCAGGAAGGTGCCGATGCGACCCATGTCGTGGTTGCCGAGGAACGTCGGCGACTCGTAGGCGTTGGAGTCGGTGTCGGTGTACCAGTCGTCGCCGGCGTAGAAGTCGCGCAGCCTCGTGGTCGCGGCACCCTTGGCGAAGCCGGTGCCGGCGGCCTGGAAGCCGAAGTCGAGGGTGGCGTCGAGGCGGCCCTCGGTGCTGAAGCGCGACAGGTACGCCGGGTCCGCGTCGTAGACCTCGCCGAAGGCGAAGAAGTCGTCGTTGCCGATCTCGGCGGCGCGCTCGCGGATGGCGGGCGCGAACTGCTGCCAGAACTCCATGTTGACGTGCTTGACGGTGTCGATGCGGAAGCCGTCGATGCCGAAGTCGACCCACGTGCGGTAGACGTCGGTCATGCCGTCGACCACCTCGGGCTTCTCGGTGAAGAGGTCGTCGAGCCCGACGAAGTCGCCGTACGTCGACGACTCGCCCGCGAAGGTCGAGTCGCCGCGGTTGTGGTAGTTCGTCGGGTCGTTGAGCCAGGCCGGGACCTTCACGGTGCGGTCGGCGTCGCTGCGGAAGACCGGCGTGTAGGGGAACGACGTGGCCGCGTCGAGCGGCGGGAAGGTGTCGCCGCCGGCCAGGTCGCGGTCGTCGAAGGGCTGGCCCGAGGCGTCGCGGTAGGCCTCGACGTCCTTGCCGACGTAGGCGTACTGCTGCTCGGAGTAGTCGATGACGTCGGCGGTGTGGTTGGTGATGATGTCGAAGAAGACCTTGATCCCCCGGGCGTGGGCCTGGCCGATGAACGCCTTGAGCTCGGCGTTCGTGCCGAAGTGCGGGTCGATGCGCGTGAAGTCGGTGACCCAGTAGCCGTGGTAGCCGGCACTCGCGTTCTCACCTGTCCCCTGCACCGGACGGTTCTCGAAGCTGGGGGTGAGCCAGATCGCGGTCGTGCCGAGGCCGGAGATGTAGTCGAGGCGGTCCGAGAGCCCGCGGATGTCGCCACCGTGGAAGAAGCCCTTGTCGGTGGGGTCCAGCCCCGTGGTCATCCGGTCCCCGGTCAGCCCGCCGGTGTCGTTGGACGGGTCGCCGTTGGCGAACCGGTCGGCCATGACGAAGTAGAAGTTCTCCCGCGTGAGCGGCGTGCGCAGCGACGTGCCCGCGAGACGGCGGTCCGCAGCCGTCGGTCGCGCGGACGGCTGCTCGGCCGGCGCGACGGCGACGCGGTGGGTGGTGTCGTCGTAGGTGAACCGCAGGCGGGCCTGCTGCTGCAGGACCAGCGGCACGTCGGCGCCGCCCGCCGCGCCGCCGGCGCCGTAGTTCTCCTCCCACGATCCGTCGATGGTGACCTTGAAGGCGTAGGAGCCCGCCGGGAGGTCCGCCTCGAGCGCCCACGTGCCGTCGTCCTGCCGGGCCAGGCCGGACGCGGCGCAGTCGGGCGTCCAGTCGGCGGCGCAGCCGAGCTCGCTCTGGAGGGATCCGGCGAGGGTCACCGTCGCGGGTGGGGTCTCCCGGGCGGCGTGCGCCGAGGTCACCGGCGCGAGGGTGGCGAGCGCCGTGAGGGCGGCGACGAGGAGGGTGGGGGTGGGTCGACGCACAGGGAACTCCCGAGTGAGCAGCGGCGTGGCGTGCGTCACACTAGGGCCGCTCTGGCATCGGTTGCAATGCCTGCAAGATTTTCCAGCAAGATGGCGGGCGACCACCCCGGTCCCCTCCCGAGAGTCTGCGCACCTTCCCAGCGCGCTCTCAGGGGTTCCACAGGCTCGCGGCGCACCGTGGAGTCATGAGCGACGAGTTCCCCCCCAACCACGGTGCCGGCGAGCCGGCAGATGAGTCCCGTCCCGCCCCGCAGCAGCCGGCCGGCGGGTGGCAGCACGCGCCGGGGTGGCCCGCGCCGGGTGCCACCGCGACCCAGCAGCGCCCGCCCCGGCGTCGCCGCGCCGGCCTCGCGGCCGCCGTCGTGGCGACCTCCCTCCTCGTCGGCGGCGGCGCCGGCATCGGCGGCGCGGCCGCATGGGACGCCACCCACGACGACCCGGCCGGGTCGTCCAGCACCAGCCCGGTCTCCACCACGACCGTCTCCAGCCAGAGCCAGGCCCCGGCGGCCGACGGGTCCGTGGAGTCGGTGGCCCAGAAGGTGCTGCCGAGCGTCGTGAAGATCAACGTCGCGGGCCAGCAGGGCGAGGCCTCGGGCTCCGGGATCATCCTCACCGCCGACGGGACGATCCTCACCAACAACCACGTCGTCGAGCTGGCCGAGGGCGGCGGGACCCTGCGCGTCGACTTCAACGACGGCACGAGCGCCGACGCCGAGATCCTCGGCACCGACCCGCTCACCGACACCGCGGTCATCAAGGCGACGGGCGTCTCCGACCTGACCCCGGCGACGATCGGCAAGTCCGCCAACCTCGGAGTCGGCGAGGGCGTCGTGGCGATCGGCTCGCCGTTCGGGCTCGACGCCACCGTCACCTCCGGCATCGTCAGCGCCCTCGACCGCCCGGTCAACGTCGGCTCCGACGACCAGGGCAACACCACCACCTACCCCGCCATCCAGACCGACGCGGCGATCAACCCCGGCAACTCCGGTGGTCCGCTCGTCGACATGACCGGCGCGGTGATCGGCATCAACTCCTCCATCCGCACCGCGGCCTCGCAGTCGGCGTACGGCTCCTCCGAGCAGTCCGGCTCCATCGGGCTCGGCTTCGCGATCCCGATCGACGAGGTGATGCCGATCGTGGACCAGATGGCCAAGGGCGAGACGCCGACGCACGCACGCCTCGGCATCAAGGTCGGGGACCCGCAGGGCACCGACGAGGCCGGTGCCGTCGTCAGCGACGTCACCAGCGGCTCCACGGCCGAGAAGGCCGGCCTGGCGTCCGGCGACGTGATCACCGAGGTCGACGGCCGGCGCATCACCGGTGCCGACTCGCTCGTCGCCACGATCCGCTCCTACCGACCCGGTGACACGGTCAGCGTCACGTGGACCGCCGGCGGCAAGGAGCAGAGCGCGGACCTCGTCCTCGACAGCGACGCCACCGCCACCAACGGCTGATCGCCCCTCCCCTCGGGGGAGTCCCGTCGCCAGGCTCAGGCCGGCCGCGCCATGATGGTGCGGCCGGCCTGACCCGTTCTACCGAGGAGTCACATGCAGCTCGAGCTGAGCCCGACCGACACAGAGTTCCGCGACCGGGTGCGGGAGGTCTTCACCACCCGCGTGCCGCAGGAGATCCGCGACACCGTCCTCGACGGCCGTCACCTCACGCACGACCAGATCGTGGAGAGCCAGCGCATCCTCAACGCCGAGGGGCTGGCCGTGCCGCACTGGCCGACCGAGTGGGGCGGTCAGGACTGGACCGACCTGCAGCGCCACCTCTGGCACGAGGAGATGCAGCGCGCCGGCGTCCCGCTGCCGCTGGCGTTCAACGCCTCCATGATCGGCCCGGTGCTGGCGCAGTTCGGCTCGCAGGAGCAGAAGGAGCGGTTCCTGCCGGCCACGGCGAACCTCGACATCTGGTGGTCGCAGGGCTTCTCCGAGCCCGACGCCGGCTCCGACCTGGCGAGCCTGCGCACCGCGGCCGTCCGTGACGGCGACGAGTGGGTCGTCAACGGCCAGAAGACCTGGACCACGCTCGGCCAGTACGGCGACTGGATCTTCACGCTCGTGCGCACCGATCCCGAGGTCAAGAAGCAGGCCGGCATCTCGATGCTCCTCATCGACATGACGTCGCCCGGCGTCGAGGTCCGCCCGATCGAGCTGATCGACGGCGGCCACGAGGTCAACGAGGTCTGGTTCTCCGACGTGCGCGTGCCGGGCGACCTCATGGTCGGCGAGCCCGGCCAGGGCTGGACGATCGCGAAGTTCCTGCTCGGCAACGAGCGCGTCGGCGTCGCGCCGGTCGGCGCGACCAAGCGGGCCCTGGCCCGGTTGAAGTCCGAGGCGGGAGACCAGCTCGACGACCCGCTGGTCCGCGCCCGGTTCGCCGAGCTCGAGACCGACCTGCTCGCCCTCGAGCTCACCGCGCTCCGCGTGGTCGCCCACTCCTCCGACGGGGCCCCGCACCCCGCCTCGTCCATCCTGAAGCTCCGAGGGTCCGAGCTGCAGCAGGCCGTCAGCGAGCTCGCGCTCGACCTCGCCGGGCCGGCCTCGCTCGCCGCACGCGCCGGCGACGACTCGCCGCAGGCCGGCTGGGCCCGGCGGGCCGCACCGACCTACCTGAACCTCCGCAAGGCCTCCATCTACGGCGGCTCCAACGAGGTGCAGCGCCAGATCATCAGCCGCACCATCCTGGGACTGTGAGGGGATCAGCCATGGACTTCACCTACGACGACGAGCAGCAGGCACTCCGTGAGGCCGTCCGCGGACTCCTGGCCACGGCGTACGCCGACCACGACGCGCGGCGCCGCACGGTGTCCGACGACCCGGGGTTCGACGAGAAGATGTGGGGCCGGCTGGCCGAGATGGGCGTCCTCGGGCTGCCCTTCAGCGAGGCCGACGGCGGCGTCGGCGCCGGACCGGTCGAGATCGGCATCGTGTGCCAGGAGCTGGGGCGGGTCCTGGCGCCCGAGCCCTACCTCGCCTCCGTGGTGCACGCGGGCGGCCTGGTGGCGGCGTGCGGCACCGCGGAGCAGAAGGCCGACGTGCTCGGGCGCCTCAGCGCCGGCGAGATCGTGCTCGCGGCCGCCGACACCTCCCCCGGCGGTCGCTGGTCCTCCTCCCAGGAGGGCGTGCGGGCCTCCGTCGAGGGCGACACGTGGACGCTGAGCGGGGTCGCCGACCCCGTGGTCGCCGGCGCGCGCGCCGACCTCCTGGTCGTCACCGCCGCGCTGCCCGACGGCGGCACCGGTCTGTTCCTCGTCTCGCCCGACGCCGTGGAGCGCACCGGCTACACCTGCGCCGACCTCACGCGCGCGGCCACGGTCAGGTTCGACGCCAGCGCGGCGACCCCGCTGGGCCGGCCCGGGCGCGACGTGTCCGCGAGCATCGCGATCATCAGCGACCTCACCCGCATCCTCGGCGCCAACCAGGCGCTGGGCGTGATGCAGTCGCAGGTCCGGGCGACCACCGGCTACCTCACGAGTCGCCAGCAGTTCGGTGTCACGCTCAACACCTTCCAGGCACTCACCTTCCGTGCCGCCGACATGTACGTCTCGCTCGAGATGGCCCAGAGCATCGTCGACTGGGCCACGATGAGCATCGCCGGCGGTGACGCGACGGTCGTGGCCGACGCCGCCGACCGCGTGGGCCTGATGATCGCGCGCACCGGTCGTCACGTCGGCCAGGAGGCCATCCAGCTGCACGGCGGCATCGCGATGACCGCCGAGTACGCCGTCGGCGTCGGCACCGCCCACCTCGAGGTCCTCGAGCAGTGGCTCGGCAACCGCGGCCACCACCTCGCCCGCCTCTCCGCGCGCGTCGACGACCACGAGATGGTCGAGGCGCTCTGATGGACCTCGCGCTCACCGAGGAGCAGCGGGCCTTTCGCGCGCTGGCCCGCGACTTCCTCGACCGCGAGGCGGTCCCCCACCGCATGCAGTGGGACCACGACGAGGCCGTCGACCTCGCCATCGTGCCGAAGATGGCCGAGCTGGGGTTCTTCGGGCTCACCATCCCCGAGGAGTACGGCGGGGTGGGCGGCGACTACGTCACCTACTCCCTCGCGATGGAGGAGCTCGGCCGCGCCGACTCCGCCCTGCGCGGCATCGTCTCGGTGAGCAGCGGCCTGGTGGGCAAGTCGATCCTCTTCCACGGCACCGAGGAGCAGAAGCAGGAGTGGCTCCCCCAGCTCGCGACCGCCACGAAGCTGGGGTGCTTCGGCCTCACCGAGCCCGGCACCGGGTCTGACGCCGGGAACCTGACCTCGCGCGCGGCCCGCGACGGCTCCGACTGGGTGATCGACGGCCAGAAGCTCTTCATCACCAACGGCACGTGGGCCGACGTCGCCCTGGTCTTCGCCCGCACCAGCGACGACGGCCCCCGTGGCGTCACCGCGTTCCTGGTGCCGACCGACTCCCCCGGCTTCACCGCGCGGACCATCACCGGCAAGCTCGGGCTGCGCGGCCAGGCCACGGCCGAGCTGTTCCTCGACGGCGTGCGCGTCCCCGACTCCGCCCGCCTCGGCGAGGTCGGCCAGGGCTTCAAGATCGCGATGGGCACCCTCGACAAGGGCCGCCTCGCCGTCGCCTCGGGCTGCGTCGGCATCGTCCAGGGCTGCCTCGAGGCCTCGGTCGCCTACGCCACCGAGCGCACCCAGTTCGGACGCCCCATCGCCGCGTTCCAGCTGGTGCAGGACCTGATCTCCGACATGTCGGTCGACGCCGACGCGGCGCGGCTGCTGTGCTGGCTGTGCGGCGACCTCGTCGACCGGGGCGAGCCCTACGGCCTGGCGGCGTCGAAGGCGAAGCTGTTCGCCTCAGAGGCAGCCGTGCGGGCGGCCAACAACGCCGTCCAGGTCCACGGCGGCGCCGGGTACGTCGACGACTTCCCGGTCGCGAAGTACCTCCGTGACTCCCGGGTGATGACCCTCTACGAAGGCACCTCGCAGATCCAGAAGCTCATCATCGGCCGGGCCGAGACCGGCATCAGCGCGTTCACCTGATCAGGACTGTCGGCGTTGTCGCGACGTGACCGGCACGGCACTGCGGGGCACCAGGCACCCGTGGGTGACCTTGGTGCTGGCAACCCGTGGCGGGCGGCCTCAGGGACGGCGCTCGACCCCGCCGACATCGGCGGCCGGACCGGCTGCAGCGAGGGGCAGACGAACGGTGAAGGTGCTACCGGTGCCCGGTTCGCCAGCGACGCCGATCGTCCCGCCCATCAGCTCCATCAGCTGCTTGCAGATCGCGAGGCCGAGTCCGGTGCCTTCGTAGCGTCGCGTCGTCGAGCCGTCCACCTGCCTGAAGGCTTCGAAGATCGTCTCCTGGTCCTTGGCATCTATTCCGATGCCCGTATCCGACACCTCGACCTGGACATGGTCCCCGGTGTCGTCGGAAACGGCCCGGACGTCGACCGTGACCGACCCGTCCGGCGTGAACTTGATCGCGTTGTCCACGAGGTTGGTCAGCACCTGGATGAGCCTGGTCCTGTCTCCGGAGACGACCCGGGGAACGAAGGGGTCGACAATGCACGCCAGCGCGAGGCCTGCTTCTTGCGCATGCGGTAGCTGGGCGTCGATGATCTCCGACACCACGGCATGCAGGTCGAACTCCTCGTGGTGCAGTGCGGCACGCCCGGTTTCGATGCGGGAGAAGTCCAGAAGACTCTCGACGAGCGAGAGCAGGTGCCTTCCGGACCGGTGCATCCGTCCCAGGAGGTCGGCCTGCTCCTCGGTGAGCGGGGTGGCGTCCAACATCTCACCGGTGATGAGCACGGTCGTCAGTGGCGTGCGGATCTCGTGACTCATGTTGGCGACGAACATCGACTTCACCTCGGACGCCGCGAGAGCTGCGTCGCGGGCGACCTCCAGCTCCTGTGTCAGGGTCTCGAGCGAGCGGACGCTGCGTGCCTGTTCGACCGCGATCCCGGCGTGGGCGGCCAGCGCCTCGAACACCTGCACGTCCTCGTCGCCGAACGTCTCTCGCTCGAACGATCGGTCACACACCACCAGGACGTACCGGTGGTCGCCTGCACCACGCAGCGCGGCGGCGAGCCCGTCCCTCGGCACGCTCGTCAGGGACGGTTCGTCAGCAGCCGACGACTCCTCGCGGGACCTGTCGTGCGGCATGTCGTGTCGGACGACGCCGGCGTCGCGCGCGGCCCACCACCATGGGCGATCGGGCAGATCCAGGGACGCGGCGCGCAGGACGCCGGCCTCGGCGGCGTGGTACCGCACGTGGTGGTCGTCGACGACCTCCACGACGTAGGCACGCTCGGCGTGCATCAGGTGGGCCGCCTCCGCGACGATGACCTCGATGACCTCCTCCAGGGAGCTCGCCGAGGACGTGCGGTCGACGAACTGGTACAGCAGGCGGGTTCGCGCGTGTTCTCGGACCAACGTGATGTAGACGCGGTATCCCAGGACGAGGAGGACGACGACGACGCCCAGCAGCGGGAGGGCCGATGGCCGCACCAGCACGAGCGTCGCGACCAGCAGAGCGACGCACGTGTTGATGAACGCCGCCACCAAGCCCGACCGCAGCGCCTCCCGCAGCACCTCCGTGTCGAGGAGGCCTTCCGTCAGACTGATGGCTGCGGTGACGGCGGCCGCGGAGACCAAGTCGGTCACCAGGACCGCTGCCAGGACAGCCAGCCATCCGGTCAACGAGAGCGGGTCGCCGCCCTGCAGTATGGCGTGGTAGGTCAGTGCTCCCAGAGCTGCCTCCAGCGAGAACATGGCAGCGTTGAACGCCAGCTTCGTCCCGCGCATCCGCGCCGCGACGGCGAGGGCGAGGACGCTTCCCACCACGTAGGCGGTGACGTACTGCTGCGGCACCAGGAACGTCAGGCCGAGCACAGCGGGAATCTCACGAAGGGTGTGACCGTGGGCGTTGCGGTGGGTCGGCAGGTGGATGACCGCGACCTCGGCGAGCGCGAACAGGGGCAGCAGGAGGAACCATCGCGAACCCGGCACGGCGGTTGCAGGCTCCGTGAGCATCTCCGGCGCCATGATCAGGACGGCCACGGCCGCCATGGCTGCTGCCAGCAACAGGACGTGGAACGACGTCCGCTGACGCTCCCCTCGTGGCGCGGGGCTCACCGACTGGGTCTGCGTCGTCATCCCGCCCTCACCCGCGACTCAGCAACCCGGCACTGCGACCCGGCGCTCCTGTGATCCACGTGCGGCGCCCGGCCCGTCCGCCCGGTCGTGCGGCCGCGGGCCGAGCACCGGATCCGTGGCTCACCACGCGTCGTCGGCGTTCCACCCGTAGTCGCGCCACGACCGCGCCGTCCAGGCGTCCTGCGACCAGCTGCGCGTGGCGATGTCGAGGCTGCTCCACCCGGACGCGGTCCAGGTGTCACCGCGCCAGGACCGTGCTGACCAGTCGCCGCCCGACCAGTTGCCGCCCGACCAGCTTGCGCTGCGCCACGACCGGGCGGTCCACGACGACCCCGACCAGTCGGAACCGGACCATTCTCGTCCGTTCCACTCGCCACCGGTCCACGCCTGTCCCATCGCGGTTGCGTCGCGCCACGAGCGGGCGACGAACGGGTTGCCGAGCGCGTCGATCTCCCCGGTCAGCATGGTCCCGGTCTGCGGGTCCACGACGTGGCTGTCACCGCGCGATCCCTCCAGGGTGCCGGTGCCGGTGGCGGCCGCCCAGACCTGCTGCGCGTCCTGAGCACTGGGTGTTGCCGCCTCGATCGCCTCCTTGACGTTGAGGACCCCTGCGCGCTGTTCCGCGTCGACGACCTTGAGGGGGTCGGCAGAGGAGGTGAGGAGGTACTTGACCTGGTCCGGGGTCAGCTCCGGCCGCTGCTGGAGCAGCAGAGCCACGGCCCCGCTGACCATGGCGGTCGCCTGCGAAGTGCCACTTCCGCGGAAGAAACGAGCCGTGTCGTCACCGGTCACCAGGCCTTCGGGATGTCCGCGGTCGGCGTAGGAGCCCGGCACCCGCAGCGACACGACGGACTTGCCCGGGGCCAGCAGGTCTGCGCGGCGCGCCGTGGTCCCGGAGTTGGTGAACGATGCGGTCCTGTCGTCGTTGCGGGTCTTCGACCCGACGTGGTCCACGGCACCGACGGCAAGCACGTGCGGGTCCGCGGCGGGCATCGTCAGGTCCTTGCCGCTGCCGTCGTTGCCAGCCGCGGCCACGACCACGATCCCCTTGCGCCAAGCGTTCTCCGCGGCGTACGCCAGTGGGTCGACGGTGTAGGGCTGGGTCGAGTGGGTGCCGTAGGAGAGGTTGATGACGCGGATGTTCATGCCCGCGTCGTTGCGGTGCTGCACGACCCAGTCGATGGCCGCGATGATCTGGCTGACGTCGGCGCCTCCGTCGGCTGTGGCGACCTTGACGTTCACGATGCGCGCGTCCGGGGCGATGCCGACGAAGTAGTGGTCGTCGTCCTCCTTGCCCGGCGCCACCCCAGCGTCGCGACCCGCGATGATGCCGGCCATGTGTGTGCCGTGCCCGTAGCCGTCGAGGTAACGGGTGCTGGGGTCCTGACTCTCGAAGGACAGGTCGGGCCCGTTCAGCACCTTGCCGTCCGTGTTGAGCCCTGCGACGGGGGCCACGCCGGTGTCGATGAGCGCCACGTCGACCCCCTTGCCGGTGATCTTCGAGCCGGACGCGCCCGTCTTGTGCCAGGCGTCCTGGGCGCGGTACCACTTGCCCGCCGTGTACAGCGAGCCGTAGTCCTTGTCGGCCTTCCAGTTACCGGTCTCGGCCGAGGCCTTCTCGTCCTCGCGTGTGGCGTCGTCGCCCCAGCGCTTGTCCTGGAAGCCGGTGCTGGTCGCGGTGACGGGCGGCTCTCCCGCGACGACGTCAGGCCGAGTCGGGCCGTCGAGGGGGACGGTCACGGCCGCCGTGAGGGCCATCGGTCCCATCAAGGCCGCCACCAGCGTCCACCCCGCGCGCGTCGAGCGGATCGTCTGTCCCATGAGAGCCCCTATCGTCCACGTCGTCAGCGAGCAGCCACGCCGGTCCTCCACCCGGCCGGGGGAGCACCTCCACAGGGTAGGTCGACCGTCGCCCGCTGACTGTCCGACAGGCACAAGATGGCCCGATGTGACTACCCCGGAATGTCTCAACTCCGAGGTCCGTCCCCGACGGACCTGGTGTGACGTCAGGTGACGGGCCCGGCCTCCACCAGGCGACGTACCTCGCGGAGGTCCAGGTCGTAGGGGCCGACGCGGGTGAGGACCCACGACGCGCCCCGGTCGAGCCACGGGCCGGGGTCCTGGTCGGGCTGGAGGTCCACCACCAGGTCGAAGCCGGGCGCCGGGTCGTGGGCCTCGAGGCGGCGGGCGACCTCGTCGAGGTCCTGGGGTCCCCCGAGGCCGATGACGAAGAACCCGTCGTGCCGAGCTGCGCGCCGCAGGGGGGCGGCATTGCCGTAGCGGCCCGCGAGCCAGATCGGGACGGTCGCCGCGGGGCGGAAGGCCGCACCCCGCGCGGTGTAGTGGGGTCCCTCGTGGTCGACCGGCTCACCGGAGAGCAGCGCCGCCAGCACGGCCAGCCCCTCGTCGAGCATGCGGCCGCGCACCTTCGGGTCCGTCTCGTCGCCGTAGCCGCCGAACTCACCCACCCAGTCGTCGCCGATCCCCAGCCCGAGGACGAAGCGACCGCCGGACAGGACCGCCAGGCTCGCCGCCTGGCGTGCCAGCACCTGGGGGCGTCGGCGCGGGAGGGGCGTCACCATCGGTCCGAACAGCAGCCGCTCGGTGCGGGCCGCGATCACCGCACAGCAGGTCCACGGGTCGGCGATGGCCTCGACGCGGTCGCCGTACTGCAGGTGGTCCCAGACGAAGAAGCCGTCCCAGCCGGCCACCTCGGCCGCGACCGCGAGGTCGCCGACGACGCCCGGGTCGGCGAGAGCGTCGAACGGGGCGACGAACAGGCCGCGGCGGGTGGTCATGGCGAGGACGGCCGCGGTGGTCAGACGACCTGGTGCAGCCAGCGCACCGGTGCGCCCTCACCGGCGTGCCGGAAGGTCTCGAGCTCGTCGTCCCACGGCTTGCCCAGCAGCTGGTCGATCTCGAGCAGCAGCGTGGTGTCGCCCAGCGCGGCCTTGACGACCGCGGCCTTGAGCCGGTCCTCGGGGATGAGGATGTCGCCGTGCGGGCCGGTGATGGCGTGGAAGATCCCGAGGTCAGGGGTGCACGAGAAGCGCGTGCCCTCGGTGGAGCTGGTCGGCTCCTCGGTGATCTCGAAGCGCAGGTGGTTCCACCCGCGCAGCGCCGAGGCGACGGCAGCAGCCGTGCCGCCAGCGCCCGTCCACGACAGCTCGGCACGGTAGGAGCCCGGCTGGGCAGGCTGAGGTGTCCAGTCGAGCGAGACGGCGACTCCGAGGACTCCGCCGACTGCCCACTCGATGTGTGGGCAGAGTGCGGAGGGCGCAGAGTGCACGTAAAGGATGCCCCTCGTCCCCGGACCGTCCGGGCGGGAAGCAATGCGTGTGGTCACCGTGACCTCCTTGAGTTCCGACGCTCCAGATGCGCCTTCCCCAGCGTTCTGTCGTCGCTACTCTCGAAGGATCGAGTGACACCTATGTGATTAGAGCCTTCATTGTGACGCATGAGGCGCCCGAACGCCAGCGCGCCACGGACACCGAGGTGTCGTGGCGCGTGGACGGCAGTGAGCAGGACCTCAGGACTGGCGACGCTCGAGGATCTCGGCGCGCGCCGCGGCGTCGGTGAGCTCCTCGCTGTCGATGGAGTGGGTGCGGTGGAACCACGCGAGCGCGTCCGAGTCGCGGCCGGCCGCCTCGAGGGTGTCGGCGTACGCGTAGCGCAGGCGCACCACCCACGACGACCGGCTCTTCGACATCAGCGGCGCGAGCTCGAGCGTGCGCAGCGCGGCGTCGAGCTGACCCATGTCACGGCGGGCCCCGGCCTCGACCAGGGTCATCTCCGCCTTGGCCTCGGGGATGAAGTTGGCGACCGAGGGGCTCTTCGCGAGCTTGATCGCCTGCTCGGGGTTGCCGAGGGCACGGTGGCAGTCCGCCATGATCGGGAGGTAGTCGGTGGCACCGTTCATCCGCTTGGCAGCACGCAGCTCCGACAGGGCCTCGGCGTAGTGGCCCGCGGCGTAGGCAGCCTCGCCGGCCGCCTCGCGCACGACGGCGATCCGCGACGCGCGGGCACGTGCGGCCAGGGTGTGCTGGTAGGCCGTCTCCGGGTCCTCGTCGATCAGCATCCCCGCAGCGGCGAGGTGGCGCGCGACGCGCGCAGCGAGCTTCTCCGGCAGGCCCTTGAGCTGTGCACGGACGTTGCGGTCGAGCTCGGCGCCGGTGATGTTCTCCGGCAGCTCCGGACCGTCGTACACGGCCTGGTCGACGGTCCGGGGCTTGTCGTCGGTGCGGGGACGGAAGGCACGGTCCTGCGAGCCCGACGAGCGGTTCGCTCCCCCCTGACCGCCCGGCTTGCTGCCGTAGGACTTGCCACCCGACGGCTTGCCACCGGTGGACTTGCCGCCCTGGTAGCCGCCACGGGACCCGCCGCCCTGCCCTCGGGGCTGCTCGTCGCGGCCGCCGCGGCCACGCGAGTCCGCGCCGCGCCCGCCGGCGTCCCCACGGGAGTCGCCTCGCGAGTCGCCGCGCGAGTCACTGCGAGAGTCGCCGCGGGACGACCCACCACGACCACCACCCGAGCTCGGGCCGCCACGGCTGGCACCGGACCCACCTCGCGACGGACGTTGTCCTCGACGGTCCTCGGCCACAGCCGTACTCCCCTTCTCGACGCTCACGGTCCCCCGGTCCCGGGGCCACCGTACTCAACGCGGCTGAAATGGCACAGGGGCCACCAGTTACCTGGTGGCCCCTGCCAAATGTTTGTCCGGCGGCGTCCTACTCTCCCACAACCTCTCGGTTGCAGTACCATCGGCGCTGAAAGGCTTAACTTCCGGGTTCGGTATGGGACCGGGTGTTTCCCGTTTCGCTATGGCCGCCGTAACTCTTTCAACCACTCACAAACTCGCACCACCGCATGAACTCCTGCGGGTGCTGGGTTTGTTGGTTGGGAACTGCGTAGTGGACGCGAACAAGCCTCGCAGCTTGTGTTCGTTGTGTGCGCGTGTGTCACGTACCCACACGGTGTGTGTGTGGGTTTTGTACGTGGTTGGGACAAGCCCTCGGCCTATTAGTACCGGTCGGCTGGGCATTACTGCTGTACACCTCCGGCCTATCAACCCCATGTTCTGTGGGGGGCCTTACCCCATTATTGGGTGGGAAACCTCATCTTGAAACGTGCTTCCCGCTTAGATGCATTCAGCGGTTATCACTTCCGAACGTAGCCAACCAGCCGTGCTCTTGGCAGAACAACTGGCACACCAGAGGTTCGTCCATCCCGGTCCTCTCGTACTAGGGACAGCCTTTCTCAAGTTTCCTGCGCGCGCGGCGGATAGGGACCGAACTGTCTCACGACGTTCTAAACCCAGCTCGCGTGCCGCTTTAATGGGCGAACAGCCCAACCCTTGGGACCTACTCCAGCCCCAGGATGCGACGAGCCGACATCGAGGTGCCAAACCATCCCGTCGATATGGACTCTTGGGGAAGATCAGCCTGTTATCCCCGGGGTACCTTTTATCCGTTGAGTGACCACGCTTCCACATGCCGTGGCCAGATCACTAGTTCCGACTTTCGTCCCTGCTCGACATGTCTGTCTCACAGTCAAGCTCCCTTGTGCACTTACACTCGCCACCTGATTGCCAACCAGGCTGAGGGAACCTTTGAGCGCCTCCGTTACATTTTAGGAGGCAACCGCCCCAGTTAAACTACCCATCAGGCACTGTCCCTGATCCGGATAACGGACCTAGGTTAGACATCTAGTACGACCAGAGTGGTATTTCAACGTTGACTCCACCCAAACTGGCGTCTGGGCTTCACAGTCTCCCACCTATCCTACACAAGCCGTACCAAACACCAATACCAAACTATAGTAAAGGTCCCGGGGTCTTTCCGTCCTGCCGCGCGTAACGAGCATCTTTACTCGTAGTGCAATTTCGCCGAGTCCATGGTTGAGACAGTGGGAAAGTCGTTACTCCATTCGTGCAGGTCGGAACTTACCCGACAAGGAATTTCGCTACCTTAGGATGGTTATAGTTACCACCGCCGTTTACTGGGGCTTAAATTCTCAGCTTCGACACTTGCGTATCTAACCGGTCCTCTTAACCTTCCAGCACCGGGCAGGAGTCAGTCCGTATACATCGTCTTACAACTTCGCACGGACCTGTGTTTTTAGTAAACAGTCGCTTTCCCCTGGTCTCTGCGGCCATCATCGCTTCCCCCAGCAAGTGGGTTCACGAATCCGGCCCCCCTTCTCCCGAAGTTACGGGGGCATTTTGCCGAGTTCCTTAACCATGGTTATCTCGATCGCCTTAGTATTCTCTACCTGATCACCTGAGTCGGTTTGGGGTACGGGCGGCTCGTTTCTCGCTAGAGGTTTTTCTCGACAGCATAGGATCACCCACTTCGCCATATATGGCTCCGCGTCACGTCTCAGACACATGTGGTGCGGATTTGCCTACACCACGTCCTACGCGCTTGCCCACAGACAACCATCGCTGTGGCTGGGCTACCTTCCTGCGTCACCCCATCGCTTGACTACTACCAGCTCGGGTCCCACGCTCCACACCACGGCCTCGCCCCGAAGGGTCCGGTCCGAGATGCTTCGGGTGGTTAGCATCACCAAGTTCGTCATGGGCGAAACTTCGCCGGTACGGGAATATCAACCCGTTGTCCATCGACTACGCCTGTCGGCCTCGCCTTAGGTCCCGACTTACCCAGGGCAGATTAGCTTGACCCTGGAACCCTTGATCATTCGGCGCACGGGTTTCTCACCCGTGATTCGCTACTCATGCCTGCATTCTCACTCGTGTGGGCTCCACACCTGGATCACTCCGGCGCTTCACTGCCCACACGACGCTCCCCTACCCATCCAACGCACTGAACCAACCTCAAGGGCGGCTTGCGTATTCGTTGAATGCCATAGCTTCGGCGGATGACTTGAGCCCCGCTACATTGTCGGCGCGGAATCACTTGACCAGTGAGCTATTACGCACTCTTTCAAGGGTGGCTGCTTCCAAGCCAACCTCCTGGTTGTCAATGCGACTCCACATCCTTTTCCACTTAGTCACCGCTTAGGGGCCTTAGCTGATGGTCTGGGCTGTTTCCCTCTCGACTACGGAGCTTATCCCCCGCAGTCTCACTGCTGCGCTCTCACTTACCGGCATTCGGAGTTTGGCTAACGTCAGTAACCTTGTAGGGCCCATCGGCTATCCAGTGCTCTACCTCCGGCAAGAAACACGCAACGCTGCACCTAAATGCATTTCGGGGAGAACCAGCTATCACGAAGTTTGATTGGCCTTTCACCCCTATCCACAGGTCATCCCCTCAGTTTTCAACCTAAGTGGGTTCGGTCCTCCACGTCGTCTTACCGACGCTTCAACCTGCCCATGGATAGATCACTTCGCTTCGGGTCTTGAGCGCGCTACTGAATCGCCCTATTCGGACTCGCTTTCGCTACGGCTTCCCCACACGGGTTAACCTCGCAACACACCGCAAACTCGCAGGCTCATTCTTCAAAAGGCACGCCGTCACCCCCACCAACAAGTTGGCATAAGGCTCCGACGGATTGTAGGCACATGGTTTCAGGTACTATTTCACTCCCCGCCAGGGGTACTTTTCACCTTTCCCTCACGGTACTTGTCCGCTATCGGTCATCAAGGAGTATTTAGGCTTAACGGGTGGTCCCGCCAGATTCACACGGAATTTCAGGGGTTCCGTGTTACTTGGGAACACGCTCCAGAGCCAGTGTTTTACGTCTACGGGCCTATCACCCTCTACGGTACGGCTTTCCAACCGGTTTCGACTTCCACACTGGTTTCTTACTCTGCTCACGCACGGCAGTACGTGATGAGCGGTCCCACAACCCCTTGCGTGCAACCCCTGCCGGGTATCACACACGCAAGGTTTGGCCTCTTCCGATTTCGCTCGCCACTACTCTCGGAATCACTGTTGTTTTCTCTTCCTGTCGGTACTGAGATGTTTCACTTCCCGACGTTCCCTCCACACACCCTATGTGTTCAGATGTGGGTAGCACGACATGACTCGTGCTGGGTTTCCCCATTCGGACACCCCTGGATCACAGCTTGGTTGCCAACTCCCCAGGGCTTATCGCAGGCTCCAACGTCCTTCATCGGCTCTTGATGCCAAGGCATCCACCATGTGCCCTTCATAGCTTGTCTCAACTACGTCAAAACAACACACACCAGCACGCCTCGAAGACTCATACGAGACGAGCCGGCAACGCAACTAGATTGAACTAGCTACAAAGATGCTCGCGTCCACTATGCAGATCTCAAACAACAACCCCACCAACCCCCTCACCCCCCAGAAGGGAGACTCAGACGAAGGGAGACACTGAAACACCAACCAGAGGCTGATCCTTCAGGACCCAACAGTGTGCTCAACCACCACCCCACCCAACGGCAGGCCTGGTAGACCACCCCACCCACACAACCCCAAGGGCCATGCAGCTGAGACAGCCAGTCGACGATTCCACTAGTGAGACACCACCATGCGTCAGTGAACATTCGCCACTGATCGGGGTGTGTGCTCCTTAGAAAGGAGGTGATCCAGCCGCACCTTCCGGTACGGCTACCTTGTTACGACTTCGTCCCAATCGCCAGCCCCACCTTCGACGGCTCCCTCCACAAGGGTTGGGCCACCGGCTTCGGGTGTTGCCGACTTTCGTGACGTGACGGGCGGTGTGTACAAGGCCCGGGAACGTATTCACCGCAGCGTTGCTGATCTGCGATTACTAGCGACTCCGACTTCATGGGGTCGAGTTGCAGACCCCAATCCGAACTGAGACCGGCTTTTTGGGATTCGCTCCCCCTCACGGGATCGCAGCCCTTTGTACCGGCCATTGTAGCATGCGTGAAGCCCTGGACATAAGGGGCATGATGACTTGACGTCATCCCCACCTTCCTCCGAGTTGACCCCGGCAGTCTCCTATGAGTCCCCACCATTACGTGCTGGCAACATAGAACGAGGGTTGCGCTCGTTGCGGGACTTAACCCAACATCTCACGACACGAGCTGACGACAGCCATGCACCACCTGTACACCCCCAAAAGAAGCCCCATCTCTGGAGCGGCAGGGTGTATGTCAAACCCAGGTAAGGTTCTTCGCGTTGCATCGAATTAATCCGCATGCTCCGCCGCTTGTGCGGGCCCCCGTCAATTCCTTTGAGTTTTAGCCTTGCGGCCGTACTCCCCAGGCGGGGCGCTTAATGCGTTAGCTGCGGCACGGAATCCGTGGAATGGACCCCACACCTAGCGCCCAACGTTTACGGTGTGGACTACCAGGGTATCTAATCCTGTTCGCTCCCCACACTTTCGCTCCTCAGCGTCAGGATATTCCCAGAGAACCGCCTTCGCCACCGGTGTTCCTCCTGATATCTGCGCATTTCACCGCTACACCAGGAATTCCGTTCTCCCCTGAATACCTCTAGTCTGCCCGTATCGAAAGCAAGCCAGGTGTTAAGCACCTGGTTTTCACTCCCGACGCGACAAACCGCCTACGAGCCCTTTACGCCCAATAATTCCGGACAACGCTCGCACCCTACGTATTACCGCGGCTGCTGGCACGTAGTTGGCCGGTGCTTCTTTAGTAGGTACCGTCACTTGCGCTTCGTCCCTACCGAAAGAGGTTTACAACCCGAAGGCCGTCATCCCTCACGCGGCGTTGCTGGATCAGGCTTCCGCCCATTGTCCAATATTCCCCACTGCTGCCTCCCGTAGGAGTCTGGGCCGTGTCTCAGTCCCAGTGTGACCGGTCACCCTCTCAGGCCGGCTACCCGTCGAAGCCATGGTGAGCCATTACCTCACCATCAAGCTGATAGGCCGCGAGCACATCCCTGGCCGAAAAACTTTCCACCACCCAACATGCATCAAGTGGTCATATCCGGTATTAATCACCGTTTCCGGTGGCTATCCCAAAGCCAGGGGCAGATTACTCACGTGTTACTCACCCGTTCGCCGCTCGAGTACCCCGAAGGGCCTTTCCGCTCGACTTGCATGTGTTAAGCACGCCGCCAGCGTTCGTCCTGAGCCAGGATCAAACTCTCCATCGAAAACCATCAACCCCCACCACCCAAAAGCAGCGAGAGCGACTATCAATAAGAGCCACATCCATGACTGAACAAAACTAGCGAAAGACACCCACAACCCGAAGATCGCAGGCATCAGCCAGAATCATTGTCAAAGAAACCGCGACACCACAACCACCACCCAAAGGCAGCAGCCAAACATGATGTCAACGGGGCATAACAAACTAATTCGTCGACTAATCAAACACACTGTTGAGTTCTCAAGAATCAGACACACCCGATCCTCCCCAGCAAAAGCCGGCTCGGTCGCGGGGCAACCTGGTGAAACTTAGTGACCGGGGGGCACGCGACGCAAATCCTCGTGACTCCCGCTCACCGCCCGGTGGTGTCACCGTGACCGATGACCGCTTCGGGCTGGTCGCTCCGGGGCCGGGAGCCCGGCCTGACCGGCCTTGCTCCCCGCCGCTCCCTGGCGACAGAGGAAACATTAGTGAACCTCTGGCAAACGCGCAAATCGAAACGGTGTGACCGCGGGCACATCTGCGTTTTCGCAGGTCAGAGGCCTGCAGACGTGGTTGTGGCGGTGCAGGCGGCCCCGTGGGACCGCGTGCACCGCCACCTGGACGGGTCTGGAGAGGGGTGCTCAGCGCACCTCGACGCCCGCGAACTTCTTCTTCCCGCGGCGCAGCACGAGCCACGCCCCGGCCACCAGGTCCGCGGCGGTGGGCTGCAGCTCGGGGTCCTCGACGCGGACGTTGTTCAGGTACGCCCCGCCCTCGGTCACGGTGCGTCGGGCGTCGCCCTTGCTGGAGGCGAGGCCCGTCGTCACCAGCAGGTCGACGATCCCGGGCAGGTCGCCGGCGGGCACCTCCGTACCGCCGGTCTCGCGGAGCGCGGCACCGAGGGTGGCACTGGAGATCTCGCGCAGGTCTCCCCCGCCGAAGAGCGCCGCGGCCGCCGCCTTGGCCTGGTCGACCTCGTCGGTCCCGTGCACCAGCGCGGTCACCTCGTCGGCCAGACGCTTCTGGGCAGCACGCAGGAACGGCTTCTCCCTGGTCTGGGCCTCGAGGTCCTCGATCTCCTCACGGGAGCAGAACGTGAACACCTTCAGCAGCTCGACGACCTTCTCGTCCTCGGCGTTGAGCCAGAACTGGTGGAAGGCGTAGGGGGAGAGCATCTCCGGGTCGAGCCAGAGCGCGCCCCCCTCGGTCTTGCCGTACTTGGTGCCGTCGGCCTTGGTGATCAGCGGTGTGGCGAAGGCGTGCGCCTTCGCGCCCTCCGCCCGGCGCACCAGCTCCACGCCCCCGGTGAGGTTGCCCCACTGGTCGGAACCGCCGAACTGCAGCGTGACGCCGTGCTGTCGGTGGAGCTCGAGGTAGTCCATGGACTGGAGCAGGACGTAGCTGAACTCGGTGTAGCTGATGCCCGCCTCCAGGCGGGACTTCACCACGTCGCGCGCGAGCATCCGGTTGACCGGGAAGTGCTTGCCGATGTCGCGCAGGAAGTCGATCGTCGACAGCGACGCCGTCCAGTCGTAGTTGTTGACCATCGTGGCCGCGTTGGGACCCTCGAAGGTCAAGAAGGGCTCGATCTGTGAGCGGACCCGGTCGACCCACTCCTTGACGAGGTCGAGGGAGTTGAGGGTGCGCTCCCCGCTCTCGCGCGGGTCGCCGATCATCCCAGTGGCCCCACCGACGAGGGCGTACGGCGTGTGGCCGGCCTGCTGCAGGCGCCGCGCGGTGAGGATCTGCACCAGGTTGCCCATGTGGAGGCTCGGCGCCGTCGGGTCGAAGCCCACGTAGAACCTGACGCTCCCCTCGCCCAGCGCCGCGCGGAGCGCGTCGCGGTCGGTGGAGTGGGCGATGAGGCCGCGCCACTCCAGGTCGTCGAGGACGTTGGGGCTGCTCACGTCGGTTCCTTCGGGGTGAGGCGGGTTGGTGGTCGCGCACTAGCCTAGGGCGCGTCGGCGGGAGGAGGCCCCACGTGATCGCAGGCAGGTACACGCTCGAGCGCGAGATCGGTCGCGGCGGTGCCGGGACCGTCCACCTCGCGCACGACGAGGTGCTCGGCCGCACCGTCGCCATCAAGCGCATCGGGCTCATGCCCGGCGGTGACCAGGCCCAGCTCGAGCGTGCCGCCCGCGAGGCACGGCTGGCCGCCGCGCTGAACCACCCGCACGTCGTCTCGGTCTTCGACCTCGTGGCCGAGGACGACGTGCACTGGCTGGTCATGGAGTACGTGGACGGCATGACGCTCAGCGAGCTGGTGCGCACGGCCGGACCGCTCGAGGCCACCGTCGCGGCGTCGTACCTCGCGCAGGTCGCCGACGCCCTCGCCGAGGCGCACGCGGCGGGGATCGTGCACCGCGACGTCAAGCCCAGCAACATCCTGGTCTCCGACCACGTCGCCAAGCTCAGCGACTTCGGTATCGCGCGGTCCGCGGACGACGCGTCGCTGACCCAGACCGGTCTGGTGACCGGCTCCCCCGCCTACCTCGCTCCCGAGGTCGCGTCCGGCGCCTCCGCGACCTCGGCCAGCGACGTGTGGTCGCTCGGTGCGACGCTCTTCCACTCGGCCAGCGGGCGGCCTCCCTACGAGGTGGGCGACAACCTCATCGGCGCGCTCTACAAGATCGTCCACGAGGACCCGCCGCGGCTGCCCGAGGGCCACCCCGTGGCGGTGCTCCTGTCCCGGATGATGGTGCGCGAGCCCGAGCTGCGGCTCTCGATGCGGCAGGTCCGCGACGAGCTGCGCCGCCTCGAGCGCGGCGAGCGGACCACGATGGTCGCGGCGCCGGCCGCCCACGGGCCCGGCGAGCGCACCGGCGTGATGACGGGCGTGCGCGCCCCTGCTCCTGCCCCCGTCACGACGACGCCGAGCCCGTCGCGGCAGCGTGCCGTGCGCTGGGGCCTGGTGGCCGCGGGCGCGGTGATCGCGGTGGCGGCCGTGGTGGCGGCCTACGTCTGGGGCGGGCGCGGCACTCCGGAGGCGGCACCGGAGGAGCCGACCGGTCCGACCACGTCCCAGACGACGAGCGACACGACCGCTGCTCCCCCGCCGACCGCGGAGCAGACCCGGCAGCAGATGGACGCCTTCATCACCTCCTACCTCTCGACGGTGACCGCCGACCCCCGCGCGGCCTTCGAGCAGCTGACGCCGGGCTTCCAGACGCGCAGCGGTGGCTTCGGCGGCTACATGGGGTGGTGGGGCAAGGTGCGCTCGGCGACGGTGACCGGCATCGAGAGCAATCCCTCCGACCTCACCGTCGCCTACTCCGTCGACTACGTCCTCAAGTCGGGCGCGCGGTCCTCGGACCGGATCCGCCTGCAGCTGCAGCGCGTCGACGACCAGCTGCGCATCGCCGGCGAGGCCTGACCGGGCGCCGAGCGGACGGCACACAGGTCCTCACGGGTGTGCAGGCGGCACCGTGCGGGTGGCTAGCGTGCCCGGAGCCCAGCCAACCCCCGCGGAAAGGGGCGCACGTGATCGCCGGCAGGTACACCCTCGAGCGGGAGATCGGACGCGGCGGGGCCGGGTCCGTCCACCTCGCGCACGACGAGCTGCTCGACCGGCCCGTCGCCATCAAGCGCATCGGCCTGCTCCCCGGGACGACCGGGCAGGACATCGCCCGCGCCGAGCGGGAGGCGCGTCTGGCGGCAGGCATCACCCACCCGCACGTGGTGTCGATCTTCGACCTGGTCAAGGACGTGGACTGCTACTGGCTCGTGATGGAGCTGGTCCGCGGACGCACGCTCACCGAGGTGGTGAGGGCGGCGGGTCCGCTGCCCGTCGCCCGTGCGGCCGGCATCCTCGCGCAGGCGGCCGACGCGCTCGTGCAGGCCGAGCGGGCCGGCATCGTCCACCGAGACGTCAAGCCCGGCAACATCATGGTCGACGACGACAACCACACGAAGCTCGGCGACTTCGGCATCGCCCGTGCGGGCACCGACGCCGCCCTGACGCAGACCGGATTCATCACCGGCTCCCCCGCCTACATCGCTCCCGAGGTCGCGTCCGGGGCACCGGCGACCGCCGCCAGCGACGTGTGGTCGCTCGGCTGCACGCTGCTCTTCGCGCTCACCGGACGCCCGCCGTACGACGTGGGCGACAACGTCATGGGCGGCCTCTACAAGATCGTCCACGACGAGGCCCCGCGCCTGCCCGAGGACCACCCGGTCGCCGGGCTCCTCGCCGTGATGATGGCCAAGGACCCTGCGGACCGGTGGCCCGTGGAGCGTGTGCGCGACGACCTCAGGGGCGTGGCGAGAGGCCACGCCAGCACGGCTCCCGTGCCTGCCCCGGTCGCGGACGGACGCCCCGACGCGACGGTTCCCCTGAGCACGGCAGCCGCGCCGACCTCTGCCGACGATCCGACCCGGACCTCGTCGGTCCCCGTGACACCCGTGGCGCCGGCGGCCCCCACGACGCCGGCCCCGCCGCCCGCGGACACGGGCGACTCGCCCTCGCGCCGTGGGGTGGGATGGCTCGCGGCACTCGCGGCACTCGTCGTGCTCGCGGGCCTGACCTGGGTCCTCTGGCCGGGTGACGGCGACCCCACGTCCGGCGACGCCGACCGCGCGCGGGGTGAGGGCACGTCGGCCAGCCGCGAGCCCTCGGCCTCATCGGAGCCGTCCGAGGAGCCGTCCGAGGAGCCGTCCGAGGAGCCGTCCGAGGAGCCGTCCGGGTCCACCCCGGCGGCCGGCGGCAGTGCACGCGCGGCGATGCGCACGTTCGTGGAGGACTACTTCGCGACGGTCACCTCCGACCCGGAGACGGCGTTCGACATGCTGACGCCCGCGTTCCAGGCCGACAGCGGAGGCTACGAGCGCTACGCCGGCTTCTGGAGCACGATCGCGTCCGCGTCCCCGTCCGCCTTCACGGTCGACCCGGAGGCGCTGACGACGTCGTACACGATCGAGTACGTCACCACGTCGGGCGAGACGAGGACGCAGCAGGTCACGCTGCAGCTGGAGGAGCAGGGCGGGGAGTACCTGATCGCGGGCGAGGCCTGACGCGCCGGTCCTCGGTAGGGCGGGTGGGGCTCGAACCCACGACCCAAGGATTATGAGTCCTCTGCTCTGACCGACTGAGCTACCGCCCCTCACGCTCAATCGGGCTGATTACCCCCCGCCCCATGGGACTTTCGTGGGGCAGCCAGCGCCGCGATGACCGCTGCACTCGGCGACTCAGCCAAGTGCGCGTACTTCGCCGTGGTCTGCGTCGAGATGTGCCCGAGCAACATACCAACGCCATGGGACCAACCCGACCGTTGTAGCCCCACGCCTCTTGCATACTGAGTAAGGGTTCGCTACTGCGCTCGCACGCACCCGGTGAGCGTCTTCAGCCATCCGAGACGAACCCCTCTATGGCTTGGGGATCGCGGTCGTCAACCTGGTCTAGCGGACCCGTTGACGGTCTCCCCTTTCGACGCAAACGTGCGAGCACAAATTCGTCGCAGCCATAGTGGGAACCATGTTGAAACGACGTCGCCGGTTGGGATTGCTGGCAGCTCTATTGATCGTGATGCTCGTGCCGCTCGGGACCCAGGCTCAGGCCGAAGACATGGCGGGCGACTGGAATCTGGTTGCCACTTCGACGGACCCGTGCGCAAAGGTGAACCCGGTTCGCTCGGGCTACTACGACCTTGGCACCGGCGGGGGCTGGGGATGGTGGAAGATCAGTTACAAGCACGGAATCGACAAGGTCAACGTGTGGCGCAAGACGATGACGAGTTCTTGCGGGAACGAGGATGCTCCGGGATCCACAACGTGGATCTATCGCTGGGGATTCCAACTCAGAGAATGCAACGCGAACGGCACGAACTGTCAAACCTTGGACTCTGTCACCGTGCGGTCGGTCAACCAACGCGCCCTGTTCAGCGGGCAGCGCAAGGGTACGATCACCATGTACTGCGAGGGTTACAACGGCTTCTGTCCCTCATGGATCAACGACTATGGCAACACTCCCAGGGTCCAGGCCAGAAATGCGAGCAGAGGTATGACCGGTAAATTCGACTCGCACGACGAAGCGCCCGATGTCACAAAAGTCGTCGGGTTCGTTCCCCCGCCGGTAGCCGAGTCCGAACCAGACACATCCGCAGCGGCGGTTGCCGTCGAGGACCGCTCTTCTCGCTCGGGCATGGTGCTAGCCGCGCTGAAGGCCCAGCTGCCCAACCTTACGTTCGGCTTCACGCCGACTATCCAAGAGACGCGACAGCCAGACGCCAACACGGTTGAGATCATCTACAGCTACCCGGGTGTGGACGGACTCATCGGCCTGCGGCGCGACGTTTCCGTGCAGGACGTCGACGTCGCGCCAGAAGACCCGGCGTTCGCTTTGGCCGCTAACGAGAACAATCCAGTCGAGATCGCCACGATGCTTCGCGTGGCCCTCGAAGAGCCGCCGCCGCTGGACTCGCTGACCCCTGCTGACGACGGCATCTCTTGGTGGGGATCCGCTATCGCCGAGTGAGGTAATGGCCGCTCCGTCACAGATGCGGGCCGGAGCTCCGCCGCTTGCGGCGGGGTTCCGGCCCTTGCTCGTGTGCCTCTTGCGTGAGTTGGCCAGCGAGCTTAGTTGCGGCGACACCCAGGGGTCGCGCCGAGTGCCAGTCTGACTACCTACGTCGCACGCGGTGCTTCAGCTCCTTGACTAGGGCGCGAGAGTTTCCGAGCCGACGAGCCGCGGGGCAGCCAGGGCCGCGATGACCGTTGCGCTCGGCGTATCGGCCAGGTGCGTGTACTTCGCGGTCGTCTGCGTCGAGATGTGACCGAGCAACCTACCCACCTCCGCGAGCGGAATGCCCTGCTGGAGCAGCCACGACGCGTAGGTGTGTCGCAGGTCGTGGATCCGAACGTGACCCACACCGGCGTCGTCGACAGCCTGCCGCCATCCGGGCGACCAGTTCGAGTTCCGCAACGGCCGGCCGGTCGGCGTCGTGAAAACGAGCCCGGAACGGCAGATGCCGGTCGAGTGCGTGACGCCGCAGGCCTTCCCCTTGCCGGTGTCCTTCAGGTGCTCGGTCAGCGCGGCGACCAGGTCGGGCGTCAGCGGCACGCGCCGGGCCTTCTTGCCCTTTGGGTACGGCTTCACCTCACCGGCGACCTCGACGTACTCCTCGACGACGGCGAGCACACCACGGCCGAGGTCGACACGCGACCAGTGCAGGCCGGCGAGCTCGGACCACCGGATGCCGGTGTTGACCAGCACGTCGGTGATGAGCTGGTCGAGGACGCTGGGCAGCTCCGCCCGGACCGCGTCGTACTCGTCGTGGGTGAGGAACCGCTCCTGCTCGAGGGCGCCCTTCGGAAGTTTGATGCGCGAGGCCGGGTTCACCTCCAGCACCTCGGCGTCGACAGCGGCGTTCAGCGAGGCCGAGAACAGGTGGACGATCCGCTGGACCGTGGCCGGGCTGATGCCGGTGCGCCGCAGCTGGACCGCCCACGCCTTCACGTCGTGGCGGGTGATCGACCCGATCGGCACCGTGGACCACCGCGGATCGAGGTGCTTCCGCTTCCGGACGCCGTCGGCCTGCGCGGTGGTCGCTTCGACCTGGCGGCCGGTGAGCCACTCGTCCGCCCACTCCCCCCACGGTCGCTTGTAGGCCTCGGGGTCGCGCCACAGCAGCGAGCGTGCGTCGACCTCCTTCGCGGCAGCCTCCCGCTCGGCCTTCGCCGTGTGGCTGAACGTGCCCGCGCTGCGCCGCTTGCCCGCGCCGTCTCGGTAGAGCCCGCGGTACTTGCCACTGGGGAGCTTCTCTGCCCAGGCCATCAGTCGTGCTCCAGTCGCTGACGCAGGTAGCTGCGCTCGGAGGGGTGGAGGTAGCGGAGCCGGATCGCGAGCGTGCGCTCGTCGACGTGCAGCTCGTCAGCGGCTTCGGCGCGGGTGTGCGACCACGCCAGCGCCTCGCCGATCACGCGCACGTCGGGAAGCAGCCACCGCGCGGACTCCTTCTCCACGCGCAGCTCCTCACGGTCCTCGAGCGTGTCGAGCGAGGGGCCACGGAGGACGTGTAGGCACTCGTGGATGAGGGTCGAGCGGCGCTCAGCCCAGGTCATGCCGCGGCGGAGGCTGATGGTGCCGGCCTCGTGGTCGGTCTCCCCCATGTCGCCCCCGTCGTGCCACACCAGCGTGATGTGAGTCAGCGAGCCAAGGACCCGCCACGGATGCGGCAGCGACATGGCGGGGAGGCTAGGTGCGGCGACCGACATCAGGCGTCCGGGTCCCTGTACTTGCGCGCTGCACGGCGCTTGGGCTCAGCGAGTGGGGACGGGCGCTTCATGGTGGTCTTCGCCGGCTGGTCTGGCTTGTCGAAGATGTCGCGCACCTTGAACTCGACCTCCGCCTGGTCGAGGCGCGACTCGACGGCCTGCAGGATCGCGGACCCGGTGGTGTCCAGGGCGAGCGCGATCTTGTGGAGCTCCTCGACGTCGACCATCCGATCCCCCGCGAGCGTCTTGTGCAACGTGCTGTAGGGCACACCGCACCTATCGGCTAGGTCGCGCACCGACTCCTTGCCGCTGCCGTGACGCGCCCGCAGGACACGTAGCTCCTCGGAGACGGCCCGGCTGACCGTCTCGGGCGTCCGCGCATTGGTTCCCATGTGGAACAGAGTAGGGCTTTTCAGAAACACGCGCCCGAGAACTTGACCAATGTTTCCAAGTGTGCGTAGTTTTACCTACATGGAAACACGTACACACAACGAGCGAGTGGCCGCCGAGGTCCGAGCGGCCATCGCTCGGAAGGGCGTGAGCCAGACCATCGTCGCCCACGGCGCTGAGATGTCGAACGCCAGCCTGAGCCGGAAGCTGCGAGGCCACTACCCGTTCGCTGTCGACGAGCTCCTGGCCATCGCGGCCCTGGCCTACGACCCACAGCTGGTGCGTCGCCTCCAGCGGCTCCGAGACGCCCGGGCAGCGCAACGGCGTGGGCCGCGAGCAACGAGCGGCCAGTTGGTGAACCGATGACCTCCGAGCCGACCTGCGCCGACGTCCTGCCCCTCGCCGCGACCGTTCCCCCGAGGCAGGCTCTGCCCGAGGGGGCGTCCCGCGAGGAGGTGCGCACGTGGCTCGACCTCGAGGCCCAGCGGCAGGCCGCCGATGTCGAGCACACCTTCCCCGATGTCGCGGTTGATCACGTCGGCTGCGTGGCGTGCCACTGCGGGAGCGTGCTGACGATGCACGGCCCGATCGGCATCAGCCCGGTGATCGAGGCCCAGCAGCGAGCGGGCGAGGAGGACCAGTCAGTCCCCGGGTGGGACGGCGGAGCCTGACCGCGCGAGCGTGGGGCACCGCGTGGGGCAGCCAGCCGCCATTAGTGACCATCTAGCGCCAGACGGCATGAGTAGGAAACTGGCTCTGACCTGCTGTTATGCGGTTCCCGGCAGATCGGAGCATCTGGGGCCAGCAGCCACCGAATGGATTATGAGTCCTCTGCTCTGACCGACTGAGCTACCGCCCCTCGGGGGCAGACCCTAGGCGATCGGCGCCTCGACCTCGTACATGTGCTCCACGACGCGGAACCCCATGGCGGTGTTGGTGCGGTGCATGGCGGTGTTGGTCGGCGCCGTCCAGGTGTGCACCCGCCGCACGACGGCGGGCAGGCTCGCGTAGTTGGCCGACTTCAGCGCGGCCCCCAGGCGGTGCCCGCGGTGGCCCGGCATCACGAGCGTGTCGTCCTGCCACCCGTGGTCCGCGCCGTGCGGGACGAACAGCAGCGAGTAGCCACCCCAGACGCCGTCCTCGCGGCGCCGCGCGGCGGCCACGCGGACGTCGTAGGACCGCAAGAGGCGCTCCTCGGAGGCGCTCAGCCTGACGTCGTCGAGGACGGAGACCTCCAGGTCGAGGTCGCCCACCGGGACGTCGGCGTTCATCTGGTTGCGCATCGCGAGGTAGGCCGCCCGGTGCTCGTCGGGGCACCGGCCCTGCCAGGCCACCACGTCGTACGCCTCGTCCACGGCGACCGGCGGGAGGGGCAGGTCGGCGACCAGGTGGTCCTCACGGTGCTTCTCCACCGCGCCGACCGCGTCGGCGAACGCCCGCGCCGCAGCCGACCGCTCCGGGTCCAGCACCACCTCGCCGCAGATCCGCGCGCGACCGGCGGCCCGCGAGCGGGAGACCAGCTCGTCCCACAGCGCCCGGCCGACCCCGCGGCGCCGGTGCTCGGGCAGGACGTCGACCTCCGCCCACGCGACGTCCCGGTTCTCCGTCAGGGGGAGCTCGAGGTGCGCGGTGCCGACGACCTCGCCCTCCTCGACCACCTGGACCCACTCGCGGCGCGTGTGCTCGGACGGCTCGGTGGCCAGCAGCTCCCAGGCGCCGAAGGCCTCGAGCAGCGCGTGCGGGCGGTCGGCGCGCGCCGCGCGGTCCTGGGCGGCGAACCAGCGACGCCGGGCGTCGGGGTCGCGGGCGTCGAGGTCGCTCACCTTCATGACGCGCATCCGACCGCACCACGGCCGGCACGGCAACCGGATATCGCGTTCGACTTCTGGTCCTGGCGGCGACGTGTCACAGTGATGCGTCTCGGAAGCGGCTGGGTACGGGAGGACCTCGGTGGCGAAGAAGAAGTCAGACCTGTTGCCCGCCTCGCAGCGGCACCTCGTCACACGGTTCGGCTACGGCGTCGACGCCGCGCTCGCGCGCGACGTGCGGCAGGCCGGCGGCGCCGACGCGTGGTTCGAGCGCCAGCTCACCCGGCCGGGCTCGTTCCCGGACGGTGACGCCGACGCGGTGCGCCGCTGGTGGCCCGACCTCGACCGCGGTCCGATGGAGCTGTGGAAGCGCCAGGTCCAGGAGGTCCGCGGCGGCTGGGAGGTCATGGAGGACTACGGCCGCTGGCTGCTGGTACGCCGCATCCGCACCCGTCGCCCCGTGCTCGAGAAGATGACCGAGTTCTGGGAGGCCATGCTGCACGTGCCGGTCAGCGGCGACGCGCAGTTCACCTGGCGCGTCGACTACGGCGACACCATTCGCCGGCACGCCCTCGGGCGCTTCGACCAGATGCTCGCCGAGACCACGACGCACCCCGCGATGCTCATCTTCCTGTCCGCCGCCACCTCGACGAAGCGCGCGCCGAACGAGAACCTCGGCCGCGAGCTGCTGGAGATCCACACCGTCGGCGCCGGCAACTACGACGAGGACGACGTCAAGGCCTCGGCCCGCATCCTCACCGGCAACCATGTGGACCTGTGGGAGACCTGGAAGGGCTCCTACGTCAAGGAGGACCACTGGACCGGGCCGGTGAAGGTCAAGGGGTTCTCCCACAAGAACCGCAAGGCCGACGGTCGCGAGGTCGTCCAGGAGTACGTCCGCTACCTCGCCCACCACCCGGACACCGCGCAGCGCATCGCCGAGCGGCTGGCCACCAAGTTCGTCCAGGACGACCCGCCGCGCTCGCTGGTCAAGCGGCTCGCCAGGGTCTACCTCGCCAACGACACCGCCGTCGTCCCGGTGCTGCGCGCACTGGTGGCGAGCAAGGAGTTCCGCGCGGCGGCCGGCAAGAAGCTGCGCGATCCCAGCGAGGACGTCGTGGCGACCTACCGCGCGCTCGGCGTCCGGCTCGACCGGCCCAGCGGCGACGACTCCGGCGTCCACGCGATGCTGTGGCAGGCCTCCGGGCTGGGGCTCTCGCCCCACGCGTGGCCGCGCCCCGACGGGACGCCGGTGCGCAACGACATCTGGGCCTCCCCGTCACGGGCGCTGGCCTCGATGGGCATGCACTGGTCGATGGCCGGGATGTGGTGGCCGAAGGTCGACCTCCACTACCGCGAGCCCAGCGCGTTCGTCCCGGCGAAGAAGGCGATCCGCTTCGCCGACCTCGTCGACGAGGTGAGCCGCGAGCTCCTCCACCGGCCCGCGACCACGGGGATGGTCACCACCGCGTCCCTGGCCACCGGCTGCCGCACCAAGGAAAAGATCGACCGCAAGCACGGCCTCTACCGGTGGGGCTTCCCCCGCCTGCTCGCCGCCGTCCTCGACTCCCCCGACCACATGGCGTGCTGAGATGACTGACGAGACGAACCTGCCCACCCGCTCCTGCGGCTGCCCCGACTACGACCAGGCGCGCACCGCGCTGAGCCGCCGCGCCCTGCTCGGCACCGCCCTGGCCGGCGGCGCGGTCGTCCTCGGCCCCGGCCTCGCCGGAGGGGGTCCGCGTGCCTACGCCGTCACCGGGCGGCCCGCCGCACGGCTCTCCAGCCCGCTCGGCTCGGTCCTGGTGCTGCTCAGCCTGCGGGGCGCAGCCGACGGCCTCTCCCTCGTCGTGCCGCACGGCGACGCCACCTACTACGCGGCCCGGCCGCGCATCGGCATCCCGGCCACCTCGCTGCTCGCCCCCGACGCGATGTTCGGGCTGCACCCGGCGCTGGCGCCGCTGCTGCCGATGTGGCAGGGCGGGCGGCTGGCCGCGGTCCACGCCACCGGCATGGCGACGCCCAACCGGTCGCACTTCGCGGCGATGGAGGCCATCGAGGACGCGGCGCCCGGATCGACCGCGCGCAACGGCTGGCTCAACCGGCTCCTCGGTGAGCTGCCCGGCACCTCGACGCTCCAGGGCACGGCCATGGGCAACCAGGTGCCGACCTCGCTGTTCGGCACCGCCCCGGCGTTCGTCGTCGGCCGCGTGGACGACGCCGAGGTCGCCGGCACCGAGGACGACGGGCGCCGCCTGGCCTCGCTCAAGCACGCGTGGAAGGGCAGCGGGCCGATGAGCCGCGCGGTCCGCGACGCCATCGCCGGCGCCGAGACCTTCGGCGCGGCCCGCGACACCGCGACGGGCACCCCGACCCCCGCCTACCCCGGCAGCCAGCTCGGCAAGGCCCTCTCCGACGTCTCGCGCATCATCCGCTCCGGCGTCGGGGCCGAGGTGATCACCGTCGACCAGGGCGACTGGGACATGCACACCGACCTCGGCACGGTCGAGTGGGGCGACATGAGGCGCAACGCCGGCGACCTCGCGAGCTCCATCGCCGCGTTCTTCACCGACCTCGGCCCCCTGGCCGACCGGGTCACCCTGGTGACGCTCAGCGAGTTCGGTCGCCGGGTGAAGGAGAACGACAACTACGGCACCGACCACGGCTTCGGCAACGTGATGTTCGTGGCCGGGGCGGGGGTCAAGGGCGGGAGCTACTACGGCTCGTGGCCCGGGCTGCAGAACACCCTCGACGGCGACCTGCTGGTCACCACCGACTACCGCAGCGTCCTGACCGAGGTCGTCACCCGTCGCTTCGGGGTGTCCGTGGGCCAGGTGTTCCCGGGCTTCACCCCGCAGGCCGTCGGTGTGATGGCCTGAGGGGCGACACACCTCACCCGCGAGTGCGATGCTCGGTCCCATGACCGAGGACCGCCCCGCCCCACCGTCGTACGAGCCGCTCCCGGAGGACTGGGGAACCGCGCTCTTCGTCGTCGCCCACCCCGACGACATCGAGTACGGCGCCGCCGCCGCCGTGGCCCGCTGGACCGCGCAGGGCAAGCGCGTCGTCTACTGCATGGTGACCAGCGGCGAGGCCGGGATCGACGGCATCCACCCCGACGAGTGCGGACCGCTGCGCGAGGCCGAGGAGATCGCCTCGGCGCGGGCCGTGGGCGTCGACGAGGTGGTCTTCCTGCGCCTGCCGGACGGGGTCCTGGAGTACGGCGTGGAGCTGCGGCGCGCGATCGCGCGCGTGGTGCGCGAGCAGCGCCCTGACCTCGCCCTGACGATCAACTTCCGCGAGACCTTCGGCGGCGCCAACCTCAACCAGGCCGACCACATCGCCGTCGGACGCGCGCTGCTGGACGCGGTGCGCGACGCGGGCAACCGGTGGGTGTTCCCCGAGCAGCTCGTCGACGGCCTCGAGCCCTGGGGCGGGGTGGGCGCGGTGTGGGCCGGGAACTCACCGCAGGCCACCCACGCCGTCGACGTCACCGACACCTTCGACGCCGGGGTCGCCTCGCTGGAGGAGCACCGGGCCTACATCGACGGGCTCGGCTGGGAGGGCTGGGACCCCGAGGAGTTCCTCGACGGCATCCTGCGCAGCGGCGGCCAGGGGCTCGGCGTCACCCACGCCGCGACGTTCGAGGTCTTCCCGATGGGCTGGGGCTGAGCACGACCGCTCAGCGCGACCCGAGACGCCTGCGTCGGCGCGGGCGCGGCTCCCGGTCACCGGCCCCCGCGAAGCGCGCCCCGACGAGCGGCGGGAGCGTCACGGGCCCGGGGACGTCCGGCTCGCCCGCGGTCGCGCCCACGCCCGCCACGAGCGCGTGGCGCCCGAGGGACGCTCCCATCACGCTGCCGTGCTCGAACCTCATCCGCATGAAGCCGCTCGCGTGCTGGTCCTCGAGCGAGCGCAGGATCGCGAGCATGCGGTTGCCGACCTCCGCGAGGTGGTGGAGGTCGTGCCGGTCCCCCTGCGCGGCGATGACGCGGGCCCCGGCCGTGACCACGGTGCTCCACACGACGCCGCCGAGGGACATGAGCCGGCCCAGGCAGTGCTCGACTGCGGCCGCGGTGTCGACGGCACCGACCACGGTGAAGTGCGGAACCTCGCGCGGCTCGACCGGGTGCGCCCTCGCCCGGTAGGTGGCCTCGCCGAGCGGCGTCCAGGTGACGACGGCCTCGAACCGGCGACGGCCCAGCGCCTCCATGCCGCGCAGGTCGCCGGCCCCCACCAGATCCCCCATCCGCTGCGCCAGACGACCGGTGTAGGGGGCAGTGCGGCGGCGAGCGCGCCCGCCGCGCCGTCGCTCCCGGCCACCGTCCCGTCGGGACGCACGACGAAGTCGCTCACCGCCGGGGTCTGCAGGTCATCAGCGCTCATGACGCCACGATCGCGCAGCCGGACGTCTCCACGACCGGCTGTCACGCAGAGTTCACGCGGGGGCGCGAAGCGTTACGTCGCCGCAACCGCTGAGGTGCCGCTGCCGGCGCCGCGGGACGAAGAAGGGCCCGAGGCGTGACGCCTCGGGCCCTTCTCGTGCTCCCCCGGTTGGACTCGAACCAACAACCCTCCGATTAACAGTCGAATGCTCTGCCAATTGAGCTACAGGGGACCGCTTGTGCAGCGAGGCAGAACAGTAGCAAGACCGGCGGCGGGGGTCGAAATCAGGGCATGCCCACGTCGCGCTGCAGCGCCTCGAGCGCGGCCAGGGCGGCTGCGCGGACGGCCGGGTCGTCGGGATCGACGCCCTCGTCGTACTCGTAGACCCACTGCACTCCCCCGGCACCCGAGGGCGCGCGGCGCGCGATGACGCGCAGCCCGCGGCGCCCGCCCACCGAGACGTGGCGCTGGAGCAGCACGCTCGCGGTGACGCGCTCGTGGACGAGCTCGAGCAGCCGTCCGGGCTCGTCGAGGTGCACGGTATGGACCGGGCGCTCGTCTCCCCAGGTGCCGACCTCGGAGAGGCTGAAGGTGTCGGTGTCACGGTCCCACCCGGCAGCCTCGACCTGCTCCCAGGGCACCCGGCGGGTGTCGCCGTCGCGGAGGAGGTAGAACGCGTCGCGGGTGCCGGCCAGGACGACCCCGTCGTCGCCGAGGGCCGTGGCCAGCACCCGCTCGCCGGGGGCGACGTCGACGACCGGGCCGGCCGGGCGGCGGCGGAACGGGGTCATGACTGCCCCCCGACGGCGCCCTCGCGCAGCTTGCGCCGGTGCTGCTCGAGCATGACCAGCTCGCCGAACATCCGGTTGTACTCCAGCGCGTTGTCGACGGGGTTGGTGCGCTGCAGGCGCGCCTTGACGTCGGCGATGCGTCGCGCGGTCGTGAGCTCCTGCAGGCGGTAGACGTAGGCCACGGCGAAGGTGGGGTTCGGGTCGGAGGTGCCGCGGACGGGCTCCACCCCGAGCTCGGTGATCGCCGCCACGACAGCGGGGTCGGTGGCGGCACCGCGCACGCGGTTGGCCCAGCCCGCGTCGTCGCCCGCCGAGGCGGGGCCACCGGCCGCCACCGCGGCCGCCCACACGCCCTGGAAGGTCGGGTGGGTGAAGTCGTCGGGCGTGACGTGGGTGGTCGTGCGACCGACGCCCGCGGGATGCTGGATGACCAGCTTGAGCAGCTCGCGCTCGATCATGAAGCGGGGGTCCGACAGGCTCGGCAGCCGTGGACGCACCGGCTCCTCGGGCGCGGCCTGCGACTCGCTGGACCGCACCTGTCGGCGCGGCTCCTCGGTGCGCGCCGGGCGGTTGGCCGCGCGACGCACCTCGCTGCGCACCTCGTCGAGGTCGACGCCGACCATGTGCGCGAGCTCGCGGGAGAAGGACTCGACCTTGGTCTTGTCGCGGATCGAGGCCACCAGACCGGCGGCGTCGCGCAGCGCGTCGACCCGGCCGTCGGCGCGGTCGAGGTCGTAGCGCATGAGGATGTTGTCGAGGGCGAAGCGGTAGAGCGGCTGGCGGCGCGCGACGAGCTCGCGGACCGCCTCGTCGCCCTCCTCGATGCGCAGCTCGCACGGGTCCTTGCCCTCCGGCGCCACCGCGACGTAGGTCTGGGAGGCGAAGACCTGGTCGCTCTCCAGCACCTTCATCGCCGCCTTCTGACCGGCCGAGTCGCCGTCGAAGGTGAAGATCACCTCGCCGCCGGCCGACCCGTGGTCGCCCATGAAGCGGCGCAGGACGCGGGCGTGGTCGGTGCCGAAGGCTGTGCCGCACGAGGCGACCGCGGTGCGGACGCCGGCGAGGTGGCAGGCCATCACGTCGGTGTAGCCCTCGACGACGACCGCCTGCTGGCTGTCCTTCATGGCGGTGCGGGCCAGGTCGATGCCGTAGAGGACCTGGCTCTTCTTGTAGATCGCGGTCTCGGAGGTGTTGAGGTACTTGGCCTCGATCCGGTCGTCGTCGAAGATGCGACGCGCGCCGAAGCCGATCGTGTCGCCGTTGGCCTCGCGGATGGGCCACACCAGCCGGCCGCGGAAGCGGTCGTAGTGGGAGCGGCCGAGCGCGACCAGACCGGCGGCGACGGACTCCTCGTCGCTGATCCGGCGGCCCCGCAGGTGGCGCAGCAGCGCCTCGCCGTCGCGCGGCGCGAAGCCGACGCCGAACATCTCGGCGGCGGACTGGTCGAAGCCGCGCTCGTGCAGGAACTGGCGCGCGACGACGGCGTCGCTGGTGGCGAGCTGCTCGGCGTAGAAGGCCTGCGCGACCTTGTTGGCCTCCACCAGCCGACCGCGGGCCGGTCCGCGCGGCCGGACGGGCTCGTCGTCACCCTCCTCGCGACGCAGCTGGACCCCGACCTTCTCGGCGAGGCGCTCGACGGTCTCGGTGAAGGTCAGGCCGTCGACCTTCATCAGGAAGGAGATGACGTCGCCGCCCTCGCCGCAGCCGAAGCAGTGCCAGAACTGGCGGGCGGGGTTGACGTTGAAGGACGGCGTCTTCTCGTCGTGGAAGGGGCACAGGCCCTTGAGCGACCCGCCGCCAGCCCGCTTGAGGGTGACGTACTCGGACACGACGTCGTCGATCCGCGCCTTCTCGCGCACCTCGGCGATGTCCTCGTCGCGAATCCGGCCTGCCACGCCGGCGAGTCTACGGGCGGGCGCCCATCTCCCGAGCGGGGTCTCCACATCGACCGCCACCCCTACGGGCGTGAGGTGTCTGGCCCAGGACGGAGGGGTCTGCGAGGGTCGACGACATGACCGCTCAGCACGGAGCGCCAGAGGGTCAGACCCTCGGGGCGCTCGTCCACCAGCTCACCCAGCAGATCCCCGACCTGGTCCGCTCCGAGATCCGTCTCGCGCAGGCGGAGGTCGCCGAGAAGGGCAAGCGCGCGGGCGTCGGCATCGGCATGTTCAGCGTGGCCGGGCTCCTGGCGTTCTTCGGCCTCGCGGCGCTCGTGACCACCGCCGTCCTCGGTCTCGCCGAGGTCCTCGACCCCTGGCTCGCCGCGCTGCTGGTGGCCGTGGCGTTGCTCGCCGTGGCGGCCGTGGCCGGGCTGATGGGCAGGAAGAAGGTGGCCGAGGCCGCCCCGGCGGCGCCCGAGCGGGCCATCGAGGGCATCAAGGACGACATCGCGACCGTGAAGGGATCCCACCGTGGTTGAGGCAGGCAAGACCCCCGAGGAGCTCGAGGCCGAGATCGCGCAGCAGCGCGACCAGCTCGCCGAGACCGTCGACCAGCTGACCGCCAAGCTCGACGTGAAGGCGCAGGCGCAGCACAAGGTGGCCGACCTGAAGGACGCCGCCACCACCGCCGACGGCAAGCCGCGACCCGAGGTCCTCGCCGCGGCCGCCTCGCTGGTGGCGATGGCCGTCGTCCTGGTCGTGTGGCGCGTGCGCCGCGACCGCTGACCCCACCCGACCCCCACCCACCCCAGACCGGTCCCCGCGACCGACCATCCCCAGGAGCGACCCATGAAGAAGCTGACCCTGCTGCTCGCCGCCGCTGCCGGCTACGTGCTCGGAGCCCGCGCCGGCCGCGAGCGCTACGACCAGATCAAGCGCACCGCGACGCGCGTCAAGGACGACCCGCGCGTGCAGGACAAGGCGCACCAGGCCGCCGACCTGGCCAAGGAGAAGGCCCAGGCCGCCGCGCCCGTCGTGAAGGACACCGTGGTTTCGGCGGCGTCCGCCGCGGCCAGCAAGGTGACCCCGTCGGGCGGGTCCCACACGTCCACCTCGGACCTCGAGGACCAGCTGCACCCCGACAACGTCGCCCTGCAGGACAACCCCTACCCCCAGGGCGACCTGCCCTGAGCCGGTCCCTCAGCCCACCAGGGCGCGGTGGCGTGCGACGGCGCTGGCGTCGGTGAGCGAGGCGACCTGGTCGACGACGACCCGCCGACGCGCGGCGTCGTCGTCGGCCTCGGCCCAGTCGCCGACCAGGACGGGGTCGAGCGCGTCCGCACCGCGGTGCCACATCGCCTCGACGAGCTCGGCGACGAGCGTGCGCTGCCGCTCCATCAGCGAGACCCGGTCGTCGGCCTGCATGACGTAGAGGGCGGCGATGCCCTTGAGCACCCCGATCTCGACCTCGGTCTGCTGCGGCACCACGAGGTCGGCGCGGTGGCGGACCAGGCCCTCGCCGCCCGTGGCCGCGAAGGTGGCCGCCTGCACGCTGCCGCAGAAGCGCCCGACGAGGTCGCTGGTGAGGTTCTTGATCGCGGCCAGGCTGCGTCGCGAGCCGTCGTAGGACGTCCGCGGCCAGCTCCCCACCGCCCTCAGGTCGCCCAGCGCGGCGTCGAGTGCGGCGTCGTCGGCTCCGGGGAGGTACCAGGAGCGCACGGTGTCCCAGAGCGCGTCGCGGTCGAGCCGGGTCAGGTCGAGGCGCCCGGCCACGATGCCGTCCTCCACGTCGTGGACGGAGTAGGCCACGTCGTCGGCCAGGTCCATCACCTGCGCCTCGACGCAACGGCGACGCCCCTCGACCCCGGAGCGCAGCCAGTCGAAGACGGGGCGGTCGTCGTCGTAGACCCCGAACTTCACCACCGCGCGCGGGGTGCCGTCGGCGTGCACGCCGTGGGGACCGGAGGCCTCCGACCGGGGCCACGGGTACTTGGTGCAGGCGTCGAGCGTGGCGCGGGTGAGGTTGAGACCCACGGAGCGGCCGTCGTCGGCGAACGTCTTGGACTCCAGGCGGGTGAGCAGCCGCAGGGTCTGGGCGTTGCCCTCGAACCCGCCGCAGTCCGCGCTGAGCTCGGCCAGCGCGCGCTCGCCGTTGTGGCCGAACGGCGGGTGGCCGAGGTCGTGGGCGAGCGCCGCGGTCTCGGCGATGTCGGGATGCGTGCCGAGGGCACGGGCGAGGTCGCGGGCGACCTGGGCCACCTCGAGGCTGTGGGTGAGCCGGTTGCGGACGAAGTCGTCGGTCTGCGGGCCCACGACCTGGGTCTTGGCCGCCAGGCGGCGCGAGGCGGCGGCGTGGACCACGCGGGCGCGGTCGCGCTCGAACGCCAGCCGCACGGGCGCGTCGACCCGCTTGGGCGGCTCGGCGACCAGCCGCTCGCGCGCCGGGTCGTCGTAGAGGTCCTCGATGCTCATCGGCTGCTGAGCCTAGCGAGCGCCCCGGACAGCGGTGCCGGACGGCCCGGCGCCGCGACGTGGCGCGTCAGTAGACCGAGACGTGGACGTGGTCGAAGTGGTTGGCCGTGACGGACCCGCGGTTCTCCATCGCGCGCCAGCCCTCGCCCGCGCGCTCGACCGACCAGATGTGCTGGGCGTAGATCACGTAGGTCACCCCGAGCACCGAGGCGTTGGCGCGCACGAAGTCGGCGATGTCCCACCCGGTGTCACCGCTGACCATGATGTCGACGGCCCTGCCGAGGGGGTGGTCGCCGCCGCCGCCGCGCAGCGTGCCGTAGGTGGAGATGCTGGGCCAGTTGGCGCAGACCGCCTCGTGGACCTTCTGGATGTTGGCGTCGCCGCCGGCGGCCGTCGTGCCGTTGGTGCAGGCACCGCCCACGCTCGCGACCTCCGGCTCGGGCTGCGGCTTGTCGGCACTGAGGTAGTCGGCGGTGACCCAGCGCGACTGCCCGTCGATGACGACCTGGACGCGGCCGTCCTGCTGGCGGCCGGTGACCGAGACCTGACGGATCGCGGGCAGCAGGCCCAGCTTGTCGGTCTTCTCGCCGGGGCCGGCCCACAGGTTGAGGTCGGCGGTGGTCCACATCGTGCGGTCCAGCTTCTTGGCCAGGCGGCGCGCCTGCTGGTCGACCTCGATGTCGATGCGCGCGGCCGACTCGGCCTTGGCCGCGGTGCGGATCTGCGAGCGGGAGACGACGTCGCCGCGGCGCGAGAGCGCCGTCGAGCCCGAGAGCGCCGACGACGCGGAGAGCGTCCGGCTCGAGCCGGACGCGGCGAGCAGGTCGGTGCCGGTGGTCGCGGGGGTCGCCGACAGCACGCCCATGGTCACCGCGGAGAGCGTCGCCACGACGGCGAGGGGTGCTGCGACCAGGACGGATCGGGGGACTCGGATGGAACGGGCAGCAGGGGTTTCCCGCTTGTGGCTGTTGTGGGCCACAGCGCTGATCCTTTGCACTTGCTGACGGGGGACTCGCGCCGTGATGCAGGGTGTGGGGCCCGAGCCCACGCGGCGCGATCATCGAGTCAAGCACAGGAAATCGTGGCTGTCCCAATCTCCTGGATCAATTTCTTGCGTGTTCCGGCTCACGGGCACCAGATCCCGGTGTGCCGCGCGGGTCGCTGGATTCAGCCCCCGGTGGCCTCGTCGGCGTCCTCGCGCAGCTGCGAGCCGCGCCCGTCGGTGTCGTCGAGCCAGCCCTCGGGCAGCACGACCTTCTTGCGTGGCGCCCCCTGGCGACCCCGCGGCGTGCCGAGCTCGCGCTCGGGGAACGGCGCCTGGTCGTCGAGGCCCTCGAGCAGCGTGTCGAGGCTGGCCAGCGAGTCGACCAGCGCCAGCTGGTGGCGCAGCTCTCCCCCGGCCGGGAACCCCTTGAGGTACCAGGTGATGTGCTTGCGGAACTCCTTGCAGCCGCGCTCCTCGCCCATGTGCTCGGAGAGCAGCTCGGCGTGGCGACGCATCATCGCCTTGACCTCGCCCAGGCGCGGCAGGGTCGCGACGTCCTCGCCGTGGAAGGCCGCCGCGAGGTCGCGGAAGAGCCACGGCCGGCCCAGGCACCCACGGCCCACGACGACGCCGGCCGCACCGGTCTGCTCGACCATGCGGACCGCGTCGGCCGCCTCCCAGATGTCACCGTTGCCGAGCACCGGGATGTCGACGTGGTCGACGAGCGCGGCGATCGCGTCCCAGTCGGCCTCGCCGGAGTAGGCCTGCTGGACCGTGCGCCCGTGGAGGGCGATCGCGGCCACGCCGCTCTCCTGCGCGATCCGGCCGGCGTCGAGGTAGGTCAGGTGGTCCTCGTCGAGCCCCTTGCGGGTCTTCATGGTCACCGGGACGTCGTACGGCGTGGCGGCGGCGACCGCGTGCTCGAGGACCTCGGCGAGCAGCCCGCGCTTCCACGGCAGCGCCCCGCCGCCCCCCTTGCGGGTCACCTTCGGGACCGGGCAGCCGAAGTTGAGGTCGACGTGGGCCACGCCGTGGTCGGCGCAGAGGATCTCGACCGCCTTGCCGATGTAGACCGGGTCGGTGCCGTAGAGCTGGACCGAGCGGACCGTCTCGAGCTCGTCGAAGGTCAGCATCTTCAGCGTCACCTCGTCGCCCTCCACCAGGCCACGGCTGGTGATCATCTCGGAGACGTAGAGACCGGCACCCTGCTCGGCGCACAGGCGCCGGTAGGCGGCGTTGGTGATGCCGGCCATCGGCGCGAGCACGACGGGGGTGTCGACACGCACCGGTCCCAGCGTCAGCGAGTCGGGCAGGGCGGTCATGCCCCCATTGTCGAACCGCTGCCTGCCGGCACCCAAATCACCCGGCGACCGGCCGGCGACCGCGTCGCGCTCAGCGCGGCCACATGAAGTACTCGTAGGGCGTGCTGATGTTGCCGCCGACGTCGGAGGCGCGCTCGCAGCTGCCGCCGACCCGGCAGCGCACCAGCACCGCCCCACCGCGCACGCGCAGCTGCACGACGTAGTGGGACTCGTCCTCCCAGCGCAGGGTCTGCTCGTGGGAGGTGGTGATCGACCAGTTGTCCATCGTGACGTGGTCGCCCAGCGAGAGCGCGTCGAGCAGCGAGCCGTCGGTCATCGACCGCACCTCGACCACTCCCCTGTCGTCGAAGCTCGACCGCGAGATGCGCAGTCCGAGCGCCCGGCTGCCGTCGGGCGAGACGGCGAGCGGCTCGAACGGCGCCGACCACGCCGGGACCGCCGGCGCGCTCACCGAGGTCGGTCCGTAGTCGCGCCCCTGCACGCGGACGAACGCGAGGTCGCGCTGGAGGTCGACGAAGGCGGCCCGCTTGGCGATCACGGTCTCGCCGGTCCGCGGGACCCAGTCCACCACCCGCGACCCGCCGGAGTCGGTCTCGGCGATCGTGGCGACGTGTCCCCCGGCGACGTCGTAGGGGGTCGAGTAGTAGCCGGAGTAGCGCGAGCCGAGGACCTTGCCGGTGTCGGTGTCCTGCACGTAGGTCGTGGAGCCGCCGCGGTCGAACGTCGTGCTCACCAGCACGCCTCCGTCGCGGTCGAGCCGCCACCCGTGGAAGTCGTCGCCGTAGGACGCCTCGTGCTGCTTGGGCACGGTCACCGGTGCGTGGCCGGCCCGCACGCGCGAGACGCCGTAGTGGTAGCCGGTGCGCGTCGAGGCGGTGCCCCAGGCGACCAGCCACGCGCCGCCGCTGCGCCCCAGGAGGGCCAGCTGGTCGAGGCCGTGCGGGATGCGGACCCGGATGGCGCGCCCGGACGCGGTGTGGATCACCCCGTCCTGGAGGTGGTCGATCGCGGCGTCGGCGCCCCGCGGGAGCCGCAGCGGGTCGAGGGTGCGGACCGGCACCTCGGCCCGCCGCGGCCCTGGGTCGTCAGCGGCGCCCGCGCCGACGGCGTACGACGCCGCGGGCAGGGCGAGGGACAGGAGTCCGGCGAGCGTGACGAGCGACCTGCGCATGGCATCCCCCGATGCGTGTGGGCTGGGGGATCACCTTGCCACAGGTCAGCAGCCGAGGAGCTTGTCGGCGAACCAGCGGGAGATGCCGTCGAGGCCGACCCGCTCCTGCGACATGGTGTCGCGCGATCGCACGGTGACGGCGTCGTCCTCGAGGGTCTCGAAGTCGACGGTCACGCAGAAAGGGGTGCCGATCTCGTCCTGGCGGCGGTAGCGGCGACCGATCGCACCGGAGTCGTCGAACTCGACGTTCCAGTTCTCGCGCAGCTCGGCGGCGAGCGCCTTGGCCTTGGGCGACAGGTCGGCGTTGCGGCTCAGCGGCAGCACCGCGACCTTGACCGGGGCCAGGCGCGGGTCGAGCTTGAGCACGACGCGCTTGTCGACGCCGCCCTTGGTGTTGGGCGCCTCGTCCTCGGTGTAGGCGTCGATGAGGAAGGCCATCAGCGAGCGGGTCAGGCCGGCGGCCGGCTCGATGACGTAGGGGAGGTAGCGCTCGTCGTTGGCCTGGTCGTAGTAGGACAGGTCCTTGCCGGAGAACTCGCTGTGCTGCTTGAGGTCGAAGTCGGTGCGGTTGGCGATGCCCTCGAGCTCCTCGAAGTCACGCCCGGAGAAGCCGAAGCGGTACTCGATGTCGGTGGTGCCCTTGGAGTAGTGCGAGAGCTTCTCGGCGGGGTGCTCGTAGTGGCGCAGGTTGTCGGGGTTGATCCCGAGGTCGACGTACCAGCGGGTGCGCTCCTCGATCCAGTAGCGGAACCACTCGTCGTCCTCGCCCGGCTTGACGAAGAACTCCATCTCCATCTGCTCGAACTCGCGGGTGCGGAAGATGAAGTTGCCGGGGGTGATCTCGTTGCGGAAGCTCTTGCCCATCTGGGCGATGCCGAAGGGCGGCTTCTGGCGGCTCGAGGTCACCACGTTGGCGAAGTTGAGGAAGATGCCCTGCGCGGTCTCGGGGCGCAGGTAGTGCAGGCCGGACTCGTCCTCGATGACGCCGAGGTAGGTCTTGAGCATCATGTTGAAGTTGCGCGGCGGGGTCCACGCGTTGCGGGTGCCGCAGTTGGGGCAGGCGACCGACTCGTTGATGTCGACGGTGTCGGGGTCGTCGATGCCCTTCTTGGCCGCGTAGTCCTCCTGGAGGTGGTCCTCGCGGAAGCGCTTGTGGCACGACTGGCACTCCACGAGAGGGTCGCTGAACGTGCTGAGGTGGCCGCTGGCCTCCCACGTGCGGGTGGGGAGGATGACGCTGGAGTCGAGGCCGACCACGTCGTCGCGCCGGGTGACCATGAACTTCCACCACTGGCGCTTGATGTTCTCCTTGAGCTCCACGCCGAGCGGGCCGTAGTCCCAGGCGGACTTGGTGCCGCCGTAGATCTCACCGCACGGGTAGACGAAACCCCGGCGCTTGGCGAGGGAGACGACGTTGTCCAGGGCGGTGGGAGCGGGCTTGGCCACGGTGTGTCCTTCGGGTCGGGCCGGCTGGCTGCCGGCTCGGGGGGTGCGTCGGAAAGGGAGCGGTCACCCTATCGAGCGCGGCTGCACCTCGTTGAGGTCGGTCCCCTCCTCGACCACCTCGTAGGCGCTGGGCTCGTCGACCGCGTGCACCATCAGCGGCTGGACGTGCATCTTGGACTCGTAGGACCCGAGGGCGCGGCGGTAGGAGCCGACGTTCTCCCAGCGGGTCGAGAACACCCACAGCCCGGGGTCGTCGACGTTGCGCCCGACCTCTCCCCCGACGTAGCCCGGCTTCGCGGCGAGGATGTCGAGCGCGCGGAGCAGGCCGGCGCGCAGGTCGGCCTCGGCGGCCGCGTCGGAGGACGGCGTACGCAGGCGGGTGACGACGAGCACGGCGCCAGCCTAGGCCCAGCCCCGTCCGTCGCCGACGGGCGTGCAGTTTGACAATCGTTCTCAACTAGCGTGAGAATCGTTCTCATGTCGCCCGTCTCCCGCTTCGTCCCCCTGGCCAGCATCCTGACCGCGTCGGTCCTCCTGGCCGGGTGCGGCTCGCTCGGGGGCGACGCCGGATCGGACGGTCGCCGGGCGGTGGCGTCGTTCTACCCCCTGGCGTGGGTGACCGAGCAGGTGGCGGGCGACGGGTGGACCGTGGACAACCTGACCCAGCCCGGCAAGGAGCCCCACGACCTCGAGCTCGACATCGCGCAGACCGCCGAGCTCGAGCGCGCCGACCTGGTGGTGCTCGAGGAGGGCTTCCAGCCCGCCGTCGACGCGACCGCGGCCGACGTCGACGCCCCGGTGCTCGACGCGGCGGGCGTCGTCGACCTGCGGCCGGCCGCCGACCACGAGGACGAGCACGCCGGCGAGACCGAGGAGGAGCACGCCGAGGACGGGCACGACCACGGCGCCAGCGATCCGCACTTCTGGCTCGACCCGCTCGAGCTGGCCGAGCTCGCCGACGCGGTGGCCGACCGGCTCTCCGACCTCGACCCCGACGGCGCCACGACGTACGCCGCCAACGCGGAGACCGTGCGGGGCGAGCTGGAGGCGCTCGACCGCGACTACATCCGAGGGCTCGCGTCCTGCGAGCGCACCACCACGGTCGTGAGCCACGACGCCTTCTCCTACCTCTCGCGCTACGGGCTGGACTTCGAACCCATCGCCGGCCTCTCGCCCGATGCGGAGCCCACCGCCGCCGACCTGGGGCGCCTGCAGGACCTGATCCGCACCGACGGGGTGACGACCGTCTTCTCCGAGCGGCTGGTCAGCGCCAAGATGGCCGACACGCTCGCGGACGACCTCGGCGTCTCCTCCGCGGTGCTCGACCCGATCGAGGGGCTCTCCGACGCCACCGCCGACGAGGACTACCTTTCCCTCATGCGCGAGAACCTGACCGCCCTCCAGCAGGCCAACGGGTGCGCATGACCACCGACCGCTCCCCCGGCGCCGCGCCTCCCGTCGAGCTCGACGGGGTGTCGCTCGCGATCGGCGGGCGCCCGATCCTGCGCGACGTCGACCTGACGGTGCGCCAGGGCGACACCGTCACGCTGCTGGGTCCCAACGGGTCGGGCAAGTCCACGCTCGTGCGTGCCGCGACCGGCCTGCTCCCCGTCACGCGCGGCACGGTGCGGCTCTTCGGCACGCCCCGCCCGCAGTTCACCGACTGGCACCGGCTCGGCTTCGTGCCGCAGCGCTCCACCGCGACCGGCGGCGTGCCGGCCACCGTCCGCGAGGTCGTCGCGTCGGGGCGGGTGGGCCGCCGCCGGCTGTTCGCCCCCACGAGCTCGGCGGACCGCCGCGCGGTGATGTCGGCGCTGGAGGTCGTGGGCCTCGCCGAGCGGGCGTCGTACGGCGTCTCGCAGCTCTCCGGCGGCCAGCAGCAGCGCGTCCTCATCGCGCGGGCACTGGCCGGCGAGCCCGACCTGCTGGTCCTCGACGAGCCGACCGCCGGTGTCGACCTGCCCAACCAGCAGGCGCTCGCCGACGCGCTCGGACGGCTCAAGGAGCGCGGCGCGACGATCCTGCTGGTCGCCCACGAGATCGGGCCGATGATGCCGCTGATCGACCGCACGGTGGTGATGCGCGACGGGCGGGTGGCCTACGACGGCCCGCCGCTGACCCAGGAGGTCGCCTCGCACACCCACCACTCCCACGACCACGACGTCCCCGGCGGGCACGACCACGCCCCGCACGTGGCCTCGCCCTTCGACTGGGAGGGTGAGCGACGATGAGCTTCCTCGACCTCTTCGCCCTCGACTTCATGCAGCGCGCGCTCGTCGCAGCGCTGCTGACCGGGCTCGCGGCCCCCGCGATCGGCACCTTCATCGTGCAGCGCCGCCTGGCCCTGCTCGGCGACGGCATCGGCCACGTCGCGGTGACCGGTGTCGCGCTCGGCCTGCTCACCGGCACCTCGCCGACCTGGACCGCCGTCGTCGTCGCCGTGCTGGGCGCGGCGCTCATCGAGCTGATCCGCGAGCGGGGCCACACCAACGGCGACGTCGCGCTGGCGCTGCTGTTCTACGGCGGCCTCGCCGGCGGCGTGCTCATCACGGGCATCGCCGGCCAGGGCGCGGCGACGCTGCAGGCCTACCTCTTCGGCTCGCTCAACAGCATCTCCCCGGCCGACGTGTGGTTCACCGGCGCCATGACCGTGGTGGTCCTGGCCGTCACCCTCGGGCTGTCGCCGCAGCTGTTCGCGGTCGCCAGCGACCAGGACTTCGCCCGCGTCGCCGGGCTGCGCGTGCGCGGCTACAACCTGCTCATCGCCGTCCTGGCCGCGGTCACCATCACGGTCGCCATGCGCACCGTCGGGCTGCTGCTGGTCTCGGCGCTGATGGTCGTGCCGGTGGCCACCTCCCAGCAGCTCGCGCGGTCCTTCCGCACCACGCTGCTCGGCGCGATGGCCGTCGGCTGCCTGGCCTCCGTCGGCGGCCTGGTCACGAGCGCGGCGCTGTCCTTCCGCGTCTCGGTGACGCCCGGGCCCACGATCGTGCTGCTGGCGCTGGTGATGTTCACCGCCACCTGGCCGATCGGCGCGTGGCTGCGTCGGCGCCGGCAGCTGCTCGCCCCCTTCCCCGAGGTCCGGGCCACCCCCCACCGCTCGCCGGTCGAGCACCCCCACGAGCACGGCCGCGACTGCGGCCACCCCGCCGTCCCGCACGGCGACCACCTCGACTACGTGCACGACGGGCACCGCCACGCCGTGCACGGGGAGCACTATGACGAGCACTGACCAGGGCACGAACCGCCCCGCCCCCCGCCCCACCCGCCAGCGGCGGGCGGTCGCGGCCGCCCTCGGCGCCTTCGACGACTTCCGCAGCGCGCAGGAGATCCACGACCTGATCTCGCAGCAGGGCGAGTCCGTCGGCCTCGCGACCGTCTACCGCACGCTGGCCACCCTCGCCGAGGCCGGCGAGGTCGACATGCTGCGCAACGAGGACGGCGAGGCGATCTGGCGCAGCTGCTCGGCCACGCACCACCACCACCTCGTGTGCCGCACCTGCGGGGCCACCGTCGAGGTCGAGGGACCCGCGGTCGAGCGGTGGACCAACGCGATCGCGGCCGAGCACGGGTTCTCCGACATCAGCCACACGCTGGAGCTGTTCGGGACCTGTCCCCGCTGCGCCTGACGGCGTACCGTGGAGGCATGGCCACCACGCCGTCGTACACCCACCTCCCCGCGCCGGTGCGCGTCGAGGACACCCGCACCTCCCAGGACGTCGAGTCGCACCCCGAGGAGCTCGACGACCGCTGGCGCGAGACGCAGTGGCTGCTCCGCGGCTCCGGGTCCTGAGCCGGCGCTAGGCGTTGGGCAGCGCGCCGCCGTAGCGGCGGTCGCGGCTGGCGTAGGTCTCGATCGCCGACCACAGGTGGCGCCGGTCCACGTCGGGCCACAGCACGTCGGTGAAGACCATCTCGCTGTAGGCGGCCTGCCAGAGCACGAAGTTCGACAGCCGCTGCTCTCCGGAGGTGCGCCAGACCATGTCGGCGTCGGGGAGCTCGGGGACGTAGAGGTGCCGGGCGAACGTCTTCTCGTCGACCTTGTCCGGGTTGAGCCGGCCGGCAGCGACCTCACGCGCGATCGAGCGGGCCGCGTCGGCGAGCTCGGCCCGGCCGCCGTAGTTGACGCACATGGTGAGGGTGAGGACGTCGTTGTCCTTCGTCATCTCCTCGGCGACCTGCAGCTCCTTGATGACCGAGCGCCACAGCCGCGGCGCGCGCCCGGCCCACCTCACCCGGACGCCGAGCTCGTGCATCTCGTCGCGGCGCCGGCGGATCACGTCACGGTTGAAGCCCATCAGGAAGCGCACCTCGTCCGGCGAGCGCGACCAGTTCTCGGTGGAGAAGGCGTAGGCCGAGACCGCCTTCACGCCGATCTCGATCGCGCCCTCCACGACGTCGAAGAGCGAGGACTCGCCCTGCTCGTGGCCCTTCGTGCGCGGCAGCCCGCGCTCCTTGGCCCACCGGCCGTTGCCGTCCATCACGATCGCCACGTGGGCGGGGACCTGGTCCTTCGGGACCACCGGCGGCGTCGCGCCGCTCGGGTGCGGAGTCGGGCGCCTCACCTGTCGCTTCACGGGAGCAGCCTAGGCGCGCGGATGGGTGTGGGGCGGTAGGGCCGGGACGTGGGGGCCGGCGTCGTGGGGAACGACCTGCAGGTGGATCCCGGGTCGTGGGCTGCACCTGGTTCCCCGCCCACCCGGTCGACGAGGTCAGTGCTCCGCAGGAACGGCAGCGGCTGCGCCGAGCCGCTTCTGGAAGTCGCCGAGCCGGGCGACCGGGCGGAAGCCGAGTGCCTCGTTGACGGCGATCATGTGCGCGTTGACCTCGGCGTTGTAGGTCGTCAGCCGCACGACCTCGGGCTGCGCGCGCTGGAGCAGGCGCAGGTTGGCGACCTTGACCGCCACCCCGAGGCGGTGCCCGCGGTGGTCGGGGCGCACGAGCGTGCCCCACTGGTAGGCCCGGTCGGGCTCGTGCACGGTGGTGGCGAGGTCGGAGTAGGCGACCACCTCGCCGGTCGCGGACAGCGCGACGGTGTTGTGCTTGGTGCGTCCCTGCCGGGCGAGGACCGCCTCGCGCTCACGCACCGCCGCGACGCTCGACGACTCCTGCTCGACGACCAGGTCTCCGGTCGGCGCCTCGGTGACGAGGGTCGAGGTCAGCCGGGCCCAGCCCTCGACCAGCTCGTCGGGCACCGGGCCGGTCCACGAGCGCAGCGTGTACGCCGCGTGCGCCGGCGCCGCCTGCTCGCCCAGCCGGGTCAGCACCGCCTCCTCGACCGGCAGCCGGAGCTCGCGCTGGACCTCGGAGAGCGCGAGGTCGAAGTGGTGGGCCCGGGCGAACGCCGGTCCCGCAGCGCCGTCACCGAGCGGTCCGTGCTCCCACCTCCACCCGACGAGCCCGGTCAGGACCGTGCGACCTCGCCGGCGCGCCTGGTCCTCGAGGTGGGCGAGGAGGACGGTCCCGATCCCCGACCGCTGGTGGTCGGGGTCGACGTGCACGTCGACCTCGGCCAGCTCGCGGTTGTCGAGGAGGGGCGTGCGCAGGAAGCCGGCGCCGACGGTGGCGCCGTCCCGGACCGCCGACCAGCCGCCCGCCCACGACGCCGTCCCACCGTGCTGGAGGAGGGCGCGCAGCTCCTCGAGCTGCCAGGGAGTCGCCGCGTCACCGAGCGTGGCCTGGGCGCGGAGGTAGGCGCGGTGCCACGCCTCGAACGCGGCCGCGTCGAAGGGGTCGAGCTCGTGGACCTCGCAGCTCATCGGGCGCGGGCCACCCGGCCCTCGTCCCACACCGGGCCGTCGGACTCGTAGACCTCGCCGTCCGAGCCGTAGACCAGGAACCGGTCGAAGCCGCGGGCGAACCACCGGTCGTGGGTCACGGCCAGCACCGTGCCCTCGAACGCCTCGAGCCCGGCCTCCAGCGCCTCGGCCGACTGCACGTCGAGGTTGTCGGTGGGCTCGTCGAGCAGCAGCAGGGTCGCACCGGACAGCTCGAGCAGCAGGATCTGGAAGCGCGCCTGCTGACCGCCGCTGAGCGACTCGAAGCGCTGCTCGCCGGCGTGCGCGAGCTCGTAGCGGTCGAGCACCCGGCTCGCCGCCTCGCGCCCCATGCCGGCGCGCCCGTCGGGCGTGCCGTCGCCGCGGTGCAGGATCTCCAGCAGCGTGCGTCCACGCAGCTCGGGGTGCTCGTGGGTCTGGACGAACCACCCCGGACGCACCCGCGCGCCGAGCTTGGCCGCACCGGTGTGCGGTACCGGCGCAGGGGGGTCGCCGACCGGGCGGTGCTCGACATCGGGGTCGCTGCCACCGGCGGCCAGCAGGCGCAGGAAGTGCGACTTCCCGGAGCCGTTGGAGCCCAGCACGGCCACGCGCTCGCCGTACCAGACCTCGAGGTCGAAGGGCCGCATCAGCCCGGTCAGCTCGAGGTCGGTGCACACCACCGCCCGCTTGCCGGTGCGCCCGCCCTTGAGCCGCATGGTGACCTGCTGCTCGCGGGGCTGCTCGACCGGCGGCCCCGCCTCCTCGAACTTCTTCAGCCGCGTCTGGGCCGCGCGGTACTGCGAGGACATGCCGTCGTTGTACTCCGACTTGATCTTCAGCCGCAGCACGAGCGCCTTGATCTTGGCGTGCTCCTCGTCCCAGCGCCGGCGCATCTCCTCGAAGCGCTCGAAGCGGTCGCTGCGCGCGGCGTGGTAGCTGGCGAAGCCGCCCGGGTGGGTCCACACCAGGTTGCCCGCGCTGCCGAGCTCGACGGTGACGATGCGGGTCGCGGTGTTGTCGAGCAGCTCGCGGTCGTGGCTGATGAACAGGATCGTCTTGGCCGACTCGCGGATGCGCCCCTCGAGCCAGATCTTGCCCGGGACGTCGAGGTAGTTGTCGGGCTCGTCGAGCAGCAGCACCTGGTCGGGCCCGCGCAGGAGGTACTCCAGCACCAGCCGCTTCTGCTCACCGCCCGACAGCGTGCTGAGCAGGCGGTGGCGGGCCCGGTCGAACGGCAGCGACATCGCCGCCGTCGTGCACACGTCCCAGGTCACCTCGACGTCGTACCCGCCGGCGTCGGCGTAGTCGGACAGCGCGGTGGCGTACGCCATCTGGCTGCGCTCGTCGTCGGTGTCCATCAGCGTCAGCTCGGCGGCGTCCACCGCCTCGGCGGCCGCGCGCACGGCCGGTGGCGCGACGCTCAGCAGCAGGTCGTGGACGGTCTCGTCCCCGCCGCCGTGACCCACGAACTGCCGCATCACGCCCAGCCCGCCCGAGCGCGTCACGACCCCGGCGTGCGGCGTCAGGTCGCCGGTGACGATCCGCAGCAGCGTCGTCTTGCCCGCCCCGTTGGCGCCCACGAGCGCCACCTTCTGGCCGTCACCGACGCGGAAGCTGACGTCGTCGAGCAGCACCCGCCCGTCCGGCAGCTCGTAGCGCACTCCAGCGACGTCGACGTGTCCCACGGGAGAAGTGTCGCAAGCCTCCGGGCGCGCCGTCGCCCGCTTATCGCGCAGGAGCGGTCGCAGGCGCTGCCGCGCGGTCTAGACCGCGGTTAGGGTGCAGGGCATGGCGACCACCACCGGAGACCAGCAGACCACCGTCCCCCGATGGCGGGTGATCGGGCCGGGCCTCGTCGTCGCGGCCACCGGCGTGGGCGCCGCCGACCTCGTCGCGACGCTGATCGCCGGGCAGAAGTTCGGCTACACGCTGCTGTGGTGCGTGGTGGTCGGCTGCGTGATGAAGATCGTGCTCGTCGAGGGCGCCGGCCGGTACTCGCTGGCCACCGGGCGCACGATCTTCGAGGGCTGGCGCTCGCTCGGCGCGTGGACGACCTGGTACTTCGCGCCGTACATCGTCGTGTGGGGCTTCGTGTACGGCGCCGCGGCGATGGCCGGCACGGGCCTGGCGCTGCAGGGCCTGCTGGGCGGGCTGTCCACCACGTGGTGGGGCATCCTGTCCGGGCTCCTCGGGCTGGCGCTGGTGTGGACCGGGCGCTACTCGGTCTTCGAGAAGGTGCTCGCCGCGCTCGTCGGCATCATGTTCGTCACGATGGTCGGCGCCGCCCTCCTCACCCTGCCCAACCTCGGCGAGCTGCTCACCGGCCTGGCACCGCGCATCCCCGACGACGGCCTGGTGAACACGCTCGCGCTCGCCGGCGGGGTCGGCGGCACGATCACGCTCGCCGCCTACGGCTACTGGCTGCGCGAGAAGGGCTGGGCCACCCCGGCCTACATGCGGGTCATGCGCATCGACAACGCGGTCGCCTACGTCGTCACGGGCATCTTCGTGCTGGCCACCCTGGTCGTCGGCGCCGAGCTGCTCTACTCCACCAGCGTCGCCATCGAGTCCGGCGACGCGGGGCTGCTCGACCTCGGCGTGGTCCTGCAGGACCGCTACGGCCAGTGGGCGGGCAAGCTGTTCCTGCTCGGCTTCTGGGCCGCCGCGATGTCGTCCCTGGTGGGCGTGTGGAACGGCGTGAGCCTGATGTTCGCCGACTTCGCCACGAACGTCTCCGGCGGTCCGGCGCAGGACGCCCGTGCCGGCGGCCGGTGGTACCGCGGCTACGTCCTGTGGCTCACCTTCCCGCCGATGGTGATGATGTTCCTCGGCAAGCCGGTCTGGCTGATCCTCGCCTACGGCGTGCTGGGCGCGTTCTTCATGCCGTTCCTCGCCATCACGCTGCTGTGGCTGCTCAACACCGACCGCACGCCCGCCGAGTGGCGCAACAAGCTGCACTCCAACGCGCTGATGGTGATCATCGCGCTGGCCTTCCTCGCGCTGTGCGTCAACGAGGTGCGCAAGGCCGTCGACGGGGCCTAGGCGCCCGTGGCGTGCCGGACCCAGACGTTGGGCTCGACGTAGACCGCGGTGCCGTGCTCGGCGTCGCACATCACCGGGGCGAGCGCGCCGGGCACCTCGACCGGGCCGGTGGTGTCGAACGGCAGCCCGGTCCACGCCCGCCACTCCTCGAGCGTGCCCGGGATGACCATCGAGCGCGGCGCGACCCGGTCGATGCGCCCGCCGGCCCGCACGTGCACGCGCAGCCACGGGTCGACGGGCAAATCGTCGTCGCGGGTGCGGAAGGCGTACTCCTGCATGGGCTCGTGGGCGTCGGTCTTGCCGTTGGGCCGCACCGGGGCGAGCAGCTCGGTGAAGCCGAGGCGTCCGGCGTTGTCGCGCAGCGCGGCCAGCATGACGCCCGAGAGCCCGGTGCCCTGCAGCTCGGGGACGATCGCGATCTCCGCGGCCGTGATCGCGTTCGGAGCCTCGCCCCGGACCCGCGCCAGGAGGGCGCTGCGCAGGGCGAAGTCCCAACCCGCGTCGGGCAGCTCGCCCTCCGGCAGCACGAAGGGTGCGCTGAACGCCTTGGCCACGATCCGACCGCTGCCGTCGAGGCCGACGAGCACGCACTCGGTGAAGTGCTCCTCGAGGCTGGAGTAGTACGAGTTGCCGATGGGGTCGTGCTTCATGAACTCCGGCCACGACGTGTCCATGTCCCAGAACACGTCCCACGGCTGCGGCCGCGCGGCGAGCGTCACGATCTCGAGGTCCATGGCGGCGATTGTGGTCCGGGTCCGCGCCCGATGCCACCGGGTTGTCAGGCTCTCGCTGACGTTGTCAGGCGTTGCACGGGCCGACAACGTCAGCGATCCCCGGTCGGCCGGGGATCGCTGACGAGGCCTCAGAGCCGCTCCGCCACCCGTCGCGCCGCGACCTGGAGCACGTCCCACGCGGTCGCGAAGGGCGGCGCGTAGGCCAGGTCCATCCAGGCGAGGTCGTCGACGGTGCCGCCGTGCCACAGCACCGCGGCCGCGGCGTCGACGCGCTTGCCCGCACCGCGCCCGCCGACGAGCTGCACGCCCAGCAGCCGCCTGCTCGTGCGGTCGGCCATGACCCAGATCGCGACCGGGTCGGCCTCCGGCATGTAGCCGCTGGCCGTGGATCCCTCGGTGACCAGCACGACCGGGTCGAGGCCGGCCGCCTCGGCGTCGGCGCGCGAGAGCCCGGTGCGGGCGATCTCGACGTGCTGGCCGCCCGCGGCGAACCGGGTGATCGAGGTGTCGGTCATCCCGTCGAAGGCCAGGGTGCCACCGGCGAGGCTGTCGCCGAGGGCACGGCCGTGCTTGTTGGCGTGGGTGCCGAGCGGCCGGAAGACCCACGCGTCGTCGATGCGGCGGCGCACCTCGCAGCAGTCGCCGGCCGCCCACACGTGGTCGGCGACGCGGCCGTGCGGGTCGGGCCGCAGGGCGCCGCCCTCGGTGAGGGGCACGCCGCTGCCCCGCAGGAAGTCGGTGGCCGGGCGCACGCCGACCGAGACGACCACGAGGTCCGCCGGGCGGCTCCCGCCGGCCCAGTGCACGCCCGTGACGCGGTCGCCGGTGAGGTCCACCCCGGTGACCTCGGCGCCCAGCACGAGCTCGACGCCGGCCTCGACGAGCGCCTGGTTGACCCGGTCGGACATCTCGTCCTCGAGCATGCCCATCCCGCGGGTGCGGGTCAGCACCGTCACCCCGAGGCCGCGGCGCAGCGCGGCCTCGGCGACCTCGACGCCGACGTAGCCCGCACCGACGACCATGACGTGGGCGCCCTGGCCGACCGCGTCGAAGCGCGCGTTCCAGGCCGCGCCGTCGTCGAGCGTCTTGACCGTGCCGACGCCGTCGAGGGGCGTGCCGTCGGGGCGCAGCGCCCAGTCCGGCAGCACGGCCGGGGCACCGGTCGCGACCACCAGCTCGTCGTACTCGAGCACCTCGCCGCCGTCGGTGGTCACCGTGCGGGCGACGGTGTCGACCGCGACCGCCTCGGTGCCCATCCGCAGGTCCAGCCCGCTCGCCCGGTGCTCGGACGCGCTGCGCGCGACCAGGTCGCCGGGGTCGTCGACGTCGCCGGCCATCCAGTAGGGGATGCCGCACGCGGAGTACGACGTGTGGTGGCCGCGGTCCAGCACCGTGATCGCGAGCTCGCGGCCGGTGCGCCCGGCCGTGCGCAGGGCCTGGTGGGCCGCCGACATCCCCGCGGCGTCGGCCCCCACCACGACCACCCGGGTCACACCGTCACCGGTGCTCACCCCTCGGTCTGCTTCGCCCAGAGGTTCACGCCCGACTCGACCGCGTGGCGGTCGATCTCGGCGAGCTCGTCGTCGGTCAGCGGCGGACCCGACAGCGCATCGAGGTTGGTGTCGAGCTGCTCGACGCTGGACGCGCCGATGACGGCGCTGGTCACCCGCGGGTCGCGCAGCACCCACTGCAGGGCGAGCTGGGCGAGCTTCTGGCCGCGTCCCTCGGCGATCGCATTGAGCGCCCGCACCCGGTCGAGGACCGCGTCGTCCAGACCGGCGACGGTCGAGTCCTCGCGCGCGGCGCGCGAGTCGGCCGGCACGCCGTCGAGGTAGCGGTCGGTCAGCAGCCCCTGCGCGAGCGCGGTGAAGACGATGCAGCCCATCCCCTGCTCGTCGAGCTCCTCGAGCAGGCTCGGGCCGTCGCCGTCGGGGCCCTCGATCCAGCGGTTGAGCATCGAGTACGACGGCTGGTGTATCAGCAGCGGGGTGCCGAGCTCGCGGGCGATGGTGGCGGCCTCGCGGGTCTTCGACGCGGAGTAGGAGGAGATGCCGACGTAGAGCGCGCGCCCGGAGCGGACCGCGGTGTCGAGCGCGGCCATCGTCTCCTCGACCGGCGTGTCGGCGTCGAAGCGGTGGCTGTAGAAGATGTCGACGTAGTCGAGGCCCATCCGTCGCAGCGACTGGTCGAGGGAGGCCAGGACGTACTTCCGGGAGCCGCCACCCTGGCCGTAGGGGCCGGGCCACATGTCGTAGCCCGCCTTGGTCGAGATCACGAGCTCGTCGCGGTAGGGCGCGAGGTCGTCCTTGAGGTAGCGGCCGAAGTTCTCCTCCGCGCGACCGTAGGGAGGGCCGTAGTTGTTCGCGAGGTCGAAGTGCGTCACGCCGCGGTCGAAGGCGCGTCGCAGGATCGCGCGCTGGGTCTCCTCGGGGCGGTCGGTGCCGAAGTTCTGCCACAGCCCGAGCGACAGCGCGGGCAGCTTCAGCCCGCTGCGCCCGGTGGAGCGGTAGTGCATCCCGGTCGCGTCGTCGTACCTGTCGGGGGCTGCCTCGTATGCCATGGGTCCATCCTGCCGGGTCACCCACAGGGAGTGCCTCGGGGACGCACCGGGGTGGATCCCGATTGAGCCGAGGGCGCGGCTGGGATTGACTGACGCCCATGGCCACCTCCACGCCGTCCACCCTGCGTGGCACCGCACTCCGCCTGGCACTGTCCGGCGCCCGCCGTGTCCCCTACGTCAGGCGGGTGCCGGCGAGCATCCGCTACCCGCTCCAGCGCGACGGCGTGGCGCCCGTCGCCCGCCTCGCCGCCACCCGGGAGCGCGGGGAGGTGGTGCGCTTCGCCAGCCTGCTCGGCACGCGGGTCTGGCTGGTCACCGGGTACGACGTCGCCCGGGCCGTGCTCGCCGACTCCGACGGCTTCGCCAACGACGTGCGCGACCTGATCGGCCGGCAGGACCGAGCGCCGGCCGAGCGCATCGGCGGACTCGGCATGACCGACCAGCCCGACCACGGCCGCCTGCGCGGTGTGCTCACGCCGTACTTCACCCGACGGCGGCTCGCCGCGCTCCAGACCGACATCGAGCGCGTCGTCGAGGCCGCCCTCGACGACATGGAGGCCCACGGACCCGTCGTGGACCTCGTGGCCCGCTTCGGCTTCCAGGTGCCCTTCGGCGTCATCTGCGACCTGCTCGGGATGCCCGAGGTCGACCGCGACGCGTTCCGCCGGCAGGGGGCGGCCCGCTTCGACCTGCGCGACGCCGGCGCCGGCATCTTCGACACCGCGGCCGGCACCCGCCAGTTCCTCATCGACCTGGTCGCCGAGGAGCGCCGCCGACCGCACCTGCCGGACGGGCTGGTCGCGCGCATGGTCGCCGACCACGGAGCCGACTTCGACGACGTGGAGCTCGGCGGCCTCGCCGACGGCGTCTTCCTCGGCGGCTACGAGACCAGCGCCAGCATGCTGTCGCTCGGCACGTGGGTGCTGCTCCAGCACCCCGAGGCGTGGGCCACCCTGCAGGGAGGCGAGCCCGCCGAGGTCGAGCGCGTGGTCGACGAGCTGCTCCGCTTCGTGTGCCCGGTGCAGATGGCGTTCCCCCGCATCGCGAGGCGCGCCACGAGGATCGGCGAGCAGGAGGTCCGCGCCGGCGACATCGTGCTCGTCTCCCTCACCGGCGCCGGCCGCGACCCGGCCCGCCACCCCTCGCCCGAGGACTTCGACCCCACCCTGGGGTCGGTGGCGAGCCTCGCCTTCGGCCACGGCATGCACCGCTGCGTGGGCGCCGAGCTGGCGCGGATGGAGCTGCGGACCGCCCTGGTGGCCCTCGCCCGCCGGTTCCCCGACCTCGCCCTCGCGTGCGACCCGGCCGACCTGCGGTTCACCGAGCTCGCCATCGTCCACGGCGTCGAGCGGCTGCCGGTGCGATTGCGCTGAGACTCAGCCGCGACGCGTCTCCAGCACCCGGAAGCCCTTGCTGCTGGCCAGCCTCGTGGTGGGCCAGCCCTGGTCGCTCAGCCACCGCTGGAGCGAGTCGCCGCCGAGGTTCTTGCCCACCACCATCACCATGCGTCCCTGCGGCGCGAGCGAGGGCAGCCACTGCAGCAGCAGCTCGTGGAGCGCCTGCTTGCCGATGCGGATCGGGGGGTTCGACCAGATCTCGTCGAACACCTGGCCGTGCGGCACCTGCTCGGGCAGGCAGGCCACGAAGCGCGAGGAGAGACCCGCGGCGCGGGCGTTGTCGTTGGCCAGCAGCAGCGCGCGCTCGTTGACGTCGACGGCCGTGACGGTGGCGAGCGGGACGGCGCGCGCGATCGCCAGGCCGATCACGCCGTAGCCGCAGCCCAGGTCGAGGAACTGGCCCTGCACCGGCGGTTCGAGCTCGCGGAACAGCACCGCCGTCGCGTGGTCGAGGTGGCCACGGCTGAACACGCCCGAGCCCGACTCGAGCTGCAGCTCGTGACCCCACAGGTCGGCGGTGAACGCGTCCCGCTCGAAGGGGACCGCCGGGTCGGCGGAGAAGTAGTGGTCCTGCTCGGTCCGGTCCTGCTCAGCCATCGATCGCCTCTCGTCGTGCCCGTGCCCGGTCCGCCTGGGCGGCGAGCTCCTCGTCGTCGGGGTAGCCGACCTCCTCCAGGGTCAGCCCGTGGGCGTGGACCACGCGCACCCCGGCGTCACGCCGTCGCCCTGCCATCACCTCGGCCGGCCAGTCGACGGGCTTGCGCCCCTCCCCCACCGCGATGAGGCTGCCGACCAGGGCACGGACCATGTTGTGGCAGAAGGCGTCGGCCCGCACCGAGCCCACCGCCACCCCGGCCTCGTCGCGGTGCCAGCCGAGGTCGAGCAGGGTCCGCACGGTGGTGGCCCCCTCCCGCTGCTTGCAGAACGCCGCGAAGTCCTGCAGCCCGACCAGCGGGGCCGAGGCGGCGTTCATCGCCGGGAGGTCGAGCGGACGTCCCCACGCGAGCACGTGCCCGCGCGCCAGGGGGTCGACGGTCTCGCGTGAGTCGGCGATGCGGTAGGCGTAGCGGCGCCACACCGCGGAGAAGCGGGCGTCGAACCCGGCGGGCGCCTCGCTGATCCGGCGTACGCGCAGGTCGGGCGGCAGGATCCCGTCCACGCGGCGCGCGAGGGCGTCGAGAGGAGGGTCGGTGGACCGGCCGGCGGAGGCCTCGACCACGTCCCGGTCCACGTCGAGGTGCGCCACCTGACCGCGGGCGTGCACCCCGGCATCGGTGCGCCCGGCGACCGTCACCCGCACCGGCGTCAGTCGCAGCGCCGTCGCCAGCGCGGCCTCGAGGGCTCCCTGCACCGTGCGCCGGTCGGGCTGCGCGGCCCAGCCGGAGAAGTCCGTGCCGTCGTAGGCACAGTCGATCCGCAGGCGCACGGCACGATCCTAGGCCGGGGCGCGCGGCCCCGCGGCGGGGGTGCCGGAGGGGCCCACCGACGCCTACGCTGGGGCGGTGACCCGCACGCCGGCTCGCGGCCGGCTCGTCCTGTCCCTCGCGGCGCTCGCCGCGGCCCTGCTGCCCGCCCAGGCTGCGGGCGCGACGACGTACGCCGACGTGCAGGGCGGCTGCCCGGCAGCAGCGTCGTGCCGCGCCGACGGCGACGGTGACGGCCTCGACGACGCGCTCGACGGCTGCCCGACGGTCGCCTCGGCGAACCCGACGGGCTGCCCCACCGCCGAGCGGCGCGCCCGGCTCCGCTGGCGCGACGGCGCCGGACGGCTCGAGGCGCGGATCACCTCACCCGTCGCGGCGTGCTCGGCGCGGGCGCGGGTCAAGCTCTGGCGGGTCGGCGCCGGTGCGGACGTCCGGGTGGCCTCGGAGACGGCCTCGTCGCAGGGGCGACAGCGCTTCCGCGTCCCGCGCGGCGCGCGCTACTACGTCACCGTGTCGCCGACCTACGCCTCCGGCCAGGCCGAGTGCGCCAAGGCGGTCTCCCGCACGGTCCGCGTCCCCCGGCGCTAGGTGTACCCAGCCATCAGGTTGGTAGCAGTCGGCTGACTGGGGGCTTGCCTTCGAGTGCGCTGTGGCGGCGTTGAGTGTTGTAGTACTCGAGCCAGGGTGCAAGTGCTGCAGTGCGGTCGTCGTTGCTGGTGAAGACTTGGCGGTAGGCCCACTCGGTGGTCAGGGTGCGGTTGAGTCTTTCGACCTTGCCGTTTTGCCAGGGGCAGTGAGGTCGGATGAACTTCTGCCGGATCTGGTGCGCGGCGCAGATATCGCGCAACGAGTAGCGGTAGGCCCAAGCGTTGTCGGTCATCAGCCGTTCGATACGGGTGATGCCATGGGCCGCGAAGTAGCCGATGGCGCGTTCGAGGAAGCCCGCGCAAGTGGCGCCCTTCTCGTCAGCCAAGACCTCGCTGTAGGCCAACCGGGAGTGGTCGTCGACGAGGGAGTGAACGAAGTCGAAGCCGACCCTGGTCGAGCGGTCGCGCTGAATCGACCCGGATGCTCGCCCATGGGCGCGCCAGCCACCGCCATCGGGGATCCGGCCGAGCTTCTTGACATCCATGTGGACCAGCTCGCCCGGGCGCTCGCGTTCGTAGCGCTTGGCGGTCTGTTTCGAGGATCGGAGCACCTCACCGGTCATCGGATCGAGCTCACGCAGGTAGGCCACGTGATGACGGCGCAGGATCCGCGACACGGTCCTGGCCGGCACCCCGATCCTCGGGCCGAGGGTGTCGGGTCCTTCGCGGTGCTCGGCACGGGCCGCCACGACCTGTGCCTCGACGTCGGGGCTGGTCTTGGTGGGCATCGCGTGTGGACGCGAAGACCGGTCATGCAGACCAGCCAGACCTTCTTCGTCGTAGCGGTCGATCCACTTCTTCACGCACTTGCGAGAGACGCCCATCGCGGACGCGATGTGCGACTGGGGCATGCCAACTCGATGGCGTTCAACGATCAGCAGCCGACCATGGAAGGTCAGCCGGGCATTACCGTGGGACACGAGAACCTCCGGTTGGGCGTGGGCCTTAGACAAGCCACATCCCACTCGGAGGTTCTCGCTCGTTCAACCAGGCTCGCTGCTACCAACGTCCTGGCCGGGTACAGCTAGGCGGGGCGTCCGAGTTCAACCAACTGGTTGACAAGCCGTCCGCGGCGGGGCTACCTTCAATTCAACCCATTGGTTGAAGAAGGTGCTCCATGACCGACCCGCTCTCCCGCGTGTTCTCCGCGCTCGCCGACCCGACCCGCCGCGACATGGTGGCCCGCCTCACCGAGGCCGACCACACCGTGGGCGAGCTCGCCGAGCCCTACGACGTCAGCCTCCAGGCCGTCTCCAAGCACCTCAAGGTGCTCGAGGACGCCGGCCTGGTCACGCGGTCCCGGGAGGCGCAGCGACGCCCGGTGCACCTGGAAGCAGAGGTGTTCGACCTCATGACGAGATGGATAGAGCGCCACCGCCGGCAGGCCGAGGAGCGGTTCACCCGCCTCGACGCCGTGCTCGCGCGGATGCAGGACGACGACACCCCCACCACGACCACCCAGCAGCAGGAAGGAACCGCATCATGACCACCACGCAGATCCCCCACGCCGCCACCCGCTTCCCCGAGGCTCAGATCCTGGCCGACGAGCACGTGCCGGCCATCCACATCTGGCGCGACTTCGCCGCCACACCGGCGCAGCTCTTCCGGGCGCACACCGATGCCGCGCTGTTCGCCCAGTGGGTCGGCCCCCGGGACGTCGGCGCCGACATCACGCACTGGGAGGCGCGCGACGGCGGCAGCTGGAGCTACTCCGTGCGCGGCAGCGACGGCCGTGAGGAGTTCGAGACGTCGTTCCGCGGGTGCTTCCACACCGTGCGTGAGGACCGCATCGTCCAGACCTTCACCTGGGAGGGCATGCCCGACGGCGTCGCGCTGGAGACCCTCACCTTCGAGGACCTCGGCGACGGCCGTACGCGGCTGCACGCCACCAGCCTGTGCGACTCCTTCGAGGACCGCGACGCCTGGCTGCGCAGCGGCATGGAGGTCGGGGTCAACGACGGCTACGCCGCGATCGACCGGATGCTCGCGGAGGGCACCCTCTGATGTCGCTCCCCGAGTCCCCGACCGCCCGGCACGAGGCGGTGGCCGCGGAGCTGACCCGGCTCGCCGCCGCGACGACCGACTGGTCGGCGCCGGCTCCGGTCGAGGGGTGGACCGCCCGCGACGTCGTCGGGCACCTCGTCGGCTGGTTCCCCGGCTTCCTCGCCGCCGGCGGGGTCGACCTGCCGCCCGGCCCCGCGGTCGAGGACGACCCCCTCGGCGCGTGGCGCCACCAGGCCGACGCGGTCCAGGGGCTGCTCGAGGAGCGCGGCGAGGAGGAGTTCACGCACCCCTACGTCGGCACCCACCGGCTCGACGGGGCCGTCGACCAGTTCTACATCTCCGACGTGTTCATGCACTCCTGGGACCTCGCCCGCGCCACCGGCCAGGAGCCGCGCCTCGACGAGGACGTCGCCGCGCAGATGCTGGAGGGCATGCGCCCCATCGAGGCGATGCTGCGTGACTCCGGGCAGTACGGTCCGGCCGTGCCCGTCCCCGAGGACTCCCCGGCCGTCGACCGGCTGATGGGCTTCGTGGGTCGCGACCCGGGATGGCGCGCCTCGTAGGGTCGGGGCATGCGATACGTGGTGTACGGCGCGGGCGCCGTCGGTGGAGTGATCGGCGCCTCGCTGGCCAGGGCGGGGCGCGAGGTCACCCTCGTGGCCCGGGGGGCCCACCTCGCGGCCATCCGCTCCGGCGGCCTCGTGCTCGACGCGGGTGATGGCCGCCACCGCATCGACGCGCCCGCCACGGACACCGCCGCCGAGGTCGGCTGGACCGACGACACCGTCGTCCTGCTCGCCGTGAAGTCCCACCAGGCCGCCGTCGCGCTCGACGACCTCCGCGAGCACGCGCCGGCCGGCACCGCGATCGTCTGCGCGACCAATGGTGTCGCCACCGAGACCGCGGCGCTGCGGCTCTTTGCGCGGACGTACGCAGTCTGCGTGATGCTGCCCTCCACGCACCTCGAGCCCGGCGTCGTCGTCGCCTCGTGCCACCCGACGCCCGCCATCCTCGACATCGGCCGGATCCCGGGCGGCACCGACGAGACCACGGCCGCGGTGGCCGCCGACCTGGCTGCCGCGCACATCGAGTCGGTCGAGCGCGACGACATCATGGCGTGGAAGCGCCGCAAGCTCGTGATGAACCTCGGCAACGGCGTCGACGCCTCCTTCACCCAGGGCTCGGCCGCCGACGCGCTCGCCGAGCGGGCGCAGGCCGAGGGCGAGCAGGCCCTGAGGGCCGCCGGGCTCCCGTTCGTGAGCGCCGACGCGGACCGCGAGCGGCGCGGCGACATCCTGCAGCGCCGTCCCGACCTCGAGCGTCGCGGCGGCTCGACCTGGCAGAGCCTGGCCCGCGGCACCGGCGACTCCGAGATCGACTACCTCGCCGGGGAGGTCGTGCTGCTCGGGCGCCTCCACGGCGTGCCGACCCCGGTCAACGAGGCCGTCGTCGCGGCGACCCGCTCGCTGGCCCGCGCCGGCGGCGCGCCGCGCAGCCTCGACGCCGCCGCGGTCCTCGCGACCCTCTGACCGGCGGCCGGCGTACTCGTACGCCAGGCCGCATGGCGGTGGCGGTGCGTGAGGCGGATTCCGGGCCCTCAGAACCCTCCTCACGCACCGCTCGCCCGCGCGGCGTCGTACGCCGCGCCCGGTGGCGGTGAGTGAGGGGGATTCCGCGCCTTCAGAACCCTCCTCACGCACCGCTCGCCGGCGCGCGGACGCTGGACCGACGACCAAGGCCCGCCACCCCAGCGGGGTGACGGGCCTTCGCGGCAGACCTGGATCAGGCCTTGGTGTCGTCCTCGGCAGCCTCGGCGGCCGCGGCAGCGGCCTCGTGCTCCTCGGCGGCAGACTCGTGCTCGGCAGCAGCGGCCTCGTGCTCGGCAGCGGCAGCCTCGTGCTCCTCGGCCGTGTCGACCTCGGGGGCGGCGGCCTCTCGCGGTGGCCTCGGTCTCGACGACCTCGGTCTCACCGTCGACGTGCTCGGCCTCGACCTCGACGGGAGCCGGGGCGGCGGCGGCCTGGGTCTTCTTGGTCGACGGCGCCTTGGGGCTGTAGGCCTCGGTCACCAGCTCGATGACCGCCATGGGCGCGTTGTCGCCCTTGCGGGGGCCGATCTTGGTGATGCGGGTGTAGCCACCGGGACGCTCGGAGAAGGTCGGGGCGATCTCGGTGAACAGCGTGTGGACGACCGACTTGTCGCGCACGGTCTTGAGGACCTCGCGACGGTTGTGCAGGTCGCCGCGCTTGGCCTTGGTGATCAGCTTCTCCGCGAGGGGGCGCAGCATGCGCGCCCGGGTCTCGGTGGTGGTGATCCGGCCGTGCTCGAACAGGGCGGTCGCCAGGTTCGAGAGCATCAGCTTCTGGTGAGCAGCGCTTCCACCGAGGCGCTTGCCCTTCGTGGGCTTGGGCATGAGGTACGTCCTTCTCTCGGGCCGTGTCAGGTACCCGGGTAGACGACCGGCGGGCGCCGGTCGGTTTGGAGGTCGGACCCGAGGTCCGACCGGGAGGTCAGAGCTGCTCGTCCTCGATGAACGCGTCGTCGTCGTCGTCGCCGTAGGCGGCGAGGGCGGCGTGCGGGTCGAAGCCGGGCGCGCTGTCCTTGAGCGAGAGGCCCATCTCGACGAGCTTGGCCTTCACCTCGTCGATGGACTTGGCACCGAAGTTGCGGATGTCGAGCAGGTCCTGCTCCGAGCGCGAGATGAGCTCGCCCACGGTGTGGATGCCCTCGCGCTTGAGGCAGTTGTAGCTGCGGACCGTGAGCTGCAGGTCCTCGACCGGCAGGGCCAGGTCGGCGGCGAGCTGCTCGTCGACCGGCGAGGGGCCGATGTCGATGCCCTCGGCCTCGACGTTGAGCTCGCGGGCCAGGCCGAAGAGCTCGACGAGCGTCTTGCCGGCCGAGGCGATGGCGTCGCGGGGACGGATCGACGGCTTGGTCTCGACGTCGATGACGAGCTTGTCGAAGTCGGTGCGCTGCTCGACTCGGGTGGCCTCGACCTTGTAGGTCACCTTCAGCACGGGGCTGTAGATGGAGTCGACGGGCATCCGGCCGATCTCGTTGTCGGCGCCCTTGTTCTGCACCGCGGAGACGTAGCCGCGGCCACGCTCGACGACGAGCTCCATCTCGAGCTTGCCCTTGTCGGACAGGGTGGCGATCTTGAGCTCGGGGTTGTGCACCTCGACGCCGGCGGGCGGCGTGATGTCGGCGGCGGTGACGTCACCGGCACCCGACTTGCGCAGGTACATCACGACCGGCTCGTCGTGCTCGGAGGACACCACGATGCCCTTGAGGTTGAGGATGATCTCGGTCATGTCCTCGGTGACGCCCTCGATGGTCGAGAACTCGTGGAGGACGGAGTCGACCTTGATGCTCGTGACGGAGGCACCCGGGATCGAGCTCAGGAGCGTGCGGCGCAGGGAGTTGCCGAGGGTGTAGCCGAAGCCCGGCTCGAGGGGCTCGATCACGAACCGCGAGCGGAACTCGTCGACGGTCTCTTCCGTGAGGCTGGGGCGCTGAGCAATAAGCACGGAGTGTGTCCTTTCCGGATCCACCCGCTATTTGACGGATCCGAACATGGTGAGGAGTGGTGTGGAAGAGGGGCGTCGGTGGCCGCCCGGATCGGGCGGCCACCGACAGTGATCACTTCTTGGAGTAGTACTCCACGATGAGCTGCTCCTGGACCGGCACGTCGATCTGCGCGCGGACCGGGACCTGGTGGACCAGGATGCGCATCCGCGAGGGGATGACCTCCATCCACGCGGGGGTGACGCGCTCGCCGTGGGTCTCGCGGGCCACGATCAGCGGCGTGAGCTCGAGGGACTTCTCGCGCACGTCGATGATGTCGTGGTCGGTGACCTGGAACGACGGGATGTCGACCTTCTTGCCGTTGACCAGGAAGTGGCCGTGGACCACGAGCTGGCGGGCCTGGCGACGCGTGCGGGCGAAGCCGGCGCGGTAGACCACGTTGTCGAGACGGCACTCGAGCAGCTGCAGGAGGTTGTCGCCGGTCTTGCCCTGGCGACGGCTGGCCTCCTTGTAGTAGCGGACGAACTGCTTCTCCATCACGCCGTAGGTGAAGCGAGCCTTCTGCTTCTCACGCAGCTGCAGCAGGTACTCGGACTCCTTGATACGACCGCGGCCGTGCTGGCCGGGGGCGTAGGGACGCTTCTCGAAGGCAGCGTCGCCGCCGACGAGGTCGACACCGAGACGGCGCGACTTGCGGGTCATGGGACCGGTGTAGCGGGCCATGTTTCAGTCTCTCTTTCTCAGTCTCGGGTCAGACGCGGCGGCGCTTGGGCGGCCGGCATCCGTTGTGCGGGGTGGGCGTGACGTCCTGGATGGTGCCGACCTCGAGGCCGATGGCACCCAGCGACCGGATGGCGGTCTCACGGCCCGAGCCCGGACCCTTGACGAAGACGTCGATCTTCTTCATGCCGTGGTCCATGGCGCGACGGCCGGCGGCCTCGGCGGCCATCTGCGCGGCGAAGGGGGTGGACTTGCGCGAGCCCTTGAAGCCGACGGTGCCGGCAGAGGCCCACGAGATCACCGCACCGGTCGGGTCGGTGATCGTGACGATGGTGTTGTTGAACGTGCTCTTGATGTGGGCTTCGCCCTGAGCGATGTTCTTCTTCTCCTTGCGGCGGACCTTGGTCGCGCGGCTCTTGGGAGGCATTCACTAACTCCTGATGAGGTCTGGTCTGGAAGCTTCGGGTGACGAGGAAGGGCGGGAGGAGATCAGCGCAGGGCGCCGATCACTTCGCCTTCTTCTTGCCGGCGACGGTGCGCTTGGGGCCCTTGCGGGTGCGCGCGTTGGTCTTGGTGCGCTGACCGCGGACCGGGAGGCCCATGCGGTGGCGGCGACCCTGGTAGCTGCCGATCTCGATCTTGCGGCGGATGTCCGCCTGGACCTCACGTCGGAGGTCACCCTCGATCTTGAAGTTCGCTTCGATCTCGTCGCGAAGCTTGACCAGCTCCTCGTCACCGAGCGTGTGGACCCGGGCGTTCGGGTCGACGCCGGTGGCAGCGAGCAGCTGCTGGGCGCGGGTACGGCCGATGCCGTAGATGTAGGTGAGCGCGATCTCGATGCGCTTGTCGCGCGGGAGGTCGACACCAACGAGGCGTGCCATGTGGCGTTTCCTTGTCTGTTCTCGCAGTGGTTTCTGGTCGTGTCGCGTCCCATCCCGCCTCGGGTGGGCTCCGGCCAGTGCTCCGGAGGTGGATTCAGTCAGGCAGTAGTGCCTGGCCTAGCGATCACGTTGTGGTGGTGCGTTCAGTTGTTGCGGTGCATCTTCTGATCGGCGCGGTCGGCGGAGCCGACCACGGCGATCAGCCCTGCCGCTGCTTGTGGCGGGGGTTCTCGCAGATGACCATGACGCGGCCGTGGCGACGGATGACCTTGCACTTGTCGCAGATGGCCTTGACGCTGGGGTTGACCTTCATGTCAACGCCTTTCTTGCAATGCAGCACGGGTGCTGCTCGGCTGACTGGTTACTTGTAGCGATAGACGATGCGACCTCGTGTGAGGTCGTACGGCGAGAGCTCCACCACGACCCGGTCCTCGGGGAGGATCCGGATGTAGTGCTGGCGCATCTTGCCGCTGATGTGGGCGAGCACCTTGTGTCCGTTGGCCAGCTCGACCCGGAACATGGCATTGGGGAGGGCCTCCACGACGGTGCCCTCGATCTCGATCACGCCTTCTTTCTTCGGCATGTCCTCCACAATCTGTTGCAGTGTTGTCTACCGTGGCCCGGGAACCGCCCGGCACCCTTGATGGTGCCGGTGGACCTCGTGAGGCGGCCCGCGGAGCCTCTTCCCGGGCACGCGCGAGGACGTCTGGGACGATCCCGCGAGATTCCGGACAGCCTGCGAGGCGCCACGAAACACAGCCCACGTTGGGCCGACGCACCAGTTTAGTCAGGCGTCCTGCGAGAACGCCAATCACCGAGCGAGCGCAGCCGGCCGGTCAGGGCGGCACCACGCCCGCCGGACGGCGCCGACGGGACACCGTCCTGCGCGGCGGGCGCGGCGTCGCTCCCCGCTCCCCCGCGCCGGGCCACGAGCGGGCCGCGGAGGAACGAGCGGAGGCTGACCGCGGCGCGCCACCGCTGCCACCGGGTGACCTCCAGCGACATCGAGCGGCGCTCGGCGTCGACCTGGTCCCAGAAGCCGGAGGCGACCGCCTCCTCCGGGGTGCTCGGACCGAAGACGAAGCTGTCGGCGCGCCGGGCGAGCAGCCCCGCCCGTCCCGAGACGATGCCGACCGACTGCTCGCGACGCGTCACCGTCGGCCCGAGCGGGACGACCTGGCCGAGGTCGCGGGCGTGGTCGACCAGCTCGCGCCACGCACCGACGACGCGGGCCGAGACCACGTCGGCGCTGCGGCGGCGGTGCCGGCGCCAGGCCTTGGCCCCCACGACCGCCGCGAGGAGCAGGGCGAGGAGGAGGAGCGGGCCGCCGACGTAGGTCACCACGGCGCCCACCCAGGAGGGCAGGTCGGCGATGAGGCTCTCGTCCTGCTCGGCGCGCTTGCGGGTGGCCTTGCGCTCCTTCAGGTCCGCGTCGCTCTGCTCCCCGGCGTCGGACGGCGGCGGGATCGGGTTGGGCGGCGGGATGACGGTGCCGGACATGGGCGTGTTGGTCTGGGGCACCTGGTCCGACGGCGGCTTCGTGGACATGAAGCGCTCGGTGGGCAGCGTCTTCCACGTCCCGTCGGCCGCGCGCAGCTCGACCCACGCCTGCACGTCCTCGCCGCTCACCTCGCCACCCTCGGGCAGCACGGCGCCGAGCACGACCCGGGCCGGCACGCCGATGTCGTTGGCGATGAGCGCCATCGTGGCGGCGTACTGCTCGTCGTTGCCGACGATCTGCGGCGCGTTGACGAACTCGTCCGAGAGCCGCCAGGAGCTGTGCCCCGCGACGTAGATGCGCTGGGTGCGGCCCACCCCGTCGGAGTACTTGCCCGCGGTCCGCAGGTGGTCGGCGGCGGCCAGGACACGCGCCATCGGGTCGCTGCCGGCGTCCTCGGTCCACTTCTCGGTCGGGCCCTGGATGAAGGACGCCCCCGGCGGGAGGTACGTCGGGTCGGACGAGGCCACCGTGGTGTCGGTCAGCTCGTCGTCGGGCTCGATCGCGGAGAACGAGTACCGGTCACCGGCCTGCAGCCCCGTGGGCACCACCGCGGTCGACGTGGCGAGGTTGTAGCGGAACACCTCGGCCTTCTGCCGGGCGTCGGCGGTCTCGAAGCGCATCGACTCCAGCGCACCGACCGTCGGCAGCCACACGCCGTCGTAGCCCTCCCCGAGGGTGATGGTGACGTCGACCTCCGTGCCGTCGACGGGGTTGTCGATGGTGGAGGACACCCGCTGGAAGCTGTCGTCCGCGGGCCCGGGCAGCGCGTTGTCGGTGGCGCCCCAGACCATGCCGTCGTAGCGGTCCATCGTGGCGATGCGCACCCGCGTGCCGGCCGGGACGCCGTCGACGTCGAAGAGGACCTTGTCGTAGACGTTGGAGCGCCTGCTCCCGCCCTTGAGGTCGACGTACTTGCGGAAGCCGGCCAGCGGCGAGGGGTAGCGGCCGATGTCGAAGGGCGGCTCCACCCAGTTGCGCGCGACCGCCCGCTCGGGGTCGCGGGTGAGCCAGGCACTGGCCGGAAGCGCGATCCCGGCCGCGAGCGCGAGCATCACGGCCGCACCGACCAGGCGCACCGCCGACGTCGCACCACCCTGCACGGTCGCGCTGGCGCGACGGGCACGGACCGCGAGCCAGCTCAGCGCCAGACCGGTGAACAGGCAGCCCTGCAGCAGCAGCGAGTCGGGGTGGCGTACGCCGAGCACGATGGCGCCGGAGAGCACGAGGGTCATCCCGAGCACCGGCAGGAGGGCCGCCAGCCACGCGCGACGCACCCGGACCTGGGCCAGGCTCAGGCCGACGAGGCCGGCCACGAGGCCCGCCATCCACGGCAGGACGAGCAGCGGCCCGTCGCCGTCGACCGGCGGCAACGTGGTGAGCAGGTCCTTCCAGCCGAAGACCGCCTGGTCGGCGACCCGGCCGAGCGTCGAGGGCCCGGGCAGGACCGACGTGTCGCCCAGCGACCTCAGGCACAGCGGACCACCGAGCAGGAAGAAGACGACGAGCGAGATCACCACGGCCGAGACGGGCGGCCAGCCGGCCGCGCGGGTCAGGTGGGTGACGAGCACCGCCACGACGGCGCCCAGCATCCCGACGACGAGGTACGCCGAGCCGGTGAAGGAGGAGCCGAGGGCCGTGAGCGCCACGGCGCTGAGCACGAGGGTGAAGCCGATGTCGGTCCACGCCCGGGCGTCGGGCACGAGCGCGTGGGGACGGACGCGCGTGCGGGTGCTGGTCGCCGACGTGCTGCGTCGCCGCCCGGGGCCGCGGGGCGGGGTCGGGGCGCCGGGCCCGGCCGGCGCGGTCGGGGCGCTCATCGCACGCTCCAGCGCAGGAGACCGCCGAGGTCCTCCTTGACGGCCAGGTGGAGCACCGGCAGTCCGCCGGTCTCGGTCACGCGGCTGGTGCCGTCGGGGTCGACCACGATGCCGAAGCGGCGCACCTCCGGAGGGAAGGCGGCGGCCGAGCGCAGCAGGTCGGTGAACTCCGTGCCGCTGCCGCCGACGAAGAAGGCGAGGCTGGTGTCGGGCGCCATCATGCTGGCCTGCCGGCCCGACTCGATGATGCCGCGACCGCCCGTCTTCGCGCGGCAGACCGCGTCGAGGGCGAGGTGGCCGTCGGAGCCGGTGGAGGCGTGCGCGCCGCACACGAAGGAGACGTCGAACTCGTCGAGGACCGCGCGCACCGCGATCGAGGCGGCGACCGCCATCGCGGTCTCGAAGTCCTCCGGGTCGCCCCAGGCAGCGACGCGGTCGTCGACCACGATCGTGGCGTGGCTGCGCCGGGTGTCGAGGTACTGGCGCACCAGCAGCGACGACTCACCGGTCGAGGCCATCACCTTGGCCGAGGAGCGCCAGTGGATGTGGCGCAGGTCGTCGCCGGGGACGTACTCGCGCAGCGCGTGGAAGGCCAGGTCGCTCTGGCTGACGGCGTCGGTCGACACGCCCTCCAGGTCGCGCAGGAGGCCGGCGCCGAGCGACTCCATCGGCACCAGGTGCGGGCGCACCAGCACCTCGCGCACCGGCGTCCACACCACGTCGCGCGAGAACAGGCCGATCGGGTCGCCCCGGCGGGTCATCGCAGGCCCGACCGGGATCACGCCGCGGCGCTCGGTGCGGATGGTGAACGACTCCTCGTGGGTGGCGCCGGGCGCCAGCGAGCTGATGCCGTAGCGGTGCACCGCGGAGCCGACCGGGACCTCGAGGGTGGTCGGCACCAGGCGGGACGAGGCGCGGTTGACGACCAGGACGCCGGCGGCCACCGACTCGCCCGCCGCGACCCGCTCGGGCTGGAGGCGGAGGTCGACGCCGACCGCGGTCCGCCCGAGCAGGAACGGCAACGCGAGGACGAGCAGGAGCACGCAGGCCACGCCCAGCACGGCCAGCTCGCGCCACTGCGCGAAGCTGGCCACGAGGGCCGCACCCAGCCCGAGCCCGAGGACCATCCAGCCGATCGGCTTGATGACCTCGAGCGCGTGGTTCAACCGCTGCCTCATGGAGGTGCTCAGACCCCCACGCGGTCGGTCGGCGGCGCGACGGCGTCGAGCAGCCGCGCGATGACGGTCTGCACGTCGATGCCGCTGAACTGCGCCTCGGCGTCGAGCAGCATCCGGTGCGAGAGCACCGGCTCGGCGAGGTCCTTGATGTCGTCGGGCACGACGTGGTCGCGGCCGTCGGCGGCCGCCCAGGTCTTGGCCACGCGGACGAAGGCCAGGCACCCGCGCGGCGAGAGGCCGAGCTTGACGTGGGGCTGGCGGCGCGACTCCTCCGCCAGCTCGGCGACGTAGCCGATCACGGCCGGGTCGACGTAGACCTGGTCGGCCAGGCCGCTCATCTGGGCGATGGTGGCGGCGGTGATGACCGGCGTCACGAGCCCCGCACGGTCGCGCACGGCGGCGTTGTTGAGCAGCTCGACGGTGGCCTGCCGGTCGGGGTAGCCCACCGAGGTCTTCATCAGGAAGCGGTCGAGCTGGGCCTCGGGCAGGCGGTAGGTGCCGGCCTGCTCGATGGGGTTCTGGGTCGCGATGACCAGGAAGGGCCGGCCCACCGGGTGCGCGACGCCGTCGACGGTGACGCGCCCCTCCTCCATGACCTCCAGCAGGGCGGACTGGGTCTTGGGCGAGGCACGGTTGATCTCGTCGGCCAGCACGATCGTGTGGAAGATCGGGCCGGGGTGGAACTCGAAGGTGCCCTTGTGCTGGTCGTAGACGGTCACGCCGGTGACGTCGGAGGGCAGCAGGTCGGGGGTGAACTGGATGCGCGCGTGGCTGCCCTGCACGGTGTTGGCGAGCGCCCGGGCGAGCATCGTCTTGCCCGTGCCGGGGAAGTCCTCGAGCAGGATGTGGCCCTCGGAGAGCAGGCAGGTCAGCGCGAGGCGGACGACGTGGCGCTTGCCGAGGACGGCCTTCTCCATGTTGTCGGTCAGCTGGTCGAAGGTGGTCCTGAACCACTCGGCCTGCTCGTTGCTGATCGTCATGTCATGTCCTGTCGAGGTGGTGGTGGAAGGGATGGCTCGGGGCGGTCACCAGGAGGTGGAGCCGCTGACCTCGCGTCCGAAGAAGCCGGTGCCGCGGCACGTCACCGAGGCGCCGTTCTTGGCGTACCACTCCTTGGAGGTCTCCGTGGCGCCACCCGGCCCGTAGCTGTAGGTGCGCCACTTGTTGTCGGGGTTGAGCCCCGTCCCGGAGAGCGAGCAGGTGAACGGCTCGTAGAAGCCGGAGACGGTGAAGGTGATGAAGCTGCACGAGGTGGCCTCGCACGCCGGCGTCACCTTGGTCTCGTCGTTCCAGCAGTTGTTGGGACGGTCCTCGTCGCCGTCGTTGCAGGCAGCACCCCGCGAGACCGTGAGGCCCGGCTGGGGTGCGCTGCTGGTGGCCTGGGAGGAGGCGTAGTCGAACCCGCGGCCGGCCGGCGAGGGGTCCTGCAGCCAGACCTCGAGCTTGATGTCCTGGGCGTAGTCGTCGGTCGTCCCGGTGATCGCGTGGCTGAAGCCCCCGACCTCGGTGAGGTCGATGAACTGGTCGGCACCGCCGTTGATCCGGTAGCGCAGCTGGGCGGCGTTGCCGTTGCTCGAGCCGGTCACCGTCCAGGTCACCGACTTGCCGTTCACGCTCGGGGTGCCGATGTCGTCGAGCATCCCGTCGAGGCGACCGTAGGCCTGGACGCTCTGCGGCTGGCTCAGCGTGCACCCGACCGGCGCCCGCTCGTTGCACACGCGCAGCTGGACCGGGTAGGGCCGGTCGTTGCCCGGGACGAGCACGCGCGTGGTGATCGGTCCGGTCTGCTGGTTGAACGGCTTGACGACCGCGCCGTCGACCAGGATGTCGACCTTGCTCGTCGTCCCGCGCGAGTCGGGCACGGTGTACTGCAGCTGCACCTCCTGGCTGTTGCCCGTCGCCGCGGCGGAGAAGGCGCCCCACTGCGCGGGACGACCCACGGCCTGGAACGCGGCGCCCTCGCTGGGAGCGGAGCGGTTGCCCCGCTCGCCGACGGGCTGGTTGGCAGCGACCACCCGGTAGGTGTAGGTCTGGCCGTCGTAGGGCACGCCCGAGTGGTTGCAGGTCAGCGCCACGATGCGCTGGCAGCCCGGCACCAGGACGTCGCCGCTGGCGCCGCTGTTGTAGGTGACGGTGTACGCCGTCGGGCCCTGGCCCTCGGGCAGCACCGCCTGCCAGTCGATGCGGACGGTGGTCTGGTTGGACCCGGACTCGAGGTCGGTCACCGTGGGCACGGACGGCGCGGTCGGCGTCCCGAGGGGCAGGAAGGCGGCCGAGTCACGCGGCGCGGAGAGGTCGACGCGGTTCTCCGCGCGGATGGTGAAGGTGTAGGCCGTGTTGTTGTCCAGGCCCTGGGCGACGTAGCGCGTCGTGTCGCCGGTGACCTCGCCCTGGCCGCCGGGCCAGGAGATGACGTAGCGCAGGATGCGCGAGGTCGCGGTCGTCGGCTTGTCCCAGGCGATCGAGATGGAGTGGTCGCCGTGGCCGGTCATCCGGATGTTCGTGACGCGGCCCGGCGCGGTGTCGGCCTTCGCGGAGCGCGACAGGGCGCTCCAGTCGCTCGGCCCCACGCGGTTGACCGCCCGTGCGCGGAAGCTGTAGCTGACGCCGGGCTTGAGGTCGCGGTAGACGCACTCGTTGGTGTCGCAGCGCTGGACGTCGCCGGTCTTCTCCTCCTTGATCTCGTAGTGCGTGATCGGCGCACCGCCGTCGTCGGTCGACGGCTTCCAGGACATCTTCACCGTGCCGGTCTCGGCGGAGACCGGGTAGGGGTGGGGCTCGCCGGGCGTCGACGGGGTCCCGATGACCTCGAACTGCAGGCTGGTCTGGGCGCGTCGCTCGGGGCCGGGATCGCGGGTGTCGACGTCGCTGACGACCAGGTTGAACCGCGCCCGGGAGCCGCTCGCGTCCTTGGTCGCGGTGAGCGTCAGCCGGCTGCCGTCGGCGGTGGCCCGCACGCCCGGGTTCCCCGCGCTGTCGACCGAGACGATCGTCGGGGTCGGGTCGGAGACGCCAGCCTTGAGGTAGGTGCTGATGTCGTAGGTGCGGGTCTCGCCCGCCTCCATCGTGTCGACCTTGATGGGCAGCATCGTGGGCGGCGGCGCCTGCGCGAGCCGGAACCGGACCTGCTCGGTGTTGCTGTCGCCGGCGCGCACGTCGAGCACCGCGGTGCCGCCGCGCGTGGCGCTGTCGGCCACGGTGACCCCGACGACCGAGCCCTGCGGCGCGTCGACGCCGACCCCGTCGAGCGACTGGCTCCACTGCGCGGAGAACTCGAGGTCCGCGGCGTCGCGCGGGTCGACGGTGAAGACCTTGCAGAAGGACGCCACGTCGACGTCGTAGCGCTGGCCGGCGGAGATCGGCAGGACGGTGTCGGGGCACTCGAGCTCGGGCTTGTCGTCGCCGACCTGCACCGGGATCGACAGCAGCACCGTGGCGCCGTCGTCGGTCGTCGAGGTGTCGTCGTTGCCGTTGGCGTCGGCCGCCGTCGTGACCTCGACGAGCACCGCACCCGGTCCGCGGAACCCCGGGGCCGCGGCGAGCGTGAACCCGTCCTGGCCGTCCGCGCTGGCCGTCAGCTCCGTCGGGGTGGCCGAGAAGGAGCCGCGGCCCGGGGCGACCCGCACCTGGCTGCCGTCCGGCGCGGTGACGTACTTGGAGATCTTGCCGGTCGTCTCGCCGCCCTCGTCGAGCGTGATGAGGGAGTTGGGCAGGACGGAGGGCAGGCCCGTGCCGGTCGGGGGGACGTAGAGCGACGCGGTCGCCGCGGCCCCGTCGGCGTCCCGCACGACGAAGGGCAGCACCTTGGGCGACGGGCCGCGGTCGGCCCGGACCCGGCCGTCGCGCTGGACCGTCGCGGACTCGTCACCCGTCACGTCGGCGACCGTGAGGTCGTCGGCCGAGCCGTCGGGGTCGTAGGCGCCGTCGAGCACGTCGACCACCACGCTGCCGCTGTCGAGGGCACTGCCGAAGGCGTCGTAGACGACGGGCGGGTTGTTGTAGTCCTCCGCCGTGTCCAGCGTCATCGTCGTGCGCGACTCGCTCAGCCCGTTGGTGACGCGGTAGACGACCACGAGGGGCCGCTCGCCCAGGGTCTTCGGGGCCGGCACGGTGACGAGCTGGGTGTCGGGATCGAGCCTGACGCCTGCGGGCGGGTCCACCAGCTCGACGTCGACGGAGTCACCCGGCGCGATGAAGTCGTTGGCCAGCGGGTCGAAGGTGGCCGTGCGACCGGGCTCCACGGTGAGCCGGTCCTCCACCGCCAGCGGCGGCTGCGGCTCGCCGAGGTCGACGACCGCGACCCGGACCGTGCCGGTGGCGAAGGCGCCCTGGGAGTCGACGACGGCGTAGCTGAACTCGTCGGTGCCGACGGTGCGGGGGTAGGCCTGGTACTCGAGGAAGTTGCCGCCGAAGGACAGGATGCGGCCCAGGCGCGGCGCCGAGGTGATGCCGGTGACCGTCACCGGGTCACCGTCGCGGTCGATCCCCGACCCGGGCAGCCGCACCTTGACGGTGTCGCCGGAGACCACGCGACCCTCCAGGGTCGGCGGCTCGGGCGGGTCGTTCTCGTCGTCCTTCGGCACCACGGTGACCTTGAGGTGGCCCGACGCGCGCTGGCCGTCGACGTTCTGCGCGACGTAGGTGACGTCGAAGGTGTCGCGCTCGGCGATGTCCTCCGGCGCGACGTAGCGGACCACGCGGCCCGAGACGAAGGCCCGCCCGGCGTCGCCCTCGAAGTCGATCGGCGCGACCACGTCGAGCTCGCCGGGCGTCGCGCTGTCGGTCACGTCCGACAGGAGCGTGAGCCGGTCGCCCGAGGGGGACACGTCGTTGTCGAGAACCGGCGCCGCCACCGCGGCACCGGCACGCACCACGACCTTGTCGTTGGCCGTGATGGGCGTGTTGTCGGCGGGCGTCGGCCGCTGGGTGACCACCACCTCGCCGCGCACGCCGGAGCTGGCGCCGTTGCTGATCTCGTAGGACACGGTCTGGGTAGCCGGCGACAGGGTCGGCTCGGCCGCGGAGATCCGCAGCCACCTCCCGTCGATGACGGCGACCTCGAGCTGACCGTCCCGGTCGCCCTCGCCGCGCTGCACCACCAGCAGGCCGCCGGCGGGGTCGAGGTCGTTGGCCAGCACGTCGACCACGCCAGGCGCCTGGCCGTAGACGGTGAGGGTGTCGGGCATCGCGATCGGCGCCGCGACCCGCTTGGGCTGCGGCTTCACGTCGACGCGGACGGTGCCGCCGTCGAGGGGGGCGTTGCCGTAGCCGGCGTCGTAGCTGAGGAAGTAGGTGCCGGGGCGGTCGCCGGTGAAGGTGAGCTGTCCGGAGTCGAGGTCGGTGACGATCTTGGCGCCGGGCTGCTGCGGCACCTTCCCCCCGAGGCTCAGCTCGGCGTCGGGGGCGCTCGGGTCGGAGCCCGGGAGGTCGTTGAGCAGCGGGCGGATCTTGATCGGCGTCCCGACCTCGCCGCGCACCACGTCGGGCTCCGCGGTGGGCGCGAACGCGTCCTGGTCCTTCGGCGCCTGGACGCGGAAGTCGATCGAGCGCCGGACCGGCGCGGAGCGACCGTCGGTGACCGCGAAGTCGACGCGGACCAGCTGCTCGCCGTTGGCCGCGGTGGTCGGCGCGGTGAACCGGATGCGACCGTCGGAGGTCGTGCGCGCCGCTGCCCCGGTCTCGTCACCGCCGACCGCGCGCGCGGAGTCGAGCAGCAGCGTGTCGCCGTCGGCGTCGTCGCGCCAGTCGGCCAGGACCGGCACGGACAGCGCGCCGCCGTGCGGGACGCGGTAGGTCGGCTTCTCGTAGCCCTCGCGCTGGACGGGCTGCTCGTTCTGGACGTCGTCGCGGACCTGCACGTCGACCGCGGCGTGGGCCGAGACACCGTTGCGGCCGTCGTCGATGAAGTACTCGAACCTCGCCGGGCGCGCCTTCTGCGGCATCTGCAGCACCAGCGACTGCCCGTCGGGGCTGATCTCGACGCGGGCACCGCCCGTGGGCTGGTCGACGTCGACGATGCTCAGCAGCCGCCCCTGCGGCGCGGAGTCGTTGTCGAGGGGGTGCAGCACGGTCGTGCGTCCCGCGCGGACGCCGTAGGAGTCGGGCTTGGCCTGCGGCGGGCGACGGTCGGCGTCGGTCTGGTTCTCGTTCTCGTTCTCGTCCTCCTCGTCCTTCTTCTTCGAGGTGAACGCGTTCCAGTTGTCGATGCGGGCCGGACGGTTCTCGTCGACGTCCCACACCGCGCCGCTCAGGGCGTCGTTGAGCACGATCTCGCCGCGGTTGACCCGGAAGGCGAGGTTGGTGGCGTCGCCCGCGAGCGACTGGGGCTCGACCTCGCCGGACTGCGCTCCGCAGCTGGTCACCACGCTGCCCAGGCCGCCCGACCACGCGCCGAAGACGCAGGCACCGAGGCGCACCGGCGCGACCGGGGTGCCGGTGGAGGAGGCCACGACGGTCTGCTTCCCGGAGTCCAGGTCGACCTCGAGCAGCGCGTCCGGGGTGGTGACCAGGACCGATTCGGCGTCCGGGCCGGGCTGCTGGAGGGCGCTCCCGGCGGGCACGGTGGCACTCGCGCCGCCCACCACTGCGAGCGCACCCGTGGTGGAGTCGAGGGTGACGACCCGCTCCCCCACGGTGGTCACGGCGCTCACCGCGCCGGCGTCGGCCGGCAGGTCGGTCGTGGTCGGCTCGCCGAAGCCGGACCCGTCGGCCTCGATGGTGGTCAGGGACGCCTCGTCGCTCGACGTGGCGACCACGGTCCCGTCCTGGCTGACCGCCAGGGTGGCTCCTTCGCCGGCCTCGGCCAGCGGCTCGGACTGGCGGTCCACCGCGCTCATCACCGGGGTGCCGACCTGGCTGTCGTAGCGCACCGCCCACACCTGGCCGGAGTCCGGGTCGGCGCTGGCGAGCGTCCCGCCGCCCATGGACACCGCGCCGCCGGCCGGGATCGCGGCCGTGCCGCCGTCCTGTGCCTCGAGCTTCGCCGTCGCGATCGCCTGACCGCGGCCGGCGTCGAGGTCGATGGTGACCACCGAGGCACCGTCCTGCACGACGTCGAGGCGGCTCTTGCCGTCCTGGCCGGGCACGACGCCGTCGAGCTCGTTGATCGGCTTGTTCAGCCGGCCCGACCAGCCCTTCTTGCCGTTGACGACCCAGACACCGCCGTCGTTGAGGTCGGCCTCGTGGGACTTGTAGCCCTGGGCGGTGACGGCGTAGACCACCACCGCACCGGACGCGATCGCCAGCGCCGCACCGGAGGCGATGCCCGCCCGGTGCCGACGCACGAACGTCGCTCGCGCCACGATTCCCCCTACGCCCACCGATGACCCACGCCCACCGTAGCCATCCCGCAAGGAGGGTATGTATCGGGTCAAGGATCGGACAAGTCGGGACGGCGTGCGTCGGGCACCGGTGATGGGTGATGATGGCGGCGTGGGCGGGCATGAGGGGAGCCGACGGTGATCGTTCGAGCGCAGTACGCCAGCGGGGCCGGCGTGCTCGTGGGCGGGGGTGCGCACTGGGTGCTGCTCACCGACCCGGGCGACGAGCAGGTGGTCCAGGCCATCTGGGACGTGCTGGCCTCGACCGCGCCCTCGGGCAGCAGCATCGCCGAGCAGGTCCTCGCGATCGTGGAGAAGGCCTTCGAGGGCGATCCCCCGGGTCTCGCGCTCGTCGACTTCACCGCGGGTGCCTCCACCTCGCTCTCACGCGGCGCCGGGCACGTCCGGCTGGCCGGCCCGTCGCGGGTGCTCAGCCTCGACGGCGGCACCGACCCCGACCACCTGCCCACCACCCGCCGCCTCGTCGGCGGCGTGGTCGCCGCCTCCCGGGTCGAGCTCACCCCGGTCTCGGCTCGCACCGCCCCCACCCCGGTCGCGCAGGAGACGCCGGCGCCGGTCGCCGCTGGGGGGCTCATCGACGGCATCCCCGCGGCCATTCTCGCCGCCAAGGGCCCCGACGGCCCGCCGCCGCGCACCCGCCTGCGCCGCCCGGTGGAGGACACCGGGCCGCTCAACGACACCTCCGAGCCCGACCCCCTGCTGTTGCAGCGCATCGAGGAGGGCACCCACACGACCATCCGGCCCGTGTCCGACCCGCACGACCAGGAGATGCCGGACGGGCACGGCGACGACCACGACGGGTCCACCACGTTCCGCCCCGCCCACCTGGCCCAGCCCACCTCGCCGACGGTGCTCGCGGTGAGCTGCCCGCTGGGCCACCTCACCCCTCCCGCCCTCCCCCAGTGCCGCGTGTGCCACCAGCGCGTGGCCGAGCAGGAGCCGCGGCGCGTCGACCGTCCCCCGCTCGGCGGGCTGCGGCTGCCCACCGGCGAGGTCGTCCCGCTCGACCGCGGCGTGGTCCTCGGGCGCAAGCCGGCGCCGGCGGCCGGCAGCAGCGACTGGCCGCACCTGGTGCACCTGCCGGCCGACCACTCGTTCGTCTCGCGGCGCCACCTCCAGATCGAGCTCGACGGCTGGGACGTCGTGGCCCGCGACCTCGACAGCCGCGGCGGCACCACGATCGCGGCCCCGGGTCGCGAGCCGCAGCGGATGCGTCCCGGCGACGCCTACGTGCTGGACCCCGGTACCGTCCTTGACATGGCCCACGTCTACGCCGTCCGCTTCGAGACGGGAGCGATCGCGCGGTGAGCGCCCCGGTCATCCCCGGGTTCGCGTTCGTCGAGCACCTGGGCAGCGGTGGCTTCGCCGACGTCTTCCTCTACGAGCAGCAGTGGCCGCGTCAGCGCGTCGCGGTGAAGGTCGTGCGGCCCGACGTGCCGCTGACCGACCGCGAGAAGTACCTCTTCACCGCCGAGGCGAACGCGATGGCGCGCCTGGCCGACCACCCCTACATCGTCTCGGTGATCACCGCCGGCGTCACCGCCGAGGGCGGGCGACCGTTCCTGGTCATGCGCTACTGCCCGCCCCCGGACCTCGGCGTGCGCGTGCGCTCCAACCCGATGGCCCCCGTGGACGCCGTGTCCACCGGCATCAAGCTCGCCAGCGCCATCGAGACCGCCCACCGCTCGGGGATCCTGCACCGCGACATCAAGCCGAGCAACGTGCTGGTCACCAGCTACCACGAGCCTGCGCTGACCGACTTCGGCATCGCGGGCCACATCGCCGACGTCGAGGGTGACAACGACGTCCGGATCTCCTACCCCTGGTCGCCGCCGGAGCTGCTCGACGGGCGCTCCAACGGCTCGGTCGCCTCCGACGTCTACTCCCTCGGCGCCACCATCTGGCACCTCCTGGTCGGCCGGTCCCCCTTCTCCATCCCCTCGGGCGACAACTCGACGCGGGCGCTGAGCGCGCGCATCCTGCACGCCGCGCCCCCGGCGACCCAGCGACCCGACGTCCCCCCCGCCCTCGACCGGCTCCTGCAGCAGTGCCTGGCCAAGCGCCCCGAGCACCGGCCCGCGAGCGCCCTCGAGCTCGCCCGTGCCCTCCAGCGGATCGAGTCCGCCGCAGGCTGGCCCCGCACCGGGGTGGCCGTCGAGGGCGACCGGCCCGACGCCTCCGTCGCGACCGAGGTCCCCGAGGTGGGCGAGGTCCCCGAGGACGCGACCGCGATGAAGCCGGTGACGGTGATCTCGGCGAGCAGCCCGCGCCGGGTCGCAGCGCAGGACACCGTCGTGGACCCCTCCCAGCCCGACGAGGACGGCGCGAGCCGGTCGGGTCTCGTGTGGGCCGGCGTCGGCGCCGCGGTCCTCGCGGTGCTCATCGGTGCGATCGTGCTCGGCGGCGGCCGCGACGAGGACCCCGGGGTCGGCGACCCCGCCGCGAGCCAGACGCCGTCCGACGTGGTCCCCGACACGCTGACCGAGGCGCCGCTGCTCAGCGGGCGTCGCACCGAGCGCGGGGTGCTGTTCACCTGGCGGCCGGCGGTGCAGATGGAGGCCGGCGACGCCTTCAGCTACCACCGCGACGACACCGACGACTACACGACCACCACGAAGAAGCAGGTGCTGCTCCGCGCGCCGGGCTCGGTGTGCCTCGAGCTGCGGATGACGCGTGGCTCCGACAGCTCGCCCACCGCGTCGCAGTGCGTGTCCTGACGCCGTCCTGACCCGCCTCGCGGACGACGACGCCCCGCCGGCTGGTGCTGGCGGGGCGTCGGACGTCGTGGCGGGACCCTGCGTCAGTCGTCGTCCCAGTCGCGCCGCGGACCGGTGGCCGCGTCCTGCTGCTGGTCGTCCATCCGGCTCGAGGCCCACAGCGAGAGCACCGCGGTCACGGCCAGCGTCGCGAGGATGACGACCAGGGACAGCCAGATCGGGATCTCGGGGGCCCAGCCGATGTGCTCGCCGCCGTTGACGAACGACAGCTCGTTCTCGTGCATCGCGTGCAGGATCAGCTTGACCCCGATGAACGCGAGCAGGAACGCCAGGCCGTAGGACAGGTAGATGAGGCGCTGCAGCAGGCCACCGATGAGGAAGTACAGCTGGCGCAGTCCCATGAGCGCGAAGATGTTGGCCGTCAGCACCAGGTAGGGCTCCTTGGTGATGCCGAAGATCGCGGGGATCGAGTCCAGCGCGAACAGCAGGTCGGTCGTGCCGAGGGTGATGATCACGATGAACATCGGGGTGATCATCCGCTGGGCGCCCTCCTTGACCAGCAGCTTCTCGCCGTGCCACTCCGAGGTGGCCGGGAAGCGCTTCTCCACGAAGGCGACGACGCGGTTCTCCTCGAACTCGTCGTCCTCGTCCTCGTCCTCCGCGCCCTCCTTGGCCAGCTTGACCGCGGTGTACACGAGGAACAGGCCGAAGAGGTAGAACACCCAGCTGAAGTTGTTGATCGCGGTGGCGCCGACGCCGATGAAGATCGCGCGCATGACCAGGGCCATCACGATGCCGACCATCAGGGCGAACTGCTGGAGCTCCTTGGGCACCGCGAACTTCGCCATGATGATGATGAAGATGAACAGGTTGTCGATCGACAACGAGTACTCCACCAGCCAGCCGGAGAAGAACTCCAGCGCCGGGGTGCCACCGGAGGTCCACCAGACCCCCAGGCCGAAGAGCACCGCCAGGGCGACGTAGATCGACAGGTAGGTCGCGCACTCCTTCATGCTCGGCTCGTGGGGCTTGCGCCCGATCACGACGAGGTCGAAGGCGAAGACGGCGATGGTGACGACCGCCGTGGCGATCCAGACCCAGGTGGGGATGTCCACAGGTGCTCCTTGGAATGGGGGGTGAGACGGTGTCGGCGCACGGCGCCGCCACCGGAGGTCTCTTCCGCTCGCACGTCGGCGAACCAGTGGCACCGGGACCCGCTCGCGCGGAGACCGTGGTGACGACACCACTACGGGGGAGTACTCCCCTCCAGCGGGCTCAGTCTCCCACGCCCGCGGGAGCGGGCGCGAACCGCGGGCTCAGCGTCCGCCGAATGGGACGCCGAGCTCGGCCAGGCGCGCTGCCCCGCCGTCGACGGCGGTCAGCACCCAGGCGCCCTGCGGCGTGACGGTGAAGGTGTGCTCGAAGTGGGCCGACATGGAGCCGTCCACGGTGGCGACGGTCCACTCGTCCTCGAGGAGGTCGGTGTGCTTGCTGCCCAGGGTGACCATCGGCTCGACCGCGAGGGCCAGCCCCTCGATGATCGTGGGACCGCGCCCGCGCCGGCCGTAGTTGGGCACGTTGGGCGCCATGTGCATCTCGGTGCCGATGCCGTGGCCGGTGTAGTCCTCGAGGATGCCGTAGCGGCCCTGCGAGCGGACGTAGGTCTCGATCGCGTGGCTGATGTCGGTGACCCGGCCGCCGAGCCGGGCTGCGGCCATGCCGCGCCACAGCGACTCCTCGGTCACCCGCAGCAGGTCGCGGACGTCGTCGGCGACCTCGCCCACCGGCACCGTGGTGGCGGCGTCGCCGTGCCAGCCCTCGACGATGGCGCCGCAGTCGATGGAGATCACGTCACCCTCGGCGAGCACGCGCTCGCCCGGGATCCCGTGGACCACCTCGTCGTTGACCGAGGCGCAGATCGTCGCCGGGAACGGCGGCTGGCTGTAGCCCTTGAAGGACGGGATGCCGCCGTGGTCGCGGATGTGGGTCTCGGCGAGCGTGTCGAGCTCCAGGGTGGTCACGCCAGGGACGACCGCGGCGCGGAGCAGCTCGAGGGTCTCCCCCACCAGCAGGCCGGCGACGCGCATCTTCTCGACCTGCTCGGGCGTCTTGATCTCCAGCCCGCGGTCGCGGAAGCCCATCGCGACTCAGCTCTGGGGGACGACGTCGAGGGCGTCGAAGATGCGTGCGGTCACGTCGTCGACCTCACCCATCCCGTCGACCTCGATGAGGATGCCGCGATCGCGGTAGACCTCGATGAGCGGCTCGGTCTGCTCGGCGTAGAGCTCCTGGCGACGCCGGATGACGTCCTCGGTGTCGTCGGCACGACCGTCGGTGGTCGCGCGCTGCAGCAGGCGCTGCACGAGCTCCTCGGGGTCGACGGTGAGGACGACGACGGCGTCGAGCTGGTGCCCGGTGAAGCCGATCATGCCGTCGAGCTCGGTGACCTGGGCCAGGGTGCGCGGGTAGCCGTCGAGCAGGAAGCCCGGCGTCGCGTCGTCCTCGTCGATGCGGTTGCGCACCATGCGGTTGGTGACCTCGTCGGGGACGTACTCGCCGGCGTCCATGTAGCGCTGGGCCTCGACACCGAGCGCGGTGCCCTGCGAGACGTTGGCGCGGAAGATGTCGCCGGTCGAGATCGCGGGGATGCCGAAGTGCTGGGCGACGAACGAGGCCTGGGTGCCCTTGCCGGCCCCCGGGGGGCCCATGAGGATGAGACGCATTAGCGGAGGAATCCTTCGTAGTTGCGCTGCTGGAGCTGGCTCTCGATCTGCTTCACCGTGTCGAGCGCGACGCCCACCATGATCAGGATGGACGTGCCGCCGAACGGGAAGTTCTGGCTCGCGCCGATCACGGCGAACGCCATGAGGGGCACCAGCGCGATCACACCGAGGTAGAGAGCTCCAGGGAACGTGATGCGGGACAGGACGTAGGACAGGTAGTCCTCGGTCGGCTTGCCCGCCCGGATCCCGGGGATGAAGCCGCCGTACTTCTTCATGTTGTCCGCCACCTCGACAGGGTTGAAGGTGATCGAGACGTAGAAGTACGCGAAGAAGATGATGAGCAGGAAGTACGTCGCCATGTAGAGCGGGTGGTCCCCGCGGGCGAGGTAGGTGCCGATGAAGTCGAGCACCGGGTTCGTGCTGCTCGGGTTGAACTGGACCGCCATCGCCGGCAGGTAGAGCAGCGAGGAGGCGAAGATGACCGGGATGACGCCGGCCTGGTTGACCTTGAGCGGGATGTAGGTCGAGTTGCCGCCGAACATCTTGCGCCCGACCATGCGGCGTGCGTACTGCACGGGGATGCGGCGCTGGGCCTGCTCGATGAAGATGACGCCGGCCACGAGGACCAGGCCGACCAGGATGACGATGCTGAAGACGACCCAGCCCTTGGAGACCTTGACGCTCCACAGCTGGCCAGGGAAGGTCGCGACGACCTGCGTGAAGATCAGGATCGACATGCCGTTGCCGATGCCGCGGTCGGTGATGAGCTCACCGAGCCACATGATGACGGCGGTGCCCGCAGTCATGGTGAGGACCATGGTGAGGAAGGTCGCCGTGCCGTTGTCGTGGAGCAGCTCCCGGTCGCAGTTCTGGAGCAGGGCGCCGCTGCGCGCGAGCGCCACGATGCCCGTGGCCTGGAGGACCGCGAGGCCCAGCGTCAGGTACCGGGTGTACTGGGTGATCTTGGACTGACCGGCCTGGCCCTCCTGCTTGAGCGCCTCGAGCCGCGGGATCACCACGACGAGCAGCTGCAGGATGATGGAGGCCGTGATGTACGGCATGATCCCCAGCGCGAAGATGCTGAGCTGGAGCAGCGCTCCACCGGAGAAGAGGTTGATCAGGCTGTAGAGCCCTCCCTGCTCGACCTGGTTGATGCAGGCCTGGACGTTGGCCACGTTGACGCCCGGGGTGGGCACCTGGGAGCCGAGCCGGAAGACCGTGACGATCAGCAGGACGAAGAGCAGCTTGCGCCGCAGGTCCGGCGTCCGGAAAGCGTTGGCGAACGCGCCTAGCACTGGTTCCTCTTTCGTTGGTTGCCCGCCTTGCGTGGCGAGCTGACGAGAAACCCTTGCCGCGTGCGGCGAAGGGCCCGGGGAAGCCTAACAGTCGCGGTGTGCCCGCTTCTCCCCGCTAACGACGAAGGCCCGGCCGACAGTTCCCACTGTGCGGCCGGGCCTTCACCGAATGGTGCTGATGTGTGGCCTCAGGCCACGGTCGCGGTGCCGCCGGCAGCCTCGATCTTCTCCTTGGCGGAGGTCGAGAACGCGTCGACACTGACCTGGACGGCGACGGAGATGTCGCCCTGGCCGAGGACCTTGACGGGCTGGCCCTTGCGGACCGCGCCCTTGTCGACGAGGTCCGCGACGGTGACCGAGCCACCGTCGGGGAACAGCTCGCCGAGCCGGTCGAGGTTGACGACCTGGAACTCCACGCGGAAGGGGTTCTTGAAGCCCTTCAGCTTGGGCAGCCGCATGTGGATCGGCATCTGGCCACCCTCGAAGGCGACCGGGACCTGGTAGCGGGCCTTGGTGCCCTTGGTACCGCGGCCGGACGTCTTGCCCTTGGAGCCCTCACCGCGACCCACGCGGGTCTTGGCGGTCTTGGCGCCCGGAGCGGGACGCAAGTGGTGCAGCTTGAGCGTCATGTCACTCCACCTCCTCGAACGTCACCAGGTGACGGACGGTGTTGATCATGCCCCGGATCTCCGGGCGGTCTTCCTTCACGACAACGTCGCCGATCCGCTTGAGACCGAGCGAGCGCAGCGTCTCGCGCTGGTTGGCCTTGAGGCCGACCGTGCCGCGCTTCTGCTGGACCTTGAGCTGTGCCATTACTGCTGCACCCCCGCCGTCGCCTCGAGCTGGCCCTCGGCGCGCGCCTTGAGCAGCGCGGCCGGGGTGACGTCCTCGACGCGCATGCCGCGGCGAGCCGCGACCTGCTCCGGCTCCTCGAGCATCCGCAGCGCCTCGACGGTCGCGTGGACGATGTTGATCTGGTTGGACGAGCCGAGCGACTTGCTCAGCACGTCGTGGATGCCGGCGCACTCGAGCACCGCACGCACCGGGCCACCGGCGATGACGCCGGTACCGGGAGCGGCGGGACGCAGCAGGACGACGCCTGCGGCCTTCTCGCCCTGCACCGGGTGCGGGATGGTGCCCTGGATGCGGGGGACCTTGAAGAAGTGCTTCTTGGCCTCCTCGACACCCTTGGCGATCGCCGCGGGGACCTCCTTGGCCTTGCCGTAGCCGACACCGACCAGGCCGTCACCGTCACCGACGATCACGAGGGCGGTGAAGCTGAAGCGACGACCACCCTTCACGACCTTGGCGACACGGTTGATCGCCACGACTCGCTCGATGTAGACAGACTTCTCGGCCTGGCCACGACCGTTGTCGCGTCCGCGACGGTCGCCCGAGCCACCGCTGCGCTGTCCGCGCTGGGCTCCGCTCATGAGATGTGCTCCATATCTAAGTTCTCTCTCTGGTCGCCGGAGGCGATCAGAAGGACAATCCGCCCTCGCGGGCGGCATCGGCGAGGGCCGCGATGCGACCGTGGTACTTGTTGCCGGCACGGTCGAAGACGACGTCCCCGATACCGGCGGCCTTGGCACGCTCGGCCACGAGCTCGCCGACCTTCTTCGCCTTGGCGGTCTTGTCGCCGTCGGTGCCGCGCACGTCGGCCTCCATGGTGGAGGCGTAGGCGAGGGTGGCGCCCTGGAGGTCGTCGACGACCTGCACCGAGAGGTGCTTGGACGACTTGGTGACGACCAGGCGGGGACGCTCGGCGGTGCCGTTGATCCGCTTGCGACCGCGCGCCTGGCGGCGCAGACGGGCACGGACGCGGTTCGCGGTGTGCTTGTTGTTGCTCAGCGAGATCGCCATGTCACTTACCGGCCTTTCCGACCTTGCGGCGGATGTGCTCGCCGGAGTAGCGGACGCCCTTGCCCTTGTAGGGCTCCGGCTTGCGCAGCTTGCGGATCTTCGCGGCGACCTCGCCGACGAGCTGCTTGTCGATGCCGACGACACCGAGCTTGGTGGGGCCCTCGACGGTGAAGGTGATGCCCTCGGGAGCGTCGAAGATGATCGGGTGGCTGTAGCCGAGCTGGAACTCCAGCTGGGTGGGGCCCTTGGGCAGGACGCGGTAGCCCACGCCCACGATCTCGAGCTTCTTCTCGTAGCCCTCGGTGACGCCCACCACCATGTTGTTGATGAGCGTGCGGGTCAGGCCGTGCAGCGAGCGGCTGTTGCGCTCGTCGTCCGGGCGCTGCACCTCGAGGATGCCGTCCTCGCCCTTGGCGACCGTGATCGGCGCGGCGATGGTGTGCGACAGGGTGCCCTTGGGGCCCTTGACGGTCACCAGCGACTCGTCGATCGCGACGTCGACACCGGACGGGACCGCGATGGGGAGCTTGCCAATACGCGACATGCTTCTCTCTCTTCCTGGTCTCAGATGGTCCGGGTCACCAGACGTAGGCGAGGACTTCGCCGCCCACGCCCTTCTGGTTCGCCTGGCGGTCGGTCAGCAGTCCCTGCGACGTCGAGATGATCGCGACGCCGAGGCCACCGAGGACCTTGGGCAGGTTCGTGCTCTTGGCGTAGACACGCAGGCCGGGCTTGCTGATGCGGCGCACGCCGGCGATCGAGCGCTCCCGGTTGCGGCCGTACTTCAGCGTGACGGTCAGCGTCTTGCCGACCGAGGGCTCGCCCTCGGCGGTGGTGTTGTCCGCGACGTCGTAGGAGGTGATGTAGCCCTCCTGCTTGAGGATCTCCGCGAGGCCGGCCTTCATCTTGCTGTAAGGCATCGACACCACGTCGTGGTACGCCTGGTTGGCGTTGCGCAGACGGGTGAGCATGTCTGCGATCGGGTCAGTCATCGTCATGATGTGGTTCTTTCTCGTCGTGGTTTCCACCGGCTCGCGGCCGGGGGACCTTCAACGTGTGTGAGGTGATTACCAGGAGGACTTGGTGACGCCGGGCAGCTCACCGCGGTGCGCCATCTCGCGCAGGCAGATGCGGCACAGGCCGAACTTGCGGTAGACGGCCTTCGGGCGGCCGCAGCGCTGGCAGCGGGTGTAGCCGCGGACAGCGAACTTCGGCTTGCGAGCGGCCTTGACCTTCAGAGCAGTCTTCGCCATGTCAGTTCTCCTTGAACGGGAAGCCGAGCTGCTTGAGCAGCGCCCGACCCTCGTCGTCGTTGGTGGCGGTGGTCACGACGGTGATGTCCATGCCGCGCGAACGGTCGATCTTGTCCTGGTTGATCTCGTGGAACATGACCTGCTCGGTGAGACCGAAGGTGTAGTTGCCACGACCGTCGAACTGCTTGGGCGAGAGCCCGCGGAAGTCGCGGATGCGGGGAAGCGCCAGCGAGAGCAGGCGGTCCAGGAACTCCCACATGCGGTCACCGCGGAGGGTGACGTGGGCGCCGATCGGCATGCCCTCGCGCAGCTTGAACTGCGCGATGGACTTGCGGGCCTTGGTCACGGCCGGCTTCTGGCCGGTGATCGCGGTGAGGTCGCGGATCGCGCCCTCGATCAGCTTGGAGTCACGAGCAGCCTCGCCGACACCCATGTTGACCACGATCTTGGTCAGGCCGGGGACCTGCATGATGTTGGCGATCTCGAACTCGGTGCGCAGCGCGGGGACGATCTCCTCGCGGTAGCGCGCCTTGAGACGCGGAATCTCCGTGGAGGTGGTCTCGGCCATCTCAGATCTCCTTGCCGGTCTTGCGGGACACGCGGACCGAGCGGACGGCGTCGTAGGTCGAGCCGTCGGGACGGCGCTTGGTGACCTCGTCGCGGCGGAAGCCCACCCGGGTGACGCCGTCACCCTCGACCAGCATCACGTTGGACACGTGGATGGGGGCCTCGCGGGTGATGATGCCGCCGGTCGTGCCGGTCTGCTGCACGGACTTGGTGTGGCGCTTGACGAGGTTGACACCCTCGACGATCACGCGGTCCTCCTCGCGGAGCACCGAGATGACCTTGCCCTGGGCACCCTTGTCCTTGCCGGCGATCACCTTGACGGTGTCGCCCTTCTTGATGTTCATGTGCTTACCCATCTCTCACAACACCTCCGGGGCGAGCGAGATGATCTTCATGAAGCGCTTCTCACGCAGCTCGCGACCCACGGGGCCGAAGATGCGCGTGCCTCGGGGCTCGCCGTCGTTCTTGAGGATGACGGCGGCGTTCTCGTCGAAGCGGATGTAGGAACCGTCGGCGCGGCGACGCTCCTTGACGGTGCGTACGACCACGGCCTTGACGACGTCGCCCTTCTTGACGTTGCCACCGGGGATCGCGTCCTTGACGGTGGCGACGATGACGTCACCGATGCCGGCGTAGCGACGCCCAGAGCCACCGAGAACACGGATGCAGAGGATCTCCTTCGCACCGGTGTTGTCGGCGACCTTGAGTCGCGACTCCTGCTGGATCATTGATATCTCCTGGTTGTCGAGCTGGTTCTCCGCGCCCTCACGGGGCGCCGAGCCTGGCCGAACTAGTGGGGTTCTGTGTGGTGCTGGTCCGGTGAGCCGGGCTGTGCCCGACCCACCGGGGGCTCACTTGGCCTTCTCGATGACCTCGACGAGGCGCCAGCGCTTGGTGGCGGACAGCGGGCGGGTCTCCATGATCAGGACCCGGTCGCCGATGCCGCACTGGTTGGTCTCGTCGTGGGCCTTGAGCCGCGACGTCTTGCGCAGCACCTTGCCGTAGAGGGCGTGCTTCACGCGGTCCTCGACGGCGACGACGATGGTCTTGTCCATCTTGTCGCTCACGACGAGGCCCTCGCGGGTCTTGCGCTGGTTGCGCTCGACGGACGGGGTCGCAGTGTTGTCGCTCATGCCTTCGCCTCTTCGTTGTTCGCCGGGGCGGTGCGGATACCGAGCTCGCGCTCACGCACCACGGTGTAGATCCGGGCGATGTCCTTCTTGACCGTGCGGAGCCGGCTGTGGCTCTCCAGCTGGCCGGTGGCCGCCTGGAACCGGAGGTTGAACAGCTCCTCCTTGGCCTCGCGCAGCTTCGCCTCCAGGTCGGTGGCGTTGAGCTCGTCGAGCTCGTGGGCGTTCAGCTTGGTAGCCATCAGAATTCACCGGCCTCTCGGGAGATGAACCGGCACTTCATCGGGAGCTTGTGCATCGCGCGGCGCATGGCCTCACGAGCGGTCACCTCGTCGACACCGGAGAGTTCGAACATGACGCGGCCGGGCTTGACGTTCGCCACCCACCACTCGGGGGAACCCTTGCCGGAGCCCATGCGGGTCTCGGCAGGCTTCTTGGTCAGCGGACGGTCCGGGTAGATGTTGATCCAGACCTTGCCGCCACGCTTGATGTGGCGGGTCATGGCGATACGGGCCGACTCGATCTGTCGGTTGGTCACGTAGTGACCCTCGACCGCCTGGATGCCGAAGTCACCGAAGGCCAGCGTCGTGCCGCCCTTGGCGGTGCCTCGACGCTTGGGGTGGTGCTGCTTGCGGTGCTTGACGCGACGGGGCATCAGCATGAGGTCAGGCCTCCTGTCCGGTGCTCGGTGCCGCCTCGGCGGCCGGGGCCTCGGAGCCCTCGGTGCGAGGAGCGCGGTCGCCGCGCGAGCCACGGCTCGGACGGTCGGCACCACGGGTGTTGGGACGACCGCCGCGGCCGGGAGCGCCGGCGCGGGCGGCCTGCTGGGCCTGGCGCTCGGCACGGGTGCCGGCGACCTCGCCCTTGTAGATCCAGACCTTCACGCCGATGCGGCCGAAGGTGGTCTTGGCCTCGTAGAAGCCGTAGTCGATGTCCGCGCGCAGGGTGTGCAGCGGCACGCGACCCTCGCGGTAGAACTCCGTACGCGACATCTCGGCGCCGTTGAGACGACCCGAGCACTGGATCCGGATGCCCTTGGCACCCGAGCGCATCGAGGTCTGCATCGCCTTGCGCATGGCACGACGGAACTGCACGCGACCGGCGAGCTGCTCCGCGACGCCCTGGGCGACGAGCTGGGCGTCGACCTCGGGGTTCTTGACCTCGAGGATGTTCAGCTGCACCTGCTTGCCGGTGAGCTTCTCGAGCTCGCCGCGGATGCGGTCGGCCTCGGCGCCGCGGCGACCGATGACGATGCCGGGACGCGCGGTGTGGATGTCCACCCGGACGCGGTCACGGGTGCGCTCGATCTCGACCTTGGAGATGCCGGCCCGCTCCATGCCCTTGGAGAGCAGCTTGCGGATGGCGACGTCCTCGCCGACGTACGACTTGTAGAGCTTGTCGGCGTACCAACGGCTCTTGTGGTCGGTCGAGATGCCCAGGCGGAACCCGTTCGGGTTGATCTTCTGGCCCATCAGGCACCCTTTCCGTTCTTCTTGGCCTGCGTGTTCAGCGCGGTGGCCGGCTGTACCACGAGGGTGATGTGGCTCGTGCGCTTGTTGATGCGCGTCGCACGGCCCTGGGCACGCGGGCGCCAGCGCTTCATCGTCGGGCCCTCGTCGACCCGGGCGACGCTGACCACGAGGTCGGCCCGGTTGAGGCCCTCGGTGGTCTCGGCGTTGGCGACGGCGCTCTCCAGCACCTTGTAGACGGTCTCGGAGGCGGCCTGCGGCGCGAACTGCAGCAGCGTCAGGGCCTCGTCGATCGGCAGGCCGCGGACCATGTCGACGACACGGCGGGCCTTCATCGGGGTGATCCGCACGTAGCGTGCGCTGGCGAACGCGCCCGGCTGGTCGCCGAGCAACGACTCGCGGCGCGCACTGGTGCGGCTGCGCTCGGTGGTGCTCATCGACGGCGTCCCTTCCGGTCTTCCTTCACGTGCCCGCGGTAGGTGCGGGTCGGGGCGAACTCCCCGAGCTTGTGGCCGACCATCGAGTCGGTCACGAAGACGGGGACGTGCTTGCGACCGTCGTGCACGGCGATGGTGTGACCGATCATGTCGGGCACGATCATCGACCGGCGCGACCAGGTCTTGATGACGTTGTGCGAGCCCTTCTCGTTCTCGGCGTCCACCTTCTTCTGGAGGTGGCCGTCCACGAAGGGGCCCTTCTTGAGGCTACGAGGCATGTCGGTTACTTCCTACCCTTGCCGGACTTGCGACGACGGATGATCTGGGAGTCGCTGGCCTTGCGCTTGCGCGTGCGGCCCTCGGGCTTGCCCCAGGGGGAGACCGGGTGGCGACCACCGGAGGTCTTGCCCTCACCACCACCGTGCGGGTGGTCCACCGGGTTCATCACGACACCGCGGACGGTCGGGCGAACGCCCTTCCACCGCATGCGGCCGGCCTTGCCCCAGTTGATGTTGGACTGCTCGGCGTTGCCGACCTCACCGATCGTGGCGCGGCAGCGGACGTCGACGTAGCGCATCTCGCCCGAGGGCATGCGCAGCGTCGCGCGGCTGCCCTCACGGGCGACCAGCTGGGCGGAGTTGCCGGCCGAGCGGGCGATCTTCGCGCCGCCGCCCGGACGCATCTCCACGCAGTGGATGGTCGTGCCGACCGGGATGTTGCGCAGCGGCAGGTTGTTGCCGGGCTTGATGTCGGCGTTGGGGCCCGACTCGACCGGGGTGCCCTGGGTCAGACCCTTGGGCGCCACGATGTAGCGCTTCTCGCCGTCGGCGTAGTGCAGCAGCGCGATGCGCGCGGTGCGGTTGGGGTCGTACTCGATGTGAGCGACCTTGGCCGGGACGCCGTCCTTGTCGTAGCGACGGAAGTCGATGATGCGGTAGGCACGCTTGTGACCGCCACCCTTGTGCCGGGTGGTGATGCGTCCCTGGTTGTTGCGGCCGCCGTTCTTGGGCAGCGGGCGCGTCAGCGACTTCTCGGGCGTCGACCGGGTGATCTCGACGAAGTCGGCCACCGACGAGCCGCGGCGGCCCGGCGTGGTCGGCTTGTACTTGCGGATAGCCATATCAGTTCCTATTCAGCGAGCCCGGTCAGGAGACCGGACCTCCGAAGATGTCGATGCGGTGACCCTCGGCGAGGCTGACGATCGCGCGCTTGGTGTTGGGACGCTTGCCCATGCCGTAGCGCGTGCGACGCGTCTTGCCCTGGCGGTTGATCGTGTTGACCGAGGTGACCTTGACGCCGAAGACCTTCTCGACCGCGATCTTGATCTCGGTCTTGTTGGCGTCCGGGTGGACGATGAAGGTGTACTTGTTCGCGTCGAGCAGGCCGTAGCTCTTCTCCGACACGACCGGCGCGATCAGGACGTCGCGGTGGTCCTTGTGCAGGGTGCTCACTTGTCGCTCTCCTTCTCGCCACGGGTGAGGCCGGCAGCCTCGGCGTCCTCGACGGACTTGAACCAGAAGTCGCCGTCCGCGGTGTCGTAGCCGGTGTCGCCCTCGACGAGGTAGACGCCCGACTCCTTGCCGAGGACCTCGAAGCCCTTGGGGTTCTTGCCGCTCTTCAGCGGGGCCTTGGCGCCCGCCGGGAGGGCCGGCTCCTCGGTGGTGGAGACGGTCTCGGTGGACGCCTCGGCCGGGGCCGAGCTGCGACCCACGAAGACGTCGTAGGCACCCTGGGTGAAGACCACGTCGTCCGCGGCCAGCACGTCGTAGGTGTTGAGCTGGTCGACGGCGACGATGTGGACCTCGGGCGCGTTGCGCAGCGAGAGCCAGGTGATCGCGTCGGAGCGCTCGAGCACCACGAGGTAGCCCACGCGGTCGGTCAGCGAGGTCAGCGCGGCGATCGCGGCCTTGGTGGAGGGCTTGTCGCCCGACACCAGGGCGTCGACCACGTGGACGCGGTCGTTGCGGGCCCGGTCGGAGAGGGCACCGCGCAGGGCGGCGGCCTTCATCTTCTTGGGGGTGCGCTGGTCGTAGTCGCGCGGCTTGGGGCCGTGCACGATGCCACCACCGGCGAACTGCGGCGCGCGGGTCGAGCCCTGGCGGGCACGACCGGTGCCCTTCTGCTTGTAGGGCTTCTTGCCACCGCCGCGGACCTCGCCGCGACGCTTGGTCGAGTGCGTGCCCTGGCGGGCCGCAGCCTGCTGGGCCACGACGACCTGGTGGATCAGGGGGATGTTGACCTCGACGTCGAAGATCTCGGCGGGGAGGTCGACCTTGACGGTCTTGACAGCCATGCTCAGGCCTCCTGCGTCTTCTTGGCGGCCGAGCGGAGGACCACGAGCCCGCCCTTGGGGCCGGGAACGGCGCCCTTGAGCAGGATGAGGCCCTTCTCGGCGTCGACGGCGTGCACCGTCAGGTTCTGGGTGGTCACCGTGTCGTTGCCCATGCGGCCCGCCATGCGGGTGCCCTTGAACACGCGACCCGGGGTGGCGCAGGCGCCGATGGAGCCCGGCTTGCGGTGGTTGCGGTGCGCGCCGTGCGAGGCGGACACACCGTGGAAGCCGTGGCGCTTCATGACACCAGCGAAGCCCTTGCCCTTGCTGGTGCCCGTGACGTCGATCTCCTCGCCGGCGGCGAAGGTGTCGACGCCGAGCTCCTGGCCGACGGTGTAGCCGGCGGCGTCAGCGGTGCGGATCTCCACGACGTGGCGACGGGGGGTGACCCCGGCCTTGGTGAAGTGACCGGCCTCGGGGGAGTTCACCTTGCGCGACTCGATCTCGCCGAAGCCGACCTGGATGGCGTTGTAGCCGTCCACCTCGGGCTGGCGGACCTGGGTCACGACGTTGGTGCTCGCCGCGATGACGGTCACGGGGACGACCTTGTTGTTCTCGTCCCAGAACTGGGTCATGCCGAGCTTGGTGCCCAGCAGGCCCTTCACGTTGCGTTCGAAAGTCTTAGCCATGTCGCGCCTCAGAGCTTGATCTCGATGTCGACACCGGCAGGCAGGTCGAGACGCATCAGCGAGTCGACGGTCTTCGGCGTCGGGTCGATGATGTCGATCAGGCGCTTGTGGGTGCGCATCTCGAAGTGCTCGCGGGAGTCCTTGTACTTGTGGGGCGATCGGATGACGCAGTACACGTTCTTCTCGGTCGGCAGCGGCACAGGGCCGGCGACCTTCGCACCCGTACGGGTGACGGTGTCCACGATCTTCCGCGCCGAGGTGTCGATCACCTCGTGGTCATAGGCCTTGAGCCTGATGCGGATCTTCTGTCCCGCCATAGGTCCCTGTCCTCTTCGATCTCGTACGCCTGGTCTGGTCTCAGCGCCCTGCCCCGGTGGGCCGCGCCGCCTGTCTCTCCTCCACCCTCCGACCCCCGCGGTCGGGCGTGTCGCGCATCTTTCACGTGACACGCTCCCTGCGAGGAGCGGTGTTTCTCTGGGTGGCACCCGACGGTTGTCGGATCTGGTCGGGTCTCCGATCGCACTGTGACGATCCGGTGCGGAGCACGCAGACGACTGCTTCGATCAAAGGAGACGCGATTCAGAAGTCAAGGTGTGCCGCACCCCGGCGACCCGCCGGAGCAACCGGAACATCTTGGCAGACTCGACCAGCGCACGCCAAATCGCAGTGCGACCGGACCTCGATCACGGCGCCCCGAGGTCCGCGACGAGCTCCATCAAGTGCGTGCCGGTGCGGGTCGGGGACCCGTCGACCGGGTCCACCAGGAGCTCCCACCCGTGGCCGGAGCGCCGTGGCAGGAAGGGTACGCCGGCGGCGCGGGCGAGCTCGCGCGCGGCGGTGAAGATCGCCGCGCCGTCGCTGCGCGCCATGACCACCTGCCCGTCGGGGACCCCGTCGGCGGCGAGGTCGTCGGCCAGGTCGGCGAGGTCCACGCCGTCCCACGACGGCGGTCCGGAGACGTCGACCCACGCGTCGACGTCGGCGCCGGCCGCGGCGGCCATGACGGTGAGCGACCCGCCCATCGACGTGCCGACCAGCACCACCCGGGTGGCGCCGTACTCCTTGCGCGCCAGGGCGACGGCGGGCGCCACCTCGTTGAGGGGGTCGGCGTCCGCGTCCTCGTCGCACTCCGACCCGCCGTAGCCGCACGGGTTGACGAGCAGTGACGTCACACCGGCCCGCTCGGCGGCCGCCGCAGCCCAGCGACCCCACCCGCACATCCCGCTGATCTGCGGCAGCAGCACGGCCACGGCGTCGTTGGAGGCCGAACCGATGCGGGCGGCCTCCACCTCTCCCCCGGTGCGTCCGGGGAGCGTGGTCGCCTCGAGGTCCGCGCCGTCCGGGATCGCGGACAGGCAGCGCTCGCGCAGCGCCGCGGTGGGATCGGGCGCGGCGTCGGGCGTCGCTCCCTGCGCGGTGGCGCTGCGTCCCGCCTCGCCCGCGGGGTCCGTCGCCGACGTGCAGCTGGCCACCAGCAGGCAGGCGGCCAGCACCGCTCCCCCGCGCACCCGCGCCGCCCCGTGGGCCTCGTGTCCCCGCACGCTCCGAGGATAGGAGCGCGCCGGAGGGCGGTCGAGCCCCCACCCGCCGACCTGTCGCACGTGCACGCCGCAACCCCGCCGACCTGTCGCGTCTGCACGCGCAGATGCGTCAGCTCGGCGCCCTCCACGTGCGCAGACGCGTCAGCTCGACGCCCTCCACGTGCGCAGATGCGTCAGCTCGGCGCGTGCTCCCTGTGCAGATGCGTCAGCTCGTGCGGCGGTAGCAGAAGTCGGCGATGTCGCGCCCGACCTCGAGGCCCTTGCGCTCGAAGCGGGTCACCGGCCGCTCGTCCCAGCGCTCCACCTGCCCGCCCTCGAGGCTCGGCTCGGCGTCGAGCACGGCGCGCATCTGGTCGGCGTACTGCGCCCAGTCGGTGGCCAGGCGCCAGGCCCCACCGGGCACCAGCCGCGACGAGGCGAGGGCGGCGTTGGCCGGGTTCACCAGGCGGCGCTTGTGGTGCTTGGTCTTGCGCCACGGGTCGGGGAAGAACGTCCAGATCTCGGCGAGGCTGCCCGGCTCGATGAGGTTCTCCAGGGTCCACACCGCGTCGACCGAGCAGAACCGCACGTTGTCGGCGCCGGCCTCGGCCACCCGCCACAGCGAGTCGGCGATGCCCGGGCGCCACACCTCGAGGGCGAGCACGTCGTGGTCGGGGCGCGCCGCGGCGAGCACCGCGGTCGCCTCACCGATGCCGGGCCCGATCTCCACGATCAGCGGGGCCTCGCGCCCGAACCACTGCGCGAGCGAGAAGTCGGGACGGTCGACGGCCTCGTCGGGGATGACCAGGTCGGCGTGGTGCGCGGCCCACGACTCGGCCTGGCGGGGCGTGAACCGGTTGCCCCGCCGGGAGTAGGTCAGCACCTCGCGCATGCGCCGGCCGTCCTCGGTGAGCTTGAGGTGCGGTCGTGCGGGGCGTACGGCGTCGTTCACGCCGCACATCCTCCCCGGTCGCCCGGGGAGGACGCACATCTGCGGCTACATGCGCTCGAGGGCCCCGGTGAGGACGGAGCGCAGGCGCTGCTCGATGTCGTCGAACTCCGGCTGGCCGATGATCAGCGGCGGCGCGAGCTGGATGACCGGGTCGCCGCGGTCGTCGGCACGACAGTAGAGGCCGGCCTCCCACAGGGCGGAGGAGAGGTAGCCGCGCAGGAGGCGCTCGGACTCCTCGTCGTTGAAGGTCTCCTTGGTCTCGCGGTCCTTGACCAGCTCGATGCCGTAGAAGTAGCCGTGGCCGCGGACGTCGCCGACGATCGGGATGTCGAGCAGCTTCTCCAGGGTCGAGCGGAACTTCGGCGCGTTCTGCTGGACGTGGTCGGTGAGGCCCTCGCGCTCGAAGATGTCGAGGTTGGCCATCGCGACCGCCGAGGACACCGGGTGGCCGCCGAAGGTGTAGCCGTGGGCGAAGAGGGCGGTGCCGGACTTGAACGGCTCGAAGAGCCGGTCGCTGGCGATCATCGCGCCGATCGGGCTGTAGCCCGACGTCATGCCCTTGGCGCAGGTGATGATGTCGGGCTGGTAGCCGAACTCCGTGGCGCCGAACATCTCCCCCACCCGGCCGAAGGCGCAGATGACCTCGTCGGAGACGAGCAGGACGTCGTACTCGTCGCAGATCTCGCGGACCCGCTCGAAGTACCCGGGCGGCGGCGGGAAGCAGCCGCCGGCGTTCTGCACCGGCTCGAGGAAGACCGCGGCGACGGTGTCGGGGCCCTCGAACTCGATCGCCTCCGCGATCCGGTCCGCGGCCCAGCGGCCGAAGGCCTTCTCGTCGTCGCCGAGGTAGTCGGGCCGCCGGTAGAAGTTGGTGTTGGGCACCTTGTGCGCGCCGGGCACGAGGGGCTCGAACATCTCCTTCAGCGGCGGGATGCCCGTGATGGACAGGGCGCCCTGCGGCGTGCCGTGGTAGGCCACCGCGCGCGAGATCACCTTGTGCTTGTTGGGCTTGCCGGTCATCTTGAAGTACTGCTTGGCCAGCTTCCAGGCCGACTCGACCGCCTCGCCGCCACCGGTGGTGAAGAACACGCGGTTGAGGTCGCCGGGAGCCATCGCGGCGATCCGGTCGGCGAGCTCGACCGCGCGCGGGTGGGCGAAGGACCACAGCGGGAAGAAGGCCAGCTCCTTGGCCTGCCTGGCGGCCGCCTCGGCCAGCTCCTCGCGGCCGTGGCCGACCTGGACCACGAACAGGCCGGCGAGGCCGTCGATGTACTCGCGGCCGTGGCTGTCCCAGATCCTGTGCCCCTCGCCCCGCACGATGAGCGGCATCTCGCCGCCCTTCTCGTAGGTCGAGTGGCGGCTGAAGTGCAACCAGAGATGGTCGCGCCCGGCGGCCTGGTAGTCGAAGGACTCGTCGAGGGAGGGTTGGATGCTCATCGCGTTCCCCAGTTGTAGTGCTGCTTGTTGAGCTTGAGGTAGACGAAGGTCTCCGAGGAGACCACCCCCTCGAGCTCCCGGACCTGTCGCATGACCTCGAGGAGGTGCGGGTCGTCCTCGCACACCACCTCGACGAGGAGGTCGAAGCTGCCGGCCGTGGTGACCACGTAGTCCACCTCGGCGACCTGCGCGAGCAGGTCTCCCACCAGCATCGGATCTCCCTGCGTGCGGATGCCGATCATCGCCTGGCGGGTGAACCCGACCTGCGTCGGATCGGTCACCGCGACGACCTGCATGATGTCGGAGTCGAGCAGCTTCTGGACGCGCGCACGGGCAGCGGCCTCTGAGAGGCCCACCGCCTTCGCGATCGCCGCGTAGGAGATCCGACCGTCCTCCTGGAGGAGCTCGATGATCTTCTTCGCGGTGGCGTCGAGGCGCACGACTGCGTCGCTCATGGGGCACATCGTGCTGTGCCGAGCGTCTCCTCGCAAGTACCTCGGCACGGATTCCGCGATTTCTGGCGGGCGAATCTGCGATTCCCGCAGTTTCTTTGCGTTCAGCTATGGAGATTGACCGGGGTCTGGTCCTAGTCTCCCTTCACCGCACCCGACCGGGAGGACCCTCGTGACCAGCCCACGCACGCTGCGCAACTTCATCGGTGGCACGTTCGTCGACGCCAGCACCTCCTCGACCAGCGAGGTCGTCGACCCCACCACGGGCGAGGTCGTCGCGCACGCCCCGGTCAGCGCGGCCGAGGACGTCGACGCCGCCTACGAGGCGGCCGAGCGGGCCTTCGGCGAGTGGGGCCGTACGACGCCGAGCGAGCGCCAGCAGGCGCTGCTGGGGATCGCCGACGCGATCGAGGCGAACGCCGAGGAGCTGATCGCCCTCGAGTCGGCGAACACGGGCAAGATCAAGGCGCTCACCGCGAGCGAGGAGATCCCGCCGATGGTGGACCAGCTCCGGTTCTTCGCCGGGGCCGCGCGGGTGCTGGAGGGCCGCGCGGCCGGGGAGTACCTGGCCGGTCACACCTCGTGGGTCCGGCGCGAGCCGATCGGCGTGGTGGGCCAGGTGACGCCCTGGAACTACCCGCTGCTGATGGCGGTGTGGAAGATCGGCCCGGCGCTCGCCGCCGGCAACACCGTCGTCCTCAAGCCCAGCGACACCACACCCGAGAGCACGCTGCGCCTGGCCGAGATCGCCGCGCAGCACCTCCCGGAGGGCACCCTCAACGTCGTCACCGGTGACCGCCAGACCGGCCGCCTGCTGGTCGAGCACCGCACCCCCGCGATGGTCGCCATCACCGGGTCGGTGCGCGCCGGCGCCGAGGTCGCCGCCAGCGCGGCGCCCCAGGTCAAGCGCGTCCACCTCGAGCTCGGCGGCAAGGCGCCCGTCGTGGTCTTCGACGACGCCGACGTCGAGGCCGCGGTCGAGGGCATCGCGATCGCCGGCTACTTCAACGCCGGCCAGGACTGCACCGCCGCCACCCGGGTGCTGGTGGCGCCCGGCATCCACGACGAGTTCGTCGCCGCCCTCGCCGACTACGCCCGCACCCAGGCGCCCGTCGGCCTCCCCGACGACGCGGACGCCCTGTTCGGCCCGGTCAACAACGCCCGGCAGCTCGCCCACGTCAGCAGCTTCATCGAGGACCTCCCCAGCCACGCCACCGTCGCCGCCGGCGGCAACCGGCGTACCGACCTCGGCGCGGGCTTCTACCTCGAGCCGACCGTGCTCTCGGGCCTGCGGCAGGACGACGCAGCGATCCAGCACGAGATCTTCGGCCCCGTCATCACCGTGCAGCAGTTCAGCGACGAGGCCGAGGCGGTCCGGTGGGCCAACGGCGTCGACTACGGGTTGGCCTCCTCGGTGTGGACCAGGGACTTCGGGCGGGCCATGCGGATGTCGCGCGCGCTGGACTTCGGGTGCGTGTGGATCAACACCCACATCCCGCTCGTCGCGGAGATGCCGCACGGCGGCTACAAGAAGTCCGGCTACGGCAAGGACCTGTCGATGTACGGGTTCGAGGACTACACCCGGATCAAGCACGTCATGGCCAACATCGAGAGCTGACGACCACCCACACCACGACCTGCTCGGGGGCTGAGCGGAGGACCTGCACACCATGACACCCATCCCGCGCCGGCAACGGCGCCCCCTGACCGGACCGGCCGCCGCCGTCGCCGCCGCTGCGTCCGGCGGACTGAGCCGGCGCGCGCTGCTCGGCACCGGCCTCGCCGCCGGCGCCGGTGCAGCGCTCACCGGGTGCGCACCTCCCGAGCCCCCGTCCGGGACGGGCGGGCTCTCGGCCCTCGACCTGCCGAAGGACGTCTCGTCGAGCGAGAAGACCCTCAAGTGGGCCAACTGGACCGCCTACCTCGACCTCAACGGCAAGGAGACCAGCTCCCCGACGCTGACGGCGTTCGAGCAGGAGACCGGGATCGACGTCAGCTACAGCGAGGACGTCGACGACAACGACTCCTACTACGCCAAGGTCGCACCCCAGCTCCGCGCCGACCAGAGCATCGACCGCGACATCTTCACCCTCACCGACTGGATGGCCGGACGGGTGATCCGCGACCAGCTGTGCCAGCCGCTGCAGCTGATCGAGATGCCCCGCGTGGTGAGCAACCTGCTGCAGCCGCTCAAGGAGGCCAGCTTCGACCCCGGGCGCAACTACTCGATCACCTGGCAGAGCGGCTTCGCCGGCATCGGCTACAACCGCGAGAAGATCGGGCGCGAGCTCAAGTCGCTCGACGACCTGTGGGCCGAGGACCTCAAGGGGCGCATCGTCGTGCTCTCGGAGTTCCGCGACACCGCCGCGCTCGTGATGCAGTCGCAGGGCGTCGACATCACCAGCGACTGGGGCAAGGCCGAGTTCGAGAAGGCGCTCGACTTCATCGAGGGCAAGATCGAGGACGGCTACATCCGCAAGGTGAAGGGCAACTCCTACCTCGAGGACCTCACCAGCGGCAACGCCGTCGCCGGGATCACCTGGAGCGGCGACATCTTCGTGCTGGCCGCCGACACCAAGGACCCGAGCTGGACCTTCACGATCCCCGAGTCCGGCGGCACGCTCTGGTCGGACAACATGATGGTGCCGATCACCTCCACGCACCGCAGCAACGCCCAGAAGCTCATGGACTACTACTACGACCCCGCCGTCGCGGCGCAGGTCGCGGCGTGGGTCAACTACGTGTGCCCGGTCGAGGGCGCGCAGGCGGAGATGGAGAAGATCGACCCCGAGCTCGCCGAGAGCCAGTGGATCTTCCCCACCCCCGAGTTCATCTCGGAGTCCAACATCCAGCAGATCCGCGCGCTCGACGCCGACGAGGACATCGAGTACGCCGACCTGTGGTCCACGAAGGTGATGGGGAACTGACATGGCCGGATTCCGCGAGGCGCGCGGCGACCTCCTGCTCGAGGGCGTGACCAAGTCCTTCGGCGACTTCACCGCCGTCGACGACATCGACCTGAGGGTCCCGCGAGGCTCCTTCTTCGCGCTGCTCGGTCCCTCGGGCTGCGGCAAGACCACGACCCTGCGCATGGTCGCCGGCCTCGAGCAGCCGACCGTGGGACGGGTCCGGATCGGCGACACCGACCTCACCGGCTCGCGTCCCTACGAGCGGCCCGTGAACACGGTGTTCCAGTCCTACGCGCTCTTCCCGCACCTGACGATCCGCGACAACGTCGCGTTCGGGCCCAAGCGCCGCAAGGACAAGGACGCCGGCCTGCGTGCCGACGAGGCGCTCGAGCTGGTGCAGATGACGCAGTTCGCCGCCCGCAAGCCCTCCCAGCTCTCCGGCGGGCAGCAGCAGCGCGTCGCGCTGGCCCGGGCGCTGGTGAACCACCCGGAGGTGCTGCTGCTCGACGAGCCGCTCGGGGCGCTCGACCTCAAGCTGCGCCGCGAGATGCAGGTGGAGCTCAAGCGGATCCAGACCGAGGTGGGCCTCACCTTCATCCACGTCACCCACGACCAGGAGGAGGCCATGACCATGGCCGACACGGTCGCGGTGATGAACAAGGGCCGGATCGAGCAGATGGGGCCCCCGGCCACGCTGTACGACCTCCCCCGCACCCGCTTCGTGGCGAACTTCCTCGGCCAGGCCAACGTCGGCGAGGGCACCATCGAGGGCACCGACGGCGACCGCGTGGTCGCCGACGTCTTCGGCACCAAGGTGCAGATCCCCCGCGCACGCTCGCAGGTGCACGAGGGCGAGGTGCTCTTCGGCGTGCGCCCGGAGAAGGTGACGGTCTCGCGCAGGCAGCCCGACGGCGTCGGCAACGACGTCAAGGGCGTGGTCCGCGACGTGTCCTTCCTGGGGGTCGCCACGAGCTACCTCGTCGACATGCCCAGCGGTGCCACGTGGAGCTGCTACGAGCAGAACCTCGACGTCGAGCCGATCGACCTGAGGCCCGGCGACGAGGTCTGGCTGACCTGGAACCCCAGCCACGCCTTCGGCGTGCCGGTCACCACATGAGCTCCCTGGCCCAGGTCTCGCAGGTGGCCGGCGACCCCGCGGGCAAGGCCGCGCCGCCCGCGCCGGAGACGCAGAAGCGCAGCTGGACGGCGTACCTCCTGCTGCTGCCCGGCGGCCTGTGGCTGGGCGTCTTCTTCATCCTGCCGCTGGTGCAGCTGGCCGCGGTGAGCCTGCAGAGCCGGTTCCCGGGCTACCCGGGCTACTACTACCGCGACCTCAACTTCTCCAACTACGCCAGCGCCCTCACCGACTACGCGCCGCACTTCGCGCGCTCGTTCGTCTACGCCGGCCTGGCCACGTTCCTCGCCTTCGTCGTGGCCTACCCGCTGGCCTACGCGATGGCGTTCAAGGCCGGCAGGTGGCGCAACCTGATGATGATCTGCGTCATCGCGCCGTTCTTCACCTCCTTCATCCTGCGCACCTTCGCGTGGTCGCAGATCCTGGCCGACGAGGGCTGGGTGGTCCGCAGCCTCGACTTCCTGCACCTGCTGCCGGGCGGACACATCATCAACACCCCGGTCGCCGTCGTCGCCGGCCTCACCTACAACTTCCTGCCCTTCATGGTGCTGCCGATCTACGCCTCGCTCGAGCGCGCGGACCCGCGGGTGATCGAGGCGGGAGGCGACCTCTATGCCAACGGCCTGACCACGTTCCGCACGGTGACCCTGCCCATGTCGATGCCGGGTGTGCTCGCCGGCACCCTGCTGACGTTCATCCCGGCGGCCGGCGACTTCGTCAACATGGAGCTGCTCGGCCCCCAGCGCGGGAAGATGGTCGGCAACGTCATCAACGACCAGTTCCTCGCGATCCCGGGCGGCTACCCGGTCGCGGCGGCGCTGTCGTTCACGCTGATGGCCGCCATCCTGGCGCTGGTCTTCCTCTACGTCCGCAGGTTCGGCACCGAGGAGCTGGTGTGAGATGACTACGACCGACCCGACCCCGCGCACCTCCTCGAGCACCGCCTACCGCCCCTCGACGGCCAAGCGGGTCCAGCTCTGGCTGGCCAGCCACTTCGTCATGGGCTCGGCCGTGCTGGTGCTGCTCTACCTCTTCCTGCCGGTGGCCTACACGTTCGCGTTCTCCTTCAACGACCACGGCAAGACCAACATCGTCTGGCAGGGCTTCACCTGGAAGCACTGGCAGGACCCGTGCCGCGTCGCCGGCGCCTGCGAGTCGCTGGTGGTCTCGCTGCAGGTCGGCGCGATCGCGACGGTCGTCTCGACCGTGCTGGGCACGCTGATGGCGCTGGCGATGGTGCGCTACCGCTTCCGCGGCAAGGCCGCGAGCAACGTGCTGATCTTCGTGCCGATGGCCACGCCCGAGATCGTCATGGGCGCCGCGCTGCTGACGATCTTCGTGCAGGGCTTCACCCGGATCGGCCTCAGCCTCGGCTTCTGGACGATCGTCTTTGCCCACATCATGTTCTGCCTGAGCTTCGTCGTGGTCACCGTGAAGGCCCGGATCCAGTCGCTTGACCCCCGGATCGAGGAGGCGGCGCAGGACCTCTACGCCGGCCCGATGGAGACCTTCTGGAAGGTCACCTTCCCGCTGATCCTGCCCGGCATCCTCGGCGCGGCGATGCTCGCCTTCTCCTTGTCCTTCGACGACTTCATCATCACCAACTTCGTCTCCGGCAACGAGAACACGTTCCCCAAGTTCGTCTACGTCGCGTCCCGTCGCGGCATCCCCGCCGAGGCCAACGTCATCGGGTTCTCGATGTTCGTCCTGGCCGTCCTGCTCGTCGTCGGCGCGCAGGTCGTGGGAAGCGTGCGGGCCTCGCGAGCCAAGGAGTGAGTCGAGAAGTGCCTGGACCGATGCGTGTGCTGATGGTGGGGGCGGGCGGTGTCGGCGACGCGGCCGCCCGGATCGCCGTCGAGCGTGACTTCTTCGAGGCCTGGGTCGTGGCCGACTACGACCCCGCGCGCGCCGAGCGCACGGTCGAGGCGGCCCGCGGGCGGCGTCCGGGCGAGGACCGCTTCTCGGGGGCCCAGGTGGACGCCTCCGACGCCGACGCGGTGGCGGGGCTGGCGCGCGAGGTGCGCGCGACCCACGTGTTCAACGCCGTGGACCCGCGCTTCGTCGTGCCGATCTTCACCGGCGCGCTGGCCGCCGACGCCGACTACCTCGACATGGCGATGAGCCTGTCGGTGCGCCACCCCGACGCCCCCTACGAGCAGGTCGGCGTCAAGCTCGGCGACGAGCAGTTCGCGATGGCCGGCGAGTGGGAGGCCGCGGGCCGGCTGGCCCTGCTCGGGATCGGCGTCGAGCCCGGTCTCTCCGACGTCTTCGCCCGCTACGCCGCCGACGAGCTCTTCGACCACATCGACGAGCTCGGCACCCGCGACGGCGCCAACCTGGTGATCCGCGACGACGACGGCAACGAGGTCTTCGCACCCGGATTCTCGATGTGGACCATCATCGAGGAGTGCCTCAACCCGCCGGTGGTGTGGGAGCGCGAGCGCGCGGACGGTGACCTCGAGCGGGGGTTCTTCACCCTCCCGCCGTTCTCCGAGCCGGAGGTCTTCGACTTCCCCGAGGGCATCGGGCCGGTCGAGTGCGTGCACGTCGAGCACGAGGAGGTGCTGCTCATGCCGCGCTGGGTCGAGGCCGACCGGGTCACCTTCAAGTACGGCCTGGGCGAGGAGATGATCTCCATCCTGCGCACGCTGCACACCCTGGGCCTCGACTCGACCGAGCCGGTCACGGTCAAGGGTGTCGAGGTGTCCCCGCGCGACGTGGTCGCCGCGTGCCTGCCCGACCCCGCCACGATCGGGCCGCGGATGGAGGGCAAGACCTGCGCCGGGCTGTTCGTCACCGGCACCGGCAAGGACGGTGCGCCGCGGTCGACGTACCTCTACCACGTGGTCGACAACGCCGACTCGATGCGCGACTACGGCGCGCAGTGCGTGGTCTGGCAGACCGCGATCAACCCCGTCGTGGCCCTCGAGCTGCTCGCCGCCGGCACCTGGTCGGGCACCGGCGTGCTGGGTCCTGAGGCCATGCCTGCCAAGCCGTTCCTCGACCTGCTCGCCGCACCGAGGCCCGAGGGGTACGGGTCCCCGTGGGGCATGGACGAACGAGCACCCCGAAAGGACCTGTCATGACACTCTCCCAGGAACGCATCCTCGCCACCGAGATCCCCGGACCGCGCTCGCGCGAGCTCCAGGCGCGCAAGGTCGCGGCGGTCTCCGCGGGCGTCGGCACGACGCTCCCGGTCTACGTCGAGCAGGCCGGCGGCGGCGTGCTGCGCGACGTCGACGGCAACCAGCTCATCGACTTCGGCTCGGGCATCGCCGTCACGACCGTCGGCAACGCGGCCCCGCGCGTGGTCGAGGCCGTGCAGCGCCAGGTCGCCGACTTCACCCACACGTGCTTCATGGTCACGCCGTACGAGGAGTACGTCGCGGTCTGCGAGAGGCTCGCCGACCTCACCCCGGGTGAGCACGAGAAGCGCTCCGCGCTCTTCAACTCCGGGGCCGAGGCGGTCGAGAACGCCGTGAAGGTCGCGCGCCACCACACCGGCCGCGACGGCATCGTCGTCTTCGACCACGCCTACCACGGGCGGACGAACCTGACGATGGCGCTGACGGCCAAGAACATGCCCTACAAGCACCGCTTCGGGCCCTTCGCCGGCGAGGTCTACCGTGCGCCGATGGCCTACCCCTACCGCTGGCCCGGTGGCCGGGAGGCGTGCGCGGACGAGGCCTTCGACGCGTTCGTGGCGACCGTCCACACCCAGGTCGGCGAGGACAACACCGCCGCCGTCCTCATCGAGCCGATCCAGGGCGAGGGCGGCTTCATCGTCCCTCCCCCGGGCTGGCTGCGCCGGGTCTCCGACTGGTGCCGCGAGCACGGCATCCTGCTGATCGCCGACGAGATCCAGACCGGGTTCGCCCGCACCGGCGACTGGTTCGCCTGCGACCACGAGGGCGTCGTGCCCGACCTCATGACGACGGCCAAGGGCATGGCGGGCGGCCTGCCGCTCGCGGCCGTGACCGGGCGCGCCGAGGTGATGGACTCCGTCCACGTCGGCGGCCTCGGGGGCACCTACGGCGGCAACCCGGTGGCGTGCGTGGCCGCGCTGGCGGCCATCGAGACGATGGAGTCCGAGGACCTCCCCGCCCGGGCCCGCGAGATCGAGAAGGCGTTCCTGCCCCGGCTGGAGGCGATCGCTGCCCGCCACCCCGACCGGGTCGGCGACATCCGCGGTCGCGGCGCGATGCTGGCCGTGGAGCTGGTCAGCGACGGCCCCGGCCGTACGCCCGATGCCGCCCTCGCGGGAGCGGTGCACCGCGCCTGCTCCGCCCAGGGCCTGGTCACCCTGACCTGCGGCACCTTCGGCAACGTCTTCCGGTTCCTGCCCCCGCTCGCCATCGGCGACGACCTGCTCACCGAGGGGCTCGACGTCTTCGAGGCGGCGTTCGACGCGGCCGTGAGTGGCAAGGTGGAGTGATGACGTCCCAGGCAGACCGCAGCGTGCTCGACTCCGTCCCGACCCGGCTGCTGGTCGGCGGGCAGTGGGTCGCGGCCGAGGGCGGGGGCACCTTCGAGGTGCTCAACCCCGCCGACGGGCAGGTGCTGGCCAGCGTGGCCGACGCCACCCCGGCCGACGGCGCACGAGCCCTCACCGCGGCCGCCGAGGCCCAGCGGGAGTGGCGCGCCACCGAGCCGCGCCAACGCGGCGAGGTGCTGCGCAGCGCCTTCGAGCTGCTCACCGAGCGGGCCGACGACTTCGCCCGGTTGATGACCCTCGAGATGGGCAAGACACTGGCCGAGGCACGCGGCGAGGTCACCTACGGCGCGGAGTTCTTCCGCTGGTTCTCGGAGGAGGCGGTGCGCATCCACGGCCGCTACTCCGAGGCGCCCGCCGGCAACACCCGGCTCATCACCATGAAGGGCCCGGTCGGCCCGACGCTGATGATCACGCCCTGGAACTTCCCGCTCGCCATGGGCACCCGCAAGATCGGGCCGGCCATCGCCGCGGGCTGCACGATGGTCGTCAAGCCGGCGGCCGAGACGCCGCTGACCATGCTGGCGCTGGCGGCGCTCCTCGAGGAGGTCGGCCTCCCCGCCGGGGTCCTCAACGTGCTGACCACGACCGACTCCGGCGGCGTCTGCGAGCCGATCATCCGCGACCCCCGGCTGCGCAAGCTCACCTTCACCGGCTCGACCGGTGTCGGCAAGGTGCTGGTCGGACAGGCGTCCGAGCAGCTGCTCCGGGTGTCGATGGAGCTCGGCGGCAACGCGCCGTTCGTCGTGTTCGACGACGCCGACCTCGACGCCGCGGTCGAGGGCGCCATGCTCGCCAAGATGCGCAACATCGGCGAGGCCTGCACGTCGGCCAACCGCTTCCTCGTGCACGAGTCGGTGGCCGAGGAGTTCTCCTCGCGGCTGGCCGAGCGGATGGGGGCGCTGCGGGTCGGCGACGGCACCCAGGACGGGGTCGACGTCGGCCCCCTGATCACCGCCAAGGCACGCGCGGGGGTCCACGAGCTGGTCGAGGACGCGGTCTCCTCCGGCGCCCGCGCCCTGGTGGGCGGTGCGGTGCCGGACGGGCCCGGTCACTTCTACCCGCCGACGGTGCTCGTCGACGTCCCCGCGTCGGCGCGGCTGCTGCGCGAGGAGATCTTCGGTCCGGTCGCGCCGGTCACCACCTTCCGTGACGAGGACGACGCCGTCGCGCGCGCCAACGACACGGAGTACGGGCTGGTGGCCTACGTCTTCACCCGCGACCACGCGCGCGTGCTGCGGGTGTGCGAGGCCCTGGAGTTCGGCATGGTCGGCGTCAACACCGGCATCGTCTCCAACCCCGCGGCGCCCTTCGGCGGGGTGAAGCACTCCGGCTTCGGCCGCGAGGGCGGCTTCGAGGGGATCGAGGAGTACCTCGAGACGAAGTACGTCGGGAGCGCCCTGTGACCGACCGCGCCCCGACGATCGACCGGGCACGGCTGGCGGCGCTGCACGCGGAGGAGGAGCAGCGGTTCGTCGACCTCCACCCCACCTCGGCGCGGCTCGCGGCCGAGGCCGGCGAGCACCTGCTCGCCGGCGTCCCGATGCCCTGGATGACCCGGTGGCCGGGTTCCTTCCCGCTGTTCGTGGAGTCGGCAGACGGCGGGAGGTTCACCGACGTCGACGGCATCGAGCACGTCGACCTCTGCCTCGGTGACACCGGCTCGATGACCGGTCACTGCCTCCCGGCGGTCGCCGAGGCCGTGCGCGAGCGCACCGAGCGGGGCATCACGACCATGCTCCCCTCGACCGACGCCACCTGGGTCGCCGGTGAGCTGGCGCGTCGCTTCGGGCTGCCGCGCTGGCAGATGGCGATGACCGCCACCGACGCCAACCGCTTCGTCCTGCGCTTCGCCCGCCACCTGACCGGCCGCCCGCGGATCGCGGTGATGGACTGGTGCTACCACGGCACGGTCGACGAGACCCTCGGCGTGCTGGAGCACGGTCGCGCCGGCGACCGCGTCGTGCCCCGTCCCGGCGCCCTGGGCCCGCAGGTCGACGTGGCGCTCACGACGGCGGTCGTGCCCTTCAACGACCTCGACGCCCTCGACCGGCGACTCGCGGAGGGCGACGTGGCCTGCCTGCTGATGGAGCCGGCGCTGACCAACATCGGGATCGTCCTGCCCGACGAGGGCTACCTCGCCGGCGTCCGGGAGATCACCCGCCGTCACGGCGTGCTGCTGGTCAACGACGAGACCCACACGATCTGCGCCGGCCCCGGTGGCGCGACCGCCGCGTGGGACCTCGACCCCGACCTCGTGGTGATCGGCAAGCCGATCGGCGGCGGCATCCCGGTCGCCGCCTACGGCATGAGCGCCGAGGTCGCGGCCCGCCTCGAGGGCCCGATGCTGGGCCACGACATCGACGTCGCCGGGGTCGGCGGCACGCTGTCGGGCTCGGCGCTGGCCATGGCCGCGGTCCGGGCCACGCTGTCGACCGCGCTCCGGCAGGAGGACTTCGACGTCGCGGTCCCGCTCGCCGAGTCGTTCACGACCGGCATCTCCGAGGTCATCGCCGAGCACGGTCTGCCGTGGCACGTGCAACGCCTCGGCTGCCGCGCGGAGTACTGGTTCTGCCCTCCACCGCGGGCGGGCGCGGAGGCAGCGGCGGCGGTCGACGAGGAGCTCGACGCCTTCTTCCACCTCTGGACGGTCAACCGCGGCGTGCTGCTCGCGCCGTTCCACAACATGTCGCTGTTCTCGCCGTTCCACACCCAGGCCGACGTCGACGCCCACACCTCGGCCTTCCGGGGCGCGGCGGAGGCGCTGCTCGGGTGAGCGCGCAGTGCCGCACCCGATGACGCGGGCGGCGTCCCGCGCGTACGGTGGACAGATGCCCGAGTGGGTCCAGGCCGTGGTGCTGGTCGTGCTGGCCGGGAGCGTCCTCCCGGTCCTCGTGGCCGCGTGCTCGGGTGAGCTCGGCACGTGGCGCAGCACCCGCTTCGTCCTCGCCCAGGGGCGTCGGGTCCGTCCTTGGCGGCGCCCCGGGGCCGAGGTCGTGGCGCTGCGCCGCCCCATCGAGCAGGTCGGTGCCGACCTGCGCCGGCTCCACGCGTCGTTCCACCGCGACGGGCTGCGCTTCGTGAAGTACGAGGGCTGCCGGCTGGCCTACGACCAGGTCCTCGCCGAGGCCGCGGAGATGGCCGGCGCCCCGCACCTGCTCTGCCTCCTCGAGCCGGGCCCCGAGCTCGACCGCGAGCGGGTGCGGGTCGAGCACCTGCTGCGTGCCCACGGGATGCTGCCGCCGCACGCCGCCTGAGTTAGCGGCCTCATCCCTCGCCGACCACGCCCGCGGCCCGTGCCGCCGCGCCGTAGGCCTCGGCGAGGGTGGCGACGGTGTCGTGGGCGTTGAGGCCCGACGGGTTGGGCACCACGAAGACCCGCGAGGGGCCCCAGCGCTCGGGCTGCTCCCCCGCCACCGCGCGACGCTCGCCGAAGGCCGTGCGGTAGGCGGTGATCCCCGCGACCGCCACGACGACGGGCTCGCGCTCGGCCACGAGGCGGCGCAGCCGGTGTCCCCCGGCCCGCAGCTCGTCGGTGGTGAGCTCGTCCGCGCGGGCGGTGGCGCGCGGGACGACGATGGTGATGCCGATGCCGCGCGCACGCAGCGCCTCCCGGTCGGCGTCGGTCATCCCGGCCGACGGGTCGACCGGGACCTCGATGATGCCGGCGGCGAGCAGCGCGGGGTAGAACCGGTTGCCCGGGCGGGCGAAGTGCGTCTGGGTGGCCGCGGTCCACAGGCCGGGGTTGATGCCGACGAAGAGCAGGCGCAGCTGCTGACCCGGTCCGGGCAGGAGGTCGGGGACCACCGCGTCGCGGAAGGACTCGAGCTCTGCCCTGGTGAACCCCATGGGCCCATCATCGCGCGACGCCGTGCGCCGGACGCACGAGACCCCGCCTCCCTGGTGGGAGACGGGGTCTCGGGTGCTGCGGTGCCGGTCAGGGACCGGCGGTGATCACTTCGTGATCTTGACGACGCGCCCGGCGCCGACCGTGCGGCCACCCTCGCGGATGGCGAAGCGCAGGCCCTCGTCCATCGCGATGGGCTGGATGAGCTCGACCGACATCTCGGTGTTGTCACCCGGCATGACCATCTCGGTGCCCTCGGGGAGGGTCACCACGCCGGTCACGTCCGTCGTGCGGAAGTAGAACTGCGGGCGGTAGTTGTTGAAGAACGGCGTGTGACGGCCGCCCTCGTCCTTCGAGAGGATGTAGACCGACGCCTCGAAGTTGGTGTGCGGGGTGGTCGTGCCCGGCTTGATCACGACCATGCCGCGCTCGACGTCCTCGCGCTTGGTGCCACGGAGGAGCAGACCGACGTTCTCGCCCGCCTGGCCCTCGTCGAGGAGCTTGCGGAACATCTCGACACCGGTGACGGTGCTCTTCTGCGAGCCCTCGCGGATGCCGATGATCTCGACCTCCTCGTTGACCTTGACGATGCCGCGCTCGATGCGACCGGTGATGACGGTGCCACGACCGGTGATCGTGAAGACGTCCTCGACGGGCATGAGGAAGGGCTTGTCGGTCTCACGCTCGGGGGTCGGGATGTAGTCGTCCACGGCCTGCATGAGCTCGGCGATCGAGTCGCCCCACTTGGCGTCGCCCTGCAGCGCCGGGAAGGCGGCAACGCGCACGACGGGGATGTCGTCGCCCGGGAACTCGTACTCGGAGAGGAGCTCGCGCACCTCCATCTCGACGAGCTCGATGAGCTCCTCGTCGTCGACCATGTCGCACTTGTTGAGCGCGACGACCAGGGCGGGCACGCCGACCTGGCGGGCGAGCAGCACGTGCTCGCGGGTCTGCGGCATGGGGCCGTCGGTGGCCGCCACGACCAGGATCGCGCCGTCCATCTGCGCAGCACCGGTGATCATGTTCTTGATGTAGTCGGCGTGACCCGGGCAGTCGACGTGCGCGTAGTGACGCACCTCGGTCTGGTACTCGACGTGCGCGATCGAGATCGTGATGCCGCGCTGACGCTCCTCGGGAGCCTTGTCGATCTGGTCGAACGCCGACGCCTCGTTGAGGTCCGGGTACTTGTCGTGCAGCACCTTGGTGATCGCCGCGGTCAGCGTCGTCTTACCGTGGTCGATGTGACCGATGGTGCCGATGTTCACGTGCGGCTTGGTCCGCTCGAACTTCGCCTTAGCCACTGGGGCTCCTCCTGGTTGGGTTTGATCTTGAACTCATGGGTGTGAAACGGGGGTGGAACGGGCCTGCTGGTCCGGGCCCGGAGGCCCGGGGCGACTACTCGCCGCGGACCTTCTTGACGATCTCCTCGGCGATGTTCGAGGGAACCTCGGCGTACGAGTCGAACTCCATGGAGTACGACGCCTGACCGGAGGTCTTCGACCTCAGGTCGCCAACGTACCCGAACATCTCCGACAGAGGCACAAGCGCGTTGACGACCATGTCGCCGTGACGCTCCTCCTGGGCCTGGATCTGGCCGCGGCGGGAGTTGATGTCACCGATGACCGTGCCGAGGAAGCTCTCCGGCGTGGTCACCTCGACGGCGAACATCGGCTCGAGCAGGACCGGCTTGGCCCGGCGGGCGGCCTCCTTGAAGGCCTGGTTGCCGGCGATCTTGAACGCGAGCTCGGAGGAGTCGACGTCGTGGTAGGCGCCGTCCTCGAGCGAGAACTTCACGTCGACCATCGGGTAGCCGGCGAGGACGCCGAACTCCATGGCCTCCTGGCCACCCTGGTCGACCGAGGGGATGTACTCCTTCGGCACGCGGCCGCCGGAGACGTTGTTCACGAACTCGTAGCCCGCGCCCTGGCCGGTCTCGGGGTCGATGTTCGGCCCGAGGTTGATGACGACCTTGGCGAACTGGCCCGAGCCACCCGTCTGCTTCTTGTGGGTGTAGGAGTGCTTCTCGACCGTGTTGCGCACCGTCTCGCGGTAGGCCACCTGCGGCTTGCCGACGGTCGCCTCGACGCGGAACTCGCGCTTCATCCGGTCGACGAGGATCTCGAGGTGGAGCTCGCCCATGCCGGCGATGATCGTCTGGCCGGTCTCCTCGTCCGCCTTGACCGTGAAGGTCGGGTCCTCGTCGGACAGGCGCTGGATCGCGGTGCCGAGCTTCTCCTGGTCACCCTTGGTCTTGGGCTCGATCGCGACCTCGATCACCGGGGCCGGGAACGTCATCGACTCGAGGACGACCTGGTTGTTCGGGTCGCAGAGGGTGTGCCCGGTCTTGGTGTCCTTCAGACCCATGACGGCCACGATCTGGCCGGCGCCGACCGACGCGATCTCCTCACGCTTGTTGGCGTGCATCTGGTAGACCTTGCCGATCCGCTCCTTGCGGCCGTTGACCGAGTTGACCACGGTCGAGCCGGCCTCGAGCTTGCCCGAGTAGACCCGGACGTAGATCAGCTTGCCGAGGTGCGGGTCGCTGGCGATCTTGTAGGCCAGCCCGGAGAACGGCTCGTCGTCGGACGGCTGGCGGACGATGACCTCGTCCTCGTCCTTGACCGAGTGGCCCTGGATGCCGTCGATGTCGAGCGGCGAGGGCAGGAACTTCACCACGGCGTCGAGCAGGGGCTGGACGCCCTTGTTCTTGAACGCGGTGCCGCACAGGACCGGGTTGAGCTTGTCGGCGAGCGTGGCGCGACGGATCGCGTCCTCGAGCTCGGGGACGGTGAACTCGCCCTCGTCGAGGAACTTCTCCATGATCGCGTCGTCGGCCTCGGCCAGCGTCTCGAGGAGCTTCTCGCGGTACTCCGCGGCCTGCTCGGCGAGCTCGGCCGGGATCTCCTCGACCTCGTAGTCCTCACCCATCGTGGTCTCGCCGCGCCAGGTCAGGGCACGCATGCCGACCAGGTCGACGACACCGAGGAAGTCCGACTCCGCGCCGATCGGCAGCTGGAGCACGAGCGGGGTGGAGTTGAGGCGCTCGACCATCATGTCGACGCAGCGGAAGAAGTCCGCACCGGTGCGGTCGAGCTTGTTGACGAAGCACATGCGGGGGACGGAGTACTTGTTGGCCTGGCGCCACACCGTCATGGTCTGCGGCTCGACACCGGCGACACCGTCGAAGACCGCCACGGCGCCGTCGAGGACGCGCAGCGAGCGCTCGACCTCGGCGGTGAAGTCCACGTGGCCGGGGGTGTCGATGATGTTGATCTGGTGGTCCTTCCACCAGCAGGTCGTCGCGGCGGACGTGATGGTGATGCCGCGCTCCTGCTCCTGCTCCATCCAGTCCATCGTGGCGCCACCCTCGTGGACCTCACCGATCTTGTAGGTGATGCCGGTGTAGAAGAGGATGCGCTCGGTGGTGGTGGTCTTGCCGGCGTCGATGTGCGCCATGATGCCGATGTTGCGGACCTTGTTGAGGTCGGTGGTGATGTCGACAGCCACTGTTGTGTCTCAGTCCCTCGGAAGTTGGTGGGGGCTTGTGGGGTGAGGGGCCGCGCGCGCAGTGCGGGCGCGGCCCCTCGCCGTCACCAGCGGTAGTGGGCGAAGGCCTTGTTGGACTCGGCCATCTTGTGGGTGTCCTCGCGCTTCTTCACAGCGGCACCCAGGCCGTTGCTGGCGTCGAGGATCTCGTTCATCAGACGCTCGGACATCGTCTTCTCACGACGGTCCTGGGCGTAGCCCACGAGCCAGCGCAGGGCCAGCGTGGTGGAGCGGTTGGCCTTGACCTCGACGGGGACCTGGTAGGTCGCACCGCCGACGCGGCGGGACTTGACCTCGAGGGCCGGACGGACGTTGTCCATCGCGCGCTTGAGGGTCACGACGGGGTCGGTGCCGGTCTTCTCGCGGCAGCCCTCGAGGGCGCCGTAGACGATGCGCTGCGCGACAGCCTTCTTGCCGTCCTGGAGGACCTTGCTGACGAGCTGGGTGACCAGCTGCGAGCCGTAGACCGGGTCGACGACGAGGGGGCGCTTGGGAGCGGGACCCTTGCGAGGCATTACTTCTCCTTCTTCGCGCCGTAGCGGCTGCGGGCCTGCTTGCGGTTCTTGACACCCTGGGTGTCGAGCGTGCCGCGGATGATCTTGTAGCGGACACCGGGAAGGTCCTTCACACGGCCGCCGCGCACGAGCACGATCGAGTGCTCCTGCAGGTTGTGACCGACACCCGGGATGTAGGCGGTGACCTCGACGCCACTGCTCAGGCGCACGCGGGCGACCTTGCGGAGGGCGGAGTTCGGCTTCTTCGGGGTGGTCGTGTAGACGCGGGTGCAGACGCCTCGGCGCTGCGGGGATCCCTTCAGGGCGGGCGTCTTGGACTTCGACACCTTGTCCTGGCGGCCCTTGCGGACCAGCTGGTTGATGGTGGGCACCGGGTGGTTCCCTCTCTCTGTTCTCTCGTCACGGCCCGGCGACGTGCCGGACTCGGGGGTGGAGCATTGAAGCGACGTGCCTGTGTGTGCAAGGGGCGCGGCCAGCGACGGCCGCAGCGTTCGGAGCATGCACATGGGTCTGGACGTGCCAGACACAAGGATTCAGGCTACTCGGGCGCCCCAGCAGGGTCAAAACGCCGCAGGGGCCGTCTCCAGGCGCCGATCGGCGTCGACGGGGCTCGCGGCCCGCTCGCGGCGGACCCGCTCGAGCCGGAGGTAGACCAGCGCGGACACCGCGACCCCGGCGATGGTGATCAGCCCGCCCCCGAGCAGCGTCCAGCGGGCGCCGTAGGTCTCCCCGATCCAGCCGATGATGGGCGCCCCGATGGGCGTCCCGCCCATGAAGATCATCAGGTAGAGGGCCATCACGCGCCCGCGCACGCCGGCCTCGACGTGGAGCTGCATGTAGGTGTTGGCGCTGGTGATGAACGTCAGCGCAGTCAGCCCGGTGACCGGGGCGAGCACTGCGAAGGCGAGGTAGGTGGGCATCAGGCCCGCCAGCACGACGCTCGTGCCGAAGGCCAGGGCCGAGCCCACGACGAGGCGGTGGCGCACCTGGGTGCGTCGCGCGGCCAGGAGCGAGCCGGTCAGCGAGCCGATCGCCAGGAAGGTGCCGAGCAGGCCGAACTCCTCGGGCCCCTTGCCGAAGACCTCGGTGGCCATCAGCGCGGAGGTGATCTGGAAGTTGAGCCCGAAGGTGCCGGCGAAGAACACCATGCCGAGCACGAGCAGCAGGTCGGGGCGGGCGCGGACGTAGGCGACGCCCTCGCGGATCGCGCCCGGACCGCGGTTGGCCGGCGCGGCGTCGATGCGGCTGACGTCGAGGTGGCGCAGCGACCAGATCGGGGCGGCGTACGACAGCGCGTTGAGCAGGATGACCCACCCCGTGGCGACCGCTCCCCCGCCGAACGCAGCGATCAGCAGGCCGGCCAGGCCGGGGCCGACGAGGCGCGCGGCGTTGAAGCTGGCGGAGTTGAGGCCGACGGCGTTGGTGAGGTCGGCGGGCTCCACGAGCTCGGAGACGAAGGACTGGCGCGCGGGGCCGTCGAAGGCGGACGCGGCGCCGAGCAGCGTCGCGAGCACCCAGACGTGCCAGACCTGGGCGGTGCCGGTGACCGCGAGCACGCCGAGCACGGCGGCGGGCAGCGCCATGCCGACGTTGGTCAGCTGGAGCAGCCGCTGCTTGGGCATCCGGTCGGCGAGCAGGCCGGCGAACGGCGTGAGCAGGAGGACGGGCAGGAACTGCAGGCCCGTGGTGATGCCCAGCGCCGTGGCGCCGGAGCCGGTCGCGAGCTGCAGGACCAGCCAGTCCTGCGCGACGCGCTGCATCCAGGTGCCGGTGTTCGACACCACGCCGCCGGCGGCGTAGCGGCGGTAGTTGGGGTTGGCGAGGGAGCGGAAGGTGGGGCTCGTGGTGACTCCTCGGTCGGCAGTCGGTCGGTCGGTCAGTCGGCCTGCGCGAGGCGGGCCAGGATCGGGGCGGCGTCGCGCAGGGTGGCGCGCTCGGCCGGGGTGATCACGGCGAGCTGCTGGGAGAGCCAGGCGTCGCGCCGCTGCCGGTCGGCCAGCACGGCGGCGCGGCCCGGGTCGGTGATCGAGACGACGACCTGGCGGCCGTCGGTCTCGTGCGGGCGACGCTCGACGTAGCCGTCCTCCTGCAGGCAGTTCACCGTGCGGGTCATCGACGGCGGCTGCACGCGCTCGGCGCGGGCCAGCTCGCCGACGGTCTGGTCCCCCAGGCGCACGAGCAGGCCCAGCACGACCATCTGGCCGATGCTCAGGTCGTTGTCGGGGTGGCGCTCGCTGGCCAGTCGGCGGCGCAGGCGCATGACACCGGCCCGGAGCTCGGAGGCGAGCCCGGCGTCGGTGCGGAGGTCGGCGGTCGGCATGTCGTTAGCATAACTCATTACCTGTGCTAACTATTCCGCTGGACGCGCGGGGTGGGTGCTATGGGGGCGAGTCCAGCACTGTGTGGGTGTTGCTCCGCCCACAACGAGGCAAAGTCCCCGCACGAGCGGGGACTCCACCACCGGTTCAGGACGCGAATCGTCCGGGTGGGCGAGTCCGTCTCTTTGTGGGTGTTGCACCGCCCACAACGAGGCAGAGTCCCCGCACGAGCGGGGACTCCACCACCGGTTCGGGACGTACCTCGCTCAGGTGAGCCAGGAGGTGAGCGGGGAGATCGCGAAGTAGACGACGAAGAGGGCCGCGACGATCCACATCAGCGGGTGGACCTGGCGGGCCTTGCCGAGGACGAGCTTGATCACGACGTAGGCGAGGAAGCCGGCGCCGATGCCGACGCTGATCGAGTAGGTGAACGGCATCAGCACGATGGTGAGGAAGGCCGGGACGGCGATCTCGAGGTCGTCCCAGTCGATGCCCTTGACCTGCTGCATCATCAGGAAGCCCACGAGCACGAGGGCCGGGACGGCCGCCTCGGAGGGGATCGCCTCGACGACCGGGGCGAAGAAGGTGCTGAGCAGGAACAGCAGGCCGGTGACCACCGAGGCCAGGCCGGTGCGGGCGCCCTCGCCGACGCCGGAGGCCGACTCGATGTAGGAGGTGTTGGACGAGACGCCGGCCGCGCCGCCCGCCATCGCGGCGATCGAGTCGACGACCAGGATCCGCTGCGAGTGGGGCGGGATCCCCTCCTCGTCGTTGAGCCCGGCCTCGGCGCCGATGGCGGTCATCGTGCCCATGGTGTCGAAGAAGTCGGCGAGCAGCAGGGTGAAGGCGAGCAGCAGCGCGGCGAGGACGCCGACCGAGGAGAAGGCGCCGAACAGCGAGAACTCGCCGAGGGTGTCGAAGTGCGGGACGTCGACGACACCGTTGAGCTCGGGGACGTTGAGCGACCAGTTGCCCGGGCCGTCCTGGGAGACCGACCCGAGGTCGAGGACGGCCTGCAGGACGAACGCCAGCGCGGCGGTCGCCACGATGGAGATGAGGATCGCGCCGCGCACGCCTCGTACCCACAGGGCGATGATCAGCACGACGCCGAGCGCGAAGACCAGCACCGGCCAGCCCGACAGGGTGCCGCCGTTGCCGAGCTGCACCGGGACGGTGGTCAGCGCCGCGTCGGGGATGCGGGTGACGAAGCCGGCGTCGACGAAGCCGATCAGCGCGATGAACAGGCCGATGCCGACCGAGATCGCGATCTTCAGCTGCTGCGGGACCGCGTGGAAGACCGCCTTGCGGAAGCCGGTGAGCACCAGGACCAGGATGATGATGCCCTCGAGCACGATCAGGCCCATGGCGTCGGCCCAGGTCGAGCGCGTGGCGATGGCGTTGGCCACGAACGCGTTGAGGCCCAGGCCGGTGGCCAGCGCGAGCGGGAAGTTGGCGACCGCGCCCATGAGGATGGTCAGCAGGCCCGCGACCAGCGCGGTGCCGGCCGCGATCACCGGCAGGTTGGACCCGTCACCGGTGCCACCGCCGAGGAAGGCGCCGGTCGAGTCGGGCACGAAGCCGAGGATCAGCGGGTTGAGCACGATGATGTAGGCCATCGTCAAGAACGTGACGACGCCGCCGCGGACCTCGCGACCGATCGTCGAGCCCCGGGCGGTGATCTGGAAGAAGCCGTCGAGGCCGGTGGCCTTGCCGGGCGGCGGAGCGGTCTGCGTCTGGTCGGTCACGGGACGTCATTCTCGCAGACCCGTGTGACGGGCGTGTTTCACCGTCCGCGCCTTGTGTAGCGTGGAGGCGTGGACCTGGGCGACGAGCAGCCGACGACGCACGAGATCGGCAACCGCACCTACATCGTGGCGCAGGTCGAGCCCCTCGACGTCGACGGCGTGCGCACCACCGAGGTCGGCACCGCGCTGTGGCTCGTCGGCTTCCTCGCCCTCCTCCCCTTCTGGGGCACGCTGCAGGACAACGGGCGGACCTGGTGGCTGTGGACCTGCCTGGCCGGCTTCGGCCTCGGGCTCTGCGGCCTGGAGTACTGCCGCCGCCGGCGCAAGGAGCGCGCCGCCCTGGGCGCGACCGGCGTGAGCCTCCCGCCGACCCGCTGGGAGCTCGCCGGCGAGCGCAACCGCGGCTACGGCGAGGCCTTCGCCGACCGTGTCGCACGGGGCCTCGACGTCGACGGCGAGGCCAGGTTCCTCGACGCCATGGCGGCGCGGGGCTCGCGCATCCTCGACATCGGCTCGGGCATGGGCCGGGTCGCCGCGGCCCTGCAGGCCCGCGGGCACGACGTCGTCGCCGCCGAGCCCGACGCCGCCCTGCGCGAGCAGTCGCACGCGACCTACCCCGACCTCGAGGTGCTGCCCCACCAGGCGCTCGACCTCGACCCGGCCGAGGTGGGCGTCTTCGACCTCGTGGCGCTGGTCGGCAACGTGATGGTCTTCCTCGGCGAGGGCACCGAGCGCCGGGTCCTGGCCCGGGTGCGCGACCTGCTCGGGCCCGGCGGCCGCGCCGCGATCGGCTTCCACCTGACGCCGGTCAAGGCCGGCAGCCGGTCCTACCCCGCCGAGGAGTTCGTGGCCGACGCCGCGGCCGCAGGCCTGCGGGTCGTGCACCGCTTCGGCAGCTACGAGCTGCACGAGCCCGTCGACGACTACGCCGTGTGGGTCCTGGCGCGAGCCTGAGCCTCAGAGGCTCTCGACGTCGTCCTCGGTGAGGGTGTCGTGGACGTGGTCGGGCAGCGGCAGCGGCTGCTGCTTGCGGGCCAGCTTGACCTCGGAGTGGGCGCCGCAGCCGTGGTCGAGGCTGACGACGCGGCCGTCGTCGTTGGCGTTGCCGTTGGCGCAGACGCCGAACGACTCCGCGAGCGAGCCGTTGAGGCGCATCAGGAAGCCGCACGACGTGCAGCTCTGCGGGGCGCTCTTGGCCAGCGGCGACTCGGGCCCGCCGTCACCGGCGTACCAGCGCTCGGCGGCCATGTCGATGCCCTCGCGGCTCAGGGTGCGGACCCGGCCGAGGCCGAGGTCCTCCGCGACGCGGCGCACCTGCGCGCGGGCGTCGCCGTCCATGGGCGGGTCGAGCGGGTCGTCACCGACGAGGTACGTCGGCACCAGGCGGGGGTCCTCGTCCTCGACCGGCAGCAGGTCGCCGGGCGAGAGGTCGCCGGGCTGGAGGCGCTCCTTGTAGGGCACCCACGCGGGCGCGACGATCGAGTCGTCGCCGGGCAGCAGGACCACCTCGTTGACGGTGACGTCCTTGCCGCGCTTGGCACGGGTGACGGTCACCGACCAGTACCAGCCGGGGTAGCCGGGGCGGTTGCAGGCGAAGTGGTGGGTGACCACACGCTCGCCCTCGGCGCGGACGCCGAGGTGCTCGCCCACCTCGGAGGCCTCGGCGACCTCCAGCACGACGCTGCGCGCCACGTCGACGGCCTTGGCGAGTGCGGAGTCCGGCTTGCCGGCACGGGTGGGGAGAGCGATCACCTGGGAATCATCGCAAACACCACCGCGTCCTGTCCCGTCGGGAGCACCGCCGGGCGTGCCGAGCGGTCCTGTCGGGGTCGTGGTCCAAGATGGTGCCGTGACCTCCGAGCGCCCCGACCCCGCCGTGGGACCGCAGGAGTCCACGGCCACCGGGGTCGGGTCCGCGGCCGGGCCGCGAGGGCCGCTGACCAGCCGGGGTGGCAGGCCGCCGGGCCGCAGAGTCCCGGCGCCGTACGCCGCTCGCTGTCGGGCGCTGCCCGCGGCGCGCGGGCTGCCGGACGGGGCGCCCGGGTCGCGGGCCGCGGCGCCGGCACCGCGGGCCACTACGCCGTCGCGCAGGCGCGACGCGCGGCCCGCGCCGAGGGCGCCGGCGACTCCGGGCTCTCGCGGCTGATCGAGCTCCACGCCTTCAACGCCGCCGGCGACGCGGCCGTGGCGATCTCGCTGGCCGGGACCCTCTTCTTCCAGGTGCCGACCGGGGAGGCCCGCGGCCAGGTCGCGCTGTTCCTCGGCCTCACGATGCTGCCCTTCGCCGTCGTCGCGCCGCTGATCGGGCCCTTCCTCGACCGCTTCAGCCACGGCCGCCGCTGGGCGGTGGGCTCGACCATGGCGATCCGCGGCTTCCTGTGCTGGGTGCTGGCCACGGCGGTGGTCACCGAGTCGGCGTGGCTGTTCCCCGCCGCGCTCGGGGTGCTGGTGGCGTCGAAGGCCTACGGCGTCACCCGGGCCGCAGCGGTGCCCCGACTGCTGCCCCGCGACCTCACCCTCGTCAAGGCCAACGCCCGCGTCTCGCTGGCCGGCGTCGTCGGCGCCGGCATCTCCGCCCCGCTCGCCGTCCTGGCCTCCACGTTCGGCCCGGAGTGGTCGCTGCGCTACGCCTTCGTGGTCTTCGTGCTCGCCACCATCTGGGCCATCCGGCTGCCCGAGCAGGTCGACGCCAGCCAGGGCGAGGGCGAGCTGGTCCTGGCCGGCGAGTCCGACACCGAGCGGCCCGGCCGGCGCGGGAGGACCCGCATCCCGGCGGCGGTGGCGTTCGCGCTGCGCGCCAACTGTGGGCCGCGCTGGCTCTCGGGCTTCCTCACCATGTTCATGGCGTTCCTGCTGCGCGAGAACCCGATCGGCGACTGGCGGCCCGAGGTGCTGCTCGGGCTGGTGATCGGCGCGGCCGGGCTCGGCAACACGATGGGCATCGCGATCGGCTCGGTGCTGAGCCGGCTCAGCCCCTCGGTCACGGTCGTGCTCGCGCTGCTCGCGGACTGCGCCGTCGCGACCGTCGCCGCGCTGTTCTACGGCCTCGTGCCGCTCGTGCTGCTCGGCCTCACGGCGGGTCTGGCCCAGGCGCTGGCCAAGCTGTCGCTCGACTCGACCATCCAGCGCGACATCCCCAGCCGCGTGCAGGCCAGCGCGTTCGCGCGCTCCGACACCACCCTCCAGCTGGCGTGGGTGATCGGTGGCTTCATCGGCATCGCGATGCCGCTGATGCCACGGCTGGGCCTCGGCGTGGCCGCAGGCGTCCTCGGCGCGTGGGCGGCGTTCGTCCTGCTCGGCCGGGTGACGCGGGGCTCGCGCCCCGCGACGACCTGAGCCTCAGACCTCGAGCTCGTCGGCGAGGGCGCGCAGCACCTTCGCCGTGCCGCCGGCCGCGGCCCGCTCGGGGTGACGACCGCGGCGGTAGGTCTCCTCGACGCCCTCGAGCATCTTGATCAGGTCCTCGACGATGGTGACCATCGCCTCGGGGCTCTTGCGCTGGGCGTTGCGCTGGTTGCGGGCCACCGACGCGGGCGCGTCGACCACGCGGACCTGCAGCGCCTGGTCGCCGCGACGGCCCTGGGCGATGCCGAACTCCACCTTGGTGCCGGCCTTCAGCGTGGCCGTGCCCTCCGGGAGCGCGTCGGAGTGGACGTAGACGTCCGGGCCGTCCTCCTGCGACAGGAAGCCGAAGCCCTTCTCCGCGTCGTACCACTTCACCTTGCCACTGGGCACAGGACCGCTCCACTCACACTCGGACAGCCGGGGTCAACGCTGGCGTTGCCGCCCGTGGACCACGGGCGCGGCACAGGATAGGCGGCCCGCCCCCGTCGCCACCAACGGGTTGCGGCGCCCGGGTCCTGCGATCGGCCTTTGATCTGCCGTGGGACTGCTGGGACCATGGACCACCCGGACGTCGGGACGGGCCCGCCGCAGGGTGGGCCGAGGAGCAGAAGGGGGGGTGAGCGCCATGACGGGACGACCGGTCGGACGCAGCGCCGCGAGCGCTGCGATCGCCCTCGCCCTGGCGCTCGGCGGCGCAGCAGCGGCCGTCGGCGACGAGCCCGCGACCACCCCCGCGAGCACCCCCGCGCCCGCCTCCGGGCCGCTGACCCTGGTCACCCTGCAGGGGCCCGGCACCGCTGCCGGCACCCGGACCGCCGAGGAGGTCGTGGCTCGCCAGGACCGGCTCCTGGCCGCGATCGGCGCCGAGCCGGTCTACCGCTGGACCGCGGCCCTCGACGGCTTCGCCGCCCGCCTCACCGAGGCGCAGCTCGGCACGCTGGAGCGCCAGGACGGCGTCGCCGCCATCGAGACCGACCGGGTCCGCCCGCTCGCCGCCCGCACCAGCCTGCACGCCGTGCGTGCCGCGGCCGGGTCCTCCCCGCGACTGCGTGGCGGCGCCGGCGTGGTCGTCGGCGTGGTCGACTCCGGCATCTCCCCCGACTCCCCCGCCCTGGCCGCCGTCCCGGGCCTCGGCGCCACCGCCGAGGACTTCGTCGGCGGGTGCGTCGAGGGCGAGGGCTGGGACGTCGACGACTGCACCCGCAAGGTGGTCGGCGCCCGCTGGTTCGTCGAGGGCTTCGGCGCCGACCGCGTCCGGTCCTCCGAGACCCTGTCGGCCCGCGACGACCTCGGTCACGGCACCCAGGTCGCCTCGGTGGCCGCCGGCAACGCCGGGGTGAGCGTGCGCGTCGACGGGCGCGACGCCGGCCGCTTCGCAGGCGTCGCACCCCAGGCGCGGGTCGCCGCCTACAAGGCCTGCTGGGGCGCGCCCGACCCCGCCGACGACGGCTGCTCCACCGCCGACGTCGTGTCGGCGGTCGACGCGGCGGTCGCCGACCACGTCGACGTCCTCAACCTGGCCCTCGCCGGAGGTGAGGGGATCGACACCCTCCAGCGCGCGCTGCTCGGCGCGGCCGAGGCCGACATCGTGGTGGTCGGTGCCGCCGGCAACTCCTCGCGGGCGTCCTACGCCTCGCACGTCGCGCCGTGGGTCACCACCGTGGGCGCGGCCGTGGGCCGGATGGCGCGCGGCCGGGTCAGCGTCGTGGGCGGCCCCTCCTTCACCGGCGGCGGGCGCCCCGCGTCCGTCCGCGGCCCGGTGGTGCTGGCCCGCGACGCCGCGGCGGCGGGCGCCTCACGCCGCTCCGCCTCCCAGTGCCGCCCCGGCGCGCTCGACCCGCGCCGGGTCGCCGACCGCGTGGTGGTCTGCGTGCGCGGCGGCATCGGCCGCGTCGACAAGTCCGACACCGTCGCGCAGGCCGGCGGCAGGGCGATGGTGCTCGTCAACCCGCGACCCGGCACCGTGACCGCCGACTTCCACGCCGTCCCCACCGTCCACCTCACCGTCGCCGACGGGCGCCGGCTCACCCGCTGGGTCGCGCGCCACCCCGGCACCCGGGTCCGCGTCGAGCGGGTCACCCACGAGACCGGCACCCGGCGCACGCCGGCATGGAGCGCCTCGGGCGACCCCCGCGGACCGGTCCTCAAGCCCGACGCCGTCGCCGACGGCGCCGGGGTGCTCGGCGCGCTCCCCGAGTCGTCGGGCCGCTCGTGGGGCGTGTTCACCGGCAGCTCGGCCGCCACCGCCCGCACCAGCGGGCTGGCCGCGCTGGTCCTGGGCGAGCGCGACCTGCCGGCCGCGGTCGTGCGCTCCCTGCTGACCACCTCCGCCGTCCCGGTGCGCGGCTCGTCCGTGCTCTCCCACGGCGCCGGGGCGCTCCCCGACCGGGTCCCGACCGCCCACCTCGGCTTCGACGTGCCCGTGACGGCGTGGCGCCGCGCCCTGCGCCGTCACGACCTCGCGACGCTCAACCTGCCGTCCCTGCTGCTCACCCCGCGGCAGACGACGGCGGTCCGCACGGTCACCAACGTCTCCGACCGCGCCGAGTACTTCTCCGTCACCGCGCAGGGCTTCACCTCCCACCGCGTCACCGTGCAGCCCCTCGCCGTACGCCTCGCGCCGGGGCAGTCGGCCCGCTTCACCATCACCGTCGCCGGACCCAGCGCGCCGGCCCGCCTCGACGACGGCGAGCTGGTCTGGCTCGGTGCGCGGGGCGGCGTGACGCGGGTCCCGGTCGCCCTCACCCGCTGACCGGGCACGCACGCGCACGGGCCGCCGTCCCGCGAGGGACGACGGCCCGGCAGGGGCACGCTCGGCTCAGGCCCGGTCGAGCACCCGGTCGTGGCGCAGCGAGGTGGCCCTGGTCTCCTTGGCGAGGAGCACCGAGATGGTCGTGATCACCGACGCCACCGTCATGTAGATCGCGACCTTCGGGGCGTTGGAGACCCCGTCGGCGGCGTCCCCGAGCAGCTCGATGGCGATGATCGGCGCGAGCGCGCCGGCGAAGATCGAGGCCAGCTGGTAGCCGACCGAGGCGCCGGTGTAGCGCACCGAGGTGCCGAAGAGCTCGGAGAAGAAGGCGGCCTGCGGCGAGTACATCAGCGCGTGCAGCATCAGCCCGACCACGATCGCCAGGATGATCCGGGGCTCGGAGCGCGAGGCGACGAGGTCGAAGAAGACCCACGACCAGGCGGCCACGCCGACGGCACCGGCGAGGTAGAGCGGGCGGCGACCGATGCGGTCCGAGAGCGCCCCGACGAGCGGGATCGTGACGAAGTGGACCACCGAGCCGATGAGCAGGGCCTTGAGGATCAGCGGCTTGTCGTCGGCGGTGCCGGCGTAGAGGGTGAGGAAGGAGATCGAGATGATCGTCCAGAGGTAGTAGGAGATGTTCTCCGCCATCCGCATCCCCATGGCCACCAGGACCTCCTTGGGGTACCTGCGGAAGACCTCCACGATCGGCATGTGGGGCTGCTCGCTGGCCTCGAGCTCGGACTTCGTCTCGGCGAAGACCGGCGACTCCTCCACCGAGAGCCGCACCCACAGGCCCACCGCGACCAGCAGCGCGCTCAGCAGGAACGGGATGCGCCAGCCCCACGCGTTGAACGCGTCGTCGGACTGCACGGCGGCGAGCACCCACAGCACGCCGGTCGCGAGCAGGTTGCCCAGCGCGACGCCCGCCTGCGGCCACGACGACCAAAAGCCGCGCTGGCTGTCCTCACCGTGCTCGGCGGCCATCAGCACCGCGCCGCCCCACTCCCCGCCGACGGCGAATCCCTGGAGCAGCCGGCAGCCCAGCAGCAGGAGCGGGGCCGCGATGCCGATGGAGGCGTACGTCGGGAGCAGGCCGATCGCCACGGTCGACAGGCCCATGAGGAACAGGGAGAGGACGAGCATCTTCTTGCGGCCCACCCGGTCGCCGAAGTGGCCGAAGACGACGCCGCCCAGCGGACGGGCGACGAAGCCGAGGGCGTAGGTGCCGAAGGCCAGGAGGGTCGCGGTCGCCGGGTCGCTCTCGGGGAAGAACAGGGTGCCGAAGACCAGGGCGGCGGCCGAGCCGTAGAGGAAGAAGTCGTACCACTCGACGGCCGTGCCGACGAGGGAGGCGAAGACGACCTTGACGATGTTCGTGGGTCCCGGTCGGGCGCCGGGCGACCCGGTCCCGGTCGGTGCGGTGGTCTCGGTGGTCATGGGGTGCCTTTCGTCGGGGGCGTCGGTGGGAGCGGGGGCGTCGGTGGAGCGGGTGCGTGCGGGTGCGTGCGGGGACTCAGGCGGCGGACCAGCCGCCGTCGAGCAGCAGGGAGGTGCCGGTCATCGAGGTGGCCGCCGGTCCGCACAGGAAGGCGACCGCGTCCGCCACCTCCTCCGGCTCGACCAGGCGCTTCACCGGCGTCCGGGCCAGCAGCACCGTGTCGAGCACCTCGTCCTCGGCGATGCCGTGGGCGTGGGCCTGGTCGGCGAGCTGGCCCTCGACGAGCGGCGTGCGGACGTAGCCCGGGCACACGGTGTTGCTGGTGACACCGCGGTCGGCGGCCTCCAGCGCGATCACCTTCGAGAGGCCCTCCAGCCCGTGCTTGGCGCTGACGTAGGCGGCCTTGTACGGCGAGGCGCGGTGCCCGTGCACGCTCGAGACGTGGACCAGGCGGCCCCAGCTGCGGGCGTACATCCCGGGGAGCACGCGCCGGGCGAGCAGGAACGGGGCGTGCAGCATGAGGGCGTGGATCCTCCGGAAGAGCTCGGGGTCGAAGTCCTCGACCGGCGCGACGTGCTGGATCCCGGCGTTGTTGACCAGGACGTCGACGTCGAGGTCGAGGCGCGCGATCGCCGCGTCGTCGGTGAGGTCGACCACGTGCGGCGTGCCGTGCACCTGCGCGGCCACCTCGGCCACGCCCTCCTCGTCGCGGTCGAGCAGGTGGACCTCGGCGCCGCTCGCCGCGAGCCGGCCCGCGACCGCAGCGCCGATGCCGCTGGCCGCGCCCGTCACGAGTGCCCGGCGACCCTCGAGCGGGCGGCGGGGGGTGGCGTCGGTGGTGGTCATGGGCGCCACGCTAGGGAACGCAGTGACGTACGGCACATGGCTCCGCGCCACACAGTTGTCGCGGAAGGATGTGTGATCGGGCGACTACTGTCGCCGTGCAGTCCCGGGCGGCAGGACGAGCGGCAGGACGAGCGGCAGGACGAGCGCGAGGGGTCAGGGCTGCTGGAGGCGGGCCAGGCGGAGGGCGAGCTGGACGTCGAGGGCACGCGCCGGCTCGCGCCACCCCGGGCCAAGGAGCTCGCCGACCCGTTCGAGGCGCTGGGTGACCGTGTTGGGGTGGAGGTGGAGGGCGGCGGCGGTCTCCTTCAGCCGGCCCCCTCCGGCGAACCAGGCCTCGAGGGTGGCCAGCAGCGCGGTCCCGCGGCGGGCGTCCCAGTCGCGCACCGGCCCGACGGTCGCCTCGATGAAGGCCTCGACGTGCTCGCGCTCGTTGTCGCCCAGCAGCAGGCGGGCCACCCCCAGCGACGCCGGGTCGCTGACCTCGCCCACCCGGCCCAGCCGGACGAGGGTGTCGAGGCAGCGCCGGGCCTCACCGTGCGCGGCGACCAGTCGCTCGTCGAGGAGCGCATCGGTGGTGGCGGCGACGCCGACCGTCGCCGTGCCGCCGACGGCAGCCACGGCCGCCTGCAGCTCGGCACCGACGCGGCGCGGGTCCTCGCTCGGCACGACCAGCACGACGGCCCCGCGGTGCTCGCCCGCGAGTCCTGACATCCGGCGCGCCAGGCCGAGGACCGACCGGCTGGCGCGGTGCCGGTCGACGCCGTCGGTGGCCGCCGCGGCCACCACGACGGGCCCGTCCATGCTCGCGCTGTGGCGGCGCACCCGGTCGCGCAACCGCGCGCGGTCGGTCTCGTCGGCCTCGAGCAGGTCGACCAGCAGCTGGCCGCCCAGCCGCTCCTCGGCGTCGGTGACCGAGCGGGCGAAGAGCAGCACCAGCGCGGTGACGAGGGCGCCGCGCTCCAGCGTGCGGCGCCCCGCCAGGTCGAGGGGCTCGTCGCGGTGCAGGACGAGGGTGGCGACGTGCTCGGTGCCGGCCAGCGCCGCTGCGACGAGACCGGACCCGACCTGGACGCAGCGACCCGATGCCACCGACGCCGGCACGGCGTCGGCCCACTCCACGCCCGTGTCCTCGCCCGCCTGCAGCTCGCCCGACGGCGTCCGGATCGAGACCGCCCCGCCCAGCACGCCGGAGAGCACCTCGGCGACCTCCGCCACTCCCCCGCCGCCGACCAGAAGGTCGGTGAGCCGGTCGTGGGCCAGCGCCGCGGCGTCGACCGCCTCGGTGTGCCTGGTCAGCGACCGGTTGGCCTCGTCGAGCTCGGCGAAGAGCCGGGCGTTCTCCAGGGCGACGACCGCGTGCGCGGCGAAGGAGGTGAGCAGGCTGACCTCGGCCTGGGGGAAGCGTCGCACCGAGCGGTGGACCGCGAGCAGCGCACCGATGACCACCCCGTCCAGCACCAGCGGGACGCCGAGGATGGCGCGGATCTGCTCGCCGGCCACCGCGTCGTCGATGTAGCCCTGGTGCACGAACCGCGCGTCGGCGGAGTAGTCCTCGGTGAAGTACGCCGCTCCGGTCTGCGCGACGAGCCCGAGCAGCCCCGTGCCCAGCGGCAGCCGGAGGTCCTGGAACTCGCGCGTCAGGGCCCCGTCGGTGACCTTCATGTAGGACGCGCCGTCGCCCGCGTCGTTGAGCGAGAGGTACGTCATGTCGCAGTGCAGCAGCTGGCGCGCCCGGCGCACGATCGCGGCCAGGATGGTGTCCACGTCGCGGATCGCGGTGAGGTCGGAGGCGGTCTCGTAGAGCGCCGACAGCTCGGCCTCGCGCGAGCGCATCCGGCTGATCAGGTCGCGCAGCCGCAGGGCGACGTCGTACTCGGTGCGCAGGGTCGCGGCCTCCGCCTCGCCGAGATCGCGCTCGGCGCGGGCCAGGTGCTCGTCGAAGGCGCTGAGCGGTGCCTCGTCGTAGAGCAGGTCGAGGAAGGTCGGCACCGCCCCATCCTGCCGCCCGCGGCGGGTCGGCGCACCGGTGGGACGCTCAGGCCTCGCGGCTGATCGTCATCTCGCGGTCGCCGAACACGACCCGGTCGCCCGCGACGAGCGCAGCCGGCTTGCCCGGCGCGAGCTGGCGCGAGACGCCCTGGCGCACCAGCAGCGTGCCGTTGGTGGACCCGCGGTCCATCACCACGATCGTGCCGTCGGTGGCCGGGCCGAACTGGGCGTGGGTCTTGGAGACCGACATGTCCGACGACGTGAGCGGCACGAGGTGGGCGACCTGCTCGCCGTTGCGCGCCTCCGGGCGACGTCCCACGAGCGCAAGGCCGGCGATCACGAAGCTCTCGCCGTTGTCGAAGTGGGCACGCCAGCGGGCGGCGGGGGCCGCGGCGGCGTGGCGCGGCGGCACCGGCGGCGGCTCGAGCGGACGGCGCTGCTGCGTGCGCTCCGGCGGCACCGGCTGCGGGGGCGGCTGGTGCTGCGCCGGCGTCTGCGCCTGCGGCTGGGCGGGCGGCGGCGCCGCGTGGCGCGTCGGGACCGGCTGGAACGGCGGCTGCTGCACCGGCGGCTGGACGGGCGGCTGGACCGGCTGCTGCTGGACCGGCGGCTGCTGGACCGGCGGCTGCTGCACCGGCGGGGCCATGACCTCGGCCGGCAGTGGCTGGCGGCGCATCGACTGCTCCGAGCGCTCCGGCGTGCGGACGGTCTCGACGGGCGGGGCGGGGATCAGCCGCATGGCGGTGAGGTTGACGATGTGCCGCGGCCCGTCGTCGGCCGCGTCGTCGGCGACCTCGGTCACCGGACGTACGTCGACCACGACGGTGTGGGTCAGGTGGTCGTGCCACCCGCGGCGCTGACGCCCGCGGTCCTCGACCGCCGTCCACGCCAGGGTGGCCACCCCGAGCCCGAAGGTGGGCAGTCCGGCGATCCCCAGCACCAGCGAGCGCAGCAGGGCCGGGCCGACCCCGATCGGCGTGCCGGTGCCGTGGTGCACCACGCGCAGGCCGCACATCGCCTTGCCGGGCGAGGTGCCGCCGACGCCGAGCACGATCGCCAGGACGAGCCAGAGCAGCACGGTCGCCCCGGCGACGGCGCCGACGACGGTCCAGAGGTCGTCGGGGACGAGGAGCGTGGTGACCACCCCGACGGCGACGAGCAGGCCCCAGGCCAGCAGGCGGTCGACGGCGAACGCGGTGAAGCGACGCTCGAGCGCCGCCACCGGGTAGGTGATCGCCCGGGGCGGGTGGGGGGCGGGCGGGGGCTGCTGGTGCGTGGTCATGGGTGCGCTCGGTGTCAGGGGTTGGTCACCTGGATGGTGACGCCGTCGCCGAGGTCGAGGACGGCGCCCGGGATCAGGCTGACGGCGATGCCGGGCGTGAGCTCCTCGGCGTCGAGGCCGGGCTGGGCCAGGACGGTGCCGTTGGTGGAGCCGAGGTCGGTCGCGATCGCCGAGCCGTGGTCGGCCCCCGCGCCCGGACGGATCTCGAGGTGGGTGGAGGAGATCTCCTGGTGCGGGCTCGCCACGGTCACGACGTGGGGCTGGTCGTGGGAGGCGAAGCGACGTGCCTCGGGCGCCCGGCCCACGAGCACGGTGCGGTCGACCTCGACCACCTCGCCGGTCGAGAAGACCAGCGAGGCCACCGGGCTCGAGACCACGTCGGGCGCGATCTCCTGGCCCGGGATCGGCGGGCGCTCGAAGTCGGGCGACGGCGGCCCCGTCACGGTCTGGCCGTCGCGGTCCCAGTCGTCGCGGACCGCGGGCGTCTCGCCGGTGGGGGTCGGGTCGTCGTCGGGCTGGCCGAACGACATCGGCTCGGGCGCTGCGGGTCCTGCGGGGACGACCGGCGCGGGCTGCGGCTCCGGCTCGGGCTCCGGCTCCGGCTCGGGCTGCGGCTCGGGCTCCACCACGGCCGCAGGGGCGTCGGACCGCGGGAACCTCGGCCGGGACCTCGCCCGGGGCGATGGACGGCGCGGTGGCGACGGGCCGCGCGGGGGCGACGGCCGCGCGGGCGGCGCCGATCTCGACGGCGGAGACGCGGGCCAGGCCGGGGGTCAGGGCGTGCTCGACCGGGCCGTCGCCGGACAGCGCGAGGTGCACCGACACCTCACCGGTGAGGACCTGCTCGCGCCAGGTGGTGCCGGCGGCGGCGCTGAGCACCTCGTCGCCGGCCGCGGAGGAGACGCTCGCGGAGGGGGCCCCGCGGACGATGACGCGGGTGGTCTCCCCGCTGTGCGCGACCAGCGCGAAGTGGTCGAGGGAGGACAGGCCGCCGGCGAGCAGCGCGTCGAGGAGGGTGTCGGCGTCGGCGCCGCCGTCGGCGAGCTCCCACAGGGCCGCGACCCGCGCCCGCTGGCTCACCGGCAGCAGCACGGTCACCTGGTCGCCGACCACGGCGTACCAGTCCCCTGCCGCGAACCTGGCCGCGAACCTGGCCTCTGCGCTCACTGTCGTCCCCCCAGCTTGGATTCGAGACTCTGCAGCTGACGCTGCGAGTCGTAGGTGGCGTCCCTCACCAATCCCACCACATCCACGACGATCGCCGTGGCGTTGTCGCGACCCCCGGCCGCGACCGCGGCGCGCACCAGCCGGTCGGCGGCGTCGCGCGGGTCGTCGACGGACTCGAGGATCTCCGCGATCAGCGCGTCGTCGATCATGCCGGTCACGCCGTCGCTGCACAGCAGCAGCCGCTCGACCGAGCCGAGCGGGAGCAGGAAGAAGTCGGGGTGGATGCCCTCGGGGCTGCCCAGCGCCCGGGTGATGACGTGCCGCTCGGGGTGGACGGCCGCCTCCTCGACGGTGATCTCACCGGCGTCGATCAGCTCCTGGACCACGGAGTGGTCGACGCTGACCTGCTCGAGGCGGCCCTCGGTCAGGCGGTAGATCCGGGAGTCCCCCAGGTTGGCCAGCAGCCACTTGGTGACGCCGTTGTCGTCGACCAGCACCGCGACGACCGCGGTCGTGCCGGCGTGCCAGCCCGGCTGCACCGCGCGGTGGGCCTCGCCGTAGTCGACGATGCGGGCCTGCGCTCGCGCGAGCGTGTCGGCGACGAGCTCGGCGCCGCGCCGCGGGTCGTAGACCCCGGCGAGCTGCTGGAACTCCTCGACGACCATCTGGCTGGCGACGTCGCCACCCGAGTGCCCGCCCATCCCGTCGGCGACCACGAAGACGGGCGGCGCGACGAGGTAGGAGTCCTCGTTGACCTTGCGGACCAGCCCGACGTCGCTCGACGCTCCGTGGTGGAGGTCGACGTTCTTCATTCCCGGCCCTCTTCGCTGCCCCGTGCCCAGATGGTCGGCGGGGGTACCGACCAGGCGAGTAGCGTAGAAGGGATGTCCAGTCCACGTGGAGCGACACCCGCACGCACCCTCGCCGAACAGCTCCGCAGCTGGCCCGACGAGCGCCTCGTCGCGCTGCTGGGGGCCCGTCCCGATCTCGCCACGCCCGCCCCTCAGGATTCGTCGCAGCTGGCCTCCCGGGCCGCCACGCGCTCGTCGATCCACCGCGCCCTCGACGGGCTGGACCGTCTCGAGCTCTCGGTGCTTGATGCCCTGCTGGTCGCGGGCCAAACCACCCCCGACCAACTCGTGCGGATCGTGCACGCCGACCCCGCCCGCGCGGGCGAGGCGTTGCAGCACCTGCTCGACCTCGCGCTGGCCTGGGAGGCCCCCGGCGGCGTGCGCGCGCTGACCGGCGTCGCCGACGCGATGCGCGGTGCGCCCGGTCCCTCGAGCGGGCTGCGACCGTTCAGCCCCGAGCCCCTCGGTCCCGACCAGGCGGAGGCGCTCGTCGCCGAGCTCAGCCCCGCCGCCCAGGCCCTGCTGCGCCACGTCGACGCCCACGGCGGCGAGGGCACGACCGGCTCCGCGCGCCGCACCGTCTCCCCCGCCGAGGCCGCGTCCCCGGCCGAGGAGCTCATCAGCCGCCGGCTCCTCGTGCCCCGTGACGGCGCGACCGTCGTGCTGCCCGGCGAGGTGGGCCTGGCCCTGCGCGGCGGCCGCACGACGACCGAGCCGGTCGACGACGTGCCCGAGCTCGCCACCACGACCCGCGACCCCGGGCTCGTCGCCCGGTCGGCCGCTGGCGCCGCCTTCGACGTGGTGCGCCGGGTCGAGCTGCTGCTCGACCAGTGGGGCGTCCACCCGCCCGGCGTGCTGCGCAGCGGCGGGCTCGCGGTGCGCGACCTCAAGCAGGTCGCGCGCGACCTGCACGTCGACGAGGCGGGCGCCGCCCTGGTCGTGGAGGTCGCCCTGGCGGCCGGGCTGGTCGCCGAGGGCACCGAGCCCGACGGCTCTGCCGCGTGGATGCCGACCGACGAGTTCGACGTGTGGTCGGGCCGACCCATGTCGGAGCGCTGGGCGCGACTGGTCGGGGGGTGGCTCGCCAGCAGCCGGGTCCCGTCGATGGTCGGCAGGCGCGACCCGGCCGGCAAGACGTGGAACGCGCTGGCCCCCGAGCTCTCCAGCGGCCTCGCCGAGGAGGCGCGCCACCTCGCGCTCCGCACCTGGGCCGCGACCGCCGAGGACGAGGTGCTGGCCGCGGGCACCGGGACGTCGTCGCTGGTGCGCCGCGTGGAGTGGCTGCGGCCCCGGCGACCGCGTGTGTTCACCGATCTCGTCGCCGCCGCGCTCACCGAGGCCGCGGTCCTCGGGGTGGGAGGCGCCGGCGGGCTGCCGTCGAGCGGGCGTCTCGTCGCCGACGGCGACCTGCCCGCAGCCGCGGCGGCCATCGACCCGCACCTGCCGCAACCGGTCGACCACGTCCTGCTGCAGGCCGACCTCACCGCCGTCGCGCCGGGACCTCTGGAGACCGAGGTCGCGCGGCGGCTGCACCTGCTGGCCGACGTGGAGTCGCGCGGCGGGGCCACGGTCTACCGCTTCTCCGCAGGCTCGCTGCGTCGCGGCTTCGACGCCGGCTGGTCGGCGCTCGAGGTCCGCGAGTTCCTGGGTGCGGTCTCCCAGACGCCGGTCCCCCAGCCGCTCGACTTCCTCGTCGATGACGTCGCGCGCACCTTCGGCAGCGTCCGGGTCGGCCACGCGGAGGCGTTCCTGCGTGCCGACGACGAGGCCGCGCTGGCGGCGCTGGTCCACGACCCGCGCGCCCGCACCCTCGGCCTGCGCCTCCTGGCGCCCACCGTCGCGATCGCCACCTCGCCGCTCGACGTGCTGCTGCCCCGGCTGCGCGAGCTGGGCGCGGCGCCTGTCGTCGAGGCGGCCGACGGCACCGTCCGGGTGAGCCGGCCCGACCTCCAGCGCGCCCGCTCGCGGCGCGGGCGGCGTCCCGCGGGTGCCGTCGAGGCCCGCCGCGCCGCCCAGGTGCAGGTCGTCGCCACCGCGATCCGCGCCGGCGACCGCGCCGAGTCCTCGCGTCCGCCCTCGGCGCAGACCACCACGCCGTCGGGGGCGCTGGCCGCGCTGCGGGAGGCCATCGAGGACGGGAGCACCGTGGTGATCGGCTACGTCGACAACCACGGCGCCACCGGTGAGCGCGTGGTCGACCCGCGCCGGCTCGACGGCGGGCGGCTCGCCGCCTTCGACCACCGCTCCGACGACGAGCGCGAGTTCGCGGTCCACCGGATCACCGGCGTACGCCGCGCGTAGGGCCGCGCTCGAGGTCGTGGTGGGCCTGCCTCCGTAGACTGGAGGGATGGACTTCCTCCGCTACGCCGAGCGCTCCGCCGCGCTCGTCAACGCCGAGCTGGGCGACGTGCCGGCCCTCTGCGAGCACCTCGCGGACCGCTCCTGGCTGCACCGCTCGGTGGTCGAGGCCGACGTCGCCGCACTCCAGGCCTTCCGCGCCGAGCTCCGCCCGGTCTTCGAGGCCTCCGACGTCGACGACGTGCGCCTCGTGGTGGGCTCGCTCAACGAGCTCCTCGCCCAGCACCCCGTCACCCCGATGATCTCCGACCACGACCCCGACCACCTCCACATGCACGTCGCCAACCGATCGGCCTCGGTCGCCGAGCTGCTGATCGGCGAGGCGCTCATGGGCCTGGCGACCCTGGTCTGCGACCTGGGTGCCACCCGACTGGGCACGTGCTCGGCGCCGAGGTGCGACAACGTCTTCGTCGACACCTCCCCCAACCAGTCGCGCCGCTACTGCTCGGACCGCTGCTCCTCGCGCGCCAACGTCGCGGCGTTCCGCGCGCGCCGCCGGGCGGCCGTGCAGGACCGTCCCGCGGGCGAGGCCCCGGCGGTGGCGGCGCAGTGAACGACGGCCCGCTGATCGTCCAGTCCGACAAGACGCTCCTGCTCGAGGTCGACCACCCCTCGGCCGCCGAGGCCCGCAAGGCGATCGCGCCGTTCGCCGAGCTCGAGCGCTCGCCCGAGCACATCCACACCTACCGGCTCACCCCGCTCGGGCTGTGGAACGCACGTGCGGCCGGCCACGACGCCGAGCAGGTGGTCGACGCGCTGCTGACGTGGAGCCGCTACGCCGTCCCGCACGCACTGCTCGTGGACGTGGCCGAGACGATGGGTCGCTACGGCCGTCTGCGCCTGGAGAAGCACCCGGTCCACGGGCTGGTGCTGTCCTCGGTCGACCGCCCGGTCCTCGAGGAGGTGCTGCGCGCCAAGAAGGTCGCCGGCATGGTCGGCGCCCGCCTCGACGCCGACACCGTCGCGGTGCACCCCAGCGAGCGCGGCAACCTCAAGCAGGCCCTGCTCAAGCTGGGCTGGCCCGCGGAGGACTTCGCCGGCTACGTCGACGGCGAGGCGCACGCGATCGACCTCGCCGAGGACGGCTGGACGCTGCGCCCCTACCAGCGCGACGCGGCCCAGTCGTTCTGGGACGGCGGGTCGGGCGTCGTCGTGCTCCCCTGCGGGGCCGGCAAGACGATCGTCGGCGCGGCCTCGATGGCCCACGCCGGGGCGACGACGCTGATCCTGGTGACCAACACGGTCAGCGCGCGCCAGTGGAAGGACGAGCTGATCCGGCGCACGTCGCTGACCGCCGACGAGATCGGCGAGTACTCCGGCGCGGTCAAGGAGGTCCGCCCCGTCACCATCGCGACCTACCAGGTGCTGACGCTCAAGCGCAAGGGCGTCTACCCGCACCTCGAGCTGCTCGACGCGCGCGACTGGGGCCTCATCGTCTACGACGAGGTGCACCTGCTCCCCGCGCCCATCTTCCGGATGACCGCCGACCTGCAGGCGCGTCGACGTCTGGGGCTCACCGCGACGCTGGTGCGCGAGGACGGCCGTGAGGGCGAGGTCTTCTCGCTGATCGGCCCCAAGCGCTTCGACGCCCCGTGGAAGGACATCGAGGCGCAGGGCTACATCGCGCCCGCCGACTGCGTGGAGGTGCGCGTCACCCTGCCCGACGGCGAGCGGCTGGCCTACGCCACCAGCGACCCCGACACCCGCTACCGCCTGGCCTCCTGCACCCACGCCAAGATCGACGTGGTGCGCGACCTGGTGGAGCAGCACGCCGGCCAGCCGACGCTGGTGATCGGGCAGTACATCGACCAGCTCGACGAGATCGCGGCGATGCTCGACGCCCCGGTGATCAAGGGCGAGACCCCGGTCAAGGAGCGCCAGCGCCTCTTCGACGCCTTCCGCTCGGGCGAGGTCGGCCTGCTGGTGGTCAGCAAGGTCGCGAACTTCTCCGTCGACCTGCCCTCGGCCGAGGTGGCGATCCAGGTCAGCGGGTCGTTCGGCTCGCGCCAGGAGGAGGCCCAGCGCCTCGGGCGGCTGCTGCGGCCCAAGACGGAGGGGCGCAGCGCGCACTTCTACACCGTCGTCTCCCGCGACACCGTCGACGCCGACTTCGCGCAGAACCGCCAGCGCTTCCTCGCCGAGCAGGGCTACGCCTACCGCATCGTCGACGCCGGGGACCTGAAGCCACCGGCGTGACGGCCGGGTGTCGTGCACCAGGTGGCCTCGACGGTGCGTGTCGAGACGTCAACGGGGTACGTGGGTGTCCCGACGGACGAGGCGGTTGATGATGGACGAGCAGGTCGAGGGGCCGTGGCGGCTCCTCGTGGACGCGTTGGCGACGTACCGCCTGGTCAAGCTGGTGCGCGACGACCGCATCACCGAGCCGGCCCGCCAGGCCGTGGAGGCCCGGACCGGACCGCCGGACCGGTCGAAGGTGACGTACCTGCTCAACTGCCCGTGGTGCCTGTCGATCTACTTCGGCGCGGCGCTGACGCTGGGCCGACGTCGCTGGCCGACCGCGACCGCGGTGCTGTCCCGGCCGCTGGCCCTGTCGGCGCTGACCGGCCTGGCGACCACCCACCTCGACCGCTGAGGGCCGCGGCCACGACGAGCAGAGCCCCGGGCCGGTGGGTCCGGCTCGGGGCTCCGCTGCGGCGGACCGATCAGTCGAGCGTGCTGCTGTCGATGACGAAGCGGTAGCGCACGTCGGAGGCGAGCACGCGCTCGTAGGCCTCGTTGACCTGGTCAGCGGCGATGACCTCGACCTCGCTGACGATGCCGTGCTCGGCGCAGAAGTCGAGCATCTCCTGGGTCTCGGCGATGCCGCCGATCATGGAGCCGGCGAAGGTGCGGCGGTTGGTGAGCAGCGAGAAGACGTTGACGTCGAGCGGCTCCGGGGGCGCGCCGACGTTGACCATCGCGCCGTTGACGGCGAGCAGGCCGAGGTGGGCGCTGACGTCGATCTTCGCGCTGACCGTGTTGATGATGAGGTCGAAGGAGCTGGCGAGCACCTCGAACGTCTCGGGGTCGCTGGTGGCGTAGTAGTGGTCGGCACCGAGGCGGAGGCCGTCCTCCTGCTTCTTCAGCGACTGCGACAGGACGGTGACCTCCGCGCCCATGGCGTGGGCGATCTTGACGGCCATGTGGCCGAGACCGCCGAGGCCGACGACCGCGACCTTCGTGCCCGGGCCCGCCTTCCAGTGCTTGAGCGGGGAGTACGTCGTGATGCCGGCGCACAGCAGGGGCGTGGCGCCCGCGGGGTCCAGGCTCTCGGGGACCGAGAGGACGTAGTCGGCGTCGACGACGACCTTCTGCGAGTAGCCGCCCTGGGTGGTGGTGCCGTCACGGTCGGTGGCGGCGTAGGTGCCGACCATGCCCTGGCGGCAGTACTGCTCGTCGCCCGCACGGCAGTTGTCGCACTCGCCGCACGAGGCGACCATGCAGCCGACGCCGACGCGGTCGCCCACCTGGTGGCGCGAGACCCCGGCGCCGACCTCGGTGACGGTGCCGACGATCTCGTGGCCGGGGACCACGGGGAAGGGCTGCGGGCCCCAGTCGCCGTTGACGGTGTGGATGTCGGAGTGGCAGATGCCGGCGTACTCGATGTCGATCAGCACGTCGTTGGCGCCGACCTCGCGGCGCTCGATCGTGGTCGGCTCCAGCGGCTTGCCGGCGGCGGGGGCGGCGTAGGCGTTCACGCGCATGGTGGTGCTCCTTGCTTCTTCGAAGGGATTCCCGGGCGGCGCCCGGGAGGGGGTCGGGAGGGGGTCGGACGGGGTCGGGCTAGTGGTCGGTGACCGCGCGCAGCTCCTCGGCCAGGTCACGTGCCCGGGCGGCGATCTCCTCGCTGCGGGTGCTGTCACCGGCCTCCACGGCCTGCCAGTAGGCGATCTTGACCTCGACGTAGCGCTGTCGCAGGGCGAGCCGCTCCGCCTCGACCGTGAGGTGCCGCTGCTGCTGCGCGAGCAGCTCGCGCTGCTCGGCGGCGGCCTCGGCGCCCCGCCGGGCGTTGGCCATGTAGTGGCGCATGTCGTCGAGGCCCATGCCGGTCGCGGCCAGGCACGACACCGACATCAGCTGGTCGAGGTCGTCCTCGTCGTAGACGCGGTGCCCGCTGCTGGCACCGCGACCGATCGGGGGGATCACCCCGACCTGCTCGTAGTAGCGCAGGGTGCTCGCCGGGAGGCCCGTCAGGGCGGCGGTCTCCCGGATCGTGTAGCTACGGGGTTCGACGTGCGTGGTCACGTCCTCGACGCTAGGAACTTCGAGTACTCGAAGTCAATGCGGCGTCGCGGCGTTGGGCCCCGTCGCTACGCTCGAGGTCGTGACCCTCCGCGAGCGACTCGGCACCGAGCTGTTCCACAAGGTGGCCGGACCCGACGGCCAGCGCGCGCGCGAGCGCGTGCACGGCACACCGGGTCCCCGCTGGTTCGCCCCCGACTCCCCGATCGCCCGCGTGCACGGTGACGCCTCGATGTTCGTCGGCGGCATCCGTGCGCTGATGCTGCAGTCGCTGCACCCCGCGGCGATGCAGGGCGTGGCCGACCACTCCGGCTACCGCGGGGACATGTGGGGCCGGCTGGCACAGGTCTCGACCTACCTCGCGATGACGACGTTCGGCGCCGAGCAGGACGCCCTCGCGGTGATCCGCGCGGTGCAGCGCGCCCACGAGTCGGTCACCGGCACCATGCCCGACGGCACCCCCTACGCCGCCAACGACCCGCACCTGCTCGGCTGGGTGCACGTCGCCGAGATCGAGAGCTTCCTGGTGGCGCACGACCGCTACGGCCACCGACCGCTGATCGGCCCCGAGCGCGACGAGTACGTCGCCCAGGCCGGCGTCGCGGCCGGTCACCTCGGCGTGGTCGACCCGCCGCAGACCGAGGACGAGCTGCGCCGGATGCTCGCGGCCTACGGACCCGAGCTGCGCGCGACGCCCGAGGCCCGCGAGGCGATCCGCTTCCTGCTGCTGCACCCCGACCTGCCGGTCGCGGCCCGTCCGGGCTACCTCTCCCTCGCCGCTGCGGCGATCGGCCTGCTCCCCGCGCACGCCCGCCGCGAGCTGCGACTGCCGCCCGTCCCCCCGATCACCAACCGCGTCCTCGGCGCCGCGGCCACCCGCACCATCCGCTGGGCGATGGCGTCGGGCCACGAGGACGCGCGCGACCTGCAGGAGCAGCGCGGGTGAGTCTCGCCGCGAGGTGGCCGCTGCCCGAGGCGCACGACCTGCGCGACGAGCTGCTCCGGGCCTGGGACCGCCCGGGCTACCACGACCTGCTCCACCTCGCCGAGGTGCTCGACCGCCTCGAGAAGCTCGCGGCCGGGGGCGTCGAGGTCGACCCGACCACCGTGGCCCTCGCAGCCTGGTTCCACGACGCGGTCTACGACGGCGCCGACGACGACGAGGAGCAGTCGGCGCGGTGGGCCGAGCGGGCGCTCCCCGACCCGCTGGCGGGCGAGGTGGCCCGGCTGGTCCGGATGACGATCGAGCACCGGCCCGCCGTCGACGACCTCGCCGGATGCGCGCTCAGCGACGCCGACCTGGGCATCCTCGCGGCGCCGGTCGAGCGCTACGACGCCTACGTCGGCGGGGTGCGCGCGGACTTCGCGCACGTCGGCGACGACGACTTCCGCGCGGGTCGGCGCGCGGTCCTGGAGGACCTCGTGGCGCGCGAGCAGCTGTTCCGCACGCCCCGGGCGCGCGAGCTCTGGGAGGAGCGTGCGCGCGTCAACCTCGAGCGCGAGCTGGTGACGCTGCGCGGCTGAGGCTCAGCGGTCGGCGAGCTGGAGGTAGAAGGTGAACCGGTCGTGGCGGAAGCAGCTGCGCGAGACCTCGACGATGCGACCGTCGGAGACCGCGCGACGGGCGTGGCGCAGGACCGGGTCGCCCGTGGCGATCTCGAGCACCGTGGCCTCCTCGGCGCTGGCACGGTCGGCGCTGATCGCGTCCTCGACCTCCGTGGGGCGCAGGCCCCGGGCGGCGAGCGCCTCGTAGAGGCTGGTGGGGGTGCCGTGCTGCAGGAAGCCGGGCAGCAGGACCTCGTTGAGGTAGGCGTCCTCGACGCAGACGATGTCCTGGTCGGCGCGGCGCAGCCGGCGCCAGTGCAGGACGGGGTCGCCGGGCGAGAGGTCGAGCGCACGGGCGACACCCGGGCCGGCCTGCTCGACGCGGGCCAGCAGCGTCTGCGACTCCGGGAGCATGCCGCGACGCCGCATCTCCTCGGTGAAGGAGGTCAGCCGACCGGAGGTCTTCGGCGGCTGCGCGACGAAGGTGCCGCGACCGGGGATGCGCTCGAGCAGCCCCTCCGCGACGAGGGCGTCGAGTGCCTGGCGGACCGTCATCCGGGCCACGCCGAAGCGCGCGACGAGCTCGCGCTCGGACGGTGCGGCGGAGCCGGGCGGCTGGGACTCGATGAGACCGCGGACGTGCTCGCGGACCTGGACGTGCTTCAGCGCCCGCTGACGCGGGACGACGAGCTCCACCGGATCCATGCCTGACAGGCTAGGCACAGACGCGACCCACGTCACCCAATTGACCAAGAGTGTGGTAAACCCTTGAGGTTGTCTTGAGGCTTCGAACACCCGTTCGACCATCATGTAGGGTGCCTCCATGGCCAGCCAGCCGGACTTCCAGGGTTCGCTGTTCGCCGACGCCACCGTGACGGGCGCCGGTCTCGACCCCGAGCGCCGCGTCCTCTCCCACGGCGCCTGGGTCGACGTGCAGCGCAGCTGGCTCGCCGAGCCCGACGCCGTGCTCACGGCCCTGGTCGCCCGGGTCCCGTGGCGCGCGGAGCGCCGCGAGATGTACGACGCGGTGGTCGACGTGCCGCGCCTCGTGCACACCTACCTCGACGGCGTCCCGCTCCCCCACCCCGCGCTCACCGACGCCCGCGAGCAGCTGAGCCGCCACTACCTGCCCGAGCTCGGCGAGCCGTTCGTCAGCGCCGGGTGCTGCTACTACCGTGACGGACGCGACTCCGTCGCCTGGCACGGTGACACCATCGGCCGCGGTCGCAGCGAGGACACGATGGTCGCGATCGTCAGCGTGGGCGACCCCCGCCGGCTGCTGCTGCGCCCACGCGGCGGCGGCGGCTCCATCGCGGTGACGATGGGACACGGCGACCTCGTCGTGATGGGCGGGTCGTGCCAGCGCACCTGGGAGCACGCCGTGCCCAAGGTGGCGCACGCCGGCCCGCGGATCTCGGTGCAGTTCCGCCCCCGACACGTCTTCTGATCCCGGCTCGGGCCGAGCCCGCCGGCCGGCGTCTGCCCGCGGGCGGTGCGTGAGGGGGATCCCGAAGCGTTCGAACCCGCCTCAGCCACCGCCCACCCGCGTGTCGTACGCCGACGCGCCCGCGGGCGGTGCGTGAGGGGGATTGCGAGGCCGCAGTATCCCCCTCACCCACCGCCCGCGGGCGCGGCGGGACGTCGGCCCACCGGCCGGCGCCTCAGCGCCTGAGCAACCGGCGCAGGAGGGCGAGGCCGACCACGGCCCCCACCGCCTGCTTCCAGTAGGACCTCAGCAGCACCGGCAGCACCGCGCTCCCCAGGTCGAGCGCCTCTGCAGGGGGCGGAGGCGGTGGGGGCGGCGGTGCCGCCGGCCTCGGGGGAGGCGGGGCGACCTCCCCTGCTGCGGGCCCGGCGTCGGCCGCAGCCGGCGCGGGCTCGGGACCGGTCCCGGTGACCGCCTCCGGGGCGGTCGCGGGGTCGGACCCGGTCTCGGTGCCCGGAGCAGGACCGGTCAGCCGCTGCTCGAGGCAGGTGACGAACTGGCCGAGGAGCTTGTCGGAGACGTCCTGCATCACCCCGCGCCCGAACTGCGCAGGCTTGCCGGTGATGGCGAGGTCGGTGTCGACCGAGACGTCGGTGGACGTCGACGACCCGGTCATCGCGACGACCACCTTCGCGCCCGCCGTGCCGTTGCCGCGCTTGTCCTTGCCCTTGGCGTCGACGACGAAGCGGTGCGCCGCGGCGTCCTTCTCCACGAAGGTCCCGCTGCCGGTGTAGAGCAGCGCGATCGGCCCGAGCTTGACCTTGACCGACCCGGCGAACGAGTCCTCGTCGGCCTCGGTCACCTGGGCCCCCGGGAAGCACTCGGCGACCGACGCGATGTCGTTGAAGTGCGCCCAGGTCTCCTCGACGCCGACCGGCACGGTGAAGCGGTGGGACAGCTCCACGCCTACGCCCCCGCCGCCCTGAGCACCGCGCGCCCGGTGAGCACGCGCGCGAGGTGCTGGCGGTAGTCGGCCGCACCGTTGAGGTCGGAGGGCGGGTTGGTGCCCTCCGCGGCCAGCTGCGCCGCCTCGCGCACGCCGTCCTCGGTCGCGCTGGCACCGGCCAGCGCGGCCTCAGTCGCGCGGGCCCGGAGCGGGGTGGAGCCCATGTTGGTCAGCCCGACCTTCGCCTCCTCGATCGACCCGCGCACCGTCGCCGCGACCGCGACGATCGGCCACTGGTGGGCGACGCGGACGAACTTCTCGTAGTGGGCGCCCCAGCCCGTGTGCTTGGGGATGCGCACCTCGGTGAGGATCTCGTCCTCGCCGATCGCGGTCTCGAAGAGGTCGACGAAGAAGTCGTCGGCAGCGACAGTGCGCGTGCCCCCGGCACCGGCGATGACGAACTCCGCACCGAGCGCGAGCGCCGGGGCGCCGAGGTCGCCCGCCGGGTCGGCGTGGGCCAGCGCGCCGCCGAAGGTTCCGCGGTGGCGGATCTGGGCGTCGGCGACCTCCGTGGCCGCCTTCGACAGCAGCAGCGCGTGCTCCTTGACCAGCGCGTGGTCGCGCACCTCGTGGTGGGTGGTCATCGCGCCGATCACGATCGCGTCGCCGTCGTCACGGATGCCGCGCAGGGAGGCGATGCCGCCGAGGTCGATGACGACCTCGGGAGCGTTGAGCCGCATCCGCAGCACGGGCAGCAGGCTCTGGCCCCCGGCGAGGATCTTGGCCTCGTCACCGTGCTCGCCGAGCGCGGACAGGGCCTCCTCGACCGACGTGGGCGCGAGGTAGTCGAACTTCACCGGGATCACTGGCCCGCTCCTTCGTCCTGGTTGAGGGCGCCTTCCTGGAAGTGCGGCATCGCGTCCGCCGGCGTGGGTGCGTCCCCGTCGCCTGCATGGATCGCGCGCCAGACCCGCTCCGGCGTGCACGGCATCTGGATGTCGTTGACACCGAGGTGGCGCACCGCGTCGACGACGGCGTTGACCACCGCCGGGGTCGAGGCGATCGTGCCGGCCTCGCCGACGCCCTTCGTACCGAGCGTGTTGGTGGTGCAGATGCTCGGGTCGTCGGTGTGGACGACGTCGAACGAGATCGTGTCGGCCGACGTCGGCAGGAGGTAGTCCACGAACGACCCCGACACGAGCGTGCCGGCCTCGTCGTGCACGGCCTCCTCCCAGAGCGCCTGCGCGATGCCCTGCACCAGGCCGCCGTGGACCTGACCGGCGACGATCAGCGGGTTGATGATCGTGCCGATGTCGTCGCAGCAGGTGTACTTGCGCATCTTCACCGCACCGGTCTCGGTGTCCACCTCCATCGCGCACAGGTGCGTGCCGTGGGGGTAGTTGAAGTTCACCGGGTCGTAGGTCGCGTCGGCGTCGAGGCTCAGCTCCATGCCCTCGGGGTAGTCGTGGCCGGCGAACGTCGCCGTCGACAGCTCCTGGATGGCCATGCCCTGGTCGGTGCCGCGGACGGTGAACCTGCCACCGGCGTACTCCAGGTCGTCGGCGTTGGCCTCGAGCAGGTGCGCCGCGAGGACCTTGGCCTTGTCGATGACCTTGTCGACGGCCTTGACCAGCGCCTCCCCGCCGACGACCAGCGACCGCGAGCCGTAGGTGTCGAGGCCCTTGGGAGCCACCTGGGTGTCGCCGTGCAGCACCTCGACGTCCTCGAACGGCACGCCGAGCCGGTCGGCGACGATCTGGCTGAACGCCGTCTCGTGGCCCTGGCCGTGCGCGCTGGCACCGGTGACGACCTCGACCTTGCCGAGGGGGGTCATCCGCACGCTGGCGCTCTCCCAGCCGCCGGCGCCGTAGTCGAGGCTGCCGAGCACCCGGCTGGGCGCCAGGCCGCACATCTCGGTGAAGGTCGAGACGCCGATGCCGAGCTGCACCCGGTCACCGCGCTCGCGCCGCTCGGCCTGCTCGGCCCGCAGCTCGTCGTAGCCGAAGGACGCCCTGGCCTTCGCCGTCGCCGCCTCGTAGTTGCCGGTGTCGTACTCGAGCCCGGCCACGGTGGTGAACGGGAACTCCTCGTGGGTGATCCAGTTGCGCTCGCGGATCACGAGCGGGTCGACGCCCACCTCGGCGGCGAGCTCGTCCATCAGCCGCTCGATGGCGTACGTCGCCTCCGGCCGGCCGGCGCCGCGGTAGGCGTCGGTGAAGGTCGTGTTGGTGAGCACCGTCTGGCACTCGAACCGGTACGCCGGGAACTTGTAGATCGCGTTGAACATGAAGGCGCCCAGCACCGGCACGCCGCCGCCGACGATGGCGACGTAGGAGCCGAGGTCGGCGTCGAGGTGCACCTTGAGCCCGGTGACCTTGCCGTCCTTGTCGGCCGCGAGGGTGAGCGTCTGCACCTGGTCGCGGCCGTGGTGGGCCGCCATCAGGCTCTCGCTGCGGGTCTCGGTGTACTTCACCGGCTTCATCAGCCGGCGGGCCACGGCCCAGGCGATCCACTCCTCCGGGGTCGCCTGGAGCTTGCCGCCGAAGCCACCGCCCACGTCGGGAGCGATGACCCGGATCTTGCTCTCGGGCACGCCCGTGGTGGCCGCGAGGGCGAAGCGCAGGATGTGCGGGATCTGGGTCGCCGACCACATGGTGATCTGCTCGCCGGTCGGGTCGACCACGACGCTGCGCGGCTCCATGAAGGCGGGGATCAGACGCTGCTGGCGGTACTCCCGCTCGATGACGATGCCGTCGGCGCGTGCCGCCGCGATCGCCTCGTCCGCGTCGGTGCCGGTGCCGGCCTCGCCCGAGTCGAAGACCCACAGGGCCGACTTGTTGGTGCCGAGGTCGGGGTGCGCGAGCACCTCGTCCTTGAGCGCGTTCTTGATGCCGACGACGGCCGGCAGCTCCTCGTACTCCACGTCGACGAGCTCGGCGGCGTCCCGCGCCTCGGCGGCCGTGCGGGCCACCACGACGGCGACGATCTCGCCGGCGAACGCCACCCGGTCGGCGGGCATCGGCGAGTGGGCGGGCGTCTTCTGGTCCGGCGTGATCGGCCACGCGTTGATGCACGCGCCGAGCTCCTCGCCGAAGTCCTTGCCGCTCAGCACCGTGACGACGTTGGGCGAGGCCTTGGCGGCCTCGGTGTCGACGGAGGTGATGTTCGCGTGGGCGAACGGGCTGCGCACCATCGCGAGGTGGAGCATCCCGGGGAGGGTGATGTTGTCGGTCCAGCGGGTGCGACCGGTGATGAGGCGCTGGTCCTCCTTGCGGCGGCGGTCCTTGCCGATCTCGGCGGCGGGACGGTCCTGGGTGGCGGTCATGCCTTCGCTCCCTGGGTCTGCGCGGCGTGGAGGACGCTCTTGACGATGTTGTGGTAGCCGGTGCAGCGGCAGAGGTTGCCCTCCATGCCGAGCCGCACCTCCTCCTCCGTCGGGTTCGGGTTCTCACCGAGCAGGTCGACGGCCTGCATCACCATCCCGGGCGTGCAGAACCCGCACTGGAGGCCGTGACACTCGCGGAACGCCTCCTGCACCGGGTGGAGGTCGCCCTCGGCCGTGTCGGCGAGGCCCTCGATGGTGGTCACCGTCCGGCCGTCGGCCTGCACGGCGAGCACGTTGCACGACTTCACGCTGGTGCCGTCGAGGTGCACGGTGCAGGCACCGCAGTTGGAGGTGTCGCAGCCGATCACGGTGCCCGTCTTGCCGAGCTTCTCGCGCAGGTACTGGACCAGCAGCATGCGCGGCTCGACGTCGTCGGAGACCGCGGCCCCGTCGACGGTGAGGTGGATCTTCGTCATCAAGCGCCTCCAAGGCGTGTGAGGTGGGTCACTCCACGACGACGCTAGGTCGCGGTGGTTGGTCGATGGTTGGGGGCCCGCCGGCGGGGCGCGCACGACAGCGGCGGCGGTGCGCCGGGCCCTGTCCCCGTGCGCACCGCCGCCGCTCCTCCCTGTCGAGTCCTTTCGTCAGTAGGACAGGACCATGCCCTTCGGCGGGTCGGCCAGGACGTGCGCCGAGACCAGGACGTGGCCGCCGACCCACTCGACGGCCGCCGGCATCGTCACCGTCGCCCAGGGGGTGGCGGTGGTGCTGCCGTGGCGGATCCGCGAGACCTGGCCGCCGAAGAGCTGCGCGACGTAGACGTCGCCGTTGCGCGCCACCGCGACGCCTGTCGCGCCGGCGAGGCCGGAGGCGACCGTGCGGACCGCACCGGTGCGGGCCTTGACCTTCACGACCATGCCGTTGGCGCCGGCGCTGCCGTCCTCCGGGCCGCCGGGCAGCATGCTGACGTAGAGCCAGCCGCCCTTGCCGACCTCGACGTCGGTCGGCACCGGCTCGAAGGAGTAGGTGTGCCCGACGGTGCAGGCGGGCAGCTGGTTGGCCGCGGCGGCCTCGGCGGTGATCACGACCGGGACGGGCGGCAGGACCGCGACGGTCGAGACCTTCCCGCGCGGGCTGACCGCCAGGATCGCGTTGGCGGCGGCGTCGGCGACGTACGTCGTCCCGTGCCGCACGGCGGTGCCGTAGGGGTGCGAGTCCTCGATGCCGGTGTAGGACGCCGGCACCTCGGCGGGCACCTGCGCCAGGCAGGTCGCGTCGAGGTCGCTGAAGCCGTAGGACTGGTCGGCGTCGGGGTTCTTCGTCCGCTCGTTCTTCCACAGGTCGGCGACCATGACCGGACGCCCTCCCGGGCGCATCGACCAGAGCACGGCGTGCTTCTTCGCGGTCGTGGCGAAGCGGACCACCCCGCCTGCGACGGACACCGCACCGAGCTCGGTCCTCTTCGGCGCGGCGAAGACGACCTGCGGCTTCGCACCGGGCCGGACGGCGGTGAGCAGGCCGGCGAAGTTCTGGCTGACGTAGGCGGTGCCGTCGCCGGCGACGGCCATGCTGAGCGGCGAGACGAGCTTCTTCGCGATCGTCGTGGGCTCCGGAGCGAGGACCGCTCCGGCGGGTGCGGGGGCGAACAGGCCCCCGGCGAGCAGGGCGGCGACCGCGGCGGCCACCCCCGGACGTGACGTGATCATCGGTCCTCCTCGAGACGTGGCCGTCCCTCCCCGGCACGGCGCGCTCATCCGAGAGTCCTCCCGGGGCGTCGGAGGCGCCAGAGGCTCCATGGATTTCCCCACTTCGTGGGGGGTCAGCGCGCGCTGGCCAGCTTGCCCTTCAGCAGCGGTGCGACCGGGTGGTGCACCGGGATCGAGGCCAGGCAGGCCTCCACGACCGCGGTGTCGTAGGGCGCGAGCTCGCTGTAGCGCAGCACCGCGTCGGGGTCGGGGTGGGCGAGCAGCGCCTCGCGGACGCTGACCGCGAGGTAGTCGCCCATCTGCACCAGCGCCGGCGAGTCGGTGCCGGGGAGCAGGTCGCCGCCGTAGGCGCGCACGGCCGCCCGGACGTCGCCGCGGCGCAGCAGCCGCTGGACCTCCTCCACGTCGGTGGTGACCGGCAGGGTGAGCCGGTAGGGGCGGGAGGAGAGCTGGCCGGCGAGGGCGGCGCGCAGGTGGGAGACCTCGGCCTTGAGGGTGGAGGTGGTCACCGTCGAGTCGCCGTAGAGCAGCGAGTGCAGGTGCTCGACCGACAGGCCGGAGGGGTGCAGCGCGAGCAGCGCGAGGATCTCGGTCTGGCGCCGGTTGAGCAGGAGCCGCTGACCGTCGAGCCACGCCTCCGCGGTGCCCAGCAGGCCGAGGGTGAGCCCCGGCTCGGTGGGGCCGACGTCGGTCGTGGCGCCGCGACCGCGGTCCGAGGGCAGGGCGGCCTCGATCAGCCGGGCCATGACCCGGGCGGTGGCCAGGCCGATCGGGTGGCTGCGGTCCCAGGTGGTCGAGAGGTCGATGACGCCGAGCGAGCGCCCGGTCACGGGGTCGAAGACGGGCGCGGCCCAGCACACCCAGTTGTGCACCACCTCGGCGTAGTGCTCGGCGCTGAAGACCATCGAGGGGCTCGCGGTGCGCCCGGCGATGGCCAGCGCGTTGGTGCCGACGCTCTTCTCGTCCCAGCGTCCGCCGGGCACGAAGTTGACCGTCTCGGCCTTGCGCCGCATCACCCGCCCGCCATAGGTCCACAGGATGCGGGTCTGCTCGTCGGTGACCGCGATGACCAGGTCGCCGTCCTCGGCCGTGCGGCGCAGCTCGTCCTGCACCCGCGCGACCGCGGTCTGCAGCGGCGAGGCGTTCCAGAACTCCGCCGTGTCGCCCTCGTCGTCGAGCGGGGCGTGGGTGACCGTCGGGGACACCACGCCCGAGAGCTGCCAGCTGCGCAGGATCTCGGGCCGCACCGCCTGGGCCTGGTCGCCCGCGGAGACGAAGCTGGTCCAGGCGCGCACGGCGTCGACACGTCGTGCGTGCAGGTCATCGCTGGGCATGGCGGCTCCCGGTGGTCGCGGCCAACCTAGCCCGAGTGTGACGCTCGCAACAGGACGGCGTCCACGGCGCCGGCGGTGCTCTGGACCGGTGCGCTGCTCAGTCGTCGTGGTGGATGCGCCCGGAGGTGGCCGCGAGCCGCTCCCCGGAGCCGCCCCACTGCCGCGCGACGATCTCTGCGGCGATCGAGACGGCGGTCTCCTCGGGCGTGCGGGCACCGAGGTCGAGGCCGATCGGCGAGGACAGCAGCCCCAGCTCGTCGTCGGTGAGGCCGGCCTCGGCGAGCCGGTCCATCCGCTCGTCGTGCGTGCGCCGCGAGCCCATCGCCCCGATGTAGGAGGGACGTACGTCGTCGGGCAGCCGCAGCGCGACCTCGAGCAGCGGCACGTCGAACTTCGGGTCGTGGGTCAGGACCGCGAGGACGGTGCGCCGGTCGACGCGACCGGCGGCGACCTCGGCCTCGAGGTAGCGGTGCGGCCAGTCGACGACCACCTCGTCGGCGCCCGGGAAGCGGGACGTGGTGGCGAAGACCGGGCGGGCGTCGCAGACGGTGACCTGGTAGCCCAGGAAGGAGCCCACCCGGGCCACGGCCGCGGCGAAGTCGATCGCGCCGAAGACCAGCATCCGCGGCTTGGGCGCGAACCCCCACACGAAGACCCGCATCCCCTCGCCCCGACGCTCGCCGTCGGGTCCGTAGGTCAGGGTCGCGTTCGTGCCGGCGGCCAGCAGGCCGAGCGCGTCGTCGTGGACGGCCGCGTCGGCACGGGGCGAGCCGAGGCTGCCCTGCGCCGCGGCGTCGGGCCGCACCACCATGCGGCGCCCGCGCCAGGCCGGGTCGGGGTGCTCGATGACCGTCGCGAGCGCGACCGGGCGACCGGCCTCCACGTCGGCGGCGACCTCGCCGAGCTCGGGGAAGGTCTCGCGCGAGACCTGCTCGACGAAGACGTCGAGGATGCCGCCGCAGGTGAGGCCCACGGCGAAGGCGTCGTCGTCGGAGACGCCGTAGCGCTCCAGCACCGGGTCGCCGAACTCCACGACCGACTGGGCCAGCTCGTAGACCGCTCCCTCGACGCACCCGCCGGACACCGATCCCACGGCCGACTCGTCGGGGCCGACGAGCATGGAGGCACCTGCGGGGCGCGGGGCGGAGCGGAAGGTCGCCACGACGGTGCCGACGCCGACGGTCTCGCCGGCCTCCCACCACGCCATCAGCTCGGGCAGCACGTCACGCACGCGAGATCACCTCCGTGAGGTCGGCGAAGGTCGCCAGCGAGTGGCCGGCGAGGAAGTCGTCGCAGTGCGGCAGCGCCGCCACCACGCCGCGCTGGAGGGGCTCGTAGCCGGCCTTGCCCCGGTGGGGGTTGACCCACACGACGCGGTGGGCCACCCGGCGGAGCCGGGCCATCTGCTCGCCGAGCAGCGCCGCGTCCCCCCGCTCCCAGCCGTCGCTGAACACCACGACGACCGAGCCACGGGCCATGCCGCGCTGGCCCCAGCGGTCGAGGAAGACCCGCAGCGTCTCGCCGAGCCGGGTGCCGCCCGACCAGTCGGGCACCACCTCGCCGGCCGCGACGAGCGCGCGGTCGGGGTCGGGCGAGCGCAGCGCGCGGGTGACGTGGGTGAGCCGGGTGCCCACTGTGAAGGTCTCGACCACGCCCCCGTCGGCGCGCGCCGACTGCGTGAGCCGGTGGGCCAGTCGCAGCAGCGCGTCGGCGTACGCGCTCATCGAGCCGCTGACGTCGACCAGCAGGACCACCCGGCGCGGTCGGGTGCCGCGTCGGCGCCACGCGATCTCGGCGGGCTCGCCCATCTGCCTCAGCGACCTGCGCAGCGTGCGGGGCGCGTCGACCTGGCCGCGGTGCCAGCGGCGGTGCCGGGCCGTGCGGCGCGTCGGGGGGTGCAGCGCGAGGCGGACGAACATCGCGTCGAGGCGCCGCTTCTCGGCGGCGTCGAGCGAGGCGACGTCGCGGTGGCGCAGCACCTCCGACGCGGACGCCGCGACCTGCAGGACCTCCTCGTCCTGCTCACCCGCGCCGCCCGACTCGGTCTCGGGGAGCATCTGCAGGGTCGCCGGACGCGGCGCCTCGCGCGGGCGCGCCCGGGGCAGGCCGTCGCGGTGGTCGAACCAGGCCGCGAAGACCTGGTCGAAGCGCGCCAGGTCGTCGGGCGAGCCGCACAGGGTCGCGCGACCGGCCCAGTAGGTCGCCTGGCGGTCGCCGAGCCCGACCTCGGCGACGGCGAGGAGGAAGCCGTGGGCGCGGTCCTGGGTCACCGCGACGCCGGAGGCGCGCAGCGCGCGGGTGAAGCCGAGGAGCACCTCGTCGACGGGGTGCCGCTCCCCCGCCCGCTCGACCGCGTCCGGCACCGGGTCGGTCACCCGGTCGGCCATCGGGTCGGTCACCGCGCCAGCATCCGGTCGAGCGCTGCCTTCACCCGGTCCGCGTCCTCGCGGTACTTCAGCAGCGCGCCGAGGGTAGCGGCCGCCGAGGCCAGGTCGAGCTCGGTCGTGCCCAGGTGGGTGAGCGCGCGCGCCCAGTCGAGCGTCTCGGCCACGCCGGGCGGCTTGAGCAGGTCGTCGCGCGCGCGCAGCTGCTGGACGAGGCCGACGACCTGGCCCGCCAGCGTCGCGCTCACCTCGGGGGCCCGCGACCGGACGATCTCGACCTCGCGCTCGAGGCCGGGGTGGTCGATCCAGTGGTAGAGGCACCGGCGCTTGAGGGCGTCGTGCAGCTCGCGGGTGCGGTTGGAGGTCAGCACCACCAGCGGCGGCTCCGGGGCGGTCACCGTGCCGAACTCCGGGATCGTCACCTGCCAGGTGGAGAGCACCTCGAGGAGGAAGGCCTCGAACTCGTCGTCGGCGCGGTCGACCTCGTCGACGAGCAGCACGGCGGGTGCCTGCCGGAGGGCGGCCAGCACCGGACGCGCGAGCAGGAAGCGCTCGTCGTAGAGGCTCTTCTCCGCCTCGTCGGAGTCGACGTCACCGGCCGCCTCGAGGGCGCGCAGGTGCAGGATCTGTCGGGGGAAGTCCCAGTCGTAGAGCGCCTGGCTGGCGTCGATCCCCTCGTAGCACTGCAGCCGCACGATCGGCAGGTCGAGGGTCTGGGCCAGCGCCTCGGCGAGGGCCGTCTTGCCGGTGCCGGGCTCGCCCTCCAGCAGCAGCGGCCGCTGCATCCGCGAGGCGAGGAACACCACCGTCGCCAGCTCGTCGTCGGCGAGATAGCCGGTCGTCGCCAGCCGTGCGGCGACGTCCGCCGCGGAGTCCATCCCTGCAACCATGCCGTCAGGCTACGACCCACCACGTTGGTCGCACGTTGGCGTGGAGCCACGGACCTCAGCGGCTGTCGACGTCAACACCTGTGGCGAGGTCGCCGCACTCGACGAGCAGCACGTCGTGCGTCGCGAGGTAGTCGCGGGCGCCGCGGTCGGCGCTCGCGGTGGCCACCACGCCGGCCCAGTGGTCACGGCCGAGCAGGACGGGGTGGCCCGGCACGCCGTCGTACGCCGCCCGCGCAAGGACGTCGCGACCGTCGGCCACACCGAGCAGGCGCACCACCACGTCACCGTCGACGTCCGGCAGGTCGACCAGCGACACCAGGGCGGCGTCGTGCTCGCTCGGCTCCAGGGCGCGCAACCCCGTGCGCAGCGACGCACCCATCCCCGCGGCCCAGTCGTCGGCGCGCACCCGCACGACCGACATCGGCAGCAGCGCTGCCGCCTCCTCGGCGGCCGCGCCCAGCACGACGACGAGCTCGTCGCAGGGCCGCAGCGCCCGGACCGAGCGCAGCAGCCACGACGTCCCGTCGTCGTCGCGGGCCAGGGCCTTGGGACCGCCGAAGCGACGCCCCTCCCCTGCGGCGAGCAGCAGCCCGACGACCGAGGTCACCCGGCGAAGGCCTGGTCGTAGAGCTCCTGGAGCTCGGGGGACTCCTGGGCGGTGAAGCCGCACAGCGAGACCCGCCCACCGTTCGCGCTCACCAGGTAGGTCGAGCCCTCCTGGAAGTCGACCGCCATCAGCAGGTCCTGCATGTCCTTGCTCGGGGCGTCGACGGTGACGGTCGCCGCGTCACCACCGGCGTACCACTGGTCGACGGTGAGGGTCGCGGTGCCGCCGTCGACGGACGTGACGGTGCCCGCGAAGGCGGTGTCGAAGCCCCCCAGGGTCTCGGCACTGGGGACCATGCACTTGCCGGCCGACGAGCCGTCGGCGGTGAGCGCGAGGGTGTCGCCGGACGTGCTGTCCGCGGCGCTGGTCTGGGACGACGGGGCCGAGGTGGGCTCGGCGTCGTCGGAGGAGTCGCTGCCGCAGGCCGACAGGCCGGCGAGCGCGAGCAGGGCGACGGGGACGGCGACACGGGTGCGCAGGGTCTTCACGGTTCCTCCTGGTCTGGCCGGGCCGGCACGGTCACCGGCCCGTGCAGGTGGGACGGTCGCGAGGTGCGGAGCGTTCCCCTCACCGGACGGTGGCCTCGGTCACGTCGTCGCCCCGAGCCCGGCGCTCGGACACTTCCTACCAGTGCGTCGCGCCGCTCGGCCGCTCAGCGCGCCGCCGCGACCGCCTCGTCGGTGCCGGCGAGCTTCTGGGAGAGCCAGATCGGGACGATCGAGACCACGATCAGGGCCGCCGCCACCACGTTGACGACCGGCGCCTGGTTGGGGCGGAAGAGGTTCTGGTAGATCCAGATCGGCAGCGTCTGGATCCCCTGCCCGGCGGTGAACGTGGTCACGATGATCTCGTCGAACGACAGCGCGAACGACAGCAGCGCCCCCGCCAGCAGGGCCGAGCGCATCATCGGCAGCGTGACGGCCCAGAACGTGCGGAAGGTGCCGGCGCCGAGGTCCATCGAGGCCTCCTCGAGGTTGCCCCCGAGCCGGCGCAACCGGGCGATGGCGTTGTTGAAGACCGTGACCATGCAGAACGTGGCGTGGGAGACGACGAGGGAGAACATCCCGAGCTCGATCCCGAACATGGTCAAGAACGCGTTCGCGAGCGCGATGCCGGTGACCACCCCGGGCAGCGCGATGGGCAGCACGATGAGCAGCGAGACGGTGTCGCGGCCGAAGAACCGGAAGCGCTGCAGCGCGAGGGCGGCCATCGTGCCCAGCACCAGTGCGACGGCCGTGGCCATCAGGGCCACCTCGACCGAGACGACCACGGCGTTGCGAGCGCCGGGGTTGTCGATCGCCGAGCTCCACCACTGCGTGGTGAGACCGGGCGGCGGCCAGGCGAAGGTGCGCGAGGTGTTGAACGAGTTCAGCACGACGAGGGCGAGCGGTGCGTAGACGAAGAGCAGCACGAGCGCGCTCAGCACGAGCAGCACCGTGCGGGTGGTCCGGGAGAAGGTCACAGCGAGTCCAGCGCTCCCGTCCGGCGCACCGCCGTGAGGTAGACCAGCATCACCGCGACCGGGATGGTCGCGACGGCGGCCGCGAAGGGCAGGTTGTTGCCGGTCAGGAACGAGTCGTAGACGACGTTGCCGAGCATCTGGTTGGCACCGCCCACGATCTTGACCGCGATGTAGTCGCCCAGGGTGAGGGAGAAGGTGAAGATCGACCCGGCGACGGCGGCGGGCATCAGCACGGGCAGCACCACGCGCCGCATCGTCGTGGCGGTCGACGCGCCGAGGTCGGCCGACGCCTCCAGCAACGAGCCCGGCAGCCGCTCCAGGCCGGCGTACATCGGCAGGATCATGTAGGGGAGCCAGAGGTAGGACAGCGTCACCACCGTCGCGGCCACGCCGTAGCCCGGCGACAGGCCGAGGGAGTCGAGGGGGCCACCGGTCGCGAGCATCCCGCGCCAGGCGTAGGCCTTGACGAGGTAGGAGGCCCACAGCGGTGTCAGCACCGCCACCACGAGGAGGCGCTGGAGCCGTGGCGAGGCGACCTTGGCCATGTAGAGCGCGATCGGGAACGCCAGCACCGCGTCGATCACGGTGACGGCCGCCGCGGTGAGCAGCGTGCGGACCGTGATCGTGCGGTAGACCTCGAGCGTGGCGAGGTCGCGGTAGTTGTCGAGGTTCCAGATCCGCTCGATGTTGCCGCCGAAGGCGTCGACGCTCCACAGCGAGGTGACGAGCAGCGCGGCGAGGGAGCCGAGGTAGAGCACGCCGAGCCAGAGCATCGGCGGGCCCAGCAGCAGGCCGAGCCGCATCCGGGGGTGGCGGTGGAGCAGGCCGGACCGGCCCGCTCCCCCACCTCCCACCGGCTGCCGTGCCCCCACGCTCAGCCCTTGATCTCGGTCCAGGCCTGCGTCCAGTCCTGGTAGGTCGTGCAGGTGACGTCGGTGCGCCCGTCGAGGCACTGCTCGATCGGAGTGGTCCAGTAGTGGATCTGCTCGGCGTAGGCCTCGTCGCCGGCGTGGTAGGTCTCGCAGAAGCCCTCGCTGGTGAGGTCGCAGGCCTTCTCGTTGGCCGGCGCCTCGCCGAACCACTCCGCCACCCCGGCGTTGGCCTCGGGGCTGATGATGTGGTTCATCCACGCGTAGGCGCAGCTGGGGTGCTCGGTCTTCGACGACACCATCCAGGTGTCGGACCAGCCGGTCGCGCCCTCCTCGGGGAGGACCGCCTCGATCGGTGCGCCCTCGTCCTTCGCGAGGTTGGCGATGACCTGCCACGTGGTGCCGACGACCGAGTCGCCGGTCTTGAAGGCCTGGGTCTCCTTGAGGTAGTCCGACCAGTACTCCCCGACGTTCTCCCGCTGCTTCTTCAGCAGGTCGACGGCCGCCGCGAGCTGGTCCTCGTCGAGGGCGTAGGGGTCCTCGATGCCGAGGTCGGGCTGGGTCTTGGACAGGTAGAGCGCCGCGTCGGCGATGTAGATGGGCGAGTCGTAGGCCGTCACCTTCCCGGCGTGGGCCGACGCGTCGTCGAAGACCGCGCTCCAGCTGGTGGGCGCCGGGGCGACCTCGTCGGTGTTGTACATCAGCAGGTTCGCGCCGTAGCCGTGCGGGACGCCGTACATCTGGTCGTCGACGGAGTTCCAGTCGCGGTCCTTGAGGAACGACCACACGTCGGCGTAGTTGGGGATCAGGTCGGTGTTGACCGGGGCCACGTCGCCGCCGGCGATGAGGCGCAGCGACGCGTCGCCAGAGGCGGACACCACGTCGTACTGGCCGGTCTTCATCAGGCTGACGGCTTCGTCGGAGGTGCCGAAGTACTTCACCTCGACCTGGCAGCCGGTCTCCTTCTCGAAGGGCGTCACCCAGTCGACGCTCTTGTCGGTGGACCCGTCCTCGGCGTAGCCGGGCCAGGCGAGCACGCTCAGGCTGCCCTCGCCGTCACCGAGCTCCTCGGCCATCGGCACGTCGGGCGCGGTGAAGCCGCCCTGCGCCTGCGAGCCGCTCGCGCCACCTCCTCCGCCGTCCCCGGACGAGGTGCCGCACCCGCCGAGGGCGAGGGCGACCACGGCTGCCGTGGCGAGCATGCTGGTCCGCTTCATGACGTCTCCTTGAGGGTGGGGTGGTCCGAGAGGTCGATCACGTGCTCGTCGGCCCACCCGAGCGTGACCGCCTCACCGCGGCGGGCCATGGCCTGGTCGGTGGAGCCGTGGAGGTTCTGGCGCAGGACGGTGACGGTCGGGCCGGCCTCGAGCTCGACGAGGAAGTGGTTCACCGAGCCGAGGTAGACCACGTCGCTCACGGTGCCGCGCGCCGTCCTGAGCCCCGGGGCCGGCTCCGGGTCGAGGTGGATCTTCTCGGGGCGGACGCTGAAGCTGCCGTGGCGTCCCAGCACCGACTGCGCGGCCGCGCCGGTGAGCAGGTTGGAGGTGCCGACGAAGCCGGCGACGAACGGCGTCGCCGGACGCTCGTAGAGCTCGGCGGGCGTGGCGACCTGCTCGATGCGCCCCTCGCTGAAGACCGCGATCCGGTCGCTCATGGTGAGCGCCTCCTCCTGGTCGTGGGTGACGAAGACGAACGTCACCCCGACCTCGCGCTGCAGCTGCTTGAGCTCGAGCTGCATCGCGCGCCGCAGCTTGAGGTCGAGCGCGCCGAGGGGCTCGTCGAGCAGCAGCACCCGCGGCCGGTTGACCAGCGCGCGGGCGAGGGCCACGCGCTGGCGCTGGCCGCCCGAGAGCTGCGTGGGGCGGCGCGAGGCGAGCGGGCCCAGCTGCACCGACTCCAGCGCCGCCATCGCGCGCTCGCGGCGCTCGCCGCGCGGCACCTTCTTGACCCGCAGGCCGTACTCGACGTTGGCCAGGACGTCCATGTGCGGGAACAGCGCGTAGTCCTGGAAGACGGTGTTGACGTCGCGGGCGAACGGCGGGCGGTCGGTGACGTCGGTGCCCCCCAGGTGCACCCGGCCGGAGGTCGGCTGCTCGAAGCCGGCGACCATGCGCAGCACCGTGGTCTTGCCCGACCCGCTGGGACCCAGCATGGAGAAGAACTCGCCGTCCTCGATGCGCAGGTCGACGCGGTCCACTGCGGTGACGGGCCCGAAGGACTTGCTCAGGCCGACCAGCTCCACCGCGGCGTGGCTCATGCAGGTTCCTCCGGTCGGTACGACGGAAAGGCGTTGCAGGCACACAGTAGGGCTTGGAAACCGCAGGCGGAACGGACTCCACATCACGAAATGGCAGCAGGGCCCCCGCCGAAGCGGGGGCCCTGCCGGTGGAACGGGGTGGGACGGATCAGAAGTCCATGCCGCCCATGCCGCCCATGTCGCCGCCGCCACCCATGGCCGGCGCCTTCTCGGGCTTGTCGGCCACGACGGCCTCGGTGGTGAGGAACAGCGCGGCGATCGACGCGGCGTTCTGCAGCGCCGAGCGGGTGACCTTCGCCGGGTCGATGATGCCCTCGGCGATCATGTCGACGTACTCGCCGGTGGCCGCGTTGAGGCCGTGACCGGCCTCGAGGTTCGCGACCTTCTCCGCCACGACGCCACCCTCGAGACCGGCGTTGATCGCGATCTGCTTGAGGGGGGCCGAGGTGGCGACGCGGACGATGTTCGCGCCGGTGGCCTCGTCGCCGGTCAGGTCCAGCTTGTCGAACGCGGTGGCAGCCGCCTGGACGAGCGCGACGCCGCCGCCGGCGACGATGCCCTCCTCGACCGCAGCCTTGGCGTTGCGGACGGCGTCCTCGATGCGGTGCTTGCGCTCCTTGAGCTCGACCTCGGTGGCCGCGCCGACCTTGATGACGGCCACGCCGCCGGCCAGCTTGGCGAGGCGCTCCTGGAGCTTCTCGCGGTCGTAGTCGGAGTCGGACTTGTCGATCTCGGCGCGGATCTGGTTGACCCGGCCCTCGATCTGGCCCTGGTCGCCGGCACCCTCGACGATGGTGGTCTCGTCCTTGGTGATGACGACCTTGCGGGCCTGGCCGAGCAGCTCGATGCCGGCCGACTCGAGCTTGAGGCCGACCTCCTCGGAGATGACCTGGCCACCGGTGAGGATGGCGATGTCCTGCAGCATGGCCTTGCGGCGGTCACCGAAGCCCGGCGCCTTGACGGCGACGGAGCGGAAGGTGCCCTTGATCTTGTTGACGACCAGGGTCGACAGCGCCTCGCCGTCGACGTCCTCGGCGATGATCAGCAGCGGCTTGCCGGACTGCATGACCTTCTCCAGCAGCGGGAGGAGGTCCTTGACCGTCGACACCTTGGAGTTGGCGATGAGGATGTAGGGGTCCTCCAGCACGGCCTCCATGCGCTCGAGGTCGGTGGCGAAGTACGCCGAGATGTAGCCCTTGTCGAAGCGCATGCCCTCGGTCAGCTCGAGGTCCAGCCCGAAGGTGTTGGACTCCTCGACGGTGATGACGCCTTCCTTGCCGACCTTGTCCATCGCCTCGGCGATGATCTCGCCGACGGTGGTGTCAGCGGCGGAGATCGACGCGGTCGAGGCGATCTGCTCCTTGGTCTCGACGTCCTTGGCCATGGCGAGCAGCTGCTCGGACACGGCGGCGACGGCGGCCTCGATGCCGCGCTTGAGACCCATCGGGTTCGCGCCGGCCGCGACGTTGCGCAGACCCTCGCGGACCATGGCCTGGGCCAGGACGGTGGCCGTCGTCGTGCCGTCACCGGCGACGTCGTCGGTCTTCTTGGCGACCTCCTTGACCAGCTCGGCGCCGATCTTCTCGTAGGGGTCCTCCAGCTCGATCTCCTTGGCGATCGAGACACCGTCGTTGGTGATCGTGGGGGCGCCCCACTTCTTCTCCAGGACGACGTTGCGGCCCTTGGGGCCGAGGGTGACCTTCACCGCGTCGGCGAGGGTGTTCATGCCCCGCTCGAGGCCGCGGCGGGCCTCCTCGTTGAAAGCAATCAGCTTGGCCATATCGCGTGCGATTCCTATCGACGTGAGTCTGTGTGTCGACGCCAGGCAGGCTGCCCGCGACGGACGGCCCGCTTCCTCGGCGATCCATTCACGCCGCGCCCACGGACCTCAGCGTCACCTGGGTCGTTGTCACTCTCGTGACGAGAGTGCCAGCATCATGTTTAGCACTCGACCCCGGAGAGTGCAAACGCCGCCCCGGGGTCCGGGACGGCGTCTGCAGGGTGGTGCGCGAGATCGTGGGGCTACTCGATGAGGCGGACGGGCTCGCCCACGATGCGGGCGGTCCAGGTCGTGGCGTCGGTGACCGTGGCGCCGGGGAAGTTGATCGCGACGCGGAACCAGCACCCGCCCGTGCTGGTCACCTGGCAGGTGTAGGTGTTCGGGATCGGGACGCGGACCGTCTGCAGCTTGCCGTTGTTCGTCGCCGACGTCACGCCGTTGACCTTGCAGTTGGACAACGCCCCCGTGGTGGGACCGGTGGCCTGGCAGCCGGAGATGGTCGTCATCGCGGCGGTGCCGATCTTGGCGTCCCCCGGCGGCAGGACCTGCACGCTGCCCGACGTGGTGCCGGTCGCCTCGCCGACGTCGAAGTAGGTGATGACCAGCGTCTTGTTCGCCGCGGCAGGCACGACGCGCACGAGGTTGAACTGCGTGTTGGCCGAGTCGGCGTTGGCGAAGATGCGCATCTTCTCCCACGGCGAGACCGAGATCGCACCGGCCGCGGCACCGGTCACGGCCCGGATGGCGAACTGGTTGGTCCCGTTGCCCAGCACGGCGGTGTTGTCCCCCGCCTGGTTGTAGACAGCGGCGTTGCCGGCCACCGCCCCGGTCGAGTCGAGCGCGTAGGACGCCGGCAGCGCCACGTTGCTGCGGACCTGGAGGTAGTAGTCGCCGGCCTGCGTCGGCGTGAACGTGCACAGGCTCACCCACTGGTGGAAGACCCTGGCGATGTCCTGCTTGTAGTCGTGTGCGGGCGTGTCACCGCTGTTGCGCAGGTTGCGCTCACGCATCCCGCCGGTCCAGTCGTAGTGGTTGCCGTAGCCGTCACCGTGGTTCACGTAGTTCGACGTGTTGCTGTAGCCGGGCCACTGCTTGGTGCACTGGGCAGGGTTGAGCGCGGGTGCCGTGTAGGGGTCGAGGTTGTCGACGGGGGTCCGCAGGGTGAAGGAGGTGATGGTCGGAACCTCGTTGCCGAAGCGCCGGCCGGCGTTGTCGGAGTCGCCGGTGCAGAACATGTTGGACGCCAGGTTGTCGTTGTCGTAGCGCACGTTGGCGTCGGTGGTGGCCAGCGGGTACTTGCTGTTGTCGCCCGAGGCGATGTCGCTGTTGGGGTAGTAGTGGTTGCCGGTCATGGCCACGGGCCCCAGCGAGCAGTCGGACGACGTCTCGACGTAGGCCGGGTCGTAGACCTGCAGGTTGACCGACTGGCCGACTCCGCTGGGGGCCACGCGGACGAGGTACACGAAACCGCGCGGGTCGAACTCCTCGTTCGTCGAGCCGGCGCAACCGTCCTCGCCGCTCCCACACTTGCGGGCGTCGAACTCAGAACCCTGGTCCTTCCAGGTCTCGGGTCCGGTGATCGCGCCCCAGAACTGAGGGCTCGAGCAGTTCGCGTAGGTCGGCACCTTGACCTGCGACGTCGACGGACCCTGCTGGGCCGAGCCCGCGGGCTCGTTGGCGAAGGTGTTGCACGGGCTGCCCATGGGGGCCGGGCCGTTGAAGTCGGCGAGGGCCGAGCGGGACATCGTCGAGGTGGGCACCCCGAACGCCTTGGCGAAGGAGTTGCGCACCGTCGACGACACGGTGACCCGCAGCTGGGTGGGCTTGTCGCCGACCGAGACCTGGACCTGCGACGTGCCCGAGTTCGGGAACCCGTTGTCCTCGGACACCTCGATGGCGCGGGCCCGCGCGGCGGCGAAGTCGTCGGGCATGAACGTCACGCCGGCGGTGGCGGCCGCGTCGGCCGCGGCCTGCACGCGCTCGAGCTCGACGTAGAGCCGGGCGATGTCGACCGACGCCGCCCCGAGGGGCAGCGCGATGAAGGCGAAGAACATCGCCACGATCACGGCGGTGGCGCCGACCTCGTCGCGCCTGCGCCGGGTGATCCTCAGTGTTCGCATGCCAGGTCCGATCAGTTGTGCGCGTTGGGCGTGCCGGGCTTGCAGCGGTCCTGCTCGAGCGGCTCGAACTTCATCACCGTGCGTTCGGTCATCACCTTGTTGCCGCCCATCAGTCCGCTGACGAGCCCGGTCATCCACGTGTGGTTGGCGCGCAGCGCGACGCCGACGGAGTCCGTCTCGTTGAGGCAGGCGTTGACCCCGGCGGAGGCCCAGGAGCCGCTGGAGTAGCGGAAGCGCCCGGTGCCGTTGGCGGTGACCACGCCGGCGTCCCAGACGTAGACCACGCAGTTGGCGACGCCACCGCAGGAGGTGGGGATGCTGGTGCCCGAGCCGGGGTAGCCGCTGCCGTTCGCCTTGTAGATCATCACCCACTGGATGTCCTGGCTGTTCATCGCCATGCCGGCCGTCTGCATCGTGTCCGCGGCCGCCTGGGCGAAGGCGGGCACGGAGGCCGGGGAGCACGGCGGCGGCGAGGAGCTGGCCTGGCACGTGCCGGGACCGGCGTCGGCGGCGGCCGAGGCGGAGCGTGCCCCTGCGCGCACGCTGCTGCTCATCGAGATGTAGTCCTTCATGTACAGCCCGAGCTCCACGGTGCCGAGCAGGAACGTGAGCAGGATCGGCACGGTGAGGGCGAACTCGACGGCGACCGCACCGCGGTCGTCCCGTCGCCTGATGAAGAACCTCACTGGACCCACTCCCTCGTTGCCCGGCATCGGCAGACGTCTCTGCCTCCCGCGACCAGTGTCGGCGCGCGAGGCGCACCGCGCCCGATCTTCGGGGAACGCTAGTGACAGCGGACCAAGGATGCCTCAGCACATGGGCCGGACTTAATAGCCCGAAATGACCATGTGCCGAGTGGCCTGCACGGCGCTAGGACAGGCGCGAGAGCACCAGGTCGGCGAAGGGAGCGGCGTTGGCGGGCGAGACGTCGAGGTAGAGACCGGGCTCGATCAGCTCGAGCTCGCTGACCACCCAGTCGTCCTGCCAGCGCAGCAGGTCGACGCGCAGGTAGTCGACCGGCCGCCCGAAGCGCTCGGCCATCGCGGCGGCCGCCCGCAGCGCGAGGTCGCCGGCGTCCGCGACGTCGACGGCGCGCACCTGGCCGCCGAACTCCTCGTTGACCCGGACGTCGCCCTGCGCCCGGTCGCTTGTCGAAGCGCTGGGTGAGCTCCCCGCCCAGGACGTAGACCGAGGACTCGCCGTGGGTGCGGATCGAGTCGACCAGCGGCTGCACGACCCAGGGGCCGCCGACCTCGGGGTAGTCGGGGTGGCTGCGCACCGGGCGGCCGAGGCGCTCGTCGTCGGGGTCGCTCACCACGATGAGCCCGGCCCCGCCGGCACCGACGCGCGGCTTCACCACGGCGGTGCCGAGGCGGCGTACGGCGTCGGCGAGCGCCGCGCGGTCCTCGGCCAGCACCGTGGGCACGGCCGGGAGGTCGCCCAGCTCGGTGAGGTAGCGCTTGTCGTGGTTCCAGGCGAAGACGTCGGCGCCGTTGAGCAGGCGCGACTGGTCGAGCCCCGCGGTCCACGCCAGGAACTCGGCGTGGCGGGTGACGTAGTCCCACGTCGAGCGCACGGCGACGAGGTCGGCCGCGGCCCAGTCGACCGCGGGGTCGTCCCAGCGGGCCCAGGCGGCGTCGACGCCGCGCTCGGCGAGGGCCGCGTCGAGCACGGCGGCGCCAGGCTCACCGGCCGGGAGGTCGCCGCTGGTGGCGAGCAGGACGGTCATCGCGGCCTCAGGCGTCGGGCAGCCCGGTCGGGATCTCGCTGGCGCCGTAGAGCTCGTGGGCGACGGCGTCGCGGTTGGTGCCCTCGCGGTTGTCGCCCTTCTCGATGATCACGAGGTTGTGGTAGCAGTGCACGGCGCGGACCCACTGGTCGGTGTAGGTCGGCTCGTAGCCCTCGACGAGGAACTCCTCGTGGTTGAGGCCGTCGACGAGGTCCTTGACCAGGTCCATCGACGTCCCCGGCGCCCGGGGGTCGAGCTGTCCGCCCCACGCAGGCCAGTAGGACGTCTGGATGTCCTCGATGCAGTAGATCGCGCCGTCGGGCAGCAGCGGGAAGAGGATCCGGAACGACTCGCGCACGTGGGCCGGGATGTGGCTGCCGTCGTCGATCACGACGAGCGGGGCACCCTGCTCCTCGATGATGCGGTGCAGCACCTCGGGGTCGGTCTGGTCGCCGAGGTAGGCGTGGACGTGGCCCTTGGTCAGCCAGGTCTTGTCCTCGATGTCGAGGCCGACGATGCGCGCCTTGGGGAAGAACCAGCGCCACATCTTCATCGAGGCGCCGCTGCGGCGCCGCTTCTTGTAGCCGCCGATGCCGAGCTCGAGCAGCGTGAAGGACTCGCCGCGCAGGTGCTCGAGGTGGCGCTCGTAGTGGGGGGTGTACTTGTGCACGCCCCACTTGTCGGTGCGGAACTCGACGGCCAGCTCGGTCAGGTTGCTCGCCAGGAGGCGGCGTCGCCGCTCGGCCTTCGGGTCGGGCGTGCGGTCGGGGACCGGGGCGGGCCGGGCCGGCTCGGGCGATGCCTGCAGGCCGGCCTTCCGGGCCGCCTTCTTGACAGCCTCGCCGGCCCGTCGAGCAGTGGTGCGCACCCGCAGACCCTAGCCTGACCGACCCACGACCGGCGCGTGGTGCCCGAACGGCACGTCGTCGACGACGCCGAGCGCTGCCAGCACCGACGGCAGCACCGCATGCGGCGGTGCGCTTGTAGCCCTGGGCGCTGGGGTGGAACCGGTCCAGGCTGAACATCTCGTCGGGGTTGGTGATGAAGAACGGACCCACGACGTGCGCCAGCTGCACGACCCGGGCGCCGTGCTCGAGGGCCGTGGCCCGCTGGGCGTCCGCGAGCTGGCGCGAGGCCCGCGAGCCCAGCGCGCGCAGGGGCTGCGGGACCGGTCGCAGCGCCCCGAGGTCGGGACAGGTGCCGACGACGACCTCCGCGCCGCGCTCGCGCAGTGCGTCGACGGCCTCGGCGAGGTGGCGCACCGACTCCGCCACCGGGACCCGGTGGGTGACGTCGTTGCCGCCGACGACGACCACCGCCACGTCGGGTCGGTAGGACGCCGGCAGCGTGGCAAGCTGGGCGGCCAGCGCGCTGCTCTCCGAGCCCACCACCGCCGCCGTGCGCAGCCGGACCGAGCGCCCGGTCCGCTTCGCCACTCCACGCGCCAGCCGCCCGCCGAGGGTGTGCTTGGGCCGCTCGGCGCCGAGTCCCGCGGCGATGGAGTCCCCGAGGACCACCAGGTCGAGCGGGTCGCCGTAGGACTTGCGCCAGTGCTTGTCGCCGGCCGGCGCGTCCTCGCCCAGCGGCTTGCCGATGGCGCGCCGGGCCTGCGCCGCCTGGCGGCGCAGCACCTGGCCGCCGGCGTACGCCGTCGCGGCGAGCGCGGCACCGAGCGCGGCGGCGAGCACCAGCGCCGCCGGCGGCGTACGCCGTCCCTGGTCGGTCACGTCGTCGTCCACGCCGCACTGGACCACGGCCCGCTGAACGCACGGTCAACCGCCGGGGACGATCCGCCGACCGGCACCCCACAGATGGGTCGACGTACTCACGACGCCGGGCCTCGCGCCCGCCACGCTGGCCACATGATCACTTCCGTGGACACCGCCCGACCCGTCTCGGCGCGACAGCTCGCGTGGCTGCGCGGCGAGCTCGACGACTGGGCCGCGCAGGGACTCGTCTCCGACGAGCAGGCCGCGCGCCTCTCCACCCGCTACCGCGCCGAGGCCCACCGCCCGGTCGTCGGCCGCCTGCTGCTGCTCCTCGGCGGCGGCTTCGTCGGCGTCGGGCTCATCTGGCTGGTGGCGGCGAACCTCGACCAGCTCTCCCCCGGCGCCCGCCTCGGCGCCGTCGCCGCGATCTGGCTGGCCCTGCTCGGCGCCGGCGAGGCGCTCGACGCCCGGCGGTCCGGCCCGTCGCTGGTCGGGGCGCTCCGGCTGCTGGCGGCCCTTGCGTTCGGCGCCCTCGTGTTCCAGGCCGCCCAGTCGCTCCAGGTGCCCGCCTTCGAGCCCCGCCTGATCGGGGTCTGGTCGGTGGGCGCGCTCCTCCACGGCTACCTGACCCGCGCCTACCTGCCCTTCGTCGTCGGCGTCACGACCGGCGTGGCGTGGTGGTTCGCGCAGCCGCTGTGGGAGCAGCCCTCCGGGCTGGCCGTGGTGGTCCTCCTCGGCGCGGGTGCCGTCCTGGCCTCGTCGCTGGCGGTCCTGCACGACGCGCGCGCCGACGCCTTCGCCTGGACCTGGCGCACCCTCGGAGCCGGGATGGCGCTCGCGGCCGTCTTCGTCGCCGCGATCCCCGACGTCGGGTCCGGCGACCTGAGGTGGAACGGCTGGCTGGCGTCCGCGCTCGCGGCAGCCGCGACGTCCCTGATGGCCGTCCTGGTCCGCGGCCGTTCCGCGCGCCGGGCGCTCGAGCCGGTCGGCGCCGTCGTCGTCCTCGGCGTCGCGACCGGCCTCGCGCTGTGGCGGACCGGCAGCGACACGTCCTCGGTCGACGACTCCGACTGGCTGCACGCGGCCGTCTCGGTCGGGGTCTACGTCCTCCTCGCCGTGGGCCTGCTGGCGCTCGGCACCGTCCGCGACCACCGACCCACCACCTGGATGGCCACGGGCGGGCTCGTGGTCTTCACCACCTTCCAGGGCTTCGCGGTCTTCGCCCCGATCGTCACCGGCGCCTGGTTGTTCGTGGTGCTGGGCACCGTCTTCCTCGGCACCGGGTTCCTCGTCGACCGGGCCCGCCGCGGGCTCACCCAGGCCCTCGACACCGAGGCCGAGACCGACACCGACACCGACACGCAGGGAGCCACCCGATGAAGCGCACCGTCACCACCGTCGTCGTCGCCCTGGCGCAGCTCGGGCTGGTCGGCGTGGCCGACGCCCCGCAGCTCTCCGCCCGCCTGACCGGCGACACCTACGAGCTCCGGGTGGCGCTGGTCGACCCGGTCGACCCCTTCCGGGGCGCCTACGTCGCACTCGACTTCCCCGACCTGCGGCAGGACGATCCCGTCCCCGACGACGACCGGTCAGGCGACCTCTTCATCGCGCTGCGGCGCGACGGCGACGTGTGGGTGGGTGACGGGTGGACCCGCGAGCGACCCGACGACGGCCCGTACCTCGCCTGCGACGACCGCGGCTGGGAGGTGCGGTGCGGCATCGAGAGCTGGTTCCTGCCGCAGGACCAGGCGGCCGCGGCCGAGGACCTGCTGCGCGACGGCGCCGTGGCCGAGGTGCGCATCGACGGGCGCGGCAACGCCGCGGTCGTCGACGTCCGAGCTCCGTGATCAGCCGAGGCGGCGGACCGACACGGTGTAGTAGCTCTCCTCGTCTGCCGTGAGCTCGTCGGGGTCGATCGCGACGGAGGTGGGCACGCCCTGGCGGCTCCAGTCGACGCGCACCGAGTCCGACGCGGGCAGGGCGCGGCTGATCAACGAGTACACCTCGTCCACCGACCATCCATGCCCCGGCGCCAGGCGGCGCTCCCCGCGGGTCACCCGGACGGTCCGGTCGTCGCGGACCACGGTGCGCACCGCCTCACGGGGCACGCAGAAGCAGCTGAGCCGGACGGTGATGACGTAGTCGTCGACGCCCCGGGCCTGCCAGTCCTGCCAGGCCTCGGCCAGTTCCGGGTCCTCGTCGGCGGCGGGCACGAAAGGCCGCACGGGCTGCGGGTCGGCGACGGCGTACGCCGAGGTGGTGCCGGCGCCGACCAGGACGGCCGGCAGGAGGGCGAGCAGGACGCGGACGAGGGTGCCGCGCCGGGGCGACGTCGAGGTGGTCATGCCGCTTCGACGCCGCGTGCCCGACATCCGGTTCCCGCCGTCCGGTTCCCGAGGGACCTCAGCCGCCGGCGACCGCGGGGATCACCGACACCTGGACGCCCTCGGGCGTCGGGGTCTGCAGGTCCTCGAGGAAGCGCACGTCGTCGTTGCCGACGTAGACGTTGACGAAGCGCCGCAGGGCGCCGGACTCGTCGAGGATGCGGCCCTTGATGCCGGAGTAGCGGGCGTCGAGGTCGTCGAGCACCGCGGCGAGGGTCTCCCCCTCGGCGCTGACCTCGGACTCGCCGCCGGTGTAGGTGCGCAGGATGGTCGGGATGCGGACCGAGACTGCCATGTCGGTTCTCCTTCGATGGATGAGCGTGCCCTGGTGCTCCACCAGGGTGCGCTCAGAGGACTCCGGACGCGACGAAGGCGTCGTAGGACGGGGCGATGGTGGCGGCCGCGGAGACCCGGTCGGAGACCGCGTCGAGGGTCTTGAGGCCGTGACCGGTGTTGATCACGACGGTCTCGAGCGAGGGGTCGAGCTGGCCGGTCTCGACGAGCTTCCTCAGCACGCCGACGGTGGTGCCGCCGGCGGTCTCGGTGAAGATGCCCTCGGTGCGCGCGAGCAGCACGATCGCGTCGCGCACCTCCTCGTCGGTGATGTCCTCGACCGCTCCCCCGGTGCGCCGGCACACGTCGAGGACGTAGATGCCGTCGGCGGGGTTGCCGATCGCGAGGCTCTTGGCGATCGTGTCGGGCTTGACGGGCCGGATCGCGTCGGTGCCGGCCTTGTAGGCGACCGAGACGGGCGAGCAGCCGGAGGCCTGGGCACCGAAGACCCGGTAGGGCTTGTCCTCGACGAGCCCGAGCTTGATCAGCTCCTGGAACGCCTTGTCGACCTTCGTCAGCTGGGAGCCGGACGCGACCGGGATGACGATCTGGTCGGGCAGGCGCCAGCCGAGCTGCTCGGCGATCTCGTAGCCCAGGGTCTTGGAGCCCTCGGCGTAGAAGGGACGCACGTTGACGTTGACGAACGCCCAGCCCTCCTCCTCGCCGGCGATCTCGGAGGCGAGCTTGTTGACGTCGTCGTAGTTGCCGTCGACGGCGACGAGCCGGTCGGTGTAGACCGCGCTGTTGACCTGCTTGGGCGTCTCGAGGTTGCTCGGGATGAACACGACGGTGGTCATCCCGGCGCGGGCGCCGGCCGCGGCGACGGCGTTGGCCAGGTTGCCCGTGGAGGGGCAGGCGAACACCTTGGCGTCGAGCTCGCGGGCGGCGCTCAGGGCGCAGGCGACGACCCGGTCCTTGAAGGAGTTGGTCGGGTTGGTCGAGTCGTCCTTGACCCAGAGCTTCTCGAGGCCGAGCTCGCGGGCCAGGTTCCTCGCCTCGAGCAGCCGGGTGAAGCCGGGCTCGGTGTTGGGGCTCTGCTCGATGTCGTCCGGCACCGGCAGCAGCGCCTTGTAGCGCCAGATGTTGGCCGGCCCGGCGGCGATCTGCTCGCGGGTCACGGCCGGGAAGTCGTAGGCCACCTCGAGCGGCCCGAAGCACTCCGGACAGGCGTACGACGGGCCGAGGGCGACCTCGTGGTGGCACTCGCGGCAGGCCAGCGCGCGGGCGTGGCCGAAGGCGCCGTCGCGCAGCGTGTGAGTGGTGTTCTCGTCCAGCAGGGTGCTCATGAAGTCCTCCTCCTCATCTGTCCCGGCGACGATCGCGCGGGTCGGATTTGGCACCTGCTCCCATGTCTGCCGGACCGGGTCCGGGCAGGAAGGTTCATGGGCGGTTGCCGGGACTTCAACGGGCCGTTCCCTCAGTCCCTCGTGATGAGCAGGACCAGCGTAGGACGGCGTCTCACGATGTGCACACGGAGTCCGACATCCGAGATGACGGGTCTCGCTGCGGGTCAGCGGGCGAGGCGGGAGAGCAGGTCGACGATGCCGGGCGGGCCGTCGACGACCACGTCGGCCAGGGCGAGGAGGTCGGCCGGCTGCTCGGCGGAGGCGGAGCAGACGACCAGGCCGGGGAGGCCTCCCGCGCGCAGGTCGCGGACCGCCTCGAACGCCTCGACGTCACCGAGGTCGTCCCCGCCGAAGACCACGCCGGTGGCCTCCTGCTCCTCCACGAACGTGCGCACCGCACGGCCCTTGTGCATGTCGCCGGAGCGCACCTCGATGACGTTGCGGCCGGGCTCGACGCTGAGGTGGTGGCGCTCGGCGAGGTCGGCGATCGGCTGGGCGATGCGACCGAGGGCGCCGGCCGGGTCGTCCATGCGCCGGGTGTGGACGGCGACGGCGAGCCCCTTCTCCTCGATGAAGGCCTCGGGGGCGCCGGCCCGACGCAGGACCGAGGGGAGCTCGCGCTCGAAGGTGGCCAGGCCCGCGGGCGGGCGAGGCGAGCGGATCCGCTGCTCGGTGGCCGACCAACGCTCGTTGCCGTACTGGCCGAAGACGAAGAGCTCGGCGCCGCGGTCGAGCATCGCGTCGCCGAGGGCGTCGAGGTCTCCCATCGCGATCGCCTGGCGCGCCGGGCGCCCGGTGATCACCGCGACCGCACGGACGACCTCGGCGAGCTCGAGGAGCGCACCGGGAGCACCGGGGTGGAGGCGGGCGGAGCCGGGGTCGTCGACCACCGGCGAGAGGGTGCCGTCGAAGTCGAGGCCCACCACCACGCCGGCGAGGACCTCGCGCACGGCGTCGTAGTGGCCGCGCGCGGCCTCGGAGGTGAACTCCATGGGATCACCCAACCACGTGCGGCGCGGCGACGCCGAACCGTCCCGCGGCGGCCCCACCCCCGCGGGTCAGCGGGGGGCGTCGGTGGTGAGGATGACGGTGAGCCGGTCGCGCTTCATCACGCCGACCGCGGGCATCGTGCGGCTGATGCCGAGGTCGAGGGCCAGCTGCTTGCCGGCGGCCTCGAGCCGGGGCGGGAAGTACACCGTCGTGGTCGGGATGTTGCCGACCCAGTTGTCCTCGCCCACCACGGACCACCCGATGTCGGTGGCCCGGGTGGCGGTGGTGGCGGCGAGGCCGCTGATGCCGGAGTTGTTGAAGACCTCGACGTAGACCTCGCCGCGCTCGAGCTGCGGCTTGGGCTTGGGCTTCGGCGTCTCGACGGGCGTCGCCTCGGCGCTCGGCGTCTGGTCGGCGCTGGCGATGGTGGCCGTCTCGACGCGGCGCTCGGTGGGCGCCTGGTCACGGGTGGCGACGAAGGTGATCGAGGCCATCGCGACGGCGAGGACCGAGAGCATCACGAGCGGCGAGGGGAACGCGACGCCGCGCTCGTCGCGCCGTCGGTCGGTGGCGGGGCGGCCCGTGCTGGGGAAGGAGGCCATGGGGAAGGAACCGATCCGTGAGTGGTGGACGGGAGGAGCGTCAGACGTCGAAGCCGAGACGGCGGGCCGAGCGCTGGCGCTGGCGCGAGGCGCGGAGGCGACGCAGCCGGCGGACCAGGAGGGGGTCGGCCTCGAGCGCCTCGGGGCGGTCGATGAGGGCGTTGAGGACCTGGTAGTAGCGGGTGGAGGACATGTCGAACTTCTCGCGGACCGCCTGCTCCTTGGCGCCGGCGTACTTCCACCAGTGGCGCTCGAACTCCAGGATGTCGCGGTCGCGCTGGCTCAGCCCGGCAGCAGTCTCCTGCTCGGCTGCGATCTGCTTCGCGGCGTCCATCTACCACTCCTCATCGACCCACGTCCACCGGGAAGCAGGTGGACCGGACACGAGTCTAGGCGACGAACGACAACGATGTCATTCGCCTCCGGCGAGTCGTCTGGACAAAACCGGGGACGGTCCCCGTCGGGGTGGTCTGCGCGGCGTCCGGACGTCGGTAGGGTCATGGCGTGAGCGCTACTCCGCAGGCCGACCTCGTCATCGTGGCCAACCGACTGCCCGTGGACCGTGTCACCGCGCCCGACGGCACGACGTCGTGGCGCACCTCCCCCGGCGGGCTGGTCACCGCGCTCGAGCCGGTGCTGCGGGCCAACGACGGGGCGTGGATCGGCTGGCCGGGATCGGCCGACGACGAGTTCGAGCCCTTCGTCGAGGACGGGCTGTCCCTGGTCCCGGTCGCGATGAGCGCCCAGGAGGTCGAGGAGTTCTACGAGGGCTTCTCCAACGGCACGCTCTGGCCGCTCTACCACGACGTCATCGCCAAGCCCGAGTTCCACCGCGAGTGGTGGGAGAGCTACGTGAGGGTCAACGAGCGCTTCGCCGACCGGGCCGCGCAGGTCGCGGCCGAGGGCGCGACGGTCTGGGTCCAGGACTACCAGCTCCAGCTGGTCCCGCAGATGCTGCGCGAGCGCCGCCCCGACCTCCGCATCGGGTTCTACCTCCACATCCCGTTCCCCCCCGGCGAGCTGTTCTCCCAGCTGCCGTGGCGCCGCCAGATCCTCGAGGGCCTGCTCGGCGCCGACCTGATCGGCTTCCAGCTCCCCGGCGCGGCCGCCAACTTCGTGCGTCTGGTGCGCAGCCGCGTGGGCCACAAGACCCACCGCGACACCATCTACCTGCCCGACGGCCGGCCGGTGAAGGCGACGGCGTTCCCCATCTCGATCGACACCGCCGGCTTCGAGGAGCTCGCCCGCTCGCAGGGCGTGGAGGAGCGGGCAGCCGAGATCCGCGAGGCGCTCGGCAACCCGCGCACGATCTTCCTCGGCGTCGACCGCCTCGACTACACCAAGGGCATCCACTCCCGGCTGCGCGCCTTCGGCGAGCTGGTCCGCGACGGCAAGCTCGACGTGGAGGACGCCGTCTTCGTCCAGGTCGCCACCCCGTCGCGCGAGCGGGTCGAGCAGTACCGCATCCTGCGCGACGAGATCGAGCTGCTGGTCGGCCGGATCAACGGCGACCACGGCCGGATTGGCCGCCCGGCGATCTCCTACCTCCACGCCTCCCACCCGCGCGAGGAGATGGCGGCGCTCTACCGCGCGGCCGACGTCATGGTCGTCACGCCCTTCCGCGACGGCATGAACCTCGTCGCCAAGGAGTACGTCGCCTGCCGCCTCGAGGACGACGGCGCGCTCGTGCTCTCGGAGTTCGCCGGCGCCGCAGCCGAGCTGCGGCAGGCCTGGCTGGTCAACCCCTACGACATCGACGGGATGAAGGCCGCGCTGCTCGACGCCTCTGCCGCCGACGCCAAGGAGCGCACGCGTCGCATGCGCGCCATGCGCAGGACCGTGGTCCAGCACGACGTGGCGCGGTGGGCCCGCGACTTCCTGAGCGAGCTCAACGCCCTGCCGGACCACCACGACAAGACCGTGCGGCGCTCGCGGGCCGACTGACGCCCAGCGACCGGAGGACGGTCGTCAGGCCGACTTCTCGTCGCTCGCGCGGTGGGTGGCGTCCTGGGCCACCATCAGCGCCTCGACCTCGCGCACCAGGTGCGGCGCCAGCCGGGGCCAGGTGGGGTCGTAGCCGTAGACCTCGGCCAGCCCGACCGCCGTCCGGGTGCCGTCGAGCAGGTCGACGTCGCCGGGGCCGATCAGTCCCGGGTGGACCACGCCGACGGCCTCGGAGACCTTGAGCAGGTCGCGACGCAGCGAGCGGACGTAGTTGGCCACCCGCTCGCTCTTGAGCGTGACGTCCAGGCCGCGGGTGTAGCGCGGGTTCTGGGTGGCCACGCCCACCGGGCAGTGGTCGGTGTGGCACTTCTGCGCCTGGATGCACCCCAGCGCCATCATCGCCTCGCGCCCGACGTTGACCATGTCGGCGCCGAGCGCGAACGCGACGACCGCGTTCTCCGGGATGCCGAGCTTGCCGGCGCCGATGAAGACCACGTCGTCGGCCAGTCCGGCCTGCACGAAGCGGCGGTGGACCTCCGCGAAGCCGACGCGGAAGGGGTAGGCGACGGAGTCGGCGAAGATCATCGGAGCCGCGCCGGTGCCCCCCTCCCCACCGTCGATGTTGACGAAGTCGACGCCGCGTCCGCCCTGCGCCATCGCCGCGACGAGGTCGTCCCACACGGTGAGGTTGCCGACCGCGGACTTGATGCCGACCGGGAGGCCCGTCGCATCGGCGACCTGCTCCACGAAGTCGAGCATCGAGTCGACGTCGTGGAAGGCGGTGTGGCGGCTCGGCGAGGCGCAGTCCACGCCTTCGGGGATGCCGCGGATCTCCGCGATCTCACGGCTCACCTTGGGGCCGGGGAGCATGCCGCCGAGCCCGGGCTTGGCCCCCTGACTGAGCTTGACCTCGATGGCGCGCACCGGCGCCGACTGGACCACGTCGACCAGGCGCGCGAGGTCGAAGCGGCCACGCTCGTCGCGGCAGCCGAAGTAGGACGTCCCGATCTGGAACACGATCTCGCCGCCCTGGCGGTGGTGGGGGGCGAGAGCACCCTCCCCGGTGTTCTGCAGGCACCCCGCAGCCGCCGCGCCCTTGTTGAGCGCCTCGACGGCCTTGCCGGACAGCGAGCCGAAGCTCATCCCCGAGATGTTGACCACCGAGCCGGGGCGGAAGGCGTGGCGACGCCCGCGGGCCTGGCCCATCACCTTCGCGCACGGCAGCCGGATCTCCTCCTGCGCGTGCGGCATCACCGCCGCACCGGGCCCGGCGAAGGTCCGGTGCTTGATGATCGGGTAGCCCACGACCTGCTCGACGTCGTTGTCGGTGCCGAAGCCGAAGTAGTTGTTCTCCAGCTTGGAGCTCGCATAGACCCAGCTGCGCTGGTCGCGGCTGAAGGGGCGCTCCTCGTCGTTGCTGGTCACGATGTACTGGCGCAGCTCGGGACCGACGCGCTCCACCAGGAAGCGCCCGTGCCCCACGACCGGGAAGTTGCGCAGGATCGCGTGCCGGGTCTGCACGAGGTCGTGCACCGCCGTCGCCGCCGCTGCCGCCGCCGTGCTGCCGAGGATCGCGTACCGCCATCTCATGGGGACGTTCCTAGACCCCTCGGGGCCCGTTGTCGAGGCTCAGGCGAGCTGGCCCCGCGCGAGGCTCACCCCGGAGTGTGAGGGGTCGCCGTCGTCGGGCTCCACGGAGATGTCGAGGATCCGGTAGCCCTCGTCGAGCAGCCGGCGCGGCACCTCGAAGGTGCCGTCGTCACCGCGGGCGAGGATCCCGAGGGCCACCATCCGCTTGCCGTCGACGTTGATCAGCCAGACCTCGTGGTAGCCGGGCTCGCCGCCGAGCTCGCGGGCGCGCACCGACACCGACACCACGTCGTCGGAGGAGTCGAAGGCCTCGACGTCGCCCCGCGGCGCGTCGCTGTCGAGCGAGGTGAGGGCCGCGCTGGCGACCACGGCCGGCGTGGGTGCGGGATCGGGTGCGGCGACCGGGTCGTCCGCGGTCCACCGTCCGACGCCGAGCCCGGCGACGAGGGCGAGGACGGCCGCGGCCGACGCCAGCCACAGCGGCACCGCCGAGCGGCGGCCGATCGGGACGACGGTGTCGCGTTGCGGCGTAGCTGCTGCTCCGGGTCGGGCTGCTCCGGGTCGGGCTGCTCCGGGTCGGGCTGTTCCGGGTCGGGACCCGCCGGCGAGGGCCTCGGCGAGCACCCGGTCGCGCAGCCCCGCGGGCGGGGCCACGAGCGGCTCGGCGCCGACGGCACGGCGTACGTCGGCCAGCGAGGTGACGACCTCGGCGCACTCGGGGCAGCCCTGCACGTGCTCGTGCACCTGCGCGGCGACCGAGGCGGGGTCGAGGACGAGGTCGGCCAGGGAGTCGGGGTCAACGTGAGCCATGGCGCACCTCCTCGAGGGCACGGTGGAGCTGGGTGAAGCCGCGGCGCAGGTGGCTCTTCACGGTGCCGAGCGGCAGGCCGGTCGTCGCGGCGATGTCGGAGTGGGCCTGGTCCTGCCAGAAGGCCAGGAGCAGGACGGTGCGGCGGGGCTCGTCCATCTCCTCGACGAGCTGGCGCACCACGAGCCGGTCGGCCAGGGCCGCGTCGTCGGCGGCGACGGAGTCGTCGGGCGTCGTGACGGCAGCGACCGCGTGCACCTTGCGCGCGTCGCGGGCGCGGGCGGCGCGGGCGTCGGCCACCTTGTGGCGGGCGATGCCGATCAGCCACGCGGGGAACGTCGTGGGGCCGGGCACGATCGTCTCCCGGCTGCGCCAGGCGGAGACGAACACCTGTTGCGTGACGTCCTCGGCGTCGTGGGTGTCACCGAGGGCACGCAGGGCGTAGGTGTGGACGAGGGACGACCACCGGTCGAACACCTCGCCGAGCGCGGTCTCGTCGCCCTCGCGAAGGCGCAGCGCGAGTCCTTCGACGGACTCCTCGTGCGCTTCCTCGAGGACCACTGCTCCCACCACGGCACCACCGTAGCGGGGGCCCGGCCGGGCGGGGAGGCTGACGACGGTCATCGCAGCTCCCCTTCCCGGCCGGGCCTCGCGGTGGTGGTGCGGCCCGGGGTCCGCTCGGGGCCCCGGGCGACGGATCACAAGTCGAACGGACGCAGGACGTGGTCGATCGCGTGCGCGACCTGCTTGTTGCCCTTGTTCAGGTCGAGCGCGCTGAGGACGGCCTGCGGGTCCGTGGCGTTCTTGTCGCGGTCCTTCAGGGTGACCGAGACCGGGTGCATCTTGACCCTGACCTTGACGGTCGAGCCCTCGGCGGTCTTCAGCTTCGCGCCGTTGGCCTTGAGGACCTGGGTGCTGGTGAGGGTCTTGCCCGGGACGACGTGGTAGAGCAGGATCTGCTCGATCGCGTCGACGCCGGCGGCGGCCACGAGGGTGTCGAAGATCTTCTTCTCGCTCTTGATCTTCTTGCCGGTCAGGTCCTTGGCGAGGAGACGGAACGCCTCGTCGGTGGGGGCGAAGACCGTGAGGCGCGTCGAGCCGTCGGCCACGAGCGCCACCGGGGAGTCGGGCTTGGCGCCGATGACGGCGAGCGCCGCCTCGGTGAGGATGTCGAAGTCACCCTTGTTCTTGTCGAACGTGTTGCCGTCCGAGGTCAGCAGGGCAGCCAGGCTGTCCTCGCCGGCCGCCTTGGCGTTGGCAGCAGGAGCGGTGGCCTGAACGGCACCCAGCGCGAGGGCCGTGGCCGCGAGCAGGGCAGGTACGCGTCGCTTCATGGTGGGGGTCCTTCCATCGGGGGCGCCCTCCGCGCCCGTCATCTGCTTCTCGCGCCGAACCCGCCGCTCGGATGCACCTGCACGTAGATTTCCTTCCATGGACCTCATCCCGAAGCCCGACCAGGTGGTCTCGGCCGCGGGCAACGTGGCGCACTCGCTCCTCTACGGCGGCCTCGCCGACCTGCGTCCGATGCCGCGCACGCTGATCGACGACGGCGAGCTGCGCGAGGTCTACCACTACCGTCCGGACCGCGACGTCACGCAGACGGGCGACCCGGTCCTGCTCGTGACCCCGCTCGCCGCACCGTCGCTCTGCTTCGACCTGCGTCGCGGGTGCTCCCTGGTCGAGCACCTCGTCGAGCAGGGCCGCCCCACCTACCTCGTGGAGTACGGGCAGGTGTCCTTCCGCAACCGCGCGCTCGGCGTGGAGCACTGGGTCGACGAGGTGCTGCCCGCGGCGATCCGCACCGTGAGCGAGCACGCCGGCGGCCGCGGGGTGCACCTGGTCGGCTGGAGCCTCGGCGGGATCTTCGCGCTCCTCGTCGCGGCCGACCGGCAGGACCTGCCCATCGCGTCGCTGACGATCGTGGGCTCCCCCGTCGACGTCACCAAGGTGCCGCTGGTGGCTCCGGTCCGGCCGCTGCTCAACCTCACCCAGGGCGGGGGCGCCATCACCCGGGCCTACCGCGCCCTCGGCGGCGTGCCGACCCCGCTGGTCAACTGGGCCTTCACCGCCGCGTCGGCGCAGAAGATCATCACCAAGCCGCTCGCGGTGCTGACCCACCTCGACGACACCGACTACCTCGCGCAGATGGAGGCGGTCACCCGGTTCATGCAGAGCATGACCGCCTACCCCGGCCGCACCTTCGGCCAGCTCTACCACCGCTTCGTGAGGGGCAACGCCCTGGCGGCGGGCAGCATGGAGATCGGCGAGCGGACGGTCGAGCTGTCGGCGATCGACGTGCCGGTGCTGGTCTTCGCCGGCAACACCGACGGCATCGCGCCGCTGCCGGCCGTGCGCGCCGTGGTGGCGCTGCTGAGCGGTGCGCCCGAGGTGCAGTTCGAGGTCGTGCCCGGCGGGCACCTCGGCATGCTCACCGGCCGTGCCGCGCGCGGCACCACGTGGACGGTCATCGACGACTGGGTGGCGCGCTGGTCGGGCCGGGCGGAGACCGCGCCCGCGAGGACGAGGCCGGCGAGGAAGACGCCGGCGAAGAAGGCGGCCGCGACGAAGGCGACGCCGGCGAAGGCGACGCCGGCGAAGGCGACGCCGGCGAAGAAGGCTGCCGCCACCACGGCCACGCCGGCGAAGAAGACCCCGGCGAAGAAGGCTGCCGCCACGGCCACGCCCGCGAGGAAGGCGACGCCGTCGGCGAAGCTGCCGGTGACGAAGGCGACGCCCGCGAAGACGTCCGCGAAGAAGGCGGCTCCGCAGAAGGCGTCGGCCGCCACGACGAGGAGGGCCTCGGCGAAGAAGGCATCGGCCGCGACGATCGGGTCGAACCCTGCCCGCCGCTACGGCTCGGGCGGGTCCCGGGCGCTCGGTCCGCGCTGAGCGGGTCCGGAGCACGAGGTCGGCCCCTAGAGTGCGGACCATGCCTCGAGCCACCGACGCCGCGCCCCCGGGCGTGACGGGCACCAGCCTGCCCCGCTCCGTGCGGATCGGCTACGGCAGCGGGTCGGTCGCGACCGGGGCGTTCGGCACCGTGCCCGGCCTGATGCTGCTCCCCTACCTCACCGACGAGCTCGGGATCGCGGCGCTCTGGGCGGGGGTGATCGTGTTCCTTCCCAAGGCCTGGGACGTCGTCCTCAACCCCGTGGCCGGCCGGGTCAGCGACCGGACGGTCGACCCCGCGGGCCCGCGCCGGCCGTGGCTGGTGCGCGCCGGGCTGATGCTGGCGGGCGCCTTCGCGCTGATCTTCGCCGCGCCCGACCTGGGCAGCACGGCGCTGGAGGCCGCGTGGGTGCTGGTGTTCTTCGTGCTGGCGGCGTCGGCGTACGCCTTCTTCCAGGTGCCCTACGTCGCGATGCCGGCCGAGATCACCTCGTCCTACGACGAGCGCACGCGCCTGATGACCTGGCGCGTGGCGATCCTCGCCCTCACCATCATGCTGGCGGGCGCGAGCGCGCCGGTGATCCGCGACGGCGTGGGCGGGCGCGACGGCTACAGGGTGATGGGCGTGGTGATGGCGACGGTGATCGTCGTCGGCGTGCTCAGCGCCTGGTGGGGCACGCGGCGCGCGCCGGTCGGCGCGGTCGCCGCCGGCGCCGGGTCGCTGGGCGAGCAGCTGCGCGTGGTCGCCGGCGCGCGCGACTTCCGCGTGCTGCTGACCACCTTCGTCCTCCAGGCGCTCGCCACCGGCTGCATGCTGGCCGGCGTCGACTACCTCGCCGGCGACGTGCTCGGCCGCAGCAGCGCCTCGACCGTGCTGTTCATCTGCTTCGTCGGCCCCGCGCTCGTCCTCACGCCCGTCTGGACGCTCGTCGGCACGCGGATCGGCAAGCGCCGCGGCTACGTCATCGCCTCGCTCGTGCTGGCCGCCGGGGCGCTGCTGGCGGTGACGGCGCGCGTCGCCCCGCCCGCGGTCGTGTTCGCCGCGACCGCCTTGGTGGGCGTGGGCTACGCCGGCTGCCAGGTCTTCCCGATGGCGATGCTGCCCGATGCCGCGGCGGTCGACTCCGCCCGCACCGGCGAGAACCGCACTGGCGTCTACACCGGGGTCTGGACCGCGGGCGAGACGCTGGGCCTGGCCCTGGGTCCTGCGGCCTTCGCGGTGTGCCTCGGGCTGGGCGGCTACCTCTCCAGCGAGGGGCGCGAGGTCGACCAGCCCGGCTCCGCGCTGACCGCGATCACCCTCGGCTTCTCGGTGCTGCCGGCTGTCCTCACCCTCGCCAGCCTCTGGTGGCTGCGCCAGTACACCCTCGACGCCGCCGAGGTGGCGGCCGCGGAAGGAGCCCTGCATGGCTGACCCGACGAGCCCCCTGGAGCGGCTGAAGGCGCTGCAGGGCGCCGACCTGCCGGTGCACGGCGGGCGCACGCTCGCCTACGTGTACGACTCCGGGGAGCCCGAGGTCGACCGTGTCGCGCGCGAGGCGGTGGCGGCCTACGCCGCGTCCAACGCCCTCGACCCGACGGCGTTCCCCTCGCTGCTGCAGATGGAGAACGAGCTCGTCGGCGTCGCGTGCGGGCTGCTCGACGCCCCGGCCGGCGCGGTCGGCACGGTCACCTCGGGCGGCACCGAGTCGATCCTGCTCGCGGCCCAGGGCGCGCGCGACAGCCGTCCCGACGTCGTGCGGCCGCGGATGGTCCTGCCCGCCACCGCCCACGCCGCCTTCCACAAGGCCGCCCACTACTTCGGGGTCGAGGCCGTGCTGGTGCCGGTCGGCGCCGACTTCCGTGCCGACCCCGCCGCCATGGCCGCCGCCATCGACGAGGACACCGTGCTGGTCGTGGTGAGCGCACCGTCCTACGCCCACGGCGTCGTCGACCCGGTCGCCGAGGTGGCCGGCGCGGCCGCCGCGGCCGGGGTGCGCTGCCACGTCGACGCGTGCATCGGCGGGTGGGTGCTGCCGTACGCCGCCCGCCTCGGGCGCGACGTGCGGCCGTGGACCTTCGCGGTCGAGGGCGTCACCTCGATCTCGGTCGACACCCACAAGTACGCCTACGCGCCCAAGGGGACCTCGGTCCTCGTCCACCGCGACCCCGCCCTGCGCCGGCCGCAGTTCTTCGCCTCGGCGGCGTGGCCGGGCTACACGATGCTCAACGCGACGACGCAGTCCACGCGGTCCGGCGGACCGGTCGCCGGCACCTGGGCGGTCGTGCAGCAGATCGGCGACGAGGGCTACCTCCGCCTCGCCGGGCGGGCCCTCGACGCCGTGGACGCGATCGTCGCGATGGTCGACGCCGAGCCCGCGCTGCGGGTGGTGGTGGCGCCCGACTCGACCCTCGTCACGCTGGCCACCGACGACTCGTGCGACCCCTTCACGCTGACCGACGAGCTGGTCGCGCGCGGGTGGTACGTCCAGCCGCAGCTGTCCTTCGGCGACCAGGGACCCACGATCCACCTGTCGGTCAGCGCCGGCACGCTCGCGCACGTCGAGGAGCTGCGCATCGCGCTGCGCGAGTCCGTCGTGGCCGCGCAGGCGAGCGGCCCGGTGGCCGTCGACGAGGGGGTGGTCGCCTTCATCGGGGCGCTCGACCCGGCCGCGCTCGGCGACGACGACTTCGACGGCCTGCTCGCGGCCTCGGGGCTGGTGGGGGCCTCGGCGGACGGCGAGCTCGAGCTGCCGACCCGGATGGCCGAGGTCAACGCCATGCTCGACGTGGCGTCCCCGGCGATGCGCGAGGCGCTGCTGGTGGCGTTCCTCGACCGGCTGCAGCGACCGGTCCGGGCAGGCGTGCGATGACGACACCGACCGTGGGCTCCCTCGCCGGACTGGTGGAGAAGGGCCGGGTGGCCCCCGACTGGGCCCAGGCCCTGGCGCCGGTCGACGACCGGATCGCGGAGCTGGGTCGCTTCCTGCGCGACGAGGAGGCCGCCGGGCGGGGCTACCAGCCGTCGGCCGAGCGCGTGTTCCGCGCCTTCGAGCGCCCGCTGGCCGACGTGCGCGTGCTCGTCGTCGGCCAGGACCCCTACCCCAACCCGTCGCACCCCATCGGGCTGAGCTTCGCCGTCGAGCGGCACGTGTGGCCGCTGCCGCCGAGCCTGGTCAACATCTACGTCGAGCTGCGCGACGACCTCGGCGTCGTGCCGCCCCGGCACGGCGACCTGTCGGCCTGGGCCGACCAGGGCGTGATGCTGCTCAACCGCGCGCTGACCGTGCGGCCGGGCGACTCCAACAGCCACCAGGGCAAGGGCTGGGAGGCCGTCACCGAGCGCGCCATCGCCGCGCTCGCCGAGCGGGGCGGCCCGCTCGTCGCGGTGCTGTGGGGTCGGCACGCGCAGTCGCTCACGCGGCTGCTCGGCGACGTCCCCGTCGTGGCGTCGGTCCACCCCTCCCCGCTCAGCGCGCGACGCGGGTTCTTCGGGTCGAGGCCGTTCAGCGCCGTCAACCGGTTGCTGGAGGAGCAGGGTGCCGCGCCCGTCGACTGGACCCTGCCGGCGTACGACGACGTGCCGGAACGGTAGACGGCGACGGCTCCCGGGAATATAGTTGAAGATCAAACTATTGAGGTGACCATGAGCGACACGACCACCGGCACCATGCCCGCCCTCTACATCGGGCACGGCGCACCGCCGCTGCTCGACGACCCGATCTGGTCGGGCCAGCTGGCGGCGTGGGCGCAGGACCTGCCCCGCCCGAAGGCGATCCTCATCGTCTCGGCCCACTGGGAGTCCGCCCCCGTGAGCCTGACCGCGAGCGGCGCGCCGCTGGTCTACGACTTCGGCGGCTTCGCGCCGAAGTACTACCAGATGACCTACGAGACCCCCGACGCCACGGCGCTGGCCCAGCGGGTGGCGGCGATGATGCCTAGCACCGAGCCGGTGCACCAGCACGTCTCGCGCGGCCTCGACCACGGCGCGTGGGTGCCGCTGAAGATCATGTACCCCGAGGCCGACATCCCGGTCCTGCAGATGTCGCTGCCCACCGACGACCCCGCCCGGCTGATGCGGCTCGGCGAGCGCCTGCGGCCGCTGCGCGAGGAGGGCGTGCTGATCGTCGGGTCCGGCTTCCTGACCCACGGCCTGCCCTTCCTCAAGGAGTTCCGCATCGAGGCCGAGGCGCCGGGCTGGTCGGTCGACTTCGACCTCTGGGCCGCCGACGCGCTGGCCCGCGGCGACGTCGACCTGCTCTCCGACTACCGCAGCAAGGCACCCGGGATGCCGTACGCCCACCCGACCGTCGAGCACTACACGCCGCTGTTCGTGACGCTGGGCGCCGCGACGAGCGCCGACCAGCCCGGCACCCAGGTCATCGACGGCTACTGGATGGGGCTCTCGAAGCGGTCGCTCCAGGTCGTGTGAGGGCCCTGTTCTAGTCTCGGGGGATGCGCGTCCTCTCGATCCAGTCCCACGTCGCCTACGGCCACGTCGGCAACTCCGCAGCCGTCTTCCCCCTGCAGCGCCTGGGCCACGAGGTGTGGCCGGTGCTGACGGTCAACTTCTCCAACCACACCGGCTACGGCGCGTGGCGCGGGCCGCTCATCGCGGCCGAGGACGTCGCCGCGGTGATCACCGGCATCGGTGAGCGCGGCGCGTTCGAGACCTGCGACGCGATCCTCTCGGGCTACCAGGGCTCGCCCGAGATCGCCGACGTCATCGCCGACGCGGTGGCGCAGGTCAAGGCCGCCAACCCGGCCGCGACCTACACGTGCGACCCGGTGATGGGCAACGCGACGTCCGGCTGCTTCGTGAACCCCGCGATCCCGCCGAAGTACGTCTCGACGGTCATCCCCGTCGCCGACGTGCTCACCCCCAACCAGTTCGAGCTCGGCTTCATCACCGACCGCGACGCGCTGAGCACCACCTCGTCCCTCGACGCGATCCTCGAGGCCGTCGACGAGGTGCGCGCCATGGGCCCCTCGACCGTCCTGGTGACCTCGATCGACCGCGAGGGCGCCGGCGCCGACGCGATCGAGATGCTCGCCGTCACCGGTGACGGCGCCTGGCTGGTGAGCACCCCGCGCCTGCCGATGAAGGCCAACGGCTCTGGCGACATCACCGCCGCCCTCTTCACCGCCCACCTCCACGAGACCGGCTCCCCGGCCGACGCCCTCGCCCGCACCGCCTCCTCGGTCTTCGCGGTGCTCCAGGAGACCCTCGACTCCGGCGAGCGCGAGCTCCGCCTGATCGCCGCGCAGGACTCCATCGCCTCACCGGCCTGCGAGTTCGCCGTGGAGCAGGTGCGCTAGCAGGACCCGACCGCGGGTAGTCCGTATCAATCGGCACCCCTCGGCAGGCCCGACGAGGTGCCAATTGATACGGACTACCCCGAGCGTCGCTTTGCGGATCGGAGCCGGTGACAGGAATCGAACCCGCGACATCATTATTACAAGTAATGCGCTCTACCAACTGAGCTACACCGGCGTTGCCCGAACTTGAGGACCGGGCGCGCGCCATCCTAGGTGAGCACCGCCTGCGCGAGGCAGCCGAGGCTGGGAGGATGGACCCCGTGAGCCTGCTGCACCTCCCCCACCACGACGGGTCCCCGACGTACCTCGACGACGAGGCGCCACGGCTGGGCACCTCGGTGCGCGTGCGGGTGCGCACCCACGCCGACCACCCCGTCGACGCCGTCTGGCTGCGGACCACCTTCGACGCCGAGCCGGTCTACCACGAGATGCACCCCACCGGCGGCGGCTGGTGGGAGGGCTCGCTGCCGGTCCACAACCCCGTCACCCACTACCGCTTCCTGCTGGTCCGCGGCGACGAGCAGGAGTGGCTGACCGGGCGCGGGCTGGTCGGTCACGACGTGCCCGACGCCGGCGACTTCAAGGTCTGCGCCTTCGACCCGGCGCCCGACTGGGGTCGCGACGGCGTCGTCTACCAGGTGTTCCCCGACCGCTTCGCCCGCTCGGCGGCGGCCGACGACCGCGAGGTCCCGGCGTGGGCGGTCCCGGCCGCGTGGGACGACGAGGTGGCCTTCGAGCCGGGCGACCCGCGCACCCCGCTGCAGTTCTTCGGCGGCGACATCGACGGCGTCGTGGAGCACCTCGACCACGTCGCCGAGGTCGGCGCCGACATCCTCTACACGACGCCCGTCTTCCCCGGCGAGAGCAACCACCGCTACAACGCCACCACCTTCACCGAGGTCGACCCGCTGCTCGGCGGCGACGAGGCCTACGCCCGGCTCAGCAGCGCGGTGCACGCGCGCGGGTGGCGGATCCTGGGCGACCTCACCACCAACCACACCGGCGACACCCACGAGTGGTTCCGCGCGGCGCAGGCCGACCCCACCGACCCGCACCGCACCTTCTACTACTTCGACGAGGCCGGCGGCTACGCCTGCTGGATGGGCCATGGCACCCTGCCGAAGGTCAACCACGCGGACCCCGACCTCCGGGCGGCGATGGTCGAGGGCCCCGACTCGGTGGTGGGGCGCTGGCTCCGCCCGCCCTTCGACGTCGACGGCTGGCGCATCGACGTGGCCAACATGACCGGCCGCCTCGGGGCGATCGACGTCAACCACGAGGTCGCCCGAGCCGCCCGGCGCACCGCCGCGCAGCTGCGCGAGGACCCGCTGGTCATCGCCGAGCACAACCACGACGCCACCGGTGACGTCGACGGCGACGGCTGGCACGGCTCGATGAACTACTCCGGGTTCTCCTGGCCGGTGTGGTCGTGGCTGCGCCACCCCGCCTCGCCCGCCCGGCCGTTCGGACGCCCGGCCGCGGTGCCGCGCCGCACCGGTGAGGCGGTGGTCGCCACGTTCCGCGACTGGCTCGGCTCACTGGGCTGGCGCGCCACCTCCAGCAGCTGGAACATCCTCGGCTCCCACGACTCCGCCCGCATCCGCACCCTGGTGGGCGGCGACCCCGCCGTGCACCGCGTCGCCGCGGGGCTGCAGTTCCTGCTGCCCGGGGTGCCAATGGTCTTCGCCGGCGACGAGATCGGGCTCGAGGGCGTGCTGGGCGAGGACTCGCGGCGCACCATGCCGTGGCACGACCCCGACCGCTGGGACCGCGCCACCCTCGGCACCTACGGCGCGCTGGCCGCGCTGCGCCGCTCGCGGGCGGCGTTCCTGCGCGGTGGCCTGCGCTGGGCCCACGTCGACGACGACACCATCGCCTGGCTGCGCGAGCACCCCGAGGGCACCGTGCTGGTCGTCGCCCGCCGCGCCGGCGGGGAGGCCTTCACCCTGCCGCTGGCCCGTGGCACGCACCTGCTCGGCACCGAGCCCGACGGCGCCGACCTCGAGGCGGGCGAGGGCGGCCTGGTCGTCCCGGCCTCGAGCGGTCCTCGGCTCGACGTCTGGTCGGTGCAGGAGCAGGCGCAGTAGTTTGCCGTCCATGGCGCTGCGCATCACCGCGAGCCGGCCCGACCCGGCCGTCCTGACCCTGCCGTGGGCGACCCCGCTGGAGGAGTGGCCCGACGACCTCGTCGTGCCGCTCCCCCGCGGTCTCTCGCGCCACGTCGTGCGCATCGTGCGGCTGGGCAGCAACGTCTACGCCGTCAAGGAGACCCAGGGCGAGATCGCCTTCCGCGAGTACCGCATGCTCCGCGACCTCCAGCGGATGGGCATGCCCGCGGTGGTCCCGCAGGGGGTCGTGACCGGTCGCGAGGACGCCGACGGCGAGGAGCTCCCGGCGGCGCTGATCACCCGCCACCTGCAGTTCTCGCTGCCCTACCGCAGCCTGTTCAGCCGCGGCGCGACCGCCGAGGACGTGCCGCGGCTTGTCGACGCGATGGTCGTGCTGCTCGTCCGCCTGCACCTCGCCGGCTTCTACTGGGGCGACGTGTCGCTGTCCAACGTGCTCTTCCGCCGCAACGCCGGCGAGTTCGCGGCCTACCTCGTCGACGCCGAGACCGGCGAGCTGCACGAGGCCGTGGGCGACCGCCTGCGCGAGTACGACATCACCGTGGGCTGCGAGAACATCTTCGCCGAGCTGATGGACCTCAGCGCGAGCGGCGCGGTGCAGCAGCCCATCGACGGCTTCGCCATCATCGACCACCTGCGCAGCCGCTACGACGCGCTGTGGAGCGAGCTGACCGACCTCGAGGAGTTCAGCACCCAGGAGATGTGGCGCATCGAGCGCCGCGTCGACCGGCTCAACGACCTCGGCTTCGACGTCGACGAGCTCGACATCGTCACCGACCTCGGCGGCGACACCATCCGGATCCAGCCCAAGGTCGTCGACCTGGGCCACCACTCCCGCGAGCTGCAGTCGCTGACCGGCATGTCGGTGGAGGAGAACCAGGCGCGACGCCTGCTCAACGACCTGGCGTCCTTCACCGCCCACTACGACCTCGGACGCGAGGACCGGCAGCTGGTCGCCAGCAGGTGGATGCACCAGATCTTCGAGCCGATCATGTCGCTGATCCCCCCGGACGCGACCGGCAAGCTCGAGCCGGCGGAGATCTTCCACGAGATCCTCGAGCACCGGTGGTACCTCTCCGAGCAGGCCGGCCACGAGGTCGACATCCACGAGACCGCGCGCGACTACATCGACCGCTTCCTGACCCGTCGCCCCGACGAGGCGATCACGGGGCAGGAGTGATCGGCCCTCAGACCGCGACGCGCGGGCCCCGCTCGAGCCACCACTGCGCCGACCCGCGCACCTGGTCGTCGAGGCCCTGGTCGCGCGCCACCCGCGCCAGCTCGGGGTGCCCGCTCATGCCCAGCGCGTAGGTCGCGGCCCGCACGGTCGCGGGGTCCGCCAGCGCACGGCGTATGGCACCGGGGTCGATGAGCTCGCCCGCCGACCCGATCATCTGCAGGGCGCACGCGCGCAGCACGGGGTCGGAGGAGTCGAGCCAGGTCCCGGCCGGACCCGACGCGCGGCCCGACAGGGCACCGTGCAGGCGACGCGCCATGCGGTGCCGGATCCGCTCGTCCGGCTCGGCGTCGACCAGCGTCCCGAAGCGGTCCCACAGCGGGTGCGCCAGGGCGGGCACCGCCCCGAGCAGCATGTAGGCCGTGACGGCGCGGCTCTCCCAGTGGCCGTAGCCGATGTCGAAGAGCAGACGGGCGAGCATGGGCTGCTCGCCGACCCCGGCCGTGCGCGCGACGTCGTCGGCGACCTCCTCGCAGAGCCGCCACTGGCGGTTCGCGGCGTGGCGCTCGAACCCCTCGACCCCCGGGGCCGGCGGCAGCTGCCGGGCCGGTCGCAGGGGCGTCGTCGGCCACGTCGCGACCGGCACCAGCCGGAGCAGGTGTGCCGCCCACTCCTCCTGCGACGACCCGGGCTCCGCGGTGTCGAAGGCGCGGACGAGGGGTGCCAGGACGTCCGGCCAGAAGGTCCCGGCCGGGCTGATCTCCCCCATGTTCTCCAGCGCCAGGGCGCCGCAGAGGGCGATGTAGGGGCGCTCGTGGGACAGCAGCCCGAGGCACCACTCGACGGCGTCCGAGGTGACCGCCTCCCCCACCGCGCTCAGCAGGTCGGCCAGGCCCTGCGCCTGGGGGTGGGCGACCTCGTGGCGGGCCGCCTGCAGGACGAGGAAGCCGTAGTCGCTGCCGCGGATCCTGGCCAGTGCCTCGTAGCGCGTCGGGTAGCCGTGACCGCACGAGCGCGCGAGCTCCTCGACGAGACGCCGGATGACACGGTGGGCCACCGGCACGGGCAGGCCGATGTTGCCGGTCCGGGCGATCGACCGGGCCCACCTCAGCCAGTCGCCGCCGGTGACGGACTCACCGGCGTCCAGCCGCTCGGTGAGATCCGACAGCTCGGCGACCGACGAGATCGGTGTACCTGGTCGCGCGTCGGGCGGGCTCGACGCGGGGAACGTCCGGGCCAGCACGTCGACGGGTGCCCGGAGCGCACCCTCGGGCATCCCGAGCGCCCGCTCGTAGCCGTCGACGAGCCAGCCGTCGCGCAGCTGCCCGGTCTCGGCACGCGACATCCTGGCGGGGCTGGTCCCGATCTCGGCCGCCACCACCTTCATGCGGCTGTCCGGGACGTCGGCCGTGACCCGCGCCATGCGCATCGTCCACGCGATCCGCGACGCCACATCGATCGTCGGGCCGTTGAGCGGCGTCACGTCGTCGACGACGGTCATGCGGGGCTGCTCAGGCACGGGCCGAGTATCAGTCAGGACCCGCCTGACGCGCGGGGTGTTCCCAGCATCCGAAGGAAAAGACTTTCACCCTGGACGATTCCTGAATCTCGGCTTCGACAGACCTGCGAGGAGTGCAGGATCAGGGCTCGACCACCGCATCCCCGGGGGACCCATGCGCATCATCTCGACCCTGCTCGCCTGCCTGCTCCTCACCGGGCTCTCGCCTGCTGCCCCGGCGACGTCGGCCGCACCCGACGACGCTGCGGCCAGGGCCCAGCGCGTACGCATCTCGCTGGCGGCCTCGCCGGAGTGGGTGCGCAAGGGTGGGATGGTCACTCTCAAGGGCCAAGTCACCGGTGCCCGAGGCCGGGTGAACGTGACGATCTGGCAGAAGAACAAGGGCGCCCGCAGGTGGGTCGTCGAGGCGGTCAAGCGCACCAGCCGCAAGGGCCGGTTCAGCCACCGCGAGGACGTCAACACCGGCGACCGCACCTACAAGGCCTGCGTGAAGCGCGCCTGCGACAGCGTCCTGGTGCACATGGGCAAGAAGCCCGAGCAGCCGCCCAAGGCGACCGCTGTCTCGTTGACGGGCCTCAGCGCCTCCTCCATCGAGGCCGGTCAGTCGCTCACGGTCTCCGGTGCCGTCAGCCCCAACCTCAACGGCCAGACGATCGTCGTCCAGGCCTACGACGGCGCCAGCTCGACGTGGGGCTCCCTCGGCAGCGGGGTCGCCCAGAGCGGCTCGTGGTCCGCGTCCGTCACCGTCACGACCGCCGGACGCTCGGTGCCGCTGCGGGCCGTCTTCCCCGGTGGCGCGAAGCTGCTCCCGTCCAGCACGACGTCAGCCTCGATCACCGTCTACGGGTGGTACTACCTCTACGACGACGAGGCGGTCCAGGGCTACTGGGGCACGGGGGCCTACTCGGTGAACGCGGCCTCGTACCCGAAATCCATCGCCTTCAGCACCTGGACGGACAACAACCCCTACGGCGAGTTCGACCTCGCCAGGTCATGCACCCGGTTCGCTGCCACGGTCGGGATGTCCGACAGCTCCAACAGCTCGGCGGTCCGCTCCGCACTGGTCCGCGCTGACCAGGTGCAGAAGTGGACCCAGTCGAGCATCCGTCTCGGCGCTGCCTACCCTGTGGAGGTCGACGTGACCGGCGCGCTGCGCCTCCACCTCGAGGTCTCCGAGCTGGCCTACGACTCGCGGGACGAGCTGGTGTTCGGCGACGCCCGGGTGCTCTGCGCCTTCTGATCCTGACCGGGCCGGGCTGGGGGACCGTGGGGGTCCTCAGCCCGGCTCGATCGGCGTCCAGTCGCCGACGAGCCAGGACCCGTCGGTGCGCAGCCGCACCAGCTGGAGCCCGACGGGCCGCCCGTCGGCGTAGGTGATCAGGCTGACCTCGGCGTCGCGGCGCGGCTTGCTGCCGACCGCGATGGCGTACGCCGCCCCGCCCGTCGTGCCGTTGGTCCAGGTCCAGCCGACCGCCCCGTCCTCGGCCTCGACCGCGTCGGGCCCGGCGTGGACGTGGGTGTGGCCGCCGACGACCAGGTCGACGCAGCCCCGCTCGAGCGCCTCGTCGCCGAGGTTCGCGTCGTGGACGAGCATCGTGCTCACCCGCTCGCCGTCCTCCTGGGCCGCGCACGCCGCGTCGGCCAGCCGGGTGCCGACCTCGGAGAAGCTCAGCCCCGACTCGTCGCGCCAGCTGCCCAGCCCGCTGGAGCGGGGGTCGTCCACGCCGAGCAGGGTTCCGCCCCACGGCGCCTCGACGACCTCGCCGTCGAGCATCGTCCAGCCCTGCTCGGCGAGGTAGGAGCTGACGAACGTGCCGTGGTCGTGGTTGCCGGCGATCCCGAAGCGCTCCCAGTCCTCGAACGTGCCGGCGAGGGAGTCGAGGCTGAACGCCTCCCAGGGAGCACCCGTCGAGGTGTCGTCGCCGGCGTCGAGCACGACGGTCGCACCGGCGGCCTCGCCGATCGCGCGGGCCACCCGGTCCATGCCGATGTTGTCGTGGCGGTCGCTGACCATCAGCGCCACCGTCTCCCCGTCCTCGGGGAGGCGCACGTCGAGGTCGGCGGCCTGCTCGGCGGCCGTGGAGTAGAAGGTCTTGCTCTTGTCGTAGGTGTCGATCGCGCTGAGGACCAGCCGCTTGGTCTGCGTCGTCACCGGTCCGACCCGCACCTCGATGTCGCGCGCCTCCGAGGGGAGCGTGACGTCCGGTCCCGGCGAGCTCGGCGAGGGTCTGCCACTCCTCCTGCTCGTCCTGGGTCTGCGGGTCGGACTCCCAGGGCTGCCACAGCAGGACCGGCAGGGACAGCAGCAGGACCGCGGCCACCGCGCCCCGCCGGGTGCGTACGCCGCGGAACAGCTCGCCGCGCCGGTGCGGGCCGAGCAGCCAGAAGACGGCGACCGGGAGCAGTCCGGCGGCCAGGCCTCGCACGGCCGCCGAGACGGCCATGTCGACGACGACCCCGCGCACCTTGGCGATCTGCGCGCTCGGGTCGGTGGCGATGAAGGCGTAGCGCTCGACGAGCTCCTCGATCGAGCCGACCTCGGTCTTGCCCAGGGTCAGGGTGACGCCGACCGGGCCGACGTCGCGCACCCGGAAGTCGGGCAGGAGCGGGCCGGTCTGCACGACGGCGTCACCACCGAGCGTCGGGCTCACGACCGTGTCGTGGCCCACCAGCACGATCGTGCGGCTGCTGTTGAGGAACAGCGAGACCGCGACCGACACCCCGACCACGACAGCCACCGCGACCAGGACCGCGCCCGCGACGAGGCGGCGCAGCGTGCTCGCGCGGGGTGCCCGGGGGGCGTCGGTCATGCCAGGCGGGCCTGCGAGATGGAGTAGAGCGCGACGGAGGCCGCCACGCCGGCGTTGAGCGACTCGAGCTGACCGGCCATCGGGATGGAGACGATCTGGTCGCAGGTCTCGGCGACCAGGCGGCCCAGGCCCTTGCCCTCGGACCCGACGACCACGACCAGCGGACCCTCGGCGAGGCCACCGGGGGCGACCAGCTCGGGGAGCGTGAGGTCGCCGTCGGCCGCCAGGCCGACGACCATGCAGCCCGCCTCCTGGTAGGCCTTGAGCTGACGGGTCAGGTTCACGGTCTGGGCGACCGGCAGGCGCGCGGCGGCGCCGGCGCTGGTCTTCCACGCCGAGGCGGTCATGCCGGCGGCGCGGCGCTCGGGGATGAGCACTCCGTGGGCGCCGAAGCCGGCGGCCGAGCGGATCACCGCGCCGAGGTTGCGGGGGTCGGTGACCGAGTCGAGGGCCACGACGAGCGGGGGCTCCTTGGCGTCCTCGGCCCGCTCGAGCAGGTCGTCGGCGTGCGCGTACTCGTAGGCCGGCAGCCGGGCGGCGAGGCCCTGGTGCACGGCGCCGCTGGTCATCCGGTCCATCTCGTTGCGGGTGACCTCGAGGAGCTTGACCCCCTGCTCGGCGGCGAGCTTGAACGCCTCGCGCAGCCGGTTGTCGCGCTCGGCGCCCTCGGCGACGTAGACCGCGGTCACCGGGACGGCGGCCTGGAGCAGCTCGACGACGGAGTTGCGACCGGCGGCCCACTCGGCGTCGGAGGACGTACGCCGTCGCGTGCCCGACCTGGCCTTGACCCGCTCGGCCTTGGCGGCCGCCTTGTGGGCCTGGTGGTAGGGGCGGTCGACCGCCTTCGGCGTCGGGCCGCGACCCTCGAGCCCGCGGCGCACCCGGCCGCCCGACCCGGCCGTGGGGTTGCCCTTGCCGGTCTTCTTGATGGCGCCCTTGCGCTTGCTGTTGCCTGCCACGTCACACGCTCCCGGACCCGAGGGTCCACTTCGGGCCGGTCGGGGTGTCCTCGACCTCCACGCCGGCCGCCTTGATCTGATCCCGGATCGCATCGGCGCGAGCCCAGTCCTTCGCCTCGCGCGCTGCCGTCCGGTCGGCCAGGAGGCCCTGCACCAGGGCGTCCACGACCTCGGTGAGCCGCTCGTCGGACCCACCGCTCCCCCACGCCGGGTCGGCCGGGTTGAGGCCGAGCACGTCGAGCATCGCGATGACCTCGCCGAACTTCTGGCCCAGCGCCTCAGACGCGCCGTCGGCCATCAGCCGGTTGCCCTCGCGCACCGCGTCGTGGATCACCGCGACGGCGGCCGGGGTGCCGAGGTCGTCGTCCATCGCCGCCACGAACGCGTCGGGCACCGAGGCGAACCACGAGCCGACCACGGGGGCCGCGCGGTCGAGGAAGTCCTCGATCCGGCGGAAGCCCTTGGCGGCCTCGTCGAGCGCCTCGAAGCTGAACTCCACGTGCGAGCGGTAGTGGGCCGCGACCATGTAGTAGCGCAGCTCGATGCCGCGCACCCGCTCGAGGACCGACGGCACCAGCAGCGAGTTGCCGAGCGACTTGCTCATCTTCTCGCCGGCCGTGGTGATCCAGGCGTTGTGCAGCCAGTAGGACGCGAACGGCCGACCGGCCGCGCGCGACTGGGCCTGCTCGTTCTCGTGGTGGGGGAAGCGGAGGTCGACGCCGCCACCGTGGATGTCGAAGGCGGGGCCGAGGTACTTGCCGGCCATCGCCGAGCACTCGATGTGCCAGCCGGGACGTCCCGGGCCCCACGGGGAGGGCCACGCCGCGGTGGCGGGCTCGCTCTCCTTCTTGAAGCCCTTCCACAGGGCGAAGTCGCGCGGGTCGCGCTTGCCGCGCGGGTCGGCGTCGCCCGCGGGCTCCATGTCGTCGACCTTCTGACGGGTCAGCTCGCCGTAGTCGGACCAGCTGCGCACGTCGAAGTAGACGTCGCCGCTGCCGTCCTCGGCGGCGTACGCGTGGCCGCGGGCGATGAGCTGCTCGATCAGCTCGACGATCTCGGGCACGTGGCCGGTGGCACCGGGCTCGTAGGTGGGCGGCAGCACGTTGATCGAGGCCAGGGCCTTGTCGAGCTCGCGCTTCATCGCCGCGGCGAGGGCGTACCAGTGCACGCCCTGCTCGGCGGACTTGACGAGGATCTTGTCGTCGATGTCGGTGACGTTGCGGATGAAGTCGACGTCGTAGCCGCTGGCGGTCAGCCAGCGCCGGAGCACGTCGAAGTTCACCGCCGAGCGGACGTGGCCGACGTGGGGCTCCGACTGGACGGTGAGGCCGCAGACGTAGATGCCGGCCCGGCCCTCGACGAGGGGGACGAAGTCGCGCGTCTCGCGCGTGGCGGTGTCGTGGAGCCTCAGTGTCACCCGACGATTCTAGGGTGCACCGGGCCAAGTCCCGTCTTCGCGAGCCCGGCCCCGACCCGGCCGGGAACGCAGGAGTCCCGGGCCACCGTGGTGACCCGGGACTCCTGACGTGCTCAGCGCTTGCGGCCCGGGCGGACCTTCAGCGTCGTGGTGTCCTTGCCGGTGAGCGTGTGCTCGTCGCCGAGGTAGGTCACGGTGACCTTCCACTCGCCGGGCTTGCCGACCTCCACGCGGGCGACCAGCGAGCCGTCGTCCAGGCTCTTGCGGACCGTGATCTCCCGCTTGCCCTGCGTGAGGACGATCTCGACCTTGCCGGTGGCGCGGTAGCCGTCACCGTCGACGTCGACCGCGATCCGAGCCCGGTCGCCGGCCTCGATCCTGTCGGGCCGCTCCACCGTGACCTTCGGCTTCGCCTTGGTGACCGTGACCCTCACCGTGCCCTGCGAGGCGGCGTACGTCGGCGAGCCGAGGTACTTCACGACCAGCGTGTGCCGACCGACCTCGAGCGACCGCGCCGCCAGCGCGACGCGGGCGGAGCCGCCCGCCAGGGTGGCCGAGCCGACGCGACGGGTGCCGTCGTAGAGCTCGACGGTGCCGGTTGCCGCGGCCGGGGCCACCGAGACCGCGACCGAGCCGGCCTTGGCCCACTGCACCGAGGTGTCGGTGCCGGAGATCGTGGTGGCGCTCGGCTGCGGGGTCGGCTTCGCCGTCACCGTGACGGCCACGGTGCTGGACGAGGCGGTGACCTCGGAGGACCCGGCGTAGCGGACCTCCACGGCCTTCGACCCGACCGTGGCGAACGGACCGACCACGAGCGTGGCCTGGCCGTCGACCAGGGTCGCGGTGGCCAGCTGAGTGCCGTCGAGCCAGGCGCTGACCTGGCCGGTCGGGACCACGCCCGTGCCGGTGACGGCGACGGCGATGGAGCTGGTGCCGCTGTCCTGGACCACCGAGGCGGGCGTGGGCGTGGCGGTCGTGGTCGACGACGCCTTCGCGACCGTGACCGTGACCGTGCCCTCGCCTGCCCTGACGGCGTCATCGCCCGCGTAGACCGCGCGCAGCTGGTGCGTCCCGACCGCGAGTGCCTTGACGGGGATCGCGATGGTCGTCGTGGCGTCGCCCGCGAGGGTGCCTTCACCGACCTTCGCGGTGCCGTCGAACAGCTCGACCGTGCCGGTCGCCGTGGACGGCATGACCGTCACCGCGACCGAGCCGGCCTGGCCCCAGGTGATGGGAGCGGCCGTGCCGGTGACCGTGGCGTCGGCACGGCCGTCGAGCACCGTGACCGGCACGTGGGCGACGGTGCCCGTGGTCGCACCGGTGAGGGTGAACCACTGCGTGCCGGCGGTGAGGCCGGCGGGCAGCGTGAAGCTGACCGTCGCCGCGCCGGGGACGTCGTACGGCGTGGTGGGCAGGACGGTCGTCGCCGCGAACGTCCCGAGGACGGTCGTGCCGCGGCTGACCGACACCGAGGTGTCGACCGGGTCGGTGATGTCGGCCGAGCTGCCGCCACCCGTCATCGACAGCGAGGCGACGGGGATGGTGACCGTGTCACCGGCCGCGAACGGACCGGCCGGGACCCGGGCGCCGACCGCGTGCTGGGAGTAGTCGACCGGCAGCGGCGCGGTGCTGGCGTGCGCCGCGAGGTAGTCGACGGTTGCCTGCAGGTCGGTGAACCCGGTGTCCTGGCGGGCCGTGCCGAGCGTCAGCGCCCGGAAGTTGTCGCCGCCGGAGGCGATGAAGCTGTTCGCCGAGACCGTGTAGGTCCCCGCCGGGTCGATCGGCGCACCGTCGAGCCACATGCCCGTGATCCGGTCGCCCTCGGGCCGGGACGCGTCCTCGGTCCAGGTGAAGCCCTTCGAGGTGCCCAACCGCAGGAACGGACGCGACGGGACGTTGCCGTCGGGGTCGCGCTGCCACTGCTGCTCGAGGAGCAACTCGAGCTGAGTGCCGGTCAGGTCGACCGTCACCAGCGTGTTGGCGAACGGCTGGACGTTGGCCGCCTCGCGGTAGGTGACCGGTCCGGCCCCGTCGCCGGTGCCGAGCAGGTCGTCGCGCAGGCCACCGGGGTTCATCACGCCGATGTCGGCGCCGGTCTTCTCGCGCTGCATCTCCGCGACCAGGTTGCCCAGGGTGGACTCGCCGCCCCGGTTCTCCACGACGCCGCTGGTGGGGTCGACCCGGCGCGCGCGCTTGAAGGCGCCCGCGACCTGGCCGAGCTCGACCGAGCCCTTCTCCTCGGCGACGACGACCGCAGCGTCGACGATCGCCTTGGTGGCCTCGTCCTCGTCGTAGTCCTTCATCGCGAGCACGTGCTGGCGGATGCCCACCAGGTCGTCGGTGCCGGGAGCGAAGTCGAACTGCAGCTGGTTGAGGTACGAGCCGTACTGGCCGGCCGAGACGACCGGACGCGGCAGCGCCTTGCCCTCGACGTCGACCGCGCAGTTGTACTTCAGGTGGGTGTGGCCCGACACGATCGCGTCGACGTCGGTGCTGGCGCCGTGGACGATGCGGCCGAAGGCGCTGGCGGTGTCGCTGCCGATGGTGGCGCAGCTCGGGCTGGGCGCACCCTCGTGGACCAGCTCGACCACGAGGTCGCACGGCTCGCCGCCGCACCCGTCGGCCTTGAGCTCGGCCGCGGCGGCGTTGACCTCGTCCACGATGCTCGTGATCTCGAGGCCCTGGATCGCGCTCGGCGCGACGAGCGAGCCGAGGTCCTCGGTGACCGCGCCGACGAAGCCGACGCGGATGCCGTTGTCCCCGAGGTCGTCGAAGCTCTTCCACCAGGTGGCGCCGTTGGCGTGGGCGAAGTTGCCGTCGGTCCGGTCGGACTCCAGCGCGTAGCCGCCGTCGGCGTCACGCACGTTGGCCGCGATGTAGGGCCAGTCGGCGCCGCCGTCGGCGGCGTCGGCGGACATGATGCGGTCCATCAGGTCGCGGTAGCCCTGGTCGAACTCGTGGTTGCCCGCAGCGGACACCTCGAGGCCGGCCTCGTTCATCGCGTCGATCGTCGGCTTGTCGTTCTGGATGAACGACTCGAACGTCGAGGCACCGACGATGTCGCCGGCCATCACGAACGCCGTGTCGGGGTTCTCCGCACGCAGGCCCTTGACCGCGCCGGCCATGGCCGCCGCACCCGCCGAGGCGCTGCCCGGGTCGTCGAGGAGACGGCCGTGGAAGTCGTTCGACGCGAGCACCTGGACGGTGTCGACGTCGGCCGGGGCCGACGACAGCGGCGCCTGGATGCCGATGATCTCCGGGTTGTGGTCGGAGGACCGGAAGGCGGTCTGGTCGTAGAGCGGCGTGAGGTTGTAGTTGTAGCGGCTGTACTCGTAGTAGATCGGCTCGTTGGCGTTGATCGGCCAGATCGTCGCGCCCTCGACGAGGCCCAGGGCCGCGTCGTTGGCGAACACGTGGTCGAGGGAGCCGGCGAGACCGCCGAAGAAGTAGCTGGTCTCACCGTTGTCGGCGTCGAGCGCGTTCCACCCCAGGCCCTCGAGCGTGGTGACGGGGTCCTCGGCGGAGTAGGAGTTGTAGTCACCGGTCATGAAGACCGACTCGATGTCCTTGTCCTCGACCAGCGAGTCGGCGAAGGCGTCGAGGGCGCGGGCCTGGCGGACCCGGTCACCGTTGTAGGAGCCGGCGCCGTTGCCCGTGTCCTCGTTGTCCGTGCCGGCGATCGTCGACGGGTCGTCGGGACCACCCTTGGACTTGAAGTGGTTGACGATCACGAGGAACGCGTCGTCGTGGGTGGCGCCGAGGCGCTTGAAGCCCTGGGCGAGCGGCTCGCGTGCGTTGCGGAAGGGCGGCGAGTTCACCAGGATCTGCGAGCGGCCGACGGTCTCGACCAGGCGCGGGTTGTAGATGAAGGCCGAGCGGATCGCGTCCTGCTCGGCGACGGTCGGCTGAGCCTGCGGGCGCGGCGTGGGCACGAACGCCCAGCGGTCGCCTGCTCCGGGAGCCTCGCCCTGGTGCGTGGCGGCCCAGTCGGCGTTGAGCGCGGCGACGAGCACCTTCAGCGCGGCGTCGCGGTCGGAGTAGCCCAGCTTGACCGGGTTCTCGACCTCCTCGAGGCTCATCACGTCGGCGTCCATCGTGTTGATGGCCGCGACCTCCTTGACCTGCTGGCGCGAGAGGCTCTCGCTGGTCGCCGCGCCGCGGGGGCCGATGTCCGGCAGGGCGCCGGGCGGCTGGGTGCGCGGGTCGCGCCAGGTGCAGGTGTTGGCGGTCAGCGGGACCCCGTTGCGGTCCTTGTACGTCGTGCACGTGCGGTTGGTGCCCGGGTAGGCGTCGCCGCCGGTCGAGACCCACTCGTCCACCGGGTGGACGAAGTAGTTGAGCATGTTGAAGGTGGCGATCTTCAGGTTGCCGGAGTCGCCGAGCACGTCGTCGGGCGCGGCGGGGCGATCCTGCTCGAAGGCGACCTGCCCGCTGCCGTCGCTGCCCGGCTGGATGCGGCTGGAGGGCTGCAGGCGCCAGGTGTTGAAGCGGTAGTCCAGGACGACCGGCTTCACGAAGGTCGCCTGCGCGCCGCCGCGGACCGTGTTGGTCAGCGTGAGCCACGGGTACGCCGTGGTGGCGGTGTAGGTGATCGTCGCGCCGTCGTCGAGCACGAGGCCGTGGGCGTTGTTGTACGCGTTGATGTCGGCGATCTGCTGGGTCTCGGTGGGCCGGACCCGGTCGAGCGCGATGTAGAGCGGCTCGTCGGAGCGCATCGCGATCTTGAACTCACCGCGCATCGACGAGGAGCCGACACCGCCGCTGTAGGAGTCGGTGACGGTGTGCTCGCCCGTGGGCAGGAAGGCCTCCTGCTCGTGGGCCTCGCGCAGCGCGTCGAGCTCGGCGCCGCTCGGGCACGAGCCCTGGACGCAGTCCGTGCCGGGGACGACCGTGCCCGGGATGACCGCCTGCTCGGCGGTGGCGGGCTCGCTGGTGACGAAGTCGCCGTTGGTCACGGTGATCTGGGTGGCGCCGTTGAACTCGCTGACGCGACCGCTGGCGATGGTGACGAGGTCGCCGATCGCGGGCAGCGGGTAGCTGACCGTGCCGCCTGCGTAGACGAAGAGGGCGTCGGAGGCGTCGGGGGTCTCGTCGCTGGCCGGGTCGTAGCCGGCGGTCTGGATCACAAAGCCGTTGATCCCGCCGTCGGTGTAGCGCGCGGTGACGACGCCGGACGTGGACACGTCGGCGTTGGCGTCACCGGTCGCGAAGGGCGACGTGGCGCCCTCGCCCTGGATCTCGGGGATGGTGTGGAACGGCTTGACCGGGACGTCGGAGACGACGATGTCGAACGTCGTGGTCGCGGTCGCGGAGGCCCCGTCGGTGACGGTCGCCTCGACGGCGAAGGTCCCGTTCTGGGTGGGGGTCCCGGACACGACGCCGGCGCTGCTGACGGTGACGCCCGGCGGGGTGCCCGTGGCGGTCCAGGTGTACGGCGTGGCGCCACCATTGGCCTGCAGGGTGAACGGCGTCAGCGCACGGTCGCGGTAGACCGGGCGGTCACCGGGGTCGGTCGCGGCCAGCGGCGCGGCGCCACCGCCCGCGGTGATGCTGATGTTGTCGATGCCGACGTGCTCGTTGCTGCCCGTGGCGTTGTCGAGGGTCATGACGCGGAGGAACACATCCGACTTCCCCTCGACCGCGGACGGCAGCGGGGCCGAGACGTGCACCGAGGGCACCGTGGTGTTGCCGGCGACGGTCGCGTCGGCGACGTAGCCGGCCGGGACGTTGGTGTAGGCACCCGAGGTGCCGACGCGGTACTGCAGGGCGACGCGCGTGGGCTGGTCGTCGGCGCTGCTGTCGAGGTCCTGCAGGTCGTAGTCGACGGTGAAGCCGGACTTGCCGGTCGTGTCGAGGTGCAGGACGAGCATCGGCGTGGTGATGGTGCCGGTCGCGCTGAGGGCGACGGTCTTGCTCGCACCCGCCACGTTGTAGAACGCGAGAGCACCGCCGGTGCTCGTCGAGTTCGGGACGGTCGTGCCGGACTGCAGCGACAGGTTCGAGGCCAGCGTGCCTTCGGCGGTCAGCGTGCCGACGTCCGTGGAGTTCGGCTGGTTCGACGGCGCGATCGAGGTGCCTGCGGAGAAGCCCTCGACGCCGGGGAAGTCGGCCCAGGTGCTGGTGGAGGTGAGCCCCGACCAGTCCTGGGTGTAGGGGAAGGTCGAGATCGCCGTGGAGACGCTCGCGTTCGCGGGGGCACTCATCCCGAGAGCCAGCGGGGTGGCCACGAGGGCCAGGAGGGATGCGATGCTGGTTGCCCGTCGGGGCATGCGTGCAGACAAGATCATTTGTCCCTTGGTCGGGGCCGCGAACGAGGGTGGCGGCGGCCGAGCACAGGCTAGGTTTTTCCGCAGGCTTGTGGCACATCCCACGTCATGAACTCGCCCCACATTTTGGTGAACTTTCGCCCTAGCGCCGAGACATCTGTGACTCCCGGGACGCATGGGATCTGTCGCGGTACCGTCGACCGGTGCTTCGACCTTCCTCCCCGCTCCGGCGCCTGCTCCTGACCGCTCCTCTCGCCCTCGGCCTGGCCCTGCCTCTCACCGCGACCGCCGTCCCGACGCAGGCGGCGTCACCGGCGGCCTCGGCGTCGGCGTCCCCGTCGGGCGCCCCGACCGCCGCCGCTCGCCGGGCCACGCCGCAGGTCCAGCTGACGTCGTGGAGCAGCTACCACGACCTCAAGGCCGGGCAGCGCCGCGGGCTCAAGCTCGGCCGGGGCGCCGTCACGCTCGCGGCGCCGTCGGCGCGCACCGTCGCCGGGCGCAGCTGGGACGCCGGCACCTGGACCTCGCCGTGGGCCGAGCTGCCCTTCGGTGCCACGCAGGTGGTCCCGACCTGGGAGGCCACCACCCCCGGCCGGAGCATGGTGCGGGTCGAGGTCCGCGGTCGCGCCGCCACCGGGGCCACCGGCACCTGGGACACCCTGGCCGACTGGTCGACCGGCAACCGCCCGGTGCAGCGCACGACGTACTCCGGGCAGTCCGACGACCTCGGCGCGGTCGAGGTCGACACCTGGGTGGCGAGCACGCCGGTCACCGCCTGGCAGGTGCGGGTCACCCTGCTCCGCCCGCGCGGCGGCAGCCAGGCGGTCAGCCTCGAGCGCGTCGGCGCCGTGGCGTCCCTCGACGCCACCGCCGCCCGGCCGACCACGCTCCCCGGCCCCGCGGCAGGCACCGTCCTGCCCGTGCCGACGCTGTCGCAGATGGTGCACACGGGCCACTACCCGCAGTGGGGCGGTGGCGGCGAGGCGTGGTGCTCGGCCACCTCGACCGCCATGGTGCTCGGCTACTACGGCGTCGCGCCGGCACCCACCGGCATCGCGGCCGGCCACGTCGACGCGGTCGTGGACCACACCGCCAAGATGGTCTACGACCACGGCTACGACGGCACCGGCAACTGGGCCTTCAACACCGCCTACGCCGCGACCCTCGTCGGCGGCGACTCCTACGTCACCCGCCTGCGCGACCTGCGCGAGGCCGAGGACTACGTCGCGGCCGGCGTCCCGCTCGTCATCTCGGTCGCCTTCTCCCGCGGCGAGCTCACCGGGGCGCCCATCTCGGCGAGCAACGGCCACCTGATGGTCGTCGTGGGCTTCGAGGCCGACGGCGACGTCGTCGTCAACGACCCCGCGGGCGCGACGGACGCCGAGGTGCGACGCGTCTACGACCGCGCGCAGCTCGAGCGGACCTGGATCGCGGCGAGCGGCGGGACGGCGTACGTCATCCGCAACGGCTGACCCCCGGGCGATCAGGCCCGGGAGGCGCTGATCTCGATCGTGTGGAGTCCGGTGGCCCCGTCGGGGTCCGGCGCGCGCCGGACCGTGGTCTGGGTCTCGCCGTCCGCGCCGGTCGCGCGGACCCGGACCTCGTGGTCGCCCTCGTCGACGTCGACGTCGACGGCCCACTGCACCCACGTGTCGACCGACGGGGTGTCGGCGAGCCGGGCCCGCTGCCACGCGCCGCCGTCGACCTGGACCTCCACCGTGCTGATCCCGGTGTGCTGGTGCCACGCGACCCCGCCGACGGTCACGGTGCCGGCCTCGACGTCGTCACCCGAGCGCGGGACGTCGATGCGCGAGGCGATCTTCACCGGGCCGAGCTCGGACCAGCCCTTGTCGGTCCAGTAGCCCATCGAGTCGGCGAAGGTGCTCACCTCGAGGTCGACCACCCACTTGGTGGCCGAGACGTAGCCGTAGAGCCCGGGCACGATGGTGCGCACCGGGAAGCCGTGCTCGATCGGCAGCGGCCGGCCGTTCATCGCCACCGCCAGCATCGCGTCGCGGTCGTCGGTCAGCGCCTCGATCGGCGTCGCGCAGGTCCACCCGTCGTGCGAGGTCTGCAGCACGCAGTCGGCGGCCGGGTCGAGGCCGAGCCCCTCGAGCACGTCGGCCAGGCGTACGCCGCTCCAGCGGGCGTTGCCGACCAGCCCGCCACCCACCTCGTTGCTCACGCAGTTGAGGGTGATCCACGACTCCGTCATCCGGCGCTCGACGAGGTCGGAGTAGGTCAGCACCAGCTCGCGGTCCACCATCCCGTGGATGCGCAGCGACCACTGGTCGGGCTCGATGGCGGGCTTCGCGATGGTGGTGTCGATCAGGTAGAAGTCCTCGTTGGGCGTCTGCCAGGGCGTGACGCCCTCCACGCCGACCGAGGTGCTGACCGGCGGCTCACGGCGGGTGACCCCGGGGATGCGGAGCAGGCGGCGGCTGGCCTCCACCCTGCGGCGGCCCGCCCCCACGAAGCGGCCCGCGGCGGCGATGCCGACCGACGCCACGGCGATGGTGCCCGCGACCATCACGAACACCCGGCGCTCGCGCGACTCGAGGTCGGGACGTCGCATCTCGCGGCGCAGCGCGTCGGTGAGCGCGGAGTGCACGGTGACCCAGGTCAGCAGCCCCACCAGGACGGGCACCGCGTCGGTCGTGCCGGCGTTGCGCTGGGCGGCCACGGCGCCGAGCCCGGCGGCGGCCAGCGCCACCCAGACCAGGACCGGCCGCCACCAGCCGCGCCTGGCCAGCGAGCCGGCCAGGGCGAACAGCGCGAGCAGGAACACCAGGATCCCGGCGATGAGCGCCGGCTTGTCGAGGTGGCCGAGGACCGCGATGGCGCGCTCGGCGACCGATCCGGGCGTGAGCCGGATGACGAGCTCGGCGACCGCCACGAGCGGCGACTCCCGGATGGTGAGCACCATCGCCGTCGCATAGCTGGTGGCGAGCCCGGCGCACCCGGCGAGGACGCCGGCGAGCACCCACGGAGGGCGGCGAGTGGTCACCCCGCCATTGTGTCCTGTCCTCGGGCATGATGCCGCCGTGACGTCCTTACCGCCCCCTTACGGTCTGCGCATCGGCATCGGCACCGATGTGCACCGCCTCGTCGTCGGCGTGCCGATGCACCTGGCCGGCCTCGCGTGGCCCGACGAGCCCGCGGGCCTGGAGGGCCACTCGGACGCCGACGTGGCCGCGCACGCGGCCTGCGACGCGCTCTTCTCCGCCGCCGGCCTCGGCGACCTCGGCACCCACTTCGGCACCTCCGAGCCCGCGTGGGTCGGGGCGTCGGGCACGACCCTGCTCGCCGAGACGGCACGACGCGTGCGGGCCGCCGGCTTCGAGATCGGCAACGTCGCGGTCCAGGTCATCGGCAACGTCCCGCGCCTGGGACCGCGCCGCGAGGAGGCGGTCGCCGCCCTCACCGCGGCCCTGGGTGCGCCCGTGAGCCTGTCCGCCACGACCACCGACGGCCTCGGCCTCACCGGCCGCGGCGAGGGCGTGGCGGCCGTCGCCACCGCGCTCGTGGTCCCCGCCTGATGCCGGTCGCCGTCGTCGTCCTCGCGGCCGGGTCGGGCAGCCGGGTCGGCGCCGAGGTCAACAAGGTGCTGCTGCCGCTGCGCGGCGTGCCCGTGCTGGCGTGGTCGCTGCGCGACGCCCTGTCCCTCGCCGACGTGTGCCGGGTGGTGCTGGTCGTGCGGCCGGAGGACCGGGGGGCCGTCGCCGAGGCCCTCGCGCCGCACCTCGGCGACCGCGAGGTGCTGGTGGTCGACGGGGGCGCGACCCGGCACGCCTCGGAGTGGGCGGCCCTGCAGGTTCTCGCGCCGGACGTCCGCTCGGGCGAGGTCGACGTGGTCGTGGTGCACGACGGTGCCCGCCCGCTCGCCGGGCACGCGCTGTGGGAGGCGGTGGTCGCCGCGGCGCGGGAGGTCGGGGGCGCGATCCCCGTCGTCCCCACGACGCACCTGCTGCACGCCGACCTCACGCCGGTCCTCGAGGAGGTCGGCGGCGTGCAGACGCCGCAGGCCTTCCGCGCCGACGACGTGCTGGCGGCCTACACGGCGGCCGCGGACGACGGGTTCGAGGGCACCGACACCGCGGCGTGCGTCAGCGCCTACCGCGACGTCGCGGTGGCTGCGGTGACCGGCAGCCCGACCAACCTCAAGGTCACCTTCCCCGAGGACCTGGCGCTCGCCTCGGAGCTGGCCGGGCTCAGGCCCCGCGGGTGGTGAGCGCCTCGAGCAGGCGTACGTCGTCGACCGAGGAGACCCGCCGGCCCTCGGCGGGAGCGGGCAGCGTGTCGACCTGCTGACCGGCGGCGGCGAGGTCGGCGACCGCCCGGGCCAGGTCACCGGCCGGGCGCCGCGACGTCGTGGCGAGCACGGCGGCGGGCAGCACCAGCGGGGAGGTGATCGCGACGAGGCCGTCGCGGTCGAGCGTCGCGCCCACCCGGCCGTCGTCGACGACCTTGACGGTGTCGGTGACGGGTCGGGTCCCGACGACGGGGCGACCCGTGGCGCGGGCGTGCTCCAGGCACGCTGCGATGAAGGACGCCGGGGTCATCGGGCAGAGCGCGTCGTGGAGCACCAGGTCGCGGCCGGAGCCGGCGAGGTCGTCCCAGGCGACGGTGGCGTCGACCAGGTCGACCTCGGCGTCGCCCAGCGCCCACGCGGCGCAGGCGACGAGCGCCTCGCCGTGGACGAGGACGTACGGCAGGGAGCCGCGATCCTCGTCCAGAACGAGACCGAGGCCCCGGGGAACGTCGTCCCAGGGGCCTCGGTCGAGGTCGTCGCCGCTCAGGAGGCGAGCACCTCGTCGAGCATGGCCTCGGCCTTGTCCTCGTTGGTCTTCTCGGCGAGCGCGAGCTCGGAGACGAGGATCTGGCGGGCCTTGGCGAGCATGCGCTTCTCGCCCGCGGACAGGCCGCGGTCGCGCTCGCGGCGCCACAGGTCGCGCACGACCTCCGACACCTTCATGACGTCGCCCGAGTGGAGCTTCTCCAGGTTGGCCTTGTAGCGTCGCGACCAGTTGGTGGGCTCCTCGACGTGAGCCGCACGCAGGACGTCGAACACGCGGTCGAGGCCCTCCTTGTCGACCACGTCGCGGACACCGACCAGGTCGAGGTTGCACGCCGGCACCCGGACGACCAGGTCCTGCTGTGCGACGATCCTGAGGACGAGGTACTGCCGGTCCTCTCCCTTGATCTTCCGCATCTCGATGTCCTCGATGACTGCGGCCCCGTGATTGGGATAGACGACCGTTTCGCCGACGGTGAAAGTCATATGTTCTGTTCCCCTTCCTAGATGACCATTCTAACACGGGTTCGAATCTCCTCCTTTCGCGTTTCCGCAGGTCAGAGGGCACTTCTGGGCTTGACAGAACGCGACTTGCTGTGGTGCGCGCACCCGTTCGGCGCCTCGCCTGGGGCATGATCCGTGCATGCCGACCGCCCCTGGCCTGCCCCTCCTCCGCGCCGCGCACCCCCGGCAGGCGGTGGCCACCGCGGTCGTGCTGGCGGGTGCCGCGGCGGTCGCGGGGCGGCCGCTGCGCGAGGTGGCGCTGGTGGCGGCGACGGTGCTGGTCGGGCAGTGCGTGCTCGGCTGGCTCGACGACCTCGCCGACCGTGATCGCGACGAGCGCCGCCAGCCCGCCAAGCCGCTCGCCTCGGGTGCCCTCGACCCCGGGACGGCCTGGTTCGCGGTCGCGTGCGGGGTGCTGCTCGTCGTCCCGCTGGCGGTGGCCAACGGACGCAGCGCCGCGCTGGCGTACCTCGCCTCCCTGCTGGTCGCCGCGGTCGGCGACCGGGTGCTCCACGCGACCGTCATCTCCTTCGTGCCGTGGACGGTCGGGTTCGCGCTCTACCCCGCCTTCCTGGCCTACGGCGGATGGGGCGGGGTCGGCACGTCCACCCCTCCCACCGCGGCCATGACGGCGCTGGCCGCCGCCCTCGGCCTGACCGTCCACGTCCTGCTCGCCCTGCCCGGCCTCGTGCACGACCACGAGGAGGGCGAGAAGTCCCTCCCGCTGGTGCTGGCGCTGCGCACCGGGACCCCCCGCCTGCTGGTCGCGGCCTCGGTCGCGACGGGCCTGCTGGCGATCGCCGTCCTGTTCACGGGGCAGACGGTGGGACTGGCCTGAGGCGACGCTAGGCTGTGCGCCATGCAGCTTCGATTCCTCGCGACCGGCGCAGCAGTGCTGGCGCTCGCGCTCTCCTCGTGCGGCTTCGACTACGCCACCGAGCGTGACTACACCGTGGCCGGCGGCGCCAACGACCGCGACGGGGACGTCGACGTCCTCTCCGCCGTCGTGGTCTCCGCCGCCGAGGGCTCGGGCACGTTCATCGCCTCGCTGTCCAACAACGACACCGAGACCGAGCAGACCTTCACCGCGATCTCCGGCGACGACGGCGCCACGATCACCGCCGACTTCGACCCGGTCTCGATCGCCCCCGGCGGCCTGGTCAACCTGGCCGACCCCGCCGCGGGCATCGTCGTCACGGGCGACTTCGCCGCCGGCGACTTCGTCCCGCTGGCGATCGACTTCGGCAACGGTGACCGCGTGATGATGCAGGTGCCGGTCGTGCGCGACGACTTCGGCTACTGGGAGGGCATGGACACCTCCTCCGGGACCACCGGCGACACCCCGTCCGACAGCGCGTCCGACACGGAAGGTGACGCCTCGTGACCCACACCCTGGTCCTGCTCCGCCACGGCGAGAGCGAGTGGAACGCCAAGAACCTCTTCACCGGCTGGGTCGACGTCGACCTCACCGAGAAGGGCCGTGCCGAGGCCGTGCGCGGCGGCGAGCTGCTCGTCGCCGCCGGCCTGCTGCCTGATGTCGTGCACACCTCGCTGCAGCGGCGCGCCATCACCACCGCGCACCTCTCCCTCGACGCCGCCGACCGGCACTGGATCCCGGTGAAGCGCTCGTGGCGCCTCAACGAGCGCCACTACGGCGCCCTTCAGGGCAAGGACAAGAAGCAGACGCTCGAGGAGTACGGCGAGGAGCAGTTCATGCTGTGGCGCCGCTCCTTCGACGTGCCCCCGCCGCCGCTCGACGACTCCGACGAGTGGTCGCAGGCCGGCGACCCGCGCTACGCCGACCTCGGCGACGAGCTGCCCCGGACCGAGTGCCTCAAGGACGTCATCGCGCGCTTCCTGCCCTACTGGGAGGGCGAGATCGTGCCCGACCTGCGCGCGGACCGCACCGTGCTCGTCGCCGCGCACGGCAACAGCCTGCGCGCCCTGGTCAAGCACCTCGACCAGATCAGCGACGAGGACATCGCGGGCCTCAACATCCCGACCGGCATGCCGCTGGTCTACCGCCTCGACGACGACCTGCGCCCGACCGTCGCCGGCGGCGAGTACCTCGACCCCGAGGCGGCCGCTGCCGCCGCGGCAGCCGTCGCCAACCAGGGTCGCTGAGCAGCTGGTCGACGGAGTCGACCAGCGTGGGCTCAGCGAGGTCGAGCAAGACCCGCGGCTGAGGCACGAAGCCGCGACGGGCGCGTCGAAACCTTGCCCGCACGGTGCGCGGAGGTCGTACGACACGCGCCCGAGCGGTGAGTGACGGGGATTCCCAGCTCGCAGAATCCGCCTCACACACCGCCCACCGGCGCGCCGGCGTACGACACGCGTCCGAGCGGTGAGTGACGGGGATTCCCAGCTCGCAGAATCCGCCTCACACACCGCCCACCGGCGCGCCGCCGTACGACACGCGCACCAGCGGTGACTCAGGAGGATTCAAGGCCTCCAGAAGCCGCGTCACGCACCGCTCACCGGCGCGCCGACGTACGACACGCACACCAGCGGTGAGTGAGGCGGATTCCGCGCCTCCAAAAGCCGCCTCAAGCACCGCTCACCGGCGCGCCGCCGTACGACACGCGCACCAGCGGTGAGTCAGGGGTACGTCAGTCGCGCTGGGGGACCTGGCCGGTGACGACGAAGACGACGCGGTTGGCGACCGAGACGGCGTGGTCGGCGATGCGCTCGTAGTAGCGGCCGAGGAGGGCGATGTCGACGGCGGCCTCGACGCCGTGGTGCCAGTCGGTGGAGAGCAGCTCGGTGAAGCTGCGGCGGCGCAGCTGGTCCATCACCTCGTCGTCGCGGCCGAGCTCGATCGCGGCCTCCACGTCGCGGTCGACGATGATGCTGCGCACCCGGCGCACCATGTCCTCGGCCGTCTCGGCCATCCGCTCCATGGTCGGGCGCAGCTCGTCGGGCACCGCGACCGAGGGCACGCGCAGGCGGGCGATCTTGGCGACGTGCACCGACAGGTCGCCCATCCGCTCGAGCTCGCTGACCATCCGCAGCGCGGAGACGATCATCCGCAGGTCGCCGGCGACGGGCTGCTGCAGCGAGAGCAGCTGGAACGAGGTGTCGTCGACGCGCTCGCGGGCGTCGTCGATCGCCTTGTCGCCGCTGATCACCTGGTCGGCGGTGTGCACGTCGCCGGTCATCAGCGCCTTGGTGGCCTCGCGCACGGCGATCTCGACCTGTCCGCAGATGTCGGAGAGGTCGGCGAAGATGCCGTCGAGCTGGTCATGGAAAGCCTCACGCATGGGCGCACTGTAAGCAGCCCAGGCGAACACCCGGCCGTGAGCGATGAACGGCGCGTGAACACTCGGCACCGGGCGTCCATCGGGGCTGGCGGGCCCCCCGCGGTGCGTACGATGGTGGTCGTGGATCCGACCATGCAAGCCGGTCTGGCCGCGCTCGTCGGAGCCGTCATGGCAGGCGGTGCGGTGCTCGCCTGGCACATCAGCGACCGGCAGCGGCACACCCTGCCGCAGGTCGAGGAGCCCGTCGTGCAGGCGGGCGTCGCCGCCGTGCTCAGCATCCTGCGCTCGAGTGCCGTCGTCCTCGACGAGTCCGACCACGTCCTCAAGGCGTCGGCGCCGGCGTACGCCTTCGGGCTGGTGCGTGGCAGCACGGTGGTCGTGCCCGAGCTGCTCGACCTCGTCACGCAGGTGCGCCGCGACGGTCAGATCCGCGAGAGCGAGCTCGACCTCCCGGGGCCTGACGGCGCCACGATCCGCACGCTGACCGCCCGCGTCGCGCCGCTCGGCGCCCGGCTGGTGCTGGCGCTGGTCGAGGACCGCACGCGCGAGAAGCGCGTCGAGGAGGTCCGCCGCGACTTCGTCGCCAACGTCAGCCACGAGCTCAAGACCCCCGTGGGCGCCATCCGGCTCCTCGCCGAGGCCGTCACCGACGCCTCCGACGACCCGGAGGCGGTGCAGCGCTTCGCCACCCGCATGCTCATCGAGAGCGACCGGCTCACCAAGCTCGTCCAGCAGATCATCGAGCTGTCCCGCCTGCAGGCCCACGACCCGCTGGAGAAGCCGGTCATGGTCGACCTCGACGCGGCCGTCGCGACCGCCGTCGACACCAGCGCGATGGAGGCGGGCGCCAAGCAGATCACCGTGGAGTCGCGCGGCCAGCACGGCCTGGAGGTCTTCGGCTCCCAGGAGCTGATCGGTGCGGCGGTGAGCAACCTGGTCGCCAACGCCGTGGCGTACTCCGGGTCGGGCTCGCGGGTCGTCGTCACGACGCGGTCCGAGGGCGACCAGGTGCAGGTCTCGGTCGTCGACCAGGGCATCGGCATCCCGCCCGAGGACATCGACCGGATCTTCGAGCGGTTCTACCGCGTCGACCCCGCGCGCCACCGCTCCACGGGCGGCACCGGGCTCGGGCTCGCGATCGTCAAGCACGTCGCGGCCACCCACGGCGGCGACATCTCGGTCTGGTCGGTCCAGGGGCAGGGGTCGACCTTCACGCTCACGCTCCCCCGCAACCCCCAGCCCGGCCACGGCCGTCCCAGCACCCCCGTCGAGGTCGTCGTGCCCGCGAGCACGACCACCCTCGACCCCACGACCAGCCAGAACCAGCAGGAGGTACGAAGGTGACCCGGGTACTCGTCGTCGAGGACGAAGAGAGCTACAGCGACGCGCTCGCCTACATGCTCCGCAAGGAGGGCTACGAGGTGGCGATCGCCGCGGACGGCAACACCGCGCTCACCGAGTTCGACCGGTTCGGTCCCGACATCGTGCTCCTCGACCTGATGCTCCCCGGCGTGCCCGGCACCGAGGTGTGCCGCCAGATCCGCCAGACGTCGGCGGTGCCGGTGATCATGGTGAGCGCCAAGGACGACGAGGTGGACAAGGTGGTCGGGCTCGAGCTCGGCGCCGACGACTACGTCACCAAGCCCTACTCCCCGCGCGAGCTCGTGGCCCGCATCCGTGCGGTGCTGCGCCGCGGCCACGAGCCCGACCTGATGCCCGACACCCTCGAGGCCGGTCCGGTCCGGATGGACGTCGAGCGCCACGTCGTGACCGTCGACGGCAGCGAGCAGCGACTGCCGCTCAAGGAGTTCGAGCTCCTCGAGATGTTCCTGCGCAACCCCGGCCGGGTGCTCACCCGCGGTCAGCTCATCGACCGCGTGTGGGGCTCCGACTACGTCGGCGACACCAAGACGCTCGACGTGCACGTCAAGCGCCTGCGCGCCAAGCTCGAGCCCGACCCGGGCGAGCCCAAGTACCTCGTCACGGTCCGCGGCCTGGGCTACAAGCTCGACCTCTGAGCGGAGCGACGAGGTCGAGCGCGCCGATCCCGCAGCGGCGCGCGAGGAACGAGCGCGACGCGTGGGCGGGATCGGATCGAGCAGCCCCGCTGCCGAGGAACGAGGCAGCGAAAGGGCGTGTCGAGATCTCCTGACGTCTCAGTAGGCGCGACGCGGCGGGATCGCGACGTACGACGTCCGAAATGCGCTGGCCGTGCGTCATGGCCGTACCTAGTCTTGACTCGTGACGACAGCCAGCCGGACCACGCCCGCCCCCTCCGCCGCGACCACGCCGCCCGCACCCTGGCTGCCGGTCGCGGCCGGGGCCGTCACGCTGGTGATGTGGGCCTCGGCGTTCGTGGTCATCCGCCACGTCGCCGGCGACGTGAGCCCGGGCGCGCTGGGCGCCGGCCGGCTGCTGGTCGCCGCGCTCGTGGTCCTGCCGCTGGTGCTCCGTCGCGGCTGGGTCCGGCCGACCCGGCGCGAGTGGGGGCTGCTGGCGCTCGGCGGCCTCGGCTGGTTCGGGGTCTACAACCTCGCCCTCAACGCCGGTGAGCGCCACGTCGACGCCGGCACCGCCGCGATGATCATCCAGGTCGGGCCGGTGATCGTGGCGCTGCTCGCGGTGCCGCTGTTCGGCGAGCGGCTGCACACCTGGCTGGTGGCCGGGATGGTCGTCGGGTTCGCCGGCGTCGCGGTGATCGCGCGCGGCTCCTCCGGCGACGCCGACGCGAGCCTGCTCGGCGTGCTGCTGGTCGTCCTCGCCGCCGCGATGTACGCCGTCGGCGTGCTCACGCAGAAGGTCCTGCTGCGCCGCCTGCCGTCGGTGCAGGTGGTGCTGGTGTCGTTCCTCATCGGAGCGGCGACCTGCCTGCCCTTCGCCGGCGACCTGCCCGGGATCGTGGCCGACGGCGGCGCCGAGCTGTGGTGGGTGATCTACCTCGGCGTCTTCCCCACGGCCGTCGCCTTCACGACCTGGGCCTTCGCCCTGACCCACACCGACGCCGGTGCCCTGTCGCTCACGACGTTCCTCGTGCCGCTGATCGCCACCGGCATCGCGTGGCTGACCATCGACGAGGTGCCGCCGTCGCTGACCTTCGTCGGCGGTGCGCTGGCGATCGTCGGGGTGCTGATGACCCGGCGCAAGCCGCGCGTCGACCGGGCCGCGTGACCGGCGCCCTCGGCGACCAGGGGTAGCTCAGGCGGGGTCGGTCCCCGCCTCGAGCCAGCCGCGGAAGGCCTCGAGGTTGCGGGTCGACTCCCCCCGCGAGATGCGCCACTCCCACTCCTTGCGGATGGAGGAGGCGAAGCCGAGCTCCAGGATGGCGTTGAAGGACGCGTCGGCGTTGGCCAGCACCGAGCCCAGCACCCGGTCGAGCTCGTCGTCGGTGACCGACGACAGCGGCAGCCGGGCCTCGAGGTAGATGTCGCCGGTGCGGTCGACGGCGAAGGAGACGGCGTACATCCTGAGGTTGCGCTCGAGCAGCCACCGGTGGACGCGGGCGTGGTTCTCGTCGGGGTTGCGGCACACGAAGGCGTGGACGCCGAGGGCGTGCGGGCCGACGTCGAGGCGCACCGGCGTCTGCAGCTTCTTCTCCCCCGGCAGCGTCAGGGAGAACGAGCCGCCGCCGAGCTCCTCGTGCTCGATGTCGTTGCCGGCGAGGTACGCGCGCAGCCGCTCGACGGCTTCGCTCGTCTGCTCCGAGGGGACGGCAGAGGGGACGGCGGAGGGGACGTCGGTCATGGCGCCATCATGACGCGAGGGCCGCACGCATCCGGCCGCCGGCACGGACGTAGGCGTCCAGGGTGCGCTCGGCGGTGCGCTCCCAGGAGAAGTCGCGGGCGTGCGCGACCGCGCCGGCACCGAGCCGCTCCACCAGCGCCGGGTCGTCGACCAGGCGCCGCAGCGCGGCGGCCCAGTCGCGCGGCTCGTGGGTGTCGACCAGCAGCCCGCTGACGCCGTCGCGCACCACGGTGGTCAGGCCCCCGACGGCGGCGGCGACGACCGGGGTGCCGGTGGCCTGGGCCTCCACGGCGACCAGCCCGAACGACTCGTTGTAGGACGGCACGGCGACCGCGGTGGCAGCGGCGGTCCACACCGCGAGCTCGCCCTGCGAGACCGGGGGGACGAAGCGGACGACGTCGGCGATGCCGAGGTCGGCGGCGAGGTCGGCCAGCGCCGTCGGGTGCTCGAGGCCCGAGCCCGAGGGGCCGCCGACCACGGGGACGACGAGCCGGTGGCGCAGCGCCGGGTCGTGCTCGAGCAGGACGTGGACCGCGCGCAGCAGCACGTCGGGGGCCTTCAGCGGCTGGATCCGGCCGGCGAACATCAGCACCGCGGCGTCCTGCGGCAGGCCCAGCGCACGGCGGGCCTCGGCCTTGTCGCGCGGCGCGAAGACGTCGAGGTCGACGCCGGGGCTGATCACCTCGACCGCGTCGGGGCTGGCGCCGTAGAGGTCGACGAGCTGGCGCGCCTCGGTGTCGGTGTTGGCGACGAGCAGGTCGGCGGCCTCGACCACCTGCTCCTCGCCGATCACCCGCGAGGCGGGCTCGGGGCTGTCGCCCTCGGCGAGGGAGGCGTTCTTGACCTTCGCCATGGTGTGCATGGAGTGCACCAGCGGGACGTTCCAGCGGTCGCGCGCCAGCGCCCCGACCTGCCCGGAGAGCCAGTAGTGGGAGTGGACCGCGTCGTAGTGCCCCAGCGGCTGGGCGGCCTCCGTGCGCAGCACCTCGCGGGCGAACGTGCACAGCTGGCCGGGCAGCTCGGCCTTCGCGAGCCCCTCGAAGGGCCCGGCCGCGATGTGGCGCACCAGCACCCCGTCGGCGGCCTCGACCACCTGCGCCAGCGAGGAGGAGGTGGCGCGGGTGAAGACGTCGACCGCGATGCCCTGGGCGGCGAGGCGCCGCGAGAGCTCGATGACGTAGACGTTCATCCCACCGGCGTCGCCGGTCCCGGGCTGGTCCAACGGGGAGGTGTGCAGGCTGATCATCGCCACCCGATCACCCACGCTTGCTCCTCCTTCGGTGCGGACACGCCACGGGACCCGGACACGGGCACCTCCGGTGCAACCGCGACGGTGGCCCGGGGATTCCCGGTGCTGCGATCAGCGTGCGTGGGCCCCGGTCGCGGGTCGCTCCGGCGTACGCCCGCGCTGCCGCAGGAGGGCGACGCCCCCGACGACGGCGGCCAGCGCCCCCCACGTCGCGTCGTACCAGCGGGCGCCGGGCGGGCGGAACGCCTCCACCATGGCCAGGAGGAGCAGCGCGGACGCCAGCGCGACGACCACCCGCATCCCGAGGTTGTCGCTGCGCACGAGCGTGCTGCCGAAGAGTGCGGCCGCGACGAGCAGGCACACCAGGCCGAGGAGCTGGAGGGTGTCGACGAGCGGGCCGTCACCGCCGCCGAGGAGGGCGCGGACGATCCACAGCACGCCTCCGGCGAGGGCGGCGGGGGCCGCGATCCGGGAGAGGGGCATCCCGCGATGATGCCACGCCCCGGCGGCGGGCTCGCGCCTCAGGGCTCGCGGGTGCCCTGGTGGAAGCGTGCCTGCCAGCGCTCCCCGGTGCGCACCCACAGGGTGCTGCGCAGCGTCGCGCGGTCGGCGGCCACCGCCCGCCAGAGCAGGAGGATCGCGTCGGCGCCCACCCGGTCGGTCGAGATGACCTCGACCCGCACGGGAGCGACCGGGCCGATGTCGGCCAGGGTGTCGGCGCGGGTCAGCAGGCGCCCGGACTGGCCGATCTCGCACCAGTCGGGGTGCAGGAGCGCGGCGACGGCGGCGGGGTCGGAGCGCACCTCGTCGGTCAGCAGCGAGCGCTCGAGGGCGACCACCTGCTCCTCGTCGCTCACCTCCACGGCCGGCTCGAGGTCGCTGAAGAGGTCGGGCTCGGCCTCGACCTGGCCGACCTCGGCGGCGGGGTGCGACGTGGTCGCCCCGGCGAACCCGGGACCGGGGTCGGGAGCGGCGCCGCGCTGGTAGGCGGTCGCGGCGGCGTTGGCCCGTCGGTCGGCCGCCTCGTTGAGCTCGTGCCCGGCGTGGCCCTTGACCCACTCGAAGCGGACCCGGTCACGACGCCCGTCCATGGCGGCGTCGAGGGCCTTCATCAGCTCGACGTTGAGCACCGGCTTGCCGTCGCTCTTCTTCCAGCCCTTGCGCTTCCAGCCGGGCATCCACTTGGTCACCGAGTCGATGACGTACTTGCTGTCGCAGAAGACGTGCAGCTCGTCGTCGACGTGGGCCGTCTGCTGGAGCAGGTCGAGCACCGCCATCAGCTCGCCCATGTTGTTGGTGCCGCGCGGCCAGCCGCCCGAGGCCCAGCAGCCGTCGTCGACGTACCAGGCCCAGCCTGCCGGTCCGGGGTTGCCGAGTGCCGAGCCGTCGGCCGCCGCGATGATCACCCGGGCATTGTTCCAGCACCGGCTGTTGGGAGGATGGCCGCATGAGCCAGGACCCGACCCCGTCCCGCACCGCCGTCGTCACCGGCGCCTCCAGCGGCATCGGCGCCGCCACCGCCCGCGCCCTCGCCGCGCAGGGCTTCCACGTGGTCTGCGCGGCCCGCCGCACCGACCGCATCGAGGAGCTGGCCGCCGAGATCGGCGGGCGCGCGGTGACCTGCGACGTCACCGACGACGACTCGGTCGCCGCCCTGGCCGCCGAGGTGGCCACCTGCCACGTGCTGGTCAACAACGCCGGCGGCGCGGTCGGGACCGACCGCGTCGACGAGGCCGACCTCGAGGGCTGGCGCTGGATGTACGACCTCAACGTGCTCGGCCTGGTGCGCGTGACCCGCGCCCTGCTCCCGGCGCTGCGCGCCAGCGGCGACGCGACGATCGTCAACGTCGGCTCGACCGCCGGCCGCTGGGCCTACGAGGGCGGGGGCGGCTACACCGCCGCCAAGCACGCGGTGAAGGTGCTCTCGGAGACCCTGCGCCTGGAGCTCAACGGCGAGCCGATCCGGGTCTGCGAGGTCGCCCCCGGCATGGTCCGCACCGACGAGTTCGCCCTCGTCCGCTTCGGTGGCGACCAGGAGCGCGCCGACGCCGTGTACGCCGGCGTCGACCAGCCGCTGGTCGCCGAGGACGTCGCCGACGCGATCTCCTGGGTCGCCACCCGGCCCTCCCACGTCGACATCGACGAGCTGGTCATCAAGCCCCGTGCCCAAGCAGCGGCACACAAGGTGCACCGCACCTGAGTCGTGGGACTGTCAGGCGAGACGGCGACTTCGCAGCTACACGTGGGAGACTGCCGCGCGTGAAGACCATCGGACTCGTCGGCGGCATGAGCTGGGAGAGCAGCGCGGTCTACTACCGCGACCTCAACCTCGGGATGCGGGAGCGCCTCGGCGGCCTGTCCTCGCCGCGGCTGGCGCTGACCACGGTCGACTTCGCCGAGGTGACCCACCTCGAGGACGACGAGCGCTGGGACCAGGTCGGCGTGCTGCTCGCCGACGCCGCGCGCGGGGTCGAGCGCGCCGGCGCGGACTTCCTCCTGCTCTGCACGACCACCTTCCACAAGGTCGCCGACCAGGTCGAGGAGGCCGTCGACATCCCGGTGCTGCACCTCGGTGACGTCGTCGCCGCGGCGGTGAGGGCGGCGGGTGTCGAGACGGTGGGCCTCATCGGCACCAAGGTCGCGATGCAGGAGTCGTTCTTCGTCGACCGCCTCGCCGCGCACGGCCTGTCGGTCGTCGTCCCCGACGAGCGCCACCACGACGTGCTGAACGACGCCATCTACGAGGAGCTCGTCCACGGCGTCGTGCTCCCCCGCACCCGCCGCCGGGTCGTCGAGATCATCGAGGAGCTCTGGGACGCCGGCGCCGGCGGCGTGCTGCTCGGCTGCACCGAGCTCGAGCTGCTGGTGAAGCAGTCCGACGTCGAGCTGCCGGTGTTCCCCTGCACCACCCTCCACGTCCAGGCCGCCCTGGACCGCGCGCTCGCCTGAGCGCTGCCCGTTCACATGCGCGGTCCGGCTGGTCCACCGGACGGACCACAGACACCGCCATCCCGCTTGCCGACACATCGTGGAGTCCCTGAGCCACCTGGTGGCCCGCATGTTCCACGATCAGGGTCCCGGCGCCGGCGCCGATCGGTGGGCGATCTCGTCGACCGCGGTCAGCGGACTGGACGCACGCCGTCGACGCTGGACGCACGCCATGGCGTGCGTCGAGCGGCCATACCTACGCTCGAGCCACCCCCTGGGCGGAGCCCGGCGAGCCCGGCCGGAGCCCGGTCGGAGGACCTCGGAGGGGGTCAGGCGCGGAGGGGGTCAGACGGGGAGGGGGAGGCCGCGGGCGGTGGCGAGCCAGCGCCAGGCGGTCCAGGCCGGGCCGGCGAGGTCGGCGGCGGCCGCTGCGGGGGGCAGGTCGACGGCGAGGACCGTGGAGCGGGCGCCCTCGGTGCTGAGCCACAGCTCGTCGCCCACGAGCGTGATCCCCTCCCCCTGGTCCTGGGCGGGCAGCTCCCACGAGCCGACCGGCTCCCAGGAGGGGTACGCCGCGACGTGGGCGCTGGCGTAGGTGCGCAGGACCACCGCGCCGCCGCCGGGCAGGAAGGTCGCGTCGGTGACGATGCCGGGGGCGTCGGCGACCTGGACGAGCTGGTTGGGCCGGTCGGTCCGCAGCCGCGGCGGAGCGGCGTACACCGCGCCGGCGAAGACGCCCTTGGTCACGACGAACAGCTGGCCGGTCACCGGGTGGGCGAGGAGCGCCTCGGCGTCCTGGGCGCCGTCGCCCGCGGGGTAGACGAGCTCGTAGGACTCGGGGTCGGCGTCGACGTCGCCGCGCCCGACCGGGACGCGGAGCACGGTCACCGAGTCGCGGACGTGGCGGTTGTCGCCGGTGTCGGCGACCCACACCTCGCCGGGCCCGGCCGGCGCCAGCGCCTCGACGTCCTCCGGTGCCGGCGACCAGCGGGTCACGCCGACGGTCCGCCCGGTGGCCGGGTCGACGGCGAAGACGCGCCCGCTGTCGCCGGAGTCGTTGGTGGTGACCAGGAGGCCGTCGACTGATGCGAGCCCGCTCGACTCCACGACGTCGGGGTCCTCGAAGCGCAAGACGGAGCGTCTCGACACGTCGTCGTCCGACGCCGCCCCCACCAGGAACGGCAGCACGACGGCCGCGCCGAGGAGCACGCGCGCACCTCTCCTCACCACGGCCCCACCGTAGCCGGGACGCCCTCCCGGACCGTCTCGAACCGTTCGTCGCGCCAGGACGGCCGCTCGCCGGGGCCACCCGTGCAGGTGTGTGACTTCTCAACCACCTGTCCGTAGCGTGCAGGGGTTCACCCCATCGCCACTCGGAAAGAGGGGGAAGCATGTCCGTGCTCGACAAGCAGGCGATCGTCGCCCGTCCCGGCTACAGCAGGTGGCTGATCCCACCTGCGGCGCTGGCGGTGCACCTCTCGATCGGTCAGGTCTACGCCTTCTCGGTGTTCAAGACCTCCCTCGTCGCCACCTTCGACACCAGCCTGACCGCGATCGGCTGGGTCTTCTCCCTCGCCATCGTGATGCTTGGGCTGTCCGCCGCGATCCTCGGCACGTGGGTGGAGCGGTCGGGACCGCGCAAGGCGATGCTCGCCGCCGCCGCCTGCTGGGGCCTCGGCTTCATGGTGGGCTCGGCCGGCATCGCGTCGGGCCAGCTGTGGCTGCTCTACCTGGGGTACGGCGTCATCGGCGGCATCGGCCTCGGCATCGGCTACATCTCGCCGGTCTCCACGCTGATCAAGTGGTTCCCCGACCGTCCCGGCCTGGCGACCGGCATGGCGATCATGGGCTTCGGCGGCGGCGCGCTGATCGCCTCCCCCCTCTCCAACCGCCTGATGGCGGCCTACGACCCGGGCTTCGTCGCCACCGAGCCCGGCGCCGTGGCGTCCGGCTCCGCGTTGGCCCAGACCTTCCTCACCCTCGGCATCGTCTACACCCTGCTGATGCTCGTCGGGGCCGCGCTGGTGCGCGTGCCCCCGGGCCACGGCAGCGACGAGACGGCCGAGCACTCCCCCGGCACCAACGGCGCCCTGGTGCGGGCCTCGCAGGCCATCCGCACGCCGCAGTTCTGGCTGCTCTGGGTCGTGCTGTTCTGCAACGTGACCGCGGGCATCGGCATCCTCGAGCAGGCCGCGCCGATGATCCAGGACTTCTTCCGCGACGGCGGCGACAGCACGGTCACCGCAGCCGCGGCCGGCGGGTTCGTCGGGGTGCTGTCGCTGGCCAACATGCTCGGCCGGTTCGTGTGGTCGAGCCTGTCCGACGTCATCGGGCGCAAGCGCACCTACGTCATGTACCTCGGCGTCGGGCTGGTGCTCTACCTGCTGCTGGCCCTGTTCGGCAGCGGCTCGACGCTCGTCTTCGTCGCCCTGGCCGCGGTGATCATCTCCTTCTACGGCGGCGGCTTCGCCACGGTGCCGGCCTACCTCAAGGACCTCTTCGGCACCCTCGAGGTCGGCGCCATCCACGGCCGGCTCCTCACCGCGTGGGCCGCGGCCGGCGTCGCCGGACCGCTGATCGTCAACGGCATCCTCGACTCGGTCGGCGAGCCCGGCAACCTGGTCGCCGCCGACTACCGTCCCGCCCTGCTGACCATGGTCGGCGTGCTGGCGGTCGGCTTCGTGGCCAACCTGCTCGTGCGCCCGGTCGCCGAGAGCCACTTCGACCACGACGCGCACACCGCCAACGAGGAGCGCATCTCCTCCCGACAGGAGGTCTCGCGATGAGCACCGACACCCCGGACACCCGGCACGACGGCACGGACGCCGCGCCCACCAACCCCGTGCTGGTCGCACTGGCGTGGCTGGTCGTGGGCCTGCCGCTCGCCTACGGCCTGTGGCAGACGCTGGTCAAGGCGTCCGCGCTCTTCACCGGCTGAGGCCGAGCAGCTCCCCGAGCCGCGGCCGCACGCCCCAGGCGCCGACGAGGGCGTCGTACTCCTGCGCGGCGTCGGGGCTGCGGCCGCCGGTGCGCACCGCCCGCAGCAGGGTGTTGCGCGGCGTGTGGGCGCTCTCCACGAACTCCACCACGTCGACCCGGTAGCCCTCGCGGCGCAGCAGCGTGGCCCGGATCGCGTCGGTGAGGGTGTCGGCGAAGCGCTCGCGCAGGATGCCGTGGCGGGTCAGCACGGCGTACGGCTCCGGGGCGGGGGCCGAGCGCAGCTGCGCGGCGATGTCGTGGTGGCAGCACGGCGCGGCGAGCACCACCGCGGCCTGCCAGTCGAGGCCGCGGGCGAGCGCGTCGTCGGTGGCGGTGTCGCAGGCGTGCAGCGCCAGCACGACGTCCGGGGCCCGGTCGAGCTCGGCGTCGGCGATCGAGCCGACGACGAAGTCGGCGTCGATGCCGAGCGCGGCGGCGACCTGCCCGTTGTGGTCGGCCGACTGCTGCTTCACGTCGACACCGGTCATCCGCACGGCCAGGCCGCGACCGCCCTCCTCGGGCGGCGCGGTGAGGAACCGGTGGGCGGCGAAGGTGAGGTAGGCGTTGCCGCAGCCGAGGTCGACGACCCGCAGCGGGTCGTCGGCCGTCGGGGTCCGCAGGTGCCCCTGCGCCATCGCCTCGGTCAGGCTGGCGTCGAGCAGCCGGACGAACTCCTCGACCTGGCGGTACTTGGCCTGACGGCTCGGCTTCACCCGCCCCTGCTCGTCGCTGATGCCCAGCGCCCGCAGCACCGGGTCGTCCTCGCGCAGCAGCCGGTCCTTGGCGCGGTCGTGGCCGCGGACGACCTCGACCTCGTCGGAGCGCGCCGAGGCGTGGAGCAGCGGCGCACCCTTCTTGGTCACCCGCAGCTGCAGCGTCTCGGTGGCGGTGTCGACGTGCCAGTTCGCGAACGGCTGCGCCAGGAGGACGTCGACGGCGGCCGCGGCCTGCTCCCCCACCGGGTGGTTGGCCGTGTGCGCCTGCGTCTCGTCGTACGACGTCACCTGCAGGTGGCGGCCGGCCTTGAGGTCGACCACCCGGAGCTCCACACGTCGCACCTCGCGGCCCTCGACCTCGGGCTGCGGCTGGCCCTTGCGCCGCCCGGAGGCCAGGGCGCGCACGAGCCGGTCGGCGTCGAGGACGGCGGCACGGACCCGGGCGAGCGCCTCGTCGGCGGACCCCGCGCTCACAGCACCGCGGCGAGGACGACGATGAGGATGAGCGCGCCCAGCGCCACCGGGATGACGAGGCGGCGGTGACGGGGGTTCATGGGCTCCATGGTGTCACGGGGAGCCGCCGCGGCCGCTGTCCGGGCAGCGGGCTCACCAGTGCTCGAGGGAGTCGCGGAAGACGCCGGCGAGGTGGTCGGCGGTGACCTCCAGCGGCGCCGTGGCGAGCAGCCGCTGCTGCTGGAGCGCTCCCCCGACGAGGTCGTCGACGTCGGCGGCGCCGTAGCCCAGCTCGGCGAGCCCGCTCGGCAGCCCGACGTCGCGCATCAGCCCGCGCAGCACCTCCGGGAGCGCGTCGGGTCCGGACGGCCCGGTGGCGCCCAGCAGGGCGGCCGCGCGCAGGTGCCGCTCCGGCGACGCCTCGAAGGTCAGCGCGAAGGCGGCCGGGGCCGTCATCACCACCGCCATGCCGTGCGGCACCATCGCCTCCTCGGCGGGGTAGCCGGCCGGGCGGTAGTCGCGCACCCGGCCCGCGATCGGGTAGGCGCAGGCGTGCGGCACGTGCACCCCGGCGTTGCCGAAGCCCATGCCGGCGAAGGTGGCGGCGAGCGCCATCTGCTCGCGCGCCTCGGCGTCGGCCCCGTCGCGCACCGCGGTGCGGAACGACGCGGCGAGCAGGCTCAGCGCCTTCTCGGCCCACATGTCGGCGATCGGGTTGGCGCCGCAGTAGGGCACCCGCTGCTCGGGGCGCTTGGCGTCCAGGTCGGCGTACCAGCGCGCCGTCCAGCTCTCGAGGGCGTGGCAGAGGATGTCCATGCCGCAGGAGGCCGTCACCAGTGGCGGCTGCGACATCGTCAGGTCGGGGTCGACCACCGCCAGCGTGGGCCGCAGCCGCTGGTGGGAGATGCCGGTCTTGACCTTGAGCGCCAGCACGTCGAGGACGCAGATCGTCGTCGACTCCGCGCCGGTGCCGGTCGTCGTGGGCAGCGCGACCAGCGGCAGCAGCGGCCGCTCCGGTGCCCGGCCACCGCCGACGGGGGCGTTGACGTAGTCCATCAGCCCGCCGTCGTTGGTGAGCAGCAGGTCGACGGCCTTCGCGGTGTCGATGCACGAGCCGCCACCGACGGCGACCACCGCGTCGAAGGGGCCGGCGTCGCGGGCGAAGGCCACCGCCTCCTCCAGCGAGGCGTCGGTCGGCTCGACCCGGGCCCGGTCGAAGAGGACGACGTCGAGCCCGCGCTGCTCCATCGCCTCCGCCACCCGCGCGGGATGGCCGGTGGCGGCGACGCCCGGGTCGGTCACCAGCAGGACCCGGCGCGCCTCGCCGCCCGCCGTGGCGACCAGCTGCTCGACGTCCCAGCCGACCTCGCGGCTGGCTCCGCGGCCGAACTTCAGGCCCGGCGCTGCGTAGGTGAACACGGTCTCGCTCATCCTCGTCCTCTCCTCACGTGCCCAGCCCGAGGGCGTGGCGCACCACGTCGAGCACCTCGACGCGGCCCTCGGCGACCTCCTCGGTCGGCACCCAGGCGACGGCGTCGGTGGTGCCGTCGTGCTCCACCACGCGCGGCTCGCCGTCGGCGACGGAGGCGCGGAAGAGCAGGTGGATGCCGTGGAAGTCCTCGATCCTCCCCGAGGGGGCGGTGCCCTCGAAGTGGGTGTCGTGCACGTCGAGCAGCTCGCCCACCTCGCACGCCAGCCCGCACTCCTCCTCGACCTCGCGCGCCAGCGCCGCCGCCGGGCGCTCGCCGTGGTCGACGCCGCCGCCGGGCAGCGTCCAGCGGCCGGGGTGGGCGGCGCGGGCCGAGAGCCGCGTGAGCAGCACCGACCGGGTGCCCGCCTGCTCGCGCACCACCACGGCGTACGCCGCGACGCGCTGCAGGCGGTGGGGCCGGTGGTCCTCGAGCGCGTCGGCGACCGAGGCCGTGACCGGGACACGGCCGCCCAGGACGTCGTCGAGCGGCCACCAGGCGGCGTCGACGGTCGAGCCGTCGACCTCCACCACGCGTGGTGCCGGCGCGTCCGGTGCGACCCAGGCGTCGTAGACGATCCGGATGGCGTGGGCGTCCACCAGCTGCCCGTCGCGCGGGGCGCGGGGCATGTGGGCGCTGTAGACCCGGGCCCGCTCACCGATGGTGGCGGCGAGGCCGGTCTCCTCGTGGATCTCGCGGATCAGGGCGTCGCGCGGGTCCTCGCCGTGGTCGACGCCGCCACCCGGCAGCGTCCACATCTCGCCGCGCGAGATCCGCGGCGCGAGCCGGCTCAGGAGGATCTCCACGGTGCCGCCGAGCTCGCGCAGCACGACGGCGTACGCCGCCACCCGCTGGCGCCTCGGCAGGGATCCCATGACCACAACCTAGTGAAGTACCGTGACGCCGTGGCTCCCCCGTCCCGTGATCCGTGGCTCGACAACGTCAAGATGGTGCTGGTCACGCTCGTCGTCGTCGGCCACGCGATCGGCCTCGTCGAGGCCACCCAGGGCAGCCACTGGGTCTACGACTTCATCTACCTCTGGCACATCCCGGCGTTCGTGTTCATCAGCGGCTACCTCTCGAAGTCCTTCGAGTGGGACCGGCGCCGGATGAAGAGCCTGGTCTACACCTTGGCGGTGCCCTACCTGCTCTTCGAGCCGGCCCTGTTCTACTTCCGTCGCGAGGTGGCCGACGAGGCCGTGCAGGGCCCGATCTGGCTCGTCCCGCACTGGACGATGTGGTACCTCATCGTCCTGCTGATGTGGCGGTTGGTGACCCCGGTCCTCAAGAGCCACTGGCTCTTCCTGCCGCTCTCGGTGATCGTGAGCCTGCTCGGCGGGCTCTGGAACGACGACTCGCTGATGATCCCCCGCTTCCTGGGCCTGCTGCCGTTCTTCGTGCTAGGGCTCCACCTCAAGCCGCGCCACCTCGCCCACCTCGACGACGTGTGGGTGCGGGTCGCGGCGGTGCCGGCGCTGGTCGGGATCGGGGTGATGGCGCTCTACACCGACACCTGGGCCGAGACCGCGCTGCTCTGGTACGACACCGGCTACGAGGACATCCCGATCGCCAACCAGATCGTCTTCCAGACCCGGCTCACGGTCATGATGGTCGGGCTGCTCGGCGCGTTCGCCGCGATCTCGCTGGTGCCGCGGCGCAACCTCGGCTGGTTCACCACGATGGGCACCGCGACGATGGTCGTCTACCTCTTCCACGGCTTCGTGATCAAGACGGTGAAGGCGCTCGGCTGGCCCGACTTCACCACCGCCCACCCCACCCTGGGGCTGGTGCTCACCATCCTCGGCGCGATCAGCCTGGCGCTGCTGCTGGCCAGCCCGCCCGTGCGACGCGTGCTGGAGCCGTTCACCAACCCGCTCGGGTGGGTCGAGAAGCGTCGCGCCCGTCGTACGCCGGCCCCCACGTCGGTCTGAGCGCAGCCCGCGGCACGTCGTCGAGGGCGAGCGACTCCGCGCGCGACGGCGCGTGCCCGCCGAGGTGGGCGGGGTACCAGGGAGCGTGCTCACCGGGGCGGGGCAGGTGCCCGGGCAGGCGCTGGAGGCCCTCGAGCATCGTGGTCAGCCGGTGGCCGAGCAGCTGGGTGGTCACGTCGACGTCCGCGTCGGGGGCGACCGCGATGGGCGCACCGAACGCGACGTCCACCCGCCGCCCGCGCGTGAGGTCGGGCCGTGGCTTGCGACCGCGGGCGTCCTCGAGCCCCACCGACCAGATGCGCTGCGGTCCCCACAGCGCGACGGGCACGACCGGCACCCCGGTCTCGCGGGCCAGAGCGGCGGCCCCCCGCATCAGCGGCCGGACGGTGTAGGAGTGGCTCAGGCCGGCCTCCGGGAACACGCACACCGCCTCGCCCTCCCGCAGCAGCCGCCGCCCGGTGACGTACGCGCCCGCCGGCGCCGCCCGGTCGACCGGCACGTGCCGCATCCGGGTCATCGCGCCACCCACCAGCGGGACGCCCCACACGTCGTGGCGGGTCATGAAGCGGACCAGACGTCCGCGCGAGCGTGCCGCGTGCTCGACGAGGACGAAGTCGAGGAAGCTCACGTGGGTGGCCGCCAGCAGCACCGGACCCTCGCGCGGCAGGTGGTCGAGCCCGGTCCAGCGCGTGTCCACGCCGAGGGCGCGGATCACGGCGTGCCCGAGCACGTTGACGGCACGGTAGACCTGGTCACCCACGTCACCGGTTCGTCGCCGACCCCGGACGGGATCGGTCGTGGTCATCAGCTGAACGGCGGGCGGGCGTCGAGCGCCAGGGAGCGCCGGCCCGCCCAGCGCCACACGCGGGCGGCACGGTCGCGGTCGGCGTCGTCGACCAGGTTGCCCATCCAGCGCAGCGCGAGCGTCATCAGCCAGTCCGAGCGCATGCCCGCGGGACCGAGCGCGGAGACGACCTTGGGCTGGGTGGCGATGCCGGCGAGCCGGCGCGCGATGGAGAACGACTCGCCGTAGTGCTGCACGAGCGTCGAGCGCCACGCCTCACCGAGCCCGGTGCCGCTGGCGAGGTGCTCGGCGACCAGTCGGCCGGTCTCCATGCCGTAGTCGATGCCCTCGCCGTTGAGCGGGTTCACGCAGGCTGCGGCGTCGCCGATCAGCGCCCAGTTGGGGCCGGCGACGTTGCTGACCGCACCGCCCATCGGCAGCAGCGCGGAGGTCGGCATCCGCAGCTCGCCGGACAGCCCGAAGTCCGCGCCGATCGCGTCGGCGTAGGTCTGCATGAGCGGCTTGATCGCCACCTCGGCCGGGCGCCGGCTCGTCGCCAGCGTGCCGGCGCCGAGGTTCACCGTGCCGTCACCGAGCGGGAAGATCCAGCCGTAGCCCGAGACCAGCTCGCCCTGCTCGTCGCGCAGCTCCAGGTGCGAGCTGATCCACGGGTCGTCGGAGGCGTCGGAGTCCACGTAGGACCGCCCCGCGACGGCGTAGACGGTGTCACGGTGCCACTCACGGCCGAGGATCTTGCCCAGCGGCGAGCGCACCCCGTCGGCGACGACGAGCCACCGGCAGGCGATCTCGAACGTGCCGTCGTCGACGGCGCCCCCGGTGGTCGGGGTGGCGGCGGGCGAGCCGCGGAACTCGACGGCGGCGACCCGCTCGCCGTCGCGGCGCACCCCGACCGCGCGGGCCCCGTCCACACCGGTGGCACCGCTCTCGATCGCCACCGAGCGGAGGTGGTCGTCGAGCTCGGCGCGGGCCACGGCCGAGCCCCAGTCGGGCAGCGAGCCACCCGGCCACGGCAGCAGCAGCGTCTGGCCGAAGCCGTGGGCGCGCAGTCCCTGGTTGACCGTGTGGTCGCGCAGCCACGGCTCGAGACCGAGCTTCTGCATCTCGCCGATCGCGCGCGGGGTCAGGCCGTCGCCGCAGGTCTTGTCGCGGGGGAACGTGGCCGCGTCCACCAGGACGACGTCGAGCCCGGCGCGCGCCGCCCACGCGGCGGCGGCCGAGCCCGAGGGCCCGGCGCCGACCACGAGGACGTCGGTCGAGACCGGGATCGGGGCGGGGGTCGTCACACGGGGATTCTCCCCTGCCGCCCCAACCGCGGCGACACCGGTGCGTCGCGTCAGTAGCGCAGGTGCTCGAGGTGCAGCCGGCCGACCGCTGCGGTCAGCAGGGGCGCGGCCGGGTTGTCCGGGGTGTCGTTCTCCACGATGTACTCCTCCACCTGGTGGTGGGCGAACAGCGAGGCGAAGTCGATCACGCCGGCACCGAGGTCGCACATGTCGGCCTCGGCGGGCGCGGTCCCCATCGAGGTGCGGTCCTTCACGTGGTACTGCCGCACCTGCAGGGGCGCCTGGTCGATCACGTCCTTGGCGAACTGCAGCGCCGACGCGGCCGTGGTGTGGCCGGTGTTCACGCCCGCGGTGAAGGCCCAGTAGAGGTCGACCTCGAGGTGGACCAGGCGCGGGTCGAGCCGGTCCATCAGCACCTCCCACGGCGTCAGGCCGCCGCCCAGGTCGATCGTGAACTCGTGGGCGTGGTTGTGGTAGCCGTAGCGCAGGCCGTACTTCCGGGCGATCGCCGCCTCGGCGTTCATCTGGTCGGCCCAGCGCTGCCAGTCGGCCAGCACGGCGGAGTTGAGGTAGGGCACGTTGACGTAGCGCTGGCCCAGCGTGACCGCGCCCTGGAACTTGGTGTGGGCGGCTCCGGTGTCGGTGCTGATGTTGTCGTGGCTCGAGGTCGCGCGGATGCCGAGGGCGTCCAGGCGGGCGCGCATGCTCGCCGGCGTCTCGCCGTAGAGGCCGGCGAGCTCGACGCGGTCGTAGCCGTAGCGCGCGAGCGCCTCGAGCACCGCCGGGTGCCCGATCGCGGCCGGGTCGGAGCCGGGGGCACCCGCGGCCGAGCGGAGCGTGTAGAGCTGGATGCTGATCGTGTCCAGGTCGAGTCGACGGCCACCGCCGTGCCCACCGCCGTGGCCGCCACCGTGGCCGCCACCGTGGCCGTGAGGACCGCGGCCACCCGCGGCCGAGGCGGGCGCGGCGCCCAGTGCCCCGAGCGCGGCGACGCCGGCCGTGGCGCCGGCGGCACCCCTGATCAGTCCGCGGCGGCTCGCGCCCTTCGCCTGGAGCGAGCGCTCGAGCGCCGCGTCCCCGTCGTGTCCGAAGCACATGGGGGTGCACCTTCCTGTCGTGGAGATGTGATGGGCACCACATCACCTCGACCGTAGGGCGACTTTTGTGTGTTCGTCAATCAAAAGTTGCGACGGGCTCGACAGAAAGCACGCGCGGGCTGGTTCAGCCGCGGAACGGCCCGTGCGAGAGCAGGTGCACGGCCTCGTTGCGGCAGCCCGTGGTGGGGTGCGCGATGAAGAACCCTCGGGTGGCGTCCGGCGCGTAGACGCGGAAGCCGTCGACCCCCGCCGGCCGACAGGTCCGGCGCGGATAGTTCTGGGCGACCGTCTCGGTGACCCGGCTGACGGCCCGCTCGCCGGGCTCGAGCACCACGCGGCGGGTCGTGGCCCGGTCGCGGTCGGCAGGCGAGCCGACCTGGCTGCCGTCGCCGCCGCCGACGTAGGACAGTCCGCCGTAGCCCTGCACCACGCACGTCCGGTCGCCGGCGTTGCGCAGCCGGACGACGCCGTAGCGGTGCCCGGCCGCCGCGTCGCGGGCGCGGAAGTCCGCGCGCAGGTCCGGGGCGCCGCACTCCGGGGTCACCGCCGGAGCGCTCGCGGCACGCGCCGGGGCCATGCCCGGATGGAGGTGCAGCGTGGCGACCAGTCCCACCGCGCAGGCGGCGAGGAGGAGCAGGAGCGAGCGGTGCCACACGGAACGGACCATGTCGACCAGTGTGCGTCGGCGGGTGGGCTCACCCAAGCAGACCCCGGGGCGGAAATGGGCCGAGCCCCGGCCCCCACGAGGGGACCGGGGCTCAGGTGACCGGGCTCAGTT